>CAWGEV010000009.1:0-49454 GCA_963821705.1 uncultured Solirubrobacterales bacterium | reverse complement strand
GGACACGGCGAAAGCCCTATCCAGCGCGGACTCCTCTTCGTCGCGCTCGTGACGCCACTCTCGCCGATCTTCACCTCGTTCATGGCCGGGGCGATCGCCCGCCGGAAGGGCGTCGAGCCGGGACAGCCGGCATTCCTGCCGGCATTCGTGCTGGCGATCTTCGCTGCCTCGTTCGTGATCGGGGTGACCGGCAACCAGCTCTCGCGCGCGGTGGAGGCGAGGGCCGACACCTTCTCGCTGCAGCTGACCAACGACCCGAGGGGGATGATCCAGCTCCAGCAGCAGCTCGCCGACCGCAACCTCGCCGATCCCGATCCGCCCGGCCTCTTCACCTTCCTCTTCGGCACCCACCCGCCCGCCGTGGACCGGATCGGGGCGGCGGTCGCCTGGGAGCAGGGCAAGCGGCCGTGAGGGTGACGATCGTGGTGGTGGGCAAGATCAAGACGCCCTTCGCGGAGGCGGACGCCCACTACCGGAAGATGCTCCAGCGCCATCAGCCCGTCGAGCTGATCGAGGTCAGGGACGAGGTCAACCTCGAGGGGCGGATTCCGGCGCGCTCGCATGTCATCGCTCTCGACCGCGGCGGCCGGACCCTCAGCTCCAAGGCGTGGGCGAGCTGGCTGTCGGAGCGGCGGATCGACGCCCAGGATCTCTGCTTCCTGATCGGCGGCCCCGAGGGCCTCTCGGCCCGGACGATGGCGCTCGCCGGGGAGCGCATCTCGCTCGGCCCGCAGACCATGGCGCACCAGCTCGCCCGGGTCGTGCTGCTGGAGCAGCTCTTCAGGGCGACGAAGATCCTCGCCGGCGAGCCGTACCACCTCTAGCGGCCACCCCGTTCGCGGCTTACAGGTGTGATTTCAGACTGCTGCTTTGCATGGAGGCTGTCGCACAAACCCAAAGTGAGGCCGTGAGAGCTCGTGTGAGGCCTCTTTAGAAACGGGACGACGAGTCACTTGCAGGGTGCCAACTTCGCCCCTTGGTGGACGTCTCGTCGACCGCTGAAGCCACCTCAGCACGCGTAGGGGTACCTCTCGCCAGCGCCCTTTGCGCGACACCCTCCATGGGAAGCAGCGGTCTTCACGAGATACTGAGCAGGCGATGTCCAAGGAGAATGTCGACCGGATGCGTCAGTCGCAGGCAGCCTTCGAACGCGGCGACAAGGACGCCTGGCGCGCTTTCGTTCATCGCGACGTCGAGGTCGTGCCCATAGGCGACTGGCCGGAAGGACACATCAACGGACGCGATGCGGTGTGGGACTTCTTCGTGACCGTCGATGAGCAATGGGAGCCCGGTGCCTATGAGTTTGACGAGGTCAGTGATGGCGGCGACCGGATCGCAGCTCGCATGCGTCGAGAGCTGCGCGGCAAGTCAAGCGGGGTCGAGGTGGAATACGACTACTGGGTTGTCTTCACGTTCCACGACGGGTTGGTCGCTCGCGCAGAGTGGTTTGAGGATCGCCAAGAGGCCCTCGAAGCCGCGGGGCTCTCGGCGTAGCTCAAAAAGCGCCGCTTTGGACGAGAAGCAGCAGTCCTGCTTCGCACGGAAAGCAGGAACTGAGCAGGCTTCTTGGTCTAGGGTCGAGCGGCTAACCGAGGAGGTGGCTTGTGTCAACGGACCACGCTGCGACCGTCCACCGCTACGACGAGGTTTGGGCCGAACCGGATCAAGCGGCCCGTCTCGCGGTTCTCTCAGAGATCTGGGCCGAGAACGGGGTGTACGTTGATCCTGAGGTGCCAAACGGGGTGGTCGGCGCCGCTGCGCTCTCGGACTTCATCACCACCTCGTTCGACGAGATGCCGGGGCTGGCAATCAAGGCCACCACCGAGCTCGTCGTCCTCGGCGACCGAGGCTGGTATCGATGGGAAGCGACAACCGCCGACGGTGAGACGTTCGATGGTGTGGACTTCGTCGAATTCGATACCGACGGGCGCATCGGACGCCTTACGAACTTCTACGACGCCTGAGTCCACCACCGCCGCTTTGGACGAGAAGCGGCGCTTCTCGCGCTGACGGCGGCCTCTCACTGACCCGCCAGTGATCGGCCTTCGACCAGTTAGACCGGGGCGGGACGTTCGCCGCGTTCTCACCAACGTGGTCTTGGTCACACCTCCGAATCCCGCCACGAGTGATTCCCGTATCCCGATCAGACAGCGAACAGCAGCGATGAGGCTTTGCTGCACGGAAACCGACGAGCAAGGAATGAAAATGAAGGGACCAGCGGTGACACTCACGAATGGGCGCTACGAGATTCGAATCCCAACCGGAGGGCAGCTCGTCCTCGCCGATCCGCCTGAGGTCGGCTGGCGGCTCGAACGCCCTCGGACAAACGGTCCACGAGCGCTGCGCCGTTCTCCCCGCGTCTGACTTCAAAGTTCGCGTGGGCTGGGGCGGCCGCACGCATAGCCGCTTTGGACGAAAAGCAGCACTTCCGCTTTGCATGGAGCCTGTCGCACAAACCCAAAGTGAGGCCGTGAGAGCTCGTGTGAGGCCTCTTTAGAAACGGGACGACGAGTCACTTGCAGGGCGCCAACTTCGCCCCTTGCAGTGGACGTCTCGTCGACCGCTGAAGCCACCTCAGCACGCGTACGGGTACCTCTCGCCAGCGCCCTTTGTGCGACACCCTCCATGGAAAGCAGCACCGGGTGGGGGAATACTTCCGGAGGTGTCACGGGAGAACGTCGAGATTGTTCGAGCCGCGACCGAGGCCTTCAACCGAGACGGGCCGGATGGGCTGATCCGGTACTGCCACCCTGGAATCGTGTGGCGCACCACCGGTAGATTCGCGGACCGAGGCGTGTATCGCGGACACAACGGCGTTCGCCGTATGTTTGCGGAGCTTGGCGACGACCTTGACGAGCTGCACACCGAGATCGAAGACGTGTGGGATCGCGAGGATCTCGTGGTATGCAGCACTCGCCTGACGGGCCGGGGTCGAAGAGCAGGCGCTCCGTTCGAACTCTTCCTGTGCTACTTGGACCGGCTGGAGGATGGGAAGGTCGTCGAGGTCCAACACTTCCTCCGGGTCGAAGAGGCCCTCGAAGCCGCCGGGCTCTCGGAATAGCCGCTTTGGACGAGAAGCGGCACTCCAGCCTCACGAAGTCCGCGGCTATATTCCTCTTGCAACCCAAGCCAAAGCCGGAGCTTGTGGGGGGAGAGCGCTAGGGAGCTCGCGCCGGCAGGACAAGGAGGTCCAATGCCGACGCGTATTCGCTCGACGTACGCCTGCGCCAACGCTGTTTCGACTAGTCGCCTTCGGGTCGCTGTTCTAGCGATCCTCATCGCCGGTGTGGCCTATGCAATAGCCCCGGCCGCAGCTCTCGCCGGGACTCTCGATCAGCAGCAAACCGACGGCAGCGGCGCGGACATAGATGCATACGCGGGCGGCAGCCTCGCCCAAACCTTCACGGCGGGCCTCAGCGGGAGGGTCGACCGGGTCGATCTGCACCTCCAGAAATACGGCACCCCGACGGCTCCCCTGAGCGTCGAGATTCGGGACGTTTCGGCGGCCTCCCGGGCAGCATGGTCCTGGCCAGCCAAAGCGTTCCGGGCTCCAGCATCCCCGACCACAGCGCGGCCGCGTTCGTGTCGGTCAACTTCGCCACACCCACATCCGTGACGGCGGGGACTCAGTACTCCATAGTCGCCTACAGCTCGACCGCCCCAATCGGCAACACCTACTCGTGGAACGTCGAGCTCGACCGCAAACCCGTATGCGGGCGGGGTGGGGTTCTTCACGTTCACATCTCCTCCTACTGCCACCGATTGGACGTCTCTCTCCGGAGACCTCGCGTTCAAGACGTATGTGGCGCCGTCTGACGACGCCCGCTACATCGACCGGCGAGCGAGCCGCAGCTCTCAAGAAGTGCAAGAAGAAGCACGGTGCCAAGGCCCGTAAGAAGTGCCGTAAGAAGGCGAACCTGCTGCCTGTCTAGCGGCCCAACGCTGCCAGCCGAAATAGCCGCTTTGGACGAGAAGCGGCTATCGCTTTGCATGGAGGGTGTCGCACAAAGGGCGCTGGCGAGAGGTACCCCTACGCGTGCTGAGGTGGCTTCAGCGGTCGACGAGACGTCCACCAAGGGGCGAAGTTGGCACCCTGCAAGTGACTCGTCGTCCCGTTTCTAAAGAGGCCTCACACGAGCTCTCACGGCCTCACTTTGGGTTTGTGCGACAGGCTCCATGGAAAGCAGCGGTTCGTTGGTGCCCATGAGCGGCAAACCTGCGACTCGCCAAATAGGATGGCCACCGTGGGGTAGCCCTCGACTCAAGGAGCTACACGAATGGAAAGTGACGCACGGACGCTCGTCGCCGGGTTCTACAAGAACTTCGACCGCAATGACATCGACGCCGCGGTGGCCGCCTTCTCCGACGATCTGGAGACCACCGACCCGGGGATGGGGACGGTCCGCGGGATTGAACCGTTCCGGGCGTACCTGGAGACGTTCAAACGAGCCATGCCTGACGCCCGAGCGATCATCGAGCACGAGTACGAGTCAGGAGACACGGTCATGGTCGAGGGTCGTTTCGTGGGCACCCACACGGGCCCACTGGCGGGAGACGACGGTGACATCGAGCCCACTGGCGCGAGCGTCGATCTTCGGTTCGCAGACTTCTCAAGGGTCGAGGGCGGGAAGATCGCCTCGTACCACACCTACTACGACCAGGTGGGCCTACTCACGCAGCTTGGACTGATGGAGGCACCATGAGCCTCAGTCGAGAGGCGGCCGGCGCGTTCGTCGAGAGCTATGGAAAGACCTGGGAGGCCTGGGATGTAAACGGGTTCGTGAATCTGTTCAGTGACGCGGTCGTCTATGTGGCCCACCCGACCGAAGAGACAGTGGCTGGCAAGGAGGCACTGACCGACTACGTTCGCAAAGAGGAGAGCGAGCAGGGGTCGGTGAGCGTGAAGATGGGGAGACCGATCATCGACGGAGACCACCTCGCGGCTGAGTTCTGGGTCACGGCAACCAATCCGGAAGGTGAGGGAACGATCGCTGGGTGCCTGATTGCGCGGCTCGATGCGGACGGCCGTTGCGCTCACTTTCGCGAGTACTGGTTCGATCTCGACGGGCACACGCCCGCATTCGACGGCTGGGGTGAGTAGGACGGGCGCGCCGACTGCCGCCGCTGGGGTGTGGTGTGCGCCAGCGGGTCAACAAACCGCTGCTTTGGACGAAAAGCAGCTATCCGCTTTGCATGGAAAGGGGCGCCTCCTTTTCCTCTGTGCCGCCCCTTGACACGCATCTCGGACACTGGGAAAGTCGCCCGGTCGGCAGGTGCCGGGCCTGCCTGGACGGAAGGGATTCAGATGATTCGCAGGATCGGCGTGACAGCTGGGCTTTCCGTCCTCGGGAGCCTGATCGCAGCTACCGGTGCCTTCGCCAACACGGCCACCGTGGGCCAGCTCTTTCCCCCGACTCTCAGTTGCAGCGGGAGCTTCACCTATCTGCAGACGGCCGCGGTCGGGAACTCCTACGTCATCCCCTTCAACGGGACGATCACCTCCTGGAGCTTCCAGGACGCGGCCACGCCTGTCACGGGACTGAAGCTGAAGGTCGGCCGCGCGGTCGGAGGGCAGTATGTGATCGACGCCGAAGCAGCGGCAGGAACGCAGACTCCGAACACCGTCAACACCTACTCGGCCAATATCCCAGTCAAAGCGGGACAGTTCATCGGAATGACCCAGGCCGGCGGCGACTGCGCTTCGCCCGCCCCCGGCTACACCTTCACCGCGTTTACCGGTGATGTAACCCCGAGCTCTACGCCGGTGACTCCGCTGGGCATGGCGGCCGCCTCCGTCCCCATCCAGGCAACGGTTCAGGAGGCACCGACCGGCCAGCGCGCCGCGGCCCTCAAGAAGTGCAAGAAGAAGCACTCGCACAAAGCCCGCAAGAAGTGCAAGAAGAAGGCGAACCTGCTTCCGATCTAGAGCCGCGGCGCCACCTCCGACTGCAGCAATCGAAGTCAAGGCAAACCACCGCTTTGGACGAGAAGGGGCTACGCGCTACTCGTCGGGCACGACTCGTCGGCGGGATTCAGCGGACCCCAGCTGCGTGAGGCTAGTCCCGGCTTCGGATCAGCCAGGACGTGCCGCACTCGAGGCAGCCGATCCAGGTGCCGTAGCGCGTGTACTCGATCAGCCGGAGCCGCATCGGCTCCCCATGCCGGCACCCGTCCGCGCGGGCTAGATCGGGACGGGGATGCACCTGTGCTGCGGTTGAACCGCTTCTTCTGGGGGTCACTGTGTCAGCGTGGCGAGGAGCTGGCTAGCGATCGGGAAGCTCCACACAAAGACCGGGCAAAGGCCGTGCTCTCCGGTCCTACGTTCAACTGATCTTTCGGAAACCGTTCTCCGGTCTTTCAGGAACGGGCCGAGGATCGCTCTGACAAATCCCCGACACCTGGAGGCATCAGATGAACAGCGAGCGGGCCGACCGAGATGACCGCTACCTCGCCGCCCAGATCCGGTTTGACGCTCATCGCGCCTGGCGGAGACCGAGGCCACCGTTGCGGATCAGCGTGGCCCGGGAACGAAGTCGCATCCGGCCGAGGAGAGGCGCAATCCCCCGCGGGCATCTCCCCCGAGGAGTGCTTGCCGCCTAACAGGTGACAGCCGTCAACATCTGCCGGCGCGAGAAGCGAGCGCCAACTCAAGAGCGCTGCTTCCCCATGCGAAGCGCTACTGCTTCTCGTCCAAAGCAGCGGTTTCTGACTATTCCTGCAGCCCCGCGGCCTCGAGGGCCGCGGCCCGCGTCGAGAAGGGCTTTCGCTCCGCGAGCAGCCCGTCCCTGATCATCCAGGCCTCTACCACGCGTTGCACGATCGCCGCTTTGCTGGCCCTGGGGACTGTGTGCTGGCGAGTCACAAGCACCACGCTCTCGCCCACCGGCATCAACTCCTCCAGCTCTACGCGAATGCTCTCGAACTGCCCGAACACTCGCTGGTGGTACTCGATCACGGCGTCGCGACCGCGGTAGACGCCCGCCTCGGGCGCGCTCTCGTGAGTGTGGAACTCAACCTCGGGATGGAGAAGCGGCGGAATCTCGGCACTGGGCTCCCCCCAGGGGCGGACCCCCCATCGGTTGAAAGCCTTGTACGCGCGCCGCACGATCTCGACGTTCTCCTCCGACATGGCGCACCCAGTATCCCGTGAAGACAGCTGCTCTCCATGCAAAGCGGATAGCCGCTTCTCGTCTCTATGAAGAAGAACCGTCTGTCAAGTAGGGCGGTGGTTCTGGTCAGGGCCTCCTCCCAGCTCGGGGGCTTGGAGCGGTGCTCATGTCTCTATGGCCTCCTCGTCGGGGAGGACCAGGTCATTGGATGTTCGCTCCCGGCGCAAGTCCAAAAGGGCGGTCAGGCCGCCAGACGAAAAGCGGCGCCTTTGGGAGCGAACGACTCGTTGCGGGTGAGCATGTGCCAGATCGCCACCGTCAGCTTCCGGGCGATGTCGACCTGGGCGACCTTGGCCCCGCGCTGCTTGCCCAGCCGGCGCTTGTTCCGCTGGTAGCGCTCGGCGTAGGCGGGGTGGCGCAGGGCATGCATGGTCGCCTCCAGCAGCGCCCAGCGCAGGTAGCGGGGGCCCTGCTTGGTGAGGGGCCCGCGGCGATCTGACTCCCCCGATTGCACCACCCGCGGGCAAAGGCCGGTGTAGCCGGTGAGCTTGGTCGCCGAGGCAAAGCGCGAGATGTCGCCGATCTCGGCGGCGATCGTGAAGGCCAAGACAGAGCCGATCCCCGGAACCGTCAGGAGCTTCGGAACGTAGGGGTGCTCGGCGCCGCCCCGCTCAAGCCGGGAGTTGATCTCCGAGATCTGGGCCTCGAGGGCGTCGATCAGCTCGAGGCTCGCCAGCACGTTCCCGAGCCAAGGCTCCGGCAGCTCGAGCTTGGCGAGCAGCTCCCGCCCGGCCACCCCGAACAGGTCCGAGACCGGGCAGGGGCGACCGAAGCTCATCAGGGTCGAGTGGATCCGGTGCTTCAGCTGCGAGCGGTGCTTGACCAGGTGCAGCCTGAAGCGGGCGAGCTCTCGCTCCTCCCTGACCCTCGGGTCGGGCAGCCAGATCGCCGGCACCAGATCGCGCTGGGAGAGCAGGGCCAGCACCCGGGCGTCGATCCGGTCGGTCTTCGCCGCCAGCGGCGCCAGGCCCTTGACCTTCTGGGCGTCTGCGATCTCGACCGCCCAGCCGAGCGACTCGAGGGTGTCGTGGACGAAGCGGGCGCCGGTCATCGACTCGATCACCCCGATCACCGGCTCGCCGTGGATGCCGACCCGGCGTGCAAGCCCTCTCAGACCGTCGCGATCAGGTGGGCAGGCGAGCTCCTCGATCAGCTCGCCCTGATCGGAGAGCAGGCAGACGTCGATGCGCTTGCGGCTTAGATCCAGCCCAGCGTGCAACATGTGTTGGGGCCTCCTTGGTGTCTCGTTTTTCGGTTGCACGTCAAGCGTGGCAACCGAGGAGGTCCTTCTTCATGTCAGTCCAAAGCGGCTATTCCTGAGTTGCAGCTGGCCGTCCGAAAGCGCTGCCGCCTCCCCCGAGTCTCACCCCGCGGGCCTTCTCTGCGTGCTCAGCACCGAGGGGCATCGGTACTCACTCCGCTTGTACTGCGATATTCGGCGCGACACGATCGGGTGGATGGAGTTGTTTGAGGTCGAACGTGAGATGGACGGGCACTGGTATTCGATGGGAGCCCCGGTCGAGGCGGATTCTGCTTCCAAGGGTGTTGCCATCTGCGCCGTCAGTGAGGGGATGTATCGCGTTCGCCCGGCCGAGGCCGCCGAGGCAGCGCCCGAGTATTTCGAGGTGCCCGCCTGGGGCGAGCCCATCCCGCTTCGCCGTAGCTGACGCTCGTACTAGTCCAGAAGCTGACGCTCGTACTAGTCCAGAAACAGCCGCTCCGAGGCGTTGATTGGAGCTGGTCACGACCCGACCATCGTCCGGACGGGCGGCTGCTTCCGAACTGATCCTCTGTTTCCGCGACGGAGAGAGGTCAAGCGCCTGACCGGCAACTACAAGGTGCCGACGCTCGAACTCGACGACGGCACCATCATCGACGGCTCGCAGAACATCATCGCCTGGGTGTGTTCCGGTCGATAGCGGCGACGCATCTCGACTGCCGAAGTTTCGCTCTACAAGCGAGTACTGCTTCTCGTCCAAAGCGGCTATTTCGCCTTGCATGCAAGGCGGCGCTTCCAAGCGGCGTTGTTCAGGAAGGCCCTACTGGATCTGCTTGTCCTTGCCCGGGCCGCCCTTCAGCTTGTCTTTGCCGGGGCCGCCCTTCAGGATGTCCTTGCCGGACTCGCCGTAGAGCTTGTCGCTGCCCTTGCCGCCCTTCAGCGTGTCCTTGCCAGAGCCGCCGCAGATCGTGTCGTTGCCCGCCAGGCCGGAGACCTTGTCGTTGCCGCCCAGCGCCGCGATCACGTCTGCTGCGGGGGAGCCCGTGAGCTTGTCGGCGCCGTCGGTGCCGACGATCGTCGCGGGCTCTCCTCTGCAGGCAGCTGGATTTGTCTGGGTCGGCAGGAAGGTGATCACCCGGAACCCGCCGATGCCGCTGATGTCGCTGACATTCCAGGGGGGGACTCCATCTGCATCGCGGTAGGCGCGTTTGACGAAGAACCCGCTCGGATCGCTGGAATCCGTATAGGGCATCACGAAGCTGCAGGTCGTGTCTGTCGAATAGGTCGCCGACGGGTTCGAGAAGCGGATCACCAGTCCGCCACCGGGGAAGCTGAATGGCGCCTCCGCCCTGAACTGCATCTCGAAGTCGTTTGTGACCGTGTTGCCCCGTGGGTTGGTCGGTGTCTGTGTGTTCGTTACGACCTTGGTAAACGGCAACGCAGGAACGTCGCCGCTGTTGACGGTCGTCGGCGCGAGCTCGATGTCGAACTGGACGTCCTGATCGTTCAGCGCGTGGGTATCGAAGGCGAGGATGTCGTCTCTCTTCAGCTCAAAGGCCGGAACGTTCTTGTAGATCCAGACCAAATAGGGAGTCCAGGTCGAGCCGCTGGGGCCCCCGATCCCCAGGGGATGGCAGCTTGCGAACTGCGGGCTCGCCGGGGCGATGGTCAACGTGGTCGACGCCTGCCCGAACCCGGTTCCCGGGAGCAGCAGAGACGAGATGAAGCCAGCGGTTATGAGGAGCAACAGCGACCTGCATCGCTGCCGCTTGCGAACTGCAATCGATCCGATCATGCGGAAGAGGTCCATGCCGCTCCGTCGCGATGCCTGCCTGCTCGACACCTTCTCCCTCGTCCGACTGGCTGGTCGCGCTAGCTATATCCGATTAAGGCTCTCGCAGTCAATGGGAAGACCTCCCGCTTCCATGCAAAGCAGTAGTCGACTACTCCCGAGCAGACGGGTGGAGACCCGATTCGGAGCCGGACTAGAGTGGGCGCCGGTGCCCGAGAAGCCGGCGATCACCCTCACCCCTTCTCAGCTGAAGCAGCTAGACGACTTCCGCACCGAGAGGAAGAGGATCGACAGGACCGTCAGGCTCCGAGAAGCCCCGAACCTCGGCACCGGCTACGTCGAGGCCGTCCTCCTGGACTCAGACGGCGAGGAGACCTCCGACAAGCGGATTCTCTTCCCGAACTAGACGCGAAGAAGCCCCGCGAGGGGCCTCTTCGTACTTACGCCGTCCAGGGCGGCCTCTGGCGGCCCAGGAAGGGCGGCTTCTATGTAACCAGGAGGGAGCGGTCCAGGCGCAGGGCTGCCGAGGCAGCGGCGAGCAACTGGTCGAGTATTTCGTCTCCGATTACCAACTGGTTACTTGGACCTTAGGAACCGTGTGCTCAATACAGGGGGGAACTACTTCGATCGGAAGGAACAAGCGATGCCAGCGATCATCGTGCAGAGCAACGGCACCACCCAGCAAGGCACCAACGTCCTCCTCTACGAGGATGTTCAACCGGAGCACCTGGCCAGCGAGCACCACGCCGCCCAGCTGATCGAGCGCGTGGGATGGGCGGTCAGCGAGGCAAAGGACGCCGAGGACAGCGGGTCCAGTAAGGGCAAGATCCTCGACCAATAAGTCGCGTCGAACGAGCGGTCCCTCCGGGGGCCGTTCGACCAAGGTTCCAGATCTAGACTCGCGCCCAATGGCAGCGGTGATCTTCCTGAGACCCAAGACCCGCAAGGGCCGCGAGATCCTCGAGAGGCTCGAGGAGGAGACCAAGCTCAAGCCGATGCCGGTCATCGAGGACGGCACCCGCCGCTACTACCTGGACGCCAAGGATGCGGACGCCGACGCCTTCGACCCCATGCTCGACCGGATCGACTTGGCGTGGCGGGACCACGTCACCAACTCGACTCCGAACTAGCTCCGGTTTTTACACAGCGAGCGTTTGACCCGGGTAGCCGGGGTGAATTGGTCCCTGCAATTCCGTCTAGGGGTAGAGCGTTTATGAGACACAGACGGGTTACCCCGCGCCGAGCCGACGGTAAGAGGCGTCAAATGGCGTATTAGGTTGGCTGCCCAGCGCCCGCGTGGGGCGGTCCGTTTCTTGACTGAGCGAGCGCCCTCGACAAGCCCGGATAGGACACGGGAGGATTCGCTCCAGCGGTGCGTGAGCGGGGCGTAGAACGACGAACGGCCCCCGGAGGGACCGCTCGCCCGGCGAGAGGGAGTGCGCGCCCTCTCCCGCCCTCGACAAGGAGATCGTCGGCCAAGCCATGCCACGCCTTGAGCCTCGGGAAGCCAATTACGAGCTGAGGAACCGCTCCAGGTCGTCCAGGAGCGCGTCGCACAAAAACGGCGCCACTCAGCGACGCCGACGGCGACACTCCAAGCCGAACGGGAGCCTCTCCCTGGTCGAGCTCGCCCGCATCCCGAGCCAGTGACTGGTCGTAGCTCCATGCAAAGCGGATAGCCGCTTCTCGTCCAAAGCGGCTATCGGCGACCGAGGCTCGGAGATGCCGCTAGCCGAGGGCCGCCCGGCTCGCCACGGGGAGTCTCCCCTCCGCTACCTACGTGCCGGACAGCCTTTTAAAGCGGGCTAAGGGGATGGGCATAGAGTGACCATGCCGACTTGGCGTCGATGGCTGTCGTCCTTTTGGCTACCACAGCTAACCAACGAAAGGATTCGCTGATGGCTGAACTAGAGATCAAGAACTTCGATTCCCCCGATGAGACGCGGCCATTCGAGGGAAAGGGACAGGCGGAGGTCGTCGAAGTCGCAGGCCACACTGTTGGCCACGCCACCTTTGAACCGGGCTGGAAGTGGTCGGAAAACGTGAAGCCCATCGCTAAGACCGATTCCTGTCAGGTCTCTCACCTCGGCTACGTCATGTCTGGGCGTATGAGGGTCTTCATGGACGATGGCAGCGAGAGTGAGATCGGGCCTGGCGACGTGGTGGCCATTCCTCCTGGTCACGATGCGGAGATCGTCGGCGACGAGGCCTGCGTGATGTTGGACTTCGGCGAGTTCGGGGAGTACGCCAAGCGGAGCTAGCTCCTTGGCCTCGCTTCTCGCCCAAAGCGGCGCCTTCGCTTCGCATGGGTGATGCGTGCTCCACGCGGAGCGCGAATCAGCCGTATCGAGGGATGCAAGGGCAAATGCCGTTTTCGGATGCCGCTAATGAAAGATTCCCCGCCGAGGCGCGCACAGCGGCGCTTGTCTCGGATACGACCGCCTCTCCTGGCGGTCGGCGAAAAAGGAGAATCACATGAGAGGTGCAGGCCGCGTCGTCTTCGCCGCGATCTTCCTGCTGATCGTCGGAACGCTGAACATCATCTACGGCATCGGCGCCCTTGACAACGCGAATTTCTACGCGAACGGCACGAGGTTCGTCCTCACCAACCTCAACACCCTCGGCTGGGTTCTGATCGTCCTGGGAGTGATCCAGCTCACCGGTGGCTTCTCCCTGATGGCCGGCAACGTCTGGGGCCGGATCATCGGTGTCATCGGCGGCAGCCTCGGCGCGATCGGGGCGCTCCTGTCGATGGACAATAGCCACCCGTTCTGGTCGCTCAGCGTATTCGCCCTCTGCGTCTGGATCGTCTACGGGATCATCGTCTTCGGCTCCGACGAGCCCCACGACGTCGGTACGACCCCAAGGGCCTGACCGAGCGCGGGAGCCCGGTCAGTACGGCCGGGCTCCCACGATCGCCTCTGAGCAGATGACGCCGCAAGCCACAGCGTCGATGATCCGAATCGTGCCCGCTTGCACGAAGCTGGGCCTGTCAGGCGTCCCCCTCCATCTCCGACTCCTCGACGACCGCTGTTGCGAGTCCCATGGCGCCCGCGATGGCGCTGCCCGCCGAGGCTACCCGCGCGGATCCGACAACGGGGGCGATGGCGATCAGGACGCCCTGCACCTGCTCGGCGCTCACGCCGAGCTCTGACGCCGCTCCGAGGTTCAGGAGGTAGGAGGCCGGCGGGGCGCCCACCGACGCCAGTGCGGCGATCCGGACGAGCATGTAGGTCTCGGGATCCAGGCCGGAGGCCTCTGGGGTCCCTTCGTTCATCTTCACGAGCGTTTCGAGTACGGGTGCATTCAGCTCAGCCATGTCATGACTCCTCTCGCCTCCATGCGGAGGTCTCTTTCCTAGTTTGATTGGGCCAGAAGCGCATCGAAGTCGCGTCGGTTGACGGCGTCAAAGGCGCGATAAGTCAGCTCATCGTTCTCCTCCGACATCGCCCGGCATTATCTCTCGACGGGGCCACCGCTTTCCATGGAGCCTGTCGCACAAACCCAAAGTGGAGCCCTGAGAGCTCGTATCCGCTCTCCTTTAGATTCCGGACGACTCGAGCCTTCACCGGGTGCCCGCTTCGCCCCTTGGTGGACGCTCAGCCGCTGCAGACGCCGTCTCAGCCCGCGTAGGGGTACCTGCCTCGCCCGGGTTTGTGCGACACCCTCCATGCAAAGCAGCGGTTTTCGTCCAAAGCAGCTACTCCGACAGCCCGGCGGCTTTGAGGGCCTCAGCCCTGTCGGTGAAGCCGTCGGCGCGGACTATGAGGCCGTCCCGAAAGGTGAAGAGGGCCGCGCGATGCCTAGTAGGCGGCACCTGCTGTCCGACCGCGCCCGGCGAGGAACTCGGCTTCGGCCTCCCCCAGCGGCGTCGCGGGCGCCTCGCCGTGCAGGTACTCCGCGGCGATCGCGCCCCAGTCTGCGCCAGCGCGCAGCTGCCCCAGGACCACGGCGACGATGCCGTGCATCCGCCGGATCAGGATCGCCTCCGGCGGCAGCGTGAACTGGTTGACCTGGACCCTCATCGCGGCCCGCTCCTCCGGGTCCGGCCGTTCACGATCGCGGTCGCGGCGGTCGACGGGGGAGAAGCGACGCTCGCCCGGGACCGCGTACCACTTGATCGCCATTCGCATCAGCCTCAGCGCGAAATCGGCGTCGACTGCATCCGCGCGGCTCGCCGGCAGATAGCCGCCCGCGAGCAGGGCCGCCTTGAGGGCCTCCGCGTCCCCGTCCCGGACGGCGAGAGCGATCGCCCGCTCGGCGGCCAGGCGCGCGGCGTCGACGTCGCGCACAAGGCCGAAGTCGAGGAAGCACACCCGGACCGTCGGGACACAGCAGGTAGTTGCCGGGGTGAGGGTCCCCGAGCGCGATGCGGTCGCGATAGAGCAACCCGAAGTAGAGCCGAAAGACGATCTCGCCGTAGCGATCGCGCTGCGCCTCATCGGCTCGGCGGACCGCCTCGAAGCGCTCCCCCTCGACGTACTCGGACACGAGCACGCGCCGGGTCGAGAGGCTCGTGTCGATTCGCGGCACACGGATGAACGGATGTCCTCGCAGCAGCCGCCCGACGCGGCGCTGGTTCTGGGCCTCGAGCTCGTAGTCGAGCTCCTCGCCGATCCGCTCGCGCATCTCCGCGGCGAGCGCCTTCGCGTCCAGGCCCGGGGCGAGCCGCTTCACGAGAGGCAGCAGCATCATCGCGTTGCGCAGATCCGTCTCGACCGCCTCCGCCACCCCGGGGTACTGGATCTTCACGGCCACGTCGTCGCCGTCGATCGTCGTGGCGCGATGGACCTGACCGATCGATGCCGCTGCGAACGCGTGCTCGTCGAAGTCGCGGAACACGCGCTCGAGCGGACCGCCGAACTCCTGGCGCATCAGCTTCTCGAGGTCAGCGAACCGCACCGGCGCGACGTCGTCGCGGAGCGCGGCGAGCCTCCGTTGCAGCTCGTCCCGCTCGTCCTCGGGAAGGCCGTCGAACTCGACCATCGAGATCATCTGACCGACCTTCATCGCCGCGCCACGCATCTGCCCGAGCTGGTCGACGAGCTGCCCGACCAGCGCGGCGGTGCGCTCTTTCTGGGCCGCCGCGGCGCGCTCAGGCGTCCGGACCCGGTTGGCGGTTCGCATCCCGGCCCAGCGCAGGCCCTGCCCCGTCACGAGCCCGCCGACACGCGCCGTCCGGGCGAGTCGGCCTTTGGGCAGCCTTCCCGCCTCTCGGAGTGAATCTTCGTCCTGCGTACCCATTGACCGAGCCTAGCGGGGGGTCTGGCCGTGGCGCCCCATCCTGCTTGTTGCTGGTTTGTGCGAGAAGCAGGAGTGCAGCGTCAAACCGCTGCTTTGCATGGAGGCTGTCGCGCAAAGTCGTGGCGCCCCGGGGTGAAAGCGGTTCCGCGGAACCGCAATGACGTTGCGGGGCCTTTCAGGCCACCGCCGCCGCCAAACCACTGCGGTAGAGCTTCATCAGGTTGTGTGTGGCGGCGGTGAGGCGCCATTCGGCCCTGCAGCTGGCTAAGCCGCGCCGCGAGAAGCGCCCCGCTCTCAGGTTGTTCTTGATCTGGGCGAAGACGGGCTCGATCATCTGCTGGCGTCTGCGGTATCGAGCTCGTGACTCTGGTTCGGTCAGCCGCTCTCGCATCCACTCGTATTGGGGTCCGCTTCTGATCTTGGTCGGGGCTCGGCGGGTGTCGGCGTCGGGGGGAACCAGGACCGTCATTCCCTTTGCCTCCAGCGCGCCGATCTGCTCGCCGTTCCAGTAGCCGGCGTCGGCGAGTGCAACCCCGGGGCGCTGCTTGATCCCGGCGGCGGCCAGCTCGCGCTCGGCAGCCTCGGCCATCGGGCGAAGGCGGTCTCGCTCGTTGGCGCCGCTGATCACCTCGGCGGCGAGGATCACCTGGCCCTCGGCCGCCACCGCCTGGGCGGTGTAGCCCTGGATGAAGCCGCGGGCGGTCTTCACCGGGCGCGAGTCGGGGTCGGTGGTGTTGATCCGCAAGCTCTCCTTCGGCGCGATCGGCCGGGGCTTGCTGGGTCGGCCCTTTCGCTTCAGCCCGGTGCGGGCGGTGTGTTCGGCCGCAGCCTGCTCCCAGGCGGCCATCTCGGCGACCTTGGTCTCGTGCTCTTCATCGAGGCGGCGCTTGGCCTCCTTTAGGCGAGCGCGACGGGTGTTGGGGTCGGCCAGCTCGGGCGGCAGCTCATCGCCGCGGGCCTCGCCGAAGGCCTCGTCTTCTGCTGCGTCGACCCGGGCCGCCTCCTCGAGGATCTCGGTCGCGAGCTGAGCGTAGGTGCGGTTGGCTGAGTCGGCGGCGTTGGCGACGATTCGGGTGCCGTCGAGGGCGATCGTGCCGACCGAGACCAGGCCGGCCTTGGCGCAGAGGCCGAGGACCTGGGTGAAGAGCTCGGCCAACTGCTCGGCGTGGCGGGCCCGGAAGCGGGCGATCGTCGCGTGGTCGGGGACGGCGTTGGCGGTGATCACGCGGTAGGCGATGTCTTCGGCGCAGCGGCACTCGATGCGCCTGGCCGAGCGCTCGCCGGTCGCGTAGGCGTAGAGCACCAAAGCCACCATCATCTGCGGGTCGTGAGCGGCTCGGCCCCAGCCGTCGCCGCGGTAGGCCGCATAGAAGGGCTCCAAGTCGAGCTCTTCGACGGCGTCGAGAACGAACCAGGCGAGGTGGTCCTCAGGCAACCACTCGCGCAGGTCGGCGGGCATCAACAGCTGCTGGTCACGCTCGCAAGGAAGGAAGTTCTGGCTCATTCATGAATGCTCCGGGGCTGCCCGGACGGAGGTTTGTGCGACACCCTCCATGGAAAGCAGTAGTTCGGTCGGTGACTTGACAGGTGCCTGGGGCACCTGCGAGAGTCGCACGCGTTGAGGACTCCTAACCGCGTGATCGTCCGCAGGTGGAAGGAGGGGAGAGTGACTCGGAAGATGCCGTTGGCGGCTTTCTCCTGCGCGATAGGTGTTGCCTTTGCCGTCGCGAACGTCGGGCTGGCGCGCGCCACAACGCGAACCTTCAGCTTCACCCACACCGAGCAGGTGTTCACGGTTCCCGCCGGAGCGACGAGCATCCATGTGATTGCGATTGGCGGTCACGGGGGAACCGGCGACTTCGCCAGCAACAATGGAGGCGCGGCTGCCATGGCGAGCGGAGACCTCGGCGTCACTCCTGGCCAAACGCTCTACGTCGAGGTTGCCGGCGTGGGCGGCAATGCGGGCTTTGGCTCGGCGAGCAGCGGTGGATGGAACGGCGGCGGTCCAGGATTCACCGGCGGCGGAGTCGGCGGTGGACCGGGTAGCGCAGCCACCGACGGGGGCGGCGGCGGAGGTGGCGGCAGCTCCGATATTCGGACCCACTCGTACGCGGCTGGCTTGGGCACGTCACTCAACTCCCGCCTCATCACCGCCGCTGGCGGCGGAGGCGGCGGCGGTCTCAGCACGGGCGGCGCGGGCGGCGCCGCCGGGAACTCAGGCAGCAACGGCAGTGGAGGGGGCGCTGGTGGCGGTGCGGGACAAACAACCAGTGGCGGCGTGGTTGGCGGCAATGGCTCGATGGGCACGCTCGGGACCGGCGGCGCGGGGGGCAACGCGACCTTCATGAGCAGCGACGAGGGTGCTGGCGGCGGCGGCGGCGGCGGGACCTACGGTGGTGGCGGCGGCGGCGCCGGTTCGGCGAACTTCTCTCCGGGCGGCGGCGGCGGCGGCGGTTCGAGCTCCTTTTCTGCGGGCGTGGCCAACCCGGTGCTGCTGCTCGATAACAGCGGCACTCCGTCAATCACACTTACGTACAACACCTCCTCCTCTGGTGGGCGCGCCGCGGCCCTCGCGAGCTGCAAGAAGCGCGCGCACAAGCACCATTGGTCGCACAAGCGCCTGAAGAAGTGCAAGAAGAAGGCGGAACTACCGCCGGTGTAGGACCAACCGCAGATCAAGGCCGAATCGCTGTGAACTGAAACCGCTGCTTTGGACGAGAAGCGGCGCTTCCATGAAAACGGGCAGTACGCGCGAGATACTGGGGGGCGATGTCCCAAGAGGTGCGCATCGCGGAAAACGAGGCCTTGTTCCGGGACCTCAACGAGCGCAAAGCCGACTGGCTCAAAGATGGCCTCCAGACGGCAGGCTTTCGATGCGAGTGCTGGCGGATCGACTGCGGCGTCCGGATAAACCTATCCGGGCGGGAATGGCAGGAAGTTCGTTCGCGAGCAGAGCGCTTCGCTGTTGCGCCCGGACACACCGCCACCGACGTTGAACCAGGCGTTGAGGAGGTAGTCAAGAAGTACCCACACTTCTGGATCGTCGAAAAGCGCGGCAAGGCGGGAGAGGTGGCGGCGAAGCGGGAGTAACGGCTCGCTATCGCGTTGGACGAGAAGCGGCTGTTTCTGGACCAGTACGAGCGTCAGCTACGGCGAAGCGGGATGGGCTCGCCCCAGGCGGGCACCTCGAAATACTCGGGCGCTGCCTCGGCGGCCTCGGCCGGGCGAACGCGATACCTCCCCTCACTGACGGCGCAGATGGCAACACCCTTGGAAGCAGAATCCGCCTCGACCGGGGCTCCCATCGAATACCAGTGCCCGTCCATCTCACGTTCGACCTCAAACAACTCCATCCACCCGATCGTGTCGCGCCGAATATCGCAGTACAAGCGGAGTGGGTACCGATGCCCCTCGGTGCTGAGCACGCAGAGAAGGCCCCCGGGGTGAGACTCGGGGGAGGCGGCAGCGCTTTCGGACGGCCAGCTGCAACTCAGGAATAGCCGCTTTGGACGAGAAGCAGCAGTCCTGCTTTGCATGGAAAGCGCAAGCGGAGCCTGATTCCCCTAGGGGGGTCGAGCCTCTCGACGACCTAATAGCGGATCGAGCCCTGCCAGTGCGCTCTGTACCCGGTCGTATCCCCGACCGAGTAGGGGACCCTCAGCGGACGCTACCACGGTGCGCAACTTTCCATGCGCGCAGGAGGCGCGATCAATACGTGGTTGGTTGTACTCCCTTCGCGTGAAGACGAAAAGCAAGTGCCCATTGCGGAGGGTGGTCCGAACCGCTGCATTAGACGAGAAGCGGCTATCGCTTTGCATGGAGGGGGGGGTCTCCACTTGAGGCCCCCGTCCATGGAAAGCCGAGGTCCGGTCGGGGCCGCCCGCGGCGCACCCCAATTTTGTGTCTTGTGCGCGCCTTGAGCGCCGTGCGACGATCGGGCGCGAGAACCAATCCCCTACCCAAGGAGGAGCGATGTTCGCGAGCGTCCGCCACTACAAGGGCGTCACCGATCCCTCACAGCTCGGCCAGTTGGTCCAGGATGACTTCGTGCCGATCCTGAAGCAGCACAAGGGGTTCGTGGCCTACTACTGGGTCGACTCCGGCGACAACGAGATGGTCTCGATGTCGGTCTTCGAGAAGGAGGAGGACGCGATCGCCTCCAACGAGGAAGCCAAGGCGTGGGTGGTCGAGAACGCGGCTGAGCTCATGCCCAACCCGCCCGAGATCAACGAGGGCGAGGTGGTCGCGACCGGCTGACGGGCTGGGCTTGCCGGTCTCCGTTTAGCCGATCTTCTCGGCCAGCTCGATGATGATCCCCTCATCGGGGGTCCGAAGTGGATACCCCCTTTGCATGGGAAGCGGTACCTGCTGCACCGTAGGATTGCGACCGTGCCGTTCAGGCTCATGAACCTCAAGGCAGACCTGGAGGATCTCGGGTCCAGGTTCGACGGCGCGCCGGACCTGGAGTTCCGCTTGGCGACCGAGGCGCTCGAGCTCGAGCGATCCGGCCTGAGCTACCAGCGCGTCCCGCCCGGCTATCGGTTTCCGTATGGCCACACGCACAAGAGGCAGGAGGAGGTGTACGTGGTCGTGCGCGGGAGCGGGCGTATGAAGCTCGACGACGAGATCGTCGAGCTCAAGCAGTGGGACGCGGTGCGCGTCCCGCCCGGTACGTGGCGAGGCTACGAGGCCGGGGCGGACGGCCTCGAGATCATCGTCATCGGCGCGCCCAATCTCGGCGAGGCTCCCCGCGAAGACGTCGAGGGCCAGCGCAATTGGTGGGCTGACTAGCGCCAGGTAAGCCGCTTTGGACGAAAAGCGGTAGCCCAGACGCTTGGCCCGTGCGTCTCCGAAAGATCGGATAGGTGGCCCGATTCATTCCTCGCTGCGACCTACGGATTAGGGAGCGTCAGCCCTGTGCATCTCGACCTCGAGGTGTTCTCCGGCATCCCATTGCTTGCGGACCTGATCGGGATGGTGGCAAACCTCGATGCGAATCCCGTCGGGGTCGAAGACGAAGAAGGCGTAGTAGCCCGGTAGGTCCCACTCTTCCTCGGGTGGGCAGTGGATCCTGGCGTCCATGCCCAGGCAACGCTGGTATGCCTCGTCGACCTCCTCGTGGCCCTCCACCCCGAAGGCCAGGTGCTCGACCCCCACGCCGTAGTAGGTGTGCTCGCCTCCGTCGGCCTTGCGAAGACCCAGTCGCGTCTCAGGCTGCGCACCCGGGACGTGCTCTTGCCCGAAGCCGAGATAGACGACCTCCTCACTCCCTCGGTAAGTCTCGAATCGTGCTTCCACCGCGAGACCGAGCGGACCCAGCATGCCGAGGTAGAAAGCGAGGGAGCGCTCAAGGTCGCTGACCGCGAGATCAATGTGGTCGACTCCTCGTACGGACATCGGTTCTCCTGGTGTCGCTTACGTGCGCCAACCTATCGCCAACGGACCGGTCCGAAGCCCCCGGGCTGTCGGGGTAGGCAGAAACGTGAGCCGAGAGCTATTCGAAGAAGTCCGGGGCCGCCTCAATCAACAGTACGGACGCGCCGCGCTCCACGGCCACATGCATATGCAGATCGACCTTACTTCCGACCACGTTGCGACTGAGCCGGTATCCGCTTGCCTCTCGGGCCTCAGCATCCTCTTTGAAGGACTTGACGCCTACGAGACTGCGACCACAGGATCGGCACGCATAGATTGTCACGCCAGCGACGTCCGAATGCTCCATGTCCCGGAGTCGCTGCATTGAATCGCACTCATCGCACTTCAAGCGGAAGTCACCTTCAGTAGGGACTGGCTTGATTCCAGCTTCGCGAAATGCCTCTGAAACCTGCATCAAGCTGACTCTCTCACAATCTGCCCGGCGCGGTTCTGTTTTCGACCTCCTCTTGGACGCTTTGGACGAGAAGCAGCTATCCGCTTTGCGTGGGAAGCGGCACTCCGTCGAGAGATACTGCGTGGACGATGTCGCAGGAGAACATCTGGCATCTCAACATCAGCTACATCGGCACCGGTGAGGACGGAGAACGTGCCAACGAGATCATCGTTACGGCGCGCAAGAGAGGGAAGCCGGTCTACGGCGAAGGCCCTTGGTGGAACGTCGCCTACGAGAACGTCGAGACCCGCGAAGCCGCGCTGAGCGCTCTCAGCATCGATCTGGACGAGATCGACCCAGGCTGGCGGGACGTACTCGACGTCAGGTAAGCATGAAACTGCGTCGGGTGCCCCAGCTGGGCGTCCGATGGCGCACGATAGGTCGGGCTCGCAGCCCATCCGATGAGTCGATGGAGCCCGGGACCTATCAC
Organism: uncultured Solirubrobacterales bacterium; assembly: GCA_963821705.1. Lineage (GTDB taxonomy): Bacteria > Actinomycetota > Thermoleophilia > Solirubrobacterales > 70-9 > DASUPK01. The sequence continues at coordinate 27,731 of CAWGEV010000009.1, read as the reverse complement.
GGGCACGCCGGGGAGCGCTTCGGACGAAGAGCAGCACTCTCCATCACACCTCTAAGCGCTGAAGGGGGCGGCCGCTGGTGGCCGCGGTCTGATCGCGAAGCCGTAGGATCGAATCGCCATGGGAGATCCGGTCGCAGAGCTCCGCTCCGCCGTCGAGGCGGCGGCGTCCGCGTTGCGGGACGGCGCCGAGGCCGGCGCCTCCCAGCCGACCCTGGAGCGCCCCCCGAAGCCCGAGTTCGGCGACTACTCGACCAACGCGGCGATGCTGCTCGCCCCCGCGCTGGGCGAGCAGCCGAGAGGGACGGCGGAGAAGCTCGCCGAGCAGCTCGGGCGCGCCCTCGAGGACAGCCTCGAGAAGGTCGAGGTGGCCGGCCCGGGCTTCCTGAACCTGTTCCTCTCGGATGCCTGGTACCGGCGGGCCGCCGGGGAGCTGGCTTCGCAGGGCGAGCGGCTCGGCCGCCCGGCCGAGGAGGCGACCGAGCGGATCAACGTGGAGTTCGTCTCCGCCAACCCGACCGGACCGATCACCGCAGCGGGGGGCAGGGGCGCCGCTCTCGGGGATTCGATCGCGCGGGTCCTGGAGTTCGTCGGCCACCCGGTGACCCGGGAGTACTACGTCAACGACCGAGGCGGCCAGATCGACCGCTTCGCCGCTTCCATCGCCGCCCGGATGAGCGGCGAGCCGGTGCCGGAGGACGGCTACGAGGGCGACTATGTCGTCGAGGTCGCCAGGGCGCTCGAGCAGGAGGGGGTGGACCCCGGCGACCTCGACTCGGTCGGACGCCGGGGGATCTCCCTGATGCTGGCCGCGGCGGAGGAGACCCTGCGCCGCTACGACGTCGTCTTCGACACCTGGTCCTCGGAGCGCGCCCTGCACGAGTCCGGCGCGGTCGAGCGAGCCCTCGCCGAGGCACGCGAGGCAGGCCACGTCTACGAGAGCGAAGGGGCGACCTGGCTTCGGACGACGACCTTCGGCGATGACAAGGACCGCGTGCTGATCCGCTCCGAGGGCGACCCCACCTACTTCCTCTCGGACATCGCCTACCACCGCGAGAAGCTCGACCGCGGTTCCGACCGGCTGATCGACGTACTGGGCGCGGATCACCATGGCTACGTGGAGCGGCTGCGGGCCGGCCTGGCGGCGCTCGGCTACGACCCGGGCGCGCTCGAGGTGGCGATCATGCAACTCGTCCACGTCGTGGAGGGCGGCGAGCGGTCCCAGATGTCGAAGCGCCGCGGCGACTTCGTCACCCTCGACGAGCTGATCGACGACATCGGCGCCGATGCGGCCCGCTTCTTCATGCTGCAGCGCAGCCACGACACGACGGTCGACCTCGACCTCGAGCTGGCCCGGAAGACGTCGAACGAGAACCCGGTCTACTACGTCCAGTACGCGCATGCGCGGATCGCGAGCATCCTGCGCAAGGCGGGGGAGGGGGCCGAGGAGCGCGCCGCCGCCGACTTCTCGGCGCTGCCGGTGGAGCCCTCCGAGCGTGCCCTGATCAAGCGGCTCTGCGAGTTACCGGACGAGGTCGCCGAAGCGGCGGCTCGCCGCGCGCCGCACAGGCTCTGTGCCTACGGGATGGAGGTCGCTCGCGACTTTCACGCCTTCTACCGGGACTGCCAGGTGGTGGGCGCCGAGGGCGAGGGGGTCGAGGAGGCGCGGCTCGGCCTCTGCCTGCTCACGAAGCGCACCATCGCCCGGACGCTGGGTCTGCTGGGGATCTCCGCTCCCGAGCGGATGTAGCTGCAGCCCCTCCGCAGGATCCGTGGCATCAGAGATCGTAGGTGGAGAGGTCCTTGTCGAGGCGCGTTGCGTCGGCGGGATCGAGATCGGGCGGCGGCTCGCGATCGGTCGCACGCCGCCGAAGCCGCAGCGCAGCCAGGACCAACGCCCCGGCCACGAGCAGGATGCCGAGCCCCGGGACGATCCAGGCGAGGAGGTCGAAGCCGTGTCCGCTCGGCGTGGCCAGGACGGCGGGCCCGTACTGGGCGACGAGGGCGTCCTCGATCTGCTGTTTGTCCTCTCCCTTGGCGATCAGGTCCCTGATCAGGGCACGCTCGCGGTCCGCCTGCGGGGACTCCGACTCCGCGAGCAGGGTGCCGCAGATCGTGCACATGACCTCGTCCTCGATGTCGGGAAGGTTCGCCCGCGGTGTCACCGCCGACGTCGCGCCCGGCGCAAGGGCCAGCAAGGCGAGGACGGCGGCGGCCGCGGCTGCACCGCGACGCCGGCGACTCACGACCGGCCCCCGATCAACGGGACCACCGCCTGGTCGAGGTACTGCTGGTCGACCGGACCACGGCGGATCAGGGCGATCCGTCCCCCAGGATCGACGAGAAAGGACTCAGGGAAGCCCGTCATCCCGTAGGCCGACTTCCGGTCCTCGCCACCCGCCTCGCGCAGCTGCGGGTAGCTGAGGCCGTATCGCTTCGTGAAGGCAAGCGCGTCCGAGGTGCTGTCGAAGAGATTGATCCCGAGAACCGTGAACCCCTGGGCGCGATGCTGCTCGTAGAAGCGCTGCAGGGTCGGCGATTCGCTGCGGCAGGGCTGGCACCAGGAGGCCCAGAAGTTGACCAGCACCCACTTGCCTCGGAAGTCGGCGATCTGCCCTGTCCCCTGTCCCTCGAGGAGCGGCAGGCGCTTGTCGGGCGCGGCCTGACCCAGCGCCAGCGACGCCTCCCCCTTTGAGAGCAGGCCATAGGCGAGCAGGCCGATGGTGGCCAGGACGGCGACGACGACGACGATTGACTTCCGAGTCACCGCGGGAGTCGGCAGGTGGGGAGGGTTGGGATGCTGCCGTTTGCCCTCATGCGTTGCATCTCCGCGACCGAGCGCGCTTTCCGTCCCGCCGTCATCCGAGATCTAGAATGCTCGCAGACCTGCGGCGGTAGCTCACCTGGTAGAGCGCGAGCTTCCCAAGCTCGAGGTAGCGGGTTCAAGTCCCGTCCGCCGCTTCTCATCGTGGAGTCGATCGACCGCATCCGGGGTGGCAGGGCGCCATGAGCTTTCTCGGACGCTTCGGCATGCGGCTCGCCCGGCGCAGCCGCTGGGTCGCCCGGCGGCTCTGGCTGGTCGCCGCCGTTCAGGTCGCCCTGCTCACCCGGAGCCACTGGCGGCGGCTGGAGCCGGAGGAGCGCCGCCGCCTGGTCGAGCTCGCCCGCAAGTCGAAGGGGCGCCCGTCCCGGCTCACGGCCCGGGAGCGTCAGGAGGCCGCGGAGCTGCTCGACAAGATCGACTACGCGGAGTACGGAGGCAACGTCGCCTTCACGCTGCTCCCGTTCAGGCCGTTCCGGTGGCTGGTGGAGCTTGGACTCGGGCGCCAGACCCGCGCGCGCCGCAGAGCCGCCGCCCGCCCCTGAGCTGCCCCCGTCACCTGCCTTCAGGCGACTACGGGCCGCACCTCGGGATGGGCGGCGTACCACTCAAGGGTCCTCCTGAGCCCCTCGCGGAGATCGACCCGGGGCTCCCAGCCGATCCGCTCGCGGATCTTCGCGGAGTCCAGGTACTGGCGGTCAATCTCGCCTTTTGGGTTTCCCGTTCCCTGGAAGTCCGGCTCGACCTCGCCGGGCCCGAGCTCGCAGATCAGCTCGACCACCTCGCGAATGGCGTTGGGGCGACCCCAGCCTGCGTTGAAGGCCTCGCCCTCGATCCCATCCGAGGAGAGCGTCTCGGCGACCGCGAGGTAGGCCGACGCCGCGTCCTCGACATAGAGGAAGTCGCGCTCGGGCGAGCCGTCGGAGCGGATCACGGGCGAGCGGCCGTCGAGCACGGCCGTGACCGTCTCGGGGATCAGCCGCGAGAAGTTTCGGTCTCCGCCGCCGTAGAGGTTCGCGAAGCGGGTGACGGCGACGGGCAGTCCGTAGGTGTGCCAGTAGCTGCGCGCGATCAGGTCGGTCGCTGCCTTCGAGACGTCGTAGGGGAAGACAGGCTGCAGCGCCGAGTCCTCGGTGTACGGCAGCCGCTCATGCGGGCCGTAGGCCTTGTCCGAGGAGGCGACGACGACGCGGCCGACGTCCCGCTCGCGGCACGCTTCGAGGAGCACCCAGGTGCCCCCGATGTTGGTCTCGAAGGTTGGGACGGGTGATGCGTTCGCGTCGCCGACGATCGGCTGGGCGGCCAGGTGGAAGATGCAGTCGATCGAGCGCTCCCGCAGCAGCGCCCGAACCATCTCTCCGTCGCGGAGGTCGCCGGTGACGTCCTCGATCTCACCGGCGATGCCGAGCAGGTCCAGACCGGTGGGAGCCACGGCGCCACGGTCCAGGGAGGTGACCTCGGCGCCGGCCTCCAGCAGCGCCTTGACCAGCCACGAGCCGGCGAACCCGCGCCCGCCGGTGACCAGCGCCCTCATCGCGTGGGCTCCTCGGCCCAGACGCGCCATGGCGGCTCGCCGGACTCCCAGAGATCGTTGAGCAGGACGGCGTCCTTGTAGGTGTCCATGCAGTCCCAGAAGCCGTCGTGCCGAAAGGCGCGGAGCTGCCCGGCGGCGGCCAGCCGCTCGAGCGGCTCCCGCTCCAGGACGCTGTCCTCGGCGAGGTAGTCGAAGACGCCCGGCTCGAAGCAGAAGAAGCCCCCGTTGATCCAGCTCTCGATCGTGGGCTTCTCGTGGAATCCGCGAACGTTCGCCTCCTCGTCAACGTCGGCGAGGCCGAACTGCAGCTCCGGGCGGACCACGGTCATGGTCGCGAGGGCGCCGCCCTCCCGGTGAAAGCGCGCGAGCGACCCGAGGTCGATGTCCGCGACACCGTCCGCGTAGGTGGCGGAGAAGGGTCCATCGCCGATGCGGTCCTGAGCCTTCTTGATGCGGCCGCCGGTCGGGGTGTCCGAGCCGGTGTCGACGCAGTCGACCGTGACCTGGTCCGGCCAGGGGGTGGCGGCGGCCCAGTCTGCGATCTGCTCGCCCATGTATCCGGTCAGGAGCAGGAACCTGGAGAACCCCTGCTCGGCGTAGATCGAGATCACGTGCCAGATGATCGGTCGACCCCCGATCTCGACCAGGGCCTTCGGGATCGACTCGGTCCGCTCCCGCAGCCGGGTGCCTCTTCCTCCGCAGAGGATCACCACTGGATCGAGCGTTGCCAAGCCAGCGATCCTAGTTTCCCGGGGCCGGTCAGCTAGCCCGGCTGGTTGGTGGGCCGGATCAGCACCTCGTTCACATCGACCCGGTCGGGTTGCTCCATGGCCCACATCACAGCGCGGGCGATGTCGTCGTCGGTGAGGGCGTTCTCGGGCCGCTCGTCGAAGAACTCCGTGTCCGTCATCCCCGGCTCGATCAGGGTGACCCGGATCCCGTTGTTCTCGTGCATCTGGCGAATCTCCTGGCGGAGGGACTCTCCGATCGCGGTGACGGCCCACTTCGTGGCCGAGTAGAGCGAGCCGGGAAGCGCCCGGCGCCCGGCGACCGAGCTGGTGATCACGTAGTGGCCGGTGCCCGAGTCGAGCAGCGTGGGGAGGGTCGCCCGGATCGTCAGGGCGACGCCGTACACGTTGGTCAGCACCATCGAGCGCCAGTGCTCGGGCGACTCGTTCAGGTAGCCCCGCTTCGCGCCGAACCCGGCGTTGGCGAACACCGCGTCGAGGCGACCGAAGTTGTCGGTCGCTGCCGCGGCGATCCTCTGGACGTCGTCCCACTCGGTGACGTCGCAGCGCACCGCGACGGCGCGCTCGGCGCCACCGAGAGCCTCCGCGAGCTCGGAGATCCGTTCCTGGCGGCGGGCGCCGAGCACCAGGCGGTAGCCCGCGTCGGCGGCACGGCGCGCGGTCCGCGCCCCGATGCCGCTGGATGCTCCGGTGATCAGCAGTACCCGCCCGTCAGCCATGGGCGAGCCATTGTCGCAAGCGGGATTAAGGGGCGGTTGCGATAATCGGGACGGCAGTGGACCCATTGCGCAAGCGCAAGATCCGCCTGGTCGTGGCCCTCTCGGCCGCCGTGCTCCTGGCCGCCGGTCTGGTCTACACGTCCTTCTCCGCCTCCAGCGAGGCGAAGGAGCCGTCGCAGCTCGTCAACGCCGACCCGAACCAGACGTATGAGCTGACCGGCGACGTCGTCCCGGGCTCGATTCGTCACTCGGGCGACCAGCTCGACTTCCGGATCTCCGACCGCGACGGGACCCACCCGATCCCCGTGACCTACACCGGCACGGTGCCGGATCCCTTCCGCGACGGGCGCGAGGTGATCGTCACGGGCAAGCTCCAGGACGGGACCTTCGTCGGCCAGAGGGACAGCCTGATCACGAAGTGCCCGTCGAAGTTCACGACCACCACCGCGGGGCAGTCGAGCTGACGATCCTGGGCTCCGCACTGCTGGCCGCGGCCCTGCTCTGCGCCCTGTTCGCCGCCGGGGCCGGGATCTACGGGGGCCGTACCGGCGACCGGCGCTGGGTCGAGTCGTCGCGCCGGGCGATGTACTCGGTCGCCGCGCTGCTGACGACCGCGGTGGTGATCCTCGAGATCGCCTTCGTCCGGGACGACTTCCATTTCGCTCTGGTCGCGGATCACTCCTCGACCACCACGCCGACCTTCTACAAGCTGACCGCGATGTGGTCGAGCCAGGAGGGCTCGCTGCTGCTCTGGGCCTGGGTTCTGTCGCTCGCCTCGAGCGGCGTTCTCTTCATCACCCGCCGGCGCCATCGCGAGATCGTCCCCTGGGCGACCGCGGTGCTCGCCGGGCTCGGCGCCTTCTTCATCGGATTGATGATCTTCAAGGCGCAGCCGTTCGCCCACCTCGATCCCGCGCCGGCCGAGGGCGTCGGCCTGACCCCGCTTCTCCGCAATCCCTACATGGCGATCCACCCACCGATGCTCTACTCGGGATACGTCCTCTGGTCGATCCCCTTCGCCTTCTGCGTCGGGGCGCTGATCGCCCGCAAGCTCGACGCGAGCTGGATCCGGACGACGAGGAACTTCGCGCTGGTCGCCTGGACCTTCCTCGGCATCGGGCTCCTGCTCGGCTCCCGCTGGTCCTACGAGGAGCTGGGCTGGGGCGGTTACTGGGGCTGGGACCCGGTGGAGAACGCGGCCCTGATGCCGTGGCTGGTCGGCACCGCCTTCCTGCACTCGGTGATGGTGCAGGAGAAGCGGGGCATGCTGAAGGTCTGGAACGTCAGCCTGATCTCGGCGACGTTCTGCCTCTGCCTGCTGGGCACCTTCCTGGTGCGCTCCGGCGTGCTGCAGTCGATTCACGCCTTCGGCGCATCGACGGTCGGCGGGCCGCTGCTGGTGCTGATCGCCGTCGCCGCCATCGGCTCGACGGTGCTGATCGTGACGCGGCTCGACGAGCTGAAGCCTGAGCGCCACATCGACTCCCTGCTCTCCCGCGAGTCGATCTTCCTCGTCAACAACCTCCTCCTGGTGGGCCTGGCGGTGGTGATCTTCTGGGGGACGTTCTTCCCGCTTATCTCCGAGTTCTTCACCGGCGACAAGCACTCGCTGGCGGCGCCGTGGTTCGACCGCTACGTCACTCCGATCGGGGTGCTGCTGGTGCTCTTCACGGGGCTCGGCCCGCTGTTCGCCTGGGGCAGGCTGAGCGGTGGCGCGGCGCGGCGCCTGCTGCTCTGGCCGAGCATCGCCGCTGCCGCGACCATCGTCTTCCTTCTGGCGGTGAGTGACGCGGGACACCACCTATGGGCGCTCTTCATCTTCACCTTCGCCGCCTTCACCCTGGTCGCCCTGGCCGGGGAGTTCTGGCGCGCCGGTGCCACGCGGCATGTGCTCACAGGCGAGCCCTACCCGCGTGCCCTGGCCGTGTCGGTGGGGCGGAACCGCCGACGCTACGGCGGGTACATCGTGCACGCTGGGATCGCGCTCACCCTGATCGGGATCGCCGCCTCCTCGAGCTTCCAGACGAACCGCGACCTGCGGCTCCAGGTGGGGCAGACGGCCAAGGTCGGCGACTACACGATCGCCTACCGCAAGCTGACCGCCGACCCGTCGAACGAGCGGATCGCCTTCGCCGCCCAGCTCGACGTCACGCGGAACGGCCAGCACTTCGCGACCCTCAACCCGGCGCGGAACTACTACCCGACCCAGGACCCGACGGCGGGGCCGATCGGCCGGTACTTCATGGGCGACTCGACCAGCGAGGTCGGGCTCAAGACCGGAGCCGGGGGCGACCTGTGGACGGCGTTCCAGCCGGATCTCTCGACGCTGAACCCGGCGATCGTCCGCGGCAACCGCGAGCTGCGGGGGCTGCCCCCGAACGCCCAGGGGTTCGCGATCCTCGCGCTGGCCCAGCACTACGCGGCGGACCCGCCACCGGCGACCTTCCGCGTGATCGTCAACCCGCTGGTCGGCTGGATCTGGATCGGCGCGCTGATCGCGGTGGCCGGGGCGATCATGGCGGGCTGGCCGGCGCTCGAGTCGCGCCGCCGGCTCGAGGCCGCCTACCGGGCCAGGCTCGGGCGGGAGCTGGGGACGGCGACCCGGCCAAACTGAGCCGCACCCGTCTAGCTTCAGGCCATGGAGTTCGTCCTCGCAGTCGCAATCGTCGTGCTGGTCGCCTGGTTCGTGACCGCGCCCCTCCGCGACCGCCCAGCGCAGGGCGGCGACATCGACCCCACCGTCGCCGAGGTCGCCGACCTGGAGGCGCGCAAGGAGGCGAAGTACCGGCAGATCCGCGATGCGGAGGCCGATCACGCCTCGGGCAAGCTCAGCGACGAGGACTTCAAGCGGCTGGACGGCGAGCTGCGCCGCGAGGCGGTCGACATCCTGAAGAGGATCGACCGGTTGAGGCCCCCTGAGCCGGCCGGCGGGGGTTGATCTAGGGCCTGCGCCGCCAGGGCGTCGCACCCCTGGATGCGGCCCAGGGCCGGCGCTGGATCGTCGCCCACCTCCTCGCCGGTAGTACCACTACCGCCTCGTCGGTGGTCGGCGCCCAGCTTGATCCTGGACCGCCCCAGGGGCACGCCCCTGACGGCGCAGGCCCTACACTGCCGCCCATGGCAACCGTGCTCAGCGTGGTCGAGGTCATCATCTCGGTGATCCTGATCTTCCTGGTGCTCCTGCACTCCGGCAAGGACGCCGGCCTCTCCGGTGCGTTCGGCATCGGCGGTGGGGGCAGCGCGTTCGGGGGTGGCTCGCTGGTGGAGCGGAACCTGACCCGGTGGACCATCTTCTTCGGCATCCTCTGGGCGCTGAACGCGATCGTCATCCTGAAGTTGTAGGGACCGATGATGCGGCTCGGCGCCGCGATTTTCACCGTCCTGGCCCTGCTGGCCCTGGCGGGATGCGGCGGTGGGGGCGGCGCGGGAACCCAGACCCGCCAGGACGGGCTCTCGCCGGCCGGCGGCGGAGGGACGCTCGGCTACGCCATGCCGTCGATTCCGTCGACGCTGGACCCGCTTGCCGCCCAGAACCGGCCGGCGCTCACCGTCACCCGCCAGATCTACGAGCCGCTGATCGAGCGGCTCTTCGGTCCGTACGTGCAGGGCGCACCGCAGGCCGGGCTGGCGCTCTCCGCCAGGCCCTCTCGCGACCGCACGACCTGGACCGTGACGCTGCGCTCCAACGTCCGTTTCCAGGACGGGACGCCCTTCAACGCCGCGGCGGTCCTCGCCAACACCACCCGCTGGCAGAGCAGCGCGGCGGGGCGCAAGCTCCTCCCGCATCTCTTCGCTGTCGATGCGCCGCGGCCCGACGAGGTCCGGTTCCTTCTCGACCGGCCCGTGCCCGATCTCGTTCGGCGGCTGTCGTCCCCGAGGCTGGGGATCGTCTCGCCGCGGGCGCTGGATCCGCAGAGCGGTGAGAACGCCCGGTTTCTCGCGGAGGCCGGCGGCTCGGGGACCGGCGCCTTCCAGCCCGGGCCGCGCGGCCCGGGCCGCCTCATGCTTACACGGTTCGACGGGTGGTGGGGGAGCCCCCTCGGCCTGGGGCCGGCGCTCGATGGGGTGACCTTCGTCGTCGCCCCGCAGCCTGGCCAGCGGCTGCGCCTGCTTGAGGAGGGCAGCGTGCAGGTCGCCGACCCGCTCGGGCCTGCCGGGCTGCGCGCCGCGGCGGCCGACCCGCTCCTGGACAGCGTCGGCGGCCCGGTCAACGGCATCGGGCTGGAGGGCTCAGTACGCGGGATCGACTCCGCCAGCGCGATCCCGACCCTCTCCGCCGTCTGGCTCACCCGTCTCACCGGGTAGCGCCGCCCTGCGCGCCGGTCTGACCCCCTGATCCGCATAGGATCGGCCGACCACGACAAGGAGGTCGGCGTGCTGCTGGTCATCGGGAGGGTGCGGTGCGAGCCCGAGCAGCGGAAGGTGCTGGTCGCCGCATGCTTGCGAATGCAGGACGCGTCCCGGGAGGAGGAGGGCTGCCTCCGCTACGGGTTCTTCGCCGCCGTGGAAGACGAGAACTGCTTCATCGCGGTGGAGGAGTGGGCAGACCGGGAGGCGCTCGACCGCCATTTCGCCGAGCCCCACCTCCAGGAGTTCGCCAAGAGGCTGCTGGAGCTGGTCTCGGAGCGGCCGGAGGTCGCCATCCACGAGATCGCCGACACGAGCGACTTCCCCGGACGGTCCCCCTAGAAAGGCGAAGAGCCCGCCGACGGGCGGGGTCCTCATGGATGCGTTTGTGTCGGCGGGGAGGGTCTACTGTGGGGGTGGATGGAATCGCTCACTTGATCCGCATACGGGTGGCGGCTTTGCGCTCGATGCTTCGCCGGCACCCGACAGCGGTGAGCCTGGCGGGAGGCACCCTCGTTGCGATCGTGCTGGCGATCGCGCTCGCCGGCCACGGCCACGAGTTCATCGCCGCCCTCGGCTCGGCCCCCTTCTGGGTGCTCGGCCTCGCAGTCGCCCTCCACGTCCTCTGGCTGGTCGCTCGCAGCGAGGCCTGGAGCGTCTGCGTGGGCGCGGCCGGCGGCAGCGTCAGCCGGCGCCGGCTCTATCGCGCCTCCAGCCTCGGCTACCTGGGGAACATCTTCAACGGCCAGTTCGGCCTGGCGGTCCGGATCGCCGCGCTGCGCCGAACCGCCCCTACCGAGTGCCCGCGCGCCTCGGTGCTGCTCGCCGCCGAGCTCCCGATCGTGGTGGTCGAGGCGGCGCTCGCTGCGATCTGCTCCTTCACGCTCGTCGGCCCGCTCGGCGTCCCCTGGTGGGTGCCGCTGGTCTCCTTCGCGGCAATGGCAGCCCTGATCGGCGGCATGCAGCGCGTCGCGCGAGACCGGCGTGAGGGCTTCTGGAGCGGCCTGGCGGTACTCCGCGGCATGCAAGGCCGTAGCCGGATCATCGCCCTGGTCTGCGCCGCGGTGGTCCTGCAGATCGCGCGGAACTGGCTGCTCCTGAATTGGAGCGGCGTCGACGCTTCGGTGCTCGACTCGACCGCGCTGTTGATCGGCCTCGCCGTGGTCGGGCTTTTCCCGGTCGGCCCCAGCCTCGGCGCGGCGGCGGCGGTCCTGATCCTCGGCAGCAACGGAGTGGCGGCCTCGGCCGCAGCGGGCGCGCTCCTGACCGCGACGGCGGCCGCCGGCGCACTCTGTTTCGCCGGCTGGGCCCTGGTGGACCGGTTCTGGGTGCGGGCCGAGCCGGTTCCGACTCCGGCCTCAGTGCTCCCGACGCCGGCTGCTTAGAGACCCAAGCGCTTCGGAAGGCTCAACCGGGGCGCCTGGACTGCATGCCGAGGCGCACCCGCGCCTGCCGCACGGCCTTGACGGAGGTGTGGCAGGCCTTGGCGATCCGGCTGTCCTCCTGCTCGGGACGGCGCTTCATCTCGAACTCGACCCGGGCGCGCGACTCGATCTGCCCCCGGCGCTCGGCCGAGGTCGTCTCCCCGATGCCGGCCAGCGCCGCCTCGCCGGCCCGCTCCCGGCGGCAGGCAAGGCAGTAGATCTCGTCGTCCTCCCGGCTCCAGGTCCCCGGCAGCTCCGGTCGCTCCACGTCGGCCATCCAGCTGACGGTCACGTCGCAGCGGGCACAGGTCCAATCGACTGCGGGCTCAACACTCGTCTCGGGCATCTCGCTCCACCTTCCAATCCCTCTGGATGGATTCGCGCGAGGGAAGAGGGAAAGAGCCACCGGGCGAATGCTCTCCCCCAGGGTACTCGGCCAATCCGTCGCCGACCCACGCAAAGACCCCGCCGATCTCCAGCGGGTCCTGAGGTGCGGCTGAGAGGAGTCGAACCTCCACGGCCCGTTAGGGCCACAAGGCCCTCAACCTTGCGCGTCTACCAGTTCCGCCACAGCCGCGAGGGTCGCCGATGATAGTGGCCGCGCGGGGGACGCCGGGCCATGGGAGAGGAGGATCGTTCGGCCCAGAACGCTGCTTGCAACCGTCCGTGGCCCGCGCTACTCTCCGAACATGTGTTCGCCCACCCCAAGCAGCGCGGCCGCTGAAGCGCTGGTGACCCAGGAGGCATAAGTGGACCTCGTCAAGGACCTGACGAAGCGCCAGCGGGAGATCTTCGACTTCATCAGCCGCTACCTGAGCCGGCACGGCTATCCGCCCACCGTCCGGGAGATCGGCCAGGCGGTTGGCCTGCATTCGTCCTCGACGGTGCACGCGCACCTCTGCGAAGCTCGAGAGCCTCGGGCGTGCTCAAGCGCGACCCCTCGAAGCCGCGCGCGCTCGAGGTGCTCGTTGAGCGGGCCAAGAGGGCGGTGCGTCCGTCCGGGCTGCCGCTGGTCGGTCAGGTCGCCGCCGGCGACGCCGATCCTGGCCGAGGAGAACATCGAGGACTACATCGAGGTGCCGGACGTGGTCGGCGGCGAGGACGGCGACTACATCCTCCGGGTGCGCGGCGAGAGCATGAAGGACGCCGGCATCCTCGAGGGGGACTTCGTCGTGGTGCGCCCCGCGGAGCGCGCCCGCGACGGCGAGATCGTTGTCGCCCTGGTCGGCGACGACGAGGCGACCGTCAAGCGCTTCTTCCGTGAGAAGAATCAGGTCCGGCTACAGCCGGAGAACAAGAGCATGAAGCCGATTCGAACCCGCGATGTGCGCCTGCTGGGGCGCGTCGTCGGCGTCTTCAGGAGGGTGTCGTGACCGTTCTCGCGGTCGACATGGACGCCCGCCTGTTCGAGCCGTCCGAGGTGACGCTTGAAGACACGATCCTCGGCGCCTGGGAGGCCCTGACGGCTCACGGCCGGGCGGAGTGCCCGGTGTGTCACGGAGAGCTGGAGACCTCAGGTTGCGATACCTGTGGGTCCCAGCTCACCTGACGCGTCCCTCGCGAACTCGGGAACTGGGCGAATCGGCTCCGCGGAGGCGCGGTCCCGGAGTACCCTTGTCTTTGCGAGTCAGGCAGTCGCGGAGGCAACGAAAGGAGCCTTCGAGGAAAGTCCGGACACCACAGGGCAAGGCGGTGGGTAACGCCCACCCGGGGAAACCCGCGGGAAAGTGCCACAGAGAGCAGACCGCCGATGGCGCGGCCACACGTGAGTCGCGCACAGGCAAGGGTGAAAGGGTGCGGTAAGAGCGCACCGGCGCCGCGGTGACGCGGCGCGCACGGCAAACCCCGCCCGGTGCAAGGCCAAGCAGGACCGTCGACCCGGCCCGGCGAGGTCCAGGTGGGCCGCAGAGATGGATGGCTGCCCCCGACAGAATCCGGCTTACAGGCTCGCTACGGAGGAGGCCCCGCAAGGGGCCTCCTTCTATTTGCCTGGACCGTGCGGATCCACTGTTGCCACGCAACAGCTACTCGGCACCGTCGACCGGCTTCGGAAGATCCCGGTCTCGCAGGCCTCGGGCCACTCGTCCTTGACGCCGGTGAACCTGCCGGAAGCGCCAGCCGGCGAGCAGCTCGAACGCCTCGGCGTAGCCCGGCCGATCGGAGTCGTCGAGCAGCAGATAGCCGCCGGGCCGCACCTTCCTCATCGCCGGTTTCAACGCGTCGATCCGAGTGACCGTCGGTGCCTCGAGGAAGTCCATGACGACCAGGTCGAACGACTCGTCCGGGAGCGACGCCGACCTCCCTCGGGAAATCCTCGACCGGCCTCAACCTCAGGTCGACGTTCGCCAGAGCCCGCCGCCTCCAGCCGCTCCCTGTCTGGTCGGACCCAGTACTCGTTGTCCTCGAAGCTGATCACCTGGCCGGCCCGCCGGGCGAACCAGACGGTGGAGCGCCCCGAGCCGAGCTCGAGGATCGTCCAGTCCTGCCGGATCCGCCTGCGCAGCCAGCCGACCGACGCCGGCACGATCCAGGGCCGCTCCGGTGTCGGCCCGCTCTTCGCCCGCCACCAGGCGGCCGGGTAGCGAACCCAGCCCGAGACGCCCATCGGCCCGCGCACGGTGTGGAAGCGCCCGGCCCGCTCTCCGGGATCGTGGGGTCCCCTCAGCGGGACTTCGGCGGAGGCCACTTGCCCGACTCGACCTTCCTCTTGAAGGCCCGCTGGCGGCGGCGCGCGTCGCGCATCAGCAGGGGGGTGAGCCGGAGCGAGAGCTTCGGGTGGCGGTCGAAGAAGCGCGCGAACTGCCCCGCGCCAGCGCGGGAATCGCCAGTACGGGCTTCGGCTTGTCGATCAGCCCGACGGCGCGCTCGGCGACCTGCTCGGGCATCAGCATCACGCCGGAGAAGGAGAGCGCGTCGTTCGGATCGTCGAGCTTGTCCTTGATCATCGGGTCCAGACGCCGTCGGGGCAGACGCAGGAGATGTGGATGCCGTCGAGTCCGTTGCGCGCGCAGGTCCGCCGCGGTGCCCAGGCTGAACGCGATCGCGGCGTGCTTGCTCGCCGAGTACCCGACGATCCCGGTCGCCGCGGCCAGCCCGGCGAGGGAGACCAGGTTGATGATGTGGCCGCGGCCGCTCGGGCCGCATCTGCTCGATCGCGGCCAGCGTCCCGTTCATCGTGCCGACGGCGTTCACCTCGAGCATGCGGCGGTGCACGTCGACGTCCTGCTCGTAGGCCAGGCCGGTGAGCAGGATCCCGGCGTTGTTGACCCAGACGTCGAGCGAGCCGGTGCGCTCGACGACCTCGTCCGCGGCAGCCTTGACGGCGTCGGTGTCGGTGACGTCCAGGACCAGCGGCCAGGCTCGCTCGCCGAGCTCCTCGGCCGCTGCGGTGGTGCCGGCCTCGTCGACGTCGGTCACCGCGACGTCGTAGCCACGCCCGACGAGGCGCCTGGCGATCTCCAGGCCCATGCCTCCTCTCGCTCCGGTGACCAGCGCGCCATGGCATGCGCCGCAGCATATGGACGTGGGCGATTCCTTTCGCGGCGAAGGTTCGGGGCTGAACGGTCGAATCGACAGTTGGTGGCGAGACAACGAGGAGACCTCTGCTAGGCTGCGCCGCGCACTTCCGCTGAATCTCTCTCCACTCGAAAAGGAGGGAGAGCGGGGGACCCATCAGTTGGGGCGAGTCGCGGACATCGAGCCGCGTAGCGCGATCTTTCAGCGCGAGCCCGTCAGCTAACCCCGTAAGCAACGAAAGAGGAAGGTTTGACGAGCAAGCGAACAATTCGTGCGATTGCGGGACTCGCGTGTACGGCCGCGCTGCTGGTTGCGGCGCCGGTCGCGGGCGCGCAGACGGGCGGCATTCCGGGCGGCACTGGCGGCACCGGCGAGCCGACCGCGCACGCCGCGCCGGCGCCGGGCAGCTACACCGTCCATCAAGGCGCGACCTGGTACGGCGGCAGGGCATGTGGGGTCGCTCCACCGCCTGCGGCGACGATCTCTCACGCCGACGACCATCGGCGTGGCCAACAAGAGCTCTGCCGTGTGGCACGCAGGTCACCGTCAGCTACGGCGGCCGCAGCGTCACCACGACGGTGATCGACCGCGGCCCGTACCACAAGGGCTACGCCTGGGACCTGACCAGGAAGGCCGCCAAGCGGCTTGGCTTCCTCGCGGTCGGCGCGGCACCGTCGACGCGACGATCACGCCGCGTCCTAGGCGCCCGAGCCTGTCAGTAGCTACGCAGCAGCTTCCCGGAGAACCGCCGGGTCGCCCTCCTGCGGCAGCGCCGCGACGGAGGCGAACAGGCTCTCGAACTCGGCGAGCGCCATCTCGGCGACCGCGTCGAGGATCTCCTCGTCCGACCAGCCGGCCTCACGGGCCTCCTCCACCAGGTGGTGGGGTGGCCGCTCGGCGGGGTCGAGCGTCTCGCGGACCAGGGCCAGCAGCGCCGCCTCCTTCTCATCGGAGGAGGTGAAGTTGCGGGCCCTGGCGACCTCGTCGAGGCCGAGCCCGGCGACGCGAGCGGTCCGGGCGTACTGGGTCAGGGTGTAGGGGTCGTTGCGCCACTCCGCCACGGCGAGACCGATCCGCTCGCGCGTCGCCCTCGGCAGCTTGCTCTGGCGAAGCTCGGTGCGCAGGCGCGTGTAGCCGCGCAGCGCGGCCGGCGACTCGGCGAGCACGCCGATGAACTTGGAGACCTGCCCGCCGGCCGTCTGGATGCTCTTGATGAGAGGAGCGCGTGGCGTCCGGTGCGGTCAGCTCGTCGTGGATGTGGAAGCGGCTTACGTCTGTCTTGACTGTCATTTCCTGGGATACCGCCGTTTCACAAGGGCTTTACTTTACTTTTAGCCGGTTACTTACGTCGTCGTAAGTGTACAGGCATCTTGACGGTTCTGTCTTCTCCTACGACGTTCGGGGCGCCGCGGATGTGAGACGCCGGTAACTTGTCCGCCTCATGGCCGACGGCCGCGACCAACGCCAAGGAAGCGATCGCGTTCTGCGAGCAGAACGACGTGCGCTTCGTCCGGCTCTGGTTCACCGACCTGCTCGGCCAGCTGAAGAGCTTCTCGATCAACGCCGCCGAGCTCGAGGACGCGTTCGAGGGCGGCATGGGCTTCGACGGCTCGTCGATCAGCGGCTTCAACCCGATCGAGGAGTCGGACATGATCGCCATGCCGGATCCGTCGAGCATCCAGCTGATCCCCTGGCGCGAGGAGGAGACGAACCGGACGGCCCGGATGTTCTGCGACATCCAGGTCCCGGGTGGCGACCCCTACGAGGGCGACCCGCGCTGGATCATGCGCCGCGCGCTCGAGCGGGCCCAGGACATGGGCTTCGACGACTACAACATCGGCCCCGAGCTCGAGTACTTCTACTTCCGCTCCGCCGAGCCCGGAGGTCGGGCACGCCCGAGGTGCTCGACGAGGGCGGCTACTTCGACCTGACCACGCTCGACGCCGGCTCCGACGTCCGGCGCGAGACGATCCTGGCGCTCGAGCAGCTCGGCATCCACGTCGAGTACGCCCATCACGAGGTCGGCCCCTCCCAGCACGAGGTGGACATGCGCTACAAGCCGGCGCTCGCGATGGCCGACGACTGCATGACCTACCGGATCACGGTCAAGGAGTACGCGATGAAGTACGGCTGGCACGCGACCTTCATGCCGAAGCCGCTGCAGGGCGAGAACGGCTCCGGGATGCACGTCCACCAGTCGCTCTCGAAGGACGGCAAGAACGCCTTCTTCGACCCGGACGACCAGTACTTCCTCTCCGACGTCGCCAAGGCGTTCATCGCCGGCCAGCTCAAGCACGCCCGCGAGATCGCGCCGCTGTTCGCGCAGTGGGTCAACTCCTACAAGCGGCTGGTGCCCGGCTACGAGGCGCCGGTCTACCTCTCCTGGTCGCGCCGCAACCGCTCGGCGCTGATCCGGGTGCCGCTCTACCACCCGGGCAAGGAGCACGCGACCCGCGCCGAGCTGCGCTGCCCGGACCCGGCCTGCAACCCCTACCTCTGCTTCGCCGGGATGCTGCACGCCGGCCTCGAGGGGATCGAGCACGGCTACGAGCTGCCCGAGCCGATGGAGCAGAACCTCTACCACCTGACCCCGGAGGAGCGCCACCGCCGCGGGATCGAGCAGCTTCCCGAGACGCTCGGCGAGGCGATCGAGATCGCGGCCGAGTCGGAGCTGGTCCTGCGCGTGCTCGGCGAGCACGCCTTCAACCGCTTCGTCGAGATCAAGCGCTCGGAGTGGGAGGACTACCGGGTGCAGGTCACGCCGTACGAGATCGAGCAGTTCCTGCCGATCCTCTGACGGTGAGACATCGCCGCGGGCCGGGCACGCCGGCGAAGGTGCACGCTCCGTGACGGCTCGCACCGTCCTGATCCGCGACCATCGGTCCCGCGGGACAGGCGGATTCGGCTGAACCCGCTGCGGAGTCTTCCGTCGACGAGCGGCGAGTTCGAGGCGACATCCGCTTCCAGGACGCCCTCGGCGGGCTCGGCTCTCTCGCCGGGCCATCGCCGACCGGCACCGCACGGGCGCTGGAGCACACGACCACGAGGCCGCTGGTCGGCTCCACGACGCGCTCGGCGCGCTGGCCCGATCGGTGTGGTCGCCGATGACGCTGCGAGCCCGGGTCCGCGTCCGGCGACCGCCGAGGCGGCCGTGGCGCGTCGACGGATCGACTTCGGCAGGGCCGATCACCTTCCTGGCCGGCGGACCGAGTCGCGGCCTCGGACGGGAGGGCGCTCGAGGACGCACTCGGCGGTCGCACCGGCACTGGTCGCCTGGATCGGATGACCGAGGCGGCTGATCCGTGGCCTGCAGGACCTCGCCTCTGGGCGGTGGACGTCGTGGGGACGAGGCGACTGGGCCCCGCTGGTGTGTTCGCAGGTGGCTCGCGCTCGAGGCGGCGAGGTCCGCGAGTGCGAGGCGACCGGGGATCGGAGGCTGGTCCTGCTACTCGGCGGCGACGGCCGGGCCGATCGACGTCGAGTTCTCTGGCCGGAGCCGCGGCGTCGAGCGCCTCCACAGCCGTCGCGCGAGAAGCGAGATTCGGCCGAGCCGGTCGAGCTCGCGGTCCGCCGAGTGCGCGCTCAAGCTCCGCAGGCTCGGTCACCGGCGCCTTGCAGGCGAAGTGCTCACAGACGTAGGCGGCCGGCCGGCCCTCGACGGCAGGTCCGCTCGCGCAGCAGCTCGGGCCGGTCGGTGCCCTCGGGGCCTCCGGCCAGGACGACGTGGGGCCGGTGGGCCGAGCGCACGACTCGCGCGAGCTCGTCCAGGCCGCCGTCGAGCCCGCGCCGTTCGCCGGCGCGACCAGCGCGACCTCGCGGGTCGGGGAGAGGTGGAAGTCGATCGCCTGGAGCAGGTGGCCGAACGCGTCGGGGTGCTGCAGGGCGGCGGGGGCGAAGAGCGCGCATCGTGCCCAGCGCCCACTCCTCGTAGGCGCTCTCGCCGGTCAGGGCGGCCAGCCGCAGCAGGCCGTAGGCGGCCGACGAGTTGCCGGAGGGGATCGGGTGGTCGCCGACGTCCTTGCGCCGGGCGATCAGCTCCTCGTGGTCGTTGGAGGTGGTGAAGAAGCCGCCGAGCTCGTCGTCGGCGAAGCGGTCGATCATCGCGTCGGCCGTCTCGCGCGCGGCGTCGAACCAGCGGACCTCGAGCGTCGCCTCGTAGAGGCGCAGGAGCGCCTCGACGCAGGTAGGCGTGGTCCTCGAGGTAGGCGTTGAGGCGGGCCTCGCCGCCCTTCCAGGTGCGGAGCAGCCGCCCGTCGGGGTCGCGCATCGACTCCCAGGATGAAGCGCGCGCAGGCCGCGCGCGGCGTCGATGTAGTCCTGGCGGCCGAGGGCCGCGCCGGCGTCGGCGAGCGCGGCGATCATCAGCGCGTTCCAGGAGCAGGAGCCGCTTGTCGTCGAGGCCGGGGCGGACGCGCCTGTCGCGCCGGGCGTAGAGCGCCGTGCGCGCGTCGGCGAGCTCCGGCTGGCTGCTGTCGCGCTGGCGCCGAGCGGCACGTGGAGGATGTTCCTGCCCTCGAAGTTGCCGGTCGCGGCTCACGCCCCAGTAGCCGAGGACCCGCTCGATCGCGTCGGCGGCGATGCCGGCCTCGCTCAGCGCCTCGCGCATCTCGTCCTCGTCCCAGACGTAGAAGCGGCCCTCCTCGCCCTCCGAGTCCGCGTCGAGCGCGGAGTAGAAGCCGCCCTCCGGGCCGCGCATCTCGCGGAGCGCCCAGTCGAGCGTCTCGCGGCAGACGCGCATCCAGCGCTCCTCGCCCATCACCTGCCAGGCGTGCAGGTAGACGCGCGCCAGCAGCGCGTTGTCGTAGAGCATCTTCTCGAAGTGCGGGACGAGCCAGTTGGCGTCGACCGAGTAGCGGGCGAAGCCGCCGCCGAGCTGGTCGTAGATGCCGCCGTGCATCATCTTGTCGAGCGTGACGCGCGACCGGCTCGGTGCTCGCCGCGGGCAAGCAGGAACTCGAGCGCGCTCGCCGGTGGGAACTTGGGCGCGCCGCCGAAGCCGCCGTTGGCGCGGTCGAAGCTCGCCTCGGAGCGCCGCGACCGCCCGCGTCGAGGATCGACGGCGTCGAGCTGGCTCGTCCGACTGGGCTCGACCTGGCCGGTCGCTGCGAGGTGACTCGCGGATCCTGCCCGAGGCCTCGCGCAGCTCCTCGCGCTGGTCGCGATAGGCGCCCGAGGTCGCCTCCAGGACCTGGCGGAAGCTCGGCAGCCCGTGGCGCGGCTCGGGCGGGAAGTAGGTGCCGCCGTAGAAGGGCACGGCCTCGGAGTCGAGGAAGACGGTCAGCGGCCAGCCGCCCTGGCCGGTCATCGCCTGGACCGCCTCCATGTAGATGTCGTCGACGTCGGGGCGCTCCTCGCGGTCGACCTTGATCGCGGACGAAGTGCTCGTTCATGTAGGCGGCGGTCTCCGGGTCCTCGAAGGACTCGCGCTCCATCACGTGGCACCAGTGGCAGGCCGAGTAGCCGATCGAGAGCAGGATCGGCTTGTCCTCGGCTCGCGGCCTCGCCGAGCGCCTCCGGGCCCCAGGGACGCCAGTCGACCGGGTTGTCCTTGTGCTGGAGCAGGTAGGGGCTGGTTTCCTCGGCGAGGCGGTTGGCCATCCATCCAGGCTACCCGCCTGCAGTTGGGGTCAACCGGCGCTCAGCAGCCTCCGCAGGAACTGGCGGGTCTCGGGTCGCTCCGGCGAGTCGATCACCTGCGCGGGCGGCCCGTGCTCCAGGATCCGGCCGTCGTGCAGGAAGCAGACGGTGTCGGCGACGTCCCGCGCGAAGCTCATCTCGTGCGTGACGATCAGCATCGTCATTCCCTCCTCCTTGAGCTCCCGGACGGCCGCGAGGACCTCGCCGACCAGCTCCGGGTCGAGGGCGCTGGTGATCTCGTCGAGGAGCAGGGCCCGTGGGCGACCCGCGATCGCCCGGACGATCGCGACCCGCTGCTGCTGGCCTCCGGAGAGGTCCTCGGGACGATCGTTCTCCCGGCCGACCAGGCCGAAGCGCTCGAGCAGCTCCTCCCCGCGCTCGCGGGCCTCCTCCCGGCTCATGCCCTGCGCCCTGACCGCGCCCAGCATCACGTTGTCGATCACGCTCATGTGTGGAAAGAGGTTGTACGCCTGGAACACGAGCCCGAGCCGGCGGCGCACAGCGACCTCGTCGACCGAGGGATCGGTGATCACGTCGCCATCCAGGAAGACGTCACCATCGTCGATCTCCTCGAGCAGGTCCACGCAGCGGAGCAGGGTGGACTTTCCCGATCCGGAAGCCCCGATCACCGCCACTGCCCGGTGCTCCTGCACATCGAGATCCACCCCGTGCAGGACGTCGCGTTCCCCGAAGGCCTTCGTCACCCCACGGACGGCGAGTACGGTGGGCGCGCTCACCGGGCGAGGCCTCCGGTGCCCAGCGCGAGCCGGTCGACGATGCGGGCCAGCGGGATCGTAATCGCCAGGTAGCAGAGGGCCGCAGCGACCAGCGGGGTGTAGTTGAAGGACGAGGCAGTCTGGACCTGGGCGACGCGGAACGCCTCGCCCGCCACCCCAAGCACTGAAATGAGAACCACGTCCTTCTGGAGCGAGATGAAGTCGTTGAGCAGCGGCGGCACCACCCGTCTCACGGCCTGCGGCAGGATCACATGCCGGAGCGCCTGGCCGTCCGTGAGCCCGATCGCCCGCGCAGCGTCGTGCTGGCCGCGATGGACCGAGACGATCCCGGCGCGATAGACCTCCGCCACGTAGGCGCCGTAGGAGAGCGCCAGGGCGAATCCCCCGAGCACCACCGCACCGGTCGGAACGCCCGTCAGGGCGAGGGCGGGGACGCCGAAGCCGATCAGATACACGAGGAGCAGCGTGGGTATGCCGCGGAACACGTCCACATAGACGACTGCGAAGAGCCTGACCGGGAAGAGCGCCGGCGACCTGCTCGTCCGGATCAGCGCCACGGCCAGGCCGAGGATCAGCACGACGACCTCGACGACGCAGAAGGTGCGGACGTCGAACCAAAAGGCACGCAGTACGTTTGGGAACGAGTCGCGGAAGACCGTGGCGTCGAAGAACGTATCCCGGACCCTGGGCCACCCCGGGCTCGTCAGGATCAGGGCGATCAGACCGCCGACCACGACGAGCGTCGAGATGGCCGCAATGGTGAAGCCACGGCGATCGCGCCGCCGTCGCTCGGCCGCGCGCTCGGCGCGGCGGGACGAATCTCTCGTGGATCGCTGCGGTTCGGGCGCGGCCAGGGAGCTAGTGGATCACAGGCGCATTGGCCTTGTCGCTGATCCACTTCTTCTCGAGTGCAGCGAGCTCACCCGACTGGCGCAGTGCGTCGACCGCGGCCGTGACGCATGCCGTCAACGGGGAGCCCTTCTGCAGCAGGGCACCCCACTGATCGCCGCCCGGTGCGGGGAACTGCCCCACGACCGTCGCGTCCGGCACCTGAACCTGGGTCAGATAGAACGCCGTGGGAACGTCGACCACCACGGCGTCGACCGAGTGCTCCTTCAGCGCGGTGACGACGTCGTTTGAGTTGTCGAACACCTTGGGCGCGTTGTTCGGTTGGATCACGCTGTTCACCGCATCGAGGCTGGTCGTCCCGATCTGGACCCCGATGTTCGCGTCCTTGAGGTCCGTGAGCGAGGTGGCGGACGCGGCGGAGGAGCCCTTCAGCGCGACGACCGCCTGCCCAGCGGTGTAGTAGGGCGAGGAGAAGTCGACCTCCTTCGCCCGTTGCGGCGTGATCGAGATCTCGTTGACGTCGAAGTCGAAGTTCTTCGACCCCGGTGCATAGGAGGCGTTGAAGGGCTCGACCGTCCACTCGACCTGAGAGCGGTCGAAGCCCAGCTTCTGCGCAATGGCATACGCCACGGCGCTCTCGAAGCCGCGCCCGTTGCTCGGGTCGTTGCTCGCGAAATAGGGCGGGTACGCGGGGGAGTCGGTTGCGACCGTCAGCTTCCCGCTGGAGTGAGTGTTGAGCTTGTCGGGCGTGCAGTTGCTCAGATCGGCGGTAGTTGCGGACGAGCTGCTGCTGTTGCTGCTCCCGCAAGCCGACAGGGTCGTGGCGGCGAGGATGACGAGCAGCGAGAGCAAGGTCGTGGTCCAGCGTCGAGGGCTGCGCATGACTCCCTTTCTGGGATGAGTGAACCGGAGCGCCCGGATCAAATCACAACCGTTTGACAACTGGGCGGTCCGCCGAAAGGATGGGGCGAGCGAAGGGATCTAATGCCTACCGACCTGACGGTGATCATGGAGGACCAGCCCGGCAAGCTCGCCGATCTGGGGGAGGCGACCGGGAAGGCGGGCGTGAACATCGAGGGGCTCTGCGCGATGGTCGGGGACGGCAAGGGGTTCATTCACATCCTGGTCGGGGAGGCAGAGGCCGCGCGCAAGGCGCTGGAGGGGGCTGGGATCCAAGTGGCGGACGAGCGCGAGGCGGTCGTCGTGGACCTCCACGACAAGCCCGGGGCGATGGGGGAGATCGCGCGAGACCTCGCCGAGGCGGGAGTGAACATCGACGTCGCGTACACGATCTTCAGCGGCGTTCGGCTCGTGATCCTCACCGAGGACGTCGATGCGGCGCGGGAGGCGCTCGACGGGAACGGGGCCGCCGGCTAGCCCTAGCCGCCGGAGACGTCGGATGCGAAGGCCTCGAACGCCGCCACGTAGCGGTCGATGTGCTCGTCCTCATGGGCGATCGAGAGGGTCCATTCCTCCTCGACGCCGGGCGTCATGAAGATGCCGTGGTTCATGTGGTAGAGCCAGGCGAGCGTCGAGAGGTCGCCGTCCACCTTGGTGAGGTAGTCGCGGTACTCGTAGATCCGCTCCGGCGCGAAGATCACGCAGCCCTTGGCGCCGAGGCCCTCGGCGTAGGCCGGGAGGCCGTACTTGTCGATGACCTCCTGGCAGCGCTCCTTGAGCGCCTCGTTGGTCGCCTCGAGCTTCTCGTAGGCGTCGGGCGTGAGGACCTTCGTCAGGGTGGCCTCGGCGGCCGCCATCACCAGCGGGTTGCCGTTGAACGTGCCGATCTGGTGGACCTTGTCTGAGGCGACCACCTCGCCCAGCTCCTCGGTCATCCCGATCGCTCCGCCGGGGTAGCCGCCGCAGATCGCCTTGGCGAGGCAGATCAGGTCCGGGGTGACGCCGAAGCGCTGGGTCGCGCCACCGTAGGAGATCGTGGCGCCGGTCTTCACCTCGTCGAAAATCAGCTTCGCGCCGTGCTCGTCGCAGAGCTCGCGAACCCGCTCGAGGTAGCCCTCCTTCGGCGGAATGATGTTGATGTTCATCATCGCCGGCTCGATGATCATCCCGGCGATCTTCCCCTCGTACCGCTTGAAGATCCCCTCGAGGATCTCGGCGTCGTTGAACGGGACGGGCCGGGTGAGCTCGACCACGGCCTGCGGGTAGCCGCTGCCGAACGGGATCGGGTTCGGGCTCTCGCGCGGGCCGAGCTCGTCGAGCTCCGGGTAGCAGGAGACCATCACCGCGTCGTGGTGGCCGTCGTAGGACCCCTCGACCTTGATGATCAGGTCGCGGTCGGTCGCGCCGCGGGCCAGGTGGATCGCCGACATCGTCGACTCGGTCCCGGAGTTGGAGAAGCGCCACTTTGGGAGACCGAAGCGCTCGACCAGGTTCTGGGCCGAGACGATCGACCCGTTGGTCGGGGCGGCGAAGTGGGTGCCCTCGTCGTGCCTGGCCTTGACTGCCTCGCCGACGATCGGGTTGGCGTGGCCGATGCACATCACCCCGAAGCCGTTGTGGAAGTCGACGTACTCGCTGCCGTCGACGTCCCAGACCAGGGCCCCCTTGCCGCGATCGATGTAGACGGGCCAGGGGTCGTTGAGCTGGAAGGAGGACGGGACGCCGCCCGGCATCACCTTCCGCGCGCGATCGAAGTACTCCGCCGAGGTCGGCGTGTGCTCGCGGAAGCGGGCCATCTGCTCCTCCGTGAGCTTGTTGATGACCTTCCGATCGATCTCGGACGCGGCCGCGGTTTCCCTCCTGGCCATGGCCTCAGACTATCTGGGGAGCGGGTTCCGCCTCTTCCTCGCGAGACATCAGGAGGGAGAGGGTTGCGCAGAGCAGGGCCGCTCCCGCCGCGACGTAGAACGCGGCGCTGTAGCCGGCGATCGCGGCCGCGGCGCCGACCAGCGGGGAGCCGACCAGCATCCCGAGATCGAAGTTGGCGGTGAAGGTGCCCATCGCCACACCGCGCCGCTCGGGGCCGACGCGGTTGATGGCGACGAGAGAGAGCGACGGGAACAGCAGCGAGAATGCGGCGCCCATGCCGATCGCGCCCACGATCACCACGGCGAGGTCCTGGGCGGCCCCGAGCAGGACGAGGCCCACCGTCTCGATCAGCGCCGCCCCCACGGCACAGCGAGCGGGGCCGATCCGGTCGGGGAGGCCGCCGGCGAGCAGGCGTGTCGCCACCACCGTCGCGGCGAACACGCTGAAGACCTCGGGCCCGTGGCCGATGCCGCGCTGGTCGAGGCTGAGGACGATGAACGCCGAGACGGCGGCGAAGCCGAAGACGCTGAGGGCGAAGGTCGCGCCCGGTCCGAGCGCCTCGCGGGAGATGAACGGACCGCGATCGACCCCGGCCTCCGGCTCGTACTCCTCGGGCAGACGAGAGGCGATCGCGGCGCCCAGCAGCGGCGCCCCGGCGGCGAATGCCCAGACGAGGTCGAACCCACCGGCGTGTTGGAGGAGCACGCCGATGGGAGGCCCCAGGGTGAGCCCCGTCCAGATGGCCAGGCCGTAGAGGCCGATCATGCGGCCGCGGCGCTCCTCGGGCGCCATGTCCACGTTCCAGGCCGAGCCGGCTGTGAAGACCGTGCCCTCGCCGGCGCCGAGGAAGAAGCGGGCGATGATCAGGCCCGGGATGCCCGCCGGGACGAAGTAGAGGAACCCGGCCGTCGCTGCGAGGAGCGCGCCGACGATCACCGTCGGCTTGCGGCCACGGCGATCGGCCAGGTTGCCGGCGATCGGGCGGCAGACGATCCCGGTGAGGGCGAAGGCGCCGCTCACGATCCCAACCTCGAGGTCGGAGCCGTTGAGATGGTCCTTCACGTAGTGGGGGAGGACCGCCAGAGTCGCTCCCACTGCGAGCAGGCCGAGGTTGGTGACGATGAAGATCCCCGCGAATGCCGCCCATTCGCCGGCCCATCGCGCCCAGAGGCGCGGAGCGGCCGTCGAGCGCCGGGTGCTCATCTCAGCTCCGCGCGCTTGATCTTCCCGCTCGGCGTCTTCGGCAGCTCCTGGGCGAACTCGACGATTCGCGGGTACTTGTAGGGCGCGGTGACCCGCTTCACGTGCTCCTGGAGCTCGGCGGCCAACTGGTCGGAGGGCTCCCCGTTCGCCAGCACGACGATCGCCCTGACGACGGCGCCGCGGTCTTCATCTGGGGCGGGGACGGCGGCGGCCTCCGCCACGGCGGGGTGGGAGACGAGCGCCGATTCCACCTCGAACGGCCCGACGCGGTAGCCCGCGGTGATGATGATGTCGTCGTCCCGGCCCTCGAACCAGATGTAGCCGTCCTCGTCCTGACGGACGTGGTCACCGGTCGCCCACCACTCGCCGTCGAACGGCTCCTCGCCGACGTAGTGGCTGAAGAAGCTGGGGACGCTCTCCGGCTTCACCTGGAGCTCTCCGTCGACGACGCGGGTCTCGACGCCCGGCAGCGGTCGGCCCATCGAGCCGTCGCGGGCGGGGTCGTCCTCGTCCGGGCGCATCCCGGTGACCGGGCCGGTCTCGGTCTGGCCGTAGCCGTCGCCGATCCCCATGCCGACGCGCTCGCGGAAGAGCCTGATCACCTCCGCATTGAGCGGTTCGCCGGCTGAGATCATCCGGCGCAGGGAGGGGATGGGCCGCAGCTCGGCCCGCTTGGCCATGATCCGGTACTCGGTCGGCGCCTGGCAGAGTACGTTGACGCCCTCTCGCTCGATCAGCTCGAGGCGGTCGGCCGGGTCGAAGCGCGCGTCGTGGATCAGGGCGGCGGCGCCGGCCAGCCAGGGCGCGATGAAGGCGTTCCGCGTCGACTTCGACCAGCCCGGAGCCGCGGTGCACCAGGCGAGATCGCCCTGCCGTGCGCCGACCCAGTGCTCGGCCTGGAGGCGCTGGCCGAGCAGGTAGCGCTGCGGATAGACGACGCCCTTCGGGTCGCCCGTGGTCCCCGAGGTGAAGATGATCACCGCCGGATCGTCCGGATCGAGCTCGGCGGCCGCGACGGGCCTCTCCTGCGGGAGGTCCTCGTCCAGCGCGTCCGCCACCTCGGTCAGGTTCATCGCCGGGACGCCGTCGGGCAGCTCGCCCAGGAGCCTCTGATCGCCGATGCAGAGCTTCGGCCGGGCGGCATCGATCCGCACCTGGAGGTCCTTGCGGCGCAGCATCGGGTTGCAGGGCATGACGACCGCGCCCATGCGGAAGGACGCGAGCATCGCCAGCACCCACTCGATCCGGCTGCCGATGAGCGTCATCACGACGTCCCCTCGCCCGACCTCGCGGGCGGCCATCGCGCCGGAGAGCCCGGCGCTGCGCGCGATCAACTCGCCGAAATGCCAGTCGCGCCTGCTGCCCTCGGCGTCGATGGCGACGATGCCGAGCCGCGAGGCCTTGGAGCGCTCCATGACGTCCTCGATGA
>CAWGEV010000008.1:0-312976 GCA_963821705.1 uncultured Solirubrobacterales bacterium | reverse complement strand
CGGCAGCACCGCCGATCTGATCCTGCTCGCCCGGGAAATCAGGGACGGCGTGCGGGACGCGTTCGGCGTCGAACTGCACCCGGAGCCGCTGCTGATCGGGGTCAGCCTGGATCGGTGATCGACCGGGATCACACGGTCGTCACGAGAACCACACGTGCGCGGCCTACGGTGGACGCACCGCGGGCGTTGTTCTGTGCCTGCCCGCTGGACGCTTTCAGGAAGGGACTCAACACTGTGCGACGGTCGCCAATCGGGGGATTCCGGGGACGAACGGCGGCGGGTGTCGCCCTGCTGACCGCCATCGTGCTGGCCATTGCCGGGTGTTCCGGCTCCCAGGAGGACGTGGTCGTCACGGTCACCTCCACCGCCGCCCCGCAGGTCACGGTGTCCGGACTGGGTGGATCGGCGGCCGCGCCGTCCAGTGATTCGACGGCGCTGAACACGAAGGTGCGGGTCAGCGCCAAGCCCAAGTTCGGGTCGACCGGCATCGGCCCGACCGATCCGGTCACCGTCACCGTGTTCTCCGCCAAGATCAAATCCCTCAGTGTCACCGCCGACGACGGGGTCGAGGTGACCGGCGCGATCTCCGAGGACCAGGCGACCTGGACACTCGGTCAGCGGCTGGCCTACAACACCACCTATACGTTCAACGGGATCGCCGTCGACGCCGACGGCCAGGAGTCGCCGTTCACCGGGACGCTGGCCACCATCAAGCCGGACAAGACCATCAGGGCGTCATTCCAGATCCCCAGCGGCACCACCGTCGGTGTCGCGGCGCCGATCATCATCACCTTCGCCGAACCGGTGGAGGACAAGGCGGCCGCGCAGGCGACGTTCAAGGTGACGACCGACAAGGGCGACATCCAGGGATCCTGGGGCTGGCTGCAGGACGAGGACATCCAGGGCACCGGGGTCAAACAGTCGCTGGTGCACTTCCGGCCGGCGGCGTACTGGCCCGGCTACACGAACGTGCATGTCGAGGCCAACCTGCTGGGCACCAACCTCGGCAGCGGCTGGGGCCAGGAGGACATCGTCAGCGACTTCACCATCGGGCGATCGCAGATCGTGCAGGCCGATGTGAACTCGTTCCGGATGGTCGTCCTGGTGGACGGGAAGATCACCAAGAACTACCCGGTGTCCTACGGCAAGGAGTCGGTGCCGGGCCGGGCCACCGTCAGCGGCATCCACGTCGTCACGGAGAAATTCCCCACCTTCTCGATGTGCAACCCGCAGTTCGACTACTGCAACGTCGAGGAGAAATGGGCCGTCCGGATCAACAACAACGGCGAGTTCATTCACGAGAATGCCCTGACGACGCCCTATCTGGGCAAGGAGAACGTGTCCCACGGCTGCGTCAACATGGGTGTCGGGGACGCCGAGGATTACTACAACTCGGCGCTCTACGGTGACCCGGTCGAGGTGACCAACACCGGTACGCCGATGACGCCCGCCGACTCCATCTACGACTGGATCTACTCCTTCCCGGACTGGCAGAAGCTGTCCGCCCTGTAGGAGCAATGTCACCGGCGGTACGTTCGCGAAGATCATCGGGAAAACATTCGGCCGACGGGCCAGGAACAGCAGCGCAGCAGCGCGACGCAGCGCCGGTTGTCCGGCGACTGGCGGCGATCTCGCTGCACACCTCGCCGATGGCGCAGCCGGGCACCGGCGACGCCGGCGGCATGAACGTCTATATCGATCAGACCTCGCGGCGGCTGGCCGCCCGCGGGGTCGAGGTGGAGATCTTCACCCGGGCCACCTCGTCCGACCAGCCGCCCGTCGCGGAGCTGACGACGGGCGTTCTGGTCCGGCACATCGTGGCCGGCCCGTTCGAGGGACTGGACAAGCAGGAACTGCCCGGCCAGCTGTGCTCGTTCGCCGCGGGGGTGATGCGGGCCGAGGCGCGCAGCGCGCCCGGGCACTACGACCTGGTGCACTCCCACTACTGGCTGTCCGGACAGGTCGGCTATCTCGCGAAGGACCGTTGGGGGGTCCCGCTGGTGCATTCCGCGCACACCCTGGCGAAGGTCAAGAACGCCGCGATGGCCGACGACGACGAGCCCGAACCCCGTGGTCGGTTGATCGGCGAGGAGCAGGTCGTCGCCGAGGCGGACCGGCTGATCGCGAACACGACCACGGAGGCCGGCGAGCTCGTCGGGCTCTATGACGCGGATCCGGCGCGGATCGACGTGGTGCCGCCGGGGGTCGACACCGACGTCTTCACTCCGGGAGAGATGGCGATCGGCCCGGCAACGCCAGGGGGTCGACCAGCGGGACGCGGTGATCGTCTTCGCCGGCCGGATCCAGCCGCTCAAGGGGCCCGAAGTGGTCGTCAAGGCGTTGCGGCTACTGGCCGACCAGCACCCGGGGGTGCGGTGGCGGCTGATCATCGTCGGCGGCGAGTCCGGCACCGGGCGGCGGTCCGGGCACCGGCTGGACGAGCTGGCCGGGCGTCTGGGCGTCGATGCGTTGATCGATGTCCGCCCGCCGGTGCCGGCCGCGCAGTTGGTCGAGCTGTATCGGGCGGCGGACGTGGTGGCGGTGCCGAGTTACAACGAGTCCTTCGGTCTGGTCGCGCTGGAGGCGCAGGCGGCCGGCACGCCGGTGGTCGCGGCGGCAGTCGGTGGCCTGACGGTGGCGGTGGCCGGCGGTGTCAGCGGATTGCTGGTCGATGGGCACGATCCGCAGACCTGGGCCGACGCCCTGGCCTCTGTCGTGCTGGACCCGCCACTCCGCTCGCGGCTGGCGGCCGCTGCGCCCGTGCACGCCGCGTTGTTCTCCTGGGAGGTCACGGTGGACGGTCTGCTGGACAGCTACGCGCGCGCCCTGCGCGGTGGTCGACCGGCGCCCGCACCGATCGGCGCACCCGGCCGGCAGTTCATCGATCCACTGCAGCTGCGCCCGGCGGACCGGTGACGCCGGACGAACTGGCCGCCGCCCTGGCCGAACTCGGCGTCGACGCGACCCGGGAGGGCGACGACGCCTTCCTGGTGACGCTGGCGGGCGAGCGTCGGCATCGGACCCTGGTGTGGCTGATCGTCGGAGCGCATCACGTCCTGGTCGAGTCGTTCGTCTGCCGGGCACCCGACGAGAATGCCGAGCAGGTCTATCGATTCCTGCTGCAGCGCAATGCCCGTCTGCGGACCGTGGCGTACGCCCTGGACGGGGACGGCGACATCCATCTGGTGGGCAGATTGGGCCGGGACGGGTTGACTCCCAGTGAGCTCGACACCGTGCTGGGGGTGGTCCTGGACACCTCCGATGCCGATTTCAACGCGATCCTGGAGCGGGGTTTGCGGCCGCCATCCGGCGGGAGTGGGCCTGGCGCACCTCGCGCGGGGATTCGGTGCGGAATCTGATCCAGTTCCGCCATCTGATCGACCAGGCCTGACTGCCGCCGTTCGAGTTGGTGACGGCCGGAGTCAACGAACTGGCAACGATTCGGTCACGCTCGGTCGTTGAATCACTCTCTTGGGCGGCTCAGCAGCCGTCATTCCGCCATTCGGGGAACGCGATAGCGTGCGCAATGTAGCTAAGATCTACGTCACACGGCTGTGGCTGGTCGAGTATCGTCGGACGAGCGATCAAGGTTCTTCCAGCCGGCCGTAACACTTCTGGGGGATTGCCCGTGGGCGGGCTGCGACACTTCGAACGACCGACACTGCTCCGCGTCTTCACGATGACGCAGAGTCATGTTCGGCGTGCGGCGGAGGATCGCGAGCACCGGGTGCCGGGGGCTGTTCGGCTGCTGATCCTGGCCACCACCGCCGCCCTGGTCACCACCCTGACGCTGTCCGGCGGCGTCGCTGCCGCCGCTCCGGTCACCCCGGCCGCCGCACCCGCCGCCGCGCCGACCCCGGCCCTGCCGGTCTGCCTGCCCGGTCAGGAATCCACCAGTCAGGCCGGCGCGGGAACCCCGGCGCCGCTGGGCAACCTGCAGGGTCTGCCGGAGAACCTCAAGGGCGGCGGGATCTTCGCCGGCATCGCCCTGGACGCCGGCCAGGTACAGATGGCGGCCACCATCGTGGCCGTCGGCAAGCAGATGGGCATCACCCGCCGCGGCATCGAGATCGGCATCTCGGTGGCCACCGAGCAGTCGAGTCTGCGGCCGGAGGCGATCAACGGCGACTGGCTCGGGCTGTTCCAGCAGAACCCGGTGACCTACACCCAGTACAAGCGAACCGAGCCGGGCGGCGCCGCCTGGATGTTCTACGACCAACTGATCAAGCAGGTCCCCGGATACGACACCGACCCGCGGCAGGATTTCGAGATCGGCGACGTCGTCCAGAAGACGACCACCGGTGAGCGATTCGCCCAGTACAAGGACATGTCCGTCGAGCTGGCCGGTCAGCTGATCGATGCTGTTTCGCTGCAACAGGACGACGTCACCTGCACCCCGGCGCCCTCGACCGAGAGCAGCGTGGCGAGGGGGTTCGCCTTGCCGGTGCCGGCGATGTCGGGGGCCGACCCGTGCACCGGCTCGTACAGTCCCGGGCCGTCCTCGCCGAGGCTCGCCGAGGGCAACATGCCGAGTGAGCCGGTGAGCATCGCGGCCTCGTCGCTGAGGATGTCCCCGAAGAGGTTCTCGGTCACGATCACGTCGAATCCGGTCGGGTTCGAGACCAGCTGCATGGCCGCGTTGTCGACGAGCAGGTGGTCGAGCTCGACCTCGCCGTACTCGGGGGCGAGCCTGGTGACCGTCTCGCGCCAGAGGCGGGAGGTCTCCAGCACGTTCGCCTTGTCGACCGAGGTGACGCGTCCGTTGCGC
This sequence comes from uncultured Solirubrobacterales bacterium, assembly GCA_963821705.1. Taxonomy (GTDB): domain Bacteria; phylum Actinomycetota; class Thermoleophilia; order Solirubrobacterales; family 70-9; genus DASUPK01. Next base: position 308,208 of record CAWGEV010000008.1, on the reverse strand, counting down.
TCCCCTGCCGCCTCGAAGGCCACCCGGGCGATTCGCTCGATCTCCTCGACGGTGTACGCGCAATCGTCGTGGGCTCGGTCTCCGTCGCGGCCCGAGTCTCCGAAGTAGATGCCTCCGGTGAGCTCTCGCACGACGAGCAGGTCGGTGCCCTCGATCCGCTCGCGTCGCAGCGGGCTGGCGTCGAGCAGCGCCTCGCTCGGGCGCACCGGCCGCAGGTTCGCGAACAGGCCGAGGCCCTTGCGGAGACCGAGCAGACCCTGCTCGGGGCGGGGCTTGTCCGGGTCGGTCGTGTCCCACCTGGGACCGCCGACAGCGCAGAGGAGGACGGCGTCCGCCTGCTTGCATGCCTCCAGGACCTCGTCGGTCAGCGCGGTGCCATGTTCGTCGATCGAGGCCCCACCGATCAGGTACTCGGTGATCTCGAAGTCGCCGAGCTCGGCGAGGACGCGGGCGGCTGCCGCCCCGATCTCCGGGCCGATGCCGTCGCCGGGCAGCAGGACGATCTTCATCTACGGGTGGTCCCTACGCCCATCGATGTTGAGGCGGACGTAGTTGAGGACCAACGGGTCCCTTGAGCGCTCGAGGACCGCCTCGGCGAAGGGCTGTCGGAGGTCCTCGGGGAGTCGCGAGAGGTGCGGTCCCATGGTGACCGTGGTGGTGAACTCGAGGGGCTTGCTGGGTTGGATGGGCTTGTCCTCCAGCCAGCACGAGACCTCCCCGAACCCGGCGTTCCGCAGCCGCTCCTCGGTCTCCTCGGGTGTGGCGAAGTTCCACATCACGGTCATCCCGTCGAAGTAGCCGACGTACTCCGGGCTGGTGGCGACCTCGACGATGTCGCGTGCGTGCTCGGCGACGTTGCCCGCCCCGCCGCACTGCGCCACCAGCCGCCCGCCGGGGCGGAGGACGTCATGGATCCGGGAGAAGAGCAGCTCGTGGTCCATGATCCAGTGGAAGGTCGCAGTGGAGAAGAGCGCGTCCACCTCGGGCGGGGCGCCGTTCTCCTCGAGCACGTCGGGCGTCAGCTCCAGCAGGTCGGAGACGAAGAGCGTGACCCGGTCGTCCCCATCGAACCGCTCGGCGGCGACCTTCAGCATCTCCTCGGAGCCGTCCACACAGACCAGGCGGCCGTCCGGCAGCCTCTCGAGCAGCCGTTCGCTGACGCGGCCGGAGCCGCAGCCCGCGTCGATCACCGCCTCCGCCGGCTGTGGCGCGAGGCGCTCCAGAACCTCGAGGCCCCACTGGTACTGAGGCTCGGAGATCTCGTCGTAGGTCTTCGCGTCCCACTCGCGCGGGCCGCTGTTCATCGAGCGCGGCGAGCTCACAGCGACGTGGTCACCGGGCCGGCGTCAGCCTTGCCCGCCGCTTCGAAGGAGTCGATCCGCTCCGCCCTCTGCAGCGTCATCGCGACTTCGTCGAGGCCGTTGGACAGCCGGTGCTTGATGTCCTCGTCGATCTCGAACTGGAAGACACCCTCGGCGCAGTTGACTGTCTGGTCGTCGAGGTCGATCCGCGCCTCGCCCGCCGCGGCGACGGCGCGGCACTGCTCCTCGTCGAGGATCACCGGCAGCAGGCCGTTCTTGGTGCAGTTGGTGAAGAAGATGTCCGAGAACGATGGAGCGAGGACGGCGTCGAAGCCGTAGTCCTTGAGCCCCCAGACCGCGTGCTCGCGCGAGGAGCCGGAGCCGAAGTTCCGGCCGGTCACCAGGATCGGGTGCGGCTCGAGCTCGATCTCCCCCGAACGGAACCAGTCGTAGAAGAGGAACTCGCCGTAGCCGGTCTTCTCGACCCGCTTCAGGAACTGCTTGGGCATGATCTGGTCGGTGTCGACGTCGTTGCGGTCGAGCACCGCGACCCTTCCTTCGATGATCTCAATCGGTTCCATGCCTAGCTCCACTCCCTGATGTCGACGAAACGGCCCTCGACCGCGGCGGCCGCGGCCATCTTGGGACTGACCAGGTGCGTGCGCCCGCCGGCGCCCTGACGGCCCTCGAAGTTGCGGTTGGAGGTCGAGGCACAACGCTCGCCCGGCTGCAGGATGTCCGGGTTCATGCCCAGGCACGCCGAGCAGCCCGACTCGCGCCACTCGAAGCCGGCGGACTGGAACACGTCGTGGAGGCCCTCCTCCTCGGCCTTGGCCTTGACCTGCTGCGAGCCCGGGACCACCATGCCCCGCAGGCTCGAGGCGATCTTCCGGCCGTCGACGATCGATGCGGCCTCCCGCAGATCCGAGATCCGCGAGTTCGTGCAGGAGCCGATGAAGATCCGGTCGAGCTGGATCTCGGTCATCGGTGTGCCGGGCCGGAGGTCCATGTACGCGAGCGCGCGCTCGGCGGCCTCGCGGTCGGCCGGTGAGTCCATCTTCTCGGGGTCGGGGACCTGGTCCGTGACCTCGACCACCATCCCCGGGGTCGTCCCCCAGGTGACCATCGGCGAGATCGCCGCGGCTTCCACCTTCACCTCGGTGTCGAAGCTCGCCCGTCGTCGGTCGGCAGCTCGCGCCAGCGCGCGACGGCGGCATCGAACTCGTGCGGGGCGCCGGGCTTGCCGCGGATGTAGTCGTAGGTCGTCTCATCCGGCGCCACCATCCCGGCGCGACCGCCGCCCTCGATCGTCATGTTGCAGATCGTCATCCGGTTCTCCATGGAGAGACCGCGAATGGCCTCGCCGGCATACTCGACCGCATGGCCCTGCATGCCGCTGACGCCGAGCCGGCCGATCGTCGCCAGGATCAGGTCCTTCGCCGTGACGCCGAAGCGCAGTTCGCCCGCGTAGTCGATCCGCATCGTCCTCGGCCGGCGTTGCACCAGACACTGTGTCGCGAGGACGTGCTCGACCTCCGAGGTGCCGATCCCGAAGGCCAGCGCCCCGAAGGCGCCGTGCGTCGAGGTGTGCGAGTCGCCGCACACGATCGTCATGCCGGGTTGGGTCACACCCAGCTCCGGCCCGATCACGTGGACGATGCCGCGGCGGTCCGAGCCGAGCGAGTAGACGGGGATGCCGAACTCCTCGCAGTTGCGCTCCAGCGCCTCGACCTGGACGCGCGAGAGCTCGTCGGCGATCAGCCTGGCGGTCGGGGTGCCGTCTGTCGGCACGTTGTGGTCGGCCGTGGCGAGGGTCTTGTCGGGGCGCCGCACCCCGCGCTCGGCAAGCCGCAGCCCGTCGAACGCCTGTGGCGAGGTCACCTCGTGGACGAGGTGGAGGTCGATGTAGATCAGGTCGCCGTCGACCTCGTGGGCGCCCCAGATCTTCTCGAACAGGTTCTTCGGCATCGGTCCTCCTAACCTCGCCTCAGCCCGGCGGCCACCACTGCGATCAGCCGGGCCTCGGTCGAGGCATTGTTCTCGAAATGGTGCGGCAGGTCGGCGTCGAAGGTGACGCTGTCCCCCTCGCCGAGCTCGCGGCGCCGGCCGTCAATGAAGAGCTCGACGGTCCCCTTCAGCACGACCGCGGTCTCGCGGCTGCCGGGCTCGTGGACCGGCGGATCGTCAGGAGCGCCGGTGGCGGCGCCCGGTGCCAGCGTGTGCTCGGAGACGTCGGCGCGCTGACCGGGCAGCGGCGGCGTCAGCTCCTCGACGCGATGCCCCCGCTTGCGGCGGGATCGCCGCTCGCCGGCACGGACCACCACGACGTGACGATCCTCGTCCAGGCGCAGCAGCTGCGAGAGCGTCAGGTCCAGGCCGGCGGCGATCTTCTGGGCGACCGCCAGCGTCGGGCTGGTATCGCCGCGCTCCACCTGGGAGAGCATCGGGGCGCTGACCCCGCTGCGCTCGGCCAGATCGCGAAGGGAGAGGTCCATGCCCTCGCGCAGGCTCTTCACGCGCGCGCCGACGGCCCCCTCGGAGGTGACCGCCGGGGTGTTCGGAGCCGGCTTGGTCTCGGTCAAGTTCGCCATCGGCGGCGTACGTTATCACATACACCTGTATGCGCAACGGACCGATACGGTCCGGCCTGGCGTCAGAGGCACGGAGGTCTGTATGTCGGCGTCTCGTCCACATCCGGATAACCACATGAGCGGCATGAGCCGGCCGCGCGGGATCGCCTCCCGTGCCGGCGTCTGGAGCGCGCAACACCGCAAGCTGGCCATCTGGGGCTGGCTCGCCTTCGTGGTTCTCGCGATGTCTGATCGGCGGCGCCGTCGGCACCAAGACGCTCGAGCACACCGCAGACCGAGCGTCGGCGAGTCCGGACGAGCCGACAAGACGATCGCCGACGCCGCGCCCGAGTACGCCCAGGAGATGGTGCTGATCCAGAGCACCGGTGCGACCGCCAGCCGATCCGGCCTTCCGCGCGGTCGTCGTCGACGTGCAGCGAAGGCTCGCGGCGCTTCCCGACACGACAGAACTTCGAGAGTCCGCTGGCCCCCGCCCACGCGAACCAGATCTCCGCCGACGGTCACTCGGCGCTGCTCCGCTTCCAGATCGCGGGCAAGGACAGCCGAGGTCATGGACGGGTGAAGCCGGCGGTTGCGGCCGTCGCGGCGACGTCCAGGCAGGCGCACCCTGGCTTCACCCTCGGCGAGTTCGGTGACGCGAGCACCAACCAGCAGATCAACAAGGTCGTCCCGACGACTTCGGCAAGGCCCTGACGACCTCGCTCCCGGTCACCCTGATCATCCTGCTGGTCGCCTTCGGCGCGCTCGTCGCCGCCGGTGTCCCGCTGCTGCTGGCGATCACCGCCGTCATCGCCACGATCGGCATCATGGGCCCGCTGAGCCACGTCATCGGCGGCGTCGACAACTCGATCAACGAGGTGATCCTCCTGATCGGCCTCGCCGTCGGCGTCGACTACTCGATGTTCTACCTGCGGCGCGAGCGCGAGGAACGCGAGGCCGGGCGCAGCGAGGAGGCGGCGCTCGCCGCCGCGGCCGCGACCTCGGGCCGTGCCGTGCTGGTCTCGGGGTTCACGGTGATGATCGCGATGGCGGGGATGTACTTCGCCGGGACGCCGACCTTCCAGTCATTCGCGACGGGGACGATCCTCGTCGTCGCCGTCGCGCTGGTGGGATCGCTGACGGTCCTGCCCGCGATTCTGTCCTGGCTCGGGGACCGGGTCGAGAAGGGCGGCGTACCGATCCTCAAGGACCAGTCCGTGGAACGCTGGAGAGAGCCGGATCTGGAACTCGATCCTGAATCCGGTGCTCCGCCATCCGGGAATCTCGCTTCTCCTTGCAGGGGGCCTGCTGGTGTTCCTAGCGTTGCCGGCGTTCCGCCTCCACACGGCGAACGAGAGCGTCGAGTCCCTTCCGCAGGACGTCTCCTCGATCCAGACCTACAACCGGATACAGCGGGCCTTCCCGGGAGGCGGGATCCCCGCGGTGATCGTGGTGAGCTCGGAGAACGGGCCGACGCCGCAGGTCCGGCAGGGGCATTCGCCGGATGGTGGCGCAGGCCAAGGCCAGTCCGCTGTTCAAGGATCAGCCGGTCACGCTTCAGACCTATCCGGACCCCAAGGTGATCCAGGTGAGCATCCCGGTCGCCGGCAACGGGACGGACTCGAGGTCCTATGACGCGGTGAGCCAGCTGCGCAACGAGATCATCCCGGCGACGATCGGATCGGTGCCGGGCGCCAGCGCCGACGTGACCGGATTCTCGGCCGAGTCGAAGGACTGGACCGACGTCACCAAGTCACACGTGCCGATCGTCTTCGCCTTCGTGCTGACGGCGGCCTTCCTCCTGCTCCTCTTCACCTTCCGCTCGATCGTGATCCCGGTCAAGGCGATCATCCTCAACCTGCTGTCCGTGGGAGCCGCCTACGGGGTGATCGTCTGGATCTTCCAGGACGGCCACCTCGAGTCGTTCCTCGGCTTCCACTCGAACGGGGCGATCATCTCCTGGATGCCGCTGTTCCTCTTCGTGGTCCTGTTCGGCCTCTCGATGGACTACCACGTCTTCATCCTCACCAGGATCCGCGAGGCCTACGACCGCGGGATGCCGACCGACGAGGCGGTGGCGCACGGGATCAAGACCACGGCCGGCGTGGTGACCAGCGCCGCCGCCGTCATGATCGCGGTCTTCGCCGTCTTCGCGACGCTGTCGCTGATCTTCTTCAAGGAGCTGGGCGTGGGACTCGGCGTCGCGGTGCTGATCGACGCGACGCTCGTCCGGGCCATCCTGCTGCCCGCCTCGATGACCCTGCTCGGCGACTGGAACTGGTACCTGCCCCGCTGGCTCGAGTGGCTGCCGCGGGTCGGGCCGGTTGCTGCGCCCTCGGTTCCCCCGCCGCCCGAACCCACCGACAAGGGGGCCGCCGCGGCGTCGAGCTAGGCGGGCTCGAGCACCACCACCGGGATCTGCCGGTCGGTTCGCCGCTGGTAGTTGTCGTAGTCCGGATAGGCGTCGGCCATCATGCGCCAGAGGCGCTCGCGCTCCTCGCCCGCGGCCTCCCGGGCCCTGACCCGGCGCTTCTCCCCCTTCCACCAGGCCGTGGTCTCGGGACTCGCCTTCAGGTTGTGGTACCAGGCCGGATGCCGGTCGGTTCCTCCCTTGGAGGCGATCAGGACCAGGTTGTCCCCGTCGGGCAGGCAGAGCAGCGGGTGCGTGCGCCGCTTGCCCGACTTCCTCCCCACCGACTCGATCAGCACCACCGGGACGCCGTACGCCGAGCCGCCCACGCGCCCATGGCTCGCCTTGTACGCGAAGGTGTGAAAGTCGGTGAACCGCTCCCAGAACCACCAGAGCCGGGAGCTCGAGGGCGGCGCGGACGGGAGGACGTTCGGCATCTTCACGACCTCGCCACCCTATCTGCGCCGACTTCCATGAGCCGATGTTCCTTCAGGGGCCCGGCGTGCGCTCCACGGCGGCGTCGGCCGTCGCGTCCTCCGCCTCGCGGATCGCGACACCCTCCAGGGCGTTGGAGATCGCGCGGACGAAGGCGCGGGCGGACGCCTCGAGGATGTCGGTCGCCACGCCCTGGCCGCTGGCCAGCCGGCCGTGTGCCCGGACGGAGACGCTCACCTCGCCCAGGGCGTCGGTCCCGCCCGTGACCGCCTCGACCTCGTAGCGCTGGAGCTCCGCGTCGGTGCCCGTCGCGTCGCGAATGGCGCCGAAGATCGCGTCGACCGGACCGTCGCCCGATGCCTGCGCCACCGACTCCTCGCCGCTGGGCAGGACCACGGACACCCGCGCCTCCGGAGCGCGCTCCGAGCCGGCCTCGACCTCGAACCACTTCAGGTTGTAGGCATGCTCGGACTCGCGCATCTCGTCGGAGACGATCGCCTCCAGGTCGAGCGCGGTGACCTGCTTCTTCTTGTCCGCGATCTCCTTGAAGCGCTTGAACGCCTGGTTGAGCGCGCCGCCCTCGACCTTGAAGCCCAGCTGCTGAAGGGCGTCCTGGAGCGCGTGGCGGCCGGAATGCTTGCCCAGCACGATCGAGTTGGACTCCAGCCCGACCTCCGTCGCGTCCATGATCTCGTAGGTCGAGCGCTCCTTGAGCACGCCGTCCTGGTGGATGCCGGACTCGTGGGCGAAGGCGTTTCGCCCGACGACCGCCTTGTTCGGCGGCACCGAGTAGCCGGTCAGGCGCGAGACCATGCGGCTCGTACGGGCCAGCTCCGTGGCGTCGATGCCGGTGTCCAGGCCGTGCACGTCGCGCCGAGTCCTGAGCAACATCACGATCTCCTCGAGCGAGCAGTTGCCGGCCCGCTCGCCGATGCCGTTGACGGCGCACTCGACCTGGCGCGCCCCCGCGACCAGGCCGGCGAACGAGTTGGCGACGGCGAGGCCCAGGTCGTCGTGGCAGTGGACGGAGACCTCGACGTCCTTCAGATCCGGGACCAGCTCGTAGAGCTTGGCGAAATACGCCGCGTACTCCTCCGGAGTCGTGTACCCGACCGTGTCCGGGATGTTGAGCACGTTCGCCCCTTCGGCGATCGCGATGGCGCAGACCTCGGCCGTGAACTCGACGTCCGCGCGCGTCGCGTCCATCGGCGAGAACTCGACGTCCTCGCAGTAGGACTTGGCCAGGGCGACGGCTGCCTTCGCCTGTCCCTTGACGTCCTCACGGGTCGTCTGGAGCTGGTGCTCGATGTGGATGTCGGAGGTCGAGATGAACGTGTGGATCCTCGGCCGGTCCGAGTCCTTGATCGCGTTCCAGGCCGCGTCGATGTCGGCCTTGTGCGTGCGCGCGAGGCCGCAGATCACGGGGCCCTGCACGTTGTGCGAGATCGCCTCCACGGCCTCGAAGTCGCCGGGGGAGGTGATCGGGAAGCCGGCCTCGATCACGTCGACGCCGAGGCGGGCGAGCTGCTGCGCGATCTCGACCTTCTCCTGGGTGTTCAGGGAGATGCCGGGCGACTGCTCGCCGTCGCGCAGCGTCGTATCGAAGATGTGGACCCGGTTCTCGTCTGAGACCGGCTTGGCTGCACCGCCGACTTCGCTCATGACTACCTCCTTCTCCTAAAGCTTTCGATGACCTGTTCTGAGAGTTCGCGGCTATCGCGCCGCCCAGCGCTATTCCCCCCGAGGGGGGAGGAGAAGGAGAAGCGCCAGGCTGTCGAGCCGGTGCGTCATCGAGGTCAAAGGAGAGTAGCGAACGGGCTCCGTCGCGACCAGCCGAATCCCCGACTAGAACCTGATGTGCACGCGCTGCTCGCAGGTGAACACGTTGACGCGATCCTTCCCGGCCCCATCGTTGAAGCGGTCGTGCCGGCCCTTGCCGCACTGGAAGCCGACAGCTTCCACCTGGCGGTGCCGCTCGCGGTGCTCGTCACCTTCCTGGACCTGATTCCGCTGATCGGCCTGACGGTCGGCGGCTTCGCCGTGTTCGCCGTGCTGATGATCGACGGCGGGCCGGGAGACGCGATCGTCTGGCTGATCGTCTTTCTCGTCTACCAGCAGCTGCAGGACCGCGTGATCCAGCCGGTGCTCTACAAGGGCGGTGCTCTCAAGCTCAACCCGGCGGTGGCGATCGTCGCCGTGATCGTCGGCGCGAACCTCGCCGGGATCCTCGGAGCGCTGCTGGCCATTCCGACGGCGGCCTCGCTCGGGGTCGTGATCGACGAGCTGGTCTTCTCAGGCGCCGCGGGGGCGGCTGGGACCGAGCCCGAGCCGAGCCAGTAGGTCGTCGCCGCGCTTCCAGAACGGCTTGCCGCGAGATCCCGCGTAGCGCTCCTCTGATCGCCTCTTCTTGCCGTGGCGGTAGAAGAGCCGCGCCCAGACCGAATGCGGCTTGGCGAGGCGGAGGGCGCTCGGGATCCCCACGACCGGGAGCAGGATGCTCCAGATGGCCATCCCGAACTTCTCCTTGGCCGCGTTGACGAGGGCGAGGACCATCCCGACCACGCCGATCGTCCCGACGATGGCCTGAACCTCGTCCGCGACCTTCGTGGTCACGTCGATCCAGCCCCGCAGGCTGATCAGCAGCAGTCCGGAGACCGCGGCGGCGATCACCACCGCGTCGATGGAAGCGCGCCCCTGCTTCTCCCAGTAGACGTCCTTGAGGTTGAGCCAGAGGGCGAACTCGTCGAGCGTCAGGCCCGTGCCGATGCCGAACGCGACCGCGACGATCTCGCGCCAGGGGCTGCCGGGCGAGATGGCAACGGCGACGTATCCGCTGATCAGGAGCAGCAGGATCCCCCAGACCAGGTGGTGGACGTGCGTGCCCCCGACCTCGACGTTGCCCGGCCACCAGCTCACCTGTGCGCGGATCATGTGCGCGCTGGTCCGGATGAAGCCGAACGTGACCAGGAAGGCGACGAAGAACAGGAAGTGCGACTCCCGCCCGGTGTCGACGATCCCGTGCTGATAGGCGCTGCCGATGCTTGCCGTGGTCAACACGGCCGGAACGCTAACGAGGCCCGTTACGGAATCCCGCGAGCGATCTCGCAGCTCTTCGCGGTGTCTGTCCCGCCCGCTCCGCGGCAGAGATCGCGGCCGGAACCGCCGAGAAGCTTGTCCGGGCCGCTTCCGCCCAGCAGGATGTCGTCGCCCGAGCCGCCGCTCAGGTTGTCGGCGCCCGCGCCGCCGATGAGGAGATCGTCGCCGCCGTTGCCGACGATGGAGTCCGGTCCGGGGCCCCCGTCGAGCAGATCGGAGTTGGCCCCACCGACCAGTCGGTCGCGGCCGGGCCCGCCGGCCAGAGCGCGGCGCTGGCCGTCGATCACCCCACCGACCGTCACCGTCAGCCCCGGGTCCGCGTTGAAGGTGTCATTTCCCTTGCCCAGGTCGCCGACGATCGCCCCGATGTAGCCCGGCGCACAGCTCACCTCGGTGGCGCTGCTCTCCCCCGACTTCGCGTTGTCGAGCCCGCAGGACGAGCCGCTGCCGTCCGGGTCCCCCAGCCCCTCGGGCGCGGTCAGCACCAGCCGGCCGTTGGACGCCGTGTAGGCGCTGATCCGGTTGTCGATTCCGCGCTGGTCGTTCAGCGTGAGGACGTTGACCGAGGCCGAGGCCGTCGCGCCCCGGCCGTGAACGGTCCAGACGGCATCGGTCAGCCCCGCCCGGGCGGACGCCGCCGATGGCGCAGCGCACGCCGCGATGGCGAGCACGCCAAGGACCCCGAAGGTCTTGCCACTCCCTAGCCTCATCTCGTCGATCGTAACCCGGCTCCGGGGCAATCAGAGCGGCCCCCGCGAGGGCTCGGCTAGGGGACGAGCACGACCTTCCCGACGTTCCTGCGCTCCCCGATGAAGCGGTGGGCGTCGCCGGCGCGATCGAACGGGAACGCCTCGGCGACGACCGGCTCGATCGAGATCGTCCCCTCCTCGAGCTCCCTGCCGATCGCCTCGAGCACTCGATTGAGACCCTCGCGGTCCTGCCAGGCGAGCATGTTGAGCCCAAAGGTGCCCTTGTTCTCGCTCATCAGCTGGAGGCTCTTCCACCAGGGCACCGTCGCAAAGGGCATCCGCGCCAGGCTGCTGAGCAGCTTTCGCATGTCGCGGCCCGTCTCGGTCGATGCCTCCGAGAGGCCGTACATGATCAATCGCCCACCCTGCCGGAGCAGCCTGTAGTCCTTGCGGAAGTTGGTCGGGCCGGTGGCGTCCATGATCACGTCGACTCCCTCGCCGCCCGTGATCCGCCTGATCTCCTGCTCGAAGTCCTGGGTGCGGTAATCAATCGCGTGCTCGACACCCTGCTCCTCGATCGCCTCGTGCTTGGAGGCGGACGCCGTGCCGAAGATCTCCGCCTTCCGGGAGCGCGCGATCTGGATGGCCGAGATCCCCACCCCTCCGCCGGCGCCGTGGACCAGGACCCGCTCCCCCTCGCGGAGGCCGCCCATCATCACCAGCGCCACGTACGAGGTCGCGTAGTTGACCGGGAAGGCGGCGCCCTGCTCATAGCTCCAGCCGTCCGGCAGCGGGATCGCCTGGTCCTCGGGCACGGTGACCAAGGACGCCTGGCCGCCGAAGCGTGTGCCCGCCATCACCTTGTCGCCCACCTTGACCGAGTCCACTCCCTCGCCGACCGACTCGACGTCCCCGGCAACCTCGTAACCGACCACGCTGGGCGGCTTCGGTGCCTCCGGGTAGAGGCCGACGCGGGCCATCGTGTCCGCGAAGTTGATCCCCGCGGCCTTCACGGCGATCCGCACCTCGCCCGGGCCGACCGGCGGATCGGGCCGCTCCTCGACCCTGAGGACCTCGGGGCCTCCGTGCTCGGTGATGACCACCGCTCTCATGGGAACACCCTATCTCTAGAGAGATACGGCGCGGCCGACCAAGAAACCGTCGAGCTCCAGGATCCGGTCGATCGTGCCCTGCCTGACCGGAGCGTCGGTGGTCAGCGCCATGACCGCGTTGTCCCCCTCGGGTTCGGCGCCGACCGCCGCCGAGACGATGTTCACGCCCTCCTCGCCGAAGATCGTCCCGACTCGGCCGATCATGCCCGGCTGGTCGGTGTAGCGGAAGATCGCCAGGTGCTCGGCGAAGGGCAGGTAGAAGTCATCACCCCAGACGCGCGCCAGATAGGGGATGTTCCGTGGCCCGACGCCGGTGCCGGCCACCTCGACCGACTCATCGCCGGCGTGCAACCTGACGACGACGAGCTCGGTGAAGTCCTCCGAGGTCGCGTCGCGTGTCTCGGTCAGCTCGATGCCTCGCTCCTCGGCCATGTGCGGCCCGTTGACGAGGTTCACCGGCTCCTCGGTGTGGCCGCTGAGGATCCCGACCAGGGTGGCGATGCCGAGGATGCGGGTGTCCTGGTCGGCGAGCCGGCCGCGGAACTCGACCTCCACGCGGTCCGGGGCGGCCTTGCAGAGCGCCTGTCCGAGGCGGCCCAGCTTCTCGGCGAGCGGGACGAAGGGGGCCAGCTGCTCCATGACCTCCGGCCTGACCGCGGCGATGTTGACCGCCGTGGTGACGACGGCCCCGGTAAGGGCCGCCGTGACCTGCTCGGCCGTGACGACGCCGGCGCGATCCTGGGCTTCTTCGGTGGAGGCTCCGAGGTGCGGCGTGACCACGACGTCGTCGCGCTTCAGGACCGGATGGTCCGTGAACGGCTCCTCCGGGAACACGTCGAGGGCGGCGCCCGCAACCTTCCCGGACTCGAGACCGTCCACCAGGGCGTTCAGGTCGACGAGCTCCCCGCGCGCGCAGTTCACGATGCGGACCCCGTCGCGCATCTTCCCGATCGCCTCCGCATCGATGAAGTCGATCGTCTCCTGGGTCTTCGGCAGGTGCAGCGTGATGAAGTCGGCGCGGGCGTAGAGCTCGCCCGGGTCGCCCACCCCATCGACGCCGAGCTCCCGGAAGCGCTCGGCCGTGACGAACTTGTCGTAGGCGACCACGTTCATCTCGAAGGCGTGGGCGCGCGCGGCGACCAGCTGGCCGATCCGGCCGAAGCCCAGCACACCCAGCGTCTTCCCGTAGAGCTCGGTGCCCTTGAACCTCCCCCGGTCCCAGTTGCCGGCCGCGAGCGAGGCGTGGGCCTGCGGGATGTTCCGGCAGAGGGCGAGCATCAGGCCCAGCGTGTGCTCCGCGGCGGCGATCGAGTTGGCCTCCGGGGCGTTGGCGACGACGATCCCCCGCTTCGTGGCCGCGTCGACGTCGACGTTGTCCACCCCGGTCCCCGCACGGCCGATCACCTTGAGCCGTTCGGCCCTCTCGATCAGGTCTGGCGTCAGCTTGGTCGCAGAGCGGATCAGGATCCCGTCGAACTCCCCGATCCGCTGCTCGAGCTCGTCACCGTCCCACTCGAGCCCGAGCTCGACGTCGAAGCGCTCGCGCAGCAGCTCGACGCCGGTATCGGCGATCTTCTCCTTGACCAGGACCTTGGCGCGGTCGTTCATCGCCGGACGTCGTCCGCGTTCTCCAGGACCCAGTCGATGCAGGCGGTGAGCGCTTCGACGTCGACGGGGTCGACCGCCGGGAACATGCCGATCCGCAGTTGGTTGCGGCCCAGCTTCCGGTACGGCTCGACGTCGACGATGCCGTTCTCGCGCAGGGTCGCCGCCAGCTCGGCGGCGTCGACCTGCTCGACGAAGTCGATGGTCCCGACCACCGGAGAGCGCTTCTGCGGATCGGCGACGAAAGGCGTCGCCAGGTCCGAGGCCTCGGCCCAGCCGTAGAGATGCTGCGAGGAGGCGCGGCTTCTCTCGACTCCGAAGTCGAGTCCGCCGCTCTCCAGGAGCCAGTCGATCTGGTCGGCGAGCAGGAAGAGGGTCGCGACGGCGGGCGTGTTGTAGGTCTGGTCCTTGCGCGAGTTCTCGAGCGCGACGGCCAGGGACAGGAAGGCCGGCTGCCAGCGTCCCTCGATGCCGTCGAGCTGCTCGATCCGGTCGACCGCGGCCGGGCTGAGGACGGCGAGCCAGATTCCCCCGTCCGCGGCGAATGCCTTCTGCGGGGCGAAGTAGTAGGCGTCGGCCTGGGAGACATCCACGGGCAGGCCGCCCGCGCCCGAGGTCGCGTCGACCAGCACCAGGCTCTCGCCCGCGTCGCCCGCGTCCCCGGCGCTCGACCGGGACGATCACGCCGGTCGAGGTCTCGTTGTGGGCCCAGGCGATCGCGTCCGCCTGCGGATCGGCGGCCGGAGCCGGCGCCTCGCCCGGCTCCGCCTCGATCACGATCGGGTCGGCGAGGAACGGCGCACCGGCGGTCGCCTGTGCGAACTTCGAGGAGAACTCGCCGTAGGTCAGGTGCAGTGCCCGCTCTCGCACCAGCCACGCTGCCGCGGCGTCCCAGAACGCCGTGGTCCCGCCGTTGCCCAGCACCACCTCGTAGCCGTCGGGCAGGTGGAAGAGGTCGGCGAGCCCTCCACGGACCCGTGCGACGAGCTCCTTGACGGGCGCCTGTCGGTGGGAGGTGCCCATCAGGTCGTTCTGCTCGGCGAGCCTCGCCAGCGCCTCGGGGCGCACCTTCGAGGGCCCACAGCCGAACCGGCCGTCTGCGGGCTTGAGGGCATCGGGGATTTGGACCATCGTTCGACTCATCGGCGGAGCGCGGAGGGTAACCGCCCGGACTGCTGGACTTGCCCTCCGTCGCGTCGGGTAGGGTGGCCGCGCGTCCGAAGGGGCCGGCGCAGCCGGAGGCGTGCAAATCCCCGAGACCTCGACCTGGAGAGATACATGTACCCCATTAGCTACGAGGCCGATCCCGCCCTGGAGGGACGGAACCGGCTCACGACATTCTTCCGCTACATCGTCGCCATCCCGTGGCTGATCGTGGCCTACGTCTACGGCATCGTCGCGGAGATCGCCGCGGTGATCGCCTGGTTCGCGATCGTGTTCACGGGCAAGTACCCGCAGGGGCTCTACGACTTCAACGCCGGTTACCTGCGGATGATCACCAGGGTCAACGGGTTCGAGTACCTGCTGACCGACGATTGGCCCCCGTTCGGGGGCGATGAATCCCCCGACTATCCGATCCGTGTCGGCGTCGCGCCGCCGCTCGATCAGTACAGCCGGCTGAAGACCGGCCTCCGGCTCATCATCGGCATCCCGGTGATGCTGCTGGCAGTCGTTCAGGCGATCATCCTGGGCGTCTGCGCGCTGATCGGCTGGTTCGCGATCCTGTTCACGGGCAAGCTCTCGGAGGGCCTGTTCAACCCGATGCGCTCGGCGGGCGCGTACCTGTCGCGCACGACGGGCTACTTCCTCCTGCTGACCGAGGACTACCCGCCCTTCTCCTACGAGGAGAGCGGTTCGGCGTCCGCCGGCCAGATCAGCAGCGAGTCCGCGACCCGCCAGACCTAGGCGACAACCAGATCCGCTGGGGGACCCGGCCGCAGGACGGCCGGGTCCCGCCGGCACCGAGGAAGGAGCAGGGCATGTACCCGGTCAAGTACGAGGCGGAATATGTCGAGCAGCAGGGGCGTTGGCGGACGTTCTTCCGCCTCATCCTGGCGATCCCCTGGTACATCCTGGGGAGCGTCTACGTGATCGGCGCCTTCATCGTCGCGGTCGTGGCCTGGTTCGCGATCGTGTTCACGGCCCGCTATCCGGACGGCCTCTACACCTTCAACGCGGGGGTGCTCCGCTACCTGGCGCGGGTCAACGCTTTCTTCTACCTACAGACTGACCAGTACCCGCCCTTCGGCTTCGAGGAGGCCCCCGACTACCCCATCCGGCTCCGGGTCGACCCGGCGCCGGAGCGCTACAACCGCTGGAAGACGGGCTTCCGGCTCATAGTCGGCATCCCGGTGCTCTTCATGGTCTACCTGTTCAGCTACCTCTACCAGCTGGCCGCCGTGATCGCCTGGTTCCACATCGTCTTCCGGCGCCGCACGGCTGCCGGGACGCATAACGCGCTCAGCTTCGGCATCGCGTACTACCTGCGGGCGACCGCGTACTTCCTGCTGGTGACGGAGACACTCCCGCCGGTCTCCGAACAGGAGCCGGTCACCGGCGCCTGATCGCCGGTCCTAGCTAGTCGTCGATCCAGGGCATCATCGAGCGGAGGTCCTTGCCCACCTTCTCCACCTGGGAGCCGGCGGCCTCCTCTCGCATGCGCTCGAAGCTCTCCTGACCCGCCTCGTTCTCGGCGATCCATTCCTTCGCGAACTCCCCGGACTGGATGTCGGCGAGGATCTTCCTCATCGCCTCGCGCGTGTCCTCGGTGATCACCTTGGGGCCGCGGGTCATGTCGCCGTACTCGGCGGTGTTCGAGATCGAATGGCGCATCCCCTGGATCCCGTGCTCGTACATCAGGTCGACGATGAGCTTGAGCTCGTGGAGGCACTCGAAGTAGGCGAGGCGCGGGTCGTATCCGGCCTCGACCAGCGTGTCGAAGCCGGCCTGGACGAGCTGGGTGGCCCCGCCGCAGAGCACGGCCTGCTCGCCGAAGAGGTCGGTCTCGGCCTCGTCCTTGAAGGTGGTCTCGATGATGCCGGCGCGGCCGCCGCCGATCCCGCTGGCGTAGGCCAGGACCAGGTCGCGGGCGTTACCCGTCGCGTCCTGGTGCACCGCCATCAGGCACGGCACGCCCTGTCCCTCGACGAACTCCCGGCGGACGAGATGGCCGGGGCCCTTGGGGGCGACCATCCCGACATCGACGCCGGGCGGCGGATCTATCTGCCCGAACCGGATCGCGAAGCCATGGGCGAACATGAGCAGGTTGCCGTCGGCTATCCCGTCGGAGATCTCCTCGCGCCAGATCTGGGCCTGCCTCTCGTCCGGGAGCAGGATCATCACGATGTCACCCGCGCTCGCCGCGTCCGCGACATCCATCACCTCGAGGCCCTCCGCCTCCGCGTCGGCGCGGCTGGAGGAGTCGGGGCGCAGCCCGACGACGACCTTCACCCCCGAGTCCTTCAGGTTGAGCGCGTGCGCATGTCCCTGAGAGCCGTAGCCCAGGATCGCGACGGTCTTCCCGTCCAGGACGGAGAGATCGGCGTCCTTTTCGTAGAGCACCCTGTCAGCGGCCATGAGGCGGCGGATGCTAGCGGGAGGCGGGTTCCGGCAATTGCCCGCGCAGCAGCTTGCCGGACGCGGTTCGCGGCAGGCCGGAGACGAAGTCCACCTGCTTCGGGACCTTGTAGCCCGCCAGGGAGGCGGAGCAGTGGTCGCGCAGCTCCTGCTCGTCCACGCCCCTGCCCTCTGCGAGCACGACCAGCGCGCAGACGGCCTCCTGCCACTCGGGATCCGGACGTCCCACCACGGCGGCGTCCGCGACGGCCGGATGGGAGACCAGGACGGCCTCCACTTCGGCCGGCATCACGTTCTCGCCGCCGGTGACGATCATCTCGCTGCTGCGGCCGGTGACGTAGAGGAACCCCTCCTCGTCGATGTGCCCCAGATCGCGGGTGCGGAGCCAGCCGTCGGCATCGAGCGACTCCTTCGAGACCGTCGGCCCCTGGACGATGATCTCGCCGTCCTCGATCCGGACGTGGGTGGTGAGCAGCGGACGGCCCGCGGAGCCGACCTTGCGCCGCGCGTCGTCCGGCGCCAGCGTGGTGACCTGCGAGCAGGTCTCGGTCATCCCATAGGTCTGGACGACCGTCGCCCCTCGGTCGAGCGCCGCGCGCAGCACGTCCGGGGGCACCGGGCCCCCGCCGATCAGGATCGCCCGCGGGCGCGAGAGGTCTGCGCCGGCGTCGAGCAACCGGATCAGCTGCGTGGGAACGAGCGAGAGCAGGCTGATGTCGCCCGAGACCAGGGTGCTCGCCACCTGCTCGGTGTCGAAGCCGTCGAGGAGCACGGCGGTGGTCCCGTAGATGACCGAGCGGAGGATGATCGAGAGGCCGGCGACGTGGCTGAGGGGCAGGCAGCAGAGCCAGCGGTCGGTCGGCTCGACCCCGATGTTGAACGCGGAGCCGACGGCGCTGAAGAGGAAGTTCCCGTAGGTCAGCCCCACGGGGCGCGGAGCGCCCGAGGTGCCGCTGGTGAGGATCCGGCACTGGAGAGCGTCCATGTCGTGCTCGCCGAGCAGTGGCAGATCGGCCTCGGTCTGGGTGAGCTCGGCCGCGTCGTTCAGGTCGACCGATGGGCGCTCCGCTGCGAGCACAGCCTCGCGCTCGGCTTCGGTCAGCTGCGGGCTGAGGGGCACCGCCACGGCGCCGAGCTTCATCAGGGCGTGCAGGAGCACGACCTCCTCGCGGCGCGGATGCATCGTCAGCGCCGCGGTACCACCCCTCCTCACGCCGTACGCCGCAAGCCTCCGCGCAACCCAGGTCGCCTCCGCTTCGAGCTCCGCATAGGTCACGCTGGATGCCTCCGTGACCAGTGCGGTGCGCTCGGGACAGCTCTGCGCCCGCTGCGCGAGCCAGTTGTCGAGCTTCACGGCCGAAAGTCTATGGTTGCCGCCGTGCCGAGACGACACAAGGACGCACCGCCGGAGGAACAGCTTTACGCACCGATCGAGTGGCGCTCCGAGGGCGAGTACGAGGACGTCCTCTACGAGCGGGGCGACTCGATCGCGAAGATCTCGATCAACCGGACCGAGGTCCACAACGCCTTCCGGCCTTCCACTCTCGCGGAGCTGCGCGACGCCTTCACCCGCGCCCGGGACGACACGGAGGTCGCGGCCATCATCTTCACCGGGGTCGGTGACGAGGCCTTCTGCACGGGCGGCGACCAGCGCATCCGCGGTGATGACGGGTACATCGGCGACGACGAGGTCGCGAAGCAGGGGGTCGGCCGGCTCGACGTCGGCGACCTGCACGTCCAGATCCGCAGGCTCCCCAAGCCGGTCGTGGCGATGGTCGCCGGCTATGCGGTCGGCGGCGGGCACATCCTGCACCTGGTCTGCGACCTGACCATCGCCGGGGACAACGCCGTGTTCGGCCAGACCGGGCCGCGGGTCGGCAGCTTCGACGGCGGCTTCGGCGCCTCCCTGCTGGCGCGCAACGTAGGGGTGAAGAAGGCGAAGGAGGTCTGGTTCCTGTCGCGCCTCTACGACGCCCGGGAGGCACTGGACATGGGCCTGGTCAACGCCGTGGTCCCGCTCGGCGATCTGGAGCGGGAGGCCGTCGCCTGGTGCCGCGAGATGGCCGCCCTCTCCCCCCTCTCCCTGCGGCTGCTCAAGTCGAGCTTCAACGCCACCGAGGACGGTCTCGCCGGAATCCAGCAGCTCTCTCACGACGCGACGCTGCTCTTCTACATGACCGAGGAGGGGCAGGAGGGGCGGAACGCCTACCAGCAGGGACGCAGCCCGGACTTCTCCAAGTACCCGAAGAGGCCCTGACTTGAGGATCTGGCTGATGGCGGCGCGTCCGCGGACGCTGCCCGCGGCGATCGCCCCTGTGCTCGTCGGCACCGCGGCGGCGATCGAGCAGCACGGGGACCTGCGGCGGGTCGGAGCGTTCATCGCAGCCCTGATCGGCTCCGTCTTCATCCAGATCGGGACCAACCTCGCCAACGACTACTCGGACGCCAAGCGCGGCGCGGACACCATGGACCGGCTCGGGCCGGTCCGGGTGACGTCCGCCGGGCTCGTGCCTCCCCAGCGGGTCCTGGTCGCGACCTGGATCGCCTTCGGCGTCGCCGTCGCGGCCGGGATCTACCTGGCGACCGTGGCCGGCTGGGTGATCATCGCCGTCGGAGTGGCGTCGATCGCCGCCGGGGTCCTCTACACGGGCGGACCGCGCCCATACGGCTACGCCGGCATGGGGGAACTCTTCGTCTTCCTCTTCTTCGGACTGGTGGCGGTGAACGGCTCCTACTACGTCCAGCTCGAGCGGCTGGACTGGTTCCCATTCGGCCTGTCGGTGGCCGTCGGCTGCCTGGCCACCGCGATCCTGGTGGTCAACAACGTGCGCGACATCGAGACCGACCGACGTGCCGGGAAGAAGACGCTCGCGGTCCGGTTGGGGCGAGTGGGAACGCGTCGCCTCTACGTCGGCCTGGTCGTGGCGGCGTATACGGATCTGCTCGGAACGGTGACCTCGCACGGCGGCGCCTGGTGGGCGCTGCTGGGCCTGCTCTCCGCGCCGCTGGCGATCAAGCCCGTTCGCGCCGTGCTGACTCGGACCGATGGCCCCGCGCTTAACGGGGCGCTGGCCGGGACGGGTGCCCTGCTGGGCACCTTCAGCCTGCTCGTCTCGATCGGACTGCTGATCGCGGCTTAGGGCGGAGACCGGGTTAGAGTCGCCCGGTGCTCCTGGAGGAGATCGAGGTCGTTCCCTACTCCCTCCCGTTTCGGGAGCCGTACGTGACCGCCCGCGGGGAGCTGCACGAGCGCGAGTTGCTCCTCGTCCGGATCGGCGGCGAGGGGCTCGAAGGCCTCGGCGAGACCGCGGCGCTGTCCCTCCGCGGCGGTGCGGGGATCGAGGCCATCGCCGCGGAGATCCGGGACCGCTGCTGGCCGGCCCTGCGCGACGGCGGCCTGGACCCGGACCGGATCTGGTCCGCCATCGCGCGGTGCCGGAACCGCGGGGCCTCGGCGCCGGCGCTGGCGGCCGTCGACATCGCCCTGCACGACCTGGTCGGCCGCTCGAGAGCCGAGCCCGTCTGGCGCGTGCTGGGCGCGAGCGAGGCGGCCGAGGTCGTCTGCAACGCGACCCTCCCGGCGGCGAACCCGGCGGCCACGAGGACGATGGCAGAGGCCTGGTCCGCCGACGGGTTCCACACCTTCAAGCTCAAGGTCGGACTGGCGGGCGACGTCACGCAGGTCGCCACCGTGCGCAAGACCCTCGGGCCAGGAGCGGTGATCCGCGTGGACGCCAACGGCGCCTGGAGCGTGGACGACGCCGCCGAGCGGCTGGCGGCGCTCGCGCGTCATGACATCGAGCTCGCCGAGCAGCCGGTCGGCACCTTCGAGCAGATGGTCGAGCTGAGGCAGCGGATCAGCGTGCGCATCGCGGCCGACGAGAGCCTCGTCTCCCCGTTCGACGCCCGACGGGCCCGGGAGCTCGGCGCGTGCGACCTCGCCGCGGTCAAGCTGGCCAAGGTCGGCGGCATTCACGCCGCGCTCGAGATCGCCGAGGTCATCCCCTCGTATCTCTCCAGCGCCCTCGAGGGCCCAGTCGGGATCTCGGCCGCCGCCCACGCTGTGCAGGCTCTGCGCGCGGGAGGCGGGGACGCGGGCGTCGCGCACGGCCTCGCCACCGAACGGCTCTTCTCGGCGACGATCGGCAGCGGCTTGCCGAGCGAGGGCGACAAGCTGCTGGTCGGGAATCATCCGGGACTTGGGGTCGAGATCGACGAAGAAGCGCTTGCGGCTCGCCGTACCGACTGATCTACCTTAGGCAGCGGTGGATCGGACGAACCGCAACACGGCGCTCGCGTCGGCGATGGCCGAGGAACTGGCGCGCTGCGGCGTTCGCCGGGCGGTGATCTCCCCCGGCTCACGCTCCACCCCTCTCGCCATCGCCCTTTGGCGCGAGCCGGAGATCGACGTGTCTGTGATCCTCGACGAGCGCAGCGCGGGCTTCTTCGCGCTCGGCAGCGCTCTGGCCACCGGGGTGCCTGCGGTCGTGCTCTGCACCTCCGGCTCCGCGGCGGGCAACCTCCACCCCGCCGTGATCGAGGCCGATGAGGCCGGAGTGCCGTTGATCGTGCTCACCGCGGACCGTCCCCCGGAGCTGCGGGACATCGGCGCGGGCCAGACGATCGACCAGCTCAAGCTCTACGGCGACGCCGTCCGCTGGTTCTGCGAGGTCGGCACCCACGAGGCCGACGACGACGGTCTCCTCCACTTCCGTTCAGTCGCCTGTCGCGCATTCGCGGTTGCATCCGGCGACCCGCGGCCCGGTCCGGTTCATCTGAACGTGCCATGGCGTGAGCCGCTCGCGCCGATCCCGGTGCCGGACCAGGTCACCGCCACCGACCGGCTCGCGCTGAACGGCCGCCGCGACTCGCCGCTGACCGGGGTCGAGCGCCCGTCGCCACGTGCCGGGGAAGGCCTGCTGGACCGTCTGGCGGAGCGCATCGAGGCCGCCTCCCGCGGCCTGATCGTCGCCGGACGGCAGCTGGACCCGAGGGTGGCCGAGCCGGTCGCCGCACTGGCCGCCGCCGCGGGCTATCCGGTCCTCGCGGAGCCGACCTCCCAGCTCCGGCGCGGACCGCACGATCGCTCGCTGGTGGTCTCGACCTACGACCACATCGCGCGCGACAGGCCGCCTGCGCTCGAGCCCGAGCTGCTCGTGCGGTTCGGAGATCTCCCGACGAGCAAGCCGCTGCGCCAATGGCTCGCGGCCGCTGAGTCGCTCGACCAGGTGGTCATCGACCCGGTCGGCGAGTGGCGCGAGCCGAGCAGACGGGCGGAGGCGATCGTCCGCGCCGACCCGATCGCGACCGCGCGCTCGCTGACCGACAGGCTGTCACGGCTGCGTCCGGGCGCCAGCGCCGTCGCCGGCGCGCCGTTCGCAGCCTCCTGGCTCGCGGCGGATCGGGCGGTCAGCGCCGCCATGGACGAGCGGCTCGAGGCCCTCGGGGAGCTGAGCGAACCCGGAGTCTGGGGCGCGCTCGCCCGAGCGCTGCGTGACGGTGACTCGGTGCTCGCGGCATCGAGCATGCCCATCCGCGACATGGAGGCCTTCCTGCGCCCCGGTCCCGAGGGTGTGCGCATCGTCTCCAACCGCGGGGCGAACGGGATCGATGGCCTGGTCTCGACCTCTGCCGGGCTGGCGACCGGAAGCGGCGCCCGCACCTGGGCCGTCCTGGGCGACCTCGCCCTCTTCCACGACCTCGGCGGGCTGGCCGCGGCCCGCAGCGCCTCGGATCTCCGCGTGATCGTGATCGACAACTCGGGCGGCGGCATCTTCCACTTCCTCCCGCAGGCGCAGGCGATGGCGGACGACGAATTCGAGGCGCTCCTCGGCACCCCGAGCGGTCTCGATCCGGTCATGGCCGCGGAGCTCTTCGGGCTTGAGCGTGGCGACGCCCTCCACCCCGGCGGAGCTCGATCAGGCGCTCACCGAGGACGCCCGGATGATCGTCGTGCGGACGGACCGTCGCCGGAACCTCGAGCTGCACCGCGAGCTGGCCGAGATCGCGGCGGCGGCCGTCGCGACCCCCTAGGGGGCGAAGAGCGGGAGCAGCGCCTCGAACTTGAGCTCGGACTCCTGAAGCTCGGCGGCCGGGTCGGAGTCCGCGACGATGCCGCAGCCGGCGAAGAGATGGGCCTCCCGGTCGCGGAGCAGGGCCGAGCGAAGCCCGACGCAGAACTCCCCGTCCTCGGCGGCGTCCATCCAGCCCGACCGGGCCGGTGTACCAGCCACGGTCGATCCCCTCGAGCTCGTCGATCAGCTCGAGAGCGGGCCCCCGCGGCTCGCCGCCGATCGCGGGGGTCGGGTGCAGATGGCCGGCGAGCTCGATCGCGCTGTGCGCCTCCGCGAGCTGCGCGCGAATCGGCGTGGCCAGGTGCTGGAGGTTGCCGACCTTGACGACGAACGGCTCGCCCTCGGCATGCACCCAGACCGCGTGGGGACGCAGGGTGCGCTCGATCCGGCGCACGACGATGCCGTGCTCGTCCCGGACCTTGGGGCTGCGCAGCATCGCCTCCCCGAGGTGATCGTCCACGGCCGGGTCAGCGCTGCGTGAGGTCGTGCCCGCGAGCGCAACGGTCGCCGCGACCGCGCCGGAGCGCCGGATCAACAGCTCGGGGCTCGCGCCGATGAACGCCGCCTCCGGGGTGCCGAAGCAGAAGCAGAAGCAGGACGGGAACAGGTCACGCAGGGCGCCGAGCATCGTCGCCGGGTCGATCGCACCGGGCGCCTCGACCGTCAGCTCGCGGGCGAGGACGACCTTGTCCACCGCGCTTCCGCGGATCCGCTCCACCGCCGTCGCCACGATCTCCTCGTAGCGCTCCGGCGGGTATCGGCCGGAGATCCGGTTGGCGGCGCTCGGATGTGGATCGGCCGGCGTCAGCGGAGCCGAGCGAAGCGATCCCAGGCGGCCGGAGATCCGCTCGAGTGCGAGGTCGGGGTCGGCGCCGGACTCGCTCTTCGCGCAGGCGGTGAGGAACGCCCGCCCATCGCTCCGCGCGATCGAGACCTCCGGCAAGAACGCGAGCGCCGGCGGCAGCGACGACCAGATGGGCTCGCTCCCGCCGTCGGGCGCGAACGCCAGTCCTGTGGCCCAGACGGGGCCCGGCGCCCGCGGGGAGCCCCTGCGGCTCCTCGGCGACACGGTCGTGCCCGACTCTCGAGCAGCCGGCGGCGAGGTCGGCGAAGCGGTCCCCTCCCCTGCTGACGACCTCCGCCGCGGTCCCGATCCCGGCGAGCGCGAAGCCGCGATCCGGCTGCTCCCAGCAGAACCAGCGGTCCGTGGCGAGCCTGGAGCCCGCGGCGATCGCCGTCGGATCCGTCTCGTGGTCGAGCTCGACCGTCGCGGAGGCGAGGCGACCGTCGCCGCGCCCGTGCGAGGGCGCTCCCGAAGCGCTGAGAGGAGCGTCGGCGGCGTCGAGCGCGACGCTCACGCGTCGCCTAGTTGTCCGACTTCGACCGGGCGATCGCGACCTCGCCCGTGCGGACCATCTCGATCAGGCCGTGCGGGCGGATCATCCGCTCGAAGGCCTCGATCTTGTCGGCGCTGCCGGTCACCTCGATGGTCAGCGAGCGGCGGGAGACGTCGACGATCTTGGCGCGGAAGATCTCGGCGAACTGCATGATCTCGGCGCGGCTCTCGATCGGGGCCGAGACCTTGAACAGGGCCATCTCGCGGGCGATCGTCTCGCCCGGCTCCATGTCCCTGATCTTGATCACGTTGACCAGCTTGTGGAGCTGCTTGGTCACCTGGTCGATCGGGTGAACGGCGCCGTCGACCGTCAGGGTGATCCGCGAGATCTCCGGGTCCTCGGTCGGGCCGACGGCGAGGGTGTCGATGTTGAAGCCGCGACGGCTGAAGAGGCCGGCGATGCGGGCGAGGACGCCGGGGCGGTTCTCGACCAGGATCGAGAGAACGTGCTTGCGGCCAGTGAGCGCGCCCGCTGCGGCGTCGAGATCCTCGAGCTTGATCAGATCGGGTGTGCCGGCTTCCATCTCAGCCCACCATGTCCCTGGCGGCAGCTCCCGCCGGGATCATCGGGTAGCAGTTCTCGTCCTTCGTCACGCGGACATCGAGCAGCACCGGCCCCTCGGTGGCCAGCGCTTCGCGCATCGCGCCCTCGACCTCGTCCTTGTCGTCGACCATCATGCCCTTCGCGCCGAAGGCGTCGGCCAGCTTCGGCCAGTCGGGGCTCGGGCCCATCTCGACGGACGAGTAGCGCCCGTCCCAGAAGAGCTCCTGCCACTGGCGGACCATGCCGAAGTAGCCGTTGTTCATCAGGAAGACCTTGACCGGGATGTCGTGGCGGACGGCGGTGGCGAGCTCCTGGCAGGTCATGACCAGGCTGCCGTCGCCGGCGAGGCAGACGACCGTCTCGTCGGGCCGGGCGACCTTGGCGCCGATCGCCGAGGGAAGACCGAAGCCCATCGTGCCGAGGCCGCCGGAGTTGATCCAGCGCCGCGGCTTCTCGAAGCCGTAGTACTGGGCGGCCCACATCTGGTGCTGGCCCGACGTCGGAGGTGATGATCGCGTCGCCCTCGGTGGCGGCGTACATCGCCTCGATCATGCGCTGCGGCTTGATCTCCGAGTCGGCGGAATCCTCGTAGGTGAGCGGGTACTCCTTCTGCCAGGCGCGGATCTGCTCCCACCACGCGTCGAGGCGGGAGCGGTCGGCCTGCGAGGCGCGGTACTCCTTGACCAGCTTGGGGAGCACCTCCTTGACGTCGCCGACGATCGGGATGTGGGCCGGGACGTTCTTCGAGATCTCGGCGGGATCGATGTCGATGTGGACGAACTTGGCCCGCGGCGCGAACTCGGAGAGCTTGCCGGTGATGCGGTCGTCGAAGCGGGCGCCGACGTTGACGATCAGGTCCGCGTTGTCCATCGCGTAGTTGGCGGTACGGGTGCCGTGCATGCCGAGCATCCCGAGCCACTGCTCGTTGCTGGCCGGGAAGCCGCCCAGGCCCATCAGGGTGCAGGTCACGGGGAAGTTGTCCGACAGGCAGAGCTCGCGCAGCTCCTCGGAGGCGTTGCCGTTGATCACGCCGCCGCCGGCGTAGATCACGGGCCGCTGGGCGTTGGCGAGCGCCCTCGCGGCGATCCGGATCTGCTTGATGTTGCCCTCGGTCGAGGGCTTGTAGCCGGGCAGGTTCGGCGTGTCGGTGATCGGCTCGTAGTCGATGTCGGCGCGCGAGAGGTCCTGCGGGATGTCGACCAGGACCGGCCCGGGGCGGCCGGTCGAGGCGATGTGGAAGGCCGCGTGGATGTAGTCCGGGACGTAGCGGGGGTCCTGGACCATGAAGCTGTGCTTGACGATCGGCATCGTGATGCCGTTCACGTCGGCCTCCTGGAAGCCGTCGGTGCCGATCAGCTCGGTGCGGACCTGCCCGGTGATGAAGACGGTCGGGACCGAGTCCATGATCGCGTCGGCGATCGGCGTGACCAGGTTGGTGGCGCCGGGCCCGGAGGTCGCGAAGGCGACGCCGACGCGGCCCGAGGCCTTCGCGTAGCCCTCGGCCATGTGGCCGGCGCCCTGCTCGTGGCGGGCCTGGATGTGGATCAGGTCCGCGTCGTGGACGGCGTCGTAGATCGGCAGGTTCGCGCCGCCGGGAATCCCGAAGATGTGCTCCACGCCCTCGGCCTTGAGGGCCTCCATGACTGCGTCAGCAGCGCGCATCGTCCGGCGATGGTAGCCAAGCGCCCCTGCCGGGCGCGAATCGATTCTGTCCTGCAACGAAGAGGGCCGACCCCGTGTGTGCATCGGCACACCGCACGGCAGAGGCTGGCGGCGATGACGCGTGATGACGAGAAGCATCCGAGAGGACCCACCCCGGGGTCCTCTCCAGAAGCACTGGCTCCTCGCTACCAACCCGCTAGCGAGGAGCCGGCAACTCCGGAGCCCGCTAGCGCCGGCTACCAGTCCGCTAGCGAGGAGCCAGCAACTCGCGAGCCCGCCAGCGCCGGCGACCAGTCCGGTAGCGGTGAGCCGGCGTCTTCGACGAGACACCGGAGTCCCCCTCCTCGGGCGCCGACGATGACGACGAGTACATGGATCCGCACAGGGCCTTCGCGCTGGCCGAGGCCAAGGAAAGGAGTCGCAAGGAGAGGGAGAAGCGGCGGCGCGACCCGGGAATCTGGCTCCCTGGCGGCGACGATCTGGACAGCGAGCCCACCAGCCTCGCGGACAGCGAAACCCGATTCAGTCGGGACTCGTGGGGTGGCCGGGGCAACCCGCAGGTCAGCGTGAGGCTCAGGCCGACGGACTTCGAGCGCCTGCGCCGGGCGGCCGAGCTCTACGGCGTTCGGCCGACGACCCTCGCCCGCATGATGGTGATCCGGGGAGTCGGCGCGATCCTGGACGCCGAGCTGCGCAGGAAAGGCGAGTTCTTCCGCTGAGTCCCGGCGCTAGCGCGCGCCCGCGGCGCCTGCCGACGGCTTCCACTGCGTCCGCGGGTCGATCGCGGAGTCGATCACGCGGTCGCGTGTGCCGCTCGATCGTCTTCAGCATCGAGCGGACCAGCTCGTCGCCGAGGTAGCTCGGCTTCAGGCCCAGGTCCAGCAGCTTGGTGTGGACCGGGTTGTAGTAGTGCTCCTCGCAGCTCGACGCGCGGGTTCTCGACGTGGTCGATGTCGATCTCGAAGCCGACCTCGGCGGCCGAGCGCTGCACCAGCTCGGCCAGCTCGCCCACCGAGAACTGCTCGGTGAACTGGTTGAAGACCCGGAACTCGCCGGCGTCGGCCGGGTTCTCGACGGCCAGCTCGACGCACTGGAGCGTGTCGCGGATGTTGAGGAAGCCGCGGGTCTGGCCGCCCTTGCCGTAGACGGTGAGCGGATGGCCGACGACGGCCTGGACGCAGAAGCGGTTGAGGACCGTGCCGAACCACTCGTCGTAGTCGAAGCGCGTCGCGAGCCGCTCGTCCTGGCGCGGTCTCGTCGGTCTCGATGCCGTAGACGACTCCCTGGTTGAGGTCGGTCGAGCGCAGGCCCCAGACGCGGCAGGCGAAGTGGATGTTGTGCGAGTCGTGGACCTTGGAGAGGTGGTAGAGCGAGCCCGGGCACCTTCGGGAAGGGCAGCGTGTCCTTGCGGCCCTTGTGCTCGATCTCGATGTAGCCCTCCTCGATGTCGATGTTGGGCGTGCCGTACTCGCCCATCGTCCCGAGCTTCACCAGGTGGCAGTCGGGGGCGTGATCGCGGAGGAAGAAGAGGAGGTTGAGCGTGCCGATCACGTTCGTGTACTGCGTCTCGACCGCCTGCTCGCGGTTCGCCATCGAGAACGGCGCCGAGGGCTGCTCGCCGTAGTGGATGACCGCCTCAGGCTTGGTCTCGACGATCACCTCCTCGAGGAAGTCGGCGTCCTCGATCGCGCCCACGTAGGAGCGGATCTCGTTGCCCGGAGACCTCGTGCCAGGCGGCGATCCGCTCGTCGAGCGGGCGGATCGGGCGTCAGCGAGTCCGTGCCGTGGCGCTCGTGCCACTGGCGGCGTGAGAAGTTGTCGACGACGGACACCTCATGGCCACGGGCCGAGAAGCGCATCGCCGTC
This sequence comes from uncultured Solirubrobacterales bacterium, assembly GCA_963821705.1. GTDB lineage: Bacteria > Actinomycetota > Thermoleophilia > Solirubrobacterales > 70-9 > DASUPK01. Next base: position 279,872 of record CAWGEV010000008.1, on the reverse strand, counting down.
GGCCAGCCGAGATAGCCGTCGCCCCCGAGGATGAGGACGCGCATGAGACGGGGCAGAGTAGCGTCCCCGGCGGCGCATCGTCGTGCCCGCACGCAGGCCGCGCGTTGCGGCCTATTCTGGCGCCGCCTTGACCGTCCCCGTCTCGCCTCCGTCTTCCCCGAAGAGCTCACCGCCCTGCGCGCGGTCGGCCTCGTGCTCGCCGTCGCGCTCATCGCCTTCGCGATCTGGCGGCGCCGCTCGCTCTCGCAACGGCGCCGTGCTGCTCGCGATCTTCGGCGGCGCTGGCTCTGGCGATCGTCTCGGGCACCGAGCTGCTCAACGGACTGCTCTCCGCGTTCGCCTTCAAGCAGGGCAACGGCGGGCGGATCCTCGGTCTCGCCGTCTTCGCGATCGTCGATCCTCTTCCTGCTGGTCCTGCGGGCACTGACCGAGAGCGTCCGCATGAACCAGCAGCTCTCCGCGCTGCTCGAGGGCCTCGCCTGGGAGGAGTTCCGCGAGGCGCAAGCTGCCCGAGCGCTTCCGCGACAGGGTCGCCGTGGTCATCCCGGCCTACAACGAGGCGGAGAGCGTCGGCGACGTGGTCCGGCAGATCCCGCCGGAGGTCTGCGGCGAGAAGACGGCGATTCTCGTCGTCGACGACGGCTCGCGCGACGACACCAGCGAGGCGGCCGCCAAGGCGGGCGCCGTCGTCGCCCGCCACGTGATCAACCGCGGCGGCGGCGCCGCGCTGCGCACCGGCTACCGGCTGATGGCCGAGTCGGGCGCCCTGGTCGTGGTGACGCTCGACGCCGACGGCCAGCACCTGCCCAGCGAGATGGAGCGCCTGGTGAAGCCCGTGCTCGACGACGAGGTGGACGTCGCCCACGGCTCGCGCGTGCTCGGTGAGGCCGACCCCAACACGCGCTCGCGCGAGCTGGGAATCGTCTTCTTCAACAAGCTGATCTCGTTCATCACCCGCACCAAGGTCTCCGACTGCTCGAACGGCTACCGGGCCGTCCGCACCACGGTCCTCCCCCAGCTCGTCCTGCGACAGGAGCAGTTCCACACCTCGGAGTTCCTGATCGAGGCGATCAAGCGGGGCGTCCCCGCGAAGGAGGTGCCGGTGACGGTCGCCAAGCGCACGCACGGCCACTCGAAGAAGCCGGCGGTGGTCCGCTACGGCCTCGGCTTCGCGAACGCGATCGTCCGCACCTGGCTGCAGGTGAGACGGTGCGCCGGTCCCGGGCCGGCACCTCGGCCGGATCCGGCAGGTAGAGGTCCGTCCCGCAGCGCGGGCAGACCTGGACGTGCAGCTTCACGATGTTGTTGCAGGTCGGGCAGCGCCGCTCGGGCTCGTCGTGCTCGGAGCGGTAGAGGATCGCCGCGATCAGGCCGAAGATCGGCAGCACGGTGCCGATCAGGAACCAGATGAAGAACGAGCTGCCCTTGCCGCGGCCCACGAATCCCGTGGCGAGGCCGAACAGCAGGGCGATGAGCACGTATGGCGCGCCGGCCACGCCCGAGGGTATGCCTGCCGACGCCCGAGGGGCCCGCCTAAAGTCCTCGCCCGACTCGCTGCCGAGTGGCACCGAGCTGGGCCAAGGAGGGCCTCGGGTGGCGATCGCCCAGGCGAGCAGGAAGCGCAAACGCAAGAAGCGGAAGAAGAAGCCACCACGGCGATGAGCAGTCCCCCGGCGTCCGCGCCCTTCCCAACCTCTCCGCCACCGCCGGCGAAGTACAAGCACACGCTCGGCTGGGACGACAGCGCAGGCGACGGTCTCGTGCGTGAGATCTACGAGTGGGTGGACAGGCCTCCGACCGACACGCCGCCGCCCCGTCCGCTGCCCAAGCCGCAGGATCCGCCGGCGCCCCGCCTCGCCGCAGCCCTTCGGCGTCTACTCCGGGCCGTTCGGCCGCGTGCAGGCGAAGCGCCTGCTGGACCGCGCCGGCTTCGGGCCGAAGCCCGGCCAGGCCCTCGACGCTCGCCGAGCTGGGCCTCCAGGGCGCCGTCCACTCGCTGACCAGGCCGTGCGGCATCGGCGACCCTGACCGGGCCCGCGCCGGTCGACGGCGACGGCCTCCCGATCGCCCCGACCGACTCCTGGGGCCACGACCACCTCTGGTGGCTGGACCGGATGCTCCGCTCCGACCAGCAGCTGGTCGAGCGGATGGCGCTCGTCTTCCACGACTGGTTCGCGACCTCCGAACGACAAGGTCGACTCGTCGCAGCTGATGATCGACCAGTCGAACATGTTCCGGGCGCAGCTGCTTCGGCTCGCTTCGGACCCTGCTCGAGAACGTCACCTCCGATCCGGCGATGCTGCTCTGGCTCGACGGCGTCGAGAACACGAAGAGTCGGACCCGAACGAGAACTACGGCCGCGAGGTGCAGGAGCTCTTCACGCTCGGCGCCGACCGCGGCGCCTACACCGAGACCGACGTCCGCGAGCTCGCCCGCTGCTTCACCGGCTTCGACTACGACTGGTCGAGCCGAGCTCGGTCCGCACAACTTCCGCTACGTGTCGACCCGCCACGACAACACCAACAAGACCGTCTACGGCCAGACCGGCAACTGGACCTGGCAGGACGCCTGCCGGCTCTGCGTCCAGAACTCCGCTGCACGCCTCCTTCTTCGTGCTGAAGCTGTGGAGCTACTTCATCCCGCAGGCGCCGTCGACCGACACGCTGAGCGCGCTGATCTGCCTCTACGTCGGCGAACACCTACGCGATCCGCCCGGTGCTCGAGGCGATCCTGATGCACCCGGACTTCTACGAGGGCCCAGCGATGGTGAAGCCGCCGGTGGTCTACCTCGCCAGCCTGATGCGCGCGACGGGCACCTTCATCCACGACGAACAGTGGATCTGGCTGAGCTCGGACGCGGGCCAGCAGCTCTTCCACCCGCCGAACGTCGCCGGCTGGGACGACACGCGCTGGCTCGACACCAACACGCTGCGCGGCGCGCTGGCTCTGCACCACGGGCGTTCTCGACGACCACCACGTCGAGGTCTGGGACGGCAGCTACGACCCGACCGAGCAGCCCGACCCCGCGCTCGACAAGGCCCTCGCGCTCTGGGACTACCCGCCGCTGCGCAAGGAGCAGCAGAACGAGCTCGTCCGCTTCTCCAACAGCGCCTTCCCCGGCAGCCTCGCCGACCTGGCAGCAGATCGCCTACCGAGCGCTCCGCCAGAACGCCCTGCGCCAGCTGATCGCCGTCGGCCCCGACCTGCAGCTGAGCTAGGAGAGCGCATGGCCCACGACCACTGCCACTGCAGCGACTACACCCGCTCGGCCAGCTGCTCCGCCAGGCCGCGGCCGCAGGCCGGCAAGGGGCTGCCCGCGATCGAGACCGGCATGCCGACCCCGGCCGGGACCGGCCTCTCCCGCCGCTCCTTCCTCTCGCGGAGCGCCGGCCTGGCGCATCGCCGTCTACGGGGCGACCAGGATCCCGCTGGCGGCGTTCGAGGAGGGCATCGCCCAGGCCGCGACACCGCCGAAGGTCCTCGTCTCGATCTTCTTCGACGGCGGCATCGACGCGCTCAACGTCCTCGCGCCGATCAACGACTCCGACCTACCAGAGCCTGCGGCCCACCATCGGCCTCCACCTCAGCGACAGCCCGGCGCCGCTCACCTTCTCCGAGGACTCGAACCTCTTCTGGCATCCGTCGGCCGCCGGCGCTGCGGACCCTCCACGGCGAGGACAAGGTCACCGTCTTCCCGGCGATCGGCTACACGAGCCCGAACCAGTCGCACTTCACCTCTCGCCACTACTACGAGATCGGCGAGGTGCAGGTCGGCGCGAACACCGGCTGGCTCGGCCGCTACATCGAGGAGGTGGGGACCGACGACAACCCGCTCCAGGGCGTCTCGCTGAGCAACGAGCTCTCGCCCGCGCTGGCGACGCCCTCGAAGCCGGTCGCGGCCGTCGAGTCGGTCACCGACTACGACCTCTGGTCCTACGCGGACAGCGACCCGGTCGAGACGAACATGTTCACGCAGCTTCGGCAACCTCGGCGGGTTCCCGTCGGACTCGCCGGCGATGACCCAGGCGCGGCGGGCGATCGGGCAGACCGAGCAGCTCCGCGAGCAGCTCTCCGGCTTCAGCAACTTCACCAGCCCCGTCGCCAGCCTCTACCCGGCCAACACGGATCTCAGCGACCAGCTCTCCGGGCTGGCGGCGATGCTCGCGGCCGGGCTGCCGGTGCAGGTCGCGACGATGTCGGCCGTCGGCGGCTACGACACCCACGAGAACGAGGCGACCACCCTGGCCTCGAACCTCCAGCGCACCTGCGACGCGGTGCTCGCCTTCCAGCGCGACCTCGAGGCCGGGGCCTCGACGACCGCGTCCTGGTCGAGATGTGGAGCGAGTTCGGGCGCCGCCCGGAGGAGAACGGCGGCGGGACCGACCACGGAGCCGGCGGCCTCGCCTTCGTCGTCGGCAAGCACGCCGGCGGCACGATGATCGGCGGGTTCCCCGGGCTGACCAGCCTCGACCCGCAGCAGAACCTCCTGCACACCAGCGACTTCCGCTCGATGTACTGCACGCTGCTCGAGGACTGGCTCGGCGTCGACGCCGGCCCGATCATCCCGGGCGCGGACTCGCTGGCACGCTACCCGGCCCTGATCGACTGATGCCGCGCCTGCTGGCGGCCGCGAGCGTCCTGATCCTCGCCTCCGGCATCGGCGTCGCCGCTCCCGTGGGCTCGGGTGCAAGCACGGTGGCCGGCGTGTCCGTCGCGAAGAAGTGCAAGCACCGGCACCTGCATCACCGCAAGCGCTGCCGCAGGAAGGCCGCGAGCAGGTCCCACCGCGGAGCGGTGGCTCGGACGGTGGCGGCGGGACCAGCGGCTCCGTCGGGCCGCCTCCTGGTGACGTCTCGGGAGATCAGCCCGACGCAGCTCCAGCTTCAGCTCTCCCGTCCGAGCCTCCCGGCCGGGAGCGCGATCGTCGAGCAGTACAACGCCGGCTCGGACCCGCACAACCTGGTCGCCGAGACGGCAGGGCACGATCGCCTTCTCGTTCAACGACCTCGATCCCGGCGGCGACCAGCGCCAGACCCTGACGCTCGCCCGCGGCACCTACACCCTCTACTGCAGCCTGCTGAACCACCGTGCCCTGGGCATGCAGGCGACGCTGACCGTCAACTAAACCCGAGGCCTACTCGGGTCCGGCGTCGAGCGGCCGGTGCGAGCCGCCGAGCTCGTAGGCCTCGTCGCGCAGCGGCCGCGGATGCCCGATGGAGCCGACCTCGGAGAGGTCGCGCTTGAAGGGCAGGCTGACCGTCCAGTCGATCACCGCGCGGATCTTCCGGAAGATGCCCGGTATCTGGATCAGGTGGTAGGTCCGAGCCAGCCACCAGGCGAGGAACCCCGAGAAGGTCTGCGGGCCGATGCGCCCGACGGCCTTGTAGCGCCCGAGATTCACGAAGGCCGTCTTGCTGGAGTAGGTGTAGCGGCGCGGCTGCCCGATGCCGAGCTCGGCCGCGACGTTCGCCGCGGCCACCTTTGCCTGCCGGATCGCGTACTGCGCCGCGGGCGGGTTGAACCCGCGGCCGCGGTCCGGGACCGCGGCGCAATCCCCGATCGCCCAGACGCCCTCCATGCCCCGGACCGCCAGTCGGTCGTCGACCTCGACCCGGCCCCGCTCGTCGAGCGGCAGGGAGAGGTGCGTGAGGCTCGGATGCGGCTTCACCCCGGCCGTCCAGACGACGGTCCGCGTGGGGATGGTCTCCCCGGTGGAGAGCGTGACGCTGTCGGCGTCGACGGCGTCGAGGGTGGTCCCGAGCCGTATCTCGATGCCGCGTCCCTTGAGCTCGCGAACCGCGTAGTCGGCGAGCTTCTCGTCGATCTCCGGCAGCACGCGGCCCGTCGCCTCGACCAGGATCCAGCGCATGCCGTGGAGGCGCGCACGCGGGTAGCTGTCCATGGCGTCGGCCGCGAAGTCCTGGAGCTCGGCCAGCGCCTCGAGGCCCGCGTAGCCGCCGCCGACGAAGAGGTAGGTGAGCAGCCGCTCGCGTCGCGCCGGGTCCTCCGTCGCATTCGCCTCCTCGAGCGTCTCGACGACGTGGTTGCGAAGCCAGATCGCGTCGGCGAGGCTCTTGAAGCCGATGGCGTGCTCGGCGAGCCCCGGGACCGGAACGGTCCGCGAGACGGAGCCGAGTGAGAGGACGAGCTGGTCGTAGCGGATCGTCTGAACCTCGCCCTCATGGGTCCGCAGCTCCACCGTCCGGGCCGCCGGGTCGTGGGAGGTGATCGCCCCGAGTCGCAGATAGGTCCGCTTCAGGATCTCGCGGAGCGGCGTGACGACGTGGCGCGGCTCGAGCAGGCCGGCCGCCGCCTCGGGCAGGAACGGCGTGTAGAGCAGGAAGTTGACGTCGTTGACGAGGATCAGCCGCGCCGACTGCTTGGGCAGCGTGTGCTCCAGCCGCCTGGCCACGTTGGCACCACCGAACCCACCACCGGCGATCACGACGTTCCAGGCCATGAGACCAGTATGACCGAGAAAAGTGCGCTTGTAACAGTCTGTTACAAACGCTCCTTGATCAGCTTGGTGACGGCGCCGCCGTCGGCCCGGCCCTTCGTCTCCTTCATCACCGCGCCGACGATCCGGCCGATCGCCTTCTCGTTGCCCTGACGGACCTGCTCGGCGGCCTCCGGCTCCGCCTCGATGGCGCGGTCGACGATACCCTCCAGCTCTGAGGTGTCGGAGATCTGCGCGAGGCCCTCCTGCTCGACGATCTGCGCCGGGTCTCCCCCCTCCGCGACCAGCTTCGCGAGCACCTGCTTGCCGGCGCCGTGGGAGATCGTCTTCGCCTCCACCAGGCCGGCCAGGGCCGCCACGGCCTCCGGGGTCGCCCTCGAGGCGAGCGGGTCCTCCTCCGCATCGGCCTGCCGCAGCGCGGCCACCAGCTCGCCGGTGACCCAGTTGGCGATCGCCTTCGCCGGGGCCCCGTCGCCTGCCGCCACCGCTCGCTCGAAGTACTCGCCGTAACTCGGAGTGGAAGGCGAGGGTGCTCGCCGCCTCCTCGGAGAGCCCCACCTCGCGTCACGTAGCGCTCGCGTCGTGCCGCCGGCAGCTCCGGCAGAGACTCGCGAGCCTCCTTGAGCATCTGCCTCGGTCGGGGCCACCGGGACCAGGTCCGGCTCGGGGAAGTAGCGGTAGTCGTGCGCGTACTCCTTCGAGCGCAGCGGGGTGAGCGAGCCGTCGTTCGGGGTCGAAGTGGAGCGTCTCCTGCTCGACCTCCTCCCCGCCCTCGAGCAGCTCGCGCTGCCGGGCCAGCTCCGCCTCGATGCCCCGCTCGAGGAAGCGGAAGCTGTTCATGTTCTTGAGCTCGGTCTTCGTCGCCGAGCTCCTCCGAGCCGGCGGGGCGGATCGAGATGTTCCCGTCGACCCGGAGGCTGCCCTCCTCCATGTTCACGTCGGAGACGCCGAGCTGGCGGACCGTGGCGCGGAGCAGCTGCGCCCACTCGCGCGCCTCGCGCGGCCGAGCGGATGTCGGGCTCGGTGACGATCTCGACCAGCGGCGTGCCGCCGCGGTTGAAGTCGACCAGCGAGGCGCCCGAGCCGTGGATCCGTCCGGACTCGCCGACGTGGTCGAGCTTGGCCGCATCCTCCTCGAGATGGGCGCGGTGGATCCGGACGTCGCCGAGCTTCCCGTTGACCGCGATCGGCTGGTCGTACTGGCTGATCTGGTAGCCCTTCGGCAGGTCGGGGTAGAAGTAGTTCTTCCGGGCGAACTCCGAGCGCGGCGGGACGTCGCATTCGAGGGCCGCCGCGATCATCAGCGCGTAGCGGATCGCCTCCTCGTTCATCGTCGGCAGCGTCCCCGGGTGGCCCAGGCAGACGGGGCAGGTGTGCGCGTTCGGCTCGTCGCCGAAGGAGAGCGCGCAGCCGCAGAACATCTTGGTCCTGGTGGAGAGCTGGACGTGGATCTCCAGGCCGATCACCGCCTCGTAGTCGGCCATCAGAGACCCCAGCCCCGCACCGTCGCCTCGTCGGCGCCGAAGTAGTGCCCGATCTCGTGGAGGACCGTCGTCGTGACGCTCTCCGCGTCGGTGTGATGCTCGCGGTAGATGATGATCCGCTGGAGGCCGCCCCTGCGGGTCGAACAGGCCGAGCAGCCGGCCGCTCGGGTGGCGGTCCTCGACGATCACCGCGACGTTGGTGAGCTTGGAGGCGATCTCGGGCGGCAGCGAGTCAAGCGCAGCCTGCACCGCCGCGCGGAACTCATCGTCGCTCAGCGGCGTGCGCGCTCCTCACTCCGCTCCTCCGTTCCGCCGGAAGCCGATCGCCCGCTCGAGCGCGTGAGCGGCGTCGAGCATCGCCGAGTCGCTGAACGCCGGGCCCGCGATCTGGAATCCGACGGGCAGCTCCGGGCCGCCGCCGTCGGGCTGCGCGACGCCGGCGGGGATCGAGATCGCCGGGATGCCGGCCAGCGGCATCGGGACCGTGCAGTAGTCGTTCATGTACATCGCCAGCGGGTCGTCGGTCTTCGAGCCCAGCTTGAAGGCGACCGTCGGCGAGGTCGGGGTGACGACGAAGTCGAAGCGCTCGAAGGCCTTCGAGAAGTCCTCGGCGATCTTGGTGCGGACCCGCTGGGCGCGGCCGTAATAGGCGTCGTAGTAGCCCGAGGAGAGCGCGTAGGTGCCGAGCATGATCCGGCGCTTCACCTCCGCCCCGAAGCCCTTCGCGCGCGTCTCCTCGTACATCTCGGTGAGGTCGTCGGCGTCGACCCGCATGCCGTAGCGGACGCCGTCGAAGCGGGCCAGGTTCGCGGACGCCTCCGCCGGGGCGAGCACGTAGTAGGCCGAGATCCCGTGTGGGGCGTGCGGCAGCTCGGTCTCGGAGACCTCGCCGCCGAGCTCCTCGATCAGGGCGACGGTGCGCTCGAAGACCTCCTTGACGCCGGCCTCGATCCCCTCGGCCTCGGAGGCGAGCTCCTTGGGGATGCCGAAGCTGAGCCCCTTCAGATCCTCGCGGCTGGGCAGCTCGACCCCGCCCTCGATGCCGATCGAGGTCGAGTCGCACGGAGTCGCGTCCCTCGACCGCCTGCAGGACCAGCGCGGCGTCGGTGACGTCCCGGGTCAGGGGGCCGCACTGGTCGAGCGAGGAGGCGAAGGCGATCATCCCGTAGCGCGAGACGGCGCCGTAGGTGGGCTTCATGCCCGACGATCCCGCAGAGGGCCGCCGGCTGGCGGATCGAGCCGCCGGTATCGGTCCCGATCGCGCACGGCGCGAGGCGCCCGGCGACGGCCGCGGCGCTGCCGCCGGAGGAGCCGCCCGGCACGCGTCCGGAGTCCCACGGGTTGAGGACCGGGCCGTAGCCGGAGTTCTCGTTCGACGAGCCCATCGCGAACTCGTCCATGTTCGCCTTGCCGAGCACCCGCGCGCCGGCCTCGCGAAGCTTGCGGACGGCCGTCGCCGTGTACGGCGGCCGGTAGCCCTCGAGGATCCGCGAGCCCGCCGTGGTCGGGATGCCCTCGGTGCAGAAGATGTCCTTGACCGCGACGGGATCCCGTCGAGCGGCAGCTCGCCGTCGCGCCGTCCTGCGCCGCCCGGTCCCTCCGGCCTTCCTCGGCGGTCCACAGGAAGGCGTTCAGCGAGTCGGCCGCCGCCGCCTCGCGGTAGGCGTCGAAGTACTCGTCCGCGCGAGAGCTCGCCGGAGCGGATCCGCTCGGCCGCCTCGGCGACCGTGAGATCGATCAGCTCGCCGCCATCTACGCCTGCGGCGAGGGGACGCGGAAGGCGCCGGAGGCCGGGTCAGGCGCGCGCTCGAGCACCTCGTCGCGATCCCAGCTCGGCCGAGGCTCGTCGGGCCGGAAGACGTTCTCGAGCGCGATCACGTGCGAGGTCGGCTCGACCCCGTCGAGGTCGAGCTCGGAGATCCTGCTCGACGTGCTCGAGGATCCCGGAGAGCTCGCTTCGCCATCCGCTCGACCTCCTCGTCGCTCAGCTTGAGCCGCGCAAGCCTGGCGACGTGCTCTACCTGTTCCCGCTCGATCATGCGCCGGATCATAGGTAGGCCCGTCGCGCGGGTGGCGGGACCCGCGCGCCTGACCCTCAATAGGATCCGTCCGATGACGGGGGAGAAAGCCGAGCGCTTCGTCGTCCTCAGCCTGCGCGCTGATGGCGATCGGCTTCGCGATCACCGGGTTCTTCTTCATCGCCTGGCCGGACGGGACGCTCGCCGGCATCACCGAGCTCGGCCACCACTTCGGCTTCCACACGCCCGCGCCGAAGACCGACGAGCGCCTCTGGCTCTCGCTCGGCTTCGCCTACATGGTCGTGATCACGTTCCTGGCCTGGATCGCCTCCACCGACGTCGTCCGCTACCGGCCGATGATCCTCGCCCTCGCCGCCGGCAAGGCCGCCTCGTCGATCACCTCGCTGATCTTCTTCATCGAGGACGACGTCTTCGCCTACCTGCTGAACGGGATCGTCGACGGCTCGCTCGTCTTCGCATCGCTGCTGCTCTGGTCGCTGGCCGGCCGGGTCGGCTCCCCCGCCGCCCCCCCCTGAAGGCGCCCGCCGGGGCTCCGGGCCGCCGAGCTGCAGGACTCTGCGAGCGATCGCGGAGGCCATCGCCCCTGGTGAGGACGGCCTGCCCGCGGCCGAGCCGAGGTGCCGGTCGCCGAGCCGCTGGCGCGCTTCCTCTCGCGCATGCCGGCCCGCACGGTGCAGGTGGTCCGCCTGGCGCTGCGGGTCTTCGAGTTCCTGCCCTTCCCCTGGCGCTTCAGCCGGATGAGCGTCGAGGCGCGCTCGCAGTACATGGCGAAGATGGAGGGCTCGCGCTTCTCGCTCTACCGCGACCTGCTGCTGCTGGCCAAGCTGCTCGCGATGGTCGGCTGGGCGCGGGACGAGCGGGTGCGCGCGGCGGTCGGATTCGAGTCACGCTGCGCGGTGGCCGAGGGCGCGCCGCCGCCGTCCTCGACCGGCATCGGGGACCTCGAGCCCCGCGGCGACGGAGAGGACTGCGACGTCGCGATCGTCGGCTCCGGCGCGGGCGGGGCCGCCGCCGCGGCGATCCTGGCCGAGGCGGGCCTGGACGTGATGGTGCTCGAGTCCGGGCCCGTACGTCGACAAGACGACGCTACCCGACCGACCCGCTCGAGGGCCTGCCCCTGCTCTACCGCGACGGCGGCATGACGATCGCCATCGGGCAAGCCCGCCATCCCGATCCCGGTCGGCCGCACCGTCGGCGGCACCACGGTGATCAACTCCGGGACCTGCTTCCGTGCCCCGGCCGAGGTGATCGAGGAATGGCGCGAGGCGCGAGGGCATCGAATGGGCCGGCGACCTCGACCCGCTCTACGCCGCGGCCGAGGAGATGCTGGCGGTGACGCCGCTCGACCTCGAGACGCTCGGCCGGAACGGCCAGCTCTGCGCCGAGGGCGCGACGGCGCTCGGCGCAAGCGGCGGGCCGATCAGCCGCAACGCCGGGCGCTGCGTGCAGTGCAGCTCCTGCCCGCTCGGCTGCCAGATCGACGCCAAGCGGGCCGACCCACGTCTCCTACCTGCCGCGCGCCGTCGCCGCGGGCGCGCGCGTCCGGGCCGGCGTGCAGGTCGAGCGCGTCCTCACCGAGGACGGGCGCGCGACCGGGCTCGCCTGCCGAGCCGGGCTTCCGACGACCGGGCCGCAGGAGCTCTCGCGGAACGGCCGGCCCGCCGGCGGGCCGCGACTGGCGGGTCCGCGCCAAGGCCGTGATCAGCGCCGGCGGCGCCTTCGGCACCCCGGAGCTGCTGCTGCGCTCGGGGATCAGCCATCCCGCGCTCGGCAGGCACCTCCACATCCACCCCGCCGCCTGGATCGGCGCCCGCTACGAGGAGGAGGTCCGCGGCTGGGAGGGCGTGATGCAGAGCTACTACGTCGACCAGTGGCAGCCGCAGGGGATCCTGCTCGAGGCCACCTTCACCCCGCTCTCCTTCGGCGCCCAGTGGCTGCCCGGCGTCGGCGCCGCCTTCTCGGACCGGGTCGCGCACTTCGGCAACATCGCCTCGATCGGCGTCCACCTGCACGACCGCTCGGAGGGCCGGGTCGGGCTCACCTCGCAACGGCTCGCTGCCGCCTCTCCTACCGCCTGCTCGAGGAGGAGGCGCGCACGATCCAGTTCGGGATCGCGCGGGCGGCGGAGGTGCACTTCGCGGCGGGCGCGACCGAGGTCTATCCGAACGTCGGTCCGGTCTCGGTCATACCGCGTGGCAAGCTCGCCGAGTTCGAGTCGATGACGCCTCCGCCCGTCGGACCTGCGGCTCGAGGCCTTCCACCCGATGAGCAGCGCGCGGATGGGGACCGACCCCGACACGAGCGTCTGCGACCCGCGCGGCGCGGTCCGCGGAGTCGAGAGCCTCTACGTCGCCGACGCGAGCCTGCTGCCGACCTCCGTCGGCGTCAACCCGATGATGACCATCATCGCCTGCGCCACCCACGTGGCGGGCGACGTCGGCGCGGCCCTAGGCGGCTGAGGCGGCCTTCGGGGCACTTCGATCGGCTGCATCCCCATGTAGCCGCCGATCGTGATCGCGATCGCCGAGACCAGGCCGAGCCAGGCGCCGAACTCGACGCTCGGCGTCGCCCGCGCCCGGCGGGTTGATCATGCGGATCACGATCAGGACGACGGCCACGCAGCCGAATCCGGTCGCGACCGAGCTGACCCGGCCACCGGGATAGCTGACCGAGATCCGGAAGAGCACGCAGATCGCGACCGACAGCGCCATCACGGCGGCCGCGGCGAAGAGCACGATGTCGGTGACGCTGAACGCCTGCCAGGCGGTCGCGTCCACGCCCTCCCGCGGAGTACCAGGGCAGAAAGCCGGCGACGAGCAGGCCGAGGCCGCCGATGGCCCCGACCAGCTCGCCGGGCCGCAAACCGCGGTTCAGTACCGCTCGCCTCCTGACGTCTTCCTGCATCGTCAGGTAGCCGCCCACGGCGATCGCCGGCGCAGGCGATCAGGCCCGAGGAACAGGCCGATCTTGTCGGTACACGCGTCGCCGAGGTGTGTCGAACACCTGGTACAGGATCAGGATCGTGCCGACGCCCGCCGAGGAGGGTCGTCGCGATCGCGGCCAGCGGCGCATCCGCGCCATCGCCCATCAGCGCCATGACGGCGGGCACCAGCGCCACCAGGATCACGATCAGCAGGTAGATGTCGAGCGGATTCTCAGCCTCCCAGAGGCTGAAGTTCTTCGGACCCGCCGATCGTCGTCCCGCCGACGGTCACGGCTCTCCGAAACGCCGAACCAGGGCAGGAAGCTGATGATGAACAGGGCGATTGCCGCGACCGCGGCGACGAGCTGCCCCTGAGACAACCTGTTCGTGTCCAATTGGTCGCCTCCTCCGTCGGTCCGCTGAAGGTCCTCGCATCAGCACCGAGCCTATATCTCCCCGGCGACCTCTTCCTGCATCGCCCTGAATCCGCCGATCGCGATGGCTATCGCGGCCACCAGACCGATGAAGGCGCCGAACTTGCGCTCGGCGCCGTGGCCGGGAAGTCCACCGTCAGGAAGGCGGCGATCAGGATCACCGCGACGACGCCGAGCAGGAACGTCGCGGCCGAGACGAACGAGAACTCCTCCGCGCTGTCGGTGAGCGCGAGCAGAGCGGGCAGAAGCGGCCACGATCGCCGTGATCAGCAGGTAGATGTCGAGCGTCGAGCCCTTCCAGACGTTGTCCGGGTTCGCTGGCCCGGCCGCACCTGGCGTGGTACGCCCGGTGGCAGCTGCCGGCGCCGAGGGACGGTGACCGTCCCACCTCCACCCCAGCACTGAAGCCCATCCAGGGCAGGAACATCGCAATCAGCAGGACGACGGCGCCGACCGCCGCGATGACCTGCCCCTGAGACAACCTTCCACGATCATGTTCAGTCCTCCAAGACTCGACGGGTCGCTGCGCGCGCCCTTTCATCGACCTGGGCGCCGTGACCCTACACAGGCGGCGCATTGTGAACGCGGCCGCCGCGGCCGCGCTCAGCCGAGCGCGACGGCCGGGTGGCCGGATGTCCGGCCGGCTACTTCTTGCGGCTCGAGGAGGTCTTGCTGCCGCTCGAGCGGGACTTGCTCTTCTTCTTGCTCGAGCTGGAGCGTGAGCTCGACGACTTCGCCTTGGACCTGGAGCGCGCGGCCGGCTTCTTCGTCGTCGAGCGCCTTGGTCGTGGTGGAGCCGCTCGAGCCGGAGCCGCTCTTGGCGGGTGCCGCCGCCGGCGGCGGCGTCGGCGTTGCCGCCGGCGCGCTCGCCGCGGCCGCACGCGTGCGGCCACCCGCGACCGCGACCAGCGGCTGCGAAGCCGTCCTCGCCCAGGGCCATCAGGGCGCCGGCGGTGATGGCGATCGCCGCGGCCGAGTCCGAGGAACACGCCGATCTTCAGCGTCGGCGAGCCGGCGAACATCCGCCAGAGGATCAGCAGGACGGCCAGCACGCCGAGCAGCGCCGTGATCGCGCCGCGGCGAACCGGGACGTTCACCCGCTGCCCGGCCGGCGGCCAGGTAGGCCAGCGCGATCCCCGACGACGCCGGACAGGATGATCAGGAATCCCGGCAGGTCGATCAGGGCATCCCAGCCGCTGATGCCCGGATGCGAGAGGGTCGCGGTGCCGTTGACCAGGCTGCCGCTCACCTCCGCGCCTCCGCCGAACCAGTCGAAGAACAGGAACACGAACAGGGCGACGCCGCCGATCCCGGCGACGATCTCTCCCGTGCGCAAGCCTTGATGAGTCCAAGGGTCAGCCTCCGTCGATGGATTGAGGGGGGATTCAACCAGCCAGCGGCGGGCGCCGTGAGGCGGCCGCGCGCAGCCTGGACCGTGTTGGACAGCAGCATCGCGATCGTCATCGGCCCTACGCCCCCGGGCACCGGCGTGATCGCGCCGGCGACCTCGACGGCCGCGTCGAAGTCGACGTCGCCCGACCAGCCCGTCGTCGGTGCGGTTGGTTCCGACGTCGATCACGGTCGCGCCCGGGCGGATCATGTCGCCGCCGATCAGCTTGGGCTGCCCGGCCGCCGCGACGAGGATCTCGGCACGCCGGCAGACCTCGCCGAGGTCGCGGGTGCGGCTGTGGCAGATCGTCACGGTGGCGTTCGCGCCGAGCAGCAGCGAGAAGACCGGGCGGCCGACCAGGTTCGAACGCCCGACGATCACCGCCTCCTTGCCGGCCAGGATCGACCCCGGCGGACGCGAGCAGCTCCATGATGCCCCGCGGCGTGCACGACACCAGGCCGGGCTCGCCGCGGGCCAGCCGGCCGGCGCTGATCGGAGTGAGGCCGTCGACGTCCTTGCCCGGGTCGAGCGCGTTGACGATCGCGGCGGACGTCGATCTGGTCCGGCAGCGGCAGCTGGACGAGGATGCCGTCGACCTCGTCCGATGTCGTTGAGCTCGTGGACCAGCTCGAGCAGCTCCTCCTGGGAGATCGACCCGTCCGGCTCGTGGTGGAAGGAGCGGATCCCAACCTCCTCGCACGCCTCGCGCTTGCGGCGCACGTAGATCGCGGAGGCCGGGTCGTCGCCGACGAGCACCGTGGCAAGTCCCGGTGGGCGACCGAGCTCCGAGGCGACAGCTCCGCGACCTCGCCGCGGACACGCTCGCGCACCGACGCCGCGACGGCCTTGCCGTCGATCACCGTCGCCGCCATCAGCTCGCCTTCCTCAGGGGCGCGTAGTCCGCCATCAGCTTGCGCTCGGTACCGTCGCTGGCGAAGCGGACGACAATCACCCCGCCCGGCTCGACCGCGGTGACCACCCCGTCGCCGAAGCTCGCGTGGACGATGTCGTCGCCGGTGGCGAAGGAGAGCGAGGGGTCGGCCTTCGGCTGCGGGCCGGTCGATGCCGCCCAGCGACCAGCCCGTGATCGCCTGCTCCTGGGTTCCCTCGCGCTCGACCAGCTGATCGGGGAGCTCGGAGAGAAACCGGGACGGAAATCCGGTCTCGCGGCCCGCGAAGAGCCGGCGGCTGCGGGCATGGGTCATCCAGAGCCGCTTGCGCGCCCGCGTGATGCCGACGTAGGCGAGGCGGCGCTCCTCCTCCTCGTTGCCCTCCTCCAGCGAGCGCGAGTGCGGGAAGACGCCCTCCTCGCAGCCGATGATGAAGACGGCGTCGTACTCGAGGCCCTTGGCGTTGTGGAGCGTCATCAGCGTCACCTTGGACTCGTCCCGCTTCAGGTCGTCCTGGTCGGTGTAGAGCGAGATCGCCTGGAGGAACTCGTCGAGCGGCGGCGATGTCCGAAGGCCCCTCGACCTCGCGGTTCGCGTCGAACTCGGCGGCGACGCCGACCAGCTCCTCGAGGTTCTCGATTCGCCCCTCGGCCTCGATCGTCCGCTCGGCCCGGAGGGCGTCGAGGTAGCCGGACCGCTCGAGCAGCGCCCGGAGCAGATCGGCGACCGGGCGGCTCTCGAACTCGGCCCGCAGCTCCTCGATCAGCTCGGTGAAGCGCCAGATCGACTTGATCGCGGCCGCGCCCAGGCCCGGCACCGCCTCGGACTCGAGCGCGATCTCCCAGATCGTCCGGCCCGTCGTGTTGGCGTGGGCACGCAGCCGGCCCTGGCTCGTGTCGCCGATGCCGCGCCGCGGGGAGTTGATCACCCGCGAGAAGCTCACCGCGTCGGCCGGGTTGACCAGCAGCTGGAGGTAGGCGACCGCGTCCTTGATCTCGGCGCGCTCGTAGAACTTGGTCCCGCCGATCACCTGGTACGGCAGCTCGTAGCGAACCAGGATGTCCTCGAGCACCCGGCTGTGCGCGTTGGTCCGGTAGAAGACCGCGATCTCGTCGCGGGTCATGCCGTGCTGGTCGATCAGCTCCTCGATCTCGCCGGCGACGAACCGCGCCTCGGCGTGCTCGTCCTCGAGCTCGGCGACGTGGATCTTCTCGCCCTCGCCGAGGTCGGTCCAGAGGTGCTTGCCGAGCCGGCCTGTGTTGTGCGAGATGACGGCGTTCGCCGCCTCGAGGATCGTCTCCGTGGAGCGGTAGTTCTGCTCCAGCTTGACGACGTGCGCGTCCGGGAAGTCCTCGCTGAACTCGAGGATGTTCCGGACCTCCGCCCCGCGGAAGCTGTAGACCGACTGGTCTTCGTCTCCCACAACCGTCAGATTCCCGTCCTTACCGGCCAGCAGCTGCAGCAGCCGGTACTGGGCGTGGTTCGTGTCCTGGTACTCGTCGACCAGGATCCAGCGGAAGCGCTCCCGGTAGCGCTGGCGCACGTCCTCGAACAGCTCCAGGACGTTGACCGTCCGCATCAGCAGGTCGTCGAAGTCCATCGAGTTCGCGTCGAGCATCCGGCGCTCGTAGAGGCGATACGCCTGCCCGACCATGTCCTCGAACGGGCCGCCCGACCTGCTCCTGGTAGGTCTCGGCGTCGATCAGCTGGTTCTTCGCATCCGAGATCCGGGCGCGGACCGCGCGCGGCGGGTAGCGCTTGGTGTCGACCTCGAGCTCCTCCAGGCAGCGCTTCAGCATGCGCAGCGAGTCGGCCTCGTCGTAGATCGTGAACTTGCTCGTGTAGCCGAGGCGCTCCGCCTCGATGCCGCAGCAGGCGCGCGCAGGCGGCATGGAAGGTCATCACCCACATGCGGCGCGAGACCCCGCCGACCAGCGAGGAGACGCGCTCGCGCATCTCGTCGGCGGCCTTGTTGGTGAAGGTGATCGCGAGGATCTGGTTCGGATGCGCCCTGCCGGTGGCGAGCAGCCAGGCGATCCGGTGGGTGAGCGCACGGGTCTTGCCCGACCCCGCGCCGGCCAGGATCAGCAGCGGCCCCTCGCCGAAGGTGACCGCCTCGCGCTGCGGTCCGTTCAGGCCCGCGAGCAGGCGCTCGACCTGGTCCGCGCCGACCTCGACGGGGCGCCCGACCGCCTCCGGCTTGGTTTCCTCCTCTACGCGTGCGATGCGGCGAGGATAGTCCTCGCCCCGGCTCGCTCGGCTATCGCGACCTCAGCCGCTGGGCGCGCAGGTCGAGAACAGCACCGTGAGCTGATCTCCGTTGCCGCTCAGGATGATGCTCTTCACCTGATCGGCACCCACCTGACTGAACTTCTGGACGATGCAGCTCGTGACCGGGGCCGGAATGCTGGAGTCGCTGCTCAGCTTGGTCTGGAGCGCGGAGACCAGTGCCTGGAAGTTGAAGGTCGGGATGCCGGTGATCTTGTCCAGCTTCCACTGGTCCCCGCTCTTGATCAGGGACACCGACAGCGTCGAGCCGTCGAAGCTCCCACCGTGGAAGGTGACGTTGGCGGTGGCGGTGGAGCCGGACACGTTGACGTTGCTGACGTCCACAGAGCTGGGCTTGTCAGTCGTATCGGTGGCGTCCTTCTGACACTGCTGGACAGCGTCGGAGCCGGACGTGAGCTGCGTCTGGTCGAGGAACTGCTGAGTCGCGTACTTCGTGCAGTCCGCCGGGTTGGTGCTCGTCGCGCTCTTCTGGATCACGTCGGTGATCTGGGACGAGTCATTGCTGCCGCCGCCGCAGGCGGCGAGCAGGAGCGCGGCGGCAAAGAACGCGACGATGAGCACGGGGAGTCGGGCGGTACGCATGATGCGGGTCCTTTCGGGCCGGAGTCGAGGGCGGCGCCAGTCTATCCGCGGGCCTGGCGGCTAACCGCCGGCTGAGCTCGGGCCCTTCTTCGGCCGGAGCTCGGTCACATCGGCCTCTCCGGCGTCCTCACCGGTGAGTCGGGCCAGGCGCTTCTCGACCTCCGCGATCCGCTCCGAGAGCTCCTTCATCGCCTCGGCGATCGGGTCGGGCAGGTGGATCCAGTCGGTGTCGGGGCCCTCGACCGGGCGGCCCTCGACCCGGACCGGATGGCCGGGATTGCCGACGACCGTGGTCTGCGGCGGGCACGTCCTCGATCACCACCGTGTTGGCGCCGACCTTGGCGTTGCTGCCCGACCGTCACCGGGCCGAGCAGCTTGGCGCCCGAGCCGACCGTGACGTCGTCGTCGAGCGTCGGGTGGCGCTTGCCGCGCGCGAAGCCGGTGCCGCCGAGCGTCACGCCCTGGTAGAGCGTGACCCGGTCGCCGATCTCGGCCGTCTCGCCGATCACGACGCCCGAGCCGTGGTCGATGAAGAAGTCGCTGCCGATCGATCGCGGCCGGATGGATCTCGACGCCGGTGATCGAACGGCTGGTGTAGGCGATCGACCCGCGGGGCCAGCGGGACCTCGGACTCCCAGAGGGCGTGGGCGACGCGATGCGCGAGCAGGGCCTGGACGCCGGCCCAGCCGGTGAGGATCTCGAGCGTGCCGATGCCGCGAGCCGCGGGGTCGCGCTCGCGTGCGGAGGCGACGTCGGACGACACCTCCTTGAGCACGCGCGTGAGCGTTCCAAGGCCAAGCACGCCCGAAGCTTACGGAGGGCGAAGGCGTCACGACGGGGCGAAAAACGGCAGCGACATGTAGCGCTCGCCGGAGTCGGGCACGATCACCACGATCCGCTTGCCGCCATCTCCTCGCGCGCGGCCAGGTCGAGCGCCGCGCGGATCGCCGGCTCCGGCCGAGATGCCGACCAGCAGTCCCTCTCGCTGGGCCGACGCCCGCGCGTGTCTCGAGGGCGTCCTCGTCGCTCACGCCGACGACCTCGTCGATCACGCTCGCGGTCGAGCACCTCCGGGACGAATCCGGCGCCGATCCCCTGGATCTTGTGCGCGCCCGGCTGGCCGCCGGAGAGCACCGGCGAGGCCGCCGGTTCCACGCCGATGATCCTGATGTCGGGGCGACGCTCCTTGAATACCTGGCCCACGCCCGGTGATCGTGCCGCCCGTGCCGACACCGGCGACGAACGCGTCGACCTGGCCATCGAGGTCGCGCCAGATCTCCTCGGCGGTGGTCCGGCGATGGATCTCGGGGTTCGCGGGATTCGAGAACTGCTGCGGAATGAAGCCGTCGTGCTCCGCGGCCAGCCTGTTGGCCAGCTCGACCGCCTCGTTCATGCCCCCAAGGGACGGCGTCTCATGGACCTCGGCGCCGTAGGTCCGCAGGAGCGCCGTGCGCTCGCGGCTCATGCCCTCCGGCAGGGTCAGGATCAGGCGGTAGTCACGGGCGGCGGCGACCAGGGCCAGCGCGATGCCGGTATTGCCGCTCGTCGGCTCGACGATCACTGAGCGTCCCCGCTCGATCAGGCCGTCGCGCTCGGCCGCGTCGATCATCGCGACCCCGATGCGGTCCTTTACGGAGCCGCCCGGATTGAAGAACTCGAGCTTCGCGACCACCTCGCCGGGCAGCTCCGCGCCCAGGCGCGGCAGCGCCACCAGCGGCGTGTTGCCGACGACCGCCGAGCTCTCTGCACCGACGCGAAGCGTCGTCGTAGTCGTCCCGTTGGACCCGGCCATTCGGACAAACTAGCGGAACCCGGTCAGGTTTCGGGTGATTCCTGCCCCGGCCTCGCGGCCCTGCAGCTACCGGTCCGGCCGCAGGAAGAAGCTGTGGCCGTCCGGATAGCGCTGGAGGTAGTGCTGGTCCTCGGCCTCGGCCTCCCAGAAGGGGCCCGCCTCGCTGATCTCGGTCACGACCTTGCCCGGCCAGATATCCGAGGCGTCGGCGTCGGCGATCGTCTCCTCGGCGATCCGGCGCTGCTCGTCGCTCGTATAGAAGATCTCGGAGCGGTAGCCGGACCCGACAGCCCCTTCGCCGAGGTCGGGTCGGTGCATCTGGAAGAAGAACTCGAGCAGGTCCCGGTAGGAGGTGCGCTCGGGGTCGAAGACGATCTCGACCGCCTCCGCGTGACCCGGATGGTTCTCTCCGGTCGGGTTGTCGTTCTCCCCACCGGTGTATCCGACCCGGGTCGAGATGACTCCGTCGCGGTGGCGCCACAGTTCCTGCGCGGGCCAGAAGCAGCCCCCGGAGAGGATCGCGGTCTCGGTTTTGTCCGACATGGCGCTCCTTCCCTCGACGTTCACACCAGCCTAGTCTCGGGGGCACACCTCGGTCCTGCCTTCGTCGAACTAGGGTGAGCACATGGCTGTGGCGAAATGGACTCTGTATCACTGGCCGGCGGACACGCCGGAGCACTGGGAGCAAGTCGGAGATGCGGTCGAAGTTGATACCTGGCACGGCGCGATCAGGAGGATCGGCCCCGTCACGCCGGGTCGCTACTTGGTGAAGAACCAATCCACACCAAACGGCATGTACTTCTTGCTCGAGCCGGACAACACGATCGTCCCGGTCGATGGCTTCTAGAGGCGAGGCTCAGTAGGACGACTCACGCCCTTTCAGGGCTGCCAGGGCCCGCCCTGGACGGCAGGAGGAGCTAGGCCCCTTGGGCGCTCACCGGGGGCCTTCTTCGTTCGCGGGCTGCTAGCGACTGCCGCTTTGCATGGAAAGCGGCCGTCGCCGAGGTTCTCGCTTCCTCAGCACGTGGGGCGGTGTCAGGCTTACTTCTTCTTGCTCTTGATCTTGATCTTCGCCGTCTGGGTGTTGGCGAGCCCGCCCTGAGGCGTGAAGGTGATCCGGGCGCTCACCGTCACCTTCCCCTTCTGACGCAGCCTCTGCTTGGCGAGCTTGGAAAGCAGCAAGCGGACCGTGATCGCCGGCGGGTCGCCCGAGGCGCTCGAGGGCTTCAGCAGGAGCCTCAGCTTCTTCTTCCCCTTCTTCTTAGGGGTCGAGGCGCCGAGCGGCGAGGCGGCGTCGCTAACGGAGACCTTGCCGCTCGCCTGGACGCTGACGGTCAGCTGCTTGCTCTTGACCCCGAAGCTGAAGGAGTTGGTGGCGGCGAAGATCTCGGCGCTCGAGAGGTCTGCGGAGCCGTTCCAGCCCCCTGCCACCAGAACCCGCCCGTCGGGGAGCGGGGCGGCGGCGGCGACGTCACGCACGGTGCCCATCGATCCGATCCCCTGCGAGCTGAAGCTGTTGGCGGCAGGGTTGAAGACCTCGGCGCTTGAGACAACGGAGCCGTTGTAGCCGCCGGCGACCAGGACCCGTCCGTCTGGGAGCGGGGCCGCTACGGCAACCCCTCGGGGGGTGACCATCGATCCGATCCCCGCCGAGCTGAAGCTGTTGGTGGACGGGTTGAAGACCTCGGCGCTCGAGAGGTAGGAGGGCCCGTTGCGGCCGCCGGCGACCAGGACCCGCCCGTCGGGGAGTGGGGCGGCAACGGCGCCGGTCCGGGCTATCGACATCGATCCGATCCCCGCCGAGCTGAAGCTGTTGGTGGCCGGGTTGAAGACCTCGGCGCTCGAGAATACGGAGGAGCCGTTGTCGCCGCCGGCGACCAGCACCCGCCCGTCCGGGAGCGGGGCGGCGACGGCGCCCTCGCGGGGGGTCCCCATCGATCCGATCCCCGCCGAGCTGAAGCTGTTGGTGGCGGGGGTGAAGACCTCGGCGCTTGAGAGGTAGGAGGAACCGCTGTAGCCGCCTGCCACCAGCACCCGCCCGTTAGCGAGCGGGGCGGCGACGGCGCTACTACGGATGGAGCCCATCGATCCAATCCCCACCGAGCTGAAGCTGTTGGTGGCGGGAGTGAAGACCTCGGCGCTCGAGAGGAAGCCGGAGGGACCGCCGCCGCCGGCTATCAGCACCCGCCCGTCTGGTAGCGGCGCGGCGGCGGCGTCCTGTCGGGGGGCGCCCATCGACCCGCTGGGACTGAACGAGCCCGAGCCAGCGGCCCAGGCGAGCTGAGGGGCCAACAGCGCCGTGAGCAGGGCCGCTGCAGTGGTAAAGGCCGCCAAAAAGCTCTTGCCCCCCGGTAGCGCTCGTCGAACCGCCCCCTGCGGCAAACCTCTTGTGCTCACGATGGCGATCACTCTCTGGGCTTCGCCTTCTCCGCTGAAACCCTCAGTCCCCGAGTGTTGCGGCGCAAGCCTACGCGAGCCCCGAGGCCCGCGTCAAGACGGGCCTTGCCCGCCATTTGATCCGGCGGCGCGAACGGGCAGACGGTCGTTCGACGCGACGCCTTTCGCGCTTCGAGGCAGCCGCGCTCGAAACCGCCGCTTTGCATGAAAGCGGCAGTTTGGCGTTGCCAGGTTTCACTACAGGCTCCTCGCGGGCTGGCGAAGGTACTGTTCGCTGGATGGATGAAGGCCTGCCGATCGCTTACGAGGTGCTGGATCGGGGTGTGCCTGTCTACAGCTCGGATGGCGAGCAGGTGGGAACGGTGGACCACGTCATCGCCGCTCCCGAGGAGGACATCTTCCACGGAATCGTGATGCGGGCCGACGGAGGCCGGCGCTTCGTGGCTGCCGACCAGGTCAACTTGCTGCATGAGCACGGGGTTGACCTCCGCATCGATGCCGCGGCGGCTGCCGCGCTCCCTGAGCCGAGCGGCGTGGCCCCGGCCTTGCGCCTGCGTGAGCCGGGCGTCAAGCCAAGCCGATGGACGCACATCCTGGACCGGGTAAGCGGCAAGGACTCAGGTCGGCGGGACTGGACGGAGGAGGACTAGGACAACCGCGGCGCGAAGCCGCCGGGCTGTCGGAGTAGTCAGAAGCTGCGCACTCGCTTAACCCCGTTCCGGTGATGTTCGCCGTCGGCGCGCTAGTGCTTCTTCTTCTTGCAGTGCTTCTTCTTTGCGGCGGCGGCCCTTTTCTTGGCCTTCTTGCACCTCTTCTTCGTGGGCGCAGCGGCGGCGGGTTGCTTGGTCGGGCAGGTCTGGTCGTCGTACATCTGGTTGACCTCTGCTTGGGTCAGGTCCCGTCGTAGTGAGCGTGCCCACTCCGCTGGGGACCGACGCGTCGGGAATCGTGGTCGCACCGAGCAGGAAGATCGCCCCCTTGACAGCTGGGTCTGCTTCAAGGAGAAAGCAGCGGTTTCAGCTGGCGCTTCCGCTTCTCGCGCGAAGCAGCGGCGAGATCAGGAGCTGCCGTGCCAGCGGTCCATGTGCTCGGCGTGGGTCCTCAGATACGCCCCCGGCTTGAAGAAGCGGTCGTAGAAGTCCAGGTCCAGGTGGTGAGCCTGGACGTAGTTGAGGGAGAACACGGTCGGCACAGTCCCCGGGAACTTGCCAAAGGTGTCGAGGATGTACTGGGCCTGGAGGGTGACGCAGGCCTTGAACTCATCCGAGAAGCGCTCTGCCGCCCCTCGAATCGCGGCACTCTCGCTCCAAGCACCCGGCGTCTCCTCATTGTGGGGGCCCCCCGATCCGAACTTCCGTTCGGCCAGCGCCTCCACGGCCGCGGCCATGTCCTTGTAGTGGGGCGGGCAGAAGGCCTCGAAGACGCCCTCGAGCCCGGTTGGGTTCGGCGTGGACCAGCGCTCGTCCTCGTCGTAGCGGAAGCGGAGACCGGGGACCTCGGGGTCGCCGGAGGCGCCCAGCAGCGTGAACCGGTCGATGCCGTCGAACATCCAGCCCCCCAGGCCCATCGCCTGCAGGGTGAGCACGCCCGCGTAGCAGCTGGTCGCAAGCTCGGCGGTCGCCTCGGTGAGCGCGTATTGCTCCGCGAAGGTGAGCGGGAAGGGATCCTTGACGTCGACGAGATCCGAGAACTCGTCGATACCCGGGATCTGGACATCGTTTACGTCGTCGTAGACGCAGTAGCCGTTCTGCGCGAAGAAGCAGAGGATGTTGAGGACCATCTGGGCGATGTCGGCCACCGGGATCACCAGCAGGGAACCGGGCACGTTTGCGCACCAGGTGTTGTGGCCCTCCATGTAGGGCTCCTTGGCGGGTATGTGGATGCGCTCGTCCGAGAGCCTGCGGATCTGAGCGAGGTGCCGCTCGACCATCAGCTCCGGGGTGATCTCTTCGACCGACGGGTCGACGAGGGCGCCAGCATCCCGCGTGGGGAAGAAGTAGGTCCCCGATTCGTCGGTGAAGAAGAGCTCGGCGGTGTGGAAGCCGGCGGCAGATGGAAATGTGCGTCCGGCCGCCCCGCTCGGGTAGTTCGCGATGTGCGGCGCGTAGTGCTCGTGGCGGGTGATTCCGTAGTGCCATCCGGTCGTGCCCCCCATCGAGGAGAGCACCAAGGCGCGCTCCAGCTCGGTCAGCGGCACGGGCTCGTGCTTCGACGTGTAGGCGAGGGGCCCATCGGGGATCTCATCCCCGAGCGCAAATCGGCGCGAGCGGCGCCCGATCAACGCCTCCATCAGTGGAAACTGGGCTAGGTCCGCGAGCATCTCGGCCCGGGCGGCAGATTCCTCAGCCATGGCCATGAGGCCTCCTTGTCGAGCCCCCTGGGCTTCGATTCCACACTACTGCTGGCAGGGCCGACGTGTTGGCCCTGGTTTGCGCCGCGCTTCTTCCGAAATGACCACCCGCCATGGTTCGGGTCAGGAGCAGCCGCGTCCCACGATCAGCTGGAGGACCACCAAAGCACTCCTCCCTTCGCGGGAAAGTAGGAGCCCAGGCGGCCCTGCAGGGATCACCTGAAAGTGCTGCCTTGGACGAGAAGCGGCGCATGGAAGGGACCGTGACGGAAACCCGACCCAGGCCGCGGAATCGTGAGAAAGTGAGCACATGAAGCGCTCAGTCTTCATGCTCGCCGTACTGCTGAGCCTGATGGGTGCAGGTTCCGCGCGGGCATCGGTCACGATCGGCCAGCTCGCTAACGACAGCGCTTCCCCGACGATCCTATGCGCGGGCAACTCGGTTGATTACGTCCAGCCGACGGTGATCGGTGGAGCCTCCTATGTCGTGCCCCAGGGCGAGAACCTGATGACGTCCTGGAGCACGAACGCGGTCGCAGGCGCCGGGCAGATGCTCGAGATGAAGGTCTTTCGCAAGGTCGGCAATCCCACGACGTATGCGGTCGTGGCACATGACGGGCCGCGCCCTCTCGTTCCCCTGATGACCAACACCTTTCCGGTGAACATCGCGGTTCAACCGGGAGATGTGCTCGGGGGGAACAGCGCAAACGCCGGTTCGGTTATGAACGCGTGCCTGTACTACGTCCCCGGTGAGTCATTCCTCTATCGGAACGGGGGCCTTGCCGACGGCGCCTCGGGAGCATTTACGACCGACAGCACCGACGGCAGTCGCGTCAATGCCACCGCGCTGCTTGTCCACAAGCCCTCGAACAGCTTCAGCTTCGGCAAGGTCAAGGACAAGAAGAGCAACGGAACCGCGTTGCTGACGCTGAACCTTCCCGGACCGGGGACGCTTTCATTGACAAGCAAAGACATGACGACCCAGGAGACTGTCAATGGCGGCGTGGTGACGCTGCCGATCAGTGCCAAGGGCAAGGCAAAGCGCAGGCTCAATCGGACCGGCAAGGTGAAGCTGCAGGTCAGCGTCACCTACACCCCGACTGGTGAGGTCAGCGGCGACCCGAACACTCAGACGGACACCGTCAAGCTGGTCAAGAAGCTGGGCTGAGGATCGGGCGTAACTCTAGAACCCTCGGGTTTCCGAGTAGTGCTTTGGACGAGAAGCAGCTACTTCGACGCTGACTGGCGCACGAACTGGCGCACCGCTGGCGCACACCGCATAGCCAAGCCGAAAACCGGCCTCAGGTCTAGATGTGGTACATCCCGGCGCCGGACTCCTCGGCCTCGCGGCGGGCGATGTCGGCGATCGTGGTCGTCGCGGAAGGTGGCGCGCAGAGCCTCCACCCCCTCCTCCCAGATGCCGCCGGCCTCCTTGCCCTCCTGGCCGACGACCCCGTCGAGCGCCTGGACGACCTCGAGGACGTTGATCTGGTCGGCCGGGCGGGCGAGCGTGTAGCCGCCCTTGGCGCCGCGGTGGCTGACCAGGATCCCGGCGCGGCGCAGCGTCGAGAAGAGCTGCTCGAGGAACTGCACCGGGATGCCGCGGCGCTCGGCGACCTGGCCGATCGGCATCGGGCTGTCGCCGGCGCGCGCCAGCTCCGCCAGCGCGACCACCGCGTAACGTGACTTCGAGGTGACCGAGATCACGCCATCCCTTTTACCGGGCCGGGCGGCGTCGTGATGAATCGACGCAACCGCACGCTGCTCCGGATCCTGGCGCCCCTCGCCCTGATGGGCGTGATCTTCTGGTTCTCCGCGCAGCCGGCGGCCGCCCATCACGCCTGGTGGGTGATCGTCTTCCGCAAGCTCGGCCACGTCACCGGGCTACGCGCTGCTCACCGGCGCCTGGTGGTGGGCGCTGCGGGGCGTCGCCAGGCGCCGCTGCTCTGGGCGGTCGGGATCTCGCTCGCCTACGCCTGCACCGACGAGTTCCACCAGACCTTCGTCCGTGGCCGCGAGGGCACGCCGAGGGACGTCGGCGATCGACGCGATCGGGATGGCGATCGCCGCCCTGCTGATCGACATGCGTCGGTCCGCCCCCACCGGCTGGGGGCGGACCGACGCAAGAGGCGAAGCCTCTAGATCCAGCCTTGCTCGGTCGCCATGAGGACCGCCTGTGCGCGGTCCAGGGCGCCGAGCTTGCCGTACACGTTGTGCAGGTGGCTGCGGACGGTGCTCGCCGAGAGATCGAGCTCGACGGCGATCTGCTTGTAGACCTTGCCCTCGGCGAGACGCCGGAGGACGTCCAGCTCTCGCGAGGAGAGCGGACACGGGCCGGTGGCCCGGCGACGTGACCCCTTGCCCTGGGGAAGCTCGTAGAGGACCATGGCGCACCGCCTGCTCGTCCATGCCGCAGCTCTCGGCGGCCTCGACCAGGTCCTGGGTGCTGACCGGGCAGTCCTCGATGTGGGCGGCGACCATGTCCGCCACGCGGATCACGGCGGCCATGCCCTCGGCCTGACGGGTGTGGTGGCGCTCGATCGCCTCGGCGACGCGGGCGTGGACGCCCCAGCGGCGGGTGAGGACCCCGCCGACGAGGGCGTGGTCGATGCCCAGCTCGCGGCGCTCCTCGGCGATGCGGTCGTCGGGCGTGGCGCCGCGGCGGTCGAAGCGCTCGGCGTAGCCGGGGTGCAGCCGCGCCAGGACCGGGCGGCCGATGTCGTGGAGGATCGCGGCCAGGGCCAGCTCGTCGCGGTCGCCGATCCCGCTCATCTCGGCGATCCGGTCGGCGGCCCGCTGGACCGCCAGGGCGTGCAGCCGGAAGCGGTCGGGCGCGAGGGCCAGGCGGCCGTCGCCGTTGAAGATGTCGTAGGAGGGCGCGGAGCGGAGGATCGCCTCGACCGCGCCGGGGCCGAGCCGCTCGACGCCGTCGGTGACGCTGCGAATGCGCCCGGCGCCCTGGATCTGGCCGGCGGCGCGGACGATCGCGCAGGTGAGGCCGACGTCGGCCTCGACGACCGCCGCGACCTCGTGCGGCGGAGCGCCCCGGTTGACCTGCTCGAGGGCCTGCTCGCGTCCCTCCTGCAGCGCGGGCTGGCGCTCGGCCTCGTCGAAGGCGGCGGCCAGCACGCGTCCACGGCCCTGCGCCGCGGGCGCCGTTCTGTGCGTTCCGCGAGCTGGACGCGGCTGCTGTCGCCATGGCTATCTCATCGGCACGGGCCTGCCGATTATTTAGCCCGTGCGTTGATCTACCTAGAAGTTCGGTCTTCGCCGATCCGTGGAAAGCCGCTGGACGGCCCGCTCGATGCGCTCCAGCGAGCGCTCCCTGCCGAGCACCGCCAGCGACTCGAAGATCCCCGGCGAGACCGAGGTGCCCGTGATCGCGACCCGGATCGGCTGATAGAGCTTGCCGGGCTTCACGTCGTGCTCGGCGAGGATCCGCCCCAGCGACGCCTCGAGCTCCGCCGGCTCGAACGGCTCGGCGCCGCGCAGCGCCTCGAGCGCGTCGCTGAGCAGCGGCAGCGGCGCCGTCCTTCATCACCTTCCGCCAGGCCTTCTCGTCGGTCTCGGGCTCCTCGAAGAGGAAGCCGATCAGCGGCCAGACCTCGTCCAGCGTCTGCGCCTTCTCCTGGGCGATCTCGCAGGCCGCCCGCAGCCGCTCGTCGGGCTCGCGGCCGAGGTGGCGGGCGACCGACCTCCGTGTAGGCGTCGAGGTCCATCTCGCGCATGAAGCGGCCGTTCAGCCAGCGCAGCTTCTGCTCGTCGAAGATCGCGCTGGCGCGGCCGACGTCGGCGACGTCGAAGCGCTCGATCAGCTCGTCGGTGCTCATGATCGTCGTGTCGTCCTGGGTGCCCCAGCCGAGCAGCGCGAGGTAGTTGCGAACCGCCGCCGGCAGGTAGCCGGCGTCGCGCAGCTCCTGCACGCTGGCCGCGCCGTGGCGCTTGGAGAGCTTCTTCCCGTCGGGGCCGTGGAGCAGCGGCAGGTGCGCGTAGCGCGGCGGCGTCTCGCCCAGCGCCTCCATCACCAGCAGCTGCTTCGGCGTGTTCGAGAGGTGGTCGTCGCCCCGGATCACGTGGGTGATCCCCATGTCCGCGTCGTCGACCGCGACCGCGAAGTTGTAGAGGACCGATCCGTCGCCCCTGGCGATCACGAAGTCGTCGGAGGCCGCGTTGCGGAAAGCGCACCTCGCCGCGGATCTCGTCCGCGACCACTGTGTCGCCCCTCGTCCGGGACCTTGAGGCGAACCGCAGCGCCTCCGCATCGTCGGTCGGACGTACCCCGGTAGCCGCGGTTGCCGTGCTCCTTCTTCCAGGCCGCGACGTCCTCGGCGGTCGCCGAGTCGCGGTACGCCACGCCCGCCTCGCAGCAGCTTCTCCAGCGCCTCCCGGTGGCGATCTGCCCGCTCGCGCCTGGCTGATCGGCCCCTCGTCCCAGTCGAGCTCGAGCCAGCGCGAGCGCGTCGAGGATCTGCTCGACGTTCTCGGGCGTCGAGCGCTCGCGGTCGGTGTCCTCGATCCGCAGAACCAGCTCGCCGCCCCGGCCGCGCGCGTAGAGCCAGTTGTACAGTGCCGTCCTCGCTCCACCGATGTGGAGGGCGCCCGTCGGCGACGGGGCGAAGCGGACTCGAACGGGATTTGACGGATCGGAGCTCATCGTGCTGATCGGCGCCCATGTTTCCACAGGGGGTGGGCTGCTCCAGGGCCATCGAGCGGGCCGAGGATCTGCGCTGCGAGGCGATCCAGATCTTCAACCAGAGCCCGCGGATGTGGCGCCCGACCCGCTACTCCG
Organism: uncultured Solirubrobacterales bacterium; assembly: GCA_963821705.1. Taxonomy (GTDB): domain Bacteria; phylum Actinomycetota; class Thermoleophilia; order Solirubrobacterales; family 70-9; genus DASUPK01. The sequence goes on along the minus strand of CAWGEV010000008.1, from coordinate 250,056 downwards.
ACGACGACTTCGCCGGCCTTCCGGGAGGCGATGGACGCCTCCAAGGTCGAGGTCGTCGCGATCCACGCGATCTACCTGATCAACCCGGCGACGAACGACCGGGAGATGCGCAAGAAGTCGCTCGACTCGCTGACGCACGCGCTGCGGGTCGGCGACGGGATCGGGGCCATGGGGGTCGTCATCCACCCGGGGCGCTCAAGGACGACACGCGCACCAATGCCCGCAAGCGGGCCGTGAAGCTGATCAAGGAGGCGCTGGCCGAGACGGACCGCTGCCCGATCCTCTACGAGAACACCGCGGGCTCGCCCCAGCTCCTCGGCCGCGACTTCGACGAGACCGCGGAGCTGATCGAGAAGACCGGCGGGCCCGAAGCGCCTCGGCCTCTGCATCGACTCCTGCCACCTGCACGCCACCGGCTATGACGTCCGCACGCCCGAGGGGATGAAGGACCTGGTCGACGAGATCGACGCCAAGATCGGCCTGAAGCAGCTCAAGCTCCTGCACGTGAACGACTCGCGCGATCGCCGCGGCTCGAACCGCGACCGGCACGCCCCGATCCCCAACGGCGAGATCGGCCGAAAGGGCATGCGCGCCTTCCTCGGCGAGCCGCGCCTCCAGGGGCTTCCCGCCGTCTCTCGAGGGGCCGGGCCTCGACGGCAAGGCGGTCGTGCGAAGGACATCCAGATCGTCAGGCGGCTGCACCGTGAGGCGAACCGGAAGCCGTAGCGATTCTTAGGTCGATGGTGGAGGATCTGCCGCTGACCGCCAATCGACCGAGAGGAGTGGAGATGGTCAGCGACAACCCGATCTCAGCCGTGCTGATCTCGTCGGACCTCGATGCCTGCAGGACTTCTACGAGAACAAGGTCGGCCTGAAGCTCTCGCCAGGCACGATCAAGAACCACCTGCTGTTCGAGTGCGGCGAACGGCACCACGCTGCTCGTCTACTTCCGCCCCGGCGACGTCAACGCCGATCACACCCAGGCGCGCTTCTGGTCGAAGGACGTCGAGGCCGACGTCGCCGAGCTCGAGGGGCGCGGCGTCGACTTCGAGGACTACGACACCGACTACATCAAGACCGTCGGCCACATCGCGACGACCGCGGGAATCGGAAAGTCGGCCTGGTTCAAGGACCCGGACGGCAACACGATCGCGCTCTTTCAGCCCGAGTGACCCTCGGGTCGAACCTAAGGCAGCCAGGAGTAGAGGTAGTAGAGCCCGTACGGGTTGGCGGCGATCTCGCGCGCGTAGCTGCGTCACGGCGTCGACGTAGAGGCCGGAGTCGTTGTAGGCGCGCAGGGCACGCGGCGTAGCTCTGCGGCGCGCCGTTGGCGCGGAGCAGCCTGGCCGCGGCGAGGATCGCGTCGTGCGGGTCGTGGATGTCCCCGCCGTTGCCGTAGATCCGCCAGGTCGAGGGGATGAACTGCATCGGGCCCTGCGCGCCGGCGACGCTGTCGCTCTTCACCCGGCCGAACTTGGTCTCGACCAGGTGGATCGCGGCCAGGTAGTTCCAGCCGACCCCGTAGCGGCCTGCGCCTCCCGGTAGAAGGAGACGAGGTCGGAGAGCGGCGGCGGGCGCGCCGACCCTGAGGTTGCGCTGGCGCGCGCCGTGCGAGAGCCGCAGCAGGTCGCGCTCCGCCCTGGTCAGGCGGCGCACCTGGCCGGCGAGCGGGCCGGGCAGCAGTGGCAGGACCTGAGCGGTCAGGTTCGAGTGCTCGGCGAGATAGCGCGCGTCCGGCCTGGACGGCCGCCGCCTGATCGAGGACCGTCCTGGGGCGGCGCGCTCGAGGGCGGGTCTCCCCCGGCCCGCCAGTCGTCGATCGCCGCTGCGCAGGGCGTCGTCGGTCTGGCTCAGCTGGTCGGCGACGCGTCTGCGGTGAGGACGCGACGCCGGAGGCTCCGCCGCAGCCGGCGAGCGCCAGCGCGAGCCAGCCGCGAGAGCACGCAGATCACGGCCCTGGCGCGGTCGGCCCACCATGGCGGGCTCAGGAAAGCGCGTTGCGCAGGTCGAACGCCCGGATCGACTCGGGCGTGTCGTCCGGCGCGTCGAAGAAGCGGCGATTGACGCACTCGTGGCCGGGGCCGTCTCCCTCGTATGCCCGCTCGACGCTGAACTGGCAATGAGGAAGCGGGGTGCCCGGTCATCTTGATCCCGCCGAAGCCCTCGCGGGCGCGCTCGGCCAGCAGGAAGAGGTCGAAGTCGATCTCGGCGCTGAACACCTTGTTCATGCAGCCCATGAAGCGGCCGCCGGTGCGAGCGTCCTCGTAGGTGTAGAGGAACTTGCAGCCCATCTCGAGGCAGCCCGCGGGGTTGACCAGCTTGTCGCAGAAGGTGCGGCACTCGCGGCACTCGCCGATGCTGCTCCTCTGGGTCTGGGTCTGCCTCGGCACGGCGTTCAGTCTAGGCGCCGTCGAGGCGGCGGATGGGCATCTGCGCCCCGAGCCGGCCCTTGCGCGAACCGGGCGCGCGATCTGATAGCTCGCGCCAGGTTCAGGCGGCGCGCGCGGCGGCACCGAACAGGTCGTCGAGCTCCGCGTCCAGTCCGCGGAGCGGCGCACCCGGTAGCTCGCGGCCGAAGCGAAGCTCCCTGGTGCCCTCGCGGGTCTTCATCACCAGGATGACCTCCGAGTCGCCCGGGAAGTGCCCGAGGATCACCTTGAGCTCCTCGATCAGCGAGGCGCCGAACTGCGGCGGCGTCGATGTCGAGCCGCAGCGGTCCGGTGTCCCTGGCGGCGCGCGCCTTGGCGACCTCGTCCTCGGTGGGCTCGAAGAGCTCGACCTCCTGCGCGACGAGCTTGGTCTCGCCGCGGCCCTTGTGGTCGAGCCTGCCGCGGACGATCACGATCGCGTCGGCCGCGAGGAACTCCTGCGAGGCCTCGTAGGCCTTGCCCATGACCAGCATCTCGACCTGGCCCTCGACGTCGTCGAGGGTCGCGAACGACATCAGCGAGCCGTTCTTCGACTTGTGGCGCTTGAACTCGGTGACGATCCCGCCGACCGTCACCCAGGACCCGTCCTGCTTGCTCGGCGAGGCTCGAGAGCGGGCAGTCGACCCGGGCCCGCAGCGCGTCCCTCACCTCGGCGAGCGGATGCGAGGAGAGGAAGGTGCCGAGCGTCTCCTTCTCGAGGCGCAGCAGCTCGTTCTGGTCGAACTCCTCGGCGCGGATCGGCGGCGTGGTGCTGGCGCGACGGGCCGGCCTCCTCCGCGCCGCCCGAGGTCGAAGATCGAGGACTGGCCGAGGCGCGAGTCCTCCTGCGCCTTCTGGCCGAAGGCGGTCGCGGCCGGGAGCGCCTCGAGCATGCCCTTGCGGGAGGCGCCCGTCGAGTCAAATGCTCCGCACTTGACGAGGCACTCGACCGCCCGCTTGTTCACCGTCGCGGGTGTCCACCCGCTCGCAGAAGTCCCACAGCGAGGTGAAGTCTCCGTCCTTCGAACGCGCGTCGAGGATCGCCTGGACGGCGATGTGGCCGACGTTCTTCACCGCGTCGAGCCCGAAGCGGATGCTGTTGCCGGAGACGACGAAGCCGTGGTCGGAGCTGTTCACGTCGGGCGGCAGCACCTCGATCTCCATCTCGGCGCAGCGGTTGACGAAGAACGGGACCTTGTCCTTCGTCGACATCACGGTCGAGATCAGCGCCGCCATGTACTCGGCCGGGTAGTTGGCCGCGCAGCCAGGCGGTCCGGTAGGAGATCAGCGCGTAGCAGGCGGCGTGTGAGCGGTTGAACGAGTAGTCGGCGGCCGCCTCCATCAGCGACCAGAGGTCCTTGGCGACCTTCGGGTCGGTCTTCGACGCCGCCATGCCCTCCAGGAACTTCTCCTTCATGGTCGCCATCAGGTCGCGCTTCTTCTTGCCGACCGCCTTGCGCAGGTCATCGGCCTCGGCGCCGGACTGAAGCCGGCCATCTGCTTGGCGATCTCCATGAGCTGCTCCTGGTAGATCGACGCAGCCGTAGGTCGTCTCGGTGATCGGGCGCAGGCGCGGATCCGGGTAGCGGACGACTCGCCGGGTTGCGCTTGCCCTTGGCGTAGTCGGGGATGAAGCGCATGGCGCCCGGGCGGTAGAGCGCGCCGATGGCGACCAGGTCCTGGAACTCGGTCGGGCCGACCTGGCGTGAGCGCATCGCGCATGCCGTCGGACTCGAACTGGAAGACCGCCGATCGAGTCGCCCTTGGCGAGCATCGCGTAGGTCTTCGGGTCGTCGAGCGGGATGTCCTTGATGTCGACCTCCTCTCGCCGCGCGAGCGCTCGATGATCGTCGTGGCGTCCTCGATCACGTCGAGGTTCCGCAGGCCGAGGAAGTCCATCTTGAGCAGGCCGATCTCCTCGATCGGGCCCATCGAGTACTGCGTGACCGTCTTGTAGGCGCGCTCGGTCTTGCCGTTCCCGTTGCCGTTGCCGTTGGCGGCGGCGCCGCCGCGATCCTCGGCGAGCTGCAGCGGGACGATCTCCTGAAGCGGCCGGTCGGCGATCACCACCGCCGCCGCGTGGATCGAGTGGTTGCGGACGATGCCCTCGAGGCCCTGCGCGGTGTCGATGATCTTCCTGCGCGTCCGGGTCGGAGTCGTAGGTGCGCTTCAGCTCCTCGCCCGGCTTCAGGCACTCCTCGAAGCTCGGGCTGCGGCCCATGATCGGCTCCGGGATCTGCTTGGCGAGCCGGTCGCCGGTGCCGTAGTCGTAGCCGAGCACCCGGGCGGCGTCGCGGGTGGCCGCGCGCGGCGCCATCTTGCCGAAGGTGATGATCTGCGCGACGCACTCGCGGCCGTACTTGTCGGCGACGTAGCGGATCACCCGCTCGCGTCCGCGCACCGAGAAGTCGATGTCGATGTCGGGCATCGACTTGCGGCCGGGGTTGAGGAAGCGCTCGAAGAGGAGACCGTTGGCCAGCGGGTCGAGGTCGGTGATCTCGAGCGCGTAGGCCACGATCGAGCCGGCGGCCGAGCCGCGCCCGGGCCGACGGCGACGCCCGTTCTCCTTCGCGTAGTTGACGAAGTCCCAGACGATCAGGAAGTAGGACTGGAAGCCCATCTTGTCGATCACCCCGAGCTCGAACTCGAGGCGCTCCATCGCGTCGGCGGGGATCGGATCGCCGTAGCGCTTGCGCAGGCCCTCGAGGGCGAGCTCGCGGAGCATCTCCCCCGGCTCGACCCCGTCCGGCGTCGGGAAGCGCGGCAGCAGAAGCTGGCCGAGCTGCATCTCGACCTCGCAGCGCTCGGCGATCTCGAGGGTGCTCGCGACCGACTCCGGCATGTCCGAGAACGACTCGGCCATCTCGTCGGAGCTCTTCAGATAGAACTCGTTGGTGTCGAAGCGGAGCTTCGGCTGCTCGATCGTCGACTTCGTCTGGACGCAGAGCAGCGCCGCGTGGCTGTCGTAGTCCTCGCGGCGCAGGTAGTGGACGTCGGCCGTGGCGACCAGCGGCCGGCCGAGCTCGCGCGCCACCTTGGCGATCCCCTCGTTCGCCTTCTCCTGCTCGGGGACGCCGTTGCGCTGCACCTCGAAGTAGACCTGGTCGGGGCCGAAGGCGTTCGACCAGGTCGTCGACGTGGGCGCGCGCGTCGTCCGGGCGGTCCTCGACCAGGCGGCGGCAGAAGCGCGACTGCAGGCAGCCGGTGAGCGCGATCACGCCCTCCGAGTGCGCGGAGAGCAGCTCCAGGTCGACGTTCGCCTTGCCGCGCGAGAAGCCCTCGAGGAAGCCGGCCGAGCTCAGCTTGACCAGGTTGCGGAAGCCGGCGTCGCTGGAGGCGAGCAGCGTGAGGTGGTTGCGCTCGTAGCGCGCGCGCCTGCGGCGTGGCGACGCGGTCGTCGACGAAGTAGGCCTCGAGGCCGATGATCGGCTTGATCCCCGCCGCCTTGCACGCCTTGTAGTGCTCGACCGACCCGTTCATCACGCCGTGGTCGGTGAGCCCGAGCGCCGGCATGTCGAGCTCGGCCGCCCGCGCAGCGAGCTTGTCGATCTTGCAGGCCCCGTCGAGCAGCGAGTACTCGCTGTGGACGTGCAGATGGACCGCTCCGGCGCTCACCAGCCATCTTGACGAGCGAGCCCGATGTCAAGGCTGGCTCACGAAAGCCAGACATGATTCCGCGCAACTTCGGCAGAGGATTTGGTGCAGGTGATCTGGCTTCTGAGACATGGCGACGCCGAGGACGGCGCCGGCAAGCCGGACGCCGAGCGCGAGCTGACCGAGAAGGGCGAGAGCCAGGCGGTCAACGCCGGCCGGGCGCTGAAGAAGCTCGGGGTGAAGCTCGACGTCTGCCTCGACCAGCCCGAAGGTCCGGGCCAAGCGGACCGCAGAGCTCGCTTGCGCAGGTCCTCGGGTGTCCCGATCGAGCAGGACACCGCCTCGCGGGTGGCGACTTCGACCCCCTGGAGGTTGCCGCCGGCCGCGGCGAGGTGATGCTCGTCGGCCACGAGCCGGACTTCTCGCAGCGCCGTCGCCCTGGTCACCGGCTCGCGGGTCAAGATGAAGAAGGGCAGGCATCGCCGCCCTCGACGACCACCTCCTCCACGCCCTTCTGCGGCCCAAGGATCTCCGAGAGATCGCGTCCTAGCCGACGTTAGGCGCAGGACCAGGCGCTCGGCCCGGAGTCGCGCCAGATCTCGGCGGCGATGCGGTCCTGCTCGGCCTTGGGCGCGTCCTGCGGGGCGCCCTGGCCGCCGTAGGCCGCCCAGGTCGAGGGCAGGATCTGGTACGCGCCGCCGGCCCCGCTCGAGGCGTTGAGCGCGTGGTAGTTGCCGCCCGACTCGCACATCACGATGTAGGTCGGGATCGAGTACGGGCCACCGAGGTAAGCCGGGGCTGCCGGAGCCGGACGCTGATGAGGCCTGCTGGGCCGCCTTGCTGCTGCTCGAGCGGGCGACCTGGCCCTGCGCGTCGGAGAGCGAGGCCTGGGTGCCCGCCCGCGCCTGCGCCACGGCGGCGGCGCTCTGGTTGGCGGCCTGCTGGCTCGCGATGAAGCTGGCCTTGGCCTGGCTGAGCTGCTGCGCCTCCGCGTCGGTCTGCTGCTTCAGGTCCGCGACCTGGTGGGTGTGCTGCGCCGTCTGGTCGCGCAGCGAGGCGACCCTGTCCGCGATCCGCATGTCGGCGTCATGCAGCGCCTGTCAGGTAGTCGTGCGGGTGGAGAGATCGTCGAAGCCGTTCGAGTTGAGCAGCACCGTGACGTAGTCGGGGGCGTCGCTCTCGTAGATCGCGACGAGCCGTTGGTCGAGCTCCTTGACTGCCGCGGCGTACTGGCCCGCGCAGCTGCGTCGAGCTGCCGCTGGGCGGCGTCGAGCTGCTTCGGCGAGCTGCTGGAGCGCGCCTCGGTGGTCTGGACCTGGGCGTTCAGCTCCATCGCCCGTGCGCTCCGGCCTGATGGGCCTGCGTCGGTCAGCGAGGCGATCTGCGCGGTCTGGGAATCGACCTTGTTCGAGAGCTGGCCGGCATCCGAGCGCGCCGCATCGATCTTGTCCCGGAGCGAGGGGTCCTTGGCGCCGGCGAAGCTGATGCCGAGCGCGACGATCGACGGCGAGCGCCGATCGCAGCGCCCAGCGTGATTCGCCTACGCCGGAATGCCCGGCGAGGCCGGACGCGAGTGCTGCGGCGTATGTCGTCGCTGCTTCCATCTCCTTCGGTGCCTGCGGGGTTAGCTGACGGGCTCACGCGGAAAGGAGTCGCGTTACGCCGGAGCAGTTGCCGGCGATTCGCCCCAACAATCTGGGTTCCCCGCTCCCTCGCAATCGAGGGACTCGGCTCTAGTCGAGCCAGGAACGGTAGCGAACGCTCTCACAGGCGCGTCGCGCCTGCCGCGCCCGATGAATCGCGGGCGGCCCCACCTGCAACGAATCGTGCAGCCAGGCGGCGATCGCGGCCACGGGACGCCTCCTCGCGATAGGCGCGGCAGACCTCGCGCAGGATGCCGAGCATCTCCTCGGCCGCCGGCGAGCGCGACTCGCTCTCGCGGGTCACCGCCCACACGCGGCGGATCGGGCTTCCGGCCGCGCACCGCCCGCAGCTCGATGTCGGGGTGATCGCCGGCGAGCTCCGGCAGGATCGTCACGCCGAGACCGCCGGCGACGAAGCCCTTGATCACCTCGTACTCCTCGCTCTCGAAGCTGATCCTGGGCTCGAATCCCGCGTCGCGGCAGATCTGGAGCACCTGCTCACGGCAGGAGCTGGGCAGCTCCCCGCAGAGCCAGTCCTCGTCGGCGAGGTCCTCGATCCGGACCGACTTCGCGGCGGCCAGCGGGTGGCCGGGCGGCAGCGCGACCCGCATCGACTCCTCGTAGATCAGCTCGGCCTCGACGTCGCGGGCGAACTCGAGCGGGAACGTCGGGTAGTCGAAGACGACGGCGAGGTCGAAGTCGCCCCGCTTCAGGGCCGGGAACGCGTCCTCCGGCTCGTCCTCGGTGAACTGGAGCTCGACCTTGGGGAAGCGCTGGCGGAAGAGCGAGAGCGCGCTTCGTCATCAGCGTCGCGCTCGCCGTCGGGAAGCTCGCCAGCCGCAGCCGGCCGCCCTCGAGGCCGGCGATCTGGGCGAGCTCGCGCTCGGCCTCCTCGAGCCGGCACATCACCGCGTCGCCGTGGACCATCAGGGCCTCGCCGGCGGCGGTCAGCTTCGGCCCGTCGCTGGTCCGCTCGAGCAGCGAGATGCCGACCTCGCGCTCGAGGACGGCGATCTGCTGGCTCACCGCCGACTGCGAGAGATGAAGCGACTCGGCGGCCGCTGAGAAGGAGCCGCGAGCGACGACCTCCTGGAGAACCCTCAAACGCCTCACGTCGAGCATAAGTGAAACTTATCACTGCCGAGAAGCAATCCATGTTGCGCTGATAGCCTCACCGAGAGGACCATCGGTCTCGTTCCAGTCGAGCAACCGACGACGAGAGGAGCTGAGATGGAGGCGCATGCAGGCAGGATCAGGATTCCCGCCCCCGCGAGGGCGAGCCGCGTCGGCGCGCCTGGAGCTGCTCCGGAGCTCGACTCCGCGCGCTCGCCGCGCGAGCGCGCTACGGGCTCATTCGGCGCAGGCGAACCGCAGCGCTGCCGAGCTCTACGTCCCGGGCTCGGAGCACACCCACCTGCTGCCGCCCGAGGCTTCTAGTCCTCTTCCTCGCCGCCGCGGAGGCCAGGTAGGCGCCGACGCCGAGCGCGGTCAGGACCAGTCCGGCCCCGGCGGCGATGCGGATCTCGCGGCCGTAGGCGCGCCAGCAGGAATGCCACGATCGCTCGGCCGATCAGCTCGTAGATCACTCGTTCTCCTTTCTGATTCGGTGTGCCAGCCGGCTCTGCAGCGTGAAGAGCTCGATGAACCCCGGGCTCGCGTGCTGGGAGAAGTCTCCCCCGGATTCGCCGAATGATGCGAGCGAGCGGTCGTAGAGGGCGTACGGGCGAGCTCCGCCGGATCGGAGTCACCGACCCTCGGTAGAGCTTCAGCGCTCACCTCGCCGGTGACGAACTCGTTGACCGAGTCCATGTAGGCGTCGAGATCGGCGCGCGAGCGGCTCGAGCCAGAGCCCGGCGTAGCAGAGGTACGCCCACTGATTCTCGAGCGCCGCCCTTGAAGTTGTTCTGGTGGATCGTGCAGACGAGCTTCTCGAGCTCGCGGTGGGCGGTCAGCACGATCGCCGCGGCGGGCACCTCGTAGAGGTCGCGCACCTTGAGACCGACGACCCGGTCCTCGATGTGGTCGACGATGCCGACGCCATGGCGCTCGCCGATCTCCGCCGCCCGCTCGAGCAGCTCGACCAGGCCGAGCTGCTCGCCGTCGATCGAGACGGGACGACCGCGCTCGAAGCCGACCGTCGACCTCCTGCGGCTCGTCGGGCGCATCCTCGGGCCGCGTGACGAGCTGGAAGACGTCATCCGGCGGAGCGGCGTCCAGATCCTCGATCTCGCGGCCCTCGGAGGAGCGGCCCCAGAGGTTGTCGTCGATCGAATAGGGCGAGACCTCGGTGCCGCCCTTCACCGGGATGCCGTGCTCGCGCGCGTAGGCGATCTCCTCCTCCCTGCCCATCTGCCACTCGCGCACCGGCGCGATGATCCGGCAGCTCCGGGTCGAGCGTGGCGATCGTCGCCTCGATCCGCACCTGGTCGTTGCCCTTGCCGGTGCAGCCGTGGGCGATCGTGTCGCAGCCGTGCTCGCGGGCCGCCTTCGACCGCGAGCTTCCCGATCAGCGGCCTGCCGAGCGCGGTGAAGAGCGGATAGCCGCCGCCGTAGAGCGCGTTCGCCCTGATCGCCGGCAGCACGTAGTCGTTCGCGAACTCCTCGCGAGCGTCCACGAGGACCGTCTCCACGGCCCCGAGCTGCTCGGCCTTGCCGGTGACGACGTCCCAGTCCTCGCCCGGCTGCCCGAGGTTCGACCGTCAGCGTGACGATCTCGGCGCCGTAGCGCTCCTGGATCCACTTCAGCATCACGCTGGTGTCGAGCCCGCCCGAGTAGAGCAGCAGCACGCGGCCGACCTGGCTCGGGGTCGGCCTGGTAGGAGGCGATTCTGGGTGCTTCCGAGCCGGGGGCCATTAGGCGGGGAAGTGTGGCGTGTTTGTTCGAGCGCCGCTGCCAGAATCCAGGCAGTGCATCGAGCGCTGAGGGTCGTCTCGACGATGCTGATCACGGCGGGCCTGGTCGTCCTCGCGGACGCGGGCCTCACGCTGGTCTGGCAGGAGCCCTTCTCCGCCGCCTACGCCGCGATCAAGCAGAGCGAGGCCGCGGACCAGCTCACCCAGCTCGATTCCCAGTACCCGAGCGCCGCCGATCTGCAGGCGGTCGCCGGGGTGCGGAGCAACGCGAAGAAGGCCCGGATCCTGGCGGATCGCTTCGAGCCGCACCTGGAGCGCGGGCACGCGATCGGCCGGATCAAGATCGACCGCATCGGCCTCGACATCGTCGTCGTCCAGGGGACCGACACCGCCTCGCTCGAGAAAGGGCCGGGGCACTACACGAACACACCGATCCCCGGACAACCCGGGACCGTGGCGATCGCCGGCCACCGAACGACCTATCTCGCGCCCTTCAGGCACATCGACGAGATCGAGAACGGGGACGAGATCCGGATCGAGATGCCCTACGCGGCCTTCACCTACACGGTTCAACGCCACCAGATCGTCGACCCGGGCGACGTCGGGATCATCAAGCCGGTCGGCTACCCCCAGCTGGTCCTGACGGCCTGCCACCCGCCGTACAGCGCCGCCCAGCGCTACGCCGTCTTCGCCAAGCTGACGCGGATCGACACCTTCGGCATCACCGGCGAGGGCCGCTGGCCGGCCCCCTGAGCGCCAGAGACCCAGATCTCAGAGCCCGCTGGTGCCGCCGGTGGTGCTCGTCCCGCCCGGATTCGGGGCAGGCGTTCCGCCGTTCGTCTGGGTCGGGGTGGACGTCGTCGTCTGGCTCGTGGTGGTCGGAGCGACGGTGGGCGTGGTGACCGACTGGATCGGGACCGTCGTGTCAGCGTTGTTGCTGCTGCTGTTGTCCCCCACGACGATGATCAGGCCGACAACCAGGCCGATCACGACGGCGACGAGGATCCCGATCGTCCAACGGGCCCGAGAGTTCACGCGGCGATCCTAGCCCAGGGCCCGGCCGAGAATCTCGAGCGCCTCGTCGACCTCGGCCTCGCCGACCACCAGCGGCGGCAGGAAGCGCAGCGTGTCCTCGCCGATCGGGTTGACGATCAGGCCCTGATCCAGCGGCACGAGCGGCGGCCTCCTTGGCGTCGACGCCCTCGAGCCGGGCGCCGACCATCAGGCCGCGGCCGCGCACCTCGGCGATCGCGTCGATCCCGTCGAGGCCTTCGCGGAGCCGCCCGCCCAGCTCCCGCACATCCGCGCAGCAGCTCGCGGTCGTCGATCACGTCGAATGCGGCCAGCGAGGCGGCCGCGATCAGCGGGCCCCCCGCGAAGGTCGAGCCGTGATCGCCGCGCTCGAGCACCTCAGCGGTCTCGGGGGCCGTCACGCAAGCGCCCACCGGCAGCCCACCGCCGAGCGCCTTGGCGGTCGTCATCACGTCAGGCCGCGCGGGCAGCTGCTCGTAGGCCCAGAGCGATCCGGTCCTCCCCATCCCGGTCTGGATCTCGTCGAAGACCAGCAGGGCGCCGGACTCGTCGCAGACCTCCCGCGCAGCGACGATCATCTCGTCGGCGATCACGTGCACCCCGGTCTCACCCTGGATCGGCTCGAGCATGACGGCGGCCGTGCTCGTCCCCGACCGCGGCGCGCAGCGCATCCGGATCATCGCGCGGCACCGCGCGGAAGCCCGGCAGATACGGGGCGAAGCTCTCGTTGGTCGAGAGGCCCGGGCGTCGCCGAGAGCGATCCCATGGTCCGGCCGTGGAACGCGCCCTCCAGGACGACGATCTCCGGCTCCGCGATGCCGCGGCCGTGCGCGTGCTTGCGAACCAGCTTGATCGCGCACTCATTGGCCTCGGTGCCGGAGTTGCAGAGGAAGGCCCGCCCACCGAGGCTCGACTCGCAGAGCCGGTGCGGCGAGTCGCACCCCTCCCTCGGTCAGGTAGAGGTTGGAGGTGTGGATCAGCGTCCCGACCTGCTCGCGGACCGCCTCGACGACCGCCGGGTGGCAGTGGCCGACGGAGCAGACCGAGATCCCGGCGAGGAAGTCGAGGTAGCTCCTTGCCCTCGGAGTCCCAGACGCGGGCCCCCTCGCCTCGCACGAGCTCGACCGGCGTCCGCGGGTAGGTCTGCATGACCCATCGGGCCTCGAGCTCCTGGAGCTCGGCGACCTTCATCGGGCTGCCCTCATGCCGTGATCTTGGTGCCGATGCCGGCGTCGGTGAAGAGCTCGAGGAGCAGGGTGTGCGGCCGCCGCCCGTCGACGATGTGCGTCGCCTCCACGCCGCCGGCGATCGCGTCGACGCAGGCCTGGTCAGCTTCGGCCGCATCCCGCCCTCGATGCCGTCGAGCGCGGCGCTCACCTCGTCGGCGGTCGCCTGGGAGATGCGCGACTCCGGATCGTCGGGATCGCGCAGCCAGCCGTCGACGTCCGTGAGGAAGATCGCCTTGTGCGCCGGCATCGCCGCGGCCACCTTGCCGGCCGCCTCGTCGGCGTTGACGTTGTAGGAGTCGCCCTCGCGGTCGGTGCCGACCGAGGCGATCACGGGGATGTAGTCCTCCGCGATGTGGTCGATCACGTCGACGTTGACGTTGGTGATCTCGCCGACGAAGCCGACGTCAGCGGACTGCCCGACCGGCCGCACCTCGAAGAGCGCGCCATCCTCGCCGCCCGAGCCCGACCGCCGGCTGGCCATGCCGGTTGAGCCTGGTGAGGATGTCCGAGTTGATCTTGCCGAGCAGGACCATCTTGGCCACCTCGACGGTCTCGGCATCGGAGACGCGCAGCCCCTCGACGAACTTCACCTCCATCCCCATCCGCTCCATGTAGTGGGTGATCTCCGGGCCGCCGCCGTGGACGATCACCGGGTTCATCCCGACGTACTTGAGGAGGACGACGTCCCGCGCGAAGGCCTCGCGCAGCTCCTCGTCCCGCATGGCGGCGCCGCCGTACTTGATCACGATCGTCCGGCCGTGGAACTCCCTGATGTACGGCAGCGCCTCGAGGAGGGTCTCGATCGAGCGACGTCACGTCGTGTACTCCGCGTTGATCCGGATGTAGTCGTGGGTGAGGTCGCTGAAGTAGACGTGCGCGCCCGAGCCTTCGCCGCGACCGAGGTTGATCGACAGCTCGGCCTCGGGCACGTCGGCGGCCAGATCCGCCGCCTGGATCCGGTCCGGGCCCAGCTCCTCGAGCTCCTCGCCGGCAAGCGCCATGCCGGCGGCCTGGGCGATTCGGCCCCAGTTGGAGTCCCGGCCGAACAGCGCCGTCTTCACCAGCGGCGAGTTCGCGATCGCCCGGGCCACCCGCTCGGCCTCTGCCGCGCTCTTCGGCGCCCGTGACCTCGGCGCGGCCGACCCGCGTCGCGCCCTCGCCGTCGGCGACGATCTCGAGAGCGAGCTGCAGCAGCACCGCCTCGAGCAGCCCCTTCGGCAGCACCGCGCCCGCCGACGCCCGTCGCCTGGAGCAGCACGGTGTCGTTCGTGCTCATCTGCCCGTCGACGGTGATCCGCTCCATCGAATCCGCGAGGGCGGAGCGGAGGACCGCGTCCGGGTCCTCGACCACCGCGTCGGTCTGGACGAAGCAGAGCATCGTCGCGAAGCCCGGCTCGATCATCCCGGCGCCCTTGGCCTGGGCCGAGACCGTCACCTCGCCCGCGCGGATCGAGCAGCGCTTCGGGCCGCTGTCGGTGGTCATGATCGCCTGCGCGAAGTCCTCGCCGCCGCTCGGGCCGACAGCCCCTGGACCGCCTCCAGGACGCCGGTGGTGACCGCCTCGATGTCCAGCGGCACGCCGATCGTGCCCGTCTCCGCGACCGCCACGGTCCGCGGCTCGACGCCGAGCGCCTCGGCCGCGGCGTCCCGCATCGCCAGCGCGTCGCGGTAGCCCTGCTCACCGGTGGCGGCATTGGCGTTGCCCGAGTTGACGGCGACAGCGCGCAGCGCATCCGCGTCGCACTCCTCGCCGGCAGACGCGGACGGGCGCCGCGGCAGCGGCGTTCCGGGTCAGCGCCAGAGCCGAGCTCACCTCGTCCGCGTCGCAGGCCATCACCCCGACGTCGGTCTCCCCGCCGCCCTTCAGCCCGCAGGCGACCCCGGCGGCCCGGAACCCGGGAGCGAGCTCGGCCGGCCTCGAGCTGCTCGAATTCGCGGCGGCGGGGTCACCCAGCGGGAGCGGAAGAAGGTCTGGGTCGCGGAGGCCATCACGAGATCCCCTCGCCCTCGGGCAGCCCGAGCATCAGGTTGAGGTTCTGGATCGCCTGGGAGGCGGCGCCCTTCCAGAGGTTGTCGATCGAGGCGAAGGCGAGCACCCGGCCCGAGGCCTCGTTGAGCGCGAGATGGATGCGGCAGAGGTTGGTCTCGCGGACGCCGCTCACTCCCGGGCGGCTCGGAGGTCACCTCGACGAACGGCTCGTCCCCGTAGCGCTCCTCGTAGAGGGAGAGCATCCGTCGCCGCGTCGAGCGGCTCGGAGGTGCGCACGTAGCAGCTCACCAGCTCTCCCTGGTCGTACGGCATCAGGTGCGGGACGAAGGTCAGGGCCGCCTGTCCGCCCGCGCCGTTCGCCGGCGAGCTCCGAGAGCTCCTGCGCGATCTCGGGTGTGTGGCGATGCCCGGAGACCTTGTACGGCTTCGTGTCGTCGGTCTCCTTGACGACGGCCATCTCCTCCTCGGCGGCGCGCCCGGCGCCCGAGACCCCGGACTTGGCGTCGATGACGACGTCCTCGATCAGACCCTCCGCCGCGAGCGGCGCCAGCGCCAGGATGCTCGCGGTCGGGTAGCAGCCCGGGTTGGCGACGAGGTCGGCGCCGGCGATCGCCTCGCGGTGGAGCTCGGTGAGGCCATAGACGGCCTCGCCGAGCAGCTGCGGCGCGCCGTGCTCGCCGTACCAGCGCGCCGTAGGTGTCGAGGTCGTGTAGGCGGAAGTCGGCCGAGAGGTCGACGACCTTCATGCCCTGCTCGCGCAGCGCCGCGACGACCGGGCGCGGCCGCGCCGTGCGGATAGGCGACGATCGCGGCGTCGACGTCCGCACCGTCCTCCGCGGCGGGCTCCTCGAGAACCAGGTCGACGCCGTACTGCGGATAGAGCTCGTTGAGGCGTCGTGCCCGCGTCGGTGCGCGCGGTGACGCCGCGCGAGCTCGAGGCTCGGGTGCTTCCGGATCAGCTCGGCCGCGAGCGCCCCCGCGTACCCGGACGCGCCGGCCACCAGGACCCTATTCACGGAGCGACCCCCCGATCTTCTCGACGGCGGCCTCGATCGCCCTGCGCTGCTCGGCGACCTCCTCGTCGGTCAGCGTGCGGTCGGCGGCCCGGAAGGTGAGCCGCAGAGCCAGGCTCTTGCGCCCCTCGCCGACCTGCTCGCCGCGGTAGAGGTCGAAGACCTCGGCCGAGCGCAGCAGCTCGCCGCCGCCCTCGAGCACGGCCGCGCGGACCTCGGCGGCCGGCACGGACTCGTCGACCACGACCGCGACGTCCTGGTTGACGGCCGGGATAGGAGATCACGTCCTCGTAGGTCTCGTCGCCGACCGGCGAGGCGGCGACCAGCGGCGCCAGGTCGACCTCGAAGCCCGCGGCCGCCTCCAGGTCCCACTCGCGGCAGACCAGCGGGTGGATCTCGCCGATCCAGCCGGCGTCCTCGCCCTCGACCAGCACGCGGCCGCTGCGACCCGGATGCAGGAACGGCTCCTCGCCGGGGACGACCTCGAGCGCGGCGCCGAGCTGCCGCGCGAGCGCCTCGAGCACCGCCTTGACCGAGTAGAAGTCCGCCTCCACCGCCTCGCCGCGCCAGGAGCCGGGCCGGAGCGGTACCGGTCGCGATCGACGCGATCCGCCACGGCTCGTAGGCCGGCGCCGGACGCTCGCCGACGAACTTCCCGGCCAGCACGCCGTCGTGGGGCGAGCTCGCCCTCGCGCAGGTAGGCGCGGCCGGACTCGAACAGCGCGACCCGCTCGGCGCCGTGGGCGCGGTTGTAGCTGGCGGCGTCCAGCAGCGAGCCGATCACCGCGGTCCGCTCGACCGAGTGCTCGGCGGAGAGCGGATTCGAGACGCGGATCGGCTCGGCCCTGACGTCGCCGTCGGAGATCCGGAGCCGGCCGGGCATGCCCGGGTCCGTCAGGCTGAGGTTGACGACCGCGTCGAAGCCGAGGTCGCGCATCGCGTCCTCGGCCCGGCGCCGCAGGCGCTGCTCCCGGGTCAGCCGACCTGCCTGGCCGCTGGTGGACGGGCAGCGTCGACGGCAGGTTCTTCGCGTAGCCGTGGATCCGGCCGACCTCCTCGACCAGGTCGACCTCGCGAGTCACGTCGTAGTGGCGGTGGAACGGCACCGTCGCCTTGAGGTCCTCGCCTCGCGCGAGACCTCGAAGTCGAGCCGCTCCAGGTACTCGCCGCAGTCGTCGGGCTCGATCTCCATGCCGAGGAGCTCGCGTCGACCCGCTCGTGCCGCAGCGTCCAGCTCGCGTGCGGCTCGGCACGTCGGCCGCCTCGTCGATCGTCCCGGGCACCAGCTTCGCCCCGCAGAGCTCGACCATCAGCCGCGAAGCGATCCGCTGGGCGCGCAGGGCCAGCTCGGGGTGCAGCTGCTTCTCGAAGCGGTTGGAGGCGTCGGTGCGCAGGCCGAGCTTGCGCGAGGTGCGCAGGATGTTGACCCCGTTCCAGGTCGCGACCTCGAGCAGCACCCGGGTGGTCGTCTCCGAGACCTCGGAGACCTGGCCGCCCATGATCCCGGCGATGCCCGAGGGGCCGTTGCGGTCGCAGACCAGCACCGCGTCCTCGTCGAAGGTCCGCTCGACGCCGTCGAGCGTCGTCATCTTCTCCCCCGCCTTCGCGGCGCGGACGATCAGCGCACCGTCCGGGACCTTGTCGAGGTCGAAGGCGTGCAGCGGCTGCGCCGTCATCAGCATCACGTAGTTGGTGATGTCGACGACGTTGTTGATCGGCCGCATGCCCGGCACCGATCAGCCGCGCCTTGAGCCAGAGCGGCGACGGCCCGATCTGGACGTCCGTGAAGACCCGGGCGGTGAACCGCGGGCAGAGCTCGGGGACCTCGACCGTCACCGAGGCGTAGTCCGTCGACCGTCGCCCTCGCCGGTGGCCTCGGCGTCCTCGTCCCAGGGCGGGGCGGCGAGCGCGGCGCCGGTGATCGCGTGGACCTCGCGCGCCACGCCGTAGATGCCGAAGCAGTCGACCCGGTTGGAGGTCGGCTCGAGCTCGATCACCGGGTCGCGACACGGGGATCACCTCGCGAGCGGGGTCCCGGGCGCGAGCCCATCTGTGGTCCTCGAAGACCGCGATGCCGTCGGCGTCGTCGCCGATCTCGAGCTCCGCCTCGGAGAGGATCATCCCGTTCGACTCGACCCCCCGCAGCTTGGCCTTGCCGAGCTTGGTCCCGTCCGGCATCACGGCCCCCGGCAGCGCCACCGGGCACCGTCTGGCCCGGCGGCGACGTTGGCGCGCCGCAGACGATCGTCCGCGTCGCCGTCGCCGGCATCGACCTCGCAGACGCTGAGCCGCTCGGCGTCCGGGTGCTTCTCGACCGACAGCACCTTGCCCACGACGAAGCAGTCGGCGACGGCGCACCGACGTGGCTGATCCGCTCGACCTCGATCGCTGTGCATGGCGAGCTCGTCGGCCAGCTCCTCCACCGAGAGCTCCGGGATCGCAGTAGGCGCGCAGCCAGGAGTTCGGCGCCCTCATCGGAACTGCTCCAGGACGCGGACGTCGTTCTCGAAGAACTTCCGCAGGTCGGGAACGCCGTACTTGAGCATCGCGATCCGCTCGATGCCCATCCCGAAGGCGAAACCCTGGATCTCCTCCGGGTCGTAGCCGTTCTCGCGCACGAAGCCGAAGACGTTCGGGGTCGACCATCCCCGCGCCGAGGATCTCGATCCAGCCGATCCCCTTGCAGAGCGGGTCGCGCGAGCCGTCGGGCAGCTGCCCGCTGCCGCCACAGCGGAAGCAGGAGACGTCGACCTCGACGCTCGGCTCGGTGAACGGGAAGAAGCCCGGTCGGAAGCGGGTCTCGCGCTCGGGACCGAAGATCGCCCGCGCGAACTCGTCGAGCGTGCCCTTGAGGTCGGCGAGTGTGATGTCCGGGCCGACGGCCAGCCCCTCGACCTGGTGGAAGATCGGGCTGTGGGTCGCGTCGAAAGGGTCCGAGCGGTAGCAGCGGCCGGGCACGACGATCGAAGATCGGCGGCGGCTGCGGACTCCATCGATCGGACCTGCATCGGCGAGGTATGGGTGCGGAGGACGACGTCCTCCGGGCCGGGTGGCAGCTCGTCGCCGTTCGACGGGATCCGCAGGTCCCGCCGCAGCGTGGCGGGATCGACGTAGAAGGTGTCCTGCGCCATCCGCGCCGGATGGCCGGGCGGGTGGTTGAGCGCGGTGAAGTTGTAGTAGTCGAGCTCGACCTCGGGGCCCTCCATCACCCGGTAGCCCAGGCCGACGAAGATGTCCTCGATCTCCCGCTGGGTGCGGATCAGCGGGTTCTGCGCGCCGACCGGCACCGGCGGCGCGCCGGGCAGCGTGACGTCGATCGCGTCCTCGGCGAGGCGCGTACCGAGCTCGCTCGCATCGAGCTCGGCGCTCCTGCGCTCCAGCAGCGCCTCGAGCTCCCCGCGGGCCTCGTTGCCGGACTTGCCGACCGGCCCGCGCTCCTCCGGCGGCAGCTCGGCGATCCCGCGCAGGATCTGCGTCAGCTCGGCCTTGCGGCCCAGGTACCGGACCCGGAGCTCCTCGAGCTCCCCGGTCGTCGAACCGGCCGAGCGGATCGCCTCGGTCGCCTCCCGCCTGATCTGCTCGATTCGCTCAGTCGCCATCGGCTTCTCCGGACCCGGACGCTATCCGCTGCAGCGCGATGGCCGCCGCCGCGGCGACGTTCAGCGACTCGGCGCTCTCACGCACCGGGATCGTGACCTGGACGTCGCAGGCGTCCAGCACGTCGGCGGGCAGGCCCTCGCGCTCGGCGCCGAGGCAAAGCGTTGCCGCACCCGCGAGCGCCTCGAGCGGCTCACCGCCATGCGCCACGAGCGCCGCCCGCGGGGACGGGGTCTCCTCGAGTCCGCCTCGCACCAGCGGCTCAGCGAAGACGGCGCCCATGCTGGCGCGAACCGCGTGCGCACCGTAGGGATCCGCGCATCCGGGCCCGAGCACGACCGTGCCCCCGACCAGGGCGTCCGCGGTGCGGATCACGGTGCCGACGTTGCCCGGATCCGAGACCCCGTGGAGGTATGACGCAGGGCGGCACCGGCCTCGGACGCCCACCGCTCCGGCCAGACGCCGATCGCCCGGGTGCCCGAGCCGAGCTTCGAGACAGCGGTCCAGCAGCGCGGGCTCGACCTCGGTCCCGCCCAGGCCCTCGCCGGCGGCCGTCAGCAGCTCCACCGGCTCCGCGCCGGCGGCCCGCGCCGCGGCCAGCAGGTCCTCGCCCTCGGCGACGAAGAGGCCTTCGCGCTCGCGGCTCCGCCGCCTGCCGAGGCGGCGGATCAGCTTCAGCTTCTCGTTGTGTGGGCTGGTGATCATGTGCGATTGGATCCTGAAACGAAAAAGGGCGGCTCCGCTTCGCGGACCGCCCGGGAAAACTGGCTCTGGCTGCCTTCGGCTAGGTGGCGGCAGCCTCCCGGGCGAGCTCCACGAATCGGCGAAAACCATCGGGGTCGTTGACGGCGATGTCGGCGAGCATCTTGCGGTTCACGTCGACCTCGGCCTTCTTCAGGCCGTTCATCAGCTGTGAGTAGCTCATCCCCTCCTGACGGGCGGCGGCGTTGATCCGGGTGATCCAGAGGCGCCGGAAGTCCCGCTTGCGGTTTCGCCGGTCGCGATACGCGTACGCGTCCGAGCGCATCACCTGCTCGTTCGCGAACCGGTAGCTCGAGTGCTTGCGTCCGAAGTAGCCCTTCGCGCGGTCGAGGACCTTCTTCTTGCGCCTCTTGCGCGCGACGGCGTTGGTGGCGCGCGGCATCAGCGACCACCCTCCGCGAGCAGCGTGTTGACCCGCTTGCGATCGGCGTCGGAGATCTCGGAGGGCCGCCCCAGGCGCCGCTTCCTGGCGGGCGACTTCTTCTCGAGGATGTGGCTCGAGTACGCACGCCTGCCGCGCAGCTTGCCCTTGGCGGTCTTGCGGAAGCGCTTCTTGGCGCCGGAATGGGTCTTCATCTTGGGCATGGGGGCGAATATTGAAGCAGACGTGCCCGGGGACCACGGCCGTCTCCGGCTAGCTGGCCGCCGCTTCCTTCTCCTGCCCGGCGCCGCGGGTGGGCGCCAGCAGCATCGTCATGTTGCGGCCCTCCTGCAGCGGCTCCTGCTCCATGACGCCGATCTCGGAGACGTCCTGAAGCAGACGGTCGAGCAGCATCCGCCCGCGCTCGGGATGGCTCTGCTCGCGGCCGCGGAACATGATCGTCACCTTGACCTTGTCCTGGTTGCGCAGGAAGCGCTCCACGTGACCGCGCTTGGTCTCGTAGTCGTGCTGGGCGATCTTCGGCCGCAGCTTGATCTCGCGAACGTTGACCTGCTGCTGGTGCTTGCGGGCGGCCTTGGCCTTCTGCTCCTGCTCGTACTTGTACTTCGAGTAGTCGAGGATCCGGCAGACCGGAGGCTTGGAGTTCGGCGCCACCTCGACCAGGTCGAGGTCGCGCTCGCGGGCGCGCCCGAGCGCTTCGTCGGTCGGCACGATCCCGACCTGCTCCCCGTTCTCGTCGATCAGGCGAACTTCGGGCACGCGGATCCGCTCGTTGATCCGAGTGGTGTCGCGCTCAGGCGGACGGCGGTCGAAGCGGGAGACCGCCACTAGCTGCGCATGAGGTAGATGCGTCAAGAAGGAGAAGATGGGAGAGATTGGATCGGTGAGGCGGGCACGGGCGCTTAGGCGCGCGGCGTGGTGTAGGTGCCCGGCATTGCGGCCAGTATAGACGCCCGCCCGGGATCGCACGAGGGCATCGCCGAAGCGTGTCTTAATCGCCCGCCTCGTCGCGCATCCGCGCCTTCAGCGCGTCGAGCTCCATCGGCCCAGGTCGCCGTCTCCGTGGTGGCGCACGGAGACCTCGCCCGGACTCCGCCTCCTTGTCGCCCACGACCAGCATGTAGGGGGCCTTGGAGAGCTCGGCGTCGCGGATCTTCTTGCCGACGGACTCCGCTGCGGTCGTCGACGCGGGCGCGCAGGCCGGCCGCTCCGGAGCTGCCTCGGCGACCTCGCGCGGCGCGATCGTTGTGGCGGTCGGCCACCGGCAGGACGACCGCCTGCATCGGCGCCAGCCAGAGGGGGAAGCGGCCACCGTAGTGCTCGATCAGGATCCCCGCGAAGCGCTCCATCGAGCCGAGCAGCGCGCGGTGGATCATCACCGGCCGGTGGTCGGCGTTGTCGGCGCCCGTGTAGGTGAGCTCGAAGCGCTCGGGCATCTGGAAGTCGAGCTGGCAGGTGCCGCACTGCCAGGAGCGGCCCAGGGCGTCGGTGATGTGGAAGTCGATCTTCGGCCCGTAGAAGGTGCCCTCGCCCGGGCTGACGTCGTACTCGCGCCCCTGACGCTCGAGAGCCTCGCGCAGCGCCCCCTCGGCCCTCTCCCACTGCTCGTCCGTGCCGATCGACTTCTCCGGGCGGGTGGAGAGCTCGACCCGGACCTCGTCGAACCCGAAGCGCTCGTAGAGCTCGTCGATGCCCGCGCAGATCGAGTCGACCTCGTCGGTGACCTGGTCGAGCGTGCAGTAGACGTGGGCGTCGTCCTGGGTGAAGGCGCGGACCCGCAGGAGGCCGTGGAGCACTCCCTCGCGCTCGTACCGTGAGACCAGGCCGAACTCGGCCAGGCGCAACGGCAGCTCGCGGTAGGAGTGGCGCCCGGAGGCGAAGACGAGGCAGGCGCCCGGGCAGTTCATCGGCTTGAGCGCGTACTGGCGCTCCTCGCCCTTCCCCTCGCGCTCGGCGGGAGCCGTGAAGAACATGTTCTCCTTGTAGTTGTCCCAGTGCCCCGAGCGATGCCAGAGCTCGACGTCGAGCACCTGCGGGGTCTTGATCTCCTCGTAGCCGCGAGCGTCGAGCTGCTTCCGGACCTCCGCCTCGATCAGTCGCAGCAGCACCGTCCCCTGCGGCAGCCAGAAGGGCATCCCGGGCGCCTCCGGGCCGGAACTGGAAGAGGTCGAGCTCCGGACCGAGCCGGCGGTGGTCGCGCTCGCGGGCCTGCTCGAGCCGCTCGAGGTGCTGCTCGAGCTCCTTCTTGTCGAGGAACGCCGTCCCGTAGACGCGGGTCAGCATCTGGCGGGTCTCGTCGCCGCGCCAGTAGGCGCCGGCCAGCGAGGTCAGCTTGAAGGCGCCGATCCTGCCGGTCGAGGGCCCGTGCGGCCCGCGGCAGAGGTCCTCGAAGGGCGCCGTTCCGGTACAGCGAGACCGTCTCCGCGCCCTCGTCGCGGATCAGGTCCTCGATCAGCTCGACCTTGTAGTCCTGGCCCTCGCTCGCGAAAGTGCTCGATCGCCTCGGTGCGCCGGCAGCTCGCGGCGCTCGAACGGCTCGTCGGCCTTGACGTGCTCCGCCATGCGCTCCTCGATCCGCGCCAGGTCCTCCTCGCCCGGACTGCCGTCCGGGAACTCGATGTCGTAGTAGAAGCCGTTGGCGATCGGCGGCCCGATCGAGATCTTCGCCTCGGGCCAGATGTCGAGCACGGACTCCGCCAGGACGTGGGCCGCGTCGTGGCGGATCAGCTCGAGGGCCTCGGGGCTCTTGTCGGTGACGATCTCGATCCGCTCGCCGTCCGCCAGAGGCGCAGAGAGGTCGCGGAGCTCGCCGTCGACCTTGAGCGCGAGCGCCGCCTTCGCCAGCCCGGGGCCGATCGCCGCGGCGGCGTCGGCGCCGGTTGCGCCGAACTCGAGCTCGAGCTCGGAGTCGTCTGGCAGCTTGACCTTGATCTTCTCCGTGGTCGCCATTCGCGGTTGATGCTAGTCGGCGGATCCACGGCGGCTCCCAGACGCCGCCTACTGGCGCGTCCCGGCCTAGCCGCTGTACTCGAACGTCGAGCCGTAGCCGCAGACCCCGCGGAAGCTGAAGGCGAGCGCCTCGTCCTCGACCAGGAGCTCGTCGGCCACCAGCTCCTCCCCGGTCCGGTCATGCCCCGGGATCACGCAGGTGACGGTCTCGGCGCCGTCGTAGCGGTCCCGGATCCTGACGCTCAGGTGGTCCCGGATCCGGAGGCGCTGGCGCCGCCTCGTGTGGTTCACGTCGATCTCGACGGGCCGGACAGCGAGCAGCTCGCTGGCCTTCCAGGCCCAGGGGAAATGCGTCTCGGCGTCACCGCCCAGCCGGCCCGCGAAGATCCCCTCCAGCGCCTCCCGCTGCTCCTCCTCCGCCCTGCGGTCGAGGTAGAGCACCCAGCTCCAGGGCGATCCCTCCTCGTCGTCGCTGTAGCGGATCGCCATCGCGACCGGCTGGCCCGTGAGGTCGACGCCGTCGGCCTCGCCCTCCTCGACCACCCACGAGAGGACGCCCATGCAGACGCCGTGCGTGGAGCGGCCGCCGCCGACCCCGTCGATCCGGCGGCAGGGGCAGATCGCGTCGCAGTTGCAGGACTCGAAGTAGCTGCCGCGGATGTGCCAGCTCACTTGCCCATCTCCATGCGCATGCTCGCCTCCCATCTGCATGCCTTTGCCGGATGGCTGCTTGAGGCCGGGAACGTTGGACGGCGTCGCCATCACGCCGATCCCGATCGCGATCAGCGCGACGGCGAGCGGTGTCGCGAACCGCTCCCCACCCGGGAGGACCTTCTCGACGAAGATCGCCAGCGCGATCAGCGCCATCCAGAAGATGCTCATCACACCGAGCGCGAACAGGGCGAGCATCAGGCCGGCGCAGCAGCCGATGCAGTAGGCGCCGTGCTCGGCACCCATCTGGACCGCGCCGAGTGGGCCGGAAGGACCTCTCAGCAGGAAGCGCAGCGGGGAGCGGCAGCGCCGCAGGCACGCCCGTTTGAGGGGAGTCAGCTGGTAGAGCCCGGCCAGGACCAGCGCGCCACCGGCGACCAGCGGTCCCTGCTCGTCCCAGTGGAGGAACGCCGGGTCGAGGGACTTGACCGCGCGATAGACGACGTAGGCGAGCAGTCCATAGGCCGTCCAGGCGAGCACGTAGCCGGCGAGGAACAGCCAGGGTGGAGAGTCCCTGCGGGCACGGGAGAGCAGCCTCACGGCCGGAGTCGCCGACGGCAGCATCATCGCGGCGGTCATCGTCACCCAGATCCCGACGTACCAGCCCAGCCCGCCGAGGTCCGTGCCGGGCCCGGCATCCATCCCCCACATCCGCTCCACCACCACGATCCAGGCGACCAGCGCAGCGCCGAGGACCGATGCTGCGAGGGCGTTGCTGCTCCTCAGGGTCATCTCGGAGTGGGCACAGCTGGGCTCGAACCAGCGACCTCCGCCTTGTCGAGGCGGCGCTCTCCCAACTGAGCTATGCGCCCGGGGAGAGAAAGGTAGCAACGGCTTCGCCATCAGATCGCGGCCTGGTGGCCGCTACGCGACGGGCGCCGTCGGCGCCTGAACGGCTGCGGGCGCCTCGGGCAGGATGCCCCTTGCCCGCACGGTGATCTTGAAGGTCTCGAGGGTGTCGTACTTCGGCTGCCAGCCGGCGGTCGACTTGAGCTTCTCGGTCGAGACGACCCACGGGTAGCGGATGAAGTCGAGGTTGCCGGCCGGGGCCTCGGTCCGCGGCACGTGCAGCTTCCACATCGCGCCGTTGAAGCGCTTCATCGTCTTCAGGGAGATGTTCCGCGTCTTCTTGCCGACCAGCTCGGCCGCCCTGCCCCAGGTGAGCAGACCGTCGCCGGCGAGGTTGAAGGCGCCGGCGTGCTTGCCGTCGAGCAGCGCGATCAGCGCGGAGACGACGTCGTCCTCGTGGACCAGCTGGAACTCCTCGTCGACGCCGTCGAGGATCGGGACGAACGGGTTGTTGCGCGAAGGCGCGGACGATGTAGTTGTCGACGCTGGGGCCGAAGACGATCGAGGGCCGCACGATCGTCATCACCGCGTCCGGGTTCTGCGAGGGCCCAGAGCTGAGCGATGCGGTCGGAGTCGGCCTTGTGCTTCGCGTAGGAGAAGTCGGGGGCGCCGCGGACCGGCCAGTCCTCGGCGATCGGCTTCGGGTTGTCCGGGAAGGCGCCGTAGGCGGTCGCGGACGACGTCTGGATGACCTGCTTGATCCCGGCGTCGGCGGCGGCCTGCAGGACGGCCTGGCCGTGCCGTTGACGTCGATGTCGTACATCTTCGCCTCGTCGCGGATCGGGTTGAGGACGAAGGCGAAGTGCAGGAGCGCGTCGATCTCGTGGCGCTCGAGCAGCTCCCGCATCTGCTTGCGATCGCGGATGTCGGCCTTGACGAACTCGTGCTTCGGCCACGTGCGGGGCGGCGGGCGAAGATCGACGTCGACGATCTTCTCGGTCTCGTCGCGCTGGGAGAGCTCGTCCGTGAGCCGGCCGCCGATGTACCCGGAGCCGCCTGTGATCAGATAGCGCACGGACCGCATCCTATCCTGGCTGGGCGGCCAATGTCTACGAGCGATTGCTCACGGATGTCGACGGGTGCGGGAAATCCGCAGTTTCGCAAATCTTGCCCGCAATCCACGAGAACAGCAACCTTTTGCGAAAAGTCGTGTTAGTGTCTCCTGACAGGCTCAAGTCGCCGATCAGATCGGCCGACACTGAGCCATAAGACTTGAAGGACCGACGGGCCGGCTGAAGCTCAGATTCGCCGGCGGCACGTCCTTTCGGAACAAAAGGGCCCCTTCACCGGGGCCCTTTTCCGTGCTGGCCGCCTCCCGGTCGCGTGACATGACGCGATCGGCTCGACCTCGCCAACGTCAGGCCGTGGATCCCGGACGACGGTCACCTTCGCTCGCCGATCTCGGCCCGGGAATCGCACTCGGCGTGCCAGATCTCGCCGCGAAAGCGGACCCGGCCCCGCGGGATCGCACGGCCTCGATCACTTCCGCGGAAGCCCCGATCAGGGCCTCGCCTGCCGGTCGCTATCCGGTAGCGACGCAGGAAGCGGATCCAGAACCCGACCTCGGCGACCTCGATCACCGCCGCCAGCGTCACCAGCGCGATCCCCCAGCCGGGCGGCAGGACGAGGACGGCGAGCGCGATCGCGCCGATCAGGAGCATCGCCCGACGATGCTACGCGCGGTCATGATGGAGGCAGGTGTCTGAATTCGAGATCTTTCTCACGGTGGCCGGTGCCGGCGCGCTTCTGGTCGGTCTCGCTCGACTGATCAGCCCCGCCCCATTCATTGACGAGAATTGGAACTTCCATCTGCCAGGCGGGTTTCGCGGGAAGCTCGCCATCGTGATCGGCGTTGTGGGTTGGCTCGCACTGATCATTGGCGTGCAGTGCGCGATCGGCGTTGGAACCGGCGGCCTCGGCTCTCACGGCCCCCCTCATGGGTGAGTTACCCAGAGTCGATTCCGCCGGCGCGCGCGCTCGGCCAACCGGCGGAGCCCGGCGATTTGCAGGGCTTCCGTCGAGAGGCGCCTACCGGAATCGAACCGGTGTAAACGGCTTTGCAGGCCGCTGCGTAGCCACTCCGCCAAGGCGCCGCGGTGGTCAGAGCCTAGCGACGGCCCCGCGAACGAAAACGCCCCGCGCGGCATCCTGCCTGCGGGGCACTGGTCGAGGCAAGCGGCTGATGGGCGCAACGGCCGCGACACCCTGCCTGAGACGACGGGTCTTCGAGTCGGTGCCACCGGCGGTGCTACCGGTCTCCGGCGCGGGTGGACGCCACGCGCTGGTAGCTGAGCGCTTTGCGGCGTCCGGGCTACACCGCATGATCGCCGCGTGTCGACGATAAGCCGCTTCTCGGGGATCGCCATCGCGATGTACTTCGACGACCACGGATATCCCCATTTCCACGCTCGCCATGCAGAGGGCGAGGCGAAGGTCCGGATCGACAACCTCGAGGTGCTCGACAGCACCCTGCCGCGACGGCAGCTCCGCCTCGTGCTTGCATGGGCCGAGCTCCATCAAAAGCGAGTTGAGCGAGAACTGGCGACGGGCTCGCGCAGGTGAGACACTGAATGAGATCGAGCCCCTGCGATGACCGGCCTCACGCCCGACATAACCGCAGTCGCCGTCGTTCGCCATGGCGTCTTGGACCTGACCTTCGCCGACGGCGTCAAGGGCGAGGTCGATGTGCTCGATCGAATGCGGGGGCCGGTGTTCGACGACGCCCGCACGCCCGAGGGATTTACCGATGCCACGCTCGACCAGGAGACCGGCACGGTCGTCTGGCCCGGTGGCGCCGACCTGGCCCCGGACACTCTCTACGAGCGAGTTCGCACCGGGACCTGGCCCCAAGATCCCGCGCAGGCCTCACGAGCCTCCGGCTGAACTCCGTCGCGATCTGACGGGGCCCTTCTGAAGAGCGGCTGATGGGATTCGAACCCACGACCTTCTGCATGGCAAGCAGACGCTCTAGCCAACTGAGCTACAGCCGCAGCGATGGCCGATTATAGGCGCGGCCGCAGCGAAAGGATTAACTCCGGTCGAGTGCAGCGTTGAGCAGCTCGTCGGCGCGCGTGTTCTCGTCGCGCTTGACGTGACGGATCGACCACTTGCCCAGCTCCCGCAGGGCGGATCTGGCCTCGGCGTTCAGCGGCCGCAGGTGATCCTGCTTCACCTTCCAGTTGCCCGCGCACCTGCTCGACGATCAGCTTGGAGTCGGCGACGAACTCGACCTCGTCGGCACCCAGCTCCCGCGCGAGCTCGATCCCAAGCAGCAGCGCCCGGTACTCCGCGACGTTGTTGGTCGCCTCGCCGATCGTCTCGTTGCGCTCGGCGAGGACCTTGCCGGCGGAATCGGTCACCACCGCCGCGATCGCCGGCGGGCCCCGGATTGCCCCGCGAGCCGCCGTCGACGTTGATCACCACCTTCACGGGCGCGGCACCGTAGCAGCGCGCCTGGCGGCCTCAGCGGCCTTTGGACTTCGCCTGCGCGTAGCCGGTGATCGGCTTCGCCACGGCGCGGATCCCCTTGGCCGAGCGGACCCGCAGCGTGGCCGTGCACTTGCTTGCCGTCGACGAACGGGCTCTTGATCCCCCTGTAGCGTCGCCCCCTGCGCCGCTCGAACGTAACCGGCTGCCAGGTCACCTCCGGGCAGGGACGCAGCGTCGCCACCAGATCGGTCTTGGCGCCGCCCTTCGTCCGGACGCGGCGCGCTCTGAGCTTGAGGCCGCGCTGCTGCGGGATGACGTTCTGCGGAGGGCCGAAGCTCTGCCAGGTCCCGGACAGTCCCTGCTCCCCCACCCCCGCCTTCGAGAAGTCGCAGACCCCGTTGGGGAAAATCTGGTGCAGGCGGGTGAGCTGCGCAGGCGAAGGGGACCCGTAATCGGATGCCTTGAGCGGCTGGAGCTGGCACTTCGCCACGAAGGAGTTGATCGGCATCCCCGCGACGAGCCGCGGCAGGCTGTGCGGCGGATAGGTGGTCTGGCAGGGGCCGGTGCCGCCGATCACCGCCGGCTCGTTGATCCGGTTCCCGCCGATCCAGCAAGCGTCGACGGCGTCCGCGGGCTTGTCGGCGATCACCTTCTGGCGGCAAGCTGCGCGAGGAGTTGTCCGCCTGGATCGCGTCCAGCCAGGCTGACCCATCTGATCGAGCGCCGTGTCGCGCATCGGCTGGACGTTCGTGCTCGCCGCTGGCGCGGAACATGACCTGGTTGGCGTAGGTCCCGTTGGTTCGCTGGAGCCGCGCCCGCATGATGTAGCTGTTGATGTACTGGTGGACGTCGGCCTCGATCGTCGGACGTAGTCGCGGGTGTCGATGATCGGGACGCTGGGGATGCCGCCGGCGGCCTGATTGATGCGGCCGGTCCGGTAGGCGATCGTCAGCGCGTCGGTGTTGGCGACGGAGCGCTGGGCCACCGGCGTCCCGTCGTCGTTGAAGCCGCCGACGTTCTGGTTCAGGTCGAGGAACTCGTCGAGAGTGACGTCGCCGTGCTGGAGGCGCTCGCCAGGCCGTACTGGACGCCGACGTTGTCGAGGTCCGCCGCGCCTTGCCGGTCGCCGGATCGGTCCCGTAGACGTTGATCATCGAGTCCCACAGCGAACAGCGGATGCCGTTCGGGTTGGTGATCGGGTCGAAGATCGATCGACGGCGCCGACGATGTTCTCCTGGCAGCCCTCGGCTGGCGTCGACGACGTCGGCGCCGGCACTCAGGTTGTCGCAGGCCCCGGTGTTCGCAAGCCCGTGATCGCCTCCTGCTGCACGGTCGTCAGGGATGAGCCGGTCGCCGTCCCGAAGTAGTTGGTGAGCAGCCGGCAGTCCGGGTTGGACGGCTGGGAGTTGTCGGGGAAGCTCTGCGTGGGAATCAGCCCCTGGAGCAGCCCCGGATAGTTCTGGGCCGTCATCTGCGTCTGGACGGACCCGCCGGAGGGCCCCTCGCCGATCGTCCACACCGGCGCCCGGCCGAGCGACTCGATCACGCGCTCCTTCACCATCGACGCGGTCTCGGCCGAGAGGACGTCGTTGCAGGCGGTCTGGAAGATGTTGAGGCTGGAGCTGGCGACCGCGTATCCCTCTGAGAGCTCGCGGTTGTCGAGCACCTGGCTGTTGTTGATGTCGCCCTGGTTGTAGCCGGAGGCGCAGCCGCCGCCGAACTTGAAGACCAGCCGGTCGTTCCAGCCGTTGCCGAGCTGCCCGCCCGCCGCCAGCACCGCCCAGCGGTAGATCGAGCGGTTGATCACGCCCGACTCGATGCGGACGACGTAGTCGACCGTCTGGCCGGTGCGCGTGGTCGTCTGGGCCATGTCCGCCGGCCTGGACGTCGGGTCGGCGAGCGGCTTGAAGGTGCCGTTGGTCGAGCGGTACTGGTACTGGACCGCCATCGGCGCCGAGCAGTCCGAGTCGGTGGGCGCGCCGAGGCCGTTGCTCTGCGTCCGGCAGTAGAACGGCTCCTGATGCGGACCGGAGATGATCGGTCCGTTGATCGGGCTGTTGAAGAGGTCGAGGCTCACCGGGCCCGCCTGGCCCTTGGCCTTGACGAGCGCGGAGATGCGATTGGACCCGTTGCGCAGGCCCTGCACCAGGCCAACCAGCCGCCGCGGCTGACCGGCGTCCGGCTTGAACGCGGCGGTGACGTCGACGCCATTTCGCCGCACCCTCACCTTCCCGACCGGGTCGGGCGAGGGGACGTCGACCGCGATCAGGGCGTTCCCGCCGCTCACCATGTCGGGTCGCGAGGACTCGACCGACAGCGACAGCGGCTGGGCCTTCGGCTTGTGCTTCTTCGCCTTCGCCGGCGCCGCGCCGGGAGCAAGGCCGAGCCCAATGGCGAGCAGCAGCACGGCGAGGACCCCCATGGGGAGTCGCGACGCCCGGCCAGCGAGGAATTCGTTCCCTGCCATCGCAAGAGAAAACCCGCGCAAGCGACGCGGGTTGCGATGCGCTAGGCCCGGACCTCCTCCTCGGAGCGGGCCTCGGCGATCACCTTCTGGGCGAGGTGCGAGGGGATCTCCTCGTGGCGGGCGAACTCCATCGTGTAGTCGCCGCGGCCGCCGGTGATCTGGCGCAGGTCGCGGGCGTAGTCGAGCACCTCGGCCATCGGCACCTCGGCCTTGATCTCGGTGGCCGAGCCCTTCGCCTCCATGCCCAGCGGCCGGCCGCGACGGGAGTTGAGGTCGCCGACCACGTCGCCCACGACGTCCTCGGGGACGCTGACCGTGAGCAGCATGATCGGCTCGAGCAGCACCGGGTCGGCCTCCTCCATCGCCTCCTTGAAGGCCATCGAGCCGGCGATCTTGAAGGCCATTCTCCGACGAGTCGACGCGGTGGTGCTGGCCGTCGTAGAGGCGCACCCGGACGTCCTTGACCGGATACCCGGCGAGGTCGCCGTGCTGCATCGCCTCGACGATGCCCTTCTCGACGGCCGGGATGAAGCCCTTCGGGATCGACGCCGCCCTTGATCTCGTCGACGAACTCGAAGCCGCTGCCGGCCTCGCCGGGCTCGATCTCGATGTGGCAGTCGCCGAACTGGCCGCGGCCGCCGGTCTGCTTCTTGTAGCGGCCGTGGGCCTTGGCCGGCTTGCGGATCGCCTCCAGGTACGGGACGCGCGGCGGATGCAGCTCGATCTCGGCGCCGAAGCGGCTCTTCATCCGGTCGACGATCACCTCGACGTGGACCTGGGTGAGCCCGGCGATGATCTGCTCGCCGGTCTGCTGGTCGCGGTGGACGTCGAGCGTCGGGTCCTCCTCCTCGAGACGGCGGATCGCGCTCGCCGCCTTCTCCTCGTCGCCCTTCGTCTTCGGCTCGAAGGCGAAGGCCATCACCGGCGCCGGCAGGTCGAGCGCCGGGAACGAGATCTTCGCGTCCTTCTCGGCGAGGACGTCCCCGGCGCGGGTCTCCTTCAGCTTGGCGACCGCGCCGATGTCGCCGGCGCCCGAGCTCGTCGATCTGCTCGTGCTCCTTGCCCTGCGAGGATCAGGATCTGGCCGATCCGCTCCTTGGCGCGGCGGGTCACGTTCGTCGACCTGCGAGTCGCCCTTGCAGCACGCCGGAGTAGACGCGGAAGAGGTTGAGCCGGCCGGCGTAGGGGTCGGCGAGGGTCTTGAAGACGTAGGCGACCAGCTCGCCGTCCTCGTCGGGCGGGATCTCGATCTCCTCGCCGTCCTCGCCCAGCGCCGTGATCGGGCCGCGCATCGCCGGCGAGGGCAGGTCCTCGACCAGCGCCTCGAGCAGCCGGGTGGTGCCGAGGTTCTTGGTCGCGACGCCGCAGGTGACCGGGAAGATCTTGCCGTCGGTGACGCCGCGCTTCAGCACGGTGACGATCTCGTCGTGGTCGATCTCCTCGCCCTCGAGGTAGCGCTCCATCAGCTCGTCGGAGTTCTCCGCGACCTCGTCCATCAGCTTCTCGCGGTACTCCTGCGCCTGGGCCTGGAGCTCCTCGGGGATGTCCTGCGGCTCGGGCGCGCCGCGGCCCTCGCCCTGCGCGACGAAGGCCTTCATGTCGATCAGGTCGATGACGCCGCGGATCTCGTGCTCGGAGCCGATCGGGATCTCGGTGGCGACGACGTGGTTGCCGAAGGCGCCTCTGCAGCGACTCGAGGGTCGCGGAAGAAGTCGGCCCGCTCGCGGTCGAGCATGTTGACGAAGACGAGGCGCGCCAGGCCCTCCCCGTCGGCCCGCTGCCAGAGGCGCTCGGTGTGGACCTCCACGCCCATCACCGCGTTGACCACGACGACCGCGGCGTCGGCGACGCGCAGCGAGGCGATCGTGTCGGCGACGAAGCTGGGCTCGCCGGGCGTGTCGATCAGGTTGATCTTGCGGCCGTCGTGACTCGAAGGAGGAGACCGTGGCGCCGATCGACATCTCGCGCTCCTGCTCGTCGGGCTCGTAGTCGGAGACCGTGCGTGCCGTCGTCCACCGTGCCGAGCCGGTTGACGACCCCGGCCTCGAACAGCATCGCCTCGTGCAGCGAGGTCTTGCCGCTGCCGCGGTGGCCGATCAGCGCGACGTTTCGAATCCGGTCGGCGGCCTTGTGAGGCATGGCCGCGGACCCTATGTGAACGTCAGGCCCGGTTCAACCTGAGGACTTCAGGCGCGAGCGCAGGCGCAGCACGGCCTTCGAGTGAAGCTGCGAGACGCGCGACTCGGTCACGCCGAGCACCTCGCCGATCTCCCGCAGGGTGAGGTTCTCGAAGTAGTAGAGCGCGACGACGAGCGTCTCGCGCTCGGGCAGGTCCTGGATCGCCTCCGCGAGCCGGTCCTTGACCTCGCTGGTGTCGAGCGCCGCCTGGGGGTCCGGCGCCGCTCTCGTCCTCGATCGTGTCGAGCAGGGAGACCTTGTCGCCGGAGGCGTCCGGGGTCATCCAGAGCTCCTCGAGGGCGAGGATCGAGGAGTTCGAGATCTGGAGCAGGGCCTCCTGGAGGTCCTCCTCGCTCATGCCCGAGCCGCTCGGCGAGCTCGGCGTCGGTCGGGGCGCGCCCGAGCTCGTGCTCGAGCTTGGAGTTCGCCTCCTCGATCTCGCGTGCGCGAGAGCGAACCGAGCGCGGCACCCAGTCGAGCGAGCGCAGCTCGTCGATGATCGCGCCGCGGATGCGCTGCATCGCGAAGGTCTCGAAGCGGATCTGCCGGAGCGGCTCGAAGCGCTCCATCGCCTCGATCAGCCCGATCATCCCGTAGGAGATCAGGTCGGTCTGGTCGACGTGCGAGGGCAGGCGGGCGCCCGTGCGGCCGGCGACGAACTTGACCAGCGGCGAGTAGGCGACGACGAGCCGCTCCCGTGCGCTTGCGTCTCCCCCTTCCTTGTACCTGCGCCAGAGCTCCCTGAGCTCGAACGCCTTTACCTCGGCTTCCATGTGCTTTTCACCTGCACTTCGGCATTTTCGTCAAGCGCGAGGATGACTCCGAGCGTACTGGCTTTGCAGCCAGGACGGCTCAACTTGGGTGTAAACCTGCGTCGTCGAGAGACTCGCGTGTCCGAGGAGCTCCTGGATGCTCCGCAGATCCGCGCCGCCCTCCAGCAGGTGCGTCGCGAACGAGTGGCGCAGGGCGTGGGGCGAGACGCCGCCCGCGATCGCGGCCTCGCGCACCCAGCGCTGCAGGCGCCGCCGCACGTCCGACGGATGGAGCCGCCGCCCGCTCTTCGAGACGAGCAGCGCATCCTCGGTCCCCAGCACCGACCAGGGCGCGCCGCCCGCGCTCCAGGTACCGGGTGAGCGCCGCCTGCGCGGGCTCGCCCATCGGGACCAGGCGGGTCTTGCCGCCCTTGCCCTCGATCCGCAGCCGCTCGCCGTCGAAGTCCGGTGAATCGGTGTTGAGGTTGACGACCTCCTCGGCCCGCAGGCCGCAGGAGTAGGCGAGCTCGAGCATCGCCCGGTCGCGCATCTCCAGTGGGGTGCGCGGCCGGGATTCCATCGAGCAGAGTCTGCATCTCCTCGCGGCTGAGGACGCGAGGGAGCTTGCGGTCCTGCTTCGGGGTCGCGACCAGGTCGGCCGGGTTCGCCGCGGCCCGGCCGCTCCGCACCAGCGCGCCGTAGAAGGCGCGGATCGCGGCGAGCTTGCGGGCCACGCCGGCCTTCGAGATGCCCCGCTCCGAGAGCACCGCCGCGAAGCGGCGCAGGTCGCGGTGGTCGAGCGCGGCGGGCGCCATGTCATCGAGTCGCCGCCCAGGTCGCGAGCTGCCCGACGTCGTTCGATGTAGGCCTGCCTGGTCGCCTCCGCGGCCGAGCGCACCGCGAGGTCGCGGTCGAACAGCTCGAGTGCCTCGCTCCAGGCCGCGCTCAGAGTGACCTCTCCAGTCGCCCCGGGCATGTACATAACTTCGCCGCGCGGACGCCTGGACCCTGCGTTACCTACTGAACGTAGATCGGGTCGCCGACCTGGACGCGGTTGTAGAGATCGATCACGTCCGGGATCGACATCCGCACGCAGCCGTGCGACGCCGCCGAGCCGAGCGAGGAGAGCTCGTCGGTGCCGTGGATGCCGGCGCCGTCGAAGATCCCGATCCAGCGCGCCTTGATCGGGTCAGCGGGGCCGGGCGGGATCACCTGGCCGGCGAGGCTGCCCGCCCAGGCGGAGTTGGGGACGTGCCAGGACGGGTTCGACCTGCTTGTCCTGGGCGTGGTAGAGGCCGGCCGGCGTCTCGAGGCCCTGCTGGCCGACGGCGATCGTGTAGCTCTTCTCGAGCTTCAGGTGGCTGTAGAAGCGCAGCGTGAAGGTGGCCCGGTCGATGTAGATGTAGCGCGGGTAGGCCTGCGCGAGGTCCTTCTTGCTGACGTCCGGCTTGGTGGTCCCCACCACCGCCGGGATCGCCTGGTCGCGGCCGGGGGACCGCGCCGCGCTGTTGATCGCGGCGGTCATCTGGCGGCGTCGACCTGCAGGCCCGGCTGGCCGGCCTCCTGACGCAGCCGGTCACCGCCGGGCACGACCGTCGCGTTGACCGGGAGCCTGATCGATCTGGCCGGCGAGCCTTGTCACGAAGTCCTTGACGGCCGACTTGTCGTAGCCGACCCGCGGCTCGAGGTTCGTGTTCACGTCGCCGCCGGTCGCGTAGCGCGCGACGCGGTCGAAGATGTTCCCCTGGCGGCTCCTGTCGATCGCCTCCTGCACCATGCCGTTGATGTCCGCCGTCTCGTGGAGCCGCTTCGCGTTCAGCGTGTAGTCCTTGCCGTCGTAGCCGACGACCACCGGCTGCTTCAGCGGCGCGACGACCTCGCTCTTGATGAGCTTCCGGGCCGAGTCCGCGCTCGCGCCCGCCGACGTCCACCCCGCCGACCTTGATGCCGGGCGCGATCTGCTCCTTCTGGGAGTTGTCGTACGCCCAGACGCCCACCGCGAGGAGCAGGCCCATGGTCGACCAGCGCCACGAGGGCGATCAGCACCTTCTGGTGCATGTTCAGTCTTGCGCGCATGTCTCCGCGTGGATCAGCTTTCCCCTGTGGCGAATTCTACGTTTCATGATCGGCGGGTCCTTGTCCCGGGCACGTTTCGCAACGGCCGTTGCGGGTACGCGGCCCGGCGCCAGTGGCCGTCCGTTCTAGGATGCGGCTCGCCATGTCACCGACCGCCACCCCGGCCTGATGCGGACCAAGGACCAGGTCCGGCGAGACGTCTGGAAGGCGATGGACCGCGAGGGCGTCTCCCGCTTCCCCGGCGCCGAGGGCAGGATCCCGAACTTCGCCGGCGCCAAGCTGGCCGCCGAGAAGCTCGCCGGCCATCGGCTCTGGAAGCGCGCCCAGGTGATCAAGGTCAATCCGGACTCGCCGCAGACCCATGCGCGCCGCGCGGCCCTCGAGGAGGGCAAGACGCTGATCATGGCCGTGCCGCGGCTCCGGGACCCGCACCCCTTTCGTCTCCTCGACCCCCGGAAGCTCTCGGCCAAGCAGGTGCGCGAGGCGGCGACCATCAAGGGCGCGATGAAGCACGGGCGGGTGGTCGCCGAGGAGGACCTGCCCGACATCGACTTCGTCCTCTGCGGGTCGGTGGCCGTCAACCTGAGCGGCGCCCGGGTCGGCAAGGGCGGCGGCTTCTCGGACCTCGAGTACGGCCTGCTGATCCACGCGGGCAAGATCGACGAGCACACCACCGTCGCGACCACGGTCCACCCGATCCAGATCCTGCGCGAGCACCTGCAGACGACGGCGCACGACCTGCCGGTCGACCTGGTCGCCACCCCCCGCGCGGTGATCGAGCTCGAGCGACAGTACCCGCGTCCCCGCGGGATCCTCTGGGACCACCTGCAGCCTCCTCAGATCCGGGAGATCCCGATCCTCGAGCGCATGGGGTACGCATGAGCGCCGAGACGTCCGAGACGCCGTTGCGGACGCCTCCCACCGGATCGACTCCGAGCAGCGGCCGGTCCGCGACGAGCTGCGGCGGATCGCCTCGGACACGGCGTACGCGTTCAAGCTGGCGCGCGGCCGGGTCGAGCTCCCGCCGGCCACCCCCACCGACGGCCCGGACCCCTACGGGATCCCCGGATCCGGAGTGGCTGCGGATCGACTGGCGCGAGCACCGTCACCAGATCGACGTGGTCGGCGCCCGGGTCAACTACGTGGAGATGGGCGAGGGGCCGCCGCTGCTCTTCGTCCACGGCCTCTCCGGTGCCTGGCAGAACTGGCTCGAGAACATCCCATACTTCGCCCGCACCCACCGGGTCATCGCCCTCGACCTGCCCGGCTTCGGCTCCAGCCCGATGCCGCCCTGGGAGATCTCCATCCCGGCATACGGGCGCTTCCTGCGCGACTTCTGCGAGCGGCTCGGCGGTCGGGCGGTGCTCCCTGGTCGGGCAACTCGATGGGCGGCTTCATCGCCACCGAGGTGGCGATCACCGAGCCGGAGCGGGTGGACGACCTGACCCTCGTCTCGGCCGCCGGCATCACCTGGGCGCGCGCCCGCCGCGAGCCCGCGGCGATGATCGCCAGGATGGGCCGCGCGGCGACGCCCGTCTTCCTGAAGTTCCACATGTCGGGGATCAAGCGGCGGCGCGTGCGCAAGGCCTACTTCCAGGGCGTCTTCTTCGACCCGGACTCGATCCGGCGGGAGATGCTCTGGGAGAACATCGTCCCCGCGCTGCAGAGCCCCGGCTACTACGACGCGCTGACCACGCTCTGGGGCTACGACATCCGGCACCGCCTCGAGGAGATCGAGCGTCCCGACGCTGATCGTCTGGGGCCGCAACGACCGGGTGGTGCCGGTGCCCGCGGCGCTCTCCTACAAGAAGCGAATCGGGGAGAACGCGGAGCTCGTCATCTTCGACCGCTGCGGACACGTGCCGCAGATCGAGAGGCCGGTGCGCTTCAACAGGGTGCTAGGGGACTTTCTGAAGAAGGAGGAATCCGGTTAGCTGCCCCTGTTGCGATCCAGCGAAGCAGTTCGGCTCGCTACACACTGACGTAGGTAGGGAACCCCGAGACAGGTCCGGTGCTTCTGGGGGATGCGCGATGCCTCGACGAAGCGGAGGGTATGAGCCGATCCATTTGCAGTGAGATCCCTGAGACCGGAGGCTCCTGATGAGCACGATCGGCTGGATCATCGTGGCGATCATCTGGATCGCACTCGCGTTTTGGCCGGCCCGGGTCGCTGACCGTAAGGGCCACAGCTTCTTCGGCTATTTCGTCTTCAGCCTGTTCTTCTTCCCCCTCGCGCTGCTGATGGCGTACATGTCCCAGGACCGCACCGCGCCAGGAGCGGCTTAGTTCGCGAGGGCTGTTCAGCTTCGCCCCGACTGTCTGCCTCACGGCACGGGCAGACGTCGGGAGCACGGCTTCTCCTAACCAGGTAGTCCAATCACAGGTAGTCCAATCAAGGAGGATCGAAGATGCCACCAGGAAGAGATAGACGCCAGCGAAGGCGACGGGCCGCCGTGATCGGTGGGGCCGCTGTTGCCGCCAAGAAGCACCACGATGCAAAGGAAGCCCAGCAGGAGCAGGAAGCAGCTCCAGAGCAGGCCGCGCCGGCCGAGCCCGCCGCAGCAGGCGGACTGACGCCTGAGGTGATGGAGCAGCTCAAGCAGCTCGGCGAGCTTCACGAGCAGAACGTGCTCTCAGACGAGGAGTTCGAGCGCGAGAAGGCGAAGCTGCTGGGTCAGGCCTGAGAGACAGCGGCTGGCCCGGTCATGATGTGACGGCGCCCTGCGAGGCGCTCGAGACCGAGGCCGCGTACTTCGCCATCACGCCGCGCTTGTAGCGCGGCTCGGGCGGCTCGTACGCCTCCACCCGCCTCGCGATCTCCTCGTCGGAGAGGTCGACGTCGAGGCGGCGGGCGTCGATGTCGAGGGTGATCATGTCGCCCTCCTGGACGCGCGGCGATCGGGCCGCCGCGAATCGCCTCCGGGGCCACGTGGCCCGCCATCAGGCCGTGGGTGGCGCCGGAGAACCGGCCGTCGGTGAGCAGAGCGACCTGATCGCCGATCCCCTCGCCGACCAGCGCGGCCGTCACCTGGAGCATCTCCCGCATCCCGGGGCCTCCCGAGGGGCCCTCGTTGCGGATCACGACGACGTCGCCGGGCTTGATGCCCTGCTGCTCGACGACCGCGAAGCACTCCTCCTCGGAGCCGAAGACGCGAGCCGGGCCGGTGTGCCTGCGGCGCTCCTCGCCGGCGACCTTGACGACGCAGCCCTCGGGGGCGAGGTTGCCGCGCAGGATCACCAGGCCGCCCGTCGGCTTGAGCGGGTCGTCGAGCGGGCGGACGACCTGCTGCGCCGGGCGTCTCCTGGGTCGCGTCGGCCTCCTCGCCGATCGTCCTGCCGGTGACGGTGATGCACGTCGCGGTGGAGCACGCCGGCCTCGTCGAGGCGCTTGGCGAGGACGCCGACGCCGCCGGCCTCGTAGAGATCCTTGGCGACGAAGCGGCCGCCCGGCTTCAGGTCGCCGAGCAGCGGCGTCTTCTCGGAGATCCGGTCGAAGTCGTCGATGGTCGAGCTCGATCCCGGCCTCGTTGGCGACCGCCAGCAGGTGGAGGACGCCGTTGGTCGAGCCGCCGGACATGCAGACGGTGGCGATCGCGTTCTCGAGCGAGTCCTCTGGTGATGATCTGGCTGGGCCGCAGGTCGTCCGCGAGCACCTTCATGACCAGCTCGCCGGTCTCCCGCGCGACCTGCTCGCGGGCGTCGGCGACCGCCGGGACCATCCCGGACCCCATCGGGGTGATCCCCATCACCTCGAAGGCGCAGGCCATCGTGTTGGCGGTGAACTGCGCGCCGCAGGCGCCGGCGCCGGGGCTGGCGCAGCCCTCGAGCTCGTAGAGGTCGTCGTCCGACATCTCGCCGGTGGCGTGCTTGCCGATCGCCTCGAAGACGTCCTGGATCGTCACGTCCTGGTCGTGCCAGCGGCCCGGCAGGATCGAGCCGCCGTAGAGCATCAGCGAGGGGATGTCGAGGCGGGCCAGCGCCATCACGCAGCCGGGGATCGTCTTGTCGCAGCCGGAGAGCGCGATCACCGCGTCGAACTGGTAGCCGCGGGCGGTGAGCTCGATCGAGTCGGCGATCACCTCGCGGCTGACCAGCGAGGTCTTCATGCCCTCGGTTCCCATCGTGATCCCGTCGGAGATCGCGATCGAGTTGAACTCGAGCGGTGTGCCGCCCGCCGCGCGGACGCCCTCCTTGACGTGCTCGGCGAGCCCGCGCAGGTGGAAGTTGCAGGGCATCGCCTCGATCCAGGTGTTGGCGATGCCGACGGTCGGACGGCGGAGGTCGTCGTCGCCGAAGCCGATCCCCTTCATGTAGGCGCGCGCGAAGGCGCGCTCGGGACCGTCGAAGACGACGCTGCGAGCGCGTCCGCATGCCGTTTGTCGTCTATCTCTGCCATTGCCTCAACGCCTCAAGATCGCGGCGGACCATCGCCGGGTCGAGCTGGCGTCCGAGCGGATGGACGTTGGCGGTCCCGATCAGCTCGTGCTCGTCGGCGCGCAGCGCCATCCACTTGGCGAGCACGTCGTCGGCGTCGGGAAGCCTCTCCCCCGCCTCCGGGTCCGATCCGTCGCGGAAGCGGACGCAGTACTCGCTGAGCAGCTCGCCGCTCGCCGCGTCGTAGGCGACGAGCGGGCCGCTGCGGGTAGATCAGATAGCCGTACTCGTCCTTCTCGACGCGAGAGCAGGCCGAAGCGCTCGTACATCTCGAGCGCCTCGTCGACCGGCGGTCGACGCGCAGCAGCTCGCGCGCCCGCTGCTCGGCGCGGCGGTCGCGCGCCGTGTTGCGAACGTATCGGCGCCGCATCAGCCGCCGGCCGCCTGCGGGAAGAAGATGACGCGCTCGGCGTCCGCCGGGACCTCCGAGAAGTCGCGGACCATCGTCGCCTCGCGGCTGCCGCCCGGGCCCTCGTGGGGCACCGCGGCCCACATGCCCAGGTCGAGCTGGCGGCGGAACTCGCGGACCAGCCGCTCCTCGTCCTCGGCCACCGCCGGATCGCCCTCAGCGAGCAGCACGTCGCCCTTCCCCGGTGTCATGCGAAGCAGCTTCATGCGTCGATTATGCCCAGTACGTCGACCGGTCCCGCGCCGGAGCCGATCTCGCGCAGCCCGTTCGCCACGGCCTCGGCGGCGATCTCGACGGGCCGCGCGGGCGGCCTCGAGCGGCGTGTCGCCGAGCGCCAGCCGCGCCGCCAGGGCCGAGGAATGGGTGCAGCCGGACCCGTGCGCGGCGCCGTCCGGATGGCGCGGGCCCTCGATCTCCTCGAGGCATCTCGCCGTCGAAGAAGCGGTCGGCTCCGTCGTCGAGGTGGCCGCCGGTGACGACCGCGACCTCGGGGCCGAGCGCGTGAACCGCCCGAGCGAGCTCGCTCGGGCGAGGCCTCATCGCCGAGCCCGGTGAGCTCGCGCGCCTCCGAGGCGTTGGGCGTGACGACGGTGGCGCGGGGCACGATTCGCTCGACCAGCGCCCGCCTCGCCTCGGGCTTGAGCAGCACCGCCCCGCTCTCGGCGACCATCACGGGGTCGAGCACGACCGGGGCCTCCCCGACCAGATCGAGGGCCTCGTCCACGGCCTCGATCGTGGGCTCGTCGAAGAGCATCCCGATCTTGACGGCGTCGACGCCCATGTCCGCAGACTACGGCGCGGACCTGGTCGAGGATGAACTGGCGCGGCAGGGTCTCGACCGAGATCACCTCGTGGGTGTTCTGCGCGGTGAGCGCGACGATCGCCGAGGTCCCGTGCACGCCACAGCGCGCGAACGCCTTCAGGTCCGCCTGGATCCCGGCGCCGCCGCCGGAATCGGAGGTCGCGATCGTCATCGCGACCGGGATGCGCCGCTCGCGCTGTCACGCCGGATAAGGCTAGTGACGGTCGCTACGCGGGATCCGGGAGCGGCGAGCGTGGTGCGCTCGTAGCGGCCGGCGGAGTCCGAGCGCAGGTAGCCGGCCGAGCTCGAGCCTGACCAGCGCCGCGGCAAGCGGCCCCGGCGCCAGTCCGGATGCTCGGGCCAGCGCGTCGGCGCTCGTCGATCCCCCCTCCACGAGGTCCAGCACCTCGGCCAGACTCGGCTCGAGCGCCGGACCGCGGGCGCGCGCGCCGGCCGCGGCGCTCGCAGCTCCGACGCCGAGCATGGAGTCGAGAACGTCCTCGGCGCCCCGGATGACCGAGGCGCCGTCGCGAAGCAGGCCGTTGGTGCCCGCCGCAGGGGAGGATCCGACCCGCCCCGGGACGGCGCCCACCTCCCGGCCGAGCTCGCTGCGCCATCTCGGCGGTGATCAGGGAGCCGGAGCGCTCCCTGCGCCTCCACCACCACGGTCATCCGGCCGAGCGCCGCCATGATCCGGTTCCGGGCCGGGAACGTCCA
The DNA here is from genome assembly GCA_963821705.1 of uncultured Solirubrobacterales bacterium. Classification (GTDB taxonomy): domain Bacteria; phylum Actinomycetota; class Thermoleophilia; order Solirubrobacterales; family 70-9; genus DASUPK01. The sequence goes on along the minus strand of CAWGEV010000008.1, from coordinate 207,780 downwards.
GCGCCGCGCCGTGGTGCCCGGCGGGAGCTCCGCGAGAACCAGGCCCCGCTCGCACGATCTCGCTCGTAGAGACGGGTGTGGCGCGGCGGGTAGGGGACGTCGACTCCGCGAGCCGAGCACCGCGACCGTGAGGCCGCCGGCCTCCAGCGCGCCGCGGTGCGCGCACGAGTCGATCCCGATCGCCATCCCGCTCACCACGGCGAGCCCGGCGGCGGCGACCTCGCCGCCGAGCTTCGTGGCGATCTCCCGGCCGTAGCGCTGGCCCGTCGCGAGCCGACGATCGTGACCATGCGCTCGGCGGCGAGCCCGGCGAGCAGTTCCGGATCCCCGCGGCCGAACAGGACCGCCGGGCGCGATCGCCGAGCGCGCGCAGCGCGCGCGGATACAGCTCGTCGTGGCGGCAGCATGGCCCAGGCGCGCGCGCCGCCGCGATCTCCTCCCGCAACGCGCCGGGCCTCCCCGCGCGGCGCGCTCCAGGAGCTCGCCCGCGCGCGAGCGCGGCCATCGCCTGCGGCCAGCTCATCGTCGGGGAGCGCGAGCAGCTCGTGCGCCCGGCTCCCCGGCCCTGTCCTGTCGACCGCCTTCTCGATGTGGCCGGCGAGCTCGCCGATCAGCCAGGCCCGTCGCAGGCAGTCGGGGCAGGCCGCCGGCGTCGGCGCTCATCGCTCGGGGCGCCTGCGCTTATCGAGCGCCTCGGAGACGTGCTCGACCCCGATCCGCTCCTCGCCCGCCAGATCGGCGATCGTCCGCGCCAGCCGCAGGCACCGATCCCACCCCCGGGCGCTGAGGCCGAGCTTGCGATGGCCCGCTCTCGAGCGTCCGCCGCGGCGCCGCGCTCGAGGTCGCAGTGCCGGCGCAGCTCGCTCGGGGTCATCTCGGCGTTCGTCGCGGCCCGGGCCGAGTCGCTCCTCCTGCGCCCGCCGGGCGCGCATCACCCGCTCCCTGACGGCCGCGGAGTCCTCGACCCTCGTCGTCCGAGAGCTCCTCCGGCGGGCGGTGGGTCGACGTCGAAGGTGATGTCGATGCGGTCGGCGAGCGCCCCGCTCAGCTTCGCCACGTAGCGGGAGACGGCGCCCGGGTGGCAGTCGCACTCGCCGGAGTCCGGCCCGTTGCCGCAGGGGCAGGGTTCGACGCGGCGACCAGCATGAAGCGGCAGGGCAGCGAGACGGTCCCGGTCGTCCTGGTGACGGTGACCGACGCCCTCCTCGAGCGGCACCCGCAGCGCCTCGAGCGCGTCGCGGCGGAACTCGCCGAGCTCGTCCAGGAAGAGGACGCCGCGATGGGCTCGCGTGACCTCACCGGGCCGGGGCGGCGAGCCGCCTCCGACCAGCGCCCGCCCGGACACGGTGTGATGAGGGGCCCTGAACGGCCGCCGCACCCGCGGGCCTCCGTTCTCGCCGCAGACGCCGGCGATCCGCGTCACCTCGATCACCTCCTCGCGGCTGAGCGGCGGAAGCAGCGACGGCAGCCGGTTGCAGCGCCAGCGTCTTGCCGCCACCGGGCGGCCCGATCAGCAGGATGCTGTGGGCGCCCGCCGCCGCGATCTCGAGGCAGCGGCGCAGAGCCGGGTGACCGCGCAGATCCTCGAGGTTCGGGCAGATCGTCGGTCGGTGGACTCGGGCGGCGCGGCGGCCGGGACCGGCTCGATCGACGCCGTCAGCGAGGTCGCGGAGCCGGGTGACGTGCTCGATCGGAGACGACTCTCGAGCCCGTCGACGAGGGCCGCCTGGGCGGCGTCGCCGGGCGCGACGGCCACCCCCGCATCCCCCACTCCCGCGCCCCTTCGGCCATGGCGAGCGCGCCCGGGACCGGCCGGATCGCTCCGTCGAGCGCCAGCTCCCCGGCGAGCGCGTACGTGTCGAGGACGCGCTGCGGGAGCTGGCCCGAGGCCACCAGCAGCGCCGCGGCGATCGCCAGGTCGAACCCCGGCCCGGCCTTGCGCAGGTCGGCCGGGGCCAGGTTGGCGGTGATCCGGTGCTGCGGGAAGCTGAAGCCCGAGTTGACCAGGGCCGACCGGACCCGCTCCCGCGACTCCCTGATCGCGACATCGGGCAGGCCGACGATCGTGAACGAGGGCAGTCCGCCCCCGATGTCGACCTCGACATGGACCGGCTCCGCCGCCACTCCGATCAGCGCGAAGGTGCGGGCGATCGCGAACATGCGACGAAGCTATGCGACGCGGAGTCGCGGCTGGCGCGCCGAACGTCACGGTCTGTCGCGCCCTCGTTGCGCTGGCGCGCCGCCGGGGCGCGAGCGCGCCGCAGGCTTGGGCGATGACCTATGCCCGGCTGCGGCTCGGTCGCCGCGCCGAGGAGCTGGTCGCGACCCGCCTCGGCCGCGCGGGGTGGCGAGTCGTCGGCGCGCAACGTCCGGCTCCCGTCCGGGGAGCTCGACATCGTCGCGCTGGACGGCTCGACGCTCGTCTTCGTCGAGGTCAAGGCGGGCCGCGCCGGGGCCGTACGTCGGGCCCGAGCGTCCGGCGCACGCCGTCGGCCGGCGCAAGCAGCTCAAGCTGCGGCGGCTCGCCCGCGAGTGGATCGCGGAGCGGCGCGGTCCGTCAGGCGTCGCCGGCTATCGCTTCGACGTCGTCGGGGTCAGCTTCCGGCCGGATGGCCTCGCGGATGTCGATCACATCCGCCAGGCGTTCTAGGGGCGGCAGGCGCTCCATCTGGAGCGGCCCTGCGGCCGCGACGATCCTGCTGCCGCTAGCCGCCCGACAGATGGCGAAGCCGCCCCAATCCCCAGGTCGAGCTGCGAGTACGCGACCGAGGCGAACGAGCGGCGGTGCAGCGGGCAGATCCCGTGCCGCATGATCGCCTCGCGGTGCTCGGGCGTCGAGTAGCCGACGTTGCCCTCGAAGCTCCACTCGGGATAGAGCGCCGCCACCCGGCGCATGTAGCGGTCGCGCGTCACCTTGGCGATCACCGAGGCCGCCGCGATCGCGGCGCTGCGCGCATCGCCGTCGACCACCCGCTCGTGCTCGAGCTCGCAGGCGTGCAGCCGGAAGCCGTCCACCAGCCGGGTCGCCTCGACCTGTGCCACCGCGTGCATGCAGTCGGTGAGGGCGGCCATGTTCGAGACGTGCAGGCCGTTGCGGTCGATGCAGCGCGGAGACCGCACGGCGACCGAGACGTGCGCCGCGGCCCGGATCACGGCCGGGATAGAGCTCCTCCCGCTCCTCCTCGCTCTTCTGCTTCGAGTCGTCGAGCCGCGCGAGGGCGAGACGCTCCGAGCGGCCGATCCGCTCGAGGTCGATCAGGACGCCGGCGGCGAGCAGCGGCCCGGCGAGCGATCCGCGGCCGGCCTCGTCCACCCCGGCGACGAAGCGCCGGCCGAAGGAGCGGTCGAAGCGGAAGAGCCGCGGCCGCGCGTCCGCTTCTTCCGCCGCTTCCGCGGTTAGAAGAAGCCGATCCGGTCGGGCGGCCAGTAGGTGGCGAAGGCCTTGCCGATGATCCAGTCCCTGGGGACCGGCCCCCAGAAGCGGCTGTCGTCGCTCGACCCACGGTTGTCGCCCATCATGAAGTAATGGTCGGGCGGGATGGTGATGGTCTTCGGCAAATTGCAGGCTCCGCCTGGCGTGCAGGGGCGGATGAAGTCCTCCTGGGCGATCTTCCCGTTCACCACCGGGTGACCGTTCTGGACGCTCAGGGTGTCACCCGGGCCGGCGACGATCCGCTTGATGAAGTTGACGCTCGCCTCCTGCGGGGTCGGCTCGTCGCAGGCCGCGCCGCTCGAGCCGCTCGCGCCCGTCCGCGGGTCCCCGCACTCGCCGCCGGCCCCGCCGCCGTTCGCGCCCTGCGGCGGGTGGAAGACGACGATGTCGCCGATCTGCGGGATCCTTGAAGTGGTAGAGGAACCGGTTCACCAGCACGCGCTGGCCGACGTCGAGGGTCGGCTCCATCGACTCCGAGGGGATCTGGTACGGCTTGACGATCAACGCCTGGATGCCCGAGCGCCAGCCCGAGAGCGAGCGCGACGATGACGACGAGCTCGAGGAGCGCGCCCTGGGTGCTGTGGGGCCTCGGGACCCTCAGTCTTCTGCCTTTTCGGGGGAGGCGTCGGCCGTCGCCTCTGGCTCCGGCTCCTGGTTCGCCTCCGCCTCGTCCCCACCACCGGCAGGGCTCCTCGCGCCTCCGTCGGCCTCTTCCCCGTCTGCGGCCTCCGCCTCCGTGGCCTCGCCCTCCTCCTCGGGCGGCTCGACCAGCTCGGCCTCGGCCTCGCTGACCGCGACGCCCTCGGCGTCGACGGCCTCGGCTTCCTCCTCGGCGACGAGCACCTCGTCCTCGATGCCCCAGCGGCGCTCGGCGACCCGGGCGCTCTTGCCGACCTTGTCGCGCAGGTAGTAGAGCTTCGCCCGGCGGACGTCGCCGCGGGCGGCGATCTCGAGCTTCTCGATCTTCGGGCGAGTGCAGCGGGAAGGTTCGCTCGACGCCGACGCCGAACGACTGCTTGCGCACGGTGAACGTCTCGCGGACGCCGCTGCCCTGGCGCTTGATGACGATGCCCTCGAAGACCTGGGTCCGCTTGCGGTTGCCCTCGACCACCTGGAAGTGGACGCGCACGCGATCGCCGGCGCCGAACTTCGGGCGCTGCTTCAGGTCACGCTTCTCGAGGCTTTCGATGACAGTGCTCATCGGCATGATGCTGATAGCCGGCTGGGACCTTAAAACGGACAGCGACTCGAAGCGCGACCAGGTGGCGCGCCGCGACGCGGAAGGTTAGCGGACCGAAGTTTCACTCCGCCCGGCGGCGAGCTTGCTCGAGGCGCCACTCCTTCACCCGCGCGTGATTGCCCGAGAGCAGGATCTCCGGGAACCTCCCAGCCGCGGTAGGAAGCCGGGCGGGTGTAGTGCGGGTACTCCGGCGCTCCCTCGAGCGCCGCGCTGTAGGACTCCTCGACCGCGCTCTCGGCGTCGCCGAGCGCGCCGGGCAGCTTGCGCAGCACGGTGTCGGCGATCACCATCGCCGGCAGCTCGCCGCCCGCGAGCACGTAGCGGCCGATCGAGATCGCCTCGTCCGCCAGGTGCTCGACGACGCGCTCGTCGAAGCCCTCGTAGCGGCCGCAGAGCAGGGCGAGATGCGATCTCCGCGGCGAGCTCGGCCGCCAGGGCTCGTCGAGCAGCCGCCCCGACGGAGTCGAGCGCGATCTTCCGCACCCCGCCGCGGTCGGAGCCGTAGGCGGCCTCGAGGGCGGCGTCCACGACGTCGACCCGCATCACCATTCCGGCGCCGCCGCCGTAGGGCGAGTCGTCGACCTGCCCGGCGCCCAGCGGCGTCGTGTCGCGGTAGTTGCGGAAGCGCGAGCTCGTTGCCCTGCCGTCGAGCGCGTTGGAGACGTGGCGCTGGCGCAGGAACCATTCGAAGTGCTCCGGGAAGAGCGTGAAGACATCGATGCGCCACGACTGGACCTCAGTCCAGTATGTCGACGACCACGCGCTTGTCCTCGCGGGTCGCCGCGGCCTTCATCACCGAGCGCAGCGCGTTCGCGACGCGCCCGCCTCGGCCGATCACCCGGCCGAGGTCGTCCTCGGCCACCTCGACCTCGAGCACGACCTCGCCGTCGATCTCCTCGACCTCGGTCACCTTGACCTCGTCGGGCCTCTCGACCAGCGAACGCGTCAGGAAATCGAGCAGCTCGCGCACCGGCGCTAGCTACCGGTCGACTCGATGCCCTTGGTGCGGAGCAGGGTCGCGACGGTCCTCGTCGGGCGCGCGCCCTTCTCGAGCCAGTGCTTCGCGCGATCCTCGTCGATCACGATCAGCGACGGGTCGGGCTGCGGGTTGTACTGGCCGATCGTCTCGATCGTGCGGCCGTCCCGCGGCGAGCGCTGGTCGGCGACGACAACCCTCCAGATCGGGTTCTTCTTCGACCCGACCCTGCGAAGTCTGATTCTCACGGACATGCGGCGGCGGAGGTTAGACGGTTCACCGCATGTTGCGCATCATGGCCGCCGGGTCCGGCATCTTGCCCTCGGAGAGCTGCTTCATCATCTTGTTCATCTGGCCGAACTGCTTGACCAGGCGGTTGACGGCCTGGACGGTGGTGCCGGAGCCGGTCGCGATCCGCTTGCGGCGCGAGCCGTTGATCTCGGCGGGGTGGGCCCGCTCGTAGGGCGTCATCGACTGGATGATCGCCTCGAGCCGGTCGAGCTCGCGCTCGTCGACCTGGCCCATGCCCTGCATCGCCTTCCCCATCCCGGGCATCATCTTCATCAGGTTGCCGAGCGGGCCCATGCGCCGGACCTGCTTCATCTGGGTCGAGGAAGTCGTCGAGCGTGAACTGCTGCTTGCGGATCTTGCGCTCGAGGTCGGCCGCCTGGTCCGCGTCGAACTCGTCCTGCGTCTTCTCGATCAGCGACATGACGTCGCCCATGCCGAGGATCCGGCCGGCCATGCGGTCCGGGTGGAAGCGCTCGAGCTCGTCGAGCTTCTCGCCGGTCGAGCCGTACATGATCGGCTTGCCGGTCACCGCGCGGACCGAGAGCGCGGCGCCGCCGCGGGCATCGCCATCGAGCTTGGTGATCACGACCCCGTCGAAGTCGGCGACCTCGGCGAAGCTCTCCGCGACGTTGACCGCGTCCTGGCCGGTCATCGCGTCGACGACCAGCAGGACGTCGTGCGGCTTGGTGACCTTTCGCACCTCGGCCAGCTCGTCCATCAGCTCCTGGTCGACGTGCAGGCGGCCCGCCGTGTCGACGATCAGCACGTCGCGGTTCTCCTGGACGGCCTGGTCGCGGGCCCACTTCGCGACCTTGACGGCGTCGGTCTCGCCGGGCATGCGAGTAGACGTGCGCTTTCGCCTGCGCGCCGAGCTTCTCGAGCTGCTCGACCGCGGCGGGGCGCTGCAGGTCGCAGCGGCGACGGCGACGTCCTTGTTCTGCTTGCCCAAGAGCTTCGCGAGCTTGGCGGTGGCGGTCGTCTTGCCCGAGCCCTGCAGGCCCGCTCATCAGGATCACGGTGGGCCCGCTGGGGGCGAAGACCAGGTCGCGGCCGGCGCCGCCCATCAGCGCGGTGAGCTCGTCGTTGACGGCCTTGACCACCGTCTGGCCCGGGTTGAGCGCCTCCGAGATCTCCTCGCCGGCCAGGCGCTCCTTGCAGCGCGGCGGTGAAGTCCTTGACCACCTTGAAGTTGACGTCGGCCTCGAGCAGCGCGAGGCGGACCTCGCGGAGGGCCTTGTTCACGTCGTCCTCGGAGAGCTTGCCCGCGCGAGCGGACGTCGGAGAGCACGCCCTGCAGGCGGTCTGAAAGCTGGTCGAACATCGCGTTCCAGCTTAGAGCGGCGCCTCGCCGAGGCGGACAACTCCGATCTGCAGCTTTGGCCAAACCCATGGCATCTCCCCCGTAGAGAGAAGAAAGTCAGGGAGATCCCAGGGGGATGGCTGGGCGCCGGGCTCGGTTGTCGGAGGGTTTCTCCGCGCAACCGAGCCCGGCGCTCCAGCCGGCTCACGAGAGGAAGCACATGAGAACGATCGTTCGAGGGCTGCTGCCCAGCCCTGCGCTGCTCGTCGCCTGCCTGGCGCTGTTCGTCGCCCTGGGCGGCGTCGGCTACGCGGCGCTCAAGGGCAAGGACAAGAGGCCAAGGTGCGGAACGATCGCGGACCAGGAGATCACGAAGCACGCGTCTGGGCTGAGCGTGTCGAACGCGGCCAACGCCGGCAAGCTCGGCGGAGCGCCGGCGGCCGGCTACCAGCGGTTCTGCAGCGGCGGGGCCATCAAGGCGACGGTCGTCGTCAACACGACGGGGGCCAGCGATACGAGCTTCACCGACGTGCCCGGGCTTCAACTGCTTTCAGCCGGGGAACCTGACCAGCTCGGTGCAGATCGAGCGTCTGGCCCAGGGGCAGTACTACGTCCGGTTCGTGGGCAACAGCGGACCGAACGCATCCGGGTCGGCGGTCGCCTCGATGGTGGGCGCCGACGGGTACGTCAACTACACCTTGGCGAATCCGTCGCCGATCCCCGGTGAGAACGTGTTCCTGGTGATCGTCCACAACGCCGCCGGCAACGTGGTCGACAACCGGACGTTCTCCCTGCTGGCGTTCTAGGGCAGCGGTCGCATCGCCGGTGACGACGGTCGACTCGGGCGCTACTCGCCGATCAGGGCGCGGGCGAACTCCTCGGCGTCGAAGGGCCGCAGGTCCTCCAGGGACTCGCCGATCCCGATCAGCTTCACGGGGATGCCGAGCTCCGCCGCGATCGCCAGGGCCACCCCGCCCTTGGCGCTGCCGTCGAGCTTGGTCAGCACAGCGCCCGTGACCTCGACGGACTTCGCGAACTCCTCCGCCTGGCGCACCCCGTTCTGCCCGGTGGTCGCGTCGATGACGACGAGCGTCTCGTGCGGAGCCTCGGGGATCTGCTTCGAGATCACCCGCCGCACCTTGGAGAGCTCCTCCATCAGGTTGCCGTGGGTATGCAGGCGGCCGGCGGTGTCGCAGATCACCACGTCCGCCTGGCGCGCCTGGGCGGCGGCCACGCCGTCGTAGACGACCGCCCCGGGGTCACCACCCTCGGTTCCCCTCACGATCTGCGTCCCGGCCCGATCGGCCCACTCGGCCAGCTGGTTCACGGCGGCGGCGCGATAGGTGTCCGCCGCGGCGACGATCACGTCCAGGCCCAGCTCCTTCTGCAGGTGCCAGGCGATCTTCCCGATCGTCGTCGTCTTGCCGGTCCCGTTCACCCCGACGACCATCAGCACGGAGGGCCGGTCGGGCAGATGGATCCGGGCGACATCCTCCCCGCCGGGGGAGGCTGTCTCGGCGAGCAGGGCGATGAGCCGCTCCCGCAACCCCTCGCCGCCGGTGATCTCCCCCGCATCCACCTCGTCCTCCAGCCGGCGCACGACCGCCGCGGTCGTCTTCGCCCCGACATCGGCCAGGATCAGGGCCTCCTCCAGGTGCTCCCAGGTGGACTCGTCGATCCGCTCGGTGAAGCTTGACGAGAGCTCGGCCGTCAGCGCCTGGCGGCTGCGGCTCAGGCTCTCGCGCAGCCGGCGGAAGACCCCCGTTCGCTCCTCCTGATCCGGGACCTCGGGGACCTCGCGGTCGCCGAGGTCGAAGGCCTCTTGCCAGTTGCTGGCCATGGCGGCGCAGAGTACCTGTGGCGGGAATGTGCGCTTGCGCATATAGTCGATCCTGGTTATGGGGAGCCGCCGGGGAGGGCTCTCGCCCCGGCAGGTCCCATTCGAAGCGAGGAGGAATTCATGGCTAGGAAGCTGCGTGGCAAGGTCATCAGCGGACGGGGGCTGATCGTGATCGTCGGGCTCGTCGTTGCGCTTGCGTGGGCGATGCCGGCGGTCGGGGCGAGTCCGACGAAGCTGGCCAAGAAGGCGCTGAACACGGCCAATTCGGCACTCAGCACCGCGAACAAGGCGAACGACGCCGCCAACCAGGCGAGCACCACCGCCAACCAGGCGTTGACGAAGGCAAACGGGATCTCGTCGCCTGCCTATGCGCGGATGGACAACCCATGCTCGACGTCCAGCACCTGCAGCATCGATCATGCGAGCGGCGTCTCGCAGATCCGCCAGACGTCGACTGGCGGGCTCTACTGCGTGACCGCTCCAGGGAAGAGCCCCAACACGAATGCTTGGTTCGCCTCTGTCGATGACGGCGATACCGGCGCCAGCGTCAGCGACGCACAGGCGGCACCAAACAGCAACGGCGCGGCGTGTAACTCGGGTGAGTTCGAGGTCCAGACAACACGCTCGGGCGGCACCAACTCGACGACCGTCGCGTTCTTCGTGATGATCCCGTAGCGCCGGCCGAGCTTTACCGCAGAGCGGCCGCCCTCGGGCGGCCGCTTCGCGTTCTAGGCGGCCTCGGCGGCCGCCTCGGGCTCGCCCGGCAGCGTTTCCAGCTCGTCGCGCGGAAGCTTGCGCGAGACGACCTTGGTGATCGCCGTCGCCGCCCATGCTGACCCCGTAGAGGATGTCCGCCGCGTCCATCGTCCGCTTCTGATGGGTGACGACGATGAACTGCGACCGCTCCGCGAAGCGGCGGACCAGACGCAGGAAGCGGTCGATGTTGATGTCGTCGAGCGCGGCCTCGACCTCGTCGAGGATGTAGAAGGGGCACGGGCGCGCCATCAGGACCGCGAAGACGAAGGCCAGCGCGACGAGCGACTTCTCGCCGCCCGAGAGCAGCGAGAGGCGGCGCGTCGACTTGCCGGCCGGCGTCACCTCGATCTCGACTCCGCCGTCCTCGTCCGGGGGCATCAGCTCCTCGTCCGGATCCTCCGCCTCCCCCTCTGAGCCCTCCGGCTCCTGGCCGGCGAACGGCCGGGGCGGCCCGCCGACGTCCACCCGGCGCAGCCTGCCCTTCCCTCCGGGGAAGAGCTCCGCGACCATCTCCTCGAAGCCGCGGGCCGTCGCCTCGAAGGTCTCCTCGAAGGCGGCCGCGATCTCACGGTCGGTGCGCCGGATCAGGGCCCGCAGCTCGATGATCGCCTTCTCCAGGTCCTTGCGCTGCTCGGCCAGCTCCGTGACGTGCTCCCGCGCCTCGGCGTACTCGCGCTCGGCCAGCGGGTTGACCGGGCCGATCTGCTCGCGGTTGCGCTCGAGCCTCGTCAGGCGCGCCTCGATCCCCTCGCGCTCCTCGTCCCCGAGCGGCTCCGTCGCGCGCGCGCAACTCCTCGCCGAGCGCGGCCCCGAGCCGCTGGAGCTCGGCCGTGCTCTCGTCCCGATGAGTCCGCAGCTGGGTCGCCTCGACCTCCGCGACGGTCATCGCCTCGCTGGCCTCGCGCAGCTCGCCCTGGAGGCCGAACTCCTGCTGCGAGCACTCGCGGAGTTCCGCGGCGACGTCGCCGCCGTCCTCGCTTTCGGCGGCGCCCAGCTTCTCGGCGCGCGCTTCGAGCCGTTCGGCCACCTGCCGGAGCGCGTCCCGCGCCCGGCCCAGGGCCGGGAGGGTCTCGCTGCTCCAGACGGATCCGGCGCTCCAGCTCCTCGCGGTCGCGCAGCCGCTTCTCGCGAGCCCTCTCCGCTCCCTCGGCGTGACGCCGTTCGGCCGTCAGCTCGGCCTCCAGCTTGGCGCGCTGGATCGCCGAGCCGGAGCCGTCCCCCTCCCGCTCCGCGTGCCGCTCGGCGAGCCAGCCCGTTCGGCTCGCCTCCTCGGCCGCCTCGTCGAGCGCGCGGCGCCCGTCGCGGAGGGCTCGCTGGGATTCCTCCTCGCGAGCCCGGGCTTCAGTCAGGGTCCTCTCCGCCCTCTGCAGGTCGTTCTTGGCCCGCTCCTCCGTCTGCTCGCGCTGGGCGAGACGGGAGGCGAGCTCCTCGCGCTCCGAGCGGGCGGCCAGTGCCGGATCGGTCCCCTCGCGCGGCAGACGGCGAATCTCGCCGACCGCGGCGTCGAAGCACTCTCCGTCAACCGTCACGGCGACGCCGCTGAAGCCCTCGGCGATCCCGTCAAGGTCGTCGACGAGCCAGGCGTCCGAGAGCAGGCGCTCGGTGATGGGCGCCGCCTCCCCACGGGCCACGATCAGGTCGAGAAGCCGGCGGGCGCCGTCCTTGGGCGAGAGCGACAGCGGCTTCTGCGGCCCCGACGAGAGCAGGGCGCGCGCCGCCCCCTCGGCCCCTGCGAGCCTTTCGCGGCCCTCGCCGACGGAGCCGACGATCGAGGCCCTGAGCCTCTCGCCCAGCACCGCCGAGACCGCGCGTTCCAGCCCGGAGCCGGTCTCGAGCATTCCGGCGAGCGCCTCGTGCTCGCCCTCCACCGCCGCCGCCGCGAGCTTCGCCTCTACGGCCGCCAGCTCCCCCGCGAGCGCCGCCCGGCGCTCCGACGCCTTCTGGGCCTCGGCGCGGGCCCGCTCGTGCATCTGGGTGGCCTGGCGGAGCGCCGTGGCGATCTCCTCCTCGGCCCGCTCGAGCGGCTCGAGTGCGGCCCTGGCGGCGACCCGTCGCTCCTCAGCCTCCTCGGCCTTGCGGCGGAGGCGAGCGCCCTCCTCCGATGAATCCTCCTCGAGTCTCGCGAGCTCCGCCTCGAGCTCGGCGATCCGGGCCGCGCCGGCGGCCTCCTCCGGCTCCTCGTCCAGGGCCTCGAGCTGAAGCTGGCGCTCGCCGAGAGCGCCGCGCAGATCGCGCTCGGCGAGATCCAGGGACTCGGCACGGGCGCGTACGCGCTCCGTCGCCGCGCGGGCCTCGGCCAGCTGCTCGCCGTGGCGGCGGCGACCCTCCTCGCCGGCGGCCAGCCGCTCCTCGATCGCCGTCCGGCGGGCGCGGACCTCCTCGAAGCGCTTCTCCACCGAATCGCGCGTCGAACGGACCTCCGCGAGCTTCGACTCGGCAGCGGTGAGCTGCTTCTGCTGCACGCGGAGGTCGTCGGCGACCAGCTGCGCCCGAAGCTCGTCCGACTGCCTCTGGAGCTTGGCCGTCCGCTCCGCCGCCTCGGCCTGTCGCTTCAGCGGGCGGAGGCGCGAGCGGGCCTCCCTCTCCACGTCCATCGCCCGCTCGAGGTTGTCGCGGGTGCGGTCCAGCTTGAGCTGGGCGCTGTGGCGGCGCTTGCGGTGCTTGCCGAGTCCGGCGGCCTCCTCGATGAGCAGCCGCCGGTCCCGCGGCTTCGAGCTGACGATCTCCTCCACCCTGCCCTGGCTGATCACCGAGTGCGCCTCGCGCCCCATGTTCGTGTCGGAGAGGGCCTCGACGATGTCGGCCAGACGGCAGCGCGCGCCATTGAGGCGGTACTCGCCGTCGCCGTTCCGCTCGATCCGCCGCGAGATCGAGATCTCGGAGAACTCGCTGGCCGCCCGGCCCTCCGAGTTGTCGATCACGACCTCGACCTCCGCGAAGCGCCGCGGCGACTGGCCGTTGCCGCCGGCGAAGATCACGTCCCGCATCTGCTGACCTCGGATCGCCGAGGGGCTCTGCTCGCCGAGCGCCCAGAGCACAGCGTCGGTGATGTTGGACTTGCCCGAGCCGTTCGGGCCGACGATCACGCTGACGCCCGGCGAGAAGGTCAGCCGGGTGCGATCGGGGAAGGACTTGAAGCCCTTCAGGTTGATTGCCTTCAGATACATCGAAGTCGAAAGGGTGCCAGGGATGCGTAGCGTCGCGCGTCGCCCGGACGCAATCCGCCCCTAGCCGCGCAGCTTCTCCAGGGCCAGGCGCGCAGCCGCCTGCTCAGCCTCTTTCTTGCTCCTACCCACGCCCATCCCGAGCTCGTCCCCGCCGACGGTCGCCCTGATCTCGAAGCGGCGGTCGTGCGGCGGGCCGGCCTCGCTGGCCACCTCGTAGCTGACGGTCTTGCCGCTCCGCGCCAGGCGCTCCTGGAGCTCGGACTTGAAGTCGAGACGCTCCCGGGTGGCCTGCTCGATCTGATCGCGGAACGCCTCGACGACCGCCTCTGCGGTCCGCCCGAACCCGTGCCCGATGTAGCAGGCTCCGATCACGGCCTCGCAGACCGAGGCGAGCGTTCGCTCGGAGGCGAGCAGCGTGTCGACAGGCAGCCCGTCGCCGCCCGTCGGCGCCTCCTCCGAGATCATCCGCGGCAGCTCGAGCCGGCGGGCGACCTCCGCGCAAGCGCGCCCGCTGACGGCCTGGTTGAGGATCTTGGTGAGTCCGCCGATGTCGGCGTCGGGGTGCTCCTCGAAGAGGAGGGTCGCCACGGAGAGGCCGAGGACGCTGTCGCCGAGGAACGCGAGCCTGCCGTAGGAGTAGGTCCGCTTCTCGACCCAGGATGAGTGGGAGAGTGCCTGCCGGCGCAGCTCTTCGGGGGTGTCCGCGAACAGCTCCGCCAGCGGGGCTGTGCCGGTTGTCATCCGATCAGATCGCCGCCTCCCCCTAGCCTGCGGGGACCCTGGCGCAGACGAAGTCGACCGCGTCGCCGACCGTCTCGATGTCGGCCGCCTCCTCCTCGCTCACGCGGATCCCGTAGCGATCCTCGAGCTCCATGACGAGCTCGTAGAGATCGAGCGAGTCGGCGTCGAGATCCTCCCTGAACCGCGTCCCGGGCTGGATCTTCTCCGGCGCGACCTCGAGCTCGGTGCTCAGGTGGTTGCGGACGAGCGTCATCACCTCTTCACGTTCCATCGCCGTCATTATCGCCTATCCCTCAGCCGTTCCCGACGGCGTCTCGCGCAGAGCGTCCCGAGTTGCACCCGAGGCCTCCAGGAGCTCGCCAGTGCGCTCCACGGCCCGCTCGCGCACGGCGCGGTCCGCGAGCCGGACGGCATTCGCGATCCCCTCCGGAGTCGAGCTGCCGTGGGCGACGACCGCGACGCCGCGCAACCCGAGCAGGATCGCGCCGCCGACGGAGTTCGGGTCCATGCTCCGGCGGAGCCCGCCCAGCGCGGGTCGGAGCAGCAGGCCGCCGGCGGAGGCCAGGGCACCGGAGCGGGCCGCCCGGCGCACGGCGTCGGCGACGGCCTTCGCGGTGCCCTCGACCGTCTTCAGGGTGACGTTGCCGGTGAAGCCGTCCGTGACGACCACGTCCGCCTCGCCGGTGAGCAGGTCGCGGCCCTCGAGGTTTCCGATGAAGCGCACCCCGTCGGCCTCGGCCAGAGCCTCGTGCGCCTCGACGACGTCGAAGCGGCCCTTCTTCTGCTCCTCGCCGACGGACAGCAGGGCCACGCGCGGGTTGTCGACTCCGAGAACGGCGCTGCTGAAGGCCGAGCCGAGGAAGGCGAACTGGATGAGGTGCTGCGGGCGGACGTCGGTGTTCGCGCCGCAGTCGAGGAAGAGGAGCGGCGGCCCGTCGGACTCCGGCACCGGGATCTGCACCGCGAGGGCGGGCCGGTGGACGCCCTGCGCGCGCTTCAGCGCGAACAGGGCCGCGGTCATCGTCGCGCCGGTCGAGCCCGCGCTGACCAGGCTGCTGCAGTCGCCACCCGCGACCGCCGTCGCGGCGCGGACGACCGAGGCCTCGGGGGTCGAGCGCACCGCTCGCACCGGCTCGGCCTCGTTGCCGATCCACTCCGTCGTCGGCTCGAGCTCGACGCCGGCGGGAGCCTCGAGGGAGCCCGGCCCGTAGACGCGCACCGGAATGCCATCGGCTGCGGCGAGCCGCGCCCCTTGGAGCACGATCTCGGGGCCGCCGTCGGTCCCATAGCCGTCGAGGGCGACGGGCGCGGGCATGGCCGTCTAGTCCTGGGGCGAGGGCTGCTCGGCCTGAGGAGTGGTGGCCTCGGGCGCCTCGTGGCGGATCACCTCACGCCCGGCGTAGGTGCCGCAGGTCGGGCAGACCCGGTGCGGCAGGCGCGGGCTGTGGCAGCGCGGGCACTTGTTCAGCCGCGGGGCCGAGACCTTGTGCTGGGCGCGCCGCTTGTCGCGCCGCGTTCTCGACTGTCGCTTCTTGGGGACCGCCATGAGCGGGGCAGGATAGCTATTCCAGCTTCAGATCCCTGAGCTTCGCCATCCGGGGGTCACCGCCGGTCTCGTGCCGGTGCGCCTCGGGGTCCACGTCGTTCAGCGACTCGCCGCAGACCGGGCAGAGGCCGGAGCAGTCGGGCCGGCAGAGAACCTGGTCGGGAAGGGCCAGGACGAGCGCGTCGTTGGCCCAGCGGTCGACATCGAGATCGCCGTCGGTGACATAGGGGCTGGTCAGCTCCTCGTCCCGGGTCGCCGGCTGGTCGACCTCGCGAGCGTCGATCTCGATCCTGTTTAGGGCCGGCTCCAGGCACCGGACGCACGGGCCGGTCAGCTCCGTGTCGAAGCGGAGGCGGAGCGCGTAGCCGGTGCTGGTCCGGGAGACGTCGAGGCGGGCCTCGCGGCCGCCGCCGGCCGCCCGGTAGGTCTGGCCGCCCAGCTCGATCGGCTCGAGGCCGACCTCCAGATCGAGAGCGCGGGCCTCTCCCGAGGAGAGCGCCAGGCGCTCCAGATCGACGATTCCGCCTTCCGCATACACTCGCTTCGAGGGTAGCGAGGCGCCATGCAAGCTCAATTCCACTGGAACCCCGAGACCTACCTGGAGGAGATCCGGGCGGAGGTCCCGCGCTACGACGAGCTCCAGCGGGCGGCCGTCGATGCGATCCCCTTCGCACCGGGCCGAGTCCTCGAGCTTGGAATGGGCACCGGCGAGACGACCCGGGTCCTGCTCGAGTCCTATCCGGACGCCTGGGTGATCGGGCTCGACTCGAGCCCGGACATGGTCTACCGCCTTCGGGAGGAGTACGACGATGTCCAGCTCGCCCGCATGGAGGACCCCCTGCCGGACGGGCCCTGGGACCTGGTCATCTCGGTGCTCTCGGTGCACCACCTGAAGGACGACGGCAAGCGGTCGCTGTTCCGCCGCGTCCGCGAGCAGTCGCGGGCGCTGGTGATCGGGGACGTCGTCAAGGCGGAGAAGCAGGTGACCCCGATCGAGCCGGAGTTCGACTTCCCCGACACCGCCGAGGAGCTCGCCGAGTGGTGCGGCGGCGAGGTGACGTGGCGCGCGGACGACCTTGCGGTCGTCCGCGCAACCTACGACTGAGCGAGCCCGAAGGCCCGCGTCCAATACCGCCTAGTTCGTCGCGTTGATCACGCAGACGTACGCGACCGGCCCCGCCTTCGGCCTCGATCGCGATGCGGCTGAAGACGGTGTCGTCCGTCCGAACGATCACTCGAAGACTCTCGGACTGACGTTCGGCAACGTCGGTCGTCCACAGATACGGCAGCACTCACCTTGTTCGTGATCAAGAGGCCCTCACCGAGATCCGGCAGGCGAAGCCCCTTCGGGCGCAATCACGGGCCGCGATGTCCCAATCGGCCCCTGCGTTCTGAACGCGCTGTAGCAGATGCCGTTAGTGTTGGTCGGCGCCGAGCTCGGGCACTTGTCGAGCCCGGTCAGCACGTTGGCCTTCAGCTTGCCCGCCGGAATCGAGCCGTTCTTGATCGACTTGCCGTTGATCTTCGTTCCGGCATAGGCGGCTCCCCCCAGCGCGATGAACACGGCGGTGACCGACATCACGTTGGCGAAGCTCATTTGCTTGCGTAAACGCTTCATCGTTCTCCCTCTGCCTCCCGAGGAGGCTGTCGGACATGACGCCCTTGCGTCGTGTCGCGAGCAACTTACGGCAGATCGAGCCTCCTCCGCAACGGGCGCCCATACGATCGACCCCAACCCCCGACCGAGGAGTCGCCATGAATCACAACCCCGAGCGCCCCGGCCCGCCACCATCCGCCGACGAGGGCGTCGTCCTCTACGAGAAGCGGGACCGGATCGCCTACCTCACGATCAACCGCCCCGAGGCCCGCAACGCCGTG
This sequence comes from uncultured Solirubrobacterales bacterium, assembly GCA_963821705.1. Classification (GTDB taxonomy): domain Bacteria; phylum Actinomycetota; class Thermoleophilia; order Solirubrobacterales; family 70-9; genus DASUPK01. Next base: position 190,612 of record CAWGEV010000008.1, on the reverse strand, counting down.
AGCCCCGAGGTTCACCGCCTGATGATCGCCGCCTGGGCCGACTTCGCCGCGGACGACTCCGTCGACGTCGCGATCCTGACCGGCGCGGGCGACGCGTTCTGCGCCGGGGCCGACCTGAAGGAGTACATCCCGCCGATCGTCGTCGACGGCCGCCCGCACGACATTCGCGAGATCGTCGAGCTCGGGCTCAACGGCTTCACGCGCGGCCAGCACCGGATCTACAAGCCGATCATCGGCGCGATCAACGGCTGGGCGCTCGCCGGGGGTCTGGAGACGGCGCTCGCCTGCGACATCCGGATCGCGTCCGACCGCGCCATGTTCGGCTCCTTCGAGGCGCGACGCGGCTTCCACCACGGCGACGGCGGCATCGTTCGCCTCGTCAACACCTGCGGCACGGGGATCGCGCTCGAGATGCTGCTCACCGCCGAGCCGATCGACGCCCACCGCGCGCTCCAATGCAACCTCGTCTCGAAGGTCGTTCCGCACGAGCGCCTGCTCGCGGAGGCCGAGACGGTCGGCCGCCAGATCCTCCGGAACTCCCAGCGTGCCGTGCGCTCCGCGAAGCAGACGATCCTCGACACGGTCGGGAAGACCCTCGACGAGCAGCTGCGGAACGAGGCCTGGAACGCCTACACATGCGCAGACCCGGACGAGACCTCGCAGCTGCTCGGCCGCTTCTACGAGAAGACCGATGCCGGGCGGGCGGGGACCCACGAGACGGATCTCCGATGAGCGGGCCCGGGGAGCCCCGCCGAGCCCTGGTCACCGGCGCCGCGCGCGGAATCGGCGCCGCGATCGCCGAGCGGCTTCGCGCCGAGGGCATGGAGGTCACGACACTCGACCGGGACGAGGGCTGCGATCTTCAGCTCGACCTCGCCACCGAGCAGGTGCCCGACCTCCCGGAGATCGACGTCTGCGTGACCAATGCGGCGATCACGGACACGCTCGCCCCCGCGCACAAGATGTCTCCGGAGCAATGGGACGGGGACATCGACGTCAACCTGACCGGGGCCTTCCGGAGCGTCCAGGCCTGTCTCCCCGGCATGCGCTCGCGCGGCTGGGGAAGGATCGTCGCGATCTCGTCGGGCGCGGCCAAGTCCGGCCTGCGGGGCCAGGTCGCCTACTCGGCCTCCAAGGCGGGCCTCCTCGGAATGGTGAAGACGCTCGCCGCCGAGAACGTGCACCACGGGATCACCGCCAACGCGGTCCTTCCGGGGATGGTGGCGACCGAGAAGGTCCGGGCGATGCCCGAGGAGATCCTCGAGCGCCTGAAGCCGCTGCTCCCCTCGGGCCGGATGGTCGAGCCGGCCGAGATCGCGGCGACCGTCGCCTACCTCTGCTCGGAGGAGGCCGCCCAGGTGACCGGGCAGGAGATCGCGGTCGACGGCGGCGCCGGGCTCAACACGTTCACGCTCGGTTCCGATCGACGGGACTAGCCGTCGGCGTACCCGGGCCGGGCGATGTCCAGCTTGCGGCGGACGTGCTCCTCGAGCCTCGGCGCGAGCTCCTCGATCCGGTCGTCCAGCTCGCCCTCGCGCAGCCGGCGGGAGAGCTCGGCGGCTGCAGCATGGGCGTCGCTCACCTGCTCGCCCAGCAGCTCGTTGAACAGAGCCAGGTCGGCCTCATCCGGTTCGTCTCCGGCCCGGATCTCGCGCGCCACCACCGCGCAGACGTTGGCCGCGACCAGCACCTTGAAGCGCTGTTCGCGCGGCACCTCGGGCCGCAGCTCACCGAACAGGTACTCGGCGACGGACTCGAGGAGCTCGGGGGCTGTCGGTCGATCCTGCCCCACGTCAGGCGACCTCCTCGGCTTCGCGTCCGGGGGTCGCAATCAGCTGCAACAGGTCCCACTCCGGCTCGCAGATCCGGCGGCCGAGCGAGGCGAGCTCGTGGCTCCGCCGGGCGCCGGTGAGGTGATCATGGGCCTGGCGGGCGCAGATCACCGCCCACTTGACGTTGCCGAAGGCCTCCCAGTAGCGGATCCTGTCGCGGTCGACCGGCGCCCCTCCGGCCGACTGGTAGGCGGAGAGGAACTCGTCGAGCTGACCGACGCCGGCGACGGGCTTGTCGTCTTCGCCGAAGCGCCAGGAGCGAATGCAGATCCAGCCGATGTCCTCGGCCGGGTCACCGATGTGCGAAAGCTCCCAGTCGATCACCGCCGCCAGGCCGCCCTCATCCACGATGAAGTTGCCCAGGCGGAAGTCGCCGTGCACGAGGCGGGGCTCCGAAGGCTCGGGCGCGTTGGCTCGCAGCCATCGGATCCCGAGCTCCACGGCCGGCAGGGGCTCGCCGATCTCATCGAGATGGCGCTCCCACTCGGCGATCTGGTCGATCGCAGGGTCATCTCCCGGATCCGGCAGGGCGCCGGCGAGCTCCGACCTGTCGACCGAGTGGATGCGGGCCAGCGCCTCGCCCAGCTGCGCCGTCAGGCGGGAGCGAGCGGTCTCGAACTCCGGCTTGCGGAGAATGCGGGGCGCCACGGAGGTGCCCTCGACGAACGACATCAGCATCCCGTCGGTCCCCAGCCGCCCACCGGCGGGTTCCAGGGCGAGGGGCTCGGGCACGGGGACACCGGCGTCCCGGGCGCGGGCGATCAGGGCGAATTCGTCGTGGATCGGCACGAGCGACACCGACCCCTCCGGATCGCGCCGCAGGACCCACCGTCCGCGCTCGCCCTCCAGCAGCCAGGTCTCGCGCGAGGCGCCGCCGGGAATCGGCGTCAGGGCGATTTCGCCGGGGTCCTCGCCGAGCACCTCGGTGAGAAGCTCCTCGACCTCATCGGCCCTCAACCGGCGCTGCGCTCCAGCCCGTAGCGCTCCCAGTGACGCTCCGGGATGTCGGCCGGGTCCTTGTACCAGTACCAGGTGCACGGATCCCGGTCGAAATCCTCGGGCGGGTCGGACGGATAGACGGGATAGCCGATCCAGTTGATCGGTCCGAGCTCGTTCATGAACGCGCAATGGGTGCAGTAGAGGGGGAACCCCTTGCGGCCATAGGACCAGTCGTGCGCTTCGTCGGTCAGCCCCCACCCGTCGGGCCCGTAGCGCCGGTTGCGCCAGAGGCGCTGGCCCGAGCCACAGGGATTCATGGTGAAGGTCAGCTTCTCCTCGTCCTCGCCGATCTCGAACGCGCCGGGGTTCGGTCCGACCCCGCTGGTCGAGTGCGCGCGCCACGTCGCCGCCAGCGAATGGGCGATCGCCTTCCGGTCGGCTTCCGAGATCTTCTCCACGGCTCGCTTCCAGCTGCGCTCCAGGCTCCACTCCCAGGCCTCCCGCACGCCCTCGTCACCGAGCTTCTCCTTGATGAAGGAGATCAAGCCCGCGGTGCCGTCGACCAGCAGATCGTGCATGAACTGCGACTCGTGCTTCATCCCCTCGCAGAGCTGCTTGGCGGATTCGGTGTCGCCGGCGTCGATCGCCTCGATCGCCCGGTCCATCGTCGGCCGAGCCATGTCGGCCAGCTCCTCCTCGGTGAACCAGCGCTCGCCCATGCCGACTCCTTCCGTTGGATACGGAGCGGAGACTATTGACGGCTTCGCCATCAGGCGAGATTGCCGTCGCCGCCCAGGGCAAGTCGCTTCGGGCTTGGCCCTTCGCTCCTAAATGGAGCGGCTAGCCAATCTCTGACGGCTCGCGCTCCCGGCCCTGGAGCCGGTCGCGGCCGCGCTGCACGGCCTGCAGGAACTTCTGGAGGTTGACCTCGAGGGTCGAGAGGATGTCGTCCGCGTAGTCCTCGGCGCCGAGACGGATCTCGCGCTCGCGCTCGCGCGCCTCCTCGACGATCTCCTCGGCGGCGCGCTCTGCCTGGCGGGTGATCTCCTCGTTCGCGACGAGGCGGGCCTGCTGCTCGCGGGCCTCCTTGACGATCCGCTCGGCCTCCCGCTTCGCCTCGGCGAGCATCTCCTGGCGCTCCTTGACGATCCAGCGGGCCTGCTTGATCTCCTCGGGAATCGTCGCGCGCATTTGATCGAGGAGGTCATAGATCTCCTCGCGGTCGACGCGAACCTGATCCGTGAGCGGCACCGGCCGCGCGTTGTGGACCAGGTCGTCGAGCTTGTCGATGAGTACTAGAACGTCCATTGAGGTCGCTAAAGCTTACGCATCGGCCCAACCGAGGGGCCCCGGTTGCTCCTTCTGGGCCGGATTGCAAGCTCCTGCCCACCCACCACGCATGACGGCCTCAACGAGCCAGCCGTTCCGCAAGCGCTTTTGCAACCGGGGCCGGGACCAGATCGCCGACGTCGCCCCCGAAGGTCGCGATCTCCTTGACCCCGGTCGAGGAGAGGAAGCTGTAGTGGGCCGAGGCGAAGATGTACATGGACTCGATCTCCGGGGCCAGCTTGCGGTTGAGCTGGTTCATCTCGAACTCGTACTCGAAGTCCGAGATCGCCCGGAGACCCTTGATCACCGCGGTCGCCCCGTGCTCCCGCGCGAACTCCACCAGCAGGTTGCTCATGATCCCGACCTCGACGTTGCCCATGTCCGCGGTCGCGTCCTCGATGAACTGCTTGCGCTCCTCGGCGGTGAAGAGCGTCTTCTCCTTCCGGACCGGGTTGTTCACCACCCCGACGACGACCTTCTCGAAGACCTTCGCCGTCCGCCCGATCACGTCGAGGTGTCCGTTGGTGACCGGGTCGTAGCTGCCGGGGCAGATTGCGACCCTCCCGTCGGGGCTCACGCGCGTTCACCTCTGTAGATGCGAACGAAGGTGTCTCCGTAGGTGCGTTCCTTGATCACGGGCAATCCGAGGTCGAGCGGGTTGCGGGTGGATGTTTCCAGGATGAGCTTTCCACCCTCGTCGACGATCCGTGGTAAACCGGCACTGAGCTCGCCCTCGAGAGCGGCGGCGAGTGTATACGGCGGGTCACAGAAGACGAGGTCGTACGTCGAAGGCGAGGAACTCGCCTCCCGTGAGAGCCACGCGCCGATGGCACGCCGCTCGACCCTCGCCGACAGCCCGAGCTCCCGGAGATTCCGCCCGACGGCGCCAGTGTCTCTGTCGACGAACGTGGCCTCGCCGGCGCCGCGCGAGAGCGCCTCGATACCCAGCGCGCCGCTGCCGGCGAACAGGTCGAGGACGCGTGCGCCTTCGACGCTGCCGAGCATCGAGAAGATCGCCTCGCGAACCAGCCCGGTGGTCGGACGGACGCCCGACTTCGGCACATAGAGGCGGCGCCCTCGCAGTCCACCGCCGCTGATGCGAACCTCAGGCATCCCCGGCTACCCAGCGGGCGGATCGGGCCCATGAAGACCGTCCGCGACCACGCTTACCACCCAGTTCCGGTCCATTCGCCTGCCGGTCCCGGAGAGGCATGTCTGGCGGTCGATTTCGTGACCAGCCTCTCCATTGAGCTGGTGTAGGCGACGCAAGGATCCGTCCAGCGGCGTTGGGGAGCTCTCAAGAGGCGTGCCGTCACGGAGACGGAAGCGAACGCACTTGTCAGCGTCACCGCACACGCGTATTCGGCCTTCGTGCGCCAGTCGGTGGTGATGGCGACAGAGCAGGACCAGGTTGGACTTGTCGGTCTCGCCGCCGTGGGCCCAGTGAATGATGTGGTGGGTGTCGAGAAAGCGGCGGTGCTCGCAGCCCGGAAATCGACAGGCGTCGTCACGCGCTTCGACCGCCCGGCGTAAGGCGGGCGGCACGGCTCGCGTCTTGCGACCGACGGACAAGGCGCGGCCATCGAGCTCGATGATCGGAATCAGCGAGGAGTCGCAGGCGAGCCGCCGAGCGGTCTCCGGCGCGAGCGCCGGGCCCCCGTCAATTCGCACCTGACCGTGGGAATCGCTAGCGAGCACATCAACGTCCACATGAACCGTCACGTCATAGCCCGCGCCGCCACGGGCCAGCTCGACCAAGGCATCCGCATGCGTGTGATGCGCGGGTCGCGGCGGTTCCGCGGAACCGCCTTCGCCGTCGGATCGCTGCGGCAAGCATTCATCTTGCTCGCGAAGCCGGTCATGGGCCGCGTCCAGACCCGCGAGGAAAGCGGCGCCGTCCTCCGCCGGCAACCGTCCGTGAATCGAGAGCGAACCGTCGTCCTCCCAGGACGCGACCAGGTAGCGGTTCAGCTGCTGGTCCTCAGCGTCGGCGGTGCCGACCTGCCGAAGCCCGCGGACGACTCGCTCGAGCTGCGAAGCGGTGGCGTGGCGCGCCAGTTCGATCAGGTCCTCCTCGGTGTCAGGCTCGGCGACGCGCGTCAGCGCCCGCACCTTCGAGAAGGACAGTCGGCCGGCTGCGAACTGCTCGTGGATCAGCGGCAGTTCGGTGAGCCGCCGCGCGACCCGGACGTGCTCACGCGCCGAGCGTGTCGTCAGGGCGCACTGCCAAGCGACCCATTCCGCGCACGAGCGACAGCCGTAGTCGGCCCAGACGCCGCGGCGGTCGAACTCCGCGACCAGCGCGAGCCAGCGGCAGCAACCGGCGTTCAGATGGCCGGCGAGCTCCGCGATCTCATGCTCGAGGCGCTCGGTCGGCAGCTCGTTCAGCTCCGGGACGAACATATGTTCGATACTACGCCTCCTGGAGGACGGAATCAGGCGGCAAGCTGCTCGGTCCGCTCGTCACCGAAGCGCCGCCTGGCCTCGTCCAGCAGCGGCCCCACGCCCGGTGCCTCGAGGGAGCCGAAGCGATCGCGCAGCTCGAGCACTCGCCGGCGGGCCTCGAGCAGCAGCGCGGTGTCCTCGGGGAGCGTGGCTGCGCGGAACCGCGGCAGGCCGTGCTGACGGGTCCCGAGGATCTCCCCCTCCCCGCGGATCGAGAGGTCGACCTCGGCCAGGGCGAAGCCATCGCCCTCCGTCGCGATCGCGTCGAGCCGGGCCTTGGCGGCGTCCGACTCCGAGTCCCCGAAGAGGATGCAGAAGGATTCGTGCCGTCCGCGTCCGACGCGCCCGCGGAGCTGGTGGAGCTGCGAGAGCCCGAAGCGCTCCGCGCCCTCGACCAGCATCATCGTCGCGTTCGGAACGTCGATGCCGACCTCGATCACGGTGGTCGCCACCAGGACATCGGCCTGCCCGGAGGAGAATGCCGCCATCGCCCGGTTCTTCTGCTCCGAGGTCATCTGGCCGTGGAGGAGGGCGACTCGGAAGTCGCGCAGCTCGGTCTTCGCGAGGCGCTTCGCCTCCGCCTCGGCCGCGCGCGCCTCGATCGCCTCGGAGTCACTCACCAAGGGGCAGACGACGTAGGCCTGGCGACCCTCTCGGAGGCGCTCGCGAACGAACTCGTACGCGTCGCCCCGGCCGTCCTCCCCGACGACGCGCGTCTGGATGGGCTGGCGGCCCTTCGGGAGCTCCCGGAGGGCTGTCGTGTCCAGGTCCCCATAGGTCGTCAGCGACAGGGTCCGCGGGATCGGTGTCGCGGTCATGTGAAGGACGTGCGGCAGCCGCTTGCCCGGCCCCTTCGCGTCGAGTGCGGCCCGCTGGCGAACCCCGAAGCGGTGCTGCTCGTCGACGACCGCCACGACCAGAGAGGAGAAATCGACCGTCTCCTGGATCAGCGCATGCGTGCCGACCACCAACTGCGGGTCGCCGGCGGCCAGCGAGCCGAGCAGCTCGCGGCGGGCCGCGGGCGGCGTGGCCGAGGTGAGCAGGGTCGCCGACGTCGATTCCGCGGTCAGGAGCGTCTCCAGCGTGCGGAAGTGCTGGTCGGCGAGAGTCTCGGTGGGCGCCATCAGCGCGGCCTGATGGCCCGCCTCGATGGCGCGCAGCATCGCGTAGAGGGCGATCACGGTCTTGCCGCTCCCCACCTCGCCCATCAGCAGGCGCTGCATCGGCTGGGGGCGGCAGAGGTCCTCGTCGACCTCCCCGACGGCACGGCGCTGGTCATCCGTGAGCTCGAAGGGAAGCGAGTCCACCCAGGCGCCGACACGGTCGCCCGGCGCCGGCAGGCCGATCCCGCTGCTCCGCGACACACGGCGTCCGCGCCGCGAGACCAGCGCCGCCTGGTAGAGGAGGAGCTCCTCGAAGGCGAGCCGCTCGCGGGCGGCCTCCGCGGCGTGCTCGTCCACCGGGAAGTGAGAGGCGACCAGCGAATCCGCCGCCCCGGCCATTCGCAGCTCGCGCCGCAGGCGGCCGGGGATCGGATCGACCGCGTGCCGCGCCAGCCCGATCGCCTGCCAGATCCACTCGCGAATCCGCTGCGGCCGCAGCCGCTCGCTGGCGGGGTGCACCGGAACGATGCCGGTGGTGTGGAGACCGGCGGAGTCGTTCGAGGATTCCAGGAGCTCGTGCTCCGCGACGTTGAAGCCCCGCTTCTCCAGCTTGCCCCGGATCAGGAGCCGTGTGCCGGGCTGCAGCCGGTCGGCGAGCCAGGCCCGGTTGAACCAGACCGCCTTCGCCTTCCCGCTCGGGTCGAAGACGTCCGCCTCCAGGATCGTCAGGCGGCGACGGCGCGTCGGGCGCAGCTTGGCTCCACTCACCTCGACCTCGACGGTCGCCTCCTCCCCGAGCTTGAGGTCCCCGAGCCGGACGGGATCGGCGCGATCGCGATAGCTGTGGGGGACGTATCGCAGCAGGTCCCCCAGGTCGGATATCCCGAGCTCGGCCGCGGCAGCCGCCAGCTTCGGGCCGGCCCCGCGCAGATTCGTGATGGGCCCGTCGAGGAGCGACGGGCGTGGCATGCTCTTCAGGGGCGCACGCAGCAGGCGCTCTCGGTCGAGGATCTCGCCCCTCGCGAGTGCTCTCGGGACGTAGACGGGCGATTCGCCTGGTGCGCGCTCGAGCGCCGCTTCCATCACGAGAGCAGGCTAGGAGTAACGATGGATGGCCTCACAGGACTCTGAGACATGACTATGCAGAGAGCGAAGGAATCAGTCTGGGACTATCCGCGGCCGCCCAGGGTCGAGCCGCTCGACCGACACGTCCGGATCGTGCTCGGCGGGGAGACGATCGCCGAGAGCGACCGGGCCCTGCGCGTCCTGGAGACGGCGAGCCCGCCGACGATCTACGTGCCGTGGGAGGACGTCCGCGAAGGCGTGCTGATCGACGCCGGGGACGACGTCCACACGGAGTGCGAGTGGAAGGGAACGGCGTCCTATGTCCATGCCGAGGCGGGCGGCAAGCGCGCGAACCGGGTGGCCTGGTTCTACCCGGAGCCGAAGGACGGCTTCGAGCAGCTTAGGGACCACCTTGCCTTCTACGCGCGCCGAGTGGACGCCGCGTATCTCGACGACGAACTGGTCACCCCCCAGCCCGGCGCCTACTACGGCGGCTGGATCACCGAGGAGATCGAGGGGCCGTTCAAGGGCGAGCCGGGCACCGAGGGCTGGTAGCCGTCACCCCGTGGCGGCCGACGTGCCGCGATCGCGGCGCCAGGTGTCCGAGATCCACCCGAGAGCCGGGTGGCCCGCCAGGGAGTCGAGGAAGTCGGAGTGGGGCGCCTCCGGCAGCTCGTACTGGAATTCCGGCGGCCAGACCAAGGGGTAGAGCAGCGCGGCCGCAGTGAGGTCGGCGATGGTGAAGCGGTCGCCGACCAGGTGGTCGCGCCCTTCGCGCTTCGACTCGATCCGGTCGAGGGCGTCGGCGACCGCACGCTTGCTCTCCTCGAAGGACTCCTGATCGAAGCCGTAGCGCCGCACGACGTAGTGCCAGGCCACGGGGAACGTGGCGCGCATCTGGACCCGCGCCGCGGCCCCGTGGTCGGTGGCGAGAAAGGCGCCCATGAAGGCCCTCTCGTTGCGGCCCTCCCAGAACCCGATGCGGCGCATGTCGTGACCGATGTGGTCGGTGAAGAAGGACTGGATCTCGAGCGCCCTCCGCCTCTCCTCCGCGTCCTCGGGATAGAGAGCCGGCTCGGGTTGCCGGGCCTCGAGCGCCTCGATGATCCGGGTTGAGTCCACGATCCGCCGTCCATCGAGGTCGACCACCGGCAGGGTCCCGCCACCCCGTGAGAAAGCCATCGCCCTCGGGCCGCCGGGCAGCAGCGACTTGCGCACGTGCCTGACGCCCTTGAAGTCCAGCGCCCAGCGCGCCTTCTCGTTGTAGTTGGAGAAGCTGTACTGCCAGAGGACCGGGAGCCCGCCCTCCGGTGGCATCAGTCGACCTCGATCGAGCTCACGTCGAGCGTGACGATGCTGGGGCCGCGCAGGGGCCGGCCGCGGAGGCCGCGCGGGACCACCCTGCGCCTGGTTGGAAAGACAAGACCGTCGAACTCGCGATGATCGTCGCACAGGTGAGCTGCATTGGCCAGTGACGAGACGACGTCGGGATGGTAGTCGTGGCGCCGCAGGAGCCGGTCCGGGCCGAAATAGAGGGCCTGGCGGCGGCAGTGGGTGTGCAGACCCTCCGGGAAGATGGCGTCGAGACGGCGCCACGTTTCTCCGTCCACGTCCAGGGGCTCCCCCTCCGAGACCTCGAACCCAGGGGTCTCGAGCACGAACGGGATGTTCAGGTAGTTCCACCACGCATAGCCGGCGAAATAGAGAGCGTCCAGGTCGTCCCAGCGAAGGTCCCGGCGCAGACCGGCGAGCCCGAAGAACTCGCTGCGAGCGTCGCGGCGCTCAGAGCGCGTACCGCCATCGGGCCCCTCGATCCGCACGGACCCGGCATCGAACACGCCGGTGGATCCCTTGGCCGGATAGGGCTGGAACACGGCGCTCTGCCGCTCCGTGGTCACGCTGACCCCGTAGTCGCGGAAGCTCTTGGCCCTTCCCTTGAGTCGCATCAGGAGGCCGCCAGAGTTGACGTGGGCAGAAATCCCGCCGACCTTCTTCCACCGGCGGCGACCTCCGGCTCCGTCGATGGCCTCGTCGAGCAGCGAGCTCACTGCGCAGCCAACAGCCACCAGTAGTGGGGCTGACCGCCCTCGTGAATCTCGATCTCGACGCCGTCGGGCGCGTGGGTCTGGAGCTCGTCGAGCGCGATCGGCGCCCCCTCCCCGCTCACCACGGTGAGGATCTCCGCTCCCTCGGCGAGCCTGGCCATGGTCTCGGTGAGGGTCGAGCCCGCCCCTCCCCAGGCGACGATCTCGTCGCCGACGAAGCCGACGGCGTCCCCCTTGACGAACCGCCCCTTGGCGTCGTCGCGGGCGGCCGGCGCGACCGACCCGGCGCGGATCCCGGCGAGCGCATCCTCGACGCGCTCGGCGTTCTCGTCGATCGACGCGCCGGGATCAAGCTCGACCAGCGCGGCCACGCCAGCCTGCTGCGAGGTGCAGGGCACCACGCGAGCCTGTTTGTCCGAGAGCTCTGCGGCTCGCTCCGAAGCCATCACCACATTCGGATTGTTCGGGAAGACCAGGACCTCCTCGGAGGGCACCTCGTGGATCGCCGCGAGCAGGTCGTAGATCGAAGGGTTGAAGGTCTCCCCTCCATCGACGACGAAGGCGCCAAGGCTCTCGTAGAGCTCTCGCATGCCTCGTCCGGCGACGACCGCGACCGCGGCGCAGCGTCCGGCCTGCAGGCGGGCGCTCCGCTCGGCGATCTGCTCGCGCATGTCGGCGACGTCGAGTTGCTGCGTGACGTGACCGGCTGCCTCGAACAGCCTCACGGCCGCCTCCGGCCCGTCGGTGTGGACATGGACCTTGAGGGTGGCCTCGTCGCCGACCACGAGCACCGAATCGCCCAGCTCCTCGAGCATCGGGACGAACGATCGGCTCTCGAGTCCCGAACCGGTGACGATGAAGTTCGTGCAGTAGCGGTAGCGGCTGTCCTCGTGATGCGGGCGCGTGTCGGTCGCGGGCGCGTAGTGGGGAACCGCCTCGGAGAGCTCGTCGCTGCCACGCAGCCCCGCAACCACCCCGGCCAGGATCACCACCAGGCCGTGTGCCCCGGCATCGACCACGCCGGACTCCCTCAGCACCTCGAGCTGTTCCGGCGTGCGAGCGACCGCCTCCTCCCCGTCCTTGACGGCCTCCTCGAGCAGCTCAGCCAGCAGCGCGTCCTGCACGGCCGGCGTCGCGTCCGGCGAGAGCCTCACCTCCTGCATGTGGGCGAGCCGCCTGGAGATCGAGTGCGCCATCTCGCGGAAGACCGTGAGCATCGTCCCCTCCGCGGGCTCGCGGACCGACTCGTACGCCGCGTCCGCGGCGCGGGCGAACGCCGCCGCGACCAGCATGGGATCCACCAGCTCCCCGGGGCGGCTGGCCAGCTCCTCTGCGGCTCCGCGAACGATCTGACTGAGGATCACCCCGGAGTTCCCCCTGGCGCCCATCAGGGCCGCGCGAGCGAGGGCGTTGACGAGCTCGGTGCGGCCGATCTCGTCCACCATCTGCCCGTCGAGGCGATCGAGCTCCTCGCTGACGGCGCGTAGGGTGAGCGCCATGTTGTCCCCCGTGTCGCCGTCGGCAACCGGGAAGACGTTGAGGTCGTTGACTTCCTTGCGCCGCTCCTCCAGGTGGGCGGCGGCCGCGCTGACCACGCGACGGAAGCGCTCTATCGAAGGATCAGCCATGCGGGGAGTGAGAGGACCTTAGCCCTTGCGCTTCATCGCACGCCGTTCAATGTCCGGACCACCCTGAAGAGCCCGCCTTCACGGTAGAAGTCGACCGACACCACGTTCGGCAACAGGCCGCGCTCGGACTCGCAGCGTTGCGCTCGCCGCAGCAGGAAGCTGTAGCGGTTAACGACCCTGGCCGTTGCCCGCAGCGGCTTCGGATCAGTGTTGATCCAGTGGTTGAGCAGGAAGAGCGAGTTGCTTTCGCTGCCCCGGTTGGGGGCGCAGCTCATCTGCGAGGGCCGCCTGAAGTCGAACGGCGTCTCCTGAAAGAGCCGGTCCGTCCGGTGGTACCACGGAGCTACTCCGCTTCGATGCTCGGCGGCGATCAGGACCCTCTGCCCGCTGTCGATCATCTGCCTGAGGGTTGGCCAGGGCGGCCCTGCCGGCCCGCGATAGATGTACGGGGCGAGGCCGCTCTCTTCGATCACGGCGATCATGTCCTTCGGCGCCACGTAGTCCTCGATCTCGATGATCAGGACCTCATCGGGGCGTTGGCCAAGGAATCGGGCGATCTCGCGGAATGCGCCGAGCGCCTCGACGGCGCCGAGCTCGCAGAATCCGTGACAGAGGTAGATGCGCGGCTGCTCGCCACGCGGGCGGGAGATCCTGGCCCGCGCGCGCCTGGCCGCGGCCTTGAACGCCGGACCCAGCTGCTCCTCGATCTGGGCGTTCATCGACGGATTGATCCGTGAGGTGTCGGTATAGACGCGCTCGCCCGGGAAGCCGTAATAGGCATCGATCCACAGACCCCGGATGCCGTCCTCGAGCTGGGCAGGAATTCCCGCGTCCTGCTGCGGGAAGCGGAAGCCGGGGACGTCGGCGCCCGCGTAGGCGTTGTGGGTGGCCGGGAAGACCACCTGGTTCAGGGGCCGCTCACACAGTGCGGTGCTGCCGTTGCATTTCAAGGCCGACTCGCTCGACCGGTCGGAACCTCCGCAACCGATGACGAGCCCGCCACCGGCGATGGCGACCGCCAACACGAGCGCGGTGCCCGCCTTCACGAGATGGCGTCGCCGAGCAGCTTGGCGGAGAAGACGACACAGAGGACGGCGATGATCGTCGCGTTCTCTCGGACCATCCAGTCACGAACACCCCCGAGGACGACCGCGGCCCGCTCGCGCATGAAGAGAGAGATCGCCAGCGGGATACCGGGTCCGAGCGTCCCCAGCAACACGAACACCGCGAGCGCGCCCGCTTGTGCGCTTCCGCTCACGCCGGTCTCCGCGATGGCGATGGCCGCGCTCACCGTGAGGATCAGGTTCTTGGGTTTCACCGAAGCCAGCAGAACGGCCAGCCCGATGGCCCTGAGCGGCGTCAAGGTATCGACCTTCTGCATCCAGGCGGCCGGCTCGGACTCCGCCTCAGTTCGCGAGCGCCACTGTCGCACGGCCACCACCAGCAGCAGTCCCCCGAGAACGATCTGTAGCGCTACCACCCAGTCTGCCGGCGAATCGTTGCGGCGCGCGTCCGCGCCGTCGGCGACCAGCAGCACGATCGTCCCCAGGACCCCGAGGCTGACCATCCAGCCCGCGACAAACGCCAGAGCGCTTGCCCGCCCCTCCCGTGCCGCGAGCATCAGGATCACGGTGATGATCGCCGCCGGGCTGAGCGCAACGCCGATGCCCAGCGCCAGGATCTCCCCGCTGGCATGCCTCACGAGTCAGGAAGCGGGTGCCGTCAGACCGCCTTGATGACCTTGTTCGACTTCAGGCAGCGGGCGCAGACGTAGACTCGCTGGGTGCCGCCGCCGGGCTCCTGGATCCGGACCTTCTGCAGGTTCGGGTTGAAGCGCCGCCGGGTGGCGACCATCGAGTGGCTCCGCGAGTTGCCGAACGCGGGGCGCTTGCCGCAGCTGTGACAGACCTTGGCCATCGGACGGCCATGGTAGCTAGATCGAGTCCCGCAACTCCGCCATCCGCATCACGGCGATCGCCGCGTTTCGCCCCTGATCCCGCTTGTCGCCGCCCGCACGCGCCTCCGCCTGCTCGCGGGTGTCGCAGGTGATCACCCCGAACGAGCAAGGCACGCCGGTGTCGAGCTGGACGCGCTGGATCCCGCTGGCCGCCTCCGCGCAGACGTAGTCGTAGTGGTTGGTCTCGCCCCGGATCACGACTCCCAGGCAGGCCACCCCGGCGAACCGCCCGGACTCGGCGCAGAGCTTCGCCGCCAGCGGCAGCTCGAAGGCGCCGGGGACCTCCTGGGTGTGAACCGATGTCGGGGCGACGCCCTCCTCGCCGAAGGCCTCGAGCGCGCCGTTCACCAGCCGCTCGGCAAGGTCCTCGTAGAAGGTCGCGACGCAGACAGCGAACTCCATGGTCGCCAGGTCGGCCATCGGTGGAACCTATCCGGAGTGCCCGGGTCTAGTCCCCGGGCGGGTAGTCGCCGGGAGCCTCCTCGCGGCGGCTCTCCTCGTCCTTGCGCTGCTCCTCGTAGAGCAGCTGCTCGTCCAGCGGCAGGCCCTGGTGGTGCAGCGCGTGGCCCATCCGGTCCCGCTTGGCGTTCAGATAGGCCTCGTTGTGGGGGTTGGGCACCGACTGGATCGGCACCTGGTCGGTGACCGACAGCCCGTAACCCTCAAGCCCGAGGATCTTCTTCGGGTTGTTGGTGAGGATCCGGATGCTCGACAGCCCCAGGTCGACCAGGATCTGGGCGCCGATGCCGTAGTCGCGGAGGTCGGCGGGGAGCCCGAGCTTCAGGTTGGCGTCGACGGTGTCGAGGCCCTCCTCCTGGAGCTTGTACGCCCGCAGCTTGTTGAGGAGGCCGATCCCGCGTCCCTCCTGGGACAGGTAGAGCAGCACGCCCTTGCCCTCCCGCTCGATCGTGGCCAGCGCCGCCTCGAGCTGCTCGCCACAGTCGCAGCGCAGCGAGTGGAAGACGTCGCCGGTGAGGCACTCGGAGTGCACCCGGACGAGCACGTCCTCGACGCCCGCCACCTCGCCCTTGACCATCGCGACGTGGTGCTTGTCGTCGATCAGCGATCGGTAGCCGACCGCGCTGAACTCGCCGAACTTGGTCGGGAGCCTGGTGGAGACGATCCGCTCGACCAGCTTCTCGGTGCGGCGCCGGTAGGCGATCAGGTCGGCGACCGTGATCATCTTCAGGTCGTGCTTGTCGCAGTACTCAACGAGGTCGGGTACCCGGGCCATGGTCCCGTCCTCGTTCATGATCTCGCAGATCACCCCGGCGGGGATCAGGCCGGCGAGGCGCGCCAGGTCGATCGCTGCCTCCGTCTGGCCGGTCCTCTCGAGCACGCCTCCGTCCTTGGCCTTCAGCGGGAAGACGTGACCGGGCTGCACCAGGTCCTCTGGCTGTGAGTGGGGATCGATCGCGACCTGGATCGTGCGGGCGCGATCGGCCGCCGAGATGCCGGTGGTGACGCCCTCGCGTGCCTCGACCGACACGGTGAACGCGGTCTGGAAGGGCGCCTCGTTCTTCGCCGCCATCAGGTTGAGCCCGAGCTCGTTGCAGCGCTCGTCAGTCAGCGCCAGGCAGATCAGCCCCCTGCCGTGGGTCGCCATGAAGTTGATGGCCTCCGGGGTCGCGAACTGGGCCGCGAGCGTCAGGTCGCCCTCGTTCTCGCGGTTCTCGTCGTCGCAGACGACGACCATCCGGCCGCGACGGATGTCCTCGATCGCCTCCTCGATGGTGGCGAACGGCGAGTCGGTCGCCCTCTCGGTGGTGCTGGGTTCCTTGGTGCTCTTGGCCATCGGCTACTCCTTGGTTAAGGGTGACAGGCCCGCGTCACCTGACAGCTGACGTCGTACGTAGCGGGCCAGCACGTCGCACTCGACGTTGACCCGGTCCCCGGGCGCAACTCCACCGAGGGTGGTCCGCTCGAGCGTCTCGGGGATCAGGGAGACCTCCAGCTCGGGGTCAGTGAGACCGGCGATCGTGAGGCTGACCCCCTCGATCGCGATCGATCCCCGATCGACCACATAGGGCAGGAGCTCGTCCGGCAACTCGATCGTGAGCCGCGTGGCGAAGCCGTCCGGCGAGACGTCGGTGACGGTCGCCGTTCCGTCGACGTGGCCCTGGACCACGTGACCGCCGAGCCGGTCCGCCGGCCGGAGGGGAAGCTCGAGGTTCACCGGCGAGGAAGAGTCCAGCTCGCCCAGCGTGGTGAGTGAGAGCGTCTGATGCATCACGTCGGCGGAGAAGGTGTCCCCCTCGACGGCGGTGGCGGTGAGGCACGCGCCGTTGACCGCCACCGAGTCGCCCACCTCGAGCTCCGATGCGAGCTCGGCCCGGATGCGCAGCCGGGCGCCCTCCTCGGAGGAGTCGACGGCGTCGACCCGTCCCAGCTCCTTGACGATTCCGGTGAACATCAGCCCATCACCATTCCCTAAGCCTCGCGCGGACGAGCATGTCCTCGCCCACGCGCTCGAAGTCGGTGGCCAGCGGCCGGACGCCGTCCGCGATGCGGGAGGCCCCGGTCCCCTCCAGAACTGCTCGTGCGCCGGCCGCGCCGACGAGCACCGGCGCCACGAAGAGCCTGACCTCGTCGATTTCCCCGGCGTCGAACATCGTGCCGGCGAGCGTCGGGCCGCCCTCGAGCAGGAGATCCTGGATCTTGCGGCGACCCAGCTCGTCGAGGCCGGCCAGCAGGCGATCCTGCTCGGTCCGCCCGGGCGCGACGATCACCTCCGCACCGGCCCGCTCGAGCGCGTCGCGGCGCGCCGACGGGGCCTCGGGTGCGCAGAGGACGAGCAGCGGCACCTCGTCGGCCGAGAGCACCAGCGCGGAGTCGAGCGGAAGGCGGGCCTGCGAGTCGAAGACGACGCGCGCCGGCTGGCGGGGGGCGTCCTCGAGCCGGGCGGTGAGCAGCGGGTCGTCGGCAAGGGCCGTGCCGATGCCGACTGCGACCGCGTCGCATTCGGCCCGCCACCGGTGGACGAGCTCGCGGCTCTCAACGCTGGAGATCCAGCGAGAGTCGCCGGTTGGAGACGCGACACGGCCGTCGAGGGACATCGCCGCCTTGTAGGTGACCAGGGGGCGGCCCGTCCGCGCTCGCTTCCGGAAGGGTTGGTTCAGGAGCCTCGCGGCGCTCGCCTCGGGGCCTCCCGCGAGCTCGACCTCGACCGCACCGTCGCGCAGCATCCCGGGCCCGCGGCCGGATGCCTTGTCGGTGGGGTCCTCGGAGGCGTAGAGGACACGTGAGATCCCGGCCTCCAGGATCGCCTCCGTGCAGGGTGGCTGGCGGCCGGTGTGGGCGCACGGCTCGAGCGTCACGTAGATCGTGGAGCCGGCCGGATCCTCACCGCGGGCGCGGGCGTCCTCGATCGCGGCGCGCTCGGCGTGGAGCCCTCCGAGCTCGGCATGGAACCCCTCGCCGATCACCTCTCCGTCGCGGACGAGGACCGCGCCCACCATCGGGTTGGGGCTGACTCGCCCACGACCGCCCCCCGCGAGCTCCAGGGCCCTGCGCAGGTGGGAAGCGTCCTGTTCGGTGCCGACCGCGGGCATGCCGCCCTCCTCTCGAGGCGCTCTTGAAGACTGATTGACTGGTCAGTCAGCCAGTAATTGTACGTCAGTAGTCTTGCGCGTCCATGCCAAACGGAAGGCAAAGCGCGGGTTCGAGCGAGGCAAGGAGCTACGGGCGGCGGGCGAGCTTGCTCTCCATCGGGGTCGGGATCACCGGGCTGATCACCTACCTGTACTTCGCGATCGCCTCGCACGAGCTCTCGAAGGAGCAGTACGGGGAGATCGCGGTTCTCTGGTCGGCGGTGTTCATCGTCGTCTCGGTGCTCCAGCGGCCGGTCGAGCAGCTGCTCTCCCGCACGATCTCCGAGAACCTGGCCAACGGCACACCGATCAGGCACACGGTCCGGGTGGCGGCGACGATCCAGCTTTCCGTGGCGGTGGCCTTCGACGTCGTCGCCATCGCCCTGCGGACGCCGATCCAGGACAACCTCCTGCACGGCAACTCGACCCTCTACTGGATCGGCGTCGCGGCGGTCACCGCCTACGGCGCCAGTTACTTCGCGCGCGGCTTCCTCGCCGGCAGCCACCGCTTGACGATCTACGCGCTTCAGATCATCAGCGAGTCGGTGGCGCGCACCGCCTTCCCCTTTGCCGTCGCGCTCGGCATCGCCTCGGGACAGACCGTGGTGGCCCTGGGAATCGTCGCCGCGCCGACGCTCTCGTTGATCGTCGTCCCGTTTGCCTTCTTCCGCCGCTTCGGTGGCACCGCCGAACCGAACGCCACAGCCGAGGGAGCCGGCGACGCCGGGGGCCCAACCGACGAGTTCACCCTCGCCCGCGGCGGCCGGTTCGCGGCGGGCGTCTTCCTGATCATGCTCTCCGAACAGACCTTCCTGAACGCCGGACCGCTGCTGGTCAACGCCACCGCGGGCGCCGCGGCCGCGGGCTACGTCTTCAACATCCTGATGATCGCGCGTGCCCCGCTGCAGCTCTTCCAGGCGGTCCAGACCAGCCTCCTCCCCCACCTCACCACGCTGGGGTCGGAGGGCAAGGAGGCGGACTTCCGCGCGTCGATCCGGGTGACGCTGTTGGCGATTGCGGGCTTCGCGGGCCTGGTCGCGATCGCGATGGCGATCGCCGGGCCGCACCTCATGCAGATCGCGTTCGGCAAGAACCACGACTACAACCGGGCGGACCTGGTCGTGGTGGCGATCGGGATGGGGCTCTACCTGTCCGCCGCCACCCTCAACCAGGCGGCCCTCGCCCGCGGGCAGGTTCGTCGCGCCTCGTATTGCTGGATCAGCTGCGCGATCGCCTTCGTCATCTGGACCGCCGTCCCGATCGTCCCGAACGACGTCACTCGCGTCGTGATCGGCTACCTCGGCGCGGCGACCCTGCTCTGCTCGCTGCTCTATTGGCTCTACCGGCAGCCGCTGGAGCGAAAGGAGCAACCGATCGAGCCCGGGTCGACCGAGGAGATGGAGCTGCAGCTCGCCTCGGCGGACGAGGCCGGCTAGCTGGGATCGCCGAGGGCGCTCGGGTCAGCCGCGTCGGGCCTCGGGACGAACATCTTCTCGAGCTTCTTGAGGGCGTCGACGGTGCCCATGGCCACGAGGACGTCGCCCGGCTGCAGGACCGTGTCGGATGGCGGCTGCGGATGGACCTGTCCGTCGTTTCCCCGAAGGGCCGCGATCGTGGTCGTCCCGCGGACCTCACCGATGGTGCGGCCGGCCGCCTCGCACCCCTGTGCCACGTCGATCTCCTCCATCCGGTACTCGGGCGCGACGTCGACGACGCCGGTCACCTGGGGCTGAAGCGCCAACCGGGCCATCTCGGCGCCGCTTGACTTGTACGGGGAGATCACCCTGTTCGCGCCGGCCCGGAGCAGCTTCTTCTCCGAGTCCTCGACGCTGGCGCGCGCGACGATCGTGATGTCGGAGCGCAGCTCCCGCGCGGTGAGGCAGGTGAAGATGTTCTCGGCGTCGGAGTCGACGCAGGCAAGCACCGAGATCGCCCGCTCCACGCCGCCCGCCTTCAGCATCTCGTCCTCGGATGGCCTGCCGAGCAGGAAGGGCGCGCCCATCTGGTCGGCGATGTGCTTGTTCTCGTCGAGCTCGTCGATGATCACGAAGTCATCGCCCCCCGCCTGCAGGTCGCGTGCGACCTGTCGGCCGACTCGCCCGAAGCCGCAGATCAGGTGATGGCCGCTCAGATGCTCGATCTGTTTCAGGGTCCGTCGCTCCTCCAGGATCTCCCCCAGGTGTCCGGCGACGAAGAACTCGGTCACCGTCACCAGGGCGTAGAAGAGCGTACCCACGCCCAGGACGATGAGAAGGACCTTGACGATCTGGCCCGGAAGGTCCGGCGGAGTCGGGTCGGACCCGACCGTCGCCACCGTGTCCAGGGTGAACAGGAATCCCTTCCAGAGCGAGACGCTCTCGGTGAGCGAGTACGCGACGGTCCCGGCGATCTGGATCGCGGCGATCAGCCCGAGCAGCAGGGCGAGGCGCCTCAGGAACGGCTCGAACTCGCCCCTGTCCCCCGGTCCGTCGAAGCTCCGGAAGCGGCTGAGGCGCTCGCGCCTGTCGCCCGGCGGGCCTCCCTCCATTGATCGGAAGCCCTAGGCGGCGCCGGCGGCTTCGGCGATCGCTGCGTACGCGGCGGCGGGATCGTCGGCCCCGAAGACCGCCGACCCGGCGACGAACAGGCTCGCCCCGACCGCGGCGACCCCGCCGGCCGTGTCGAGGTCGATGCCGCCGTCGACCTCGATCGTCCCCGATCCGACGACCTCGCCCAGGCGCTTCACCTTGTCGGGCGAGTCGGTGATGAAGGGCTGCCCGCCCCATCCCGGGTTGACGGTCATGCAGAGGAAGAGGTCCGCGTCGTCCACAGACTCGCTCACCGCCGAGACCGGCGTGCCCGGATTGATCGCGAGCCCGGCCAGGCAGCCGAGGTCCCGGATGGCGTTCAGAGTCCGGTTGATGTGGGGGGTGGCCTCGGCGTGGAAGGTGATGTTGTCCGCCCCGGCCTTCGCGAACTCCTCGATGTGGTCCTCCGGGCGCTCGATCATCAGGTGGACGTCGATCGCGCCGCCCGCGTCGTGGACCTGGTCGGCGATGGAGCCGGCCACCACGGGGCCGATCGTGATGGGCGGGACGAAATGGCCGTCCATCACGTCCACGTGGATGACCCGCGCCCCCGCGGCCATCACCTCCTCGACCTGGGCGCCGAGGCGCGAAAAGTCGGCGGAGAGGATCGAAGGCGCTACGCGCTTGCCGGAGAACAGGTCGCGGCGGCTCACTGGCGCAGTATCCGTGGCGGCTTCCAAGGTCAGATCGAGCGGAGCATCGAGTGACCGCAGTGCTGGCACTTCATGTCCTCGGTGCGGCTCATGCGACTGATCGTCTGGTGCTCGCCGCAGTTGGGGCACTGCGAGACCAGCTCGAAGCGGCGCAGACAGTAGACGCAGACGAACCGGCCCGGCAGCTGCGCCGGGCGAAGCCAGGGCTCGCCGCACCCCGGGCAGTTCGGGCGCTGAAGCGCGCCCTCGGCGGTCTCCGGGGCTCCCGTCTCCTCGCCCAAGCCGCCATCGATCCGTTCGGCCATGTGACGAGGGTATCGAGCGCTATCGCGCCCGACCAGGCGGGTCGTGCCCACGCAGGAAATCGGCCGCGTTCATCGGCTTCTTTCCGGGCGGCTGGACCACGTCGAGCCGCAGTCCGCCGTCCGCCGAGCCCAGGAGCAGAGCCCCGTCGCGAGCCTCGATCGCTCCCTCGGGTGGACCGTCCGGCAGGGCGCTCGCCTCGAGCACTCCGAGCCTCCCGGCCTCGTCCAGCTCCAGGAAGGTGCCGATGTGCGGCCTGAGCGCCCTGACCGTCCGCTCCAGCTCGGCGGCGCTCCGAGAGGGCCGCAGGTGCCGTTCCTCGGGCGTCAACTTCTCCGCGTAGGTGGCCGACGAGTCGTCCTGCTCGGCGAACGACAACTCTCCGGCCTCCAGAGCGTCCAGGGCGCGCACCAGGAGCTCGCCGCCGGCCTCGGCGAGCCTCGCCGAGAGCGACGCGTAGTCGTCCTCGCCGGAGATCTCGACCTCCACGGCGAGCGCGATCGGCCCGGAGTCGAGTTCCTCCGTCACCCGCATGATTGTGACGCCGGTCGTCGAATCGCCCTCCATCAGCGCCCGCTCGATCGGAGCGGCGCCGCGCCAGCGCGGCACGAGCGACGGGTGGACGTTCAGCACCACGAACTCGCTGAGCAGCGCCTCCCTGATCAGCTGCCCGAATGCGCAGACGGCCACGGCCTCGGGCTTCGCCGCGCGGATCGCCTCCAGGGACTCGGGGGAGTTGACGTCGGGCGTCTGATGGAGTGCGAGGCCCAGTTCGCGGGCCGCATCGGCGGCCGGGGGCGGGGCCAGCTTCCGTCCTCGTCCCTTCCTGCTGTCCGGCGGCGTGACGACGAGGGCCGGGCGATGCGGACTGTCGGCGAGGCGCCGAAGCACCGTCGCCGCGAACCCGGATGTGCCGAGGTAGGCGGTCCTCAATCCTCGGTCGAGGTCGACCCGGCTCCGTTCCCGGCAGATTCCTCGTCGTCCTCGGCACCGCCGGGTGCGTACGTGCCGCCCTCCCGCAGCGCGCGCAGGGCCTCGCGGCGCTGCTCGCGTTCGGCTCGGTCGATCATGAGGACACCGTCCAGGTGATCCACCTCGTGCTGAATCACCCGCGCTTCGAGTCCCGAGGCCTCGATCGAGATGGGCTCGCCGTGGACGCCGGCGCCGCGAGCGCGGACGTGGAGCGGCCGCTCGACGTCGACGATCACGCCGGGCAGGCTGAGGCAGCCCTCCTCGGCCGTCGCGAGGTCGTCCTCGGAGCGCCATTCGATCTCCGGGTTGACCAGGACGGTCGGCTCGGCCTCCGAGCCGACCTGCAAGACCAGCATCCGGCGCAGAGCGCCGAGCTGCGTGGCGGCCAGGCCGACGCCGATCGCGTCGCGCATCAGCCCGATCATCCGGTCGGCCTCGGCGGCCAGCTCGTCGTCGAACTCCGTCACCGGCGAGGCGGCGGACCGCAGCACGGGGTCGCCGAACTTGACGACGTGGGAGAGCGCCTCGGAGCGGCGCTCGAGCGCCTCGGCATCGACGTCCTCGGGCTCATTCGCCTCGATTGGCCGGTCGTCGAGCTCCTCGACCGGGGTTGGTGTGGCTTCCTCGCTCACGTATCCGAGTCTAGTCGCGGCATCGGGGACGAATTGGGCGGCCAACCCGAAAACCGGCAATGAATGGGCACGTTGGCCACGGTTTCGCCAAACGTCAACGGCGACGATCGTCGTCATGCCGCTTCTGCGTCAATCCATGTCCGACAGTCGGACACGACTTGACGCAGACGCCGTCCGGGGCGTCGCGGAGAGCCAGCATGGGGTTATCAGTCGCCGGCAGCTCCGGGATCGCGGGCTGAGCGACACCGCGATCGCAAGATGGCTCACCGCTGGCCGGCTGCACCGCGTGCATCCCAGCGTCTACGCCCTGGGCCACACTGCCCTTTCGTTGCGGGGTCGCCTCCATGCGGCACTCCTTTACGCCGGTGACGGCGCCGCGTTCAGTCACACCACAGCCGCCTGGCTCTGGTCGGTGACCGGCGCCGAGCCCACGCGAATCCACCTGACCGTGCCAGGCCGTCGCCGTTCCGTGCCGGATGTGAGGGTCCACCACTCCCGCCACTTCGACGTCCTTCAGTGCCGAGGTCTGCCGGTCACTTCGGTCGCAAGGACGCTCGTCGACGTCGCGACCACATTGGGGCCGCGCCGGCTGCGCCGGGCGCTTGCGGAAGCCGACTATCGCGGCGTCCTCGACGTCGGCGAGTTCGAAGGCTGCCTGGCCACAGGCCGACGCGGGTCGAGGGCTGCGCGCGCCGCTCTTCGGAGATACGTCCCTCAACTCGCTCGGACCATGAGCGTGCTCGAGGGACGTTGTCTCCGACCTCCGCCGGCTGCTGGGCGAATGACGGGGCCTACTGCGGATCCACGTCCACCGAGATGGAGACCTGGCGCAGGGCCCGGTCGCGGACGGCCGAGGACACGGCGTCCCGGACCGCCGCAACCGTGTCGTGGCGTTGCTCGGACTTGATCAGCAGCCTTCTGCGGTGCCGTCCACGCAGCCTGAACAGGGGCGCTGGGCCGAGCAAGTCGTCGCTGTCGCCGAGGCGGTCCGCGACGAGCTCGTGGACGGTGGCGGCGGAGGCCTCCACCCTCTTCTCCGACTCGCCCGCGATAGCCACCTCGATCAGGTGCGAGAACGGCGGGTAGCGGAGCGCTCGGCGCCGCTCCAGCTCCTCCGAGAGGAAGGTGGCCGCGTCGTGCCTCGCCGCATGGCGGATGCTCGGCGCGCCGGTCGCGAGCGCCTGGACGAGCACGCGACCGCCGGCCTCACCCCGTCCGCTGCGGCCGGCGAGCTGGGTGATCAACGCGAACGTGCGCTCCTCCGAGCGGAAGTCGGGCAGCCGAAGGGCCCCGTCCGCGTCGAGGACCACGCTCAGGGTGACGTCCGGGAAGTCGTGCCCCTTGGCGACCATCTGGGTCCCGACCAGCACTCCCGACTCGGCCGCCTCGAAGCTGGTCAGCACCTCGGCGTGTCCGTGCCCCGCCGCGCTGTCGGAGTCGAGCCGGAAGATCTCGAGCGGCGCCAGCAGCTCCTTGAGCTCGGCCTCGACCCGCTGGGTGCCCGAGCCGACCCGCGCGATCGTCACCGAGGAGCACTTCGGACAGGACTCGGGCTTGGGCTCGGCATGGCCGCAGTGATGGCATCTCAGAGCGCCGTCCCGGTGGAGGATCAGCGAGACGTCGCACTGCGGGCACTCCCAGGCGTGGCCGCAGGAGCGGCAGGTGAGATGGGTCGACCAGCCTCTCCGGTTGATCAGGAGGATCGCCTTGCCGCCGGCCTCCGCAACCTCGGCGAACGCCTCTCGGGTCCGCGGGTGGAGCGGGCCCGGTACCCCCCCGCGCATGTCGACGATCTCGACCGGCGGCAGCCGCCGTCCGTCGACGCGGCTCGGCAGCTCCAGCCGCTCGAGCCCGTACCAGCTCTCGGGACGGGGCGTCGCGGTCCCGCAGAGCAGGACCGCGCCGGACTCGAGGGCCCGCCGCCGGGCAACCTCCCTCGCGTCGTAGCGGGGGTCGCTCTCCTGCTTGTAGGAGGAGTCGTGCTCCTCGTCGATCACGATCAGGCCGGGGTCGGCGACGGGTGCGAACACCGCGGAGCGCGGCCCCACGCAGATCCGCGCCTCGCCCGAGCGCAGCCGGCGCCACTCGTCGTAGCGGGCGCCCGCCGGCATCTTCGAGTGAAGGAGCGCGACCGAGTCGCCGAACCGCCGGCGGAAGCGGTCCATGGTCTGCGGCGTCAGGGCGATCTCGGGCACCAGCACGATCGCGCCTCTCCCCCGCGACAGCGCCTCGCGGGCCGCCTCGAGGTAGACCTCGGTCTTGCCCGAGCCGGTCACGCCGTGCAGCAGATACGAGCGCTCCTCTCCGGTGGCCTCGCCGCCGGGCAGCGCCGCGACGACGCTGTCGAGGACGGACCTCTGGTCCCGGGTGAGCTCCACGCCCTCGCGCACCGCGCCGACGCCGGGCGAGTCATGTCGGCGCCTGCGCTCGACCTCGCGCGTCGTGACCAGGCCTCTCGCCTCGAGACGCCTCAGCGTCGCGCGGTCGGAGCCGGCGGTCGCCGCCAGGCGGCGAGCGAGGCGCGGCCCGCCGAGCAGCGCGCGAAGGACGGCCTTCTGCCGCAGGCCGAGCCTCTCGCCTCCGGAGACCGCATCGATCCCCTGCGGGGTGGCCTCGACCTCGAGCTCGACCAGCGGCCGCACCCGCCGGGCCTCGGCCCCGGTGCCGACTCCGGGCGGGAGCACCAGTCCCAGGCCACGGGCCGGGGTCGAGCAGTACTCCTCGCCGACCCATCGCCCCAGCTCGACGAGCTCGGCCGGCACACCCGCCTCGAGCGCCTCGAGCGGCTCCGCCAGCCTCGCGTCGGGCAGGTCGCTCCGCTCAGCCAGGCCCACCACGACCCCGACCACGCGGCGACGGCCGAAAGGCACCACGAGGACTGAGCCGACGCCGACGTCGTCCATCGCCTCGGGCAGGCGGTAGTCGAAGGGCCCGGAGACGCTCCGGGTGGTGAGCAGCGGCTCTACCTTCGCGATGGGCACGAGGGCAGGCTATGCCGACCGGCCGACGGCTTCGCCATCAGTCGCGACCGCTTGCACTCGCGCTCGGTCAGCCGCAGCCGCCTACGCGGCCGCCCCCGAAGTGGGCGAGCTTGCGGTCGCCAGACCAGCGGCCTCGCGCAGCTGGTCCGCGCGGTCCGTCCGCTCCCAGGTGAAGTCAGCGTCCTCGCGGCCGAAATGGCCGTAGGCGGCGGTCTTCTGGAAGATCGGCCGGTGCAGGTCCAGATAGCGCCGGAAGGCGGCCGGGCGCAGGTCGAAGGTCTCCTCGATCAGCCGGCCGATCTCCGAGTCCGCGAGCTTGCCGGTCCCGAAGGTCTGCGCCATCACCGAAACCGGGTGCGCGACCCCGATCGCGTAGGCGACCTGGACCTCGCAGCGGTCCGCCAGGCCCGCCGCCACGACGTTCTTCGCGACGTAGCGCGCGGCGTACGCGGCCGAGCGATCGACCTTGGACGGGTCCTTGCCGGAGAAGGCGCCGCCGCCGTGCCGGGCTGCGCCGCCGTAGGTGTCGACGATGATCTTCCGGCCGGTCAGGCCGGCGTCGCCGACGGGGCCGCCGATCACGAACTTGCCGGTCGGGTTGACCAGGAAGTTCTCGAGCAGCTCCTTCTCGGTGTAGAGCTCCTTGTACTCGGTGTGGAGGACCGGCTCGAGCACGTGCTCCCAGAGGTCCTTGCGGATCATCTCCTCGGCGGCGTCCTCACGATGCTGCGTCGAGATCAGCACCTTGGCGATCTCGACCGGGCGATCGTTCTCGTACCGGATCGAGACCTGGGTCTTGCCGTCCGGCCCGAGATAGGGCACGACCTCGGCCTTGCGGACCTCGGCGAGCCGGCGGGCGAGCTGATGGGCCAGCTGGATCGGCATCGGCATCAGCGCCTTCGTCTCGCGCGTTGCGTATCCGAACATCATCCCCTGGTCGCCTGCCCCCGCGGAGTCGAGCTCGTCGGAGGACTCGCCCTCGCGCTGCTCGAGGCCCTTGTTGACGCCCTGGGCGATGTCCGGAGACTGCTCGTCGATCGCCGTGAGGACGGCGCAGGCCTCGTGATCGAAGCCGTAGCGCGGGTCGTCGTAGCCGATCCGCCGAATGGTCTCCCGGGCGATCTTCGGAATCTCGACGTAGGTCTGGGTCGTGATCTCGCCGGAGACGACCACGAGGCCGGTGTTGACCAGGCACTCGCAGGCGACTCGGCCGTTTGGGTCCTCGGCCATGATCGCGTCGAGGACGCCGTCGGAGATCTGGTCGCAGATCTTGTCCGGGTGCCCCTCGGTCACGGACTCGGAGGTGAACAGGTACTCGTTCTCTGAAAGCTGTTGCATGTCCGTTCTCTAGTGGTGGATGGCCAGAAAGAGCTCTGAGCGGATCTCCTCGTCGCTGCCGTTCACAGCGAGGCCGAGTGACTGGAGGTGGGAGATGTCTTCGCTGAGCGAGGCATACACGGGATCCTCTGCCAGGCCGGCCCGCTGGGCCAACCCCAAGACCTCATTGAGGTTGAGGAAGACTAGCGCCGACACCTTGCCCGGGAGCTGATCCGTGGCCGCCTGATAGGCACCTGTCCCGGCGAGGTTGTCGCCACTCGAGCGGACCTGCGCGATTCCCTGTGGCTGAGTGGAGACCACCAGCTTGCCGTCGAAGACCGCATAGGAGAGGTCGACGGTGGGCGAGATCTGCACCGAGTGCACGTTGACGCCGTCGACCTCCTTCGAGGTGAAGCTCGGCACCTGCTGGCCGCCGGTGCCGATCGAGCGCAGGATCGGCTGCTGAAGCGAGGCGAGCGCGTCGATCGCCTTCTTCTCGTCCACGCCGTCGACGATCAGGCTGGCGTAGGGCACCGTCGCGGTCGGCTCGGCGACCAGGGCCGCCTGGCCGCCCAGGGCCGGGAGCAGGTCGCTGAAGGGGTTCACGCCGGCCTGCTGCTTCAGGCTCTGCCCGAGCGCCTGGAGGGAGCCCGCCAGCCCCTGGGCTCCGCCGCGGGCCGCCCCGAGCGCTTTGATCAGTGCGGGGCCGAGGTCGCCGACCCCGATGTAGGCGAGCGCGTTGGACCCGGCCTCGTCCGCGAGTCCCGGCTCGAACTCCGGCAGGCTGGCGAATACGGTCGGGCTCCGCTGTTCGAGCTTCGGATCGAGGTCGCTCACCAGGTGCACCTCGACGCCGTTGTCGCGCGCCCTGGCGGAGACCGCCATGCCGGTGGTCGCGCCGTAGTCCACGAAGGTGCCGAGCTGAGTCGCGGTGCCGGGGCGGTTCGCGAGGAGGCGCTGCACTCCGGCCCGCGAGAGATAGAGCTCGGCGAGACGGACGTCCGGGAGGTCCTCGCGGGTGGAGTCCTGGGGGGACCCCTCGAGCCTCGGCTCGAGGCTCGCCTTCGTGTCCAGGGCGGAGCGCACCGCAAGCACGTTCCCGAACAGAGCCTGGTTCCCATCGCGGCCGGTGGCGAGGCCGTCCGCGTAGACGGAGATCGTCCCGTCGCCGATCTGCGCCCGCTTCGAGCGGCCCAAGCCAAGGCTGGCCAGGAAGTGATTCGCCTTCGCCTCGTCCCCCACACCGACGATGTAGGCCTCGGCGGTCGTCTTCTTCGGTCCGGGGACGCCGAGCAGCGCGAGGTCGTCCCTGGCCCAGGGCAGCACGTCGTGGGAGAGGTCGACCGGGTGGCCGGAGGGGACGGCGAGCGCGCTGGTGTCGCTCTGCAGGAGGGCCGCGAAGTTGGGCAGCTTCCCCTTGAGATCGCCCGCCAGGTCCCACTGGTGGCTGTCGCTGTTCACCGTCATGTGGGCATAGATGACTGCGTCGCGAGGGACATAGGCGATCGTGTCGTTGGAGGGCGCGCACTCCTTGGCGGCCGAGATCTCACAGGGCACACCCGGCACCGGCAGGAACTTGACGATCAGGTAGAGCACGAGGACCCCGGCGACCGCATAGGTCCGCCGCTTGGTGCCCTTCGACCGCTTCGACCACCAGTAGGCCGCGGCGTCCACGGCCTGCTTCAGCCACTCCCAGGCGACCTGCGCCTTCTCCCTGATCCAGTAGCCGACGGCGCGAAGCCGGGTGACGAACCGGAACCACGCGTCCCCCTCGCCCTTCGGCAGCTTCAAGTTGGGGACGCTGGCCCGCCGGAGGTTGGGACGAGGCAGGCTGATGCGCCGCCGGAAGCGCGCGCGGCGCCGAGCCTTCCCCTTCTCACTATCGGTGCCGGTCTCGCTGGGGTCCTCCTTGGCCTCAGAGTCGCCGGCTTCAGGCGTACTCACGGAGAGCCGGTTATACCCGGCCCGCTCGCTGCCCGCTCCGGTTCCTCCGACCCTTTCGCGGGACGTAGTCGATCACCAGCGGTACCCCCTCGAGGTGGTAGGCCTCGCGCAGCCTGTTCTCGAGATGGAAGGCCCAGTCGCGTGCGATCAGCCTGCGGTCGTTCACCTGGATCGCGAACCGCGGCGGCCGTCGGCCCACCTGCGCGGCGTAATAGAGGCGGAGCCTCCTGCCATGACGGTGGGGAGGCGGGCGATTCGCCGTCACCGTCGAGATGAACTTGTTGAGCTCCGGCGTCGGGATCCGGTCGGCGGCGCGGTCGGCGAGCACGATCGCCTGCCGGAGCACCGCGCCGACGCCGCGCCCCGTGTGCGCCGAGCAGGTCAGGACCGGAGGGCGCAGCCGGTTCTTCTGGGCAACGCGCGCGCGAACGTCATCGATGTCCGTCCTGCTCACGTCCCATTTGTTCATGGTCAGGACGGTCGCGCAGCCCGAGCGCATCGCCAATTCGGCGACGCGGAGGTCCTCGGCGGTGAGGCCCTCGCTCGCGTCGCAGACGACGATCCCGGCGTCCGCGCGTTCCGCCGCCCGCTCCGCGCGGAGCTGGGCGTAGTAGCCCACCGTGCCGGCGACCTTTGCCTTTCTCCGCAGGCCCGCGGTGTCGACGAGCACGATCCGCCGCCCGTCCACCTCCGCGTCGGTATCGACCGGGTCTCGGGTGGTCCCGGCCCGCTCGCTGACGATGACCCGCTCGGAGCCGAGCAGGGCGTTGAGCAGCGAGGACTTGCCGACGTTCGGACGCCCGAGGATCGCGATCCGCGGCGCCTCCGCCTCGTCGCCGCCGGCCTCCACGTCGACCGCATGGCGACGGACCTCATCCACCAAGCGGTCGAGGAGGTCGCCGGTGCCGAGGCCGTGCGTCGAGGAGAGCGGCATCGGCTCACCGAGGCCGAGGGCGTTGAGCTCCGCCGTCATCGGCTCGTCCTCCGGCCGATCGATCTTGTTGGCGGCGACGACGACCGGGCGGCCGGACCGCCGGAGCAGGTCGGCCAGCTCGGCGTCGCCGGGGCCCAGGCCCGCCCGGGCGTCAACCGCCAGCAGGATCACCTCGGCGTCCTCGATCGCTGCCCGCGCCTGGGCCTGCACGGCGCGCGCGAGCTCGTCCGAGTCGGCCAGGTCGACGCCACCGGTGTCGATCAGGTCGAAGGTCAGGCCGTTCCATTCGCACTCGAGCGCGCGGCGGTCCCGGGTCACCCCCGGCTCGGCGTCGGTGACCGCCTCGCGGCCTCCCGCCAGCCGGTTGACCAGGGTGCTCTTGCCGGCGTTGGGGAAGCCCACGACCGCGACGGCCGGCCGCCGTCGCAGAGCGCGTGCGGGAGGCCCGCCCTGACCGGTCGCCTCCATCAGGCGACCCCCCTCTCGCGCGCCAGATCGGCGATGCGCTGCACGACCTCGTCGGGCGTCAGGTCGGTGGTGTCGACCGAGACCGAGTCGTCCGCGGCCCTAAGGGCGCCGTGCTCGCGGCCGCGGTCGCGGCGGTCCCGGTCCTCGATCTCCTCACGAACCTTGGCGACGGGCTCCCCGGTCTCGGCGGCGCGACGGCGGGCGCGCTCCACCTCGCTGGCCGTCAGGAATACCTTGAGCGGCGAGCCGGGAGAGACAACCGTTCCGATATCGCGACCCTCAGCGACGTAGTTGCCCGAGGCGATCAGCTCCCGCTGCCGCTTCACCATCGCCCGCCGGACCTGCGGGTGGACCGACACCTTGGAGGCGGCGACCGTCACCTCCGGCGTCCGGATCCTGCCGCCCACCGGCTGGCCGTCCAGGCGGATCGAGTCTCCGTCGAAGTCGATGGTCAGCCCCCAGGCCAGCTCGCCGAGGGCCTCCCCGTCGGAGAGATCCATGCGGCGCTCGAGCGCGGCGAGGGCGACCGCGCGATACATCGCCCCGGAATCGAGATAGGTGAAGCCGAGCGCCTTCGCGACGCCCCTGGCGACGGTGGACTTGCCGGCCCCCGCGGGACCATCGATCGCGATCACCATGGTTGGTGGCCAGCGTACGGATTCGCCGCTTCGAGGCTGGATATAGAGTGCCGGGTGCCGATGGAGAGCTGGAACCTCAACGAGCTCGAAGTGCAGCCGCGCCAGCCGCAGGTCCTCGACTCCGAGTCCGAGGGCCGCGCGATCGTGATCAGCCTGCCGAAGGGCGAGCAGCTTCAGGAGCACCAGGTCCACGAGCGCGCCTGGCTGCTGGTCGTCGACGGGAACATCGAGCTCAACACGCCCGATGGCAAGTGGGCCGCCGGCGGCCCGGGCCTGCTGGCGATCTTCGACCCGAAGGAGCGTCACGAGGTCCAGGCGGTCGAGGACTCACGGATCCTGCTCGTGCTCTCCCCGTGGCCCGGGGACGGACACCCCTCCCAGGCCGCTAGCTGATCAGGCTCCGCAGGTCGGCCTCGAAGCGCGGGTAGCTGACCGCGACCGCGTCGAAGCCCTCGACCTCGACGCCCTCCTCCGACGCCAGACCGGCGACGGCGCCCACCATCGCGAGGCGATGATCGCCGCGCGCGTCGAGGGTGCCGCCGCGCAGAGCGCCCGTCCCCCTGACGGCGAAGCCGTCGGGCCGCGCCTCGATCTCGGCGCCCAGCGCGCCCAGGCCTTCGACGATGCCCGAGATCCGGTCCGACTCCTTGGCGCGCAGCTCCTCGGCACCGGAGACGACCGTCTCGCCGTCCGCGAAGCAGCCGAGCAGCGCCACCAGCGGCAGCTCGTCGATGGCCGACGGGACGTCCTCGCCCGTCACCGTCGCGCCGCGCAGCGGGGCGCTCCTCACCCGCAGCGTGGCGCTGGGCTCGGGGCCGGGCTCGCGGATGCCGTGGATGCTGACGGCGCGGTCCCCTTCGTGCGCCCCGCCCATCTCCACCCCCATCCGCGCCAGAATCGAAAGGAGGCCGATCCGGTTGCGGTTGATTCCCACCTCGCGCAGGTCGATCTCGCTGCCTCCGACGATCAGTGCCGCGGCCAGGAAGAACGCCCCCGATGAGAAATCGCCCGGAATTGGCACGTCGCCGGCCTCGAGACGGTCCCCCGGAGCGATGACCAACCGGCCGCCCTCCCGCCTCAGTGAGGCGCCCATCGCAGCCAGCATGCGCTCGGTGTGGTCGCGCGTCGGGATCGCCTCGTGGATGGCGGTCTCGCCGTCGGCCAGGAGCCCCGCGAGCAGCAGGCAGGACTTCACCTGCGCGCTCGCCACGGGCATCTCGTAGTCGATCCCGTGCAGCGGGGAGCCGCTGACGCGCAGCGGCGGCAGACGGTTGTCGCGGCATTCGACGTCCGCCCCCATCAGCCGGAGGGGGTCGGCCACCCGGTCGACGGGCCGGCGCCGGATCGACTCGTCGCCGTCCAGCGTCCACGTGCCCTGCGGCTGTCCGGCGAGCCAACCGGGCATGATCCGCAGCAGGGTCCCGGCGTTGCCGACGTCGATGCTCGCCGGGCGCGCGCCGCGGAGCCCCACTCCCTCGATCTCGACGAAGAGTCCGCCGTGGTCGTCGGCGGCGCCCTCCCGCACGCCGGCCCCCACCGCCGCCACGGCTCGCAGGGTCGCCCTGGTGTCATCTGAGTCGAGGTACCCCGTGACCCTCGTCGGGCCGTCCGCCATCGCCCCGATCAGCGCCGCCCGGTGGCTGACCGACTTGTCGGGCGGCGGGCGAAGCTCGCCGCGGAGCGGGCCGGACGGCTCGAAACGCGTCATTCCGCCCGGGAGACGTCGTGGCCCAGTTCCCTGACCAGGCGCTCGGCGCGATCGGCCTCCCCGTCCCCGGCGACATAGAGGGAGATGGCGCCCGAGGTCATGTCGGCGGCCGGGTAGAGAGCCATGTCCTCGATGTTGACGCCGGCCCGACCGAGCTCCAGGGCGACCTCGGCGACGATCCCCGGCCGGTTCGGAACGCGGACTCGAAGCTCATGCAGCGGCCCTCCCGCGATCTCGGTCTCGATCAGCTCGCGGCGCCGCTGTCCCGCCTGCTCCTGCCAGGCGGTGACGGCGTCTGCGTCACCGGAGCGGAGCAGCTCCGCCGCCTCGCTGAGGCGGGCGATGGCGGAGTCGATCTCGGCGGCGACCGCCTCCCGGTTCCCGGCGAAGATGTCACCCCAGATCGCGGGGTTCGCCCCGGCCACCCGGGTCGCGTCGCGGAAGCTCGGCCCCACCTCCGGCAGGTGCTCGGCCTCCTCGCTCAGCGCCGTGGCGGCCTGGTTCACCAGGACGTTCGCCACGACGTGCGGCAGGTGGCTGACCGTCGCCATCAGGCGGTCGTGCGTCTCCGCCTCGATCGCCTGGGGACGAGCCCCGATGTCCGCAACCGCGCGCTGCACGCGGTCGTAGAGCACTCCTCCGGTCTTCGGCGTCGGAGTCAGGTACCAGCGGGCCCCGTCGAAGAGGTCGGCGTGAGCGTTCTCGACGCCGGAGGTCTCGGCGCCGGCGAGCGGATGGCCGCCGATGAAGCGGCTATCCGAGCCGAGCGCCGCGATCACGTCCCGCTTCACCGACCCGACGTCGGTCACGGCGCAGTCCTCGGAGGCCGCCTCCAGCGCCTCGGCCGCCAGGGCGGGCAGCGCCATCACCGGGGCGGCGCAGAACACGAGGTCGGCACCCTCCACGGCGCCGGCGACGCTGTCGTGCGCGCTGTCGATCGCGCCGAGCTCCTTCGCCCGGTCGAGGAGCTCGCGATCCGGGTCGAATCCCGCGACCTCGGCATCGAGCCTGGCACGGGTGGCGAGCCCGATCGACCCTCCGATCAGGCCCACACCGAGGACGGCCACCCTCACGGGACTAGCCGGCTGGCGCGGCCTCGCGCCGCTTGCGCACCGCCGAGGCGAGCCGGTCGAGGGTCAGCACGGTGGTGTCCCAGTCCATGCAGGCATCGGTGATCGACTGGCCGTAGATCAGGTCGCCGTCCGATTCGAGGTCCTGGCGACCCGCCACGAGGAAGGACTCCATCATCACCCCGACGATGGCGCCGTCCCCGGCGGCAATCTGGTCGGCGATCTCGCTGACGACCTGCGGCTGGCGCTCGTGGTCCTTGCCGCTGTTGTCGTGCGAGGCATCGATCACGATGCGCTCCTGCATCCCGGCGTCGGCGAGCAGCTCGAGCGCCCCCGAGACGCTCTCGGCGTCGTAGTTCGGGGCCCCCTTGCCACCGCGCAGGATCACGTGGCAGTCCGGGTTGCCCTCGGTGTAGAGGATCGCCGGGGTGCCGCTGACGTCGACGCCGGCGAAGGCGTGCTGGCCCCCGGCGGCCTTGACCGCGTCGACGGCGAGCTTGACGCTGCCGGCGGTGCCGTTCTTGAACCCGACGGGCATCGACAAGCCCGATGCGAGCTGGCGATGGATCTGGCTCTCCGTGGTCCGGGCGCCGATCGCGCCCCACGCGACCACGTCCGAGATGTATTGGGGCGTGATCGGGTCGAGGAACTCACAGCCGATCGCGAGCCCGAGATCCGTGACCTCGAGCAGCAGACGGCGCGCCGTGTGGAGGCCGAAGTTCACGTCCCGCGAGCCGTCCAGGCGCGGGTCGTTGATCAGGCCCTTCCAGCCGGTCGTGGTGCGCGGCTTCTCGAAGTAGGTCCGCATCGCGATGCACAGCTCCCCGCCCAGGTCCTTCGCCCGGGCGCTGAGTCGCTGGGCGTACTCCACGGCCGCCTCGGGGTCGTGCACGCTGCAAGGGCCGACGACCACGAGCAGGCGGTCGTCGTCGCGGTCGAGCACCGATTTGACCTCGGCGCGGTGGGCGAGCACGGCGTCCTCTCGCTTCGGCCCCAGGGGAAGGTCCTCGAGGATCTCCGCCGGGGAGACCAGCTCGACGACGCGCTCGATCCGCTGGTCCCGAACGCGGTCGGAGTGCTGTCTCGGTAGCTCCTTCATCTCGAAATTCATCCTGCTGTCCCCTTCTTTCTACTGGTATGGCGATGGTCCTTGAGGTACGGATCAACCGTGGAGGCGGCGCCCGGCGGGTGAAGCTTGTGCGTCGGCGGCTTCAGGCAGCCG
Source organism: uncultured Solirubrobacterales bacterium (assembly GCA_963821705.1). Classification (GTDB taxonomy): domain Bacteria; phylum Actinomycetota; class Thermoleophilia; order Solirubrobacterales; family 70-9; genus DASUPK01. The sequence goes on along the minus strand of CAWGEV010000008.1, from coordinate 155,270 downwards.
CGGGCCGGACGCCTAGGTAAATCGCCAGAAGTAGAAATAGGCACGCGTGCGGGCCGCGAAGCGGCTCGTGGCCGAAGCGATGTGCGTGCCGTGCGTCATCCGGAGGACATTGAAGCAGAAGGCCGGGGCGCCGTCGAACGAATCAGCCCACGCCCTCGATGTCGGCGAGGCTCGCCAGGAAACGGTCGTTCTCTTCGCGCGTCCCGTAGGTGACCCGCAGGCAGCCCGGCCCGCCGAGTGGCGTGCCGGGGCGCACCGCGACGCCCGCCCTCGTCAGCTCCGCGACGACCTCCTCCTCATCGAGAGCGCCCAGCTCGATCCAGGCGAAGTTGGTCTGGGACTCGGCCGTCGTGAAGCCCAGCCCGTGGAGCTGGTCCTCGACGTAGATCCGCTCGATCAGGTTCTTCTCCACCCGGTCGGCCACGTCGTCCTGGTGGCGGATCGCCTCGGCGGCGGCGGCCTGCGCGAGGGTGTTGACGCTGAACGGCTGGCGCACCGCGTCGACGGCGGCGCGGAACTGCGGTGAGCACAGCGCGTAGCCGACGCGAAGGCCGGCGAGGCCGTGGCACTTGCTGAAGGTCCGGAGCAGGACGACGTTCGGGTGCCCGTCCAGCAGGTCCAGCGTCGCATCGGGGTCATCATTGGTCTGGTACTCGATGTAGGCCTCGTCGAGGATGACGGTGGTCCGCGAGGGAACCCCCTCCACGAGCTCCGCGAGCCGCGCGGCCGGGATGTGTGTGCCTGTCGGGTTGTTCGGGTTGCAGACGATCAGCAGCTGCGTCGCCGCGGTGACCTCCTCGAGCATCGCGTCGAGGTCGTGGACGAAGCCCTCGGCCAGGGGCACCCGGATCTCCCGCGCGCCGGAGAGGGCCGGCAGGTGCGGGTACATGGAGAAGGACGGCCAGGCGTAGAGGATCTCGTCACCGGGCTCGCAGAGGGCCAGGGCGGCGGCGAGCAGGATCTCGCAGGAGCCGTTCGAGACCGCGATGCGGGCCGGATCCGTCTCATGGTGATCGGCGATCCTGCCCCGCAGCACACGCGCCTCGGGGTCGGGATAGCGGTTGACATCCGCCGCGGCGCGGTAGATCGCCTCGACCACGTTGGGGTGCGGCGCGAACGGCGACTCGTTCGAAGCGAGCTTGACCGCATCAGCGGTCTCGGCCTGCGCCTTGGCGTCGTCGAGGGAGGTCCCCGGCTCGTAGTGCGGGATCTGGGCGAGCTTCTGGGAGAACGTGACGGTCATGAAAGCGGCTCCATTGTGACGGGTCGCCTCAACCTGATCGCGGGGGCACCGCTGCGGGCATGGACCTTCTCGGCTCCGTCGGCACGCCAGCCGTGGCGGTCGTAGAAGGCGAGCGCCCGGCGGTTCTCCTTGAAGGTCCAGAGGATCACCTCCGGGTAGGGCAGGCCGCCGAGCCGATCCATGGCCGCACCCATCAGCGCCTGCCCCGCACCCCGTCGCCAGTAGTCCGGATCCACGTAGATCGCGACCAGCTCGGCGACCGAGTCCCCGAGGTCCGCCTCCCGGGAGGGCGCCGCGACGAAGCAGTAGCCGGCGAAGGAGTGGTCGATCTCAGCGACATGGGTGAACGCATCTGCCACCGGGCGCCGCAGTCCCACGCCGACCTCGTGACGCCAGCGGTCGACCGGCAGTTCCGCGAGCCGATCCGGGGCGACGATGTCGCGATAGCCGACACGCCAACCCGCGGCCGTCACCGAGACGATCGCCTCGGTGTCGCCCGGCCGCGCCTCCCGGATCCGTACCGCTACTGGGCCGCCTTCAGGTCGGAGCGCAGCTCCTGAGCCTCGCCCAGGTAAGCGTGCGCCGGGGTGTGGTCCAAAGGTGCGTAGTAGTGGACCAGGGCGCGGATCACCGACGGCATGGCGCCAGGCACGTCGATCTCCCGCGCGCAGAGCAGCGGGACGTTGTCCAGGCCGAGCTTCCGGGCCGCGACGGCCGGGAACTCCGCGTTCAGGTCATGTGTCGAGGTGAAGATGCAGCTCACCATCTTCTCGGGGGTCAGGTCGTTGCGGCTGATCAGCTCGCGCATCAGCTCCTCCGTCGCCTCGACGATCGTCTCGGGATTGTTGCTGCGGGCCTTGGTGGCACCCCGCACCGCCCAAAGCCTCAGGTCGTCGCTCATAGCGCGGAATCTTTCCAGAGCGCGGCGACCTCCCCCGGCCCGAGCCGCCGAGCCTCGCCGCGGCCCAGCTCCGCCAGGGGCAGCGAGCCGATCCGGATCCGCGTCAGCGACTCGACCTCGTTGCCGATGGCCTCGGCCATCCTGCGCACCTGCCGCTTCCGTCCCTCCCGGATCGTGACCTCGATCTCGCGCTCTCCCGTTCGGGCCACCTCAGCGGGGGCGGTCATGCCGTCGTCCAGCCGCACTCCGGCAATCAGGCGGTCGAGGTCTCGGTCGGAGGGCGGCTTGACCAGGGTCACGCGGTACGTCTTCGGGACGCCGTAGCGAGGGTGCGTCAGCCGGTTCGCGAGCTCGCCGTCGTTGGTGAGCAGGATGAGGCCGGTCGAGTCGGCGTCCAGGCGCCCGACCGGATAGAGGCGGCACTCGGAGCGGACCAGCTCGGTGACCGCCTGGCGCCGGCCCGGCTCCTTCGCCGTCGAGACCACCCCGGCCGGCTTGTTGACGGCCCAGACCTCGCGCGGCTCGGGGGCGACCCGGCTGCCGTTCACCTCCACGCCTGATTCGGCCGTTACGTCACGAGCGGGGTCCGTGACGATCTCGCCCCCAACCCGGACCCTGCCAGCGGCGATCATCTCCTCCGCGGTGCGCCGGGAGGCGACGCCCGCATGGGCCAGGTACTTGGCGAGCCTCACGCCCGCATTGTCGCCGGGGCGCTCAGCAGCTGCCGAGCTTGCTCAGGTCGGATCGGTAGATGTTGCATATCCGCGCGGTTCCAGTCCTGGTGCGTCTGGCCGCGGAAGCGCGGGTCGAGCTCCTTGTAGAACTGCGAGGAGAGGCTCTCGTTGTGACCGATCACCTGGCTCACCGGCAGGCCGAGGTGGCAGCGCAGCCACTGTGTGAGCTGGAGCGAGGCGTTGAGCTGAGCGGGACGGTTGAGGATGTCCTGGTCGGAGAACCCGACGTGCTCGATACCCACGGCGGTGTAGTTGAGGCCCACGACGTGCCTGCAGCGGATCGAGATCGGGACGAACTTGTAGATCTGACCCGTCGCCGAGACGGCGAAGTGCGAGCAGACGCCGGGAAGCTGGTGGAACTCGACGTCGGGCACGTCCGGCTTGAAGGTGTTGTAGATGGCCGAGATGCTCCCCGCGGCGGCGTAGTGCTCGACGATCAGCTGCGGGTTGGTGAGGCGCCACGTGTACTGGCCGTAGTGATGCTTCGAGTACGCCGCCATCTCGCGCTTGCGCTTCTTCGGATACGGGATCAGCATCTTGTGGATCACCGGCTTGGTGACGGTGGAGTTCGTCGCCGCGGGCGGCTGAGCCGCGCCGGCACCGGATCCGGCCCCCGCACCGACGGTGACGGCGATGGCGATCAGGGCGAGCAGGACTCGACTCACCTCAGCGGCCCTCCGCGACGGTCAGCGCGGCACGCGCCTGGCGCTGGGCGGAACCGCCGCTGATCCTCCCCGGCGGCATCTCGACCACGAAGGCCGCGCTGCCCGGGAAGACGTGCATCTCCCAGGTGATCGCAGTCCCGTGGAGGCCGTTGCCTCTGCAGCTGGTCCGCATACCCACCAGCTTGGCGTAATGCGCCGCGATCGGCGGCGAGCCCCGGCATGCCAGCACCGCTCCCCACGGCTGGTGGTACCAAATCGACAGCGCCGGCTTGATGCGCTCGATGAACGACATCACCGCCCGCGTCTCCGGCTCGGAGGCCGGCCGCGGACCGGGGTAATAGCCGTTGGAGTGTGGGACGCCGTCCTGCCATCGGTAGGGGAAGTTCCGGTTCAGGTCCACTCCGTGCGCGTTCTTGCGCATGTGTGCCCGGAGCCCATCCGGATTAACCGTTTGGATCGCCCAGAGTTGCGTGCCCCGCAGCGCGCTCGCCTGACGGGACGCCAGATCCTTGAGCGAGCGGAGGATGCTCAGGCCCGCGCGCTCGTCGCCGTGGATGACGCCGACCACGAGGGCAACCCGGGTGCCGGCCGGGTCGCCGATCTGCACGGCTGTGATGGGTAGCCCCTGCACCGACTTGCCGAGCACGACCCGCCCGGTCGCGATCCTGGCCGATGGATCTGCCGAGGCCTGCCCCGCCACTCCCGCCGCGACGGCCAGCATCGCCACGGCCGCTGCGAGCCGGCCCGTCACTCGACCCGCTGCTCACCCGCCTTCAGCAGGCGATCGCGCAGCTCGCGCTCGTCCTCGGGCGTCGGGTCGAACTGGGCCGGGTCGGGAAGAGCGTCGAGGCCAGAGAGACCGAAGAGCTTCTCGAAGAGCGGCGTGGTGCCGTAGGTCACCGCTCCGAACTGGGTGCGCCCGCGCTCCTCGATCATCCCGCGCTCGGTCAGGCTCCCGACCGCGGAGTCGGACGACACGCCCCGGATCCGTGCGATCTCGGGCCGGGACACCGGCTGGAGATAGGCGACGATGGCGAGCACCTCGGCCTGAGCCTGGGTGAGCGGCGGCGTGCGGGGCTTGGCGAGGAGCCGGCGCGCGGCATCCTCGGCCTCCGGCACCGCGGCCAGGGCGTAGCCGCCTGCGACCCGGCGAAGCTGGATTCCCCTGCCGTCGGCCTTGAGGCCTCCCTCGAGCTCCCCGAGCGTCTCCGCAACCGCTTCCTCCTCCACCTCGATCGCCTCGGCCAGCTCCGCTGCCGAAACCGGGTCCGGGGAGAGGAAGAGCAGCGCCTCGACGGTCCGGGTCAGTCCGTCCGCGCTCACAGCGCGTTCACCTCGATCCTCCCGAAGGTCTCCTTCTGCGTCCAGGTGGCCTCGCCGCGCCGGTAGAGCTCCAGCAGGGCGAATAGGGTCACCGCCTGCGTGAAGCGGTCCTCCTTCCCGAAGGCCTCGTCGAAGTCGAGCGTCCCGCGGCTCCGCAGCAGGTCCCTGACGATGCCCAGGCGCCGCTGCAGGGTCACGGTCGTGCGGATGTGCCGGGTGTCCGGGGGCGGCGGTGTCGTGAGCAGGTCGCCCAGGGCGACGCCCACCCGATCCGGCTCGTAGACCTTGGTGGCCGCGTCGAGCGCCGCGCGCCGCAGCTCGGCCGGCAGCGGCGCCGAGCGGTACATGACGGCGCCCTCGCGCGCCAGCCGCTGCGAGAACATCTTGGCCGCCTCGCTGTAGCGCCGGTACTCCAGCATGCGGGCGAGCAGCTCGTCCGCAGCCTCCTGGGGGCCGAGCTCCTCGTCGCCCTCCTCGCCAGGAAGCAGGAGGCGCGACTTGAGCTCGCACAGCGCCGCGATCAGGACCAGGAACTCGGTGACGGCATCGAGGTCCAGGTCGAGCTCACCGGCCTCTCCCATGCGGTCGACGTAGGCCACGACGATCTCGCCGAGCGGTACCTCCGAGAGCGAGATCTCCTCGCGGAGGAGCACCGCCAGCAGCAGGTCGAAGGGCCCCTGGAAGACGTCGAGGTCGAGGTCGAGCTCGGAGACCGAGGTCACGCGACCAAGATAGAGGCAGCTCAGGCCGGACCGATGCCGACCGCGGAGCGCACTTCGGCCAGCGTCCCCGAGGCGATCGATCGGGCCTTCTCGGCGCCGGCGCTGAGCGTGACCTCGAGCGCGGCCTGGTCGGGCCGAAGCTCCTCGTAGCGCTCGCGGACGGGCGCCAGATATTCGACCACCGCCTCCGCCACGGCGCCCTTGAAGTCGCCGTACCCGGAGCCGTCGAACTCGCGCTCGACCTCGTCCTCCGACGTGCCGCGGGTCACCGCGAGGATCTCGATCAGGTTCGCGATCCCCTCCTTGCCGTCGCCGCGCTTCACCTCGGAGCCGGAGTCGGTGACCGCGCTCTTGATCTTCTTGGTGATCGTCTTCGGGTCGTCGAGGACGAGGACCGTGCCGGCCTCTGTGCCGCCGGTCGTCGACATCTTGCTGGTCGGCTCCTGGAGGTCCATGATCCGCGCGCCGACCTCCGGGATCCGTGCCTCGGGCACCACGAGGATGTCATCGAAGCGCTCGTTGAAGCGCCGGGCGATCTCCCGCATCAGCTCCACGTGCTGGAGCTGGTCGTGGCCGACCGGCACCTCCTGGGCCCGGTAGGCGAGCACGTCGGCGGCCATCAGCACCGGGTAGAAGAAGAGCCCGGCGGAGACCAGCTCGCGCTGCTTCGCCGACTTGTCCTTGAACTGGGTCATCCGGTTGAGGTCGCCGTGGGAGGTGACCGCCGACAGGTACCAGGTCAGCTCGGTGTGCTCGCGGACATCGGACTGGCGAAAGAGGATGCAGCGTTCGGGATCAAGGCCCGCGGCGAGCAGGATCGCCGTCGTGTCGTAGACGCTCTCGCGCAGCTGAATCGGGTCCCAGGGCACGGTCAGCGCGTGTAGGTCGACGATGCAGTAGATCGCCGGATCGCCACGGTCCTGCCCCTCGACGTACTGGCGGATCGCCCCGATGTAGTTGCCGAGATGCTTCTGGCCGGTCGGCTGGATGCCGCTGAAGATGCGCACGGGCGCGGACTATAGGAACCGGGCGTGCCTCAGACTGCCTTGCCCGTCCAGGGGCCGACCCCGCCGATCCTTTCGGGATTCGTCCGGATCACGTAGCCGGGTGGCGGATCGTCCATCGGCGGGAACTTGACGTCGGGCCCCATGTACACATGGGCGAGCCGCTGGAGCAGCTCGGCGGCGCCGCCCTCCTGAAGGACCGCGTGGCCTCGGACGACCAGGTACTCACGAAGCCCCAACTCGCTGTCGTTGGCTCCCTCCATCGAGATCACGACCCGCGGATCGCGCTCGACGTTCTTGACCTTCTGATTGCGCAGCAGGTGGCCGCTGACGATCTCGTCGCCGTCGAGCCCGACCCACACGCAGGTCACCTGCGGCGTCCCCTCGGGATTCATCGTGACCAGGTGCGCCAGGCGACCGGACTCGATCAGCACGCGCGCCTCGGGAGGAAGGTTCGGCATCTCCCGGCTTATACCGGCTCCGCGACCGGCTCGGGTTCCCGCTCGGGTTCGTGCGCGCCATCGAGATGGTCAGGGCAATGGGCGCACTCGCCCGCCGGCGCCGCGCCCGGCGGCACGTACTCGGTCTCCCTGCTCGGGTTGCGGAGTCCGATCCCGGCGATGGCCCCGCCCATGATCATCAGGGTCCCGGCCACCATCATCGCCGAGTGGAAGCCGTCCTCGGCTCCCGCCACCGTCGCACTGGTCACGTCACTGGCCTGCGCCGGCGGCAACCCGTTCGTGGAGGCCGGCCGGAGCGGGTTTTCCTTCGCCTTGCTGATCGCCCGGTTCGCCTGCGGCGAGAGGTTGGCGCTGCTCACCTTGCCGTCGACCGTGGACGTGAACTTCGCCGCGATCAGCGCCCCGAGGATCGCGATGGCCAGGACGCCGGCGACCCTCGAGACGGCGTTGTTGATGCCGGAGGCCACACCGACGCGGTTTTCCGCGACCGAGTTGAGCGCCGTCGCCGTCAGGGGCGCCACCGTCGCCGACAGGCCGAGCCCGAAGACGATCACGCCCGGCAGGACGTCGGTCAGGTAGCTCGGATGCGCATCCACCCGGGTCAGGAGAAGAAGTCCGATACCGCCGACGATCGGCCCGGCGCACATCGGCACCCTGGGGCCGATGCTCGTCGAGATCCGGCCGAACACGGGCGACAGGAGGAACAACGTCACCGAGATCGGCGTGGTGGCCAGGCCCGCCTCCAGCGGCGTGTAGCCGACCGTCTGCTGGAGGAAAAGCGAGACGAAGAAGAAAGCGCCGATCAGACCCGAGTAGACGATCAGCGTCTCGAGGTTCGTCACGGCGAAGTTGCGTATCCGGAACAGGCCGAGGTCCAGCATCGAGTGCGCGTAGCGCGACTCCCAAAGGAGGAACAGGGCGAAGAGCACGGCGCCGCCGACCAGCGGGACCATCACGACCGGGTCGCTCCAGCCGTGCGTCGGCTGCTCGATGAACCCGAAGACGACACCCCCGAGGCCCAGTGCGGACATCAGGATCCCGAGCCAGTCGATCGCGCGGTCGGCCTCCGGGTCCAAGCTCTCCTCGACGTGTCTGCGAGCAAGCCAAACCGTGAAGACGACGAGCGGCAGGTTGACCCAGAAGATCGCGCGCCAGGAGATCGCTTCGACCAGCGCGCCGCCGCCCGCGGGCCCGATCACCGTTGCGATTCCCGTCCAGGCGGTCCAGGTGCCCACCGCCTTGCCCCGTTCGGCCCCCTCGAAGGTCGCCGCGATGATCGCGAGCGAACCCGGCACCAGCAGAGCCCCGGTGAGGCCCTGGGCGGCACGGGCACCGATCAGGAACGAGCTCGACGGTGCGATCGCGCAAAGCAGCGAGGTGGTCCCGAAGCCGATCAGGCCCACGGTGAAGATCCTCCTCCGTCCGAACTGGTCGCCGAGTGCCCCGCCGACGAGGAGCAGGGAGACGGTGGCCAGTGAGTAGGCCTCGACGACCCACTGCTGGTCCGCGAGGCCGGTATTGAGGTCCTTGGAGATGGCCGGCAGGGCGACGTTGACGACGGTGGCGTCGAGGAAGACGATCGTCGAACCGAGGATCGTCGCGATCATCGTGAAGCGCTTGCGGCGCTCGTCGGACAAGGACACCGAGTCTAGGGAGGGAACCGGCTTGGCCTGACCGGGTTGGGAACTTGCGTCCGCGCACGGAAAGCGGGAGACTGCGCGCCTCCGATGCGGGGACGGATGACCTTCATCGCGCTGGCGTCACTCGCTCTTGCTGCTGCGCCGGGCGGCAGCGCGGTGGCGAGCCGTGCCGGCACACCGCGCCCCCGCGCCGCCCAGCCGGTCCTGCCCACCGGCTGCACCCACGGCGGCCGCTCGTTCGTCACGAACGGCCCCCGCGGTCGCAAGCGGATCGCGATCGGCTTCGACGACGGACCGAGCAACTACACACCGCAGGTCCTTCGCGTGCTGCGCAGGTTCGACTCCCACGCCACCTTCTTCGAGATCGGACAGGAGACCTCAGGCCGTGCCTCGACGATGAAGAAGATCCTCGCCCAGGGCAATGAGATCGGAAACCACTCGCTCCACCACGAGATGTATCCGTCGAGCGGCTCGCTGCACGAGACGAACCGCCTGATCCGGAACGCCACCGGGTTCCGCCCGTGCGACTTCCGGCCTCCCGACGGAGCCGTGAACAGCGGGCTGATCCAGCGCGCGCACGCGCTGCACATGACCACGGTCAACTGGGACGTCGACCCCCGGGACTGGTCGACTCCGGGCGTGGGCGCGATCGCGTCGAACGTGATCCACAACGCGCACAACGGCTCGATCGTCGTCATGCACGACGGGGGCGGCAACCGCAGCCAGACCGTCGCTGCGCTGCCCTCGATCCTCTCCCACTTCCGTCACCGCGGCTACAAGTTCGTCACCGTGGCCGAACTGCTCGGCCACCAGTTCATCTACCCGAAGCCGAGCACCCCCTAGCGGGTCGCCGGGCGCTCCCCAAACCGGGCACGCATAATCGCCGGCGTGGCGAAGGCAAAGGCCAGCTCACCGCTCACGGACGCGCCGAAGGAGAGATTCCCGAGCCGGCTCGACCCGATGCTCGCCAAGCCGGGGCAGGCCCCGGAGTCCGACGGCGAGGACTGGGCGTACGAGATCAAGTGGGACGGGATCCGGGCGCTCGGCTATGCCAACCGCGGCAGGTGGTCGATGCTGAGCCGCCGTCAGGAGGACGTCACCCTCCGCTACCCCGAGCTCGAGGCGATCGCCGAGGCCCTGGGCGACCATGCCGCAGTCCTAGACGGCGAGGTAGTGGCTCTGGACCCGGAGGGCCGTCCCCGGTTCCAGCTGATTCAGAGCCGGATGGGGCTCACCTCACCCGGCGCGATCCAGGCCCGGGTGAAGCAGCAGCCGGTCGACTACGTGATCTTCGACCTCCTGCACCTCGACGGCCGGCGCATCAGGGACCTCCCCTACCTGAAGCGGCGCGAGCTGCTCGAGGGGCTGGACCTCGACGGCCCTCGCTGGCGAACCCCCCGCTACCGCCACGGCGGCGGGGCCGACCTGCTCGAGGCGGCCCGGCGCCAGGGGCTCGAGGGCATCGTCTCGAAGCGCTGCGACAGCCCCTATCGGCCCGGCAAGCGCACCGGCGAGTGGATCAAGACCCGCGTCTGGCGCCGGCAGGAGTTCGTGATCGGCGGCTACATCCCAGGCGAGGGCCGGCGCGCCAAGCGCGTCGGCTCCCTGCTGGTCGGCTACTACGACAGGCGGCGCTCCGAGCTGGGCAAGGGAGAGCGGCAGCTCCTGCGCTTCGCGGGCGGCGTCGGCTCGGGCCTGAAGGAGCACGATCTCGACTTCCTCACCCGGGAGCTGCGCAAGCGCGAGCGCCCGGAGAGCCCCTTCGACGTCGGGGCGCCGACCGGCCCGAAGGCGCGGTTCGCGGCCTGGTGTGAGCCCGAGCTGGTCTGCGAGGTCTCCTGGACGGAGTGGACGAGGGAGGGAACGCTGCGACAGCCCGCCTTCAAGGGCATGCGGGACGACAAGGACCCGCGCGAGGTGGTCAGGGAGTTCTGAACCGATGAGTTTCAGCGCTGAACCTGGTCATTACAGGCGTGAGCACGCAAGGGAGCGCCCGATTGCCGGCGCCCGCCCAGGGGTAATCTCCGCAATGTCGAAGGATTCGGGATCGAGGTGATTGAGGATGGCTAGGGCGATTTGGAGCGGATCGATCAGCTTCGGGCTGCTCAACGTGCCCGTGAAGCTGTACAGCGCCGTCTCCAAGCAGACCGTGCGCTTCAAGGAGCTCCGTGAGGGCGATGGTTCGCGCATCCGCCACAAGCGCGTGGCCGAGACGGATGGCAAGGAGGTCCCCTACGAGAAGATCGTCAAGGGCTACGAGTACGCGCCGGACCAGTACGTCGTGCTGGAGCGGGACGAGCTCGTCGAGCTCGACCCCAAGAAAACCCGGGCGATCGAGATCCAGGACTTCGTCGACCTCGACGACATCGACCCGATCTACTTCGAGCAGCCCTACTTCCTCGGCCCCGACAAGGGCGCCGAGCGCGCCTACGCGCTGCTCGTCCAGGCGATGAATGAGGCGCGCAAGGTGGCGATCGCCCGCTTCGTCCTCCGCAACAAGGAGCACCTGGCGGCGATCCGCCCCATGGACGAGGTGCTCACGCTGACCACGATGCGCTTCCACGACGAGGTGTCCTCCCCCAAGGACCTCGACGGCGAGGTGTTCGAGGACGCAAAGCCCAAGAAGCCCGAGAAGAGGGAGCTCGAGATGGCGAAGCAGCTGATCGAGTCCCTGACCAGCGACTTCGAGCCGGACAAGTATCGCGACGAGTACCGCGAGGAGCTGCTCGACCTGCTGGAGCGCAAGGCCGCCGGCAAGGAGGTCGTCAGCGCGCCGAGCGAGGAGCCCAAGCCGACCAAGGCGCCGGACCTGATGGCGGCGCTCGAGGAGAGCCTCGCCGCCGTGAAGGGCGAGGAGGCCGCCGCCGACGGCAGGGGCAAGCCCAAGCCCAAGGCCAGGGCGAAGTCCTCCTCCCGCCCGAAGAGCTCGTCGAAGACGAAGAGCTCGTCCAGCAACGGTCGCCGCAAGAGCACCTCCCGCAAGAAGGCCAAGGCCTGACGGCTCAGGGTTGCCAGGGGGATAGCGCCCTTACCTGATGGCCGCGGACGCGAAGCGGAGCAGCCATCAGGAGGTGGTGGTCGGGAACCGCCGGTTGAAGCTGACCAACCTCGACAAGGTCCTCTACCCGAGGACCAAGACCACGAAGGCGGAGGTGATCGACTACTACGCCCGCGTCGCGGACCTGATCCTGCCGCACCTGAAGGGCCGCCCCCTCACCCTGCGGCGCTTCCCGGAGGGCGTCGGCAGGCCGGACACCTCCTTCTTCGAGAAGAACTGCCCCAAGCACCGGCCCGAGTGGGTGAAGACCACGCCGATCTACGTCGATCGGCGGGCCGGGGAGATCGACTTCTGCCTCTGCGAGAACCGGGCCACGCTCGTCTGGATGGCGCAGCTCGCGGCCCTCGAGCTGCATCCGTCGCTGTCGAAAGCGAGGCGAATGGAGCAGCCGACGCTGCTCGCGTTCGACCTCGACCCCGGGCCTCCGGCGGGCCTCGCGGAGTGCTGCAAGGTCGCGCTGCGGGTGCGCGAGCTGTTCGGCGCCTTCGGGCTCGAGGGGTTTCCGAAGGTCTCCGGCGGCAAGGGCCTCCAGGTCTACTTCCCCCTCAACACCAAGGTCACCTACGAGCAGACCAGCCCGTTCGCCAAGGCAGTGGCCCAGCTCCTCGAGAAGCAAACGCCGAAGGAGGTCGTCTCGAAGATGGCCAAGGTGGACCGCCGGGGCAAGGTCTTCGTCGACTGGAGCCAGAACCACCAGAAGAAGACGACGATCGCCGTCTACTCGCTGAGAGCCCGCGAGCTCCCCACGGCCTCGATCCCCCTCCACTGGCGGGAGGTGGAGCGCGCCGCGAAGCGCGGTGACGCGGAGAAGCTCCGCTTCGTCATCCCCGACGCGATCAAGCGCGTCGAGAAGGAGGGTGACCTCTTCGAGCCTGTGCTGAAGCTCAAGCAGAAGCTCCCGGACATCGGCGAGCTCGAGGAGGAGTGACGTCCAGCTGATGCCCTCCGGCGCCCATGCAAGGGTGCCCGCCGTGCGCCCCGACCGAATCCGGGGCCAGGCGAAGGCCGCCACCACGGCCCAGCTGATCTGCTCGTCGTCGCAGGCGGCCGACGTGAACCATGCGGAGATCACGGCGCTCAAGGTCCCCGGCGTCAGGGTGATCAAGGGCTAGTGATCCAAGCGGCGATGCGCCCCACAGCGAGGGGCGCATCGTCGCCCGCCTGAAGTCTCCGCCTCGGATCCGCTAGAGCGGCTGCCGGATGACTGGGTTGCGGTTGGCGGCGACCTCGTCGAGCCGCCTCACCGGAGTCGTGTAGGGCGCGTTCTGCGCGATGGCGGCATCCTCGCCCGCCTCGCTCAGGATCGCCTCGATCGCCTCGGCGAACGCGTCCAGCGTCTCGCGCGTCTCCGTCTCGGTGGGCTCGACCATCAGGGCCTCGTCGACCAGCAGCGGGAAGTAGACCGTCGGCGGGTGCATGCCGAAGTCGAGCAGCCGCTTGGCGATGTCGAGGGTCTTGATGCCGAGCTCCTTCTTGGCCGGTGCGCCGGAGAGGACGAACTCGTGCATCGGCATGCGGTCGAAGGCCACGGGCGTGTACTTGCCGACCTTGCCCTCTCGGAGCCTCGCGAGCAGGTAATTGGCATTCAGCACCGCCGTCTCGGAAGCCTCCTGGAGGCCGTCGCCGCCCAGACTGAGGATGTAGGCGTACGAGCGGACGAAGACGCCGAAGTTGCCCTGGAAGCCGCGCAGGCGCCCGATCGACTTCGGGCGGTCGTAGTCGAGGTCGAAGGACGGCTCTCCCCCGTTCTGGGGCTCGCGGCGGACGACCTGGGGCCGGGGCAGGAACGGCTCGATCCGCTCGCTCGCCGCGATCGGGCCGGCCCCGGGACCTCCGCCGCCGTGCGGCTGTGAGAACGACTTGTGGAGGTTGACGTGGACGATGTCGAAGCCCATGTCGCCCGGCCGCGAGCGGCCCATGATCGCGTTCAGGTTCGCTCCGTCGTAGTAGAGGGTCCCCCCGGCCTCGTGGACGATCGACGCGATCTCCTCGATGTTCTCGTCGAACAGCCCGAGGGTGTTCGGGTTGGTCAGCATCAGGCAGGCGGTGTCCTCGTCCGCCTTCGCCCGCAGGTCGTCGAGGTCGATGCCGCCGCGGTCGTTGGAGGCGAGCTTCACGACCTCGTGGCCGGCCATCGTCACCGTCGCCGGGTTGGTCCCGTGGGCGGTGTCGGGGGTGAGGACCTTCGTCCGGTTCTCGCCGCGGTCCGCGTGGTAGGCGCGCGTCAGCAGCAGGCCCGCCAGTTCGCCGTGGGAGCCGGCCGAGGGCTGGAGGCTGACATGGGGCAGTCCGCAGATCTCCGAGAGCGACTGCTGGAGGAGCCACATCAGCTCGAGCGCGCCCTGGGCCCGCTTCGGCTCCTGCGCCGGGTGAAGGCGGGCGTGCCCGGGCAGCGCCGCGACCCGCTCGTTGAGCCGCGGGTTGTGCTTCATCGTGCACGAGCCGAGCGGATAGAAGCCGGTGTCGAGGTCGAAGTTCCGCCGCGAGATCCGGTTGTAGTGCCGGACGATCTCCGGCTCGGCGACCTCAGGCAGGTCCGCGGGCTTCTCCCTCAGGAGCTTCGTCGGGATCAGCTGGTCGAGCGGGCGCTCCTCCACCCCGGCCTCGGGCAGCGCTGCGGCGCGACGGCCCTCGACCGAGCGCTCGTAGATCGTGGTGGCGCGGTCGCGCTGCATCGGCGTCTCGGTCAGCTCGGGTCCGGCCGCGGTCAGCTTGCCGTCCTCGCTCACGACACCACCTCCTCTGCGACCCTCGCGCCCCGGAGCTCCGAGACGGCCCGGCCCAGGACGTCGGCGAAGCGGTCGATGTCCTGCTTCGACCGCCGCTCGGTCAGGGCGACGAGCAGCCCGTTCTCGTACTCGGGGTAGTCGCGGCCAAGCGGATAGCCGGCGCCGATCCCCTCGGCGGCACAGCGGTCGAGGACAGCCTGGACGGAAGCATCGATGCTGACTGCGAACTCGCGCACCACCGGAGCGTCGTGGAGCAGCTCGACGCCGTCGAGCGCCGCCAGCCGCTCCCGCGCGTAGGCGGTGCGGCGGACGAGCAACTCGCCGAGCTCGACGAAGCCCCGCTTGCCGAGCCAGGCCAGGTGGACCATCCCGGCGAGGGCGTTGAGGGCCTGGGCGGTGCAGATGTTGTGGGTCGCCTTCTCCCGGCGGATGTGCTGTTCGCGGGTCTGAAGCGTGAGGACGAAGCCGCGGCGGCCGTCGACGTCGGTCGTCTCGCCCGCGATTCGCCCGGGCATGCGCCGGATGTGCTCCTCCGTCGCGCAGAAGAACCCGAACGAGGGGCCGCCGTAGTCGAGGCGGTTCCCGAGGGGCTGCCCCTCCCCCACGGCGATGTCCGCGCCGCATTCGCCCGGCGGCCGCAGGATCGAGAGGGCCATCGGGTCGCAGGCCACCACGACGAGGGCACCGTGCTCCTTCGCCGCGGCGCCGAGCGCCTCGATGTCCTCGACCGCTCCCAGGAAGTTGGGCTGCTGCAGGAAGACCGCGGCGGTCTCGTCGTCGATCGCCTCGGCCAGAGCGGCTGCGTCGGTGACGCCGCCGTCCAGCGGCACCTCGACCAGCTCAGAGCCGAACCCCGCGCCGTAGGTCTCGAGGGACTCGCGGCTGTGCGGATGCACGCCCCGCGATGCGACCAGCTTCTTGCGGCCGGCCGCGCCGATCGCCAGGTAGGCGGCCGAGGCGACCGCCGAGGGCCCCTCGTACATGGCGGCGTTCGAGACGGGCAGGCCGGTGAGCTCCGACATCGCGGTCTGGAACTCGAACATGACCTGGAGGCCGCCCTGCGAGATCTCCGGCTGGTACGGCGTGTACGGCGTCAGGAACTCCGAGCGGCCGATGATCGCGTCGACGATCGCCGGCACGTAGTGGTCATACATGCCGGCTCCGAGGAAGCTCGTCTCAGCCTCCGCGTGCGCGTTCCGCGAGGCGAGCGCGGAGAGGCGGTCGTAGACCTCCGTCTCGGGCTTGCCGTCGGGCAGCTCGAGGGGCCGGCCGAGGCGGACTCCCTCGGGGATCTCCTCGAAGAGGTCATCGATCGAGGCGGCGCCGACCGCCTCGAGCATCTCGCGGCGGTCCTGATCGGTCGCGGACGTGTACCGGCTCACAGGTGGACAATCGTAGACAGGCACTCCGATGGGGCCGGGCTAGCGAACGACGATCACCGGGCAGTGGGCGTGATGCGAGACCCGATCCGCCGTGGACCCGAGCAGGTAATCGCCCAGGAAATGCCCACGGTGACCGATCACGATCAGGTCGTGTCCGTGCCCCTTCGCGTAATGAGTGATCACCTCGGCCGCGTGACCAGGAACCAGATCGGTCTCGAGTTCGACGCCGTGCTTCCTGGCCTCCTCTTTGGCGCCCTCGAGGACCCGCTGGAAGAAGGCATCCTTCTCCTTCTTCACCTCGTCGACCTCGCCGGCGGTTGCGGCGTAGGCCGGAAGCTTGCCTTCCACGACCAGCGCGGTGAGCTTGCCGCCAAGGCGCTCGATCAGCGAGATCGCGCAGTCGAGCGCACGATCGGCGCCATCGGAACCGTCGATCGCGACCAGGACGTTGTCGAACTTGTAGGCGTTCATGCGCTCTCCCCGGCCGGGACCGGGTCGGACTGTGGCTCGCGGACCCGGGGCATCGGCTCAGTCTTGTCCACCAGACGTTCCTCGTCCACATCCGGCGAGAACCAGCGCTGGGCGATCGCCGTTGGGACGATGGCAGAGAGCACAACCACGGTGACGAGCAGCGAGAACTGGGTCTTGTCGATGATCCCGGCCTGCAGGCCGTAGAGCGCGGAGATCGTCCCGAAGGTCAAGCCGGTGCTCATCAGCAGCGTGGTGAAAGCCGCGTGCTTGGGCACCCAGCGCCGGGCCAAGGGCATGATCAGCCCGACCTTGGGAATCATCTTGGCCGCGAAGAGCACGGCCAACAGGCCCAGGTTGGCGAAGACCGCGCCGAGCGAGACGTTCAGTCCGCCGCGCAGAAAGAAGAACGGAGTCAGGAAGGCGAAGGCGACGACCCGCAGGCGTTCCTGCTCGAGCTTGTGCTGCTGGTAGTGCTTGGCCATGACCAGGCCGAGGACGAACGCCGGCAGCACCGCATGGCCCTTGGCGGCATTTGCAAGAACCATGAGGCTGAACAGGCAGAGGAAGATCAGCTTGATCTCGGGCTCGATCACCCGGTCTCCGTAGCGGCGGAAGAACCAGGGAGCGATCTTCGGCAGCGCCACGATCAGGCCGATCGAGACGATCAGGAAGGCTGGGAACCAGGCGTTCGGCTTGATGAAGATCGCCGACAGCGCGATCGCGGTCGCCATGTCGGTGACGAAGCAGGCGCTCATGATCAGCTTGCCGATGCTGGTCGAGTTCAGGCCGCTCTCAACAAGGACCGCGTAGACGACCGCCAATGAGGTCGTCGACAAGGCCGTTCCCGCGATCAGGGCCGCCTTCGTGTCCCATCCCAGCGGGCCGTACGCAATCAGGCCGGCGACGATGAACGGGCCGGCAAAGGAGACGAGTCCGATCGAGACCGACGCCTTCCAGCGGTCGCGGAAGTCATCCGGATCCACCTCTGCTCCGGCCAAGAAGGTAAGGACGATCGAAGCGAAGGTGGCGATGAACACCAGCCAGTCGGTATTCGGGTCGATGTGGAAGAGGTTGCCGACGGCGACGCCGAGGGCGAGCTCTATCAGCGCGACCGAGAGGCCGACCTCGACCGAGATCATGCTGGCGAGGACGACGGTGGCTACAAGGACCGCCGCCTGCTGGGTTGGATCCATCAGAAAAGACCTCCATTTCGCCGTCTAGTTGACGTGAATAGAGGCCATCAGCGGCTGGGCCGCGGTTTGAGCGAGCCTCATCGCTCGCTGCGGAGGATACCGACCTGCTTTCCGCGCGCTCGCTTCACCGTTCTTGCTGCTGGTGTTTCCGTGCCTCCCTCCAAATCGAGAGCGTGAGCAGGGCGGCGACGGCGGCGGGCATAACGAACCAGGCCGAACTCGTCTCGCTCACGAGTGCCGTCAGGCCGAGCGCGAGCACCACGCCGACGGCTGTGATCCAGTCGTCGCCGACGATGAACTCCCACACGCTCGCGAGGAAGCCGCGGACGCGCTTCATGCTCCCGCCACCTCCACAGCCCTGCTTTCGATCGGTGCCGGCCGGGCGCGGAACAGCCTGACCAGGCCCAGCGCGAACAGCACCACCGTCGGCACGATGGCGAGAAGGGCAGCGTCGCCCCCGGGCCAGTGGGCCCCGGCGCCCTCAGCGCCCCAGAAGATGCCGAACGAGGTCAGCATCACCCCAACGCTGAACTTCATCGCGTTCTCCGGGACTCGGGACAAGGGGCGGTGGACGACGACGCCGACGGTTGCGACGAACAGGACCGCGGCGATCGCGGCAGCCGCGGCCAGGTCGAGGCGGTTTTGATTGGCACCGAAGGTGAGGGCGATGAAGACCACCTCGAGGCCTTCGAGCAGGACGCCCTTGAAGGCGATCGTGAAGGCATAGCCGTCGAAGCCGTCGTGCCGCGCCCCGGCGGCGCGGGCTGCGGCGATCTCCTCGCGGTAGATCTCGTCCTCGTCGTGCTGGGCCTTCAGGCCGGCCGCCCGCAGGATCGCCTTGCGCAGCCACTGGAGGCCGAAGACCAGGAGCAGGCCACCAACAACGAGGCGCAGGGTGTTGATGGGCAGCGAGGTGAGACCCGGCCCGAGAATGGCCGTCGTCACGGCCAAGGCGAGGACGGCGACGGCGCAGCCGGTCAGAGCGGAGCGCCAGCTCCGCGTGATGCCGACGGCGAGGACGATCGTCAGGGCCTCGACGGCCTCGACGGCACAGGCCAGGAAGACGGAGAGGGCGAGCCCGATCTCCTGGCCACTCATGACGACGGCCTCATGGCAGTGAGGCTAGTCGGAGTCCGCCAGCAGCTTCTTGTAGGCGGCGGCGTCCATCAGCGCATCCGCTTCCGAGGGATCGGAGAGCTTCACCTTGACCATCCAGCCCTCACCGTAGGGGTCCGCGTTGATCTTCTCCGGGTTCTCCGCGAGCGCCGAGTTGACCTCGGTCACCTCCCCCGAGAGCGGGGCGCAGACGTCGGTGACGGCCTTGACGGACTCCACCTCGGCGTAGGCCTCGTCCTTGCGGAGCTCCTTGCCCGCCTCCGGCGGCTCGTAGAAGACCACCTCGCCGAGCGCGTCCTGCGCGTACCAGGTGACCCCGAAGGTCGCCTGATCCCCCTCGATGCGCGCCCAGTCGTGCTCGGGGTGATAGCGCAGGTCGTCGGGATAGGTCTCGTCGGGCATGCCTGAAACCTATAGGGCCGCTGGGCGCTCAGTTCTTCGAGTAGAGCGGGCGCTCGCGGATCTCGGCCGGGCGGCGCCTGCCCCTGACGTCGATCTCGACCTCCGCGCCCGGCTCGGCGAGGTCGCTGCGGACGTAGCCCATCCCGATGCCGACCTCCAGCGAGGGCGAGAGGGTCCCGCTCGTCACCACCCCGACCTCCTCGTCGCCCCTCACGATCGCGTTTCCCTGGCGCGGGATGCCGGCGCCGCTGATCACGAAGGGCTCGAGCACCTCCCTGGGACCCTCCTCGCGCACGCGGCGGCAGGCCTCCGAGCCGATGAAGCCCGTGTCCTCCTTGACGCACCAGCCCAGCCCGGCCTCGATCGGGCTGCGCTCCTCGGTGAGGTCGTTGCCGTAGAGGCAGTAGTTGACCTCGAGCCTGAGCGTGTCCCGCGCCCCCAGGCCGGCTGGCCCGGCGCCCGCGGCGATCACCGCGTCCCAGACCGCCCTGGCCCCGTCGGGCGCGATCAGGAGCTCGACGCCGTCCTCGCCCGTGTAGCCGGTGCCGCAGACCAGCGCCGGTTGGCCGGCGACGTCGAGCTCGGCGGTTTGGAAGCGCGCCGGCAGCTCGCCGTCGGCCAGCCCGGAGACGATCCCGCGGGCGTCCGGTCCCTGGACCGCGAGCATCGCGTAGTCGTCGATCCGGTCAAGGACCTCGGCGTCGAACTCCCCGGCGTGCGCCTCGAACCACTCGAGGTCGCGCTCGTGGTTGGCCGCGTTCGTCACGGTCAGGTAGCGGTCGTCCGCCAGGCGGTACGTGAAGAGGTCGTCGAGGACGCCGCCGTCCTCCCGGCAGAGGCACGAGTACTGCGCCCCGCCGACCTTGATCTTCGAGACGTGGTTCGAGAGCAGGCGCTGGAGCAGGTCGGCCGCCTGCGGGCCCTGCGTCTCGACCTCGCCCATGTGGGAGACGTCGAAGATGCCGCAGGCATTCCGCACGCGCAGGTGCTCCTCGCGGATCCCGTCGTACTGAACGGGCATCTCCCAGCCGGCGAAGTCGACCAGCTTGGCGCCGGCCTCGACGTGGGCGTCGTACAGCGGCGTCCTCTTCAGCGTCCCCGCTTCCACGGGTGCACGATACTGGCGGCCGTGAGCCGCCTGACCGAGGAAGAGTGCTTCTTCCCCGACCAGGAGGCGGCTGCACTCAGCGCTCTGCACGCTCCTTGATCCCGAGCAGCATCCTGCGCTCCATCAGGAAGTGCGGGAGCTCGATCAGCCCCACGTAGTAGGCCCTGAAGAGGCGATCCTCGTGCGGGGCGCCCCGCACGACCACCCTGCTTCGGCCGCCGTCCAGGGGCTCGACAGCGACAGATCCCCAGCCTTCCAGGGCCAGCTCGCGGCCTGGATCGAAGCGCGTGACCATCAGGCCGTTGAGCGGATGAAGCATCACCTTCTCGCCGATCTCGCGGTGCTGCCACTCGAGATGGACGCGATCGGCGTTCCGCATCCGGCAGCCCGCGAGGTTCTCGAGCCACTCGTAGCTGTAGAAGCCGCCCCGGTCCTGCCCGAGCTGCGCCACCCACGGCCAGACCTCCTGCGCCGGTGCATCGATCTCGATCGCATGCACCGGCTCGGTGGTCGTCGCGCCCTCGCCCGCGGCGCCCCAGCTCCTCATCCATCTCCGGACCGGACCCGCATGGAGGATGAAGGCCACGGTCCCCAGCGCAGCCGGCAGGGAGGGCCGCCGGCCGCCCGCCAGGGCTCGGAGGCAGGAGCCGACCGAGGCCGCGACGGCGACCAGGAGGAGGAGCGGGCCGCCGACCATCACCGCGACGGCTCGAAAGGTCTCCATCGCCTTTCGCGATCCGCTCATGCGGATCACGCTACCGCCGTGCGGCCGGACGTCCTACTTGAGGAAGTCGGGGACGTCGATCTCGGACTCGGAGATCCGGAGATCCGAGAGCGACTCGCGGCCGCCCCGCGCCGGCGCGGGCCTGCGCTCCGCCGCCGACCGGGCGGTGAACTCGGGCGCCCGGGCGATCATCTCGAAGCCCTCGAAGCCGGTGGCGATCACCGTGACGCGAACCTCCTCGTGCATCGAGGAGTCGACCACGGCACCGAAGACGATGTTCGCGTTCGCGTCGGCGGCCTGGATGCAGAGGCGCGCCGCCTCATTCACCTCGAAGAGCCCGAGGTCCTCGCCGCCGGTGACGTTCAGGAGCATGCCCTTGGCGCCGTCGATCTTCTCCTCGATCAGCGGGGAGGTGATCGCGGCCTTGGCGGCCTCAACCGCGCGGTTCTCGCCGGTGCCCGTGCCGACGCCCATCAGGGCGGAGCCGGCCTGGTGCATGACGAGCCGGACGTCAGCGAAGTCGAGGTTGATCAGGCCGGGGATCGTGATCAGGTCGGTGATGCCCTGGACGCCCTGGCGGAGGATGTCGTCGGCCTCGCGGAAGGCCTCGAGGATCGTGGTCCGCCGCTCGACGATCTGAAGAAGCTTCTCGTTGGGGACCGTGATCAGCGTGTCGACCTCCTTGCGCAGGCGGTCGATCCCCTCCTCGGCCTGGGCCATCCGCTTCTTGCCCTCGAACTCGAAGGGCTTGGTGACGGCGCCGACGGTGAGGGCTCCGATCTCCTGCTTCGCGATCTCGGCGATCACGGGGGCGGCGCCGGTGCCGGTGCCGCCGCCCTCGCCGACGGTGACGAAGATCATGTCCGCGCCCTTCAGCGCGTCCTTGATCTCATCGCGCGACTCGGCCGCCGCGCCCGCGCCGACCTCCGGATTGGCGCCCGCGCCGAGGCCCTTGGTGAGGTTGTGCCCGATCCCGATCTTGACGTCGGCATCGCAGGCCTGGAGAGCCTGCGCATCGGTGTTCACAGCGACGAACTCGACGCCCCGGAGACCCGCGTCGACCATGCGGCTGACGGCGTTCGAGCCACCGCCACCGACTCCGACGACCTTGATTACGGCCAGATATGACGTTTCCATTGGTTGGTCCTGCTCCGAGCCCCTCTTGGGGGCGTACCTGAACTACGCCACAGGGTACGCGCTTTCCTGCACCGCGCAAGCCTGCAGTCTCAAGTCTCCCTTGAGACTTTCGGCGGGGTCAGTCTCGTGTCGAGGTCGAGGTCCAGGGTTCCTTGAGCCTCCAGAAAATCCCTGCAAATCGTGCAGTTCCAGGGCATGCTTCGACGCCCGGTGCGTGACTCCTCCGAGGAGGCCCAGGGGCCGGAATCGGTGTGAATGTGCCGTTGCAGAGGCCCTCTCGGAACCCTCGAAAAAGCATCAGCCGCCCGTGACGGGCTTGTCCGGGACGACGACGTTCACGTAGGAGGGCGAGCCGTGCTCGGGGCTCGAGAGCACCGCGACCGCCGCGGCCCACTTGTCCGCGGCCCGCGAGCCGTCCCCGAAGATCACCTGCGGGCCGTTCTTCAGGTCGATCACCACCCCGCCCCGCTGGTCGTTCCAGGTCGAGCTCACCACGTCGTTTCGGAGGGGCGCCGGCGTAGCCCCGAGAATCGCAGCCTGCGCCGCCGCGTCCCCGTCCAGGCGGGCGCCGCGGGGCGCCGCGCCCTCGATTCGCGGCAGCGCCTTGGCGTCGAAGCTGGCGCCGGGGAGGAGGTAGCCGTCGGCCGACACCGCAGTGCGCTGGCCGTGGATCTGGACGAAGGCCACCGGGAGGCGCTCGGTCACGGTCACCGTCAGGCCGTGGGGAAAGCTGGTCGTCGCCCTCACGGAGGCCACGGTCGGGAAGCGTGCGACCGCGTCCCGCAGCTCGGTGTCCTTGATGTGGAGCGTGGTCATGTCCTGCGCGGCTCGCTCGACCGAGGAGCGGATCTGGGCCTGGCTGGTGGTGGCCCCCTTGATCGTCACGTCATGGATCGCGAACCAGGACAGGTTCCGGAACCAGAGCATGTACCCGCCGTAGAGGACCACCAGGACGATGCCTGCGGCGATCAGCCTGCGCCGAAGGACGGCCCCGCGGCCGGCGGGCTTCCGCCGGGCCCGGGTGCGCCTCACCGGACGGGTGTGGCTTACCGCTCGAGTTGCCATTGCTCCGGCCAGCTCACCTCGCCAAGGACCTGCACCTCGGGCTCCAGGGTCACCCCGAATCGCTCGTGGACCATGCGCCTCGCCTCCGCCATCACCTCGAGGATGTCCGCGGTGGTCGCGCCGCCCGTGTTCTCGACGAAGTTCGCATGCTTCGGGGAGAGGCGGGCGCCGCCGATCTCGAGCCCGCGAGCGCCGGCCGCATCGAGCAGCTGGCCCGCGGAGCGGCCCTCCGCCCGCGGGTCCTCGGGGTTCATGAAGGTGGATCCGAACGTCTTTATGCCGGAGGGCTGGGCCTCCTTTCGCCTGCGCCGCATGTCCGCCATGGTGGCCTTCACGTCGGCCGGATTCGCCTGGGCGAGGGCGAAGGTGGCGCTGGAGACCACGTCCCTGTCACCCAGAGCCGAGCCGCGGTAGCGGAAGCCGAGATCCTCGGGGCGCCGCTCGTCGACGCCCGAGGGAGTGCACACCCTGACGGTCTCCAGGACACGCCCGAGCTCGCCACCGTATGCGTTGGCATTCATCCGGACGGCGCCGCCCACCGTACCCGGGATGTTCACCCCGAACTCGAGGCCCGTGAGCCCCCACCCCGCCGCCTTGGCCGCGGCGGACGGCAGCCGGGCGCCGCCACCGGCGACGACGTGATCCTCCTGGCGCTCCACCCCGGTGAGCTCGCCCGTCAGCTTCATCACCAGGCCGCGGAAGCCATCGTCCGAGACCAGCAGATTCGAGCCGGAGCCGACCACGCCGACCGGAATCCCCTCCCCCTCCGCCCACGCGAGGAGGTCCACCACCCGCTCCTCGGAGGCGGGGGGCGCGAAGTGGTCCGCGCTGCCGCCGGCGCGCACGGTGGTCAGCCGCGAGAGCGGATAGTCATGCTCCAGCATCGCGCTGACGACGTCGCCGGGTGTCACTCCGAACCGCCGTTCACGAGGACCTCCGCCAGCTTGAAGATGTCCCCGGCGCCGATCGTGATCAGGATGTCCCCCTCGCGGAGGCGTGGCCCCAGGGCCTGGGCTGCGAGCTCCGCCGTGGGAAGCCACCAGACCTGGCGGCCGCGCGCCCGGTCGGCGGCGGCGCTCGCGACCATCAGGCCGCTCACCCCTTCCAGGGGCCCGATGGGCTCCTCTCGCGCCGGGTAGACGTCCAGGACGGCAACCTCGTCCGCGGCCGCAAGGGCCGCACCGAACTCGCTCGCCAGGGCCTTCGTGCGCGAGTAGAGGTGGGGCTGGAAGGCGGCGATCAGGCGACGCGGGGCGAGCCCGCGTGCTGCCTCGAGGGTGGCCGCGACCTCGGTCGGGTGATGGGCGTAGTCGTCGTAGATGAGGGCACCGTTGCTCTCTCCCTTCAGCTCGAGGCGGCGCGCGACGCCCGGGAACTCGCGGAGCGACTGGGCGGCGCCGGCGACATCGGCGCCGGCCAGCGAGAGGCCGCCGAGCGCTGCGAGAGCATTCGCGACGTTGTGCCGCCCGGGCACGCGGAGGCTCACCTCCTCGTCGATGCCGGCGCCCCGCGCGCGGAAGCGGCTGCCCCCGTCGGGGTTCGTCTCGATGCCGGTCGCGAGCAGCTCGGCCTCGACCGGACGCTCGTCCCCGGCCGCCTCCAGCGCGAACCGCACCACCTTCTGCGCCTCCTGTCCCGGCAGGCGCACATCGGCGCCGACGACCAGCCCTGATGCCGGGGAGGAGAAGGCCGCGAACGCCTCCGAGAGCTCCGTCAGCGAGCTCCAACGCGAGTGGTGATCGAGCTCGAGGTTGGTGATCACGCCCACCTCGGGCTGCAGCTTGAGGAAGCTCGCGTCGCTCTCATCCGCCTCCGCGACGACCCATTCGCCCTCCCCCCAGCCGGCGTTGGTCGGCTCGCCATTCGGACCCGCGCCCGGCAGCTCGCCCCCGAGGAAGAAGGCGGGGTCGGCGCCGATCTCGCGGAGCGCCCAGATGCACATGGCCGCGGTGGTCGTCTTGCCGTGCGTCCCGGCGATCGCGAGCAGGCGGCGCTGCGAGCAGAGCTCGGCCAGCAGCTCGCCGCGATGGACGACCTTCTGGCCCCGCTCGCGAGCGCGGGCGAGCTCCGGGTTGTCGTCCGGGATCGCGGTCGAGACGACCACCTCGGCGTCGGCGGGAACCTGGTCCGGGTCATGGCCCAGATGCGGCTCGATCCCCGCGGCCCGGAGCCGGTCCATGTAGGAGGACTCCGCTCGGTCCGATCCGCTCACCTCCGCGCCCAGCGTGCGGCAGACGAGCGCGAGACCGCTCATCCCAGCGCCGCCGATGGCGATGAAGTGGAGCCGCCGGCCGCTCAAGGGCTCACTCACGGCTCGCGGCCTCCAGGACCTCGCGGGCGATCCTCTCCGCGGCGTCGGGCTTGGCGAGCCGCCGGGCGGCGATCCCCATCTCGCGGAGCCGGTCCTCGTCGGCCAGGAGCTCGGCGATCGCGGCGCTCAGGGTGGCTGGGGCGAGCTCCGCGTCCGGGATCACGACCGCGGCTCCGCCGTCGGCCATCCAGCGGGCGTTGGCCGTCTGATGGTCGGCGGTGGCGTGCGGGTAAGGGATCAGGATCGCCGGCCGCCCGGCGGCGGCGATCTCCATCACCGATCCGCCGGCCCGCGCCACGACCAGATCCGCCGCGGCGAGCACGTCCCCCAGGTCCGGCTCGTACTGGATCAGCGTGTAGCGCTCGGGGCGGCCCTCCTCGTCCCAGCGGCGGCGAAGCTCCGGATAGTCACGGCGCCCGGCGACGTGGAGCACCCAGGGCTGGCCGACGTGGTCGTGCGGGAGCCCGCGAGTGAAGGCCTCGAAGGCGGCCAGGTTGATCGAGCGGGCGCCGAGGCTGCCGCCGACGATCGTCACGCAGTCCGCGGGCTCGGGGATCCCGAACCGGCGCCGGGCCACCGTCGGGTCGGCCTCGATGACCGCCCGCGGGATCGGCCTTCCGGTGACGACGTAGGGGCCGCCATCGCGGCCCGGGATCGGGAAGGCGAGGCAGACCCGCTGTGCACGGCGGGCGAGCAGGCGGTTCGCGAGCCCCAGGTGGCTGTCCGCCTCGGTGAGCACGAGAGGCAGCCCCACCCTGACGGCGGCGAGGCCGACCGGGCCGGCCACGTATCCCCCTCCACCCAGGACGACGTCGGCCCTGCGGCGCTCCAGGAGCCGCTGCGCCGCGCCGACGGCGCGAGTCGCCTGCCAGGCAGATCTGGCGGCCTTCAGCGGATTGCGCCGGGAGAGGCCGCTGACCCGCAGGAAATCGATCTCGTAGCCGGCCTGGGGCACGAGGTCCGCCTCCGCGCGCTCGCGGGTTCCGAGGAAGCTGACCTCGGAGCCCTCAGCCCGAAGCGCGTCGGCGACGGCGATCGCCGGTACGACGTGCCCCGCCGTACCGCCGGCCGCTATCACGACTCGTGCCACTTGCTGCGCGCTTTCTCCTTTGGTGAGTTCCGCCGACGACGCGGAGTCTCGCAGGGCTCGCGGCAGTGCCGCTTGCGCCGCTGCGTGTCCCACGCCTGCCGGAAGCCTGCGCCGCCGCTGGACGCCGGGCGACGTTCAGGATCAGTCCGGCCGCCGCCAGGGTGATGATCAGGCTGCTTCCTCCGTACGAGACGAACGGCAAGGGGACGCCTGTGAGCGGCGCGAGCCCGAGCACTGCGAAGAGGTTCAGGGCCGCTTGCGCCAGGATCAGCGAGGTCAGCCCGGCCGCGAGCAGCTTGCTGAAGCGGTCTCGGGCGCGGTGCGCGGCCCTCAGGCCTGCGTAGCCGAACATCCCGAAGAGGCCGACGAGGACGAACATCCCCACGAGCCCCAGTTCCTCGCCGATCACCGCCGCGATCATGTCGGTGTGCGCCTCCGGCAGGTACGAGGCCTTCTGCACGCTCTCCCCGAGCCCCACGCCGGTTAGGCCGCCCGATCCGATCGCGATCGTGGCCTGCTTGGCCTGGAAGCCGGCTCCGCTGGTGTCGCTCCCCGGATGCAGGAAGCCGGTGAGGCGGGCCTCCTGGTACGGGTGCATGGCGATCATGATCACCGCCACCAGGGCGATCAGGGCGCCCA
The DNA here is from genome assembly GCA_963821705.1 of uncultured Solirubrobacterales bacterium. Lineage (GTDB taxonomy): Bacteria > Actinomycetota > Thermoleophilia > Solirubrobacterales > 70-9 > DASUPK01. The sequence goes on along the minus strand of CAWGEV010000008.1, from coordinate 128,152 downwards.
CCGGCGCGAGGGTGCGCGGCCTGACGCCCGCCAGGAAGAGGACGCAGCAGACCGCGAACGAGACGACGATCGAGGTCCCGAGATCCGGCTCCTTGGCGATCAGCAGGACGCAGAGCCCCACCATGAGGAGATAGGGACCGAGGCCGCCGAGGGTGCGGGCGCGCTTCGGCTCGGTGGAGAGGAGGTAGGCCCCGTAGAGGACCAGCGCGATCTTCGCGAGCTCCGAAGGCTGGAACTGGACGAGGCCGCCGCCCACCCAGCGCTGCGCGCCGTTGACGGTTGTCCCGACGCCCGGAAGCAGCACGGCGAAGAGCAGGAAGACGGAGCCGAGCAGGATCGGCGGCGTCAGCGGCTTCACCGCGGCAACGCCGCGGACCGACGCCACGCGCATCACCAGCAGCCCGATGGCGCCGAAGATCACGGTGCGCTCGAGGTAGTAGAAGCCGTTGCCGCCGCTGCTCAGCAGCGACCGCGCCGAGCTGGCGCTGAAGACCATGACCGCGCCGAAGGCGAGCAGGCACATGGTCGCCGTGAGCAGCAGCGAGTACTCGAGCGGCGGGGGCGGGGGTGGGGGCTTCCGCTTCACCCGACCGCCTCCAACAGCTCGCGGAAGCGGTCCCCTCTCTCCTCGAAGTCCTTGAACGCGTCGAAGCTGGCGCACGCAGGCGAGAGGAGCACGACCTCGCCGGGCCGGGCGTCGGCAGAGGCCGCCTCCACGGCCCTCGCCAGCGTCCCGACGACCGAGATCTCGACGCCGCCCTCCACCGCCGGGGCCAGCTCCCTCGCCATCCGCTCCGCCGCCTCGCCGATCAGGTAGACGGCGACGCAGCGCTCCTTCACCGCCTCCACCAGCGGCTCGAAGCTCTCCTGCTTCGGGCGGCCGCCGGCGATCAGGCGGACCCCGCCGTCGAAGGCGCGGATTCCCGCCAGCGCCGACGCGACGTTGGTGGCCTTGGAGTCGTTCACGTAGAGGACGCCGCCGACCTCGCGGACGCGCTCCAGCCGGTGCCGGACGCCCTTGAAGCTCCGCAGTCCCTCGGCGACGGAGTCGCGCGGAAAGCCCGATGCCAGAGCCGCGGCCGCGGCCGCCATCGCGTTCTCGACGTTGTGGGAGCCGAGCAGCTGGAGCTCGTCGGCCCGCAGCAGCGGCTCGTCGGCCGCGAAGATCACCCCGTCGCGCAGGCTGAGCTCGCAGTCGGGATCGGCGGACCCGCCCTCGACTGGGCAGAAGCGGACCCGGCGGGCACAGCCCCCGAGGTCTCGGTTCCGCAGCTCCGGCGTGTCCCCGTTGTAGACGGCCGCGTCGTCGTTCCCCTGGTTGGCGAAGATCCGGAGCTTCGCGTCGAGGTAGCTCTCGAGGGTCCCGTGGCGGTCGAGGTGGTCGGGCGCGAGGTTGACGAAGACCGCGCACTCGGCGGCGAAGTAGGAGGTGTCCTCGAGTTGGAAGCTGGATGCCTCGCAGACCACGGTCGCGTCGGGATCGACAGCGCCGACGAGCGAGGCGAGCGGGGTGCCGACGTTCCCCGCCACCGCGACCGGGCGACCGTCGGTCCGGTGGAGATGGCCGATCAGCTCGGTCGTCGTGGTCTTCCCGTTGGTGCCCGTGACCGCGCAGAAGTGATTGGGGATCAGCCGCCAGGCGAGCTCGAGCTCGCCCGTGACCTCGATGCCTCGCTCGCGCGCGGCCGTGACCACGGGCGCGTCCTGAGGCACGCCGGGGCTCTTGACCAACGTTCGGGCACGATCGAGTTGCCGTGTTCCATCCACGCCCAAACTGACTTCGACGCCCGCCTGCTCCAGCCCTGCCGCCTCCTCGGGCGTGCCGGAGTCGACGCCGAGCACGGTTTCCCCTCGCTCCGCGAGGGCCGCGGCGATCGCCGCCCCGGAGCGCGCCAGGCCGACCACCAGGAACGGGCCGTCGGGCAGCGGCGGGCGCGGTTTTGCGCCTGAGTTCACATAACCATGTTCGCCAGCCGGTCCCTTCTCCCTGCGTGCGTGGGCCTGCCGCCATTAGGCTGAGCGAAGCGAGACAGATGGCGTTCGACCTGGTCATCGACATCGAGAACAAGCCGGGAGCGCTGGCCGAAGTGGCGACGGCGATCAGCGATGCCGGCGTCAACATCGCCGCCGCCACGTGCATGGAGCAGGGCGACCGGGCCGAGCTGCACATCCTCGTCCCGCATGCCGAGGCGGTGAAGCATGCGCTGGCGATCTCCCATGTCGCGGTCACTCGCGAACGAGAGGTCGTCGTAGTGGACGTCGAGGACCGCCCCGGCGTCCTGGCGGACCTGACTCGCAAGATCGCGAAGGCCGGCGTCAACCTCGATCTCGTCTACATCGCAACGCAGAACCGGATCGTCTTCGGGGCGGACGACACGCCGGCTCTCCGGAGCGCCCTCGACGCGAGTTAGGCCACCGGCTTCGCCATCAGATCGCGGCCACTGGTGGCCGCTAAGGCCCGATCGACTGCTGGTAGAGGGTGAAGCCGATTCCCGAGCAGACGGCCGCGATGATCCAGAAGCGGAGCATGATCTTGGTCTCGGACCAGGCCAGCAGCTCGAAGTGATGGTGGACCGGGGCCATCAGCAGGACTCGGCGACGGAACATCTTGAAGGCCGCGACCTGGAGGGCGACCGAGAGCGCCTCGATCACGAAGATGCCGCCCGTGATGATCAGGAGGATCTCCGTCTGGGTCATCACGGCGAGGGCCCCGATGGCCCCGCCCAGCCCGAGCGATCCCGTGTCCCCCATGAAGATCGAGGCCGGGAACGAATTGAACCAGAGGAAGCCGATGCAGCCGCCGACCAGGCAGGCGGAGAGCAGCGAGAGGCTGTGTTGCCCGGTGGTGATGAACGTGATCGCCGTGTAGGCGAGCAGCACGATCGCGCAGCAGCCGGCGGCCAGCCCGTCGAGGCCGTCGGTGAGGTTCACCGCGTTGCTCGAGCCGGCGATCACCAGGAAGATCACCAGCGGGTAGACCGCGTCCGGGATGTTGAGCGAGGCATGCGAGATCCTCAGCTCGAGGCTGGAGTCGAGGCCGACCGTGTGCCGGGCGACGTACCAGAGCCCGAGCGCCAGCCCGAATTGGAGGAGCAGCTTGTAGCGGGCCGAGAGCCCCAGTGAACGGCGCCGGGTGATCTTCAGATAGTCGTCGATGAAACCGATCGCGGCGCAGCCGATCGCGACGCCGTACACCGCCAGGCTCTGGGTGTCGCGGTCGGAGAGCACCAGGTAGGGGACCGAGATCGCGGTGAATATCAGCAGGCCGCCCATCGTCGGCGTACCCGCCTTCTCGTGATGCTCCTCAGGTCCCTCCTCACGGATCTGCTGGCCGAACTCGCGCAGCCGCAGGTACTCGATGAACTTCGGGCCGAGGAAGATGCAGATCAGCATCGCGGCCATGCCCGCAATCAGGATCTCGCCGAGCATCTAGCGCCCCGTCAGCTTCTCCGCCACGCGCTCCAGGCCGATTGCCCGCGACCCCTTCACGAGGACGAGGGCGCCCGGGCCCAGCGCCTCGGCCAGCGCGTCGGCGGCGGCCTCCGCGTCGGCGACCTGCACGTCCGGCGCGTACTCGGAGGCCAGCTCCCCCACCCCGATGAGGTGATCGACTCCCCGCTCGCGCGCGTGCTCGCCGATCTCGCGGTGATAGCCGGCCGCGTCGGGACCGAGCTCCCTCATCTCGCCGAGGACCGCGAGCCGCCGGCCGTCCGCCCTCAGCGTGGCGAGATGGTCCAGCGCCGCCCGCATCGAGATCGGGTTGGCGTTGTAGCAGTCGTTGATCAGGATGGCGTTCTCCGGGAGCTCCACCAGCTCCCCACGAAGGCGCGAGAAGACTATCCCGGGCGCCCGATCCGCCATCGCATCGAGCGAGTAGCCGAGCGCGACGCCTACGGCGATCGCCGCCAGGGCGTTCTCGACGTTGTGGGCCTCGGCGAAGGGCAGCCTGAACGGCTGCTCGCCCGCCGGGGTGCGGACCATGGCGTCGATCTCCCTCTCGTCGCTCCGGACGTCCACGGCCTCGACGTCGCCGCCCCGCCCGAATCGCAGCAGGCCCGGCGCGCGGTCCAGATACCGCTCGAGCGGCCCCGGCTCGGCCGGGACCACGGCCGTCCCGTCCGTGCGGAGCCCGTCGATGATCTCCGCCTTCGTCGCCGCGATCGCCTCGATCGAGCCGAGCAGCTCGATGTGGACGGGTCCGATGTTGGTGATCACGCCGATATCCGGCTCCGCGATCGCGCACAGCTCCGCGATCTGCCCCGGCCCGCGCATCGCCATCTCGAGCACCAGGACCTCGGTGTCCTCGGGCGCCTCCAGGACCGCGAGGGGCAGGCCGATCTCGGTGTTGAAGTTCTCGGGGCTCGCCTGGACCTTTGCCGGGAGCAGGGCGCGGCAGACGTCCTTGACCGACGTCTTGCCGGTCGAGCCGGTGATGCCCACCACGTGCGCGCCGAGCTCCTCCCGCCAGGCCCGCGCCAGGGACTGGAGCGACGCGAGCGGATCGGCCGAGCCAAGGATCCAGCTCTCGTCTTCACTCGCTCCCACCCGGCGCTGAGCGGCCAGCTCCTGGCCCCACTGCGACCCGACCAGGATCCCCCAGGCGCCGTCGCGCAGAGCGGCGGCGCCGAACTCTCCCCCGTCGGCGCGCTCTCCGGGCAGGCCGACGAACAGATCTCCCTCCCGCACCTCGCGCGAGTCGATCACGACGCGGGCCGGGCCACCCTGCCTCCCGCTCGCCAGCACCTCCGCCCCGGCCGCCGGGGCGAGACGGTCGCCCTCGAAGGAGATCAAGAGGTGGCGCCCGCCTTGAGTCTTCTGAGCTCGTCCCTGGCGACGTCGCGATCGTCGAACGGGATCTTCCGCCCGTTCTCGAACTCCTGTCCCTGCTCGTGGCCCTTGCCGGCGATCACGACCGTGTCGCCGTCGCCGGCTCGCCCGAGGGCGAGCGCGATCGCGGCGCGGCGGTCCGCGTCCACGACCACCTCGGCGTGTGGGTGCTCCGGAATCCCCTTCCGGATCTGGCCGATGATCGCCTCCGGATCCTCGGAGCGCGGATTGTCCGAGGTCACCACGGCGACGTCGGAGAGCTCAGCCCCCGCCCTGCCCATCAGGGGGCGCTTGTCGGTGTCCCTGTCGCCGCCGCAGCCGAAGACCGAGATCAGGCGGCCGCCGGTCAGCCGCCGGGCAGCGGCCAGGACGTTCTCCAGCGAATCGGGGGTGTGCGCGTAGTCGACGATCACCCCGAAGCTCTGGCCCTCGTCGATGGACTCGAACCGTCCGGGCACCTGCTCCGCCGTGGCGAGAGCCCGCGCGGACTCGCGCAGGTCCAGGCCGAGGGCGTGCGCCACCGAGAGCGCCGCCAGGGCGTTGGAGACGTTGAAGTCGCCCGGCAGCGGCGTCTCGACCTCGATCTCGCCCGCCGGCGTCAGGCAGAGGAAGCGAGAGCCTGTGCTGTCGAAGGTGACGCCCCGGGCGCTCAGGTCGGCCGCCCCGGCGGCGGCGGAGTAGGTGATGCACTCATCTCCGGAGCCACACTCGAGCTCCTCGGCGAGCCGCTGCCCGTAGGGGTCGTCGAGGTTGAGCACGGAGACGCCGCCCTCGAGCTCGATCAGAGGCGCGCCCCCCTCCCCCGAGAAGAGCAGCCGCTTGGCGGCGAAGTAGTCCTCCATGTCGGCGTGGAAGTCGAGGTGGTCCTGGCTCAGGTTGGTGAAGACCTTGACCACCAAGTGGATGGCGTCGGCCCGGTGGAGGACCAGAGCGTGTGAGGACACCTCCATCGCGCAGGCATCGTCGCCGCTCTCGAGCATGCGCCGAAAAGTCCGCTGGAGGTCGATCGCCTCGGGGGTGGTGCGCTCCACCTCCTCGACCTGGCCGCCCACGATCTGCCGGACGGTGCCCAGCAGCCCGCATCGCCGACCGGAGGACTCGAGCAGGTGCCGGACCAGGAAGGCGGTGGTCGTCTTGCCGTTCGTGCCCGTGATCCCGACGACCGTGAGCTCCGAGGTCGGATCTCCGTTGAAGGTCGCGGCGAGTGGCGCCATCGCCGCCCTGGCGTCCTCCACGAGCGCCTGGGACACGTCGAGATCCAGGAACCGCTCGACGACGAGCGCCGACGCGCCCCCCTCGACGGCCCTGGCGGCGAAGGCGTGGCCGTCGGCCTTCTCGCCGGGGAAGCAGAAGAACAGGGTCCCGGCGCTCACCCGGCGGCTGTCGTAGGCCAGGTCGCGGACCTCCACGGAGGATTCGCCGCGCACTTCGGCGTCGACGCCCGAGGCTCTGAGCAGTTCGCCAAGCTCCATCCCGACGCGATTCTAGGATTCCTGCCGTGCGCGACTACAACGCCGACGGCAAGACCGACTGGCACGACTACTACGAGGAAGCCCTCACCCCGGTCCAGGCCGTCAGCGTCAAGCTCGGGAACATCCTCTTCACCCCGGTCTCGGCGCTTCTGCACACGATCTGGTTCGTCGTCTGGTTCGCCGCGGGGCTCAGCATCAACCTACTCACGCTGGTGGTCAGCCTCGAGGCGATCTACATCACCCTGTTCATCGGCCTCGGCCAGAAGCTCCAGGACAAGCGCTCGGCCATCCAGGCCCAGGCGGACAAGGCGGAGGCGACCAAGGCGGCGGACCACCGCGACCAGCTCGCCACCGCGCAGGCGACCCTCCTCAAGCAGAACACCGACATCACCGAGCAGATCGAGGCGCTCACGCAGGAGATCCACAGGCACCTGGGGATCGAGCCGGCCGGACGCCCTAGACCCCCGCCTCAGCGCGGGGCAATTCCCAGGTACGGCAGGGCGAAGTCGGCGATCTGGCCGAAGACCGGAGCCGCGACCTCGCCGCCGAAGTGGACGTACGGCGGCTGGTCGACGACCACGGCGACGAGCAGCTGCGGGTCGCTGGCCGGGGCGAAGCCGACGAAGGAGGCGACGTACTCGCTGTCTCGGAGTAGCTGCCGTTCACCACCTTCTGCGCGGTGCCGGTCTTGCCGGCGAGCTGACGTAACCGGGGACGCTGACCGAGGAGGCGGTGCCGCCCGGCTGCCAGCACGCCCTCGAGCATCGTGCGCAGCTGTGCGGCGATCGCGCGGGCTGATCACCCGTGCGCCTCGAGGTTCTCGTGCGACTGGCATGCCTCCGATCTCTTGATCAGGCGTCGGACGGCGCAGGATGCCGCCGTCGGCGATCGCCGAGTACGCCGGCGGCCATCTGCATCGGGGTGACCGAGAGGCCCTGGCCGATCGGCAGGTTGCCCATCGTCGAGCCCGAGTAGTCGTCGAGCGACGGGCACGATGCCCTGCTCCTCGCCCGGGATAGTCGATGCCGGTCGGCTGGCCGAAGCCGAAGCGGTTGATCCACTTGCGCGAAGTCTGTCCGCGCCGACCTTGAGTCCGATCGTGACCGCGCCGACGTTCGAGGACTGGGCCAGGATCTGAGCGACGGTGAGCGTCGATCGGCGGGCGCGCGCTCGGCGACTCCCCGATCGTCCGGTCGGCGACCTGGATCTCGAGGGCAGATAGAAGCTGCGTGTTCGGGGTGACCAGGTGCTCCTCGAGCGCCCCGGCGACCGTGAAGGCCTTGAAGGTGGACCCGGGCTCGTAGGTGAAGCCGGTGGCGCGGTTCTCGAGCTCGTCGACGGTGGCGTTGGCGAGGTTCTGCGGGTCGAAGCCCGGCCAGTTCGCCATCGCGCAGGACGTCGCCGGTGTTCGGGTTCATCACGATCGCGGTCGCGCCCTTGGCGCGTGTAGTGCTGCGCCGACCGCGGCGAGCGCCTCCTCGGTCTTGCCCTGGATCGCGGCATCGATCGTGAGTCTGGACGTCCTCGCCGATGCTCGGCGGCGCTGATCGTCTCGCATCCGAGCGGGCGCCCGAGCGCGTCGTGGACGACATCCTGCTCACCGTTCGCGCCGCCGAGCACGTCGTTCTCGGACTGCTCGAGGCCGGTCAGGCCCTGGTTGTCGGTCCCCGACCGCGCCGATCACCTGCGAGGCGAGCTCGCCCTGCGGGTAGATGCGCTTGCTGGTCGGGACCGTCGAGATCCCGGTGATGTGGAGCTTCTCCACCCGGCTCGGCGATCGCTCGAGGTCGACCTTGTGGGCCAGGTAGGCGAAGCCCGAGGTGCGATCGGAGAGCGCCTTCATCAGGTCGGTCGGTCGGCACCCGCGAGCACCGGTGCGAGCTTGGACGCGGTCTCCGCCGGGTTCTTCACCTGGTACGGGGTGGCGATCACGTCCGCGGCGTCCTCGGAGGCGGCGAGCACCTTGCCGTTCCGGTCGAGGACCTGGCCGCGCTCGCCGGGGATGGTCGACCGTCGTCACCTGCTGGCTGCGGGCCTCGGCGCGCAGCTGCCGCCCTGCACGCCCTGCAGCCAGAACGGCGCGGGCGAGCACGAACGAGAAGAGCAGGAAGAAGCCGCAGAAGAGGAGTCCGAGGCGGCGGTCGATCAGCCGCATCGCCAGGCGCCCCTAGAGCCCGACGCCTCCGGTCGAGCCCCCCGGGATCCGGACGGAGCGCCGCTGCCCGCCGAGGTCCCGCTGGACGAGCCGCTGGAGGGACTGCCGGCGGTGGTCGGAGCCACCGTGCTCGTCGTCGGAGCAGTCGTCGTGCCGGCGGTGAGGTCGTTGGGCTCGACGGCGTCGAGTAGGAGACGCCATTGGCCGGATAGCTCGAGGGCACGCTCGGGGCGAGCAGGAAGCTGTCGGTCGCGAGCATGTGGGCGACGCGCGCCGCGTCGCCGTTGCCGCGTCCAGGTAGGTGATCGCCTCGGGGTCCGGTACCGCGAGGCCCAGCCGAGCGGCCTCCGCCTCGACCCTGCTCGCCGAGAGTTGCTCGGCGATCTGCGCGCGCAGCGCCGAGTTCTCGGCGCTGCAGCTCGTCGATCTGCATGCGAGAGCGGCCCGAGCTGGCGCTGAGGCTGAGGCTGACGACGTTGAGGGCGACGATCCCGACGAGCAGCGTGCCGAGCACCGCGATCCAGCCCCGGCCGCGGGTCAGGCGCACGATCAGGCCGCGAGTCGGAGATGTCGCGGACGGCGCCGGCGCTGCGGACCGCCGCCTGCGGGATCAGCGCCGCGCCCGCCATCGCCGGGCGGATCAGGCGGCCCGCGGGCGGCCTGCCGGGCGCCGGGCGCCGCGAGGCGGGCGCGCGGCGGGAGCGCGGCTTCGCGCGCGCGGCGCGGGCGCGGCCGGCGCGGACGCGCTCGGCGGGCGCGTCGCGGCAGCTGCCATCAGCTCGCGTTCTCCGCCTCGCGGATCTTGCATCGCGGCCCGCAGGTGGGCCGAGGCGGCGCGCGGGTTCAGCTCCACCTCCTCAGGGCCGGGCGCGATGGCGCCGCTTCGTGAGCAGCTCCGCCTCCGGCTCGCGGCCGCAGACGCAGACCGGCAGCTCCGGCGGGCAGACGCAGCCGCGGGCGCGGTCGGCGAGGAACCGCTTCACGCGCCGGTCCTCGAGCGAGTGGAAGGAGATCGCGCCGAGCCGGCCGCCCATCCTCAGGAGCATCCCAGGCAAGCGGCAGCGCGTGGTCGAGCGCGTCGAGCTCGCCGTTGACGGCGATGCGGATCGCCTGGAAGGTCCGCTTGGCCGGATGCCCGCGGCCGAAGCGCTCCGACGGGCGGAATCGCGGCCTTGATGGCGGCGACCAGCTGGGCGGTCGTCTCGAGCGGGCGGCGCTTGACGATCTCGCGCGCGATCGAGCCGGCGCGGCGCTCCTCGCCGAGCTCGCGGATCACCTTCGCGAGCCGGTCCTGCGGCCACTCGTTGACGACCGTGGCCGCGGAGAGGCTCTGCGTCGGGGTCCATCCGCATGTCGAGCGGCGCGTCGTAGGAGTAGGAGAAGCCGCGCTCCCAGGCGTCGACCTGCATCGAGGACATGCCGAGGTCGAAGACGACTCCGTCCGGCCGCACGCCCTCGTCCACGCAGGCCCTCGAGCGCCGCGGCGAAGTCGGCGCGCAGAAAGCGCGTCCGCGAGGGAACCTCGGCGGCGAAGGCGCGTCCAGCGCTCCTCGGCGGCCGGATCGCGGTCGACGGCGATCAGCTCGCCATCGGCGCCGATGCGCTCGGCGATCAGGCGCGCGTGGCCGCCGCCGCCGAAGGTGCAGTCGACGAAGGTCTCGCCCGGGCTGCGGGTCGAGGACGTCGACGAGCTCGGTTGCGAGTACGGGCTCGTGTTCGGTGGGCACATAGGAAAGGTTCGCGGATGCGGCCAGTTGTCCGGCCGCGGGGTTTGTGGCGGCCGTATTCAAGGGGCCCCACTACCCGGTGTGTCGCAGTGGCCATTTCTCAGCCTCCTCGCTCGTCCTCGGAGAGGTTCTCCGCTACGTCGGAGACCTCTGCGTCCATTTCCTTCTCGTAGGAGGCCCAGCGCTCGGCGTTCCAGATCTCGAACCAGTCGTCCGACGCCGACGATCACGCACGGCCCCTCGCCCAGCCCGGCGTGCTCGACCAGCTTCTTGGGGAGGCGGATGCGGCCGGCGGAGTCGAGCGACTCGTCGAAGGCGCCGCCGTGGAAGTGGCGGCGGAGCATGCGGCCGCGCTTGCCGAGCGGGTTGGTATCCGCCCAGGAACTGCTTCGTGAAGTTCTCGTAGCCGTCGGGCGCGAACACCCAGACGGAGGGGTCGAGCCCTTTGGCGAGAACGACTCCATCAGCGAGCGCCGCGCGGAACCTCGAGGGGACCGTGAGGCGGTCCTTCGCATCGAGATTGTGCTCGTACTGACCGAGAAACGACAAAGTGGGGTGCCTCTCGGTGAGTCTTCGGAGCGGGCCGGGGAGGTGAGGTGGGAGGAGCCTCATCACCCCGGCCCTGTTGACCAACTCTGCTTTGCCACGCTAACCCACTCTGTCCCACTTTGCAACACAGATTGGGCGCGCGCATTGCACCGGATCCGTCGGACGGAATTGCTACCGGGATGGCCGACGCGCTGAAAACCGCATTCCCATGCGGTTTGCGGGACCGGGGCCGAGGCGGCGAAAGGGGCTCTGACGGGCCCGCTCCTGCAATCCCCGTTGCAGGAAAGAGGAACGCCTCCGAACCTCTCCCACTTCGTCCCCCGGGTGAGGTCTGATCAGAATCCCGCCATGAAGCGGTCGACGTTGGCCAACAGGCCGGCCGCGATCATCAGCAGCACCGAGGGCACGAGCAGGAGCGCCACCGCCAACTGGATCTTCGGCGCGGCTCGTGCCGCGCGCTCCTCGATCCGGCGCCGCTGCACGCCCCGCAGCGCGGTGGCCTGCTCACGCAGCTGATCGGCGAGCGGCGAGCCATACCGGCGAGAGCGCTCGATCACGGCGCACATCGCCGCCACCTCTCGCACCGGAGCGCGACGCCGCAGGGACTCCAGTGTCTCCCTCCCAGGGAGCCCGCACGAGCTCTCGGCGGAGAGCATCGCAAGCTCCCGGGCAAGTGGCCCCTCCCCGACCCCAGCTCGCTCAATCCGGCGATCGGGCTGCGCCCGGCGGCGGTGCCGACGGCGAGGAGGTCAAGTGCATCGGGAAGCCCGGCTCGAACCGAGCGCAGCCGCTGGCGGGCGCGACGCTCGAGCCAGGCGTCCGGCCCGAGGAACCCGGCGCCCGGCAGCGCCAACGCGAGGATCCAGGCCAGACGCGCCGGCGCCTCCGGAACCAGGACCATCGCCCACAGCAACCCCGCCACCGACCCACCGACCTTCGCCCCGAGGAGCGCGTGGACCGAGATGCGCTCGCCCAGCCCCGCCCTGGCGAGCCGCCGCGAGAGGCCGAGTCTCGCGTCCGCCTCCCTCAGCGGGCTGAACGCGCCGACTGACGCCCTCGGCGGCAGCTCCGAGTCCGGCCGTGAGGGTCGTCCACCCCGGGCCAACAGCTCGGCGACCGCAGCGATGCCGAGAATGGCGGACCCGATCGCCAGCAGGACTGCGGTCGTCACTCGCCGGGCCTTCCCAACCGCCGAATCAGCGCGAAGCCGAGCGCCTGAAGCCCCGCCGCCACGAGCAGCATCGCCGCGGCGACCGGCTCCGAGAGGACCCGCGAGACGAACCCGGGCTGGAGCAGCTCGGCGAAGAGCGCCGCGCCGGCCGGCAGTGCGACCACCAGCAGCCCGGTGAACCGGGCCTGGGTCGTCGCCGCCCTGGCTTCGTCGTCGACGCGGTCACGCTCCGCGGCCGAGGTCGCCAAGCGGCGCATCAGGGCCGCGACGTCTCCGCCCGCGACCTGCTGGCTGAGCAGAGCGGTTGCCAGCGAGTCGATGCGCTCGGAGCGGAGCCGCCCCCGCATGGCAGCCAGCGCATCACCGGTCGAGCTGCCCAGCTCGAGATCCGCCGCGACGCGGGCGAGCTCCGCCGAGGACGGCCCCTCCAGCGAGCTGGACGCGGCGGCCAGTGCCCCGCGCACCGAGTGACCGCCGGAGATCGCGTCGGCGATTGCGGCGGCCACGTCCGGGACCGAGCGCTCCACCGCGCGGCGGTAGCGCTCCCTGCGCCGTGCGACCAGCATCCCAACGGACCACGGGCCGGCCGCGGCGGCGATCGCGAGGGGCCCGAGACCCGCGACCAGGACGGTGAGAGCGGCGATCGCGCCACTGCCGATCAACGCGAGCCGACGCTGCTCGTCCGCGCTCGGGGCATACCCCTCGCGTCCTGCACGCCCGAGGGGCGCAAGGGACGTCCGCAGCCAGCCGGCGATCCGGGGCGCAGAGATCAGGGCCTCGCGGGCGGCCACCGCGACCAGCCCACCGGCCAGCGCGGCGAACCCGATCACTGCCTGCTCGCCCAAGATCGGCCCTCCGCCTCGTCGCCGAGCCGGTAGAGATCCCTGACCCCGACGGACCCGGCGGCGCGAACCACCTCGGAGACCTCGACCACGCGCCGGGATCCATCGCTGAGGCGGGCGAGGTGGACGACCAGGTCGAGGCCGCGCCCCAGCTGCTCGCGGATCGCCTCATGGGGAAGGCCGACGCCCGCCATCAGCGCCAGGGTCTCGACCCGGCGGAGCGCGTCCTCGGGCGAGTTGGCGTGGACCGTGGAGAGGGCGCCCTCGTGGCCCGTGTTGAGCGCCATCAGGAGATCCAGGGCCTCCCCTCCCCTGACCTCGCCGATCACGATCCGGTCGGGTCGCATCCGCAGCGCGCCTCGCAGCAGCTCCCGGATCGTGACCCGGCCACGCCCCTCGACGTTGGCCGGGCGGCTCTCCAGGCGGACCACGTGCGGCTGCCGCAGCCTCAGCTCCGCCGCGTCCTCGATGGTGATCACGCGCTCGGTCGGCTCGATGAAGCTCGAGAGGGCGTTGAGAAGCGTCGTCTTGCCGGACCCGGTCCCGCCGCTGACCAGGATGCTCCGCCGGGCGGAGACGGCGGCCTCCAGCTCGTGGTGCAGCTCAGGCGTCAGCGTCCCCAGCTCCAGCAGGGCCCGCGGGTCGGGGCGGACGGCCGAGAAGCGGCGGATGGACATCGCCGGCCCGTCGACCGAGAGCGGCGGGATGACGACGTGAACTCGCGAGCCGTCCTCCAGGCGGGCGTCGACCATCGGGCTGAGCTCGTCGACCCGGCGGCCGAGGGGCGTCAGGATCCTCTCGATCGCGTCCCGGAGAGCCTGCTCTGACGGGAACCTGACGTCGGTCGACTCGATCCTGCCGCGCCGCTCGACGTAGACGCAATCGTGTCCGTTGACCATGACCTCCTCCACCGCCGGGTCGGCCAGGAGCTCCTCCAGCGGGCCCAACCCCACCGCCTCGCGGAGGATCAGCTCGCGGAGCCGCTCCCGTGTGGAGGCATCGAGGATCGCAGCGTCCTCGTCGACGAGCCCGCGGACCGCCTCCGGCAGCGGACGCAGGGCGCCCCCGCCCGTTGCGGCCTCGGAACGGCGCCGCTCGACCAGGCGGCGCCGGAGCTCCGCGGCCAGCTCATCGAGATGCCTGCGCCGCACACGATCGTCCACACATGACTAAGGGCCGCCCCGAGCGTGTTAGGCCCTGACCGCCAGTAGCCTGCGGACGTGGCCGAGATCGAGGTCGCGCAGGCGGACATCACCAAGCTCGAAGTCGACGCGATCGCGAACGCCGCGAACACCCAGCTGCGACACGGCGGCGGCGTCGCCGGGGCGATCTCGAGGGCCGGCGGGCCGATGGTGCAGGGCGAGAGCGACGAACGCGGCCCCGATCGGTCTCGGCGAGGCGGTCGAGACGACCGCCGGCGAGATGCCGTGCCGCTGGGTGATCCACGCGGCGACGATGGAGCTCGGTGGACCGACCTCGGCCGAAATCATCCGCCGGGCCACGGCGAGCACCCTCGCCAAGGCCGACGAGCTCGGGGCGAAGAGCCTGGCCCTGGTCGCGTTCGGGACCGGCGTCGGCGGCTTTCCGCTTGATCAGGCCGCCCGGATCGAGGTCGAGGAGGTCAGGCGCCACCTCGACGAGGGCAGCGACCTCGAGCGGATCGTCTTCGCGGTGTTCGGAAACGAGGCGGAGGCCGCCTTCCGTGGCGCGATGAGCTAGCCGCCTTGGCGGAGTCTCAACTGGCGAAATGGTCCTCTAGGTCCGGGGCAGCAGGCGGATCTCCCTGCCGGCGCTCTGCGCGCCGATCAGGGTGAGCGCCTGCTGCTGCGTCACAGCCAGGGTCGCGGACCACGCCTCGCCGGGTCCGCTCGGACTGCGCAGCGCAAGGACCCTCACTCCCGTGGCGGCGATGTAGGCCCGAGCCGAGCGCCCGAGGCCGGCCTGCCTCGAGATGACGACGTCGACGCGCCTGCCCTCCGGGGCGCCCTGGCCAACCGTCAGTGCCGCCGCCCCGGCGACGCCGACCTCGACCGGCCGCAATCCCTCGCCGACCCCCGGCGCCCGCGGCCCATCGACATGCGGGATCGCCAGCTGTGCCCCCAGCAGGTAAGAGCCCGCCGGGATCGTGGCGTCGGGCGCGCGGCCGAGCGCGTCCGAGGGGCTCATGAGCGAGCCCGGGGGCACGAAGGACGCCGGGACGCGACGGACCGTCAGGGCGGACCCCGCCCTGGTGGCGTCGATCGCCTGGCCGGCGGGCAGCTCGGCGGTCGCCACCACGACCGGGCGGAGAGGCCCGTACCGACCCTCGACACGCGATCGGTAGCGGCCGGCGACGGTCGCGGCAAGCGCGGCGCAGACGAGCGCGGCGAGCAGGAAGGCGAGCGCCCGGCCGCGACGGCTCACGCCGCCATCGCGTACCCGGGCTCCGCGAGGGGCAGCTCCAGCGCCGCAACGCAGCCGCTCCCGGTTTCGCAGAGGGCGAAGCGGCCGCGGTGGGCGCTGGCCACCTCGGAGACCACCTCCGTTCCGTGACCCCGGCGCGGATCGGGCTCGCAGCGCGGCGCCCTGGGCTTCGCCCCGTTCGCGATGGTGATCCTGATCCGCCCCGCGACGCGCGCCCCGGTCACCACGACCGGTGGCCCGCCGTGCTCGAGCGCATTCGCGACCAGGTTGTCGAAGGCCTGAGCCATCCGCACCGGATCGCCCTCGACCGGCGCCGGGCCGGCATCCCAGTAGACGCGGATCCCTCCCGCCTGCGGCGCCACCGGACGCCACCGCTCGAGGCAGGCGAACATCACCTCGCGGCAGGAGAAGCGATGGGCCGGCCGGGAGGAGGTGCCGCCATTGAGGGCTCCGTCGAGGTCGCGAAGGGCACTCTCGGCCACCTCCAGGAGGCCGCGCCGGCTGGCCGCCGGAGGCGCCGAGGCGGGACGCGAGCCCTCCTCGAGGAGGACCAGCGCCTGCAACGGGCGGCGCAGCTCGTGGAGGGCCCGGTTGAGCGCGCGCTTGTGCCCGGGCGTGATCATCCGTCGAGCAGGCGGTAGCCCACACCCCAGCAGTTGAAGACGTAGCGCGCGCCCTCCGGGTCGAGCTTCCGGCGCAGCCGGCTCGCGTGAGAGTCGAGGGTCCGCGTGCGCCCCTTCGAGCGGAAGCCCCAGACGTCCCGAAGCAGCTCGTCCTTGGTGAAGACGCGGCGCGGCTCCGCGGCCAGGGCGCGCAGCAGCGCGAACTCCTTGTTCGCGAGCTCGATCCTCCGATCTCCGACCATGACCCGCCTGGTGACCGGGTCGACGGTCAGCTCGCCGACCTGGATCGGCCCGCGCCGGGCCCCGGCGCGGCGCCGGAGCACCGCGGAGATCCGTGCCAGCAGCTCGGGGTAGTGGAACGGCTTGGGCAGGTAGTCGTCCGCGCCGGCCTCGAAGCCGCGCAGCCGGTCGGCCTCGCTGGCGCGGCCGGACAGGACCAGGACGGGCAGCTCCGGATCGAAGCGCTCGCCGGCGGACCTGATCTCACGGAGGACGTCGATCCCGGGAGCGTCCGGGAGACCAAGGTCCAGCAGCATCAGGTCCGGATGGTTGTAGCCGCAGAGCCGAAGGGCGTCCGAGGCGCTCGGCGCCGGCAGCGCCCGGTAGCGGTCGGCGGTCAGCTGGTCGCAGAGGAGCTCGCGGGTGGGGTCGTCGTCCTCGCAGACGATCACCGTGGCAAGCTCTTCGACGTTGGGCAGCACGCCCTCCTAAGCACGGGCGGCCGCAGGATCTCCCCTCCCTAGAGGTGAAGGCGGCGCCGCTCCAGCTTGTGCTCGGGGTGCTCCTCGGGCTGCGGGTGCTCCTCGCCGGTCCTCCTGACCAGGGCCCAGGTGAGCACCGCGCCCACCGCGACCAAACCGACCAGGACCCAGGTCGAGTCCGCCAGTGCCGTGGCGAACGCACCTGCGGCGTCGCCCGGGTGCAGGTCGAGCTGTTCCGCCTGGATGCTCTGGAAGACCGCCGCGACGACCGCCAGGGCCAGGGCGCCCGCCGTCACCCGCACCATCGCCAGCACGCCCGCGGCGATCCCGGCCTTGTCGCGCGGCATCGCCAGCATCGCCGCCGTCGACATCGGCGCGTACACCAGCCCGAGCGCGATGCCGAAGAGCAGATAGCCGGGCAGCAGCGCGCCATAGGAGCTGTCGGCGTCGACCTGGGTGAGGAGGCCGAGCCCGATGGCGCCGCAGACCATTCCCAGCGTCATCAGCACCCGCGGGCCGAAGCGCTTGATGAGCGGCCCGCAGAACGGGGAGATGAAGACCATCGGCGCGGTGATCGGCAGGACGAGCAGCCCGGCCCCGACCGGCCCGTGGCCGAGGATGTCCTGCAGGTACTGCGGCTGGTAGAAGATCACCGCCCAGTAGGCGCCCACGAGGGCGAAAGCGGCCGCCGACGCGCCCAGGTAGGGACCGTTGCGGAACAGGCCGAAGTCGACTATCGGCGAGCCGACCCGGTGCTCGATCGCGCAGAAGGCGCCGAGCAGGACGACGCCCACGGCGATCAGCAGGAGGGTCTTCCACGACCCCCAGCCCCAGTCGTCGGCCCGGACCAGCGCGAAGACGATCGCCAGCAGGCCCGGGGTGAGGGTCGCGAGGCCGGGGAAGTCGAGCTTCGGCGGCGAGGTCTCGTCGTGCGACTCCCGCGCCGCCCACCGGGTGATCAGGATCCCCGCCGCGCAGATCGGCAGGTTGATCCAGAAGATCAGCCGCCAGTCGACATCGATCAGCACGCCGCCGACGAGCGGCCCGATCGCCAGGGCGAGCGCCGAGACCGCAGCCCAGATCCCCAGCGCCTGCCCCTGCTGCTCCACCGGGAACGCGTGGCTCACGATCGCCAGGGAGAGCGAGAGCATCGCGGCACCCCCCACCCCCTGGATCGCCCGCGCGCCGACGAGCACCGCGTCGTCGTCCGCGACGGCGGCGAGCACTGAGCCCGCTCCGAACACCGCCATGCCGATCAGGAAGACCCGCCGGCGCCCCGCGATGTCGCCGAGCCGGCCCGCAGTCACCACGAGCACGCTGATCACCAGCAGGTAGCCGTTCAGGACCCACTGGACGTTGTCCGCCGAGGCGTGCAGCTCGCGCTCGATCGTCGGCAGCGCCAGCGCGACAACCGTCGAGTCGAGCATCAGGATGAACAGCCCCAGGCAGGTGCCGACGAGCACCCACCAGTGCCGGCTGGATTCGGGGGTCGAGGTCACGCTACGGAGAGGGAAGCTCGAGCACGGCCATCGCGCCCGGGCAGCGTACGAACCGCCCCGGAGGTACCTCCCGGCGCAGCTCCACAACGCGTCCGGCCGCGTCCATGAAGACCAGGTCGAGCCGGAACCGCATCCCGAGGGTGTGGACGCTCCGGCAGCGCGGGATCAGGAGGCCCTGCCCGGCCCGCTCCCGGGGGAGCAAGGCAAGGCCGAGCAGCCGGCTGAGCCCGCTCACCGCCACCGGAACCTCCAGGCCGAGCAGCTCGGAGCGCTCGAGCCCGCGAAAGCGAACTGGCGTCGCCACCCTTGCATAAGGTTCCCCGCCGATGGAGTACGCGGCACAGCCGGTCGAGGTCGCCGCCCTCGCCCTCTACCTGGACTTCATCAACCTCTTCATCTTCCTGCTGAGGATCTTCGGGCAGGAGCGTTGAGCGGGGTCGAGCCCGGCCCGGACGGAAAGCTCCGCTGCTCGTGGGGACTCAGCGCGCCCGAGTACATCCACTACCACGACCATGAGTGGGGCCGCCCGCTGCACGGCGAGAACGAGCTCTATGAGCGGCTCACGCTCGAGGCGTTCCAGTCCGGCCTCTCCTGGCTGACGATCCTGCGCAAGCGCGAGAACTTCCGGGCGGCCTTCGACGGCTTCGAGATCGAGAAGGTGGCCGCCTACGGAGCGAGGGAGACCGAGCGCCTGCTCTCCGACGAGGGCATCGTCCGCAATCGCAGGAAGATCGAGGCCGCGATCACCAATGCGAGGGCGGCCAGGGAGCTGCACGCCGCCGGTGAGAGCCTCGATGGGCTGATCTGGAGCTTCGCGCCGGACCCCGAGAGGCGGCCGGTGCCGAAGAGCTTCGCCGACCTCGAGCCGGCGACCGCCGAGTCGAAGGCGATGGCCAAGGAGCTGAAGCGCCGGGGCTTCGTCTTCGTCGGCCCGACCACGGCCTACGCGACGATGCAGGCGATCGGGGTGGTCAACGACCACCTCGCCGGCTGCGCGTTTCGCTAGCAAACGTCGACGCCAACCCTGGTTCCCCTTTTGCTGCAACCGGTCGTTCAGGACCCCCGAATGACTGGCGACGGCACCCCTCATGCGCCAAGATGCCCCAACCGCCGTGGACGAGACCGCACGCAGAGGAAACTACGAGTCGGGCGCCGATTACGTGCTCGAGTACGGAGAGCTCCGCTTCTCCTTCAACGAGCGCGACTTCGCCCAGCGGGTCGAGCAGGCGGCGGTCAAGCTCGACTTCGTCCGCCAGGGACTCGATGAGCACGAGCTGGAGGACCTGCTGGAGCTGGCGGTGAACGGTGAGATCCGCGAGCCCTGCTCCCCCCTCGGCGAGCACGTCAACGAGAACTGGGACGACCTCGTCGGCCCGTCGAACAAGAGCCTCGTCCACTGGCTTCGCCGTCTCGTCTTCCGAGGGGCGTGGCTGGACCAGCGGGTCAAGGAGGGCGAGCTCGACATCGTCTTCGACGAATCGACGCAGACCTTCGGCTACGTCCAGCCGGACCGCGACTCGGAGCTGATCGAGCTCTCCGCCGAGCCCTCCTGGGGCGCCGTGGCCTACGGCGGCCGCGACCGCGCCTAGCGGCCACCAGGCCGCACCACTTCGGGAGCGGCGGCGAAGCCGCCGCGACTTGTGATGGGCGGCCGCTTGTGGCCGCGATCTGATGGCGAAGCCGTCAGCCCTTGAGCCAGGTCGGCTCCGCGACCTTCGGGACCTCACCGGAGATCCTCGACATGACGCCGTAGAAGCGCGGCAGCTCCGGGTAGACGATCGCCTTGCCGGTCGTGATCAGGCCGACCGAGATCGCGCGCTCGGGATCGGCCCAGCCCATGATGTTGATCAGCCCGAGGTGGCCGAAGGCGAGGTCGGTGTCGCGGCCGTAGAGGCTGATGTAGTCGGCCCCGAGCATCAGTCCGTACGAGAAGCGCGTCGGGAAGATCAGCGAGAAGTCGATCTCCAGGTGCGACTGCTCGGTGAGCGCCCGGCGGATCGTCCGCTCCTGCATCACCCGCACCCCGTCCATCTCCCCACCGGCCCGGAAGATCTCGAAGAAGCGGCCGAGCTCGTTGGCGCTCGTGACCACGTTGGCCGACGGGAGCACGGACGTCAGGAACTGGGCCTCGTTGGAGGCATCGACCACCTCGTCGAGCGGCACGCCCAGGACCCGCGTGACCAGATTCGAGAGCGGAGGCAGAAGCGGCGGCCCCGTGACGTAGCTGGGTGCGACCTCGTCGACGTCCTCCTCCGCGACCCCATAGTTGCCCCACCTGAACCCCAGCGGGTCGAGGATCTCCTCGGCCAGCACCTCGCGGATCGACTTGCCGGTGACCCGCTTGACGATCTCCCCCAAGATGAACCCGCCCGAGACGGCGTGGTAGGCGAGCAGCCGGCCGGGCCGGATCATCGGCTTGGACTCGCAGATCAGCTGCAGGATCCGGTCGTGGTCGGTGAGGGAGTCGAGGTCCCTCGCCTCCTTCGGCATCGAGGCGACGCCCGCGCGGTGGGCCAGCACGTGCGCGATCGTCGTGCCCTCCTTGCCGTTCTGGGCGTATTCGGGGATGTACTCGCTGACCCGGTCACCGATGTGGAGCAGTCCCCGCTCGTCGAGCAGGTGGATGACCATCGCGGTGACCGCCTTGGATGCCGAGAAGATGCAGGCGGGCATGCCCGGAGTCATCTGGACCTTCTCGGCGGCCTCGTCGTCATCGGGGCCGTTGCCCCGGGCGTGCCCGATCGCGCGGTCCAGGACGACCTTCCCCTCCCGCCGCAGGCAGAGCTGAAGCCCCGGGTGGACGCCGCTCCGATAGAGGTCGACCCCCGCCTGCCAGATGTGCTCGACCGTATCCTGGTCGAGGCCGACGGCGGCCGCCTCCACCTCCTCGCCCCTCGTGGTCGCCGCCTCGAGGTCATCGGGGATCCGCACACGGTGGAGGACGTCCGGGACGCCCGGCAGGCGAGGGAGGTGCAGGACGTCCGAGAGGTGTGGACGTCGCGGTGCCAACTACAGCCGGCTCAGCAGCTCCGCGTTGCTGCTCGTCTCGGTGATCTGCTCGGCGAGCTTGCGCGCGGCCTCCTCGTCGTCCATTCCGCTCAGCTCCTCGCGCAACCTGCGAACCCTCTCCATCTCCTCCGCGTCGCGCAGCTGATCCTCTCCGGAGGCGCGGCTGGCGGAAACGACCAGGGCCGGCACGATTCCCTTTGCAGCCAGATCGGCATCGAGGCGCAGCAGAAGGTTCTCGGTCGTCTCGAGCGCCTCCCGCACCTCGGCGCCGCGGTCGTCGGACTCGAGGACGGTCGCAATCACGGTGAGCGAGCCGCTGCCCTCCTCGTCGAGCTCCCGTCCCGCTCCGAAAAGCCGCTTGACCCGCGCCGGATCGCGGTAGCCCAGGGCGAGGCGGCTGAGCGAGTCGACCAGAACGACCACATCCTCCCCGGCCTCGGCCAGGCGCTTCGCGTGCCCCATCGCGAGCTCGGCGGCGCGGATCTGATCGCGCGGCTCCTGGTCGGCGGTGGCGGCGAAGATCTCGGCCTCCGGCAGGGCCTTCTCCCACTGCGGGACCTCCTCGGGCCGCTCGTCGGCGAGCAGGACGCAGAGGTGGGCGCCGGCCTCGACGGCGGCGGAGCCGAGTGCTCGCAGCAGCGTCGTCCGGCCCGAGCGCGGCTGCGCCAGCACCAGCACCCGCTGGCCGAAGGCGAGGGGGCCGAGCAGGTCCACGCCGCGCACCAGCGGGTCGCCGCCCGCGTCCGGGGCCAGCAGCCGACGATGCGGCGGCGCGGCGGTCAGGTCCTCGAAGCTGGTCCGCTCGCCCTCCGGGCTCTGTCCGTTTACGGACTCGATCCTGACGAGCGCGCGGTGTCGCTCGCCGCGGCGCGGGGGCCGCGCGGGGCCGCTCACCTGGTCGCCCGGGCGAAGCTCGCAGCGGCGGATCTGGGATGCGGAGACGTAGACGTCCCCCTCGCCCTCACTCAGGCCGCTCAGCCTCAGGAAGCCGTAGCCCTGGGGCATCCGATCCAGCACGCCGGTCACCTCCTCGGCCTCCGGCTCCTCCTCGGCCTCCGGCTCCTCCTCGGGTCCCTCCGCGGGTGTCTCCTGGACCGGCTCCCCCTCGTCGGTGACGGCCCCCTCGCCGCCCTCCTCGATCGCCTCGATCAGCTCGTCGCGGCTCATCATCCGGTAGCCCGGCACGTCGAGCTCGCGAGCCAGCCGGTGAAGCTCGGCGAGGTGTTCGTCCCTGATGGCCATCAAGGCGGCCATGCTAGTCGCAGCGATCAGCCGACCGCCTGCTACTTCGCGAGCGCGCGTGCCGGGTCGAGTCCCTCGGCGCCGGAGACCTCCGACCAGGCGTCGACCTCGGCCGAAATGCGCGATCCGCTCCAGCCCAGCTCCACCCCGAGCGTCCCGGCCACCGCCTCGACCCGCTCCCGGTCCCGCAGCTCCGGCGCGGCGACCAGTCCGAGCCGGGTGCGACGGAGCAGGACGTCCGCGACCGAGCGGGCCTGCTCGCGGCGCGCGGCGATCACGACCTCCGCCATCAGGTCCGGATGGCCGGGGACGATCGGCGCGGCGAGCTCGGATCGCTCCTCGCAGAGGTCGAGGACGCTGCGGGCGGCGTGCCCGTAGCGGAAGGCGAGCTGATCGGTGGCTCCGTCCGGGAGATCGACGCCCGTCTCGAGATCCCCCTCCCGGGCCGCCATGCCCAGCGGGATGTCGTCGGTCCGGCACTCCGCCTCCCGGCCGTCCCGCTCCGTGATCCGGTCGACGACCTGTGCCGCCATCCGTCGGAAGGTGGTGAGCTTGCCCCCGGTGATCGTCAGCATGCCGGACGAGGTCTCGTACAGCTCCGCCTTGCGCGAGATGTCCACGGACTTCTTGGGGTCACCGCTGGAGATCAGCGGCCGGACGCCGGCGTAGGCGCCGGTCAGGTCGCCGGGACCGAAGCTGGTGTCGAAATAGGAGTTGAGCGCGTCGAGGATGTAGGTGACGTCGCCGCCGCTCGGCGGGACGGCGTCGATGTCGCCCTCGTAGTCGTTGTCGGTCGTGCCGGCGAGCACCCGCCCGTACCAGGGCAGGGCGAAGATCGTGCGGTCGCTCCCCGCGGGCACGATGCAGGCAGCGGTACCGATGTCGAGATCGTCGGTCGAGAGCGTCACGTGCGTCCCGCGGCTCGGCCGGATCCGGGGGATCTCCTCCTCGGTGAGCAGCTCGTCGGGACGGATCCGATCGGCCCAGACGCCCGTCGCGTTGACGACGTTGGCGGCGCGAACCTCGATCCGCTCCCCCGACTCCGCCTCCGTGAAGGCGACGCCGTCCGCTCTGCCGTCCTCGTCGAGAACCTCGGTGACCTCGGCTCCGTTCACGACCACGGCGCCGAACCGCTCGGCCTCGCCCAGGACCGTGAGGACGAGCCGGACGTCGTCGGTCTGACAGTCGTAGAAGAGGTAGGCGGAGCTCGGGTCGAGCGGGGCGAGGGCGGGGACCAGCTCCGCGGCCTCCTCGCCGGAGATCGTACGGTGGCGGTCGGGGGACCAGTAGTCGGCCTCCTCCCCGTGCTCGCTGCGCTGGCTGCGACCGCGGCCGATGCGGGAGGTCGCCATCACGTCGTACATGTTCAGGCCGATGCCGATCGCCCGGTTGCGCCGCTCGCCGCCCACCGCGGGGACCAGGAAGGGGGTCGGATAGACGAGATGAGGCGCCAGCTGAACGAGCAGCTGGCGCTCGAGCAGGGCCTCGCGGACCAGGCCGAGGTCGAAGTTCTGCAGGTAGCGAAGGCCGCCGTGGACCATCTTCGAGGAGCGGCTCGACGTCCCCTTGCCGAAGTCGTCGCGCTCGACGAGGGCGACGGAGTAGCCGCGCGAGGCGGCATCGAGCGCCACCCCGGCGCCCGTGATCCCGCCGCCGACCACCACGATGTCGAAGCGGTCGTCCTGCATCGCAGCCAGCGCCTGGTCGCGGGAAATCATTCGAGGAACTCGACGACCCGGTCGGCGGGCAGCCGCTCCGGCGGCTTCTGTTCCTGCACAGGCGTGCCGACATGCAGCAGTCCCACGAAACGCTCATCGTCGGGCAGGCCGACCGCTGCCCGCCCCTCCGGCGTGCGGAGCACCTCCGGCGTGCGCCAGTAGCCGGCCAGGCCGCGGCCGTGGGCCGCCAGCAGGACGATGTACGCGGCGACCGCGGCGGCGTGCAGGTCCTCCTCGTCCTGGATCGGATCACCGGTGAGCACGCAGGAGCACACGACCAGCGTCGGGGCGCGGTCGAGCTTGGAGGCCGACTCGGGACCCACCGCCTCCTTCAGCCGCTCGAGCGCCAGCGAGCCGACCACCCGGAACCGCCAGGGATTGGTGAGGTTGTGGTTCGGAGCCCAGCGCGAGAGGTCGAGGATCTCCTCGAGCACGGTCCGGTCGACCGGCTCCGGCCGGTAGGCCTTGTGGGTGCGGCGGGTGCGGATCGCCTCCTCGACTTCCATAACCGAAACGTAGTCGAGCCGGGTTCAGGGGAGGCGCCGCTTGTAGAGGACCCAGCCGCCCCAGACGGCTGTCCCGCCCAGGGCGATCAAGCCCAATGCCACCAGCCAGCCCGGGATGCCGCCGCCCCCGCCGCCACCTCCCCGTGTCGAGGAGGCGGGGGCGAACGGGACGGGTGTGGCCGCCGTGTCGGTCGGCGCCTGCGCCGTCGTCGTGGACTTGCGGGCCGACTTCGCCTTGACGGCGCCGCCCGTGGCGGCGCCGGCCGTCCCCGCGGTCGCACCTGCCGCGGCGGCTCCACCGGCGTTCGAGACCGCGCGGGGCACCGGGTTCAGCGGGAAGGCCGCGCCGTTGACCGCCATCAGGGCCTGCCCGGTGACCCAGACGGGCGTCTGGTCGCTCGAGGACGAGTACCGGTAGTGGCCGTCCCCGGCCTGGACCGAGCCGAGGTAGTTGAGAGCCGAGCCGCCGCCGCTTCGTACGGAGGCCGGAGAGACCCCCGCGGCGACCAGTCCCTGGGCCGCCCAGGCGGTGGATTGAGCGTTGACGGATCCGCTCGCCAGAGCCCATCCCCCTCCTGAGCGCTGCACCCCGCGCAGATAGCTGACGCCGCCCCGCACCCCGGCGCCGCTCCCAGCGGCCGCCAGGGCCTGCAGGGCGGCACCCGTGCTGTCCGGGTCGCTGGCGGCCTTCGCCGCGAATCCCCAGCCCCCGTCCTGATTCTGGCTGTCGCGCAGCCAGGCCGCGGACTGCGAGTTGCCCCCGGATGCGCCGGCCGCCTTCAGGGCCAGGATGCCGAACGCCGTCGGGTTCACCTGCTGAGCCCAGGAGCCATCGGAACCGCGCCTCGCCAGGAGGCGGCTGACCAGGTCGTGGCCCTGGAAATTCTGTGGGTTGAGGCCGGCGCCGCGGAGCAGCAGGATGGTGCGCTCGATGTCCCCGGTCGTGCTGATCTGGCCGGCGGTCGCGGACAGATAGGTGATCGGAGTGGCGTCGCCGCGATCGACGTCGAGCGGATTGACTCCCGCCGCCTCCAGGCCCAGGACGGCCCAGCCCGTCATCGCGGGGCTGGACGCCTGCCCGCGGGCGTAGCCGAAGCCGCCGTCGCCGTTCTGGGCACCCCGGAGCCAGGCGACCGCCGCGGCCGAGCCGCCGCCCGACGCCGTCGCGCGCTCGCCTCCCAGCACGGCCGGGGTCGCAACCAGCAGGGCGAGGACGAGGCCGGCCGCCCCCGCCGCCACGCCCCGCGCAGCGGGCGCTCGGCGTCGCCAGGCGAACTCGAAGCGCCGCCGGTAGCGGAGCAGCATCCGCGCCATCGCCGGGCCGGCAACCAGCGCCAGGGCCGCGTTCCCGGCGGCGTGGGCGATGTTGAAGGGCAGGCCGCGAGCCGAGAGCGCCAGGAACCGGTCGAGCGACTGCTCCCCGCCGTAGGTCACCATCAGCGAGAAGTCGAGCAATGCGCCGTAGGCGAGTCCCGCGAAGGCGCAGACCGCGGCGAGGCCGAGGCGGCCGACCCTCCTGCGGGTCGCTACAGCCAGGACGGCGCCCAGGACCCCGGTTAGGCCCCAGCCGGCCATCTGCCACGGAGTCCAGGGACCCTGACCGAGCCAGAAGTTGGAGACCAGCCCTGAGAACGCCCCCACCGCGAAGCCAGGCGCCGGTCCGAGCGCGTAGCCCGCGATCAGCGTGATGTCCGTCGTCGGCACGACGTTGGGGATCGGGGAGAAGGCGACCCGGCCCGCCACCGAGATGGCGGCAAGCGCCGCCACCAGGGCGACGACCTGGGACGGCGGGCGGGTGCGCTCATACCAGGCGAAGCCGCCGACGAGGGTGATTCCCAGCATCGCCATCACCCCGGCCTGCCAGCTCACGAGCCACCCCCGGCCGGCGTCGCCGCGCCACCGGAACGCTCGAGCTCGCCCCGGAGGACAGAGACGCCGTCCGCGACCGTGATCGCCGCCCCCTCCAGGATGCGCGCCACTTCGCTCGAGAAGTACCAGCCTCCCGAGAGCAGCTCCTCCGCGGTCCCGTCGGCCGCCACCTCGCCGCGCGCCAGGAGGATCACCCGGTCCGCGAAGGTGGCCGCGAACTCGACGTCGTGGGTGGCGATCACGACCGCCGCCCCGCGCTCGGCCAGCTCGCGTCCGAGGTCGACTAGCCCGTCCTTCCGCGCCCTGTCCATCCCGCGCGTCGGCTCGTCCAGCAGCAGCGCCCCGGGCAGCTCGCCGTCGGCCGTATCACGTCCCGCCACAACGATCGCCAGCGCGAGGCGCTGGCGCTCACCGCCGGAGAGATCGCGCGGGTCCACGTCCGTCATGCCCTCGAGGCCGAAGCGCCGCAGGGCCTCGCCGCCCGCATCCCCGCGAAGCTCCTCCCCGACCCGCTCGTGCACGAAGAGGTCACCGGGGCGCTGCGGCAGCAGGGCGATCCCACGCTCGGCGTCGATTCGCCCGCGCTGGGGCCGTACGAGCCCGGCCGCGGCGCGCAGCAGCGTGCTCTTGCCGGCCCCGTTGCTGCCCATCAGGGCGACCCGCTCCCCGGGGCGCAGCGCGAGGTCGACGCCCCTGAGCGCCTCCGTCCGCTCGTCGCCCTCCCCCAGCTCCACCCAGAGGTCGCGGAGACTGACGGCGGGCCGCCCCGGATCCGGCCGGGTGGCCTCGAGGTGTGCCGGGCGCGCCGGCTGGACGCCGCGGCCGGCCAGCACCCGTCGCGCCTCCCTGACGCTCGGCACCGGCGCGAGGCCAGCGCCATCGAGGAGGCGCGCGCCGGGCGTCGTCAGGACCCTGTCGCACCCGAGGGCCCAGGCGAGGAACTCCGTCGGCGAGCCGTCGAAGGCGACCGCCCCGTTCTCGAGGGCCAGCACGCGGTCGGCCGCGGGCAGGCAGCGCTCCAGGCGGTGCTCGCCGAGCATCACCGCCACCCCCCACTCCTCGTTCAGCCGCCGCAGCAACGAGATCAGCTCGTCACCGGCGACCGGATCCAGCTGCGAGGTCGGCTCGTCGAGTAGGACCAGCTTGGGCCGGGTCGCGAGGGCGGCGGCGAGCGCCACGCGCTGGAGCTCGCCGCCCGAGAGCGTGTCCGTGGTGCGGTCGAGCAAGCCGTCGATGGCGAGAGCGAGGGCGACCTCCTCGACCGCGCGCGACCGCGCCGCGGGCGACACGCCCCGCAGCTCGAGCGGCAGCTCGATCTCGGCCCGGACCGTCGTGCTGACGATCTGGGTCTCCGGCTCCTGCGCGACCAGGCCGACCACCTCCGCCAGCTCGGCCGGCCCGTGGGTCCTCACGTCCAGCCCGGCCACCTCGAGCTCGCCGTCGATCTCGCCCCCGTGGAAGTGCGGCACCAGCCCGCAGCCGGCGCGCAGGAGCGTCGACTTGCCGGACCCGGAGCGGCCCGCAATCACCACGAACTCGCCGGGCTCGACCCGGAGGTCGATCGCGCGCAGCGCATCCTCGGCCGCGCCGGGATACCTGTACGTGAGACCGGAGGCCCGCAGCGCATCAGCCACGCGAGCGCCACCTCCTCCATCTCACGGGTCGCGCTGACGCGCGTGCTCGCACGAAAGGGACCGCCGCCAGGGCGATCAGGACGGCGCAAAGCGCCAGCGTCAGGGGAGCGAGGCCCATCTCGATCCGCGGGTAGGTCTGGAAGGCGCCGGCCCCGGCCACCCGTGCTGAGATCGCCGCCGCGAGGAGCGCGGCGGCCGTCGCGTACAGCGGCAGGTCGTCCCGCGACCGGTCACGGCGCCGCTGCGGCCGCACCCCGAGGGAGTGGCCGCGGAGCTCGAGCGTCGCGGCGACGTCGACCGCACGGTCGAGCGAGCCCTCCACGAGCCTGCGGGCCATGGCCGGCCGCCCCACTGGCTCGGCGCCGGGCCCCCGCAGCGCGGCCGCCTCACGCAGCCGTGCCCCGTCGGCGGCGGCCATAGGCACCATGCGGGTGACGAGGCCGGCTGTCATCGCCGACCGCCTCGCGACGGGACGCAGCGCGCGCAGGACCCGGTCCGGGTCCACGCACGCGGAGTAGACGGCGAACGCCAGCACGACCGCGACCACCCGCAGCCCGATCGCGGCCCCGGCCGCGAGCGACTCCAGGGTGATGTCGGTGTTGCCGAGAACCGGCATGTCCCAGCCCCGGACGAGCACCGTGTCGCCGCGGTGCGTCACCAGGACGTTGACCAGTGTCATGAAGATCAGCAGCGGGATCGCCAACCTGAGCGAGGCCCGCACCGCCCGTCCCGCACCCGCCGCGAATCCGGCCAGCGCCGTCGCGGCTGTCGCCGCGATCAGGACGAGCGGGCTCGAGTAGATGAACCCGACCGCCGCCAGGGCGCCGAGGTAGGCGATCGCGGCCCCGGGGGAGGCCCGGTGCAGGGGGCTTCGCCCGGGTGTATAGGCAAGAGGTGATCTCACTGTACGGGCACCCCGATCACCCCCGCCCCGGGCTGGGTGGCGACCGCGTAGCGGTTGCGGAGGCCGGGCCCGAGCAGGTTCGCCGCGGCCGCGACGCCCTTCGCATCGGTCCCGGTGACCACCCACACTGGCGGCCCATCTCCCTCCCGGAGAGCTGCGATCAGCCCGCCGCCCTTGCCGATGCTTCCGGCGGGCTGGCCCCGCTCGTTCAACAGGTCGAGCAGGGGCTTCCTGGTGCCAACGAAGCGCGCGAAGACCCCGCTGCGATCCGGTCCCTGAGCCAGCAGCCCGACCTCCGGCTCCTGTCGGATCTGATCCCAGGTTCCCACATCCAGCCTGATCGCCCCTGACTTGATGGCCTCCCGGGGCGCCGCCTTCGCGCCGGCTGCTGCCAGATGCCGTGAGACAGCCCCGCAGACCGAGCCGGCCGCCCGGCAGTCGACCGATGTGATCCAGTGCTGCCCCCGGAAGCCGTGCGCGAACGGCTCGGGCCACGAGCCGACCACCGCGGGCACGCGCATCGCGGCGGTCCAGTCCCGGTAGTCCCACCAGATCCGATCGCCGCCGGAGAGGTCGAACTGGGCGGAGCCGATCGGCGACTCGATCCCGTTCACGTAGAAGAACCAGTCACTGCTCCGCCCCCCGCTCTGCGTGCCCGCGAGGCCGTCGATCGACTGGACGAAGCCGCCGCCGAAACGGGTCGTGACGTCCGCGTTCCGATCGAGGACGCGAAAGACCGTGTCCGACTGGTGGATCGAGTCCGTCTTGGAGAGCAGCACCTTGGACCCGTAGTCGCGGCTGACCGTCAGGGTGACGTCCCCCTCATCCTTGCCGGGCCCGAGCCCGCAGCCGGCGACCGCCGAGGCGCAGAGCATCAGGCCGGCCGCCAGGATGCGGTAGGGGATCACCCTTTCTTGCCCTTCCCCTTGCCGTGCTTGTGCTTCTTGCCGGTGCGGATGCGCTGCTCGCAGTTCTTCGCGAGCTTGTCGCGCTTGTCGGCCTTGACGACGTCCGTGCCGCCGCCACAATTGACACGGTCCGCGCCGCCGCCACGGACGTCGATCCGGTCGTTGCCTGCCATCCCGCGGACCAGGTCGTCGCCGGCCCGCGGCTTGATCTGGTCATCGCCCGCGGTGCCGGTGATGTCGTCAGCGGTGTCCGAGCCGACGATCAGCCTGCCGCGCGCCGCCGCGCACTGCGTGCCCTGGTCGAACGAGCAGACGGCGGTCATCGCGCTGGGGATATCGGCGCCGAGCGTCGCCTGGAGCTGATGCGCCCCCGACCCGCCGACGGTGACCTGCGCGTTGCCCGAGCCGTCCGTCGTCACCGGTCCGCTGCCGCCGCTGATCATGGCGCCGGCGGCGGGCGTCGCGGCCCCGTCATCCCCGTACGAGAGAACCTGGACCGGGAACGGCGTCCCTGCGGGCTCGCGGAACGGTACGTTCAGGACCAGCTCCGGCGGGGGCGGAAAGTTGGGCGCCAGGTCCCAGAGAACCTGCTGCCCCGCGTGGATCGCGAACTGGGAGCCGCCGACCTGGAGGCCGGTGTGATCGACCTTCGTGTACCAGAAGGCCGAGCCGGTGGCGACCTGGCCGCCGATGCCGCAAACGCCCAGGCCGAAGCCCTGCGAGACGAACGTATCGGTGAGCAGGAGCGGGTTGAGCTCGCTCCGGCTCTTCGCGGCCTCCGCCACGATCCCGAGGGCGTTCGCCCCCTGGACCGGCACACCCTGGCCGGAGCCGCCGCTGCCGGCGCCGAAGCACTGGGCCTGCGGGCTGGTCGGCATGGTGGTCGTGTCGCTGTACTGGGTCAGGTCGTCGATCTGGCCGGTCGGCCCCACCACCCGCAGGTCGGCGCCGACGCTGGCACTGGCCCCGGCAGGGCCGAGCAGCGCGAGCGCGAGCAGCGACGCCAGCGCGGCAATCGAGACAGTCATCCTCATCTGTGAGCCACCCCTTCCTCGAGGGTCGTGTTGGCTGGCCGGGGACAGGTCTCCTGGCTTCCGGGCTTCTCTGCCGCGCCTTCCCAGGAAGCCGTCGGCTTCCCAGTGGCGGATGCGACAGACCCAAAGGCGCCCCCGGACGCGAAGCGGAGGAGGCGCCGTCTGATGCTGGGCCCGGTCACAGTGGCGGGACCGCGCCGGCTTCTCACCGGACTTCCCTTGACCACCGGCCGTTATGAACGCCGCGGATCGTACATCGCGCTGAGACAAAAAGAGAGGGCGGCCCGAAGGCCGCCCTCTCGCAACTTCAACAGGAAGAAGAAGCGCTTACTTCTTCTTCTGCTTGCACTTCTGGCTCGAGGACGCGGTGAGCGTCTCGCCGCTGTAGAAGTGCGTGGACTCGCTGGTGGTCCAGCTCTTCTTCTTGCAGCGAGCCGAGACGTAGAACGTCTTCTTGCCCGACTTCATCTTGTTGAACGTCGTGTCGAACTTCGTCAGGTCGAGACCCGGCGTGTTCGGGATGTTCGTGAAGTTCAGGATCTTCCCCGAGATGGTGCCGATGATGTCGAGGATGACTGAACCGTCGTTGATGTCCGTGTGCACGTAGATCGTGCTCGGACCGCCGGTGAAGAAGGTCACGGTCCCCTTCAGGGCGCCGTTGTTGACCTCAACGCTCCCCTGGCCGGTGATGCTCTGCGGACAGGCAGCACGCGCCTGGGCGTCCGGCTTGTTCTGAATCGAGCTCAGCGGACACGCCGGAATGCTGCCGGCGGTGAACTTGACGTTCGGATCGATCGTGAACGTCGTCGTCTGCGGTGACTGCGACCCGACGAAATTCGAGTACGTCGTCGAGATGATGTTGTGCAGCGAAACGCCGCTGAACGTCTTCTTGCTCTGCTTCGCCGGCGCTAGCGTCGTCACCAGCGACTGCGAGGTGGGCGAACCTGCCCACGCGACGCTCGAGAAACTGAGCGCGCCCACGACGCCCACCAAGGCGCCGATCAGATACTTGCGGTTACGCATACCACTCCTTTTCCGTATGGCATTTCCCTGACAGCCACCCCATGAAGTCTTCGGTGCCGCCAGCCCTTGGATTTGCCTGATGTTGCTGAACCTAACACAGCGAAATGGGCGTAGTTGTGCGGGTATTCCGCATGGAACCGAGTTCCCAAAAACTCAGTAATGAAGCCAAAGCCCGGGTCCTGGACGCCGTCCGGATCAGGGATTCGCGTAGACGTGGGTGTAGTCGCTCATCTGGGCGATCTGGCCGAGTGAGGGCTGCTGCGGCTGCTTCGTGCAGGCGGGCGCGGGCAGCGAGGAGCTGTTCGTCTGGCTGCCGAACGCGGTGCTCTTGATCTCGTCCAGGAGCTGCTGCGGCGTGTCGAAGGTGGCCCGATTGGCGAAGAACGGGTTGCCCGTGTAGGTCGCGTCCGGCCCCAGCCCGACCGTGAGCCCGGGCGGGCTCGCGCACGGCCGGGTGTCGAAGGTGAGCAGGCCGTTGATGACCTTGAGCGCGCTGTCGGGCGCGACGTACGGGTTCGAGCGCGAGTAGGCGAGCCGGTGCTCGCTCGCCGCGGTCGGCCCGAACATCCCGAGCGACTCGGGATACAGCGGCGCCGAGCTCCGAATGTAGTGGCCCTGGGTGTTCGCCTCGGTGTTCGCCTGGGCCTGGGTCGCCCCCGTCGCGTTGCCGAGCAGGCCGGTCACATCGTGCTGATACCGCCCGATCATCGCCACGATCGGCGTGAGCTGCTGCGTGAAGGGCGTCACCTCGTGGAGCAGCGGCGGCAGGTCGTTGTTGAGCAGCGTCTGCAGGGCCGGCAGGCCGGTGAGTCCGCGCTTCTGGGTCTTCTTCAGCCCGATGAAGAAGCCGTTGAAGTCCGGCGCCACCTTGGCGAGCGGCTTCAGGTTCTTGCTCAGCGCCCGGGCCGCCGGATGGAGCTGGGTGATCAGCGGGTTTGCGTTGCGCGCGAAGCTCTGGAGCCTGTTGAGAGTGAGGCTCGACTCGGTCAGGAACGTCGGCAGCGCCCGGAACGCCGCCTCGAGGTCCTTGTTCCTGACGGCGGTGGTGTGGAAGACGATCCCGGAGTTCCGGATCAGCCCCTGGAGCTGGCCCTGCCGCTCGCTCAGAGCGCCGAACACCTGACCCGTGTCGCGCACGAACTGCTGGACGGCGCCCTGCTGCGAGTCGAGCACGCGCAACAGCTTGTTGGCGTCCTCGGCGAACGGCCCGAGGTTCGCGATCGCGGCGGACAGGTCCGCTCCGCGGCCCGCGCTGGCTATGGCGAGCTGCTGCATCCACGTCTGGAACGCGGCCCGGGTTCTCGGGTCGAAGGTGCGGAAGATCTCGTCCAGCTGGACGGATGGCTCCACCTGTGCCCTGGGCAAGGTTCCGCCCTCCGGCAGCTTCGGCCCGTTGCGGTTTCCCTGCGTGAGCTCGACGTAGGTCTCGCCGAGGAGCGTCTTCTGACGCAGCATCGCCCGGGTGTCAGCCGGGATCGGCGCGTAGGGGCTGTCGATCTGGATCGTGGCGATGGCCAGGTCCTTGTTCGGGCCGGAGTTCGCCAGGTCGATCGACTTCACCTTGCCGACGTCGACACCGGCGATCCGCACGTCGGACTCCTGGGCGAGCTGAGTGGCCTCGCTGAAGGGAACCTTGATCCGGTAGCCCTCCGGCTTCAGCGGCACCGGGCCTCCGAAGGTCGTCCAGAGGAAGAGCAGCAGGCCGAAGCACGAGAACGCGAAGGCGACCGCGACGGCGATCTGACCGGCTGTCGGCGCGCGCTGGCCCATCAGCTGCCGCACCCCGGAATGTTGTTGACCCGCGGCGAGCCCGTCAGCTGGTAGAGGAGCCGCAGGTAGGGCTCGCTGAGCAGTGTGCCCTCGGCGACGAAGGCTGTCGAGCAGCTCACCAGGATCTGGCCGCGGCGCATCGGCCCGTAGGCGTCCTGGAGCAGGTAGGTGGCGTTCAGATCGTGGTTCAGCCAGGGCACGTAGAAGAGGAAGCCCTGGTCATCGCTCTGCTGCGGGTTGAAGGCGAGGGCGTTGAGCCCAAGGTTGAGGTCAGTGAAGCCCGTCCTCAGGCCGGGCGTTGCGACCCCGAGGCCCTGGGAGATCTGCGCGACGTGGGTGACCGGGCTCGCCACCTGCTGGGTGAACGGCCTGATCTGGTTCTCGATGGGTCCGGCCGTCTGCTGGAAGAACGGCCGAAGCGCCCGCAGGGCCGGCCCGGTCGCCTTGGCGCCCGGCAGGGACTTCTTGAGGGCGGGACCGGACACCAGGGCGAGATTGTTGGCGCTGGTCAGCGCGCCCTTGGCCTGTTGGAGCGTGCCGGGCAGCTCGCGCACCGCGCTTCGGATAGAGGCCTGCTCCTTGGCGAAGGAGCCGAGCACTGCGTTGGAGGAGTCGATGAAGTTGACGAGGTCCTGGTCCTTGTTCCCGAGCTCGGTCGAGAGCAGCTGGAAGTTGTGGATCGAGTCGGCGATGTTCTGCCGCCGCGTCACGAGCGCGCCGGAGATCTCCGAGATGCTGCGCGCGAATGGGTCGAGGCGGCGCAGCGCGTTGGAGAGCTTGACGTCGCGGCCCTTGGCCGGGTCCAGTGCCTCCGCCCCGTTCGCCAGCAGCAGCTTCAGGAACTGCTGCGTGTCGGCATCGAGCGAGGCGAGGAACTCGTCGGGGTTGACCTGCGGCTGGGTATTGGCCAGCGGCACCGTCGAGCCATCCTTCATCCGCGGCGCACCCTGCGTCCCCGGGTCGAGCTCGACGACCATGTCGTTCAGGCCGGTCTTCGGGCGCAGCAGCAGCGAGGCGTTGGTGTGGATCAGCGGCGCGTACTTGTTGTCGATCTGCATGCTCACCACCGCGTGGCCATCCTGGAGGTCCACGCCGGACACCTCGCCGACCTTGATCCCGGAGATGTCCACCGCCTGGCCCTGCCCCGGCGTTACGGCCTGCGCGGTCGTGAACTCCCCCTTGAGGTCGAAGCGGCTGCTTCCGATCAGCGGCACCCAGCTCGGCAGGTGGGCGCCCTGGTTGATCAGGATCACCGTCACCGAGAACAGCCCGGCCAGGATCAGGCCGATGATGGCCAGGACGTCGCGGAGGTGTGCTCTCATGGCGCGTCTCATGGATACGGGGCCGGGTCGGGCGGTCCCTGATTGGCCAGCGGGCCGTTCAGGTCAGGGATCGCGTTGTTCTGGCAGGCGACGTCGGTCCGGAACGGCGGCTTCGTCCCGAGCCCGGGCTTCGTGCCGATCGGCGGCGTGGTGGTGCCACCCCAGAGGGCGTCCTTCTGGAAGCCGCCGCCCGGCACCGGCGAGCGGAGGTTCGGGACCGGGCCGCCGGGCGGGGCCGGGCCGCCGGCGGAGAAGAACCGCAGCGATGGCCCGTTCCCGTCGAAGGGGTCGCTCTCCCCCGCCAGGCCTGTCGTCACGTAGCCGAACTCCTTGAAGTTCGGCACGTTGGAGTTGAAGTTGTAGCCGCCGCCGGAGTCGCTCAGCACGACGTCGCTGGTCGGCAGGAGCACGTTGTCGACGCACCCGCTCAGCAGGCCGATCTGGGAGAAGAGGCCCCGGCCGTCGGCCGCTGCCTTCCCCGACCCGGGGCCCGCGGCGCGGAGCTGGCTGGCTACGTAGCCCAACTCGTTCTTCGAGAGCAGCGCGGCGGTCTGGTCGATCCACGGCTGCGAGACGGCGATCGTCGCCGGGAGCTCCTTGATGCCGGGCGTCAGGTCGCGGGCGAAGGCCCGCAGGTACGGGAGGGTGGCGTTGGTGTGGCGGAGGGAAGGCTCGGCGATCGCGAGGGTCGGGCCGAGCAGCCTGATCGTGCGCTGGAGGTTGCCGGACTCCGAGGCGAGCGCCCCGGCGACCGTGTTGAAGTTGCTGATCAGTCCCTGAAGCTGGGACTCGTGGCTGGTGAGCGAGCCGAACACCCGTGCCTGGGCGGCGATCAGGTTGGAGAGGTCGTGCGGAGCCGTGCCCTGGAGCGCCTGGCTCACGATGGCGGAGTCACGGGCGGCGGTCGCCCCGTAGGTGAAGGACTGGTTGATCGCCTCGGCGGCGGTCTTGCCCTGCACCAGCGGGTCCTGGGTCACGTCGTCCGCGGCGGTCGGCTTGTGGGTGAGGGCGGTTCCGTAGCCCTCGAGGAGCTTCTGGAGGTTGGCCCGGTCGGGTGCCTGGAGCGAGGTGAGGATCTGGTCGAGCTGCACCGCGGTCGAGGTCTGGGTCACCGGGATCGTGTCCCCGCTCGAGAGCGAATGCGCGCTCGGGCTCCCGGGACTGACGTCGAGGAAGAAGTTGCCCTCGAGGAAGATGCGAGGCCGGATCTCGATCTGGGCGTCGCTGTGAATCGGCTGCCCGTTCGAATCGACCGTGAAGGTCACATCCGAGTAGTTGCTCTCGCAGTTGCCGGTGAGCCCGTTGTCGCAGACGCTGTTGACGCTCTCGACCTTGCCGACGTTGACGCCCGCGATCCGCACCGGCGAGTCCTTGCGGATGTTGACCGCGTTCTTGAAGACCGCGTGCAGCTCGAACTGGGAGGTGAACGGCAGCGACTTGGTGATCGCCAGGTAGGTGCCGGCGATCAGAACGGCGATCAGGATCAGGGCGTTGCGCATCCGGTGCGGCGGATGACCCTTGCGGTAGATCCGCTCGTCGTAGTCCTTGCGCTCGGGCGGGGGCGGCGGCGCTGTGCGCTCGTCCGGGGTCACTTCTTGCCCTTCTTGGCGTTGGCGTACTGCTGGAGGATCTGCCCCTCGGTGTGGATCCCCTGGTTGCCCGGGACGTTCCCGATCACCTGCTGGCCGGCGATGTATTTCTCGTTGCCCGCCTCACACTCGATGGGGTTCTGGCCAGGCGAGGCCGTGTTCGGATACGGGTTGTAGTGGAGGAAGTTGGACGCCTGGCCGCCTCCGTTCGCCGGCGCGGAGCTCGGGCCGATCTCGCTGTTCGGGCCGATCGGGGGCTGGAGCACGATGAAGCGCTGGCTGGTCCCGAGCGAGTCGCCGGAGCTGAGGAAGCTGGCGAGGTTGCGGAAGAGCAGCGTCGCGTAGTTGCAGACCGACTGCGCGGGGGTGATGAAGTTGAGCGGCGGCCCGAGGGTGTTGTTGAGGTTGGTCAGGTCGTTGATCCCCTGGCGCGACGGCGGGGTCGCTGGAGAGGTTGAGCAGCGCCTGCGCGGTCGGGACGAGCTGGGCGTTGAAGGCCGGCGAGAGCGGGAGCGCCTTGACGCCGTTCACGATGCTCTGGCCGATGTCCTTCTGGACCGGCGCGATCGCGGCGAAGCCCGGCCGCAGCTCGCTGAACAGCTTCGCCGTGTTGGCCAGGAAGGGCCTGATCGTGGGCAGCGTGGCGATCGCGGTGTCCTGCGGCGGCGGGCGAACGCGAGATCGACTCCTGGATGTAGGGCCGCGAGACCCGGGCGAAGGCGCCGAAGGTGGTGTCGAGGTCGACGAACAGCTGGCCCTGGATCTGGGCGACCGGGGCGACCTCGGCCGCCGTGGCCGAGAGCGAGGAGACGAAGTTCGAGAGGCCGGTGTTCGGATCGGCCAGGTTCCTCATCACCGGCGTCAGCAGCTCGACGAGCGGCTTCAGCTGTCCGATCGCCTCGTTGAGGTCCACCCCGCGTCCCGCCAGCGCGTTCCCGAACTCGAGCAGGTTCTGCTGGATCGCGACCCGGGTCGGCTCGTCGAACATGTTGAAGACCTGGTCGATCTCGACCGGCTCGGGCCGAGCGGCGGTCAGCGGGATCGTCGCCCCGGGCTTGAAGCCCTGGCTCGAGTTGCCTCGGTCGATCTCGAGGTACTTGAGGCCCAGCGCCGACTTGGCCCGGACCACGACGGTCGAGTTGACCGGCAGCGGGTTGATGTTCTCGTTGAGCTCCATGTTCACCTGGGCCACCTGCGTCGTGCACTGGCGGGTCGGGTCGTTCGGGCAGGGTGCGTTGTTGACCGTCTCTGGATCGACCGACTTGATCTGGCCGACCCGGACGCCCCCGATGCGCACCTCGTTCCCCGCGACGAGGTTGTCGGCGTTGGGCAACTCGACGGAGACCTTGTAGGTCGGGACGAACGGGAGGCCCTGGTTCGCCTGGTAGGAGAGGAACACGGCGACGACGACCACCAGGACGGTGACCGCGCCGACCAGGGTCGGGCTGGCCGCGAGGCTGCCGACGCGCCCGCCCCTCATGCCCCGCCTCCGAGGAGGAACTGGAGGAACATCGACGCGGCGTTCATCGAAACGGCCTGGGAGTCAGGCGCCTTCCTCCCGTTCTTCTGGTCCTGACTGCGGTGTCGTCGTGGTGTCGGAGCCCGTGCCCGAACCGGAGGCATCCGGCGTGGTGGTCGTGCCCTGGCCCGGGGTGAGCTGCGGGAGCAGGTCCTGGATGTTCGGGACGTTGACCTGCGGCAGCGGCGAGGGCTAGGCGTTGCGCACGCCGGCCTTGCGGACCGTGGCCTTCTTGCCCCTTCTTCTTGGTCGGCGTGGTGGTCGTCGAGGGCTGCCAGGTCGCCTGACAACTCGACTGGACGCGACCGGCACCTCGACGCAGCTCGTCAGCTGGAGGTTCGACGCGGAGGAAGTGACCGAAGGCGTCGAAGCCGTTGAGCGACGCCGACGGAGTTGTAGATGAAGTCCATCAGGTTCTGGAAGCCCTGGGTCTTCGTGAAGGTGTCGAGGAACGCTGAGAAGTTGTTGCCGACCAGCACCGACGAGTTCGCGGTGTTGGCGAGGTCGGCGAGCAGCCCGTCCGATGCGGCGAGCTTCGGTCCGGCGACCTGCGCGGCGTTGCCGAGCGAGGTGAGCGCGGGGATCGCCAGCGTCGCGAACTCCGGCAGGTTCACGGTCGCCTTGCTGAGGCCCGGCGCCGCCCGGTTGATGTCCGCGAACAGCGGCGTGCCCTGGTCGGCGAACTGCTTCAGCTTCACCATGGTGAGGCGGACCTGGTGGAGGGTGGCGGGGAACTTCCTCAGGCTCTCCTCGAGCGCGGAGCTGCGCTCGGCCGTGGCCTGGCCGGCGATCGCGGCGTTGTGGAAGAAGCTGGTGATGTGGGTGCGCTGCTCGGCGAGCGGCTTGAGCACGGCGTCCCCGTTGCTGGCCAGGCTGGCGAGCTCCTGGTTCTGCTCGGCGAGGATCGCCAGGACGCGGTCTGTCTGCCGGAGGGCCGGGTTCGCCCTGTCGATGACCGCGCCGAGGTCCTGGCCGCGGCCGGCGAGACTGGCGCCGAGGTCGTTCAGGATCAGCCTGAAGCGCTGCGCGTAGGGCAGGCGCTGGATGTTCTGAACCAGGTCGAGGTCGACCGTCTTGCCGTTGTTCTCGAGCGG
Organism: uncultured Solirubrobacterales bacterium; assembly: GCA_963821705.1. GTDB lineage: Bacteria > Actinomycetota > Thermoleophilia > Solirubrobacterales > 70-9 > DASUPK01. The sequence goes on along the minus strand of CAWGEV010000008.1, from coordinate 89,042 downwards.
CAGCAGGTACTGCCCTGCGCCGGTGACCGCTCTGGATCTTCTGGAGCGGCGGCGGCGGCGGTGTGCCCGGAGCCCTGGGCTGGGTCGGAGTGCAGTCGACGTACTTCTCACCGATCAGCGACTGGGGCCGGATGAGGCAGCTCGCGTCCTGGCGGAAGTCCTTGAACCCGGAGTTGTCGATCTCCATGACGACGACCGCCTTGCCCGGAACCGGGTGCGGGCCGCCCTCGAGGCTCGCGATCTCGGTGTTGTTCGAGACGTCGACCGACTTGACGGTGCCCACGTTGGCTCCGGCGACGCGGACCTGCTCGCCATCCACCACGAACGATCCGTTGTCGAAGTAGCCGCGGACCAGGTAGGTGCCGCTGTTGCCGCCCGACCCGATCGCGGGGAGCGCGATCGCCATCGCGACGACCAGGCATGCCGGCGAAGATGAACGCGATCCGCCTCATGGGCCGGGCACCACCTCGGCTGCGTTGCAGTCGGTCGGGCTCGCCGGCGCCCCATTGGGCGGGCCGAGGAAGACGCCGGCGGGCGATGGGAGAGCAGAACGGGTTGCTGGCCGGCGAGGATCGGGGTGGCGCCGCCGGGGCAACGGCGGAAGAGTTGGTTGTTGGTGCTGCCGAAGGGGCCGTAGTCGTTGAAGACGTTGGAGGCGTTTTGCGCCGTCAAGGTGAAGTTGGGGGCTGCGCTCCGAGGCCGAAGACGCCGAGCCCGGCGGTGCGACCCGGGCGTAGTGCCCATTGGCGTCGTAGTAGCCCGTGATCTGGTTGAAATGGGCGATCGCCGACATCAGGTCGGGCATGTACGGGCGGAGGAAGGCCGAGGTTCGGGATGGAGTGCTGCATCGACTGGACCGTGATCGGGATGGCCGCGGCCGCGTTGTTCTGCAGGGAGGGCAGGTCGCCCATGGCGTCGGCGAGGTCGTTGGACTTGCCCCTCAGATTGAGTGCGCGGTTCAGGTCCCTGAAGACCGGCACGCCGTTGTTCAGGACCGGATAGAGCTGACGGAGGAAGGGAGCGAGGTTCTTGGTCGCCGGCTTCGCGGCGTTGACGAGCAGATCGAGGTCGTTCAGAGCCGGCCGGAGGTTGTGGAAGGTGGTGTTCGCCTGCCGGAGCGTCCCCGGCAGGGCGACGAGCGCCTGGTCGAAGGACTGGTTCTCGCTGGCGACGGCGCCGAGCGCCACGATTTGCGTTCTGGCGTCAGCGCCGAGAGGTCATTGCGGCGGGCCGCGATCGAGGAGACGACGCTCGCCCCGTTGACGAGGAAGTCGGTGAGGGTGTTCGAGTCGCGGTTGATCTCCGAGAGAAGGCGGTCCGTCGCCACCAGCGAGGGGCTCAGGTACTTGTAGGTCTGGTTCGCCTCCGGCCCCTTGCCGGCGTAGACGGTGGCGGACCCCTGGATGACGTTGCGGAGGGCCTGTCGCTCCGGGCCCCGCAAGGTGTTGAAGAGCTGGTCGAGGTCGACCGGCGAGGTGGTGTCGACCTCCGAGATGATCGCGTCGCTCGCCAGCTCAGGATTGCTGTTGGGCCCGGGCTGGATCGAGATGTAGCGGTTGGCGATCCCGGAGAGAGACGTCGCGCGGATGATCGCCGTGCTGCCCTGATGGAGCGGGCGGTTGACGGTGATGTCGACCTGGGCCTGGCCGTTGTCGGTCAGCTTGACGTCGTCGACGCTGCCGACCGGAACCCCTCCGATCAGCACCTGGTTTCCCTTGACGAGCTGGCCGCCGGTCTGGAAGATCAGGCGGTAGTGATTGCCACCGCCGCCGCTGGAGATCAGCAGGACCAGGATCGCGATGGCGACGAGCACGAGCGCCCCGATCGCGGCAAGGCGAGTGAAGCCGCCGCCCCCTCGTACGCGCGCGCCCTGCGGTGAAGCAGCCTCTTGGCCTGGGGTCACGTCCGCCCTACCCAAGGGCAGATCATTCCGGCACCATGAGCCTCCGTTCGGGCCCCAATATCGGTCCCTCTCTCCAGCAGCTCCTCACCTGCTTCCAGCGGCACATCTCTCTCCTGCCGCAATCCTGCAGCTCCAGGCAGCGATCCTATCTTGGACCCCAGCCGCAGAGTCGGTATTTGGCCGTACTTTGCGGCCTGTTAACGGGTGCTTAATCGCCTCGATTTCGACCCGATTCGGGCCTTCCCTGCCCCTCCGGAGTCGCCTCGAGCTCCGCAGCAGATCTCGGAGCCCGCGGGCGAGTGCGAGGTGGCCGATCCGACTTGTGGCGATCCTCACCGTTGCGCCCAGCAAGTAGCCTTTTCTACATGGCGGAAGAAGACTCGTAATGGTGCTCGCGGTTGGCACCGGCGTCGTTGTGATCGTGGTGGCTGAACAATGGGTCTTTGGGACAAGCTGAAGCAAGCGACCCAATCGCGCGGTCGGGGCAGCTACTTCCAGTACAAGGGGAAGCGCGATCGTGAGCGCAAGGAAGCAGAGCGCGAACGTGAGTCCGCAAAGGACGCCGCCGAACAACGGGGTGAGGAGGCGAAGCGCGAACGTGGTTCACGAAGAGCGCTACGCGCGTGAGCGCGAGCGCAAGACCGGCTCCGAGTAGCTAGCCCTGCGCGTTGGCGCGCGCCGGTCTGTGGGACAGTGAGTCGAGCGCGAGCCGTAAAGAACTACTGCTTTTCGTCCAAAGCGGCGCCTTCAGATCGTCAATGGCGTTCCCCGCGGACGCGCATGATCGCGACAATCGCGATCGCGAGGAAGCCGAAGGCCGCGACCTTGGGCGCGAGGAACGCCAGCGCCAAGACGACGAGATAGAAGGCGAGATTCGGACTCGACTGCGCCGCCAGCGCCACAACCTCGTCGCGGCCCTCCTCCTCGATTAGCTCCGGTCGCGACCCCGCATAGCGAACGATCACCGTGATCAGGACGGAGATCACCAGCAGCGTCGCAGGACCGAAGCGCGCTCGGCGCTGCTCGACGAGTTGATCGCCTCGGCCACCAGCTTGGTCGGGAAGGGCAGGAAGGCGACAGCCATCAGCAGCAGCAGGTTGAGCCGGGTCACGTTGAAGTCAGCGAAACGCAGGCGCCGGAAGATGACGTGGTGCACGAGCAAGAGGCCGCCGATGGTTAGGAAGCTGGTCGCGTAGCTCAGGTAGGAGGGCCACTGGCCCTTCCAGAGATGATCGAAGTCGGCCTCCGGGACCGCTGTTTCCAGCACCAGCAGTGTGGCCGCGATCGAGAAGACGCCATCGCTGAAGGCTTCGATCCGCCCTGTGTCCCAGCGATCCCTCACCCGCGGCAGTCCCCATGGGCGAGGCGGGCCACGCCTTCGACCGGGCTCATCCGGGCGTGCGCAGGCTACTCGATGGCGTCGCCTCCGGCGGCTCCGCGTTGGTCCATCTGTTGGTCCACGGGCGGCCCTCGAACGACGAAACCCGCACGACTGTGCGGGTTGAGAGGCACCGCTACCGGGATTCGAACCCGGGTTTCCGGACTGAGAATCCGGCGTCCTAGTCCCCTAGACGATAGCGGCGAGTCTTGTGACGGCCGTGAGTGTAGCCAGGGGTGCGACCTCGGCGGGATAGGCCCTAAGCTTCCCGAGCCCGCGGCTGTGGCGGAACTGGTAGACGCGCAGGCTTCAGGTGCCTGTGTCCTTCGGGACGTGGAGGTTCGACTCCTCTCAGCCGCATCGACGGCTGCCCGGACTCAGACGGCGGCGCTGAGCAGGGAGCCGAGCGACTCCGGCGCGCCGAGCGCATAGCCCTGGCCCTCGTCGATCCCCAGGTCCTCGAGCTGCTCGAGGGTGGCGAGGTCCTCCACCCCCTGCGCGATCACCCGCTGTCCGGATCGGTGCGCCATGAGCACTGTGCTCCGGACGAGCCGCCGCTTGTCGCGATCGGACGCGAGGTCGTCGATGAAGGGCGGGCCGAGCTTGACGTAGGCGATCGGAAGCTGCCGGAGCAGCGCCCCCCGCGGGCCGCCCTCGACGAATCCGTCCAGCGCGATCTTGCAGCCGAGCTCGTCCACGCACCTCATGAAGGCGCCGCCCGTGTCGAGCGCCGCCTCGAGCTGTGACTCGCTCAGCTCCAGGACGAGGTCGCCGGGATCGGCACCGGTCTCCCGCAGCCGCTCCCGGATGAGGGCCAGCATCGCCTCATCCGTCGACCTCAAGCTGAGGTTGAGATCCACGGGGTGTCCCGACGCCGCCACCTCGATCGCCCGCGAGACGACCCAGCGATCGATCTCCTGGATCGATCCGAACTCCTCGGCCGCCATGACGAACTCGCCGGCCGGGATCAGCCGGCGGCGGCCGCTCATCCGGAGAAAGAGCTCATGGCGCATCGTCGTCCCGCTGATGACGTCGACGATGCGCTGGCCGTGCAGAACGAAGAGGTCCCTCTCCAGAGCCTCCTCGATCCGGTGCGACCAATCGAGCGGGCGCAATTCTCCTCCTCCCCCTGGCCCGGAGTCCTTTCCGGAAGCCATTGGCGGAAGCTCAGCGTAGGCGCGGTCTCCGCGCAACGGGACGAATTACTGGACGAATGTCCGGGGGAACTACGGAAGCGCGGGCACTACGCGAGATCCCGCAGGGCCGAGCGCGCCGCGTTGTAGCCGTTCATCCCATGCGCCCCGGCGCCCGGCGGCGTCGCCGCCGAGCAGATGTAAGCGCCGTCGATCCCGGTGCCGTACGGGTCGAGCGCGAAGCGCGGCCTGATCAGAACCTGGATCGCGGTGTTGGCGCCGGTGATGATGTCGCCGCCGACGTAGTTCGAGTTGTGGGCCTCGAGCTCGTTGGGGGTCCTGATGGAGGTCTCGACGATCCGCTCGCGGAAGCCCGGCGCGAAGCGCTCGATCTGGCCGAGCACCGCCTCCGTCGCGTCCCCGCGGTACCCGCTCGGCACGTGCGCGTAGACCCAGAGCGGATGCAGGTCGCCCTTCGACCGGCTGGGGTCGGCCAGGTACTGCTGTCCGACGAGGACGAAAGGTCGCTCCGGCATCGACCCCCGGTTGATCGCCCGCTCCGCGGCGGCGAGCTCCTCGAACGTCCCGGCGAGGTGCACCGTGCCCGCGCTGCGACAGGCCTCGTTCGTCCAGGGGACACCTCCCTCCACGGCGAGGTCGAGCTTGTGGGCCCCCGGGCCGTGCCGATAGCGGCGATAGGCACGGGCGACCCGGCCGGGCAGCCGGTCGCCGGCGATCTCGGCGACCGCCGCCGGGGCGAGGTCGAAGGCGACCACGTCGGCACCGGCGACCTCGTCGAACGAGGTCACCCGGCGCCCGGTCTCGATCCTCCCGCCGTGATCGCGGAGCACGGACGCGAGGGCCTCCGTGATCGCCCGGGACCCGCCCCGGGCCACGGGCCAGCCGAAGGAGTGACCGGCGTCGATCAGCGCACAGCCGACGGACGAGCTCATCGGTCGGGTGAGCGGAGCGAACGAATGTGCCGCGACCCCGCCGAACAGGGCCCGGGCCTGCGGCGTCCTCCAGGCCCTGGCCAGGACGGAGGCCGGCGTCGCGGCCGGGATCCCGAAGCGGGCCAGGCGGACGGGGTGCCGGGGCACGTGGAGGATCGGCCCGAGCATGTCGTCTAGGAGCGCCTCGAAGTTCGCCGACGACGAGCCGAAGACGCGCTTCCAGGCCGGGCCGTCCTCGCCGAGGCCGCGGGCCGTCTCCTCGATCGAACGGACCATCACCCCCGCGCTCCCGTCGTCGAGCGGGTGGGCCAGCGAGACCTCGGGCCAGAGCCACTCGAGCCCGTGCTCGCCCAGGTCGAGTGAGTTGAGGAACGGGGACGCGGCGGCCATCGGATGGGTGGCGGAGCAGTCGTCGTGCAACAGCCCCGGGACCGTGAGCTCGCTGGTCCGCGTCCCCCCGCCGATCGTCTCCTCGGCCTCGAGGACGGTCACCTCCACCCCGTTCCGCGCCAGCTCCACGGCGCAGGCCAGCCCGTTGGGGCCCGAGCCGACGACGATCGCCGCGCTCAACGACTCGGCACGGCGGACTCCGCGCCGCCGACGGGCAGTGGCTCGGCGGGGGCGCGCTCGCCACCTTCGACCACCGCCGGGAAGTCGAACGACTCGTCCAGCCAGGGCTGGCTCGTCACCATGTCCTTGACCGCGACCGTTCCCTCCTCGAGCAATCCCTCGACGGCGTCCCAGATCTCGTAGTGCTGGTAGCCGCGCCCCGTCATCGTCGGCTCCGACTCGAGGTAGATCACCCGCACGTCACCGGGCCCGAAGCCGCAGCGGTCCTGGATCGCCTCGAGCAGCTGCGCGCCGTGGAAGTGCGCGTCCCCGAAGTTCCAGCCGTTGACGACGTTCGAGATCAGCTCGCCCTCGCGGACGTCGTAGCTCTCCACGTCCTCCGCCGCGTGAGGAAGCAGTCCGTTGAGCGCGCGCCCGTGGGAGTGCATCGCCCGGAACGCCAGCCCCCGGTTGAGGAGGTAGAGAGCGGTCTCGCGGTCGTAGATGTCCCCGACCTGCTCGACGATCGTCCGCGCCGGCTTCTTGATGTGGGTGTCGAGCTTCTCCTCCGCCCCGCTCCCCTTCCGGAAGAGCCAGGCGCTGGTCGCCCAGTTGCCGGCGTAGTAGCGCATCGACGGCAGGAACGAGATCTTGTCCGGGCGATTACCGCCGAGCAGCGGCAGCAGGAGGCATGGGACCGCGAGCACCGCGATCAAAAGCGGGTCGCCGATCGTCGAGAGCGGCGTGTCGCCGTAGTGCCCGAAGAGGAAGAGGATCCCGAAGATCATGAAGAGGTTCCACTCGAGCGGGACCGCCAGCGGGAACATCGACGTGATGTTCAGGTGGAAGAGGATCATCCCGACGATCGCGATCGTCCGGATCGTCGGGTTGTCCTGGAAGACCAGCAGCGCCGGCCAGAGGAACTCCTGGACGGTGCCGAAGTGCGCGATCGCGGCGGTCAGCCGCGACGGCATCATGTCCTCGGGGTAGTCGCTCCAGAGGCGGCGCCTGACCTGGCGCGGGACCAGGGGTGCGTTGCTCATCATCGTCGAGACGACGAACGGGAAGTGACTGTTCAGCTTCGAGGACGCGGCCCCCCACCAGATGAAGAGGAAGACGAACTGCCAGGCCACGATCCAGTGCTGCACCGGGAACAGGCCGACGATCAGGATCGTGGCGTAGATCTCCGGGCGGGCGCCGAGAAACGAGACCTTGTCGCGCAGACCGAGGAGGCCGAGCAACCCGAGCAGCACCGCGATTCCGGCAGGAGGCAGCTTGCCGGCCGAACCCGGCCCCGAGTCGACGCCGGAGGCGGCCAGCAGGAAGATCCCCGCGGCGAGCACCCCCGCATACAGGGCGACGTCCACGAGCGTCCTCGTGTTCCCCTTGGTGAAGGGCACCTTGTCGGGCCAGGGCGGCAGCCGGATGGTCCCCGTTCGCAGCCAGTAGAGCGCGCCCCCGATCGGCGGCATGAACCGGAAGCTCAGCGGCATCGACCCCGCGCCGAGCCCGAGGATCTCCCAGAGCAGGAGCCAGACCGCGAGCTTCTCGAAGACGATCGGCTCGGTCCACCAGTCGCTGAGGTTGCCGAGCGACCCGAGCCCCGGCGTCAGCGAGATCACGAAGAGCGCCCCGACGCTGAACAGGATCAGCTTGAGGACGTAGATGAAGTAGACGAAGGTGGGTGAGCCGAAGCCGTTGGCCCCCCAGTCCTGAACCAGCGGCTTGAGCCGGGCCAGGTGCGGCTTGGCCTTCCACTCCTCCAGATCGAATGGCGGGGGTGAGGGTTCGAAGAATCCCATCGCCTGTCAGGGCGAACCCTATATGCGGGGTAGCCCGCAACTTCACCCCCTCGGCCTCGTTATGTTCGGTTGATGCGCTCCACGGCCAGGGCGGGGATCCTGATGGCGGGATTCGCCTGCCTGACATTGCTCGTTGTACTCAGCGGCGGCGAGAAGTCGCGCGCGGCGAGCAGCAGACCCAACGTGATCATGTTCACCACGGACGACCAGACGGTCCGTGACATGGCGGTGATGCCGAAGACGCAGGCGCTGATCGGGAACGCCGGCGCCACCTTCCTCCATGCGTTCGCCTCGGATCCCCTCTGCTGCCCCTCGCGGGTGACCGTACAGACCGGCGACTACGCCCACAACACCGGCGTCCTCGGGAACACGCCGCCGCAGGGCGGCTACCAGTCGTTCAACGACAAGAACGACCTGCCCGTCTGGCTGCAGTCCGCCGGCTACCGGACGATCCACATCGGCAAGATGCCGAACGGCTTCGGCGAGGTGACCAACCAGACCTACGTCCCGCCGGGATGGGGCCCCTTCAACGGCGGCGCCGGCCCCGGGTCCAAGGGCGAGTTCTACGGCTTCATCGGCCCGCCCTCCGCTTACACGGGGTTCACCCTCGACGAGAACGGCGTCGACAAGACCTACACGGCCGACGACTACTCGACCAACGTCTACGCGGACTTGGCGACGCAGCGGATCGACAACCACCTGACGAACTTCCCGAACTCCCCGCTCTACATGCAGGTGCAGTTCTTCGCGCCGCACGACCCGGCCACTCCGGAACCGAAGTACGCCGGCGCCTTCGCAACGGCCCCCCTGCCGATCGACGCCAGCTTCAACGAGAAGAACGTCAAGGACAAGCCCGCCTGGATCAAGCGGATCAAGCGCTTCGGCCCGGGGCTGATCGCCAAGATCCAGACCCGTTACCAGCACCGCCTCGAGACCCTGCTCTCGGTCGACGACGCCGTCGAGAAGATCGTCAACGACCTGCAGGCTCGCGGCGCGCTCAACAACACGTATCTGATCTTCACCTCCGACCAGGGCTTTATGCAGGGGCAGCACCGCCTGCACCAGGGCAAGTTCGTTGACTACGACCCCTCCGCCCAGGTGCCGCTGTTGATCCGCGGCCCCGGCATCCCCGCGGGCTCGCAGCCGCGGGCGCTGGTCTGGAACGGCGACATCACCTCGACGATCCTGGCCGCGGCGGGGGCGAAGCCCGGCCTCCCGCAAGACGGGCAGTCGCTGCTGCCCTATGCCCAGGATCCGGCCCGGAAGTCGACCCGGCCGATCCTCTTCGAGACCGGCCCTCCCGGATCGACCTTCGAGCCCGGGACCGGAACCGCAGCCGCTGCTGGCGGCCACAGGCGACCGGTCAAGATCGGCACCTACGTCAAGAACACCGACCTCGACCACACCGCCCAGCTCTCCCGGGCGATCGTCGCACCCCGGTACCGCGGCATCCGGACCGGTCGCTACCTCCTGACCAAGTACTCCGATGGCGGCCGCGAGATGTACGACCTCTCGAACGATCCGCTCGAGCTGAACTCGGTTTGGAAGAACGGGCGCTATGCACCGGTGAAGAAGTTCCTCCTGAAGGCGCTCGCCAAGCTTGTCCACTGCAGCGGGACGCCCTGCAATACGCAGATCGCCAAGCCGCCCAAGCCGCTGGCGAAGCCGAAGAAGAAATCGGGAAAGCCAAGTCCGACCGGATAGCGTCCGGGCACCATGCGCACGCTCAGGACAACGACGCTGACGGCCGCCATCGCGCTCTGCCTGGCCGCCGTCACGCTCGCGCCGGGCTCCGCCGCGGCGGGGACCAGGGCGATGGGCATCGACGTGTCGCGGTTCCAGGGAGCGATCACGTGGCCGTCGGTCGCCGGCGCCGGGATCCGATTCGCGTACGTGCAGGCCAGCCGCGGCAGCGGCACCGACTGCACCGTGAAGCCCGCCCAGTGCGGGGCCGACCCCTACTTCGCCATCAACCGGACCGCGGCGGAGTCCGCCGGGGTTCGCGTCGGCGCCTATCACCGGGCCTTCGCCTCGGGCGGCACCGTCACCGATGCCCGCGCGGATGCGCTCGCCGAGGCCGACGTCTTCCTCGCCACGGTGGGCTCGATCAACAGCGGGGAGCTCCTCCCCGTCCTCGACGTGGAGACCCCCTTCACCGGCATGACCTCCACCACCCTGCGCGCCTGGATCCGCGCCTGGGTGAAGCGGGTCTACAAGCGGCTCGGCCGCAAGCCGGTGATCTACACGAACGCGACGAGTTGGTCGGCGACCGGCAACACCAAGGAGTTCGCCAAGGCCCGGTACCCGCTCTGGGTCGCCGAGTGGGGCGTGTCGAGCCCGACGGTGCCGGCCTCGAACTGGGGCGGCCGGGGCTACTCCGTCTGGCAGTACACGAGCTCCGGCAGCGTGCCGGGGATCACCGGCAGGGTCGACATGGACAGGCTCGGCAAGGGCCTAGCCAAGATCACGGTGCACTGACGCCATCGCCGCCCTGACCCGTCATCAGAGGCGGGCTCGTTTCCGGCTACTCTCCCAACACCACGTAGAGACCGCTGCGGTTCAGGCGTTGCTGATCGCAGCTTGACTGAGAGCGGAGGTCGAGGTACGTGGGGGAAGAAACGGATCACGAACGGAAAGCGCTCACGGATGATCGCGTGGTTCAGCTGCTCGATGTCGGGCGCGCGATCGTGTCCGAGCTCGATCTGGAGACCCTGCTCCGCCGGGTAGTCGAGGCCTCCCGCGACCTGACCGGCGCGGCGTATGCCGCGCTCGGCATCCTCAACGAGGACAAGAGCGGCCTCGAGCGCTTCCTGCACTCGGGGATCGACGAGCAGAAGAGGAAGGAGATCGGCCCGCTGCCGCGCGGACGCGGCGTGCTCGGCGAGCTGATCCGGAGCCCCAGGCCGCTGCGCCTCTCGGACGTGGGGGCGCATGCACGCTCTTATGGCTTTCCTCCGCAACATCCCGAGATGAAGACGTTCCTCGGGACGCCGGTGCTGGTTCGCGGCGAGGCCTGGGGAAACCTCTACCTGACCGAGAAGGCCGGAGGCGTGGAGTTCGACGACGCGGACGAGGAGGTCGTGATCGTCCTCGCCGCGTGGGCCGGCGTCGCCATCGAGAACGCTCGCCTCTACGAGGACCTCGACCGCCGGCGCGAGGAGCTCGAGAAGGCGCTCCGCGGCCTGGAGGCCAGCTCCGACATATCCCGGACCGTCTCCAGTGCCATCGAGCTGAACGAGCTGCTCGAGTTGATCGTCAAGCGCGGCCGAGGAGTCGTCAACGCGACCCAGGCGCTGCTCCTGCTCTCGGACGGCAACGAGCTCGAGGTCGCGGCGGTGGCCGGCGAGGGACCGGGGATCCTGAAGGGCCTCCGCCTACGGGACGCCGAGACCTGGCTCAACGACCTGCAGGCCGAGGTACCGGGACTCCGCGGCATCCCGACGCTGGTCGCGAAACTTCAGCTCCGGAACAGGCCACACGGCCTGCTGGTAGCCGTGGGGAGCCGCAGCCCCGACGGCTTCGACGCGAACGACAGGAACGTGTTCGACTCCTTCGCAGCGAGCGCGGCGACCACGATCGTGACCGTGAACGCCGTTGAGGCCGACAAGCTCCAGATGTCCATCGAGGCCTCCGAGCGGGAGCGCCATCGGTGGGCTCGCGAGCTGCACGACGAGACGTTGCAGGAGCTCGGTGCCCTGCGGGTGCTGCTCGATGCCTCCGGCGAGGAGGAGGGCCTGCCGGCGGGCGCCCGAACGGTCGCGATGGAGCACGTCGATCGTGGGATCCGAAACCTTCAGGGCCTGATCACCGAGCTGCGGCCCTCGGTCCTCGATGAGCTCGGTGTGGGGCCAGCCATCGAATCGCTGGCTCGTCGCTCGAGCGAGCGCTTCGGCGTCGAGATCGACACCGACGTGGACATAGCCGATGAGCAGGAGAGTGCCCCGTCGAGGCTCCCGCCCGAGATGGAGGCGACGATCTACAGACTGGTCCAGGAGTCGGCCAACAACGCGATCAAGCACGCGGACCCGACTCGGATCTCGGTGACGGTGAGCCGGAACCCCGAGGCGGTTGAAGTGAGCGTGGCCGACGACGGCAATGGCTTCGATCCCCAGACGGCGGAGCGGAGCTTCGGGCTCGTCGGCATGCAGGAGCGGGTGGCGCTGGCCGGGGGGCGCCTCGAGATCGAATCGACCCCCGGCACGGGGACGCGCGTGCACGCGGATCTTCCCCTGGCTGCGTCCAACGGTGCCGCCGCGGCGCAGAGGTAGCGGCTAGCCCTCCTCGGTCAGCCCGTGCTCACGGGCGAAGGAGACGACCTCCGCCCGGCTGGAGGTGCCCAGCTTGCGATGGATCGCCGCACGATGGGTCTCCACGGTCCGGATGCTGATCACCAGCTTCTCGGCGATCTCCGGGTTCGTGTAGCCCCCAGCGACCAGCCTGAGGACCTCGATCTCACGAGGGGTGAGGCCACCCGGAGGGCCCTCGGGGGTCGCCGCCAGGCGGGCTCCGAGCTGTGGGTTGATGTAGGTCTCCCCCCTCGCCGCCGCCCGGACGGCATCGACCAGCTCCGATCCCGCGGAGTGCTTGACGACGAAGGCCTTCGCGCCGAGACGGAAGGCCTCCTTCGCGAACGCGGGATCGTCCTGCATCGTCAGCACGACCACGGCGGTCTCGGGCGATCCCTCGTGCACTTTCGGGATCGAGGCCAGGCTGGACTCACCCGGCATGTTCAGGTCGAGCACCAGGACGGAGGGCTTCAGGCCCGAGGCGCGGCGCCGCGCGGTCTCGGCGTCGCCGGCCTCGGCCACGACCTCCATGTCGCCCTCGGCCTCGACGATCCGCCGCAACCCGTCGCGGACGATCTCGTGATCGTCCGCGAGGATGATGCTGATCGAGTCTTGTCGGGTGTCGTCGTCCGCGGACTGCTTGGTCATGAGGCCTGCTCGGGGCACGCTACTGGCTCCTCAGTCGATGTCCTTCTTGCGGCTCTTGATCTCCTCGGCCATCGCGTCCAGGGCATCCTTGGTGCGCTGGGCGTGCACTGCCCTGACGCCGAGCTCACGGCGCGCGTCCTCGGTCGCGTCCTCGAGGGTCTGCTGCCACTCCTTGGCGCGCTCCTCGGCGCGGCTGCGCAGGCTGTCAGCGCGGTCCTGGGCATCGGAGCGCAGGTCGTCGAGTGCCTCGCGAGAGCGGCTGATCGCCGTGTCGATCGCGGAGCGGACCTCGTCGCCTGCCTCCTTGCGGGCCTGGTTCAGGTCCTCGACCGCATGCTCGAGGTAATCGGCGACGGTCTGCTCTTCGGTTCCGGTGGCCATTGTCTACCTCCATGTATGAGTCTTCGGTTGGCCACCCCAGTCTTGGGCCCGCGGGGCGGACCTCCATCCGTGCAAAACACCGGGATCTACCTGTGGTTCAGCCTGCGTCCGCGATGCGCAGCAGACCGCCCAGCACGCCCACGTACGCCACCCCGCCCCGCCCGATCGAGACCGGCGAGTAGTGGTTGTTGTAGAGCGTGCCCGCGCCCGTCAGCTTGCTGTACACCGTCCTGCCGGTGCGCAGGTTGATCGCGGTGAAGTACCAGGCCTGGCTCCCGTCGGCCGTCGGCGGCCGGGTGTAGGTGTAGAGCAGGCCGCTCTTCAGGGAGGCCTTGGAGACCACCGACGGGACGCGCTCCTTGCTCGTCCAGGCCGTTCGGCAGCGGCCGTTCCTGACGTCGATCTTGGCGATTCCGGGCGAGGTCAGGGCACCCGCGTCCACCGCCTGCTCCGTGTAGCCGTAGTTGTTCTCGGCGATCAGGGAGTTGCCGAAAGCGATCAGCGAGTTCTCATCATCCGACGCGCCGGCCTTGAACACCCCCCGGCGGCAGATCTGCTTGCCGCCGCCCTTGCGGCCGCGCGTGTAGACGATCACGTGCATGCGGTTGGCGTTGTCGGTGATCGCGATCTCGTTCTTGCCGACGAGGGTCGGGGTGGTCCCCGACCCGGCCGAGAGCTGGCCCGGCTTCTTGACTCCCGAGTTGGGGTACTTGCTGCGCCAGGTCACCTTCACCTTGCCCTTCACCGCCTGAAGGCGATAGAGGGCCTTCGTGGTGACGATGTAGACGCCGCCCGTCTCGTCGACCGCCAGCGAGTTGGCTATCTGCTCGTTGAGATGGCGGATGTGGATCGAGCCGTCACGGGGATTGATCCAGCCGACGGTTCCGTCCTCGGCCGCGAACCAGATGTGGCCCTTCCAGTCCGGAAGATCGGAGAGCACGCCGACACCGGAGGGCACGACGCCGGTGAGGTCGTAGTCCGAGACCAGGGTGAAGCCGGAGGGCCCTCCCTCCCCGATCACGAAGACGTGCTGGGTGTTGGTCGGGACGACGACCTGGTCCTTCTTGTCGAGGTAGAAGTAGCCGCCGCCGCTGATGTGGAGGAACGGATCCCCGCTCACGTTCTGTGGGCCGGGCAGCGTGTAGGTCGCGAGGGTCTGCAGGGTGGTGGGGTCGAGCATCACCAGCACCGGGCCGGCGAAGCCGATGCAGATGGTGAGGATGCGACCCTGGGAGTCGAAGGTCAGGGAGCCGCAGAGCTTCGTGAAGAGCGTCGAGGTGATGCTGAGGTTCCTGCCCCTGGGCCCGGGCAGGTCGTACGCATCGGTCTGGTAGGCGTCGACGTGGAGGTTGCTGACGCCGTTGGGCGCGAGGAAGGGATCGCGCGGCACCTTGAAACCGCGCGCGATCGGCTTCGGCTTCGCGACCTTCCCGTCGAACGAGGGCGCGGTCGTCGGGCTGCTGGCGATCGGAACCGGGGGCAGACCGGTCATCTGAGCCTCGGCGGCGCCGGCGTTCAGGCCGAGGGCTGCGGCCACGACCAGCGAGGCGGCGAGCCCCACCTTCCAGCCGCGCTTCATGACGTCCTTCCTCATTCAGCTCCTCGCCCTTCCTGCCGTGGCCGCTCGGATAACAGGTATTTCTACGAGTTCTGGTCGTACGGCGTGAGGAGCCCCCACCTGCGAGCCGAGTTCGAGGCGCGGCGGCGGGCGGCGCGTGACGCGATCGCCCGGCCGCTCGCCGAGGCTGCGCGGGCCCGGGGCCTCAGGCTTCGCTACCCGCCCGAGCAGCTGGCCGCGGCGGGTAGACCTGGCCCCCCGGGAGCGGGTCAGGCGGCAACCCAGCTCCTGGCCTCGTCGAGGCCGTCCATGCCGTAGAGCTTGAGCTCGCCGGGCATCAGCCAGGAGAACATGCGCACGGCCTTGGCGACCCGCTCGACGTCGGTGACCAGGGCGAGCCGCTTCCACTCCTTGCGGTGCGCCACCTCGACACCGAGGCCCGTCTTGACGTCTTCGATCCAGGCGCCCGGCTCGAGGCCGTCGAAGTCCGTCAGCACGAAGACCACTCGAGCCTCTCCCGAGTCCATGGCTTCCTTGAGCGCCGGCTCGAGGACCTCCTGATAGTCGGCGCGGCTCAGCTTTCCGCCGGCTCGCAGCCCGATCGTCCCGGGGGGCATCTCATCCAGGCGCTCAACCATTCAGGGAGATCCCGAGCAGAGCAAGCCGGCGAGTCAGCGTGTTCAGCCCGAACTCGGCCAGCCCGGCGGGCTCGACGCCAAGCGCTTCGAACGCTCTCTCACTCGGTGGGTCGAGCGCCTGCGCTACGTATGGGAGCAGGAGGTGCAGCCGGTTGCGAACGACCTCGCGCATCGCTGGGTCCGCAGCAATGGCCTCGCCCAGGAACCAGGAGCCGTAGGCGATGTGGCGCTGCTCGTCGGCGGCGATCCGGCTGTAGCCGTCGACGAAGCCCGGCAGAAGCTCCCGCTCCCGCAGAAGGTCCAGCAGGAAGTGCGAGGTGACGATGCCGAGCGTCCCTTCGAGGACCATGTGGTAGATCGTCACGAAGTCGACCTTGGCCTCGCGGTCCCTCGGATCCCGCAGCAGCCGCTCGTGTGCCTGAACCAGCGCCTCGTCGAAGATGTGCTTGAAGGGTTCGCCGAGGACCTCGCGGGAACGCCCGACATGCGCCGCGATCGACGCGCGGTCGGCGATGACCTCGTCCTGGAACCGGGCGTAGAACTGCATGTGGCGCACCTCGTCGACGAGCTGGGTCGCCAGGTAACTCCCCTCCTCCTCATCGTCCTGGGCCAGCACCAGGCCGACGAACTGGGTCGAGATCCGCTCCTCGGCGACCATCAAGGAGCTGAGCGCGAAGTACACGAGGTTCCGCTCCTCTTCTTCGAGCCCGGTCCAGTCCGATGGGTCACGGCTCAGATCGATGTCCTGGGCTGCCCAGTGGGCGTGCTCCCAGTCGTCGTAGAGAGCCTGCGGGTCCTTCAGCTCAGCAGCAGTCTTCGCCACAACAGCCCTCGCCGTCGCAACAGGTCGCGTTCAGCTCAACCACTTGCTCACCTCCTTCAGCGCGTCGGGTTCAACGTAATAGAAGGACCAGAGCCCCTTCCGTTCCGAGTTGACGATCCCGGCTTGGCGCAGGACCTTGAGGTGGTGAGAGACGGTCGGCTGCGAGAGCTCGAAGAGAGGTACGAGTTCGCAGACGCAGACCTTGCCCGCGTGCTTCCGCAGGACATCGACGAGCTGCATGCGAATCGGATCGCCCAGCGCCTTCGCGATGCTGGCCATCCGCTCGGCCTGGTCTCGCTCGATGTCCGGATAGACGACCGGCTCACAACAGGGCTGGCCGATCGGACGCTTGTGCTTGGGCGCGAATTCCAGTTCGGCCAGCATCTACATCGAAGATTATCAATTCAATACGATTGATCGCGTGAGCGACGCGAGAACCCCGGAGGTGCTCTTCGTTTGCGTACACAATGCGGGCCGCAGCCAGATGGCGGCGGGACTCCTGGAGCGCAAGGCGGGCGACCGGGTCCGCGTCTTGTCCGCGGGAAGCGAACCGGTCGACCAGCTCAACCCGGCCGTGGTCGAGGCGATGGAGGAGGTCGGGGTCGACATCTCGGCCGAGCGGCCGAAGAAGCTCGAAACCGAGATGGTGCGCGAGTCCGACGTCGTGATCACGATGGGCTGCGGCGACGCGTGCCCCATCTTCCCGGGCAAGCGCTACGAGGACTGGGAACTCGAGGATCCGGCCGGTAAGGACCTGGAGACCGTGAGGCGCATCCGCGACGAGATCGCCGCTCGGGTCGACGAGCTCGTGGCGAGCCTCGCAGCGAAGAGCAACGTGTAGGTAGGTGGCCGAGGCACCCCTCCCCCGGCAGCTACTCGCCGAGTTCCTGGGCTCGGCTTTTCTCGCCGCGGTCGTGATCGGCTCGGGAATCGCCGCGGCGAACCTCTCCCCCGGCGACGTCGGCCTCCAGCTGTTCGAGAACGCGACCGCCACGGCAGCGGGCCTCTTCACGATCATCCTCATGTTCGGTCCGGTGTCCGGAGGCCACTTCAATCCCGTCGTGAGCCTCGTCGACGCCGCCTTCGGCGGCCTTCGCGCCGCGCCAGGCCGCGGCCTACATCCCCGCCCAGGTCGCCGGCTGCGTGAGCGGTGCTGTCCTCGCGAACGCGATGTTCGGTCTCTCCGCGATCAGCATCTCGACCAAACACCGCGCGTCCGAGGCCCACCTGCTTGCCGAAGTGGTGGCGACCCTCGGCCTCCTGCTCGTGATCTTCTCCCTGGCCCGCACCCGCCGCATCTCGATCGCGCCCGCCGCGGTGGGCGCCTACATCGGCGCGGCCTACTTCTTCACCAGCTCGACCAGCTTCGCCAACCCGGCGATCACCGTCGGCCGGATGTTCTCCGACACGTTCGCGGGCATCGCCCCGGCCTCGGTGCCGGCGTTCGTCACCGCCCAGCTGGTGGGAGGGCTCGCCGCGCTCACGATGACCCGGGTTCTATACCCCGACATCACTCCAGCCGAGGCGGCCGAAGCGGTCATGCCTCACGAGACCCGGGCATAGCCCTGGCGGCTCGGCGAGCAAACTGCCCCTGGCGCACAGGTGCACTACTGGGAAGCGAGAATGGGAACGTCGTGGACGATCTGCGATGGGCGGAAGTCGGCGTTGTAGATCGTCGTCAACCGGCCCGAGGCCGAGATCCCGTAGACAAGCGCGGTGTGAGCGACCAGCGCAGGGGTGTTGGCCTCCCTGCTCGAGCCGACGTTCCAGGCCTTCCAGGTCCGGCTGAGCTGCGGAGCGGAACCGACCAGGTATTGCATCTCGCCGGTCAGCTCGTGGTCGCTCAGGAACCGGGTCACGGCGGCAGGGGTGTCGCCGTGAGGATCGGCCGAGATGGCGATCAGCTGCACGTCTCCAGCGCGCGGTCCCAGCTCCTTCAGCGTCGTGTGCAGGTTGCCCGCAATCAGGGGGCAGACGTCCGGGCAGTGCGTGTAGAGAAACGTCACAAGCACGACCTTTCCCCGGAACTGGCTCAGCGTGACCGGCTGACCGAGATTGTTGGTCAGGTCGATCGATGGTGCTTGGCGGACAGGGTGGATCGCAAGGCCTGCGAACCGGGCCGACTTGGAGCTAGTCGCGTTGCCCGGTAGGGCGGGCTTGCCGCCGTTCGAGATCAACACGGTGGCCAGGACCAGGATCGCCGCGATCGCGATCAAGGGCAGGAGGAAGGTCAGTGGCGGTCCGCCGGCCTCGCTCCGCTCATCCCTGCTGGCTTTGTCTTTCGTCTTCCCCATCCGGCTCTCAGCTCACGCTCTCGATGGCGTGCGCCCTCAATTTCCGCTTTCGTTGCTTGCAGCTTGACATCCGCTATTCGATCTCCTCGATTGCCTGCGTGGGAGGGCGGGCATGAAGCTGCCCGCCCTCCCAGGGCTCTTCTCAGGCGTTTGACCTCCTGGTTCGAAGGAGCGCGATCCCTCCCGCCAAGAGGCCAAGCGCTCCGACCACCAGAGCCGTGATGCCGAGGCCCTTGCTCGCGCCACCGCTCGACGACGAGCTGCCCCCCGACGAGGGCAGCTGGTCGATTGCCGGCGGGCCGGCCTCGCTGCCGGCGACGTCCTGGAGGACACCGTTGGCGTCCGTGACGTCGATCGTGGCTGCCGGGTTGTCGGAGCTCTCCGGCCCGATCCAGCGAACGACCTTCCCGTTGTCGTAGTACTGCAGGACCTTGAAGGTCAGGACGTGCCCGGCCTGATCAGGGATCTGCGTCGAGATCGGGAAGTTCTGGAAGCCGCCGGGCGGGATGTTGCCCGACCCGCTCCCGGTCCAGATGATCTCGCTGACCTCCTCGCTCACCGGCCCACTATCGGTCTGGACGGGCTGTGCGAGCTTTCGGGTCTTGGTCTGCGCGGTCCAGCCCGGGATCGGCTGGGTCGCGATGTCTATGAATCCGGGCGGAACCTGCACCACGAGCTTGTCGGTGTTGGCGTTGTCCATCTCGTTGGGCACCCGGATGTCGAGCGTGGCGTTGGCGCCTGCCGGCAGCACGTTCGGGTGGAAGCTCACGTGTGCCTCGGCGCTCGCCGTAATCAGAGCGAATCCCGCCAAGCAGGAGGACGCTCCGAGAATCAACCTCTTTCGCATCGAAAGACTCCTTTGTCAGATGAAGGCTGGAAGTGGGCGCCGCCCTGACTTCGCTCGCGGCGCGAGCGAGCGAGGAGGCGCGCGGCCGGCCATGCTCCGAGCGAGCAGGCGGCCGCCGCGCGGATTGATCTGGACCCAGCCGATGCGGGCCGGGCTGAGACGGAGCGGCGCGTAACGGAAGCGCTGCGTTCGGCGCAAGGCCCAGCGATTCAGCAGCCGCTCGCCCGGCCGGTGGCCGAGCAGCAGGCTGATGCAGAGCAGCAGGGCGGGCGCGAAGAACAGCAGGGTCGTGAGCAGGTCCCCGCTCATCTGATCGGCACCTCGAAGTCCTTCGTGAACTCGTCGAAGGCGGAAACCCGGAGGACGACCTCGATCTTCCAGGTGCCCGGAACGCTCAGGAGGGCATCCGGGATCGTGTAGTGGCCGGGCCCGGAGAGTTGCGGGGTGAGCGGCAGCGTGATGTTCTTGTCCGTGTCGCTCGCGGTGACGTCGAGCTCCTTCGTCCCGGTGTACTGGGCGCCCGACTTCGCGTCGAACATGTAGAGGTGGATCTCGTTTGCGCCCACCCGGGCGGGGTCGACGACCATCTGGAACGAGGTCGGACCGAGGGTCGTGCTCGTGTAATAGGGCCCCGACTGGGCGGTAATCGCCGGCGCGTAACTCGCCAGCGCGCCGGTGACTCCGAGAACCACGACGAGCAGCGCAACCTCGGTCCGGAGCGCCCGGCGCAGGAGCAGTCCGGCGCGTCCGGGGGCTTCTCCCCCGGTCGCCACCTTCTCGAGCCGCGGCACCGAGCGATAGCGGTTGTAGGCGCCGAGCCCGATCAGCCCGACCAGCAGGCAGAACTTGATCAGCACCGCCCGCCCGTAGGCCGTGTCGAGCAGCGCGTGTGGGTGACGGACCAGGACGTAGGCCTGGACGAGGCCGGAGGCCAGGATCACCGCGACCGCGATCAGGGCGACCTGAGAGAAGCGGACCAGCACCGCAGCGAGCAGCCGGCTGCGGTCGGGCGGCTCGAGCTCCGCCGTCGCCCGGGCGACCGCGAACAGGAGCGTCACCAGACCCCCGAGCCAGACGCTCATCGCGGCGACGTGGATGACGTTGGTGGGGAAGAGCAGTGCGACCGGCGACTGCGTGCTCCCATGACCCGAGAGCGCCGGCTCGAGGACGAGGAAGCCAAGGGGAATCGCGAGCGGCAGCAGCCGGATCGCAACCGACGAGCCTGGCCTGGCGAGGCCTGTTGCACCCAGCTCCGCCGGCCGCAGGGCGAAGACCCT
Source organism: uncultured Solirubrobacterales bacterium (assembly GCA_963821705.1). GTDB lineage: Bacteria > Actinomycetota > Thermoleophilia > Solirubrobacterales > 70-9 > DASUPK01. Next base: position 68,572 of record CAWGEV010000008.1, on the reverse strand, counting down.
CTGCCCGGCCCGCCCGAACGCGAATGGCAGGATCACCCCGACCACAACCCAGGCGACCACGCAGAGTCCCCAGATCGTCCCGAACCTCGTCCCGAGCTCCTCGCGGATGATCGAGGCTTTCAGCGCCGAGAAGCCCGAGATCCCGGCCGCCTCCGCCGCCTCCAGGACCACGCCGGCGGCCGCGCTGAGGGCGCCGACCGCCGCCGCGACCCACAGCAGCCGCCTCAATCGAGTGCTGAAGGCCTGGGAGGCACGAAGCCAGCTCCCATCGGCTCCGGCCACCGACCCGAGTCCCGGCAGCCAGGCGAGGAGCAGGAAGACGAGCGCGCCGACGGCGAGCGCGAGCGCCACGTACTGGAGCGCCCGGGCCGCCCCGAAGGCGACCTCGGTCACCGTCCCCGAGCCGGACTTGCCGATCAGCTGGGCGACCGTCTGGCTGGGCGCGGACCCCGCCTTCCCGATCGAGAAGACGAATCCGCTGGAGACGATGTGCCCGTCTGCGGAGACGACCCGGTAGGTCGCCGTGTAGCTGCCATCCGGCAGGCCGGGCTTCAGGTGAACGCCGATTTCCGGCCCGTTGCCGTTGGGATGGAAGGCGTCACTTTGATCGACCTCGTTTCCCCGCGAGTCGTAGACCCGCACCGCGCCGAAGTTGCCCTCGACCGGCTCGTCGAACCGAAAGATCACGGCGTCGGGCTGGTGCGGAAGCACGGCTCCGCGCTGCGGCGAGGTGGCCTCGAGGATCGCGTGTGCCGACGCGGCGGCCGGAGCCACCGCGCAGACCATCGCCGCAACGAGCGCGGCTACCCCGCCGCGAGTGCCAAGGCGTCTCACCAGGCCTCCTTCGCCTCCTTTGGAGGCGGCCCACCGGTACCGCCCGCCCCTGAGGGATCGCCGCGACGCCGACGCCGCACCCAGATCACCATGATCAGCAGCCCGATCACGATCACCGCGCCCGCGATCAGGAACGGCGTCTTCGAGGTGTTCGGCGGCCCGACCCAGAAGAGGGTCCCGTCCAGGCTGACCGGCTTGCCGTCGACGGAGAGAGGGATCGTGTAGTCGAAGATCTTCGTCCGCCGGCTCTTGTCCTTCACCTGCGGTGGCGTCGCCGGCGACATGTAGTGCATCCGATGGTCGTGCCAGATGAAGGTGCCGCTCTCGTTGACGGTCTTCCACTGGGGCGGAGCCTTCGGGTTCGCCGACGACGGAACCGGCGTGGTGCCATAGCGGTCCTCATTGAGGTAGGCGGCGGGCGAGCGCTGGTTCACCTGGACGGTGCCGTTGGGCAGGATGCGGGCGTACTGGTCGTTGTCGTAGCCGTAGACCACGACCGTGTGGTGGCCCGGGTCCGAGAGCTGGTAGTCGCTGTCCCAGTTGAGGACCTGGACGTTCACTCCGGAGACCGGCGGGCTGAAGTGCTGGAACACGGACCTGAAGTCGGGGTTGCCCGGGTGGGCTCCCGCTATGGCTGGGAGGCTCGCCAGCGAAACGATCGCCAGCAGCAGCCCCCGCGCAAGGCGTGGCATGTCTTTCCTTTCTCGGGTTGAACGGCGCCGCTCGACCCCGGAGGAGGCGGCGCCTCTGATCAGCTCAAGAAGGTCAGCGGCGGAGCGCGACCCGGCGCAGCCGCGGCCATCGGCTGCGGCGGCACCAGGAGCAGGCTCGCGGGAGCCCGGGCCGCGGCCAGCGGCCGCCGAACAGGCGTCGGCACCTTTGTCCTGAGAGCCACAACGAACCGGATCGCGACTCGCGCTCCGCGGAGCGCGAGCGTCAGCAGTCCGCCGACGAAGAGCGCGGCGGGGATCGCCCACCAGCCCCCGTCCCCGAAGACGCCGATCAGGCCAGGAGGATGGCCAGAGGCGAAGAGGCCTTCGAGGAGCTCCTGTCCGGTGTAGAGGGCGACCAGGCCTGCGGCGGCAGTCAGCCAGACGACGAGCGGGCTTGCGGCGGAATGGTCGTGGGCCTCACCGAGACGCCACGCTCGCGCAAGCCGGCCCAGGAACGCTCCGAGAGCCGCCGCGCAGAGAAACACCACCCACGGGGTGACCGAGCTCAGGTAAGCGTGGCCCTGCCCGGAGAGCGCCCGGTCCGCTCCTCCGCCGTAGGCCAGGACGTAGCGCAGCTGGTGCACCGACATCGCCGCCGCCGGCACCAGCGCGATCCCCCTCCACAGCTGCGAGAGGCGCCTCATGGGCTTGATCCTCGCGAGGGCCTGCCGTCCCACATAAGGCGAGGAAGTCTAGAGTGCTCTCGCTCAGAGCTCGGCGGAGGACTGACTCGCCCGCCACGAACCCTAGTCCGGTGGGCTGCTCCCGGATAGCCTTGCCGTGTGGCTCTGCCCTCGACCCAGCCGCCGGTCAATGACGGACGCCGCTGAGCCCCAAGCGATCCTTTCCCCTCTCACCGAGGCGGCGATCTTCCTGGCGGCCGTCGTCGACCCGGGAGGCGAGGACGGGGTCCGCGACCTGCTTTCGGACGTCAGCGGGTTGAAGAGATCGGTCGGGTTCCGGCTCCCTGAGGGAGAGCTGACCTGCGTGGTCGGCATCGGCGCTCGGGCCTGGGATCGGCTGTTCGGCCCGCCCCGTCCGGCCGAGCTCCATCCGTTTCGCGAGCTTGCCGGCGCCCGGCACAAGGCCCCCGCTACGCCCGGCGATCTGCTGTTCCACGTCCGCGCCCATCGGCTCGACCTGTGCTTCGAGCTCGCCAAGCAGCTGACCGGTCGCCTTGCAGGCTTCGCTCAGGTCGTCGACGAGGTGCACGGGTTCAGGTCCTTCGACGAGCGTGACCTGCTCGGATTCGTCGACGGCACGGAGAACCCGGAGGGAGCGGCGGCATCGGCCGCGGTCCTGATCGGTGACGAGGACCCGCAGTTCGCGGGCGGCAGCTATGTCGTCGTTCAGAAGTACGTGCACGATCTCGAGGCATGGGAGGCGCTGGCCGTGGAGGAGCAGGAGCGCGCGGTGGGCCGGACCAAGCTCGACGACATCGAGTTCCCGGAGGATCAGAAACCCGCCAACTCCCACCTCGCGCTCAACACGATCGTCGATGAGGAAGGCGACGAGCAGCAGATAGTGCGCCTCAATATGCCCTTCGGAGAGGTGGGCGCGGCCGAGTTCGGGACCTACTTCATCGGCTACGCCCGCACGCCCTCGGTGGTCGAGCAGATGCTGACGAACATGTTCATCGGGAAGCCGCCCGGCAACACCGATCGGATCCTCGACTTCTCCACCGCGCTGACGGGCAACTTGTTCTACGTGCCGACGGTCGACATGCTCGATGAGCCGCCAGCCCCGGGCCCCGAAGCGCAGGGGGGCGCCTAAGCTCCGTCCGCGGATCATTCGCTCGCGGGCGGGGCGACTGGATCGGATGCGAAGCGGGGGCATCCAGATCGAGGTGCTCGCGTAATCACCTCCAATACCGTTCCCAGCGATGAGCCCGTCGAAGCGGCAGGTGGCAATGGGACTGATCTTCTACCCGCGAGGCGGCTCGGCGCAGGTCGCCCGCTACCTCTCTCGGGCGCTCGACGGTGCGGGCTGGGAGGTATCACTGGCCTGCGGGTCACTCGGCGCAGCCGGGACGCCGTCGCACGCAGCGACCTTCTTCGAAGGCCTCTCGGTGACGGCGGCCGACTACGACCCGGCGATCGGCGCCCGCGCGGCTGGCCGCGATCCGCTCGAGGCGCCGGTTCCCATGCACCCATCCTTCGAGGACGGCAACGACAGTGCGGACCGGGTCTTCGCCGCGGTCTCGCCGCGGATCGGCGCGCACCTGGTCGCGGCCTGGGAGCGCATCCTCGCGGACGCGTGGACGGATCCGACGCTGTTTCACCTCCATCACCTCACGCCGATCCACGCGGCCGTTCAACGGCGCTGGCCGACCCGACCGGTTCTCACGCAACTGCACGGCACCGAGCTAAAGATGCTCGACCGGATCGAACGGCTCGCGGACCTGGCACGGGCGCTCGACACAACCCTGGCCGGGATGGCCGACTGCGCGGGCGCAGACGCGATGCCGACGCTCGACGGCCTCTCTCCAACGCAGCGAGCATTGTTTGAGAGCACGAACTGGGGGCACTGGCGCTTCGGCGTTCACTGGGCCGGGCTCCTTGGAGCGCTCGCCCGGCGGTCGGACCAGATCGTCGCGGTCTCTTCTCACGACCGCGACGAGGCGCTCAGGCTGCTGGGCGTTGACGAGAGCAGGATCGAAGTGATTCCCAACGGCGTAGACACCGAGCGCTTCGACCGTCGCGACGCTGGCCCCGAGGAGCAGCTCTCCCGCTGGCGCCGCTGGCTGGTCACCGATCCGCGCGGCTGGGACGAGTCGGGGGAGCCCGGAAGCATTCGCTATGACGAGCAGGATCTGCGCCCGTTCGTCGATCGCAAGACTGGCGAGCCGTCTCCCGTGCTGCTGTACGTGGGCCGCTTCTTGGACTTCAAGCGCGTGCCGCTGCTCGTGCGGGCATACGTTCTGGCCCGCCCGCGCTTTGCGAGGCCCGCTCCGCTCGTGATCTGGGGCGGCTCGCCCGGCGAGTGGGACGGCGAGCACCCCCATACCGTGGCTCGCCGCGAGGGTGAAGAAGGCATCTTCTTCCTCGGCTGGAGGGGTCACGAGGACCTCCCCGACGGTCTCGCCTGTACGGATGCGCTCGTGACCCCATCGAGCTACGAGCCCTTCGGGCTGCCGCTGCTCGAGGCAATGGCCTGCGGGGTTCCCGTGATCGCGACTCGCAGCGGCGGTCCGCTCACGTTCGTCAACACCGAATTGGTGCGCCCGAACGGCTGGATGGTCGAGCCGGACGACGTCGACGCGCTTGCCGGCGCACTGGTGGAAGCCGTGAACGACGTCGACGAACGGAAGCAGCGAGGCGAGAACGCGTACGAGCAGATTCGCGGCGCGTACTCGTGGCGCGTGATCGCCGAGCGCTTCGCCGCGTCCTACGAGGCGTTAGCGGGCTGAACTCCAAGGCTTACTCACTTAGTCGGGGCTACTGGATTTGAACCAGCGACCTTTCGGCCCCCAGCCGACGACGCTCGTTTGTGCTTCCGTTTCGCCTTGCTCTACTCGGCGTCAGAGGCTCAGCTGGCGCTGCCTCGCTGTACCTGCGAGCCGCCAACCACGGCCTCTGAGTCGTCAGCAAAACGGACCCAGGCCTTGTTCCCACCGTCGTAGTCAGGGGCCCAGAGAACGAGAGTGGCGGCCTTCCGATCGCCGGGATCGGCCGGACCGACAGTGCAGGGCTCGGCATTCTCGGGGTCGAGACCGCGCCAGATGCGAATGAATGGATTCGATTCCCACTCCACGCCCACCGTTGTCGGCTCGCGATGCCCGGGGTGAAAGCGCGTCTCTGGCCCCAACTTCATAAGGCGGTCCATCACCGACGAGCGAAGATCCTCAAAGCCGGTTGCTCCCGGCGCCCGCGTGCCGCCAACCGTTCCCTTGAAGATGACATCGCCAGTCAAGACATCAGTGCCACTTACGGATAGCGCGCAGTGATCGGCGCAATGGCCCGGCGTGTGCATCACCTCGATGCGCAAGCCTCCCGACTCGACCACGTCGCCGTCGCCGAAGGTCTCGTCAACAACTCCATCCAGGATCTCGGCGGTCTTCTCGTGGGCCAGAATCGGCACGCCGAAGCGCTGGGCCAGCTTGCGAGCGTCCACGACGTGGTCTGCGTGATGATGGGTGAGCAGCAGATGTGTGATCTCGCTGCCTTCGCGCTCGGCACGCTCACAGAGCGGATCGGTCATTCCGTTCGAATCGACGAGCACACCATGGCCACCGATCTCGTCAACGACCAGATAGGCGTTTGAGAGCCACTCGGGGTGCTCGACGCGCTGAAGAATCATTCCTCGCTCCAGCCCCGGTCAGTTGAAGGCGATCACGCTGCGAATACCGTCCTGGGCTTCCATCAGCTCGAAGCCACGGTTTACCTCGTCCAGGGTGATCCGGTGGGAAATGAATGGATCGACGTCGATTTCTCCAGCCAGGTACCGGTCGACTAGCTCAGGCACACCCTGGCGGCCTTTGACACCGCCGAAGGAGGAGCCTGCAACGCGGCGGCCGGTGATCAGGAAACGGGGAATGATGTCGAGCGTCTCGCCCTTGCCGGCGACTCCGGCCATCGTCGCGAATCCCCAGGCCATCCGCGCCGCCTCCACGGCCTGGCGCATCACTTTGACGTTCCCGGTCGCCTCGAAGGTGTAGTCGGCGCCGAAGCCGTCGGTCTCCTCGACGATCCGTTCGACAACGTCCTCGCCGCCGATCATCGTTTCGGTTGCTCCTTGGCCGCGCGCCAGCTCGAGACGGTCCTCGGAGAGGTCAACGGCGATGATTCTTTCGGCGCCTTGAAGGCGACAGCCGGCGACAGCCCCAAGCCCGACCATGCCGGCGCCGAAGACCACGCACGTGGAGCCCGCCTCAACCTTGGCAGTGTTGATCGCGGCCCCGAGGCCGGTCGTCAGTCCGCAGGCAAACAGACAGGCCCGGTCGAGGGGAGCCTCAGGATTGATCTTGGCCAGAGCGATCTCCGGCATCACCGTCGCCTCGGCAAACGTCGACGTGCCCATGAAGTGCCGAATCTCCTCCCCGTCTCGCCGCAGCCGCGTTGTTCCGTCGGGGAGGTAGCCCTTGTTCTGCTGCTCGCGGATCGCCAAACAGATGTTGGTCCGTTCATCGAGACAGTGGACGCATTCGCCACACTGGGGCGAGAAGAGGGTCACCACGTGGTCTCCGACCGAAAGTGATTCGACCCCGGGACCCACTTTCTCGACCACCCCTGCCCCTTCGTGGCCCAGCACGGTTGGGGCATAGCCCGAGGGATCGACTCCCGATGCCGTGTAGAGATCGGTGTGGCAGACACCACATGCGACTAGGCGGACGAGGACCTCACCTTCGCTCGGCTCGGTCAGATCGAGCTCTTGAACGACCAGCGGCTCACCGAACCCCTCGAGCACCGCCGCCCGGATCTTCACGCTCCGACCTCGGGTTGCGCCAGGAACTCCCAGCGTTCCTGCACCAGCCCCTTGATGAACAGACCATCCTCCCAGCGATCGGAGAGCTCCTTGCCGCCGGCGCCAGTGATCGCATAGCAGGGCTGGTCCATCTCGTGCTGAAAACTAGCTTGTCGTCCTCTTCGGCGCGGAGGAGCCCAGAAGCCGAGCGCTTCGACGCGGAGCTTGCGGTTCCTGCATCTCGGGGCGACTGGTTCAACCCGGCTCCACGACCCAAGAGACGATCACCTCATACGGATTTCCGACGGATCGGGCTGCATACAGTCCTATGAGGCGTTGTCTCTGGTCAATCACGACGTCCGGACTCAACCGCCGCCATACGCGACCACGAGATCCGTAAGTACCCCGCGCTCGACCTCCCCACCAAAGTCCGCTTCCCCGGGGGTGTCGATGATGTTGAGCTTGGTGTCGCCGTACCTCACGGTGGTGTGGCGTCGACGAGCGTCGTTTTGCCGTGATCAACGTGAGCGACGATGGCGACGTTGCGAAGGTCCTCTCGGCGGTGTTCGGCCGGACTGATGGGGGGCGTGATGGTAGGGCGCGCGCCTGAGATGTTGAGCGGACACGCCGATCGGAGTAGGGTCGGCCGCGGATCGATCAACGCCTACCTGAGAGGGGACGTCATGGCCGACACGCTCAAAGGGACCTGCCTGTGTGGCGGCGTGGAGTACGAGCTTTCTGATCCGCAGGCACTCGCCTACTGCCACTGCACCCGTTGCCAGCACTGGACGGGGTCGAGTCTGGCTGGGGTCGTGGCCGCCCCGGAGAACCTCAAGTTCACGAAGGGCGAGGACCTGGTCAAGACCTACGAGAGCGAGTTAGCTCCCCGCAACTTCTGCAGCAACTGCGGATCGAGCATCTACGACGACCTCGGGGAGGTCTACTTCGTGGCCGCGGGCCTGATGGGCGACCTCGACATGAAGCCGGCCTTCCACCAGCAGGTCGCCTACAAGGCGAGCTGGCACCAGATCGGAGACGACGCGCCGCAGTACGACGAGATGCCGCCGGCTTAGCGCGAAGCGGGCCGAATTCACAGCTAGTCAGTCACCCCCGAGTCGGGGGTCTCGCTTCTTCGCGGCGCGCCTTCCATGTCCGAATTGGAGGGCGTTTCTGCGCCGTGAGGCGGCAGAGCCGCAGAAAAACAATCGGCCCCGAAAACGCATACGGATTCGGGCCTCTTCTCATACGGACTCCATACGGATTGGGCCTCCGCAAGCGTCCGCAGGACCACCGCACTCATTGGGTCTGCCAGGCACGAATGCGGGCCTTGGCGGAGGTCCGCTGACCTGGGCTGGTAATCGGGGCGACTGGATTTGAACCAGCGACCTTTCGGCCCCCAGCCGAATGCGCTACCAGACTGCGCCACGCCCCGATGGGCGAGTCAATCCTAGACCCAAGCGGGCGACCGGGATCGAACCGGCGACGGGAGCTTGGAAGGCTCCTGTGTTACCAACTACACCACGCCCGCGTTCGGGCCGATTATAGGTTCGGCCGGGGGGCGGATTCCGGCGCTGGGCGCCGGAGTGTTTGCGAAACTCGACGCCCGCGGGATGGTTCTAGAGGCAGGGGGCCCCCCGCCGCATCGCCACTCAGCCGCATGCCGCCCTTTCCAAGACTCGCGCACGCCCGCGCCTGGGCCACGCTCATGGCGGCGCTCGCGCTGCTCGCGGTCGTCGCCGCGACGATTGCGACCCGCGAAGCGAGTGGCGCCCCCCCGCAGAGGAACGTCCTCTTCATCCTCACCGACGACATGACGTCGAGCGAGCTGTCGGCGATGCCGAATGTGCAGTCGCTCCTCGCCGCCCAGGGGACCAGCTTCAACGAGTTCTACATCTCCTTCCCGCTCTGCTGTCCCTCCCGCGCCACGATGCTGAGCGGGCAGTACATGCACAACCACGGGGTGCACGGCAACTTCCCCCCGAACGGGAGCTGGACCAAGTTCATCTCGCACCAGTCCAACGACCTGCCGGTGTGGCTGCACAACGACGGCTACTACAACGTCCACATCGGCAAGTACATGAACGGCTACGGGGCCCAGGACGGCCAGCTCCCGGTGCCGCAGGGATGGGACGAGTGGTTCGGGAAGATCTCCGAGGACGCTCTCTATTACAACTACCAGCTGATCGAGCGGACCCCCCAGACCCCCACCCCCCATCTCACCTTCTACGGCGATCAGCCCCGCGACTACCAGACCGACGTCTTCACCGATCTCGCCGGTAACTTCATCAATGACAGGGGCGTCTCGAATCAGCCGTTCTGGCTGAACCTCTGGTTCAACTCGCCCCACGGCCCGTTCGATCCGGCGCCCAGGGACCTCAATCTCCTCGCCGGCACTCCGCTGCCGAAGCTGCCGGCGTTCAACGAGAAGAACATCAGCGACAAGCCGAGGTGGCTCCGGCGGCAGCTGAAGAAGCGGCTGACCAAGAAGCAGATCGCGCTGATCGCGAACGAGCGCCGGCGCCAGGAGGAGCAGCTGATCTCGGTGGATCAGTCGGTCGGGGAGCTGGTCCAGAACCTGAAGGACAGGGGGATCCTGAACAACACCTACATCATCTTCTCCTCAGACAACGGGTTCTTCCGCGGGGAGCACCGCATCGCCAACGGCAAGTACCTGCCGTATGACCCGGCCTCCCGGGTCCCGCTGATCATCCGCGGACCGGGGATCCCGGCCGGCGGCGTGAGCAACGAGCTCGTCTGGAACGGCGACATCCCGCAGACGATCCTTCAGATCGCGCACGGTTCCCAGGACAACTCGCTCGACGGCCGCTCGCTCCTGCCCTACGCGGAGAATCCGGCGCTGCGGACGACCCGCCCCATCCTCCTGGAGGGCGACACCGGTCCCGGAGGAACCGGCGCCGAGGAGGCGCAGTCGGCCAGCGCCAGGGCGCAGGAGGCGAAGGTCCACGTCGCCGGCAAGTCCGGCGTCCGCAACCTCGAGCAGGAGTCGGACGCGATCAAGTCGGCCAACAACACGAACAGCGCGCCTGCATATCGCTCGATCAGGACCGACCGCTACGAGTACACGATCTACGCGAACGGTCAGAGCGAGCTGTACGACATGAAGCTGGATCCGGCGCAGCTGCACTCCGTCGTCAGGGACCCGCGCTACCGCCAGGTGCGCAGGTGGCTCTACCAGGCGCTCGTCCCGCTCTCGAGCTGCGTCGGCCCGTCCTGTCGGGTCGAGCTGGGCCCGGACCCGCTGCCGCTGACGAAGAAGCAGCTCCGCAAGCAGAAGCGGAAGCAGAAGCAGGGCCAGGGCACCGGGACCGGCACCAAGCAGCCCTCGCCGAAGCCATAGGCGCCCACGCTTCGCGGGTTACGATTCTCGGCCGAGGGGCACTGGCCAAACTGGCTAAGGCACCGGCCTCCAAAGTCGGCGATTCCAGGTTCGAGTCCTGGGTGCCCCGCTGATCGCCCGCGCCCGGCGGGCTACTCCCCGCGGCGCTTCTCCACCGCCAGGCGGGTGGCGTCGCGGAGCTCCTGGCTGGGGCTCCCCTTCTCCACGTAGCCGTCGGCGCCGCGATCCAGGGCGGGGCCGCCCATCCGGTCTGCCGAGAATCCGGAGAGCGCGATGATCGCGATGTCCGGATCCACCTTGCGGATCTCGGGGATCGCCTCGAGTCCTTCCATGTCGGGGATCGAGAGGTCGAGCAGCACGGCCGCCGGCTGGGTCGCCGAGATGCCCTCGAGCGCGCTCCGGCCGTCGGGGGCTTCCCCGACGACCGTGAAGCCCGGGTCCTCCTCCATGCCGGACTTGATCAGCTCACGCAGTTCGGGCACGTCGTCGACCAGATAGACGGAAATCGGCGCGCTCTTCGTCATGCATCCACCCGTACCTTCGGCCTCAGGTAGGAGCGTCGCCCCCCGAAGGACGCTGGCGTAGCTACCGCGAAGCGACAGGTAGTAGAGGGCAACCCCCGGCATTCTTCCACGGTGCCTCGAGAGGGGGCATCCGTGGTTCGCTCGCGCGAAAACTTAGAATCGGCTCACCGGCGGGCGTGCCGGAACTGGTAGACGGTCCAGGTTTAGGTCCTGGTGCTCGAAAGAGCGTGGGGGTTCGAGTCCCTCCGCCCGCATCGCCCCGCCAGCGGTTGGGGTGTAGCGCGCATCCAGTCGAGTCCATAGACTTGCTCGCCATGGAAGCGGGAGCGGTCCGGCCTGGATACGAGCTCTGGCGACCGAACAGGGAGAAGCCCGAGGCCAAGAGCGCGCGGACCCTCGTCGTCTTCCTGCTGCTCGTCACCGCCGGCATCTCATTCGTGATCATCATCGGCGGGTGGACCCGCCTGGAGGGGGTCAAGCCCCTCTCCGTCATCTACGCCGGCCTCTACGTCCTCTTCGCCTACCTGGTCGCGCGCTGGAACCGCGGGGTGTTGCCCGTGGCCTCCGCCCTGTCCATCATCCTGGCGATCTTCGCTGGCATCGCCGCCCCGGCCTGGTTCGACCGGGCGAAGGACGGCCTCAGCAACCCCGCGCTGCCGCCCGATCTGCTCGGTCTGCTGTGTCTCCTCCTGGTTCCCGTTCAGGTGATCCTGGTCGCGGTCGCGATGGTCGCGTTCAACCAGAACTGGCACGTCGAGGAGGAGAGGCCGATCGGGGACGAGCTGCCGCCGGTCGAGCCGCCGCGCCGCAGCGGCGGAGGCGGAAAGAGCACCGGTCGCCGCAGCTCGACGCGGTCGACCCGCACCACGCGGAGCACCCGCTCGACGGCGACGCGCCGACCCAAGAAAGCCTGAGCGGGGCGGCCGCCTAGAACAGCCGTAGAGGCGGCTCGATCAGCGCCGGGCGGTCCTGCCGCACGTCGTTGACGGCGTCGGACACCTCTGTGACGGTCAGGTCTTCCGTCTGCGCCAACAGCTCCTCCAGCCGCCCCTCCCCCGTCTCCGGGTCGAGCCACTCGGGCTCGGTGTCCTCCTCGAGGATCACCGGCATCCGGTCGTGAATCGGCGCGACCAGCTCGCCCGGCCGGCAGGTCACGATCGCGCAGGAGTGGACCGACGAGCCGTCCGGGCGCCGGGCCCGGGCCCACAGCCCCGCGAAGGCGAAGGGCTCCCTGGAGGGGCGCGTGATCCAGACCGGCTTCTTCCCGGTGTCCTCCGCGCGCCACTCGTAGAAGCCGTCCGCCACGATCAGGCAGCGGTGGGTCCGGAACGCATCGCGGAAGGCCGGCGCCTCGGCGACGGTCTCGGCGCGGGCGTTGATCAGCAGGCGGTCGAAGTCATCGGGGTCGGCGTAGTGAGGGATCAGCCCCCAGCGGAGGACGCCGGGTTCCCGCCGGCCTTCCCGATCGAGCCTCACCGCCAGGACTGAATCGGTGGGCGCGATGTTGTAGCGGGGCTTCTGCTCGATCTCGACCGACTCGGTCAGCCCGAAGCGGAACCGCAGCAGACGCGGATCGGGATCCGTGAGCGTGTAGCGCCCGCACATGGAATGGAGCCTAGGCCGCGTCGCGGCGGTGGGTGAGACGCTGCGTCACGCGTCGAAGGAGGGCCTTCACCTCGGCCGGCTCGTAGCGAACCTGGGCATGGGTGAGCCGAAGGGTCGTGGCGCCAGCGGCGGTATGTGCCTGGTCCCGGCGGCGATCCCGGGTCTGCTGGAACGGCGTGCGGTGATAGCGGAGACCGTCCGTCTCGACAACGAGTCCGAGATCAGGCCAGAAGAAGTCGACCCGGAAGCCGTTCAGTCGGACGCCGGTTTGTGGCAGAGGCAGGCGTGCCTCGCGCACGAGCCGAAGGAACATCCGCTCGAGCTCGGAATCGGTGAGACGAAGACCATGGCGATCGAGGAGCCGGAGCACTGTGCTCGCTCCGGCCTCTCCGCGCATTCGATCCAACGCCGTCCGCAGTCGATTCGGATCGGTCAGGTCCAAATTGACCGCCTGGTTGACTGCCGACTCCAACTCGGACTGAGACAGCCGAACGGCGAGGTCGGCCAAGGTTCGCGCCGGGCCGGTCACAGGGATCCCGTGTCGAGCCCGCCGATCCTGGGTCGAGAGCACGCTGCGGCGATGGACCATGAGTCCCCGCGGCCTGCGCCGATCGCCCGCCCCGACGGAGACTTCGATCCGTCCACCAAGAGGCTTTTTGATTTCCCACAACTCAGCAGCGGATTGATGGCTCAGGAGCACGTCCGGTCCACACGCCAATACGGCCGCCATCCAGCGTTCCATACGTCCGATATCGCGACCGCCGACGACGAAAACCCCGCGGTGAAGAGTGCGAAAGCCGGCCGCGGGAAATCCGGTGGTCGATGGCCCTGTCGGTGAATCCAAGCGCGCGAAGCTGGGCGCGGGTCACGAGCCCGTGTTGCCGACGCGCCAGATCCCGGGCGCGACCCCGCTTTTGGTCACTTTGCACCGCTATAGCGTGGAGAAGTGACCAAAACCCTCGGCTCGCCCCCCTTTCCTCAGCCGGTTTGACCCGTTGAGCAGTGCCGGAGGTGGGATTCGAACCCACACGTCCCGAGGGACACGGCATTTTGAGTGCCGCGCGTCTGCCATTCCGCCACTCCGGCCGCGGTGCGATCAAAGATAACCCGCCCAAAGGGGCGGAGCTGAACGCGATAATCCGCCGCCGGTGGACTCCGCAGGGCGCATCGAGTTGATCCGCGAGCTCTGCTCCTTCAAGGGGCGGGGCCCAGGCACCGACGCCGAGCGGCGTGCGGCGAACATGCTCGCCGCCCGGCTCACGCGCATCGGCCGCCGCGCCGAGGTCGAGCCCTTCTTCGCTCACCCCGAGTACGCCGTCGTCCACCTGATCCACGCCGCGATGGGCGTGGCGGGCAGCATCATCGCCACCGTGCAGCCCGCCATCGGCTTCACCCTGGTCTTCCTGGCGGCGATCTCCACGTACCTGGACCTCAACACGCGCCTCTACCTGGTCCGATCCCTCCTGTTCCGTCGGGTCTCCCAGAACGTGGTCTCGTCCGGCGGCCGACCCGAAGCCCCGGCCCGCCTCGTCCTCATGGCGCACTACGACGCCGCCCGCACGGGCTACATCTTCTCCAAGGCCTCCGGCCGGATCCGCCGCCTCCCCGAGCGCACCCGCCTCGGCCTCGGCCCCTTTCGGCTCTTCTTCTGGCTCGGCCTCGCTCCGCTGCTCCCGATCCTCGGCGCCCGCATGGCCGGCCTGGACGCAACCTGGCTCAACGCCCTCCAGGCGATCCCGACGATCGTGCTGATCGTCGCCGCCTTCCTCCTCATCGACATCGCCCTCTCCGAGATCGTCCCCGGCGCCTACGACAACGCCTCCGGCGTCGCGGCCGTCCTGTCCGCCGCCGAGGAGCTGGCTGCGAACCCGCCCGAGAACCTCGACGTCTGGGTGGTGCTCGCCGGCTCGGAGGAGTCCTTCTGCGAGGGCAGCCGGGCCTTCGTCCGCTCGCGGCGCAAGGAGATGGATCGCGCGACCACGATGTTCCTGAACGTCGACTCCGTTTCCTCGGGACAGGTCGCCTACGAGATCAGCCAGGGTCCGGTGATCAGCCTCCCACACGACCCGCAGCTGATCGAGCTCTGCGAGGCGCTCTCGGCATCCGGCGCGGCCAGCCCCGACGGTGCCCGCCCGATCCGCCACGCCCTCCTCGACGACGCGATGCCGGCCCGCATCCGGCGCTTCCGCGCGATCACCCTGCGGACCACCGACGAGAGCGGCAACCTCGCGCCCTGGTACCACACTCACGACGACGTGTCGGAGCGCGTCGACCCCGACGCCCTGGACCGGGCCACCGAGTTCCTGGTCTCCCTGCTCCGCCTGATCGACCGCGACGCGGGCCGCAGCGCGCGGGCGCCCGGCGGCGCCGAGCCGCCGACCGTCACCGCCGAGCGCGTGTAAAGATCGGGCCGTGGAGGAGAGCACGGTCGAGGCGGAGATCCTCTGGGCGCCCACGCCCGAGATGGTCGAGCGCTCCCAGCTCACCCGGTACATCCGGTGGCTGGCCGAGAACCGCGACCTCCACTTCGAGGACTATCACGCCCTCTGGCGCTGGTCGGTCACCGAGATCGAGGAGTTCTGGGGCACCCTCTGGGAATACTTCGACGTGATCGCATCCCGGGATGGCCAAGGCGGCAGCGGAAGCGAAGCTGAGCAGCCGCCGTTTGATGAGGTGCTGGCCGAGCGTGTCATGCCGGGCGCGCGCTGGTTCGAGGGCGCCCGCCTCAACTACACCGAGCACATCTTCCGCGGCAAGGCCGACGACGAGGTCGCGGTCCTCTACGCGTCCGAGCTCCGCGAGCTGAGCGAGCTGCGCTGGGGCGAGCTGCGGGAGCAGGTAGGCGCGGTACGCGAGGGCCTCCAGGCCCTCGGCGTCACGAAGGGCGACCGCGTCGTCGCCTACCTCCCCAACGGCCCCGAGGCGCTGATCGCGTTCCTCGCCACCGCCAGCCTCGGCGCCACCTGGTCGAGCTGCTCACCGGACTTCGGCCCGGGCAGCGTCATCGACCGCTTCGCCCAGATCGAGCCGAAGGTGATGTTCACCGTGGACGGCTACCGCTACGGCGGCAAGGACTTCGACCGCCTCGACGTCGTGGCCGAGGTGGCCGCGCAGATCCCGAGCCTGGAGCGAATCGTCGTCGTCCCCTACCTGAGCGCCTCACCCGAGCTCTCCCGCCTCGAGAGCGACGAAAAGGTCGCAGCCCCGATGACCTGGGGCCAGCTGACCGACCTCGGCTCCGGCGCCGAGCTCCGCTTCGAGCGCGTTCCCTTCGATCATCCTCTCTGGGTCCTCTACTCCTCCGGGACCACCGGCCTGCCCAAGGCGATCGTCCAGGGACACGGCGGCATCCTGATCGAGCAGCTCAAGAAGGGCTACCTCCACCTCGACGCGCAGACCGGCGACCGTCTCTTCTGGTTCACGCACGACCGGCTGGATGATGTGGAACTTCCTGGTCGGCGTCCTGCTCACGCCGGCGTCGATCGTCCTCTACGACGGCAACCCCGGCTACCCCGACATGGGGGTCCTCTGGGACCTGGCGGAGCGCACCGGCATGACCTGCTTCGGCACCAGCGCCGCCTACATCGCCGCCTGCATGAAGGACGGCGTCCGGCCCGGCGACGGACGTGACCTCTCCCGCCTCCGCTCGGTCGGCTCGACCGGCTCCCCGCTCTCCCCCGAGGGCTTCGACTGGATCTATGAGCACGTCGGCGAGGACACCTGGCTCTTCTCGACCAGCGGCGGTACCGACGTCTGCACCGCGTTCGTCGGCGGCGTCCCGATCCTCCCCGTCTACAAGGGCGAGCTCCAGGCCCGCGCACTCGGGGCGAAGGTCGAGGCCTTCGACGAGGACGGCAAGCCGGTCATCGACGAGGTCGGCGAGCTGGTGATCACCGAGCCGATGCCCTCCATGCCGGTCTTCTTCTGGGGGGACGAGGACGGCTCCCGCTACCGCGCCAGCTACTTCGAGACGTTCCCGGGGATCTGGCGACACGGCGACTGGATCGAGATCACCTCCCGCGGCACGGCGATCATCTACGGCCGCTCGGACTCGACCATCAACCGCGGCGGCATCCGGATGGGCACGAGCGAGATCTACCGTGCCGTCTCGGAGGTCCCGGAGGTCCTGGACGCGCTGGTGGTCGACGTGCCGAAACCCGGCACCGAGGGATGGATGCCGCTCTTCGTGGTCCTCCGCGAGGACGCGGAGCTGAACGACGAGCTGGTGGGCGAGATCAAGCGCCGCATCCGCGAGCAGTGCTCCCCCCGCCACGTCCCGAACGAGATCTTCCAGATCGCGGAGGTGCCCCGGACCCTGAGCGGGAAGATCCTCGAGGTGCCCGTCAAGCGGATCCTGATGGGCGAGCCGGCGGATAAGGCCGCGAGCCGCGACTCGCTGGCGAACCCGGCCGCGCTCGACTACTTCGTGGAGCTCGCCGGCAAACCCTGATCCAGTGGCATCGACCCGGCGTAGTGGGAGGGTGATGAAGCCTGAAGTGATCCCCGCCCGCAGGTCCTGGAAGCAGGATCTCGCCCCCTACCTCGAGGTCGACGAGCGCCGCAGCCTCGGACAGATCGCGAGCGTCGTCATCCCCTACCTCGCCGTCTGGGTCCTCGCCGCGCTGATCCAGCCGAGCGCCCCGGTCGCGATCGCACTCGGCCTCGTCGCGACCGTCTTCCTGATCCGGATGTACTCGATCTTCCACGACCTCACGCACAACTCGCTGTTCACCGCACGCCGGGCGAACCGCCGCTGGGGCCACCTCCTCGGCTTCCTGCTCTTCACCCCCTACCGCTGGTGGCAGCGGCAGCACGCCATCCACCACGCGCACACCGGGAACCTCGAGCACCGCGGCATCGGCGAGATCAACACGATGACCCTCGCCGAGTACGAGAGCGCCTCGCTCCCGCGGCGCCTCGGCTACCGCCACTACCGCAACCCGCTCCTGATGCTGCTTGTCGGCCCGAGCCTCGTCTTCCTGTTCGAGCGCCGCTTCCCCCAGAAGGGCATGACCGCGAGGATCCTGCTCAG
Source organism: uncultured Solirubrobacterales bacterium (assembly GCA_963821705.1). Taxonomy (GTDB): domain Bacteria; phylum Actinomycetota; class Thermoleophilia; order Solirubrobacterales; family 70-9; genus DASUPK01. The sequence goes on along the minus strand of CAWGEV010000008.1, from coordinate 51,103 downwards.
CGTCGTGGTGACCAATCTCGCGCTCGTCGCCTGGGTGCTCCTCTGGAGTGCCCTCGTCGGCTGGGCCACCTTCCTGCTGATCCAGGGAACCACGCTGATCGCGGGCGGCGCCGCGGCCGCCTGGCTCCTCTACATCCAGCACCAGTACGAGGACACCTACTACCAGGCGCCCGGGGAGTGGCAGTTCGAGCTGGCCGCCTTGCAGGGCAGCTCCTACCTGGACCTGCCGCGCCCCCTCGCCTGGGTGGTCGGCAACGCCAACTTCCACCACGTCCACCACCTCAGCGCGAAGATCCCGAACTATCGGCTGCGGGCCGCGCACGAGTCCCATCCGATGTTCCGCCGGACACCGGTCGTGACGCTCCGCAGCAGCATCCAGACGTTCCGGCTGAAGCTCTGGGACACCGAGGCGGAGTCGCTGGTGCCGTTCCCGAGCCGCCGCCTACGCGGGCGTGACCGGGTTGCGGCGCTCGGCGAAGCCGCGGTCCTTGCGGGCCGCGAGGGCGTAACGGCGGATTAGCTCCGCCCGCAGCCGGTCGGGCTCGATCACGGCGTCCACCACGAGCTCCGAGGCCAGGTGGAGGATGTCGATGTCCTCCGAGTACTCCTCCCGCTTCTCCTTCACGAAGCGCTCCCGCTCCTCGGGGTCCTCGATCTCCTGGATCTGGTTGAAGAAGACCGCGTTGATGGCGGCCTCCGGGCCCATGACGGCGATCTGGGCCTGCGGAAACGCGAGGCAGGCATCGGGCTCGAAGGCGGGGCCCGCCATCGCGTAGAGGCCGGCGCCGTACGCCTTGCGCACGACCACGGACAGCTTCGGGACGGTCGCCTCCGACACCGCGCTGATCATTTTGGCCCCGTGGCGGATGATCCCCTGCCGCTCGACGTCCCTGCCGATCATGAAGCCGGGGACGTCCGCCAGGAAGAGCAGCGGGACGTTGAAGGCGTTGCAGGTCATGATGAACCGCGCCGCCTTGTCGGCGGAATCGACGAAGAGCACGCCGCCCTTCACCTTCGGCTGGTTGGCGACGATCCCGATCACCCGCCCGTCGAGCCGGGCGTATCCGACCACGACCTCCTTGGCCCAGCGGGCGTGGACCTCGCAGAACGAGTCCGCGTCGACGAAGGCGCGGATCAGGTCCTCGACGTCGAACGGGTCCTTCTCGTTGACCGGGACGATCTCCGAGACGGCCGGGCTCTCCTCGGGATCGGCGGGCGGCGCGGAGGGCGGCTCCTCGCGCCAGTTGGCCGGCATGTAGGAGAGGTAGCGCCGCGCGAGGTCGATCGCGTCCTCGTCCGACTTCGCGAGGAAGTGGCCACACCCCGAGACCGAGGTGTGCATCCTCGCGCCGCCCGTCTCCTCGAGAGTCACCTTCTCCCCGATCACCATCTCGGCCATCCGTGGCGAGCCGAGATACATCGAGGCGTTGCCGTCACGCATGATCACGACGTCGGAGAACGCCGGGATGTAGGCACCGCCGGCGGCGCTCGGCCCGAACAGCAGGCAGACCTGGGGCACCTGGCCGGAGAGCCGGACCTGGGTGTGGAAGATGTGGCCCGCGCCGCGCCGGCCGGGAAACATTCGGACCTGATCGGTGATCCGCGCGCCGGCCGAGTCGACCAGGTAGACGATCGGGACCTGATGCTTCAGCGCCCGCTCCTGGATCCGCAGGATCTTCTCGACCGTCTTCGGGCCCCAGGAGCCTGCCTTCACCGCCGGGTCGTTCGCCATCAGCGCGACCGGTCGGCCGCCGATCGTTCCCATGCCGGTGACGACGCCGTCGGCGCCCAGCCCCTCCTGCTCCCAGTTGGCGAGCAGCCCCTCCTCCGCGAGGGAGTCGGGGTCGAGCAGCCTGGCCACACGGTCCCGGACCGGCAGCTTCTGCTGCTCGGCCACCTTCTTCCGGTGCCGTTCTGGCCCTCCCTCCAGCGCGGCATCGAGGGCCGCCCTGACGTCGCTCATGCCTTCCTCAGCGTCTCAGGTCGGCTTCTTGCTCGGACTCGGTCTCGTCGACGTCTTCGACCTCGATCTCGCCCGGGGCGTCCACCCGTCGGGTCTCGGCCTCGTCGTCGAACTCGTCCTCGGCGAACTCGTCCTCGGTGACCTCGTGCTCGGCCAGATCGTCCGCCCGGGCGAGGGGGTCGAGCTCCTCCGGTTTGTCGAACAGGTCGGCGCCCGGCTCCGGTTGATGCTCGGAGACCGCGGTCGTCAGCTTCGCGCTCAGGTGCTCGATGTCGGCGAGCACGTCGTTGCGGCGGCGGACCAGGTCGGCGATCACCGCCTCGATGTCCTCCCGGCGCTGGGTGCCCTCCTCGACGATCCGCCGGGCCTGGGCCTGGGCCGTCTCGATGGTCTCCCGCGCGTCCTGCTCGGCCTGCTGGCGGCCGGAGGCAGCGTCCTGCTCGGCGGCCTGGCGGGTCTGCTGCGAGTAGGAGTCGGCGGAGGCGCGCGTCTCGGCCGCGTACTTCTCGGCCTCGCTCCGCGTCTCCTCCGCCTGCATGTTCGCGGTGTTGATCGTGCCGCGGGCCTCCTCCTCCCCCTCCGCGCGAATCTGCTGCGCGCTCTCCTCGGCCTGGGCGAGGATCGCGCCGGTCCGCTGCCCGACCTTCTCGAGCTCCCGCTTGACCGTGTCGGATCTGGACTCCTCGCCCCCGCCTGTCTCCAGCCAATCCGCGAGACGCGCCAGGAACTTCTCCACCTCGTTCTTGTCGTATCCGCGGCGCGCGGACGGGAAGGTGGCGTTCCGGATGCGGTCGAGACTGGTCTGGTCGACTGGCATTCGTCCTGATCCTCCTTGAGCTTCGCCTAGTCGCCGGCGTCAACCGGCACGGGCTTGTCGCCGGAGTAATCGTAGAACCCCTTACCCGACTTCCGCCCGAAATTCCCCGCATCCACCATCTTCTTGAGGGTGTCAGGGGCGGCGAAGCGCTCCTCGCCGTAGTCGTCGACCATCACCTGGGCGATCGCCGCCAATGTGTCCAATCCGACGAAGTCCGCGAGGGTCAGCGGGCCCATCGGGTGGCTGGCGCCGGCCATCATCCCCGTGTCGATGTCCGAGATCGAGCCCACCCCCTGCTCGTGGGCGCGGATCGCGTCGAGCATGTACGGAACCAGCAGCCGGTTGACGATGAAGCCCCGGTTGTCGCCGGCCGCGACGGTCGTCTTGCCGAGCTCCCTGCCCACGTCGAAGCCGAGAGCCACGGCGTCGTCGCCCGATCCCTCCGCCCTGACGACCTCCAGGAGCGGCATCACCTGCGGCGGGTTGAAGAAATGGAGCCCGATCATGCGCTCCGGCCGCTTCGTGGCATCGGCCTGCGCAGCCACCGGCAACGAGGACGTATTGGTCGCGAAGTAGGCGTCGTCCTTGACGAGCTCGTCGACCTCGCGCCACATCTCCAGCTTCTTGTCCAGGTCCTCGGTGATCGCCTCGATCACGAGGTCCGAGTCCGCGAGGTCCGCATACTCGAGCGTCGGCGTGATCCGTCCTCGCACGGTGTCCGCCTCGGACTGCTCCATCTTGCCCTTCTCGACGGCGCGGGCGAGCTGCTTCTCGATCTTCGCCAGGCCCTTGTCGAGCGGCGCCTGATCGATCTCCCTGACCACGACGTCCCAGCCCTGCTGCGCACAGATCTGGGTGATCCCGTGGCCCATGAGCCCGCAGCCCAAGACGCCGACCTTGCTGATCGCCATATGTACCTAGCTCCCTCTCTTCTTGGTAGTGGGCGCGGAGCATACGCGGGACACCGCCGGCGCAACCCCCTAAGGTGTCGCGGGTTTCTGATCAAGATGCTCGACGGGAGAACACAGCGGGCGGGGCTCTGGCTGGGCATCTTGTGCCTGGGCGCTCTCGCCTGGGCGACCGGCGCCGCGCCGCCCGCGGGCGCAGCCGCGAAGTGCGATGCCGCCTGCCAGGCGAAACGGCAGAGGCTCACCCTGCAGCAGCAACGCAACGCGACGCAGAAGCGGCCGAACGTGATCGTCATCGACACCGATGACATGAACGTCAGCGACCTCTCGGTGATGCGGAACACGCTCAGTCTGCTCGCTGCCCACGGCACGTACTTCAAGAACAGCTACGTCTCCTACCCCCTCTGCTGCCCATCCCGCGCGACCTTCCTCACCGGGCAGTACGCGCACAACCATCACGTGCTGACCGATCAGCGCTTCGGGGACCTCGACAGCTCGAACACCCTCGCCGTCTGGCTGAAGCGCGACAAGTACCGGACGGCGATGGTCGGCAAGTACCTGAACGGATACGGGATCGCCGACCCGCGTTTGGTGCCGCAGGGCTGGACCAAGTGGTTCGCGCTCACCGGCGGCACGGAGCAGCACCGCTACAACTTCAAGCTCAACGAGAACGGGAAGGTCCGCCGATACGGGCGCAAGCCCTCCGACTACATCGACTACGTCCTCGGCTCGAAGGTCAACACCCTCCTGAAGAAGTGGACCCCGAGCCCCAGGCCCTTCTTCCTCTATTACAACCCGAACAACCCGCACGGCGAGGCGGGAACACCAGTCTGGTCGACGCGGGACCCGGAGCCGGCCCCGAAGTACCTGGGCGTGTTCGGCGACATCACCGCCCCTCGGCCGCCGAACTTCGACGAGCCCGATGTCTCCGACAAGCCCGAGGCGCTCCGCGACATACCCCGGATGTCCGACGCCGAGCTCGCCGACATCGACCGGCGCTACCGCGGCAGGCAGGAGAGCCTGCTCTCGGTCGACGACGAGGTGAAGCGGATCGTCGGGCTCGTCCGGAAGTACGGTGACAAGAGGAGGACCTTCTTCATCTTCACCTCTGACAACGGCCTGATGATGGGAGCGCACCGGATCGAGTTCAAGGACTACCCGTACGAGGAGGCGGAGCGCGTGCCGCTGATCATCCGCGGCCCCGGGTTCCCGCAGGCCCAGACCCGGGACCAGCTGGTCGCGAACATCGACCTGGCCCCCACGATCACCTCGCTCACCGGGGTTCGGCCCCTGAGGACGATGGACGGGATCCCGCTGCTGCCGCTCGCCCAGAATCCTGCGGACGGAGCCAACCGCACCCTGCTGTTCGAGACCTACGACGTCGGTGCCTTCGGGGTCAGGCAGGGCCCCTGGGCGTTCAACCAGTGGAACAACGGCGACGAGGAGCTCTACAACCTCGACCAGGATCCATACGAGCTCACCAACCTGCTCTACGGGCCCGGCGCGTCGAGCTACACGAGCATCCGGAACCAGCTCGCCCAGAAGCTGGCGCAGCTGAAGACCTGCTCAGGCGCCAGCTGCCAGTAGCTACGCCGAGGCCCCGGCCTCTTCGAGCTTCCGCTTCATCGCGTCAGCGAGGGCGTGCACGCCGCTCATCGGGCGCACATAGACCGCCATGTCGTCGATTCGCCCGTCCTCGCCGAAGTGCAGGAAGTCGATTCCGTCGAGCTCGCGCTCTCCGACCCGCGCGCTGAACGCGAGGGCAGCGGCTTCCCCGGTCTCCACCTGATCGGTGTAGCGGAAGTCCTCGAACACCTGCGAGACGGCGCCGAGCAGCATCGCAATGGCCTCCCGGCCCTCATACGGCTTGAAGACCACCGGGCTGCGGAAGACGACGTCCTCGCTGAAGAGCTCGTCGATTGCCGAGAAATCCTTGGCCTCGGCTGCGGCGCGGAAGCGGTCGCTCTTCATGGCCGGAGCCTACTCCGGCCGCCGGGTCAGGCGCGGTGCCAGTCCACCGGGCCCGCGGTGAGCAGGTGCGCTCCGAGCGGGCGGCCCAGCACCTTCTGCACCTCGGCGGCGGCGGCGATCAGCTTGACCAGGTCGACTCCGGTGCCGACGTCCATCTCCTCGAGCATCGAGACGAGGTCCTCCGTCGAGATGTTCCCGGTCGACCCCGGAGGGACCGGGCACCCGCCGAGCTCGCCGAAGGAGCTCTCGAACGAGTCGATTCCCTGCTCCAGCGCCGCCAGCACGTTCGCCAGGCCCTGGCCGCGAGTGTTGTGGAAGTGGGCGGTCAGCTCGACGCCCGCGAGCCGATCTCGCGCCGCGGCGAAGAACTCACCGACCTGTCGCGGGTTCGCCATGCCCGTCGTGTCGCCGAAGGCGATCTCCTCGCAGCCGAAGCCGGCGAGCTTCTCAGCGATCCCGAAGACGCGATCTGGCGGCACCTCGCCCTCGTAGGGACAGCCGAAGCTCGTTGAGATCACGCCCTCGCAGCGGACGCCGGCTTCGCGGGCGGCTGCGACGGTGCCCTCGAGGTCGCCGAGCGACTCGTCGATCGAGCGGTTGACGTTCTTTCGGTTGTGCGTCTCGGAGGCGGAGAGGAAGAAGTTCGCCTCCTGGAAGCGGTCGCGGAACCGGAGGGCCTTGTCGAGTCCCTTCCGGTTGGGGATGAGCACCGAATAGGCCACTCCCTCGCGCGGCTCGAAGCGCTGGAGCACCTCGCCGGCGTCCGCGAGCTGCGGGATCACGTCGGGACGCACGAAGGAGGTGAGCTCGATCCGCCCGAGTCCGGTGTCCGAGAGCAGCTCGATCAGGCGCACCTTCTCCTCGGTGGGGATCACCTCGGGCTCGTTCTGGAAGCCGTCTCGAGGTCCGACCTCGCGGATGCGCACCGCCCGGGGAAGCTGCTCGGCCATCGCCCCCAGCCTAGCCGGGAGCGTTCAGCGCCTCCCGGCTTTCGTCCTTCGTGACTGCGACGGTCTGGTCCCCACCACCTCGCTTGGCGGCATAGAGAGCCGCGTCGGCTCGCGCGAAGAGCTCGAACGCGGTTTCCCTTCCGTCCCAGACGGCGAGGCCCGTCGAGCAGGAGGATCCGTCGGGAATTTCCTCCCGGATCCGAGCGAGCACCCGCATGCCGTCCTCCGAGGAGCAGTCGGGCATCAGCAGCATGAACTCGTCGCCGCCTACCCGGGCGAGGAAGTCACTCGGCCGAATCACCTCCTGCCAGGCGGATACGGCCGATACCAACAGGCGATCGCCTGCGAGATGGCCATGCTCGTCGTTGTAGGCCTTGAGGCCGTCGAGGTCGATGATCGCGGCGCAGAGCGGCGCCCGGCGGCGCTCGGACCAGGCGAGCTCGCGGGCGAGCTCCTGATCGAGCCAGCGGCGATTGGCGATGCCGGTCAGCGGATCGGTCCGAGCGAGCGACTCCGAGTCCTCGACCCGGCGATTGGTCGCGTTGCTCAGCCACGACACGGCGGCGGCGGCCGTGCCGAAGGCGAATCCGGTCAGGAGCAGCCTCGTCAGCGGCGAATAGCCCGTCGGGGGGATCGAATAGAGGACGACGGCGTAGACGGCGAGGAGCCACGCCATCTGGAGGGCGGTCCTGCGGCCGGGGAAGAAGAACCCCGAGACCAGGACGATCCAGATGAACATCGCGACGTAGGCGCTCGGCTGCCCGGCGAAGTACACGCAGAGGGAGATCAGGGTCGAGCCGAGCCCGATCACCACCTGCAGAGCCCAGGAGGGAACCGTGCGCGCGAACGCGAACATGAGCGCGGCGACCGCTGCCGCCGTCCCGGCGAGGACCAGGATGGCCCCATCGTTGCTGTGCGACGTATGAGGCAGGAGCAGGGAGGTCGCCACGAGGAGGGCTCCCACGGCATAGAACACGCCAAGCAGCCTGGCGACGAGGCTCGTGTCCCCGTGAATCTCCTGTGGAGTCGGGAGCCTCAGGCGCGGGTGGGCCATCACCTTTCAATCGGCCGCAGGCGCCGGGACCTGAATACGCGGAATTCCGCAGATCGCGCTTATTGCGTCATTCGCCGGTGACCGAGCCGACCTCGATCACTCGCCGCTCGTGCGTGCCGACGCCGATCGTGCGGTCCCCCTCCTTGACCTCCACGTCGAAGCGCAGCTTGCGGCCGTCGACCACCTCGTTGAGCTTCGCGTGAACCGTGCAGGTCTGGCCCTCAGCCGCCGCCGCGACGTGCTTGACGCAGACCTCGAAGCCGACGGTCGCCCTGCCCTCGCCGAGGTTCTCGAAGGCGAGCGCCGCGGCGTTGGCCTCGATCATGCCGATCATGCCCGGTGTCGAGAGCACGCTTGCGCCGATCGTCCCGCCGACGTCGGTCAGCAGTCGCCCTTCGACTGTGAAGTCCATTGTCCGCTCCACGCCGGGCTCGATGGCCACTCAGCCCACCATCCCCATGCCGCCCGAGGCGCCGATGCACTCGCCGGTCACGTAGGAGGAGTCGTCGGAGGCGAGGAAGGCGGCCACGGCCGCCACCTCGTCCGGCTGGCCCAGCCGCTTCAGCTGCGTGCCCGCCTTCATCGTCTCGATGATCTTCTCCCCGATCTCGCCGAGCTGCTTGGCGGCCATCAGAAGCGGCGTCTCGATCGGTCCGGGGGCGATGGCGTTGGCGGTAATCCCGTAGCGGGCGTTCTCGCGCGCCATCACCTTGGTGAAGCCGATCACGCCGGCCTTGGCGGCCGAGTACACCGCTGAGCCCTTGGACCCGACGCGGCCCGCCTCGGAGGCGATGCTGACGATCCGGCCGTAGCCCGCCTGCTGCATTCCGGGCAGCGCCGCGTAGGTGCAGTTGAGGACGCCGCGCAGGTTGACGCCGATCACCTTCTCCCACTGCTCCGGGGTGGTCTGGGTGAAGAAGCCGAACTCGTCGGTGCCCGCGTTGTTGACCAGGATGTCGATAGGGGGCCCGGCGCTTTCGACCGCTGCCTGAGCCGAGCCCAGGTCGGTGACGTCCAGCTCGATGGCGAGGCCGGAGACCTCTCCGGCGACCTTCGAGGCCTCCTCAAGGTTGAGGTCGCCGATCGTGACGTCAGCGCCCTCGGCGGCGAGCCGGCGCGCGATCGCGGCGCCGATCCCGCTGGCGCCGCCCGTGACGAGTGCCTTCTTTCCTTCGAGCCTCATGAGCAGGCAACCCAGCATATTTGCCCGCCGCCTCTGCTTCGCGTCCGGGAGCGGTCGGCGACCTGTAGCTTGCTCGCCGGTGGCCGATCCAATCCCGATCATCGGAGGCACCGGGGCCCTGGGCTACGGGCTGGCGGTCCGCTGGGCGCAAGGCGGCGAGCACATCGTGATCGGCTCGCGCCAGGCTGAGCGGGCGACCGAGGCGGCCGAGCGCGTGCGCGCCGCTGCCCCCGAGGCCCAGGTCGAGGGCTTCGAGAACGCCGAGGCGGCCGGTCGAGGCCCGATCGTCTTTCTCACGGTCCCCTTCCGGGCCCAGTCCGAGACCCTCACCAATCTGAAGGAGGCGCTCGAGCCCGGGCAGATCCTGGTCGACTGCACGGTCCCCACCGCCGCTGCGATCAGCGGCAAGGCGTCGAGGACCATCGGCGTTTGGCAGGGCTCGGCCGCCCAGCAGGCGGAGGAGATGGTCCCCGAGGGCGTCACCGTGATCTCGGCCCTTCACACCGTGAGCGCGGCGGCCCTGGCGGAGGACGGCGCGGTCGAGGAGGACGTGCTCGTCTGCGGCGACCGCAAGGCCGACAAGGCGCGGGTGGCGGAGCTGGTGGAGCGGATCGATGGCCTCCGAGCGGTCAACGCCGGGGCCCTCGAGACGGCCCGGATCGTGGAGACGCTCACGCCACTCCTGATCTCGATCAACGCGCGCTACAAGTCACGGGCCGGCATCACGATCACGGGTCTGCCCGACGACGATCACTGGGCGTAAGGCCCGCGATGGCGGTGAGCGGAATCGGGCGCTGCGTCGTCCTCGCCGGCGGCACCGGCGGGGCGAAGCTGGCCGCCGGGATGCAGGATGTGCTCGGGGCAGGGCTGTCCGTCGTCGCCAACACGGCCGACGACATCGAGATCGCCGGCCTGGACGTCTCCCCCGACCCGGACCTGATCACCTACTGGCTGAGCGGCGAGATCGACGAGGAGCGTGGCTGGGGGATCAAGGGAGACTCCTTCACCGTCTTCGACCGGCTCGTGCAGCTGGGGACGCCGGACTGGTTCCGCCTCTCGGATCGGGATCTGGCGACCTGCCTCTACCGCCGCGAGTTCGTCACCGAGGGAGGCCGGCGGACCGACGCTCAGGCCCAGATCGCTCGGGCGCTCGGCGTTCATGCGGCCGTCCTGCCGATGTGCGAGGAGCGGGTGCGGACTCAGGCGAGGACCGCCGACGGATGGCGTGGATTGCAGCAGTACCTCGTGGCCGAGCACGCCCAGGCCGAGGTCGAGGAGATCCGGGTCGAGGGCATCGCCGACGCCGTGCCGACCCCGGAGGTGCTTGACGCGCTCGGGAGCGCGGAGGTGATCGTGATCGGCCCCTCCAACCCGGTGATCTCGATCGGGCCGATCCTCTCGATGCCGGCCGTGCGCGAGGCGATGGCCACCTCACCCGCCCCCGTCGTGGCCGTCAGCCCGTATGTGGCCGGCGCGGTCGTGAAGGGGCCGACGGACATCTTCATGCGTGCGATCGGGCGACCCTCGACCGCCGCCGGCGCAGCCTCCCTCTACGAGGGGTTGCTCGACGGCATGGTCTGCGATCCCGAGGATCCCGATCCTCCCCCGGAGTCGGTCCGGGTGATGAGCTGTCCGACGCTGATGGAGGGCGCCAAAGGCAGGCGGGAGCTTGCCGCGCGAACCCTCGAGTTCGCCTCGACCCTTAGGTGAGCGGGGTTGAGATCCCCCAAAGTGGGGTATGAACAGCGCCTCACCCGGTAGCCTGATCTCCGTGGGGCCGGATTCCGACAACTTGCACACGACCGCGATCGTCCCGGTGAAGGCGCTCTCAGTCGCAAACGGGCGACTGAACGGCCTGCTCACGCAGGCGGAGCGCAACCGGATCGCCGAGGCTCTCTTTCTCGACCTGATCCTGAAGCTCCCGAGGAGCCGCTGCATCGACGACATTCTCATCGTCACCGCCGATGACTCGATCGCGCGCCAGGCGCGCTGGCTCGGGGCCAAGATCCTCCTGCAGGACGCCGACGATGGTCACTCGCAGGCCGCTGCCGCGGGCGCCCGGGCCGCCAGGGCGGACGGGGCCGAGCGCGTCGCGATGCTGCCCGTCGACTGCCCCATGCTCGACACCGAGGAGCTCGATGCGCATATCGGCCGCTCGGCGCGCACGGTCCTGATCGTCCCCGACCGCCACGGGACGGGCACGAACGCGCTCGTGATGTCCCCGCCCGACGTCTTCCTGCCCGCCTTCGGGCCCGACAGCTGCGCCCGGCACGTCAGCCGGGCCCGTGCCAGCGGGATCAGCTTCGCCCTCGAGGAGATCAGCTCGATGAGCATCGACCTCGACACTCCCGAGGACTTCTCGCTGCTGCGGGACAGGCTGCTGCTCGACCCGCAGCCCGCGCCCAAGACCGCGCAGGTCCTCTGGGAGCTCGGCGAACGCACGCAGCCGGCCGCCGCCTAGCCCGTCCGGCGGACAGATGACTGATCCCATGGCGCCGTCCATCAGGGGGCGACCGTGCGCAGGGCACGGTCGGCGCCGGGCGGGCGTGGTCGTGGGATCAGTCATCTAGGGTCCGCCGCCCATGAGTCCCACGCGTGAGCTTCGGATCAGGCCGCTCACGAGCTTGCCCGAGCTTCGGGAAGGCGACGAGCTCGGGCGCCTGATCGCCAAGGCCGGCTCGCCGGCGGCTGACGACGTCGTGGTCGTCTCGCAGAAAGCCGTCTCGAAGGTCGAGGGAAGGGTTCGCAGGCTCGCAGAGGTGGAGCCCGGCGAGCGCGCGCAGGAGCTGGCGAGAGAGCTGGACAAGGACCCCGCCCTCGTCGAACTGGTCCTCGCCGAGAGCAAGCGAGTCGTACGGGCGACGCGCGGGGTGTTGATCACGGAGACGAACGCGGGCTGGGTCTGCGCGAACGCCGGGGTCGACTCATCAAACCTCGACGTGGGACTCGTCTCGCTGCTGCCCGAGGACGGCGATGCCTCGGCCCGCCGACTGCGCAAGGAGATCGCCGATGCCACCGGCACGCGGCCGGGCATCGTGATCGCAGACAGCTTCGGCCGTGCCTGGAGAATGGGCCAGGCCGACATCGCGATCGGCTGCGCGGGAGTGGAGCCACTCGCCGACTGGCGGGGGCGGACGGACTCGCGGGGGACCGAGCTCGCCGCCACCCACATCGCGATCGCGGACGAGCTGGCCTCGGCCGCCGACCTGGCTCGGGACAAGGACTCCGACGTGCCCGGCGCGATCGTCTCGGGCCTGGGTCACCTGATCACGGACGAGGACGGTCCGGGAGCCGGGCCGCTCCGGCGGCCCGCGGAGGACGACCTGTTCCGTTAGCTACAGCGCCGGCGTCGCGTTCTTGGACTTGATCTCGTCCATCGAGGGCGGCGTGGTGCCCTCGTAGGAGAACTCCGGCGGGTCGTAGACCTTCCCCGGCGTGGCGCCCATCGCGATGATGCGAGCGGGCTCGGCACCGGTGGTGAGCTTTCGCTTCTCGGTCGCGCCGACGCGGGCGAAGACGCCGGGCTCGAGCTCGTGCTCCTCGCCGCCGACGTGGAGGACGGCCCGGCCCGACAGCACCGTGTAGACCTCCTCCTGATCGTCATGGGTCTGGTCGTGCACGGGGTAGTGCGAGAAGTTCGCGGGCAGGTCGATGACGGCGAGACCGAAGGAGCTGACTCCCAGGCCGGCCCTCGCCCGTCGGAATCCCCCACCGAAGATCGCCTCGAAGTCCTCGACGCGCTTGACGGTCACATCTGGCATTTGATCTTTCCTCTCCCCACAGCCTCAGATCTGAGGCTACCCGTCGATCGCGAGAACGGCGGACCCCCGAACCCTACCGTGACGGATGTCATCCAACGCACGGTTCGCGTCGGAGAGCGGATACGTCTGGATCTCGGTCCGTACGGGCACGGACTCGGCCAGCGGCAGGAACTCCTCGCCGTCGCGCCGGGTCAGGTTCGCCACGGATCGCATCGTGCGCTCATGCCAGAGGATCTCGTAGGGGAACTGCGGGATGTCGCTCATGTGGATGCCGGCCGACACCACGGTGCCCCCCGGCGCCATGGCTTTGAGCGCCTCCACCATCAGGTCGCCGACGGGCGCGAAGACGATCGCCGCATCGAGATCCGATGCGGCCGGGTCCCCCACGGCCCCGGCCCAGTGCGCGCCCAGCTCCCGCGCGAGCTGCTGCGTCTCGGTGTCCCCCTCCCGGGTGAGCGCGAAGACGTGCCAGCCCTGGGCGACGGCGACCTGGCAGATCAGGTGCGCCGAAGACCCGAAGCCATAGAGGCCAAGTCGCTCGCCGCGCCCCGCCAGCCGCAGCGAGCGGTAGCCGATCAGCCCGGCGCAGAGCAGCGGCGCCACGTGCTCGTCCGACGTCTCACCCGGCAGCGGGAAGCAGAAGCGCTCGTCCGCCACGGCCCGTTCCGCGTAGCCACCGTCGAGGTCGTAGCCGGTGAACTTGGCGTTCTCGCAGAGGTTCTCGCGATCCGAGCGGCAGTAGCGGCATGTCCCGTCGGTCCAGCCGAGCCACGGGACGCCGACCCGCTCGCCCTCGCTGAAGCGGCTGGCCCCCTCCCCCGCGCCGATCACCCGTCCCACGATCTGATGTCCGAGCACGAGCGGCAGCTTGGGTTCGGTGAGCTCGGCGTCGACGATGTGCAGGTCGGTCCGGCAGACGCCGCAGGCCGAGACATCGATCAGGACCTGGCCCTCCGCCGGCGTGGGATCCGGCAGCTCCCGCTCCGCAAGCGGCTTCCCGGGCTCGTCGAGCACCATGGCGCGCATGCGCTGATTGTCTCGAATAGGATCGCCGCCGCCAGGGTTGAGAGAGGAGGGTCCCATGAACGATGACCGCTACGCCCAGTACGGAGCGGCTACCGGCATCGCATTCGTCGTGCTCACCATCGTGGGGTTCCTGATCGTCATCCCCACCCCGCCCGACCTGAACGCCCCGGCCCAGGAGTGGTCGAGCTACTTCCTGGCTCATCACAGGGCGGTCCGCGCGGGGCTGCTGATCGCCAGCATCGGCCTGTTCTTCTTCATCTGGTTCGTCGGCACGCTGGCCAGCCTGTTGCGGGTGGCGGCCGGAAATCCGCGGCTGCCCTCGATCGTCTTCGGGGGCGGCTTGCTGCTGGCGGCCAGCTTCATGATCGGCATGTCCGCCGAGGCGGTGGCGGCGTTCCGCCCACAGGGCGTCGACTCGGTCCTGACCAGAGGGCTCAATGACGTCTTCGTCCTCGCCGGGGTACCGGCGATTCCCGCGGCGGTGGCCTTCTTCGGGGCGGCGGCGCTGATCATCCTGCGCTCGGGTGCGTTCCCTGCCTGGCTCGGCTGGCTCACCGCAACCGCGGCCGTACTGCAGCCGCTCGCCTTTGGGACCCTGTTCACGAAGAGCGGGGCCTTCGCCGGGGATGGGGCGCTGGGCCTCTTCATCCCGGTGCTGTCGGCCCTGGTGGCGGTCTTCGCCCTCAGCGCATTGCTCACGGCCTGGGCGCGGAACACGGGCCCCGAGGACATCGGCATCACCGACCGGATCCGGGGAGCGGTCACGGGAGCGGCCACGGGTGCGGCCGCCGGTGCGCGCGGCGAGGAGGTCAGCGCCACTCACCGACCCGGCTCGCGAGGCGGTCAGTAGGTCTCGACGATGTCGTAGAGCGTCGTCCGCTGGGCCGGCGTCCGGCCGGCCCGGCGGGCGGCGTCGATCAGCTGATCCGGCTCGAGCCGGACGCCGTGCTGGGAGCCCGCCATCCGCGAGATGTTCTCCTCCATCAGCGTTCCGCCGAGGTCGTTGACCCCCCAGCGGAGGCTCTCCGTCGCGGCGTCGAGGCCCATCTTCACCCAGCTCGCCTGGAGGTTCGTGATCGTCTTGCCGAGCGCCAGCCGGAAAGCCGCCGTGTGCTTGAGGTTGTCCCGGCGGGAGATCTCCTCGACCCCGTGGGTGCGGCCCAGGAGGGTGTTGAAGGGGATGAAGCTGAGCGGCACGAACTCCGTGATCCCGCCGGTGCGCTCCTGGAGGGCCCGGACGATGCGCATGTGGCGCGCGAGCTCCCTCGGCTCCTCGATGTGGCCGAACATGACGGTCGAGGTGGAGCGCAGGCCGGCGCGGTGTGAAGCCTCGATGATCTCCACCCAGCGCGCCACCGGCAGCTTGTTCGGCGAGATCCTCTGCCGAACGCCGTCGTCGAGCACCTCCGCCGCCGTTCCCGGGGTCGAGCCGAGTCCGCACTCGATCAGGTAGTCGAAGACCGCCTCCGGGGTCCGGCCCGAGCGCTCGCACATGTAGTGGATCTCCATCGGCGAGTACGCATGGAGGTGGATGTCCGGCGCGCACTCCTTCGCCAGGCGAAGCCAGCGGCCGTAGTCCTCGAGCGTGTAGTCCGGATGGATGCCGCCCTGCATGCAGATCTCTGTTGCGCCGAACTCGATCGCCTCCGCCACCCTGTCCGCGAAGTCGTCCTCGCTCACCAGGTAGGCGTCCGGCGAGCGCTTTCCCTGTCCGAAGCCGCAGAAGGCGCAACCGACCACGCAGACGTTCGTGAAGTTGATGTTCCGGTTGACGACGAAGGTCGCGGTCTCGCCCGCCAGCTCGGCGCGAAGCTCGTCCGCCGCGACCCGCATCTCCTCGATGACCTCCGGCCGAGTCTCGGAGAAGAGCGCCGTCAGCTCCTCCTCGCTGAGCTCCTCCCCGCGCCGCCCCCTCCCGATCGCGCGGAGCGCCACCTCGGGCGCCGGTGGCGCCTCCTGCCGGCGCCCGGAGCCGCGGCGGGGGATGAAGCTCCAGTACTTGAGCTTGACCACGTCGAGGACCCCCTGCTCCATCCATTTGGGGTCCAGGTACTGGGGGTAGGCGCAGAGGCGCTCGGTGAGCGCGAAGCCCCGCGGAGCGAGCTCCTTCCGGACCTGGTGCGGGCTCGGGAACGGCTCCTCGGGGCTGATGTGGTCGCCGTTGCTGGAGAGGCCCCCGAGATCGGTCGCCCCGGCCTCGACCAGCTCGGGCCACCAGTCCGCGAGGTTCGGGGGCACCTGGACCCCGACGTCCGGCATCAGGCGCTTCGACTCCGCGATCAATCGCTTCATGTCGTCGATCGAGACGGGGGTCGCCCAGTCCGGCAGGGGCAGATCCGAGCCGCTCGCCTCGTCCCCGTCCCATCTCCGCCTGGAGGCTTCGTCGGCGATCTCGGCGACCTCCGCGCCGTAGTAGCGAGGATGCGGGACGAAGTTCTGGAGGATCACCTCCTGGATGTGGCCGTACTCGGCCTGCACCGCGGCGATGGCCTCGAGCGCCGAGACGCGCTCCTCGGGCGTCTCGCCGATCCCCACCAGGATCCCCGTCGTGAACGGGATCCTGAGCTCCCCGGCGAGCCGGAGCGTCTCCACCCTCTTCGCGGGCTGCTTGGTCGGAGAGCCCTGATGAACGACGAGGCCCGGGTTGACCGACTCGAGCATCAGCCCCTGCGACGCAGTCACCTCCCGGAGCCGGGTCAGATCCTCCCGGGACAGGACCCCGAGGTTCGTGTGTGGGAGAAGGCCGCGCTCGAGGCCGCGCTGGCAAGCCCAGACGACGTACGAGGTGAAGTCCTCGTGCCCCCACTCGGCGAGCCGCCGGGCGACCTCGGGATTGACCTCGGGGCGCTCGCCGGTGAGGACCAGGAGCTCCTTGGCGTTCCGGCGGACCGCGTCGTCGAGCAACCGCTCGACCTCATCCGGCTCGTGAATGTGTGCCCTATGGGTCGCGAAGGCGCAGTACTTGCAGTAGCACTGGCACGTCCTCGACAGCGAGAGCGTGTAGTTGCGCGAGAACGTCACCCTGCGCATAGCAGGGAGAACCTAGCGAAGTGGGCCTATGTGCCTGGCGTAGTTAGGAGCCGGCGATGCCGCCCGGGGGCGAGCTCGGCGGCGGGCCGCCGGGGCCACCTGGGCCGGAGGACTGCCGCAGTGGCGGTACCTCGCCGGCCGGCGGGGCCGGTCCGCGCGGAGCCACCGTGTCCGCCATCTCCTGCACCGGGCCGCTGGAGGGCTCGATGATGAACCTGTAGACCGCCGCGGCGAGCAGGGCACCGACCAGCGGGCCGAAGATGTAGGCCCACGCGTCGGCGAAGTGGTTGCCGACCAGCGCGGGGCCGAACCAGCGGGCGGGGTTGAACGAGCCGCCGCTCAGCGGCCCGAGGACCATGACCGCCATACCGAGTGCGCCACCGGCGGCGAGCGCCGCCCAGCGGCGGATGTCGGGGTTGAGCGCGACGGCGAGGATCGCGAGCACGAGGACGAAGGCGCCGATGCCCTCGACGAGGAAGCCCTGGAAGGGAGTGCCGAGCAGCGCGCTGATCTTCGGCGTGCCGTAGTCGGAGGCCCGGCCCTCGTCCACCAGGAAGGCCTTGGTGAGCAGCGCGCCGAGGACGCCGCCGGAGAGCTGGGCGAGGATGTAGACCAAGCCGTCGATCGGGTCGATCCGGCGGATCACGATGAACGCAGCGGTCACGGCCGGGTTGAAGTGCCCGCCGCTCGCCACGCCGATGCTGATGATCAGCCCGAACAGGAGCAGGAAGTGGGTCAGGCCCACGACCGCGAAGTCGGATCCGAACTGGGCGTTCTGTCCGGTGGAGACATACAGAACGACGACGCTGGTGATGAAGAAGACCAGGAGCAGCGTCCCGACCAACTCAGCGATGTACGCCGCTAGACCTCGATCTTGCACTTTGAAAAGACCTCCTCGTAGCTCTCGTTGGATGCGAGGGTGCTCCGAGGCGCAGCCGAGGAGCAACCCGTTCAAGTTGGGCGCGGGCGGCGCGCAGTCTAACTGCATTCCCGCCGGGCCGAGACCCAGCGAGCCAACCTTTACCGGCGCCTTAGGGATAGGGTCGGCCGCGAATGAGACGGGTCGCCGCGCTGCTGGCGGCCGCCCTCGCTTGCGCCGGGCTGCTCGGGTGCGGAGGGGGCGGCGCTGAACCGGGCGCGCCGCGGGGCGCGACCCTGGTCCTCGACTTCCAGCCGAACGCCGTCCACTCCGGGATCTACGCGGCGCAGGCCAACGACTACTTCAAGGACGCGGGGATCGACCTCCACATCCAGGAGCCGTCCAGCGCAGCCGACAGCGCGAAGCTGCTGGAGACCGGCCGGGCCGACTTCGCGGTGATGGACATCAATGACTTCGGGATCGCCCGGGAACGCGGGCTCGACCTGGTCGCGATCGCGGCGATCGTCCAGCGGCCGCTGGCGTCGGTGATCGCGCGCAACCCGACCGCAATCCGCACCCCCGCGGACCTCGCCGGCAAGACCATCGGCGTCACCGGCGTCCCGTCCGACGACGCCGTGCTCGACACGGTGCTCCGCTCCGGCGGAGTCGACCCCTCCTCAGTGCACCGCGTGACGATCGGCTTCAATGCCGTCGCCGATCTGGCGGCGGGGAAGGTCGACGCCGCGACCGGGTTCTGGAACGCCGAGGGCGTCGAGCTGCAGCAGAAGGGAATCCCGATCCGCGAGTTCCGGGTCGACCAGTTCGGCGCACCGAGGTATCCGGAGTTGGTGGTGGCGACGACGCCGAAAACCTGCGATGAAGCACGCGGTCTTGTGAACGGGCTGCAACACGGTTATGGCTCCCTGGGCGCTGACCCGTCGGGGGCCTTGAACGATCTCCTCAAGGAGGTTCCGGACCTCGACCGCTCCACCCAGCAGGCGCAGTTCGGCGCGCTCACCTCGGCGCACGCTTTCTCGGCTCGGAATGGGGAGGCGACGCCCACTCTCCTGAGCCAGGCGACGAATGCCTGGCTCGGCTGGGCCTCGGAGCAGGCGGTCATCTCGCCGCTCGGGAGAGCGAGGGTCGCAGCGGGCTTCGCCGGCTGCCACTAGCCCGAGTTGGCGCGAAGCTCGCGGTATTCGCGACTAAGGCGCCAAGTTCAGGCGAGTGCTCGCTCGACCAGCTCCGGCAGCTCCCTGACCATGCGACTGCGCGGGACGGTGAAGGCCAGGCCGGCTTCCTCGGCGCGGGTCTTGGTGTCGACGTCCGTGTGCTGGTAGAAGCCGATCACAGGCACGCCCAGGCCGGCGAGCTTCTCGGGCGCAACCGCGTCGAGGTCGGCCACGACCAGATCGAATCCGTCGAGCTCATCGGGGAGCTCGGAGTCCTGCTCGACCTCGTGCCCGCTGGCCTCCAGCGAGGTGCGAACCCGGCTCGCGAGCATGAGATCCTGCGCCAGCGCGGCGATTCGAGCCATCGATTCAAGTCCCTGGGAGTCGCCGCATCATGTGTCCAACCCCGCCATTTGACCAAAAAGCGGGGATGCAGCGTTGGACGGCCGTTCCGATACTTGACTCGTGGGGCGAATCCCCAATCCTCGGAGTTCGCACCGTCGGGTGGTGCCTTGGGCCGCCATCGGCTTCTCCCTGCTCTGGGGCTGCATCTTCGGGCTGGCGATCGCTCGAGACGATCACACGCTCGCCACGGTGACCGTCGGGGGAATGGCGCTGACCGTGATCCTCACCGCGGTTCTCTACCGCCAGCAGTCGCAGCTCCGTGATCTCGCCGAGACCGACACGCTCACCGGCCTGACCAATCACCGGGGCTTCCAGGAGGCGCTCCGCAGCGAGCTGCGCCGCGCGGCGGTCGAGCGCGAGCCGGTGGCTCTCGTCGCCCTCGACCTCGACGACTTCAAGGCGATCAACGAGCGGCACGGACACCCGTTCGGGGACGGCGTGCTGCAGGAGGTCGGGGCCCACCTGCGCCAGGCGGTCCGCCGCGGAGACACGGCGGCTCGCACCGGCGGCGGGGAGTTCGCCCTGATCCTCCCGAGAACCGGCGCCGAGACCGCACACGAGATCGCGGAGCGCATGAGGACCGCAATCGCCGGGCTCTCCCCGGCCGGCTCTGACCTCACCTGCTCCGCCGGCGTGGCCGTCTACCCGGTGGACGCCGAGAGCGCCAACTCGCTCCTGCAGCTGGCCGAGGGCGCCCTCTACTGGGCGAAGCGCTCCGGAAAGTCGAGGACCCGCCTCTTCGACCCTGACCACGTCCGGCTCAGCGGCGACGCCCCGCAGCGCTCCGAGATCCTGCGCATCCTGGACGAGCGCGCAATCGCGCCTCTCTACCAGCCGGTCGCTTCCCTCACCACCGGCCGCCTGATCGGCTACGAGGCGCTGGCCCGCTTCCCCGACGCTCCCGAACGCCCGCCCTCGACCTGGTTCGCGCAGGCGAACGCCTGTGGCCTCGGCCCCGAGCTGGAAGCCGCTGCGATCCGGGCCGCACTCGAGCCGATCGGCCGTCCGCCGGGCACCCACCTCGCGATCAACGTCAGCCCTTCGGCCCTCTCGACCGACGCCGTGAAGAGCGTCCTCCCCGACGACCTCTCGGACTTGATCATCGAGCTGACCGAGCACGAGGTGTACGTCGGCGACAGGCTGCTCGCGAACTCGCTCGCCACGCTTCGTGAGCGCGGCGCGCGGATCGCGATCGACGACGCGGGCGCCGGCTACGCCGGGCTCAAGCAGGTCATGTGGGTGCGACCCGACATCGTCAAGCTCGATCTCGAGCTGACGCGGGCGATCCACTCGGATCCTGTGCGAATGGCACTGGTCGAATCGCTGGTCCGCTTCGCCCGGCGCGTCGGCGCGACCGTCTGCGCAGAGGGAATGGAGAGCTTCGACGACATCGAGGTCCTCGCCAACCTGGACGTCCCCTGCGGCCAGGGCTTCGCCGTCGGCCGCCCCGCCCCGCCGTGGAGCGAGGTCGCGCCACCCGCCGCCGAGACCTGCCGCAACGCGCTGGCCAAGGCTCTCGTCTCGTCGCCGGGAGTCGATGCGCCGACGATCTCCGCAGGCGACCGCCGCCTCGAGCACCTCAGCGCCCGCCTGGCGAACGCGCGGTCTCGCACCGACCTCTACAGCGCCCTCGACCTGATCGCGGGCGAGCTGCACGCCGACAAGGTCTCCCTCTCGCAATGGCATGCGGGAATGGGCGTCATCGAGACCCTGGCCGAGAGCGGCAAACAGCCCCACGGCGAGTTCTTCCCCGTCGACGAATACCCGACCACCAGCCGGGTCCTCGACCGGCAGGAGGCGGTGCAGGTGATGGTCGGCGACCCGCGGGCGGACCGGGCCGAGGTCGAGCTGATGTTCTCGCTCGGCTATCGAACCCTGCTGATGGTCCCAGTCGTGCACCACGGGGAGAGCCTCGGAATCGTCGAGGCGATGTGCCACGAGGAGCGTCCCTGGACCCGGACGGAGATCAACCGGGCCCGGATCGTCTCCAATCAGCTGGCGTCGGTGATCCAGTCCCTCTTTCGGGTCCCAGATCCGGAACGGTTCGTCTAGCTAGAGGCTGCGCCGCCGCAGGAAGTCGCGCCGGACGCTCTCCGGCCGGCCCCACCACTGCTGGACCTCGGCCCGGCCCTCCTGCGCATCCCGCACGCGGAGCTCCCCGGCGATGTTCTCCCTGTCCATCCGCTCCATCACACCTCGCACGGTTTCGGCCGCGGCGGCGTGGCCGAAGCGGTGGGCGACGTTGATCCGCCAGTGCCAGTCGGCGCGAGAGTACGGCTGCGCGTTGACCCGCGAGAGCATCACCGCCGCGTCGACGTAGCGGGCCTCATCGGCGATCCGCAGATCCAGCTCCAGATCGGTCCAGTCGTCGGGGAGCGTCTCGACGACCGCCTCGAAGTCCTGGGCGAGGGCCACAGATACAGGGTAATACGGACGGCTTCGCCACCAAATCGCGGCTGTAGCGGCCGCCCCGCACAAGTCGCTTCGGGCTTCGCCCTTCGCTCCTAGATGGAGCGGCCTGACAGCCGCTAGCCGATCAAGACCTGCTCGAGCAGGAAGACGTTCAGCGCGATGATCAGGGCCGAGAGGACAGCGGTGAGCGCGGTGAGCCACCTCGGGTTGGCGAGCGAGCCCATCAGGTCCTTCCGCCGCGTGAACATCACGAGCGGGACGAGAGCGAAGGGAATCCCGAAGGAGAGCACCACCTGGCTGCCGACCAACGCGCCGGTCGGGTTGATCCCGGCTCCGAGGACGATCAGAGCCGGCGCGAGCGTGATCGCGCGGCGCACGAAGATCGGGATCCGCCGCCTGATGAAGCCCTGCATGACGACCTGGCCCGCCATCGTCCCGACCGAGGAGGAGGCGAAGCCGGAGGCGAGCAACGCGACGCCGAAGATCGTGGCCGCCCCGGGTGAGACCAGCTCCTTGAGGCCGTCATAGGCGCCCTGGATCGTGTCGATGCCGACCAGGCCGCTGTCGTGGAAGAGCGCCGCGGCCATCACCATCATCGAAAGGTTCACGGCCCCGGCCAGCGCCATCGCGATCACCACGTCGACCCGCTCGAAGCGCAGGATCTGGCGCTTCTCCTTCTCGTCCCGCCCGACGATTCGCCTCTGGGTCAGCGCCGAATGGAGGTAGATGACGTGCGGCATCACCGTCGCGCCGATGATCCCCGTCGCCAGCAGGATGCTCTCGGTGCCCGCGAACCCCGGGACGAACAAATGGCTGAGGGCCTCGCCCCCGTCGGGATGCGACTCGAGGATCTCGAACGCGAACCCGGCCACGACCACGCCGACCATCACGACGATTCCGGCCTCGAGCCGGCGGAATCCCTTCTGCTGCAGCGCGAGGATGGCGAAGGCGCCAGCGCCCGCGAGCAGGCCGGCGGGGAAGAGCGGGATGCCGAAGAGCAGATTCAGGCCCAGCGCCGCGCCGACGACCTCGGCGACATCGCATGCCGCCGCCACGATCTCCGCCTGGACCCAGAGTCCGAGCGAAGTGCGCCGCGAGAACCTGTCCCGGCACGCCTCCGCCAGGTTTCGCCCCGTCGCGATCCCGAGCTTGGCGGACTGGGTCTGCACCACCATGGCGATCAGGTTGGCCGCGAGGACGACCCAGAGCAGCAGGTACCCGAACTTCGCCCCGCCGGCGATGTTGGTGGCGAAGTTCCCCGGATCGATGTACGCCACGGCCGCGATGAACGCCGGACCCAGGAACGGCCAGATCCTTGGGAGGCCTCGAGAGTGGCCGTCCAGCGAGCGCCGGGCGGCGCGGGCGACCGCCGCCTCGCCCGGCAGGACGTCCTCGACGCCACCGAGTTCGTTCCCGCCTGCCGACGGCGCCGAGAGCTCTCCAGGGACGGGATCGGCGAGGCCGACGTCGTCCGAGACCGAGAGGTCGTCCCTCATCCGCGGCCCTTGCCCTGCCGCCGCACCCGCATGCAGTCGGCCAGCTCCTGGCCCAGCCCGTGCGTCCGGCCCCCGATCTCGACCATCACCGGCCCACCGAACGGCTCGCGGCTCTTGACCCGAACGCTCACCCCCGGATGGATGTCGCGCTCGGCGAGGTAGCGGAGCATCGAAGCGTCGCTGTCCGAGACGCGGGTGAGTTCGCCGCTCTCACCCGGCTCGAGGTCGGTGAGAGGGACCGAGTCGTCTGCGCCGACCTCGAGGTCGCGGTCCGGGATCGGATCGCCGTGGGGGTCGATGTCGGGCTGGCCCAGCTTGGCGGCGATCAGCTCCTCCAGCTCCTCGGAGATGTGGTGCTCCAGGACCTCCGCCTCGGCGTGCACCCGGTCCCAGGCCATGCCCAGGACCTCGGCCAGGAAGAGCTCGATCAGACGGTGGTGCCGGACCATCTCGAGCGCGATCCGCTCGCCCTCGGGCGTCAGCCGCGCGCCGCGGTAGGGCGCGTACTCGACGACGCCCTCGTCGGCCAGCCGCTTCAGCATTCCCGACGCCGAGGCGGGCGTCACGCCGAGCCGCTGCGCGACCGCCGTCGTCCCGACCGGGCTGAGGTCGCGCCCCTGCAGCTCGTAGAGCGCCTTTGCGTAGTTCTCGGCGCCCTCGTTGGTGCGTCGCTTCGGATGCGCGTTGTGAGCCTGCGCGGACACTGCGCGGTATTGAAGCAGATCCGAACTCAGAAGTTAGGTAGAACTAACTTCTGGAAGGCCGAGCCGGTCGAGGGCGCTTCCTACAATCGCTCCATGACCGAGACGGCGACAGCGGTTGAGCTCGACGGGCAGTACCGCGCCCTGCGAGAGGAGGCCGGCTATGTGGTCAGGAGCAGGGCGATGCTGCTGGTGAAGGGACCCGACGCCGCCGAGTACCTCCAGGGTCAGCTCACCAACGACATCGAGGCCGTCGAGCCGCAGGGAGGCTGCTACGCCGCGCTGCTCGACCGGAAGGGACACCTCGAGTCCGACCTGCGCGTCCTGCGGCTAGAGAGCGGCGAGATCTGGCTCGACCTCGAGCCGGGCCCGGCCGAAGCGGTTCTGAAGCACCTTCGCACCTACAGCATCGGCCGCGAGGTCGAGATCGAGGACGTCCGGGAGCTCTGGTCGATCGTCTCGCTGATCGGCCCGCAGGCGGCCGTGCTGTCGGGCTTCGAGGGCCTCGGGCCCGAGCACGCCCAGCGGTTCCGCCAGTGGGACGGCACGGACATCCTCGCCGTCGCCACCGACCTCGGCGTCGACCTGGTGGTCAGATCGGAGGACTCCGCGGCCCTAGAGGAGCTGTTGCGGGCCGCCGGGGCCGTGCGGGTGAGCGAGGAAGCAGCGGAGATCGTGCGTGTCGAGTCCGGCAGGCCGCGGTTCGGTCTGGATATGGGCGCCGAGTCCATGCCGGCGGAGGCCGGCATCGTCGAGCGTGCGGTCGACTTCGAGAAGGGCTGCTACATCGGCCAGGAGCCGGTGGCCCGGCTTCACTACAGGGGAAAGCCCAACCGGACCCTGCGCGGCCTGCGGCTGAGCGGGCCGGCGGCGCACGGTGATTCGATCCGTCTCGGGGACCGCGAGGTGGGGACGATCGGGACCGCGTGCCTCTCCCCCGCGCTCGGTGCGATCGCGCTGGCGATCGTGCGAAGGGAGGCGGCCGAGGGCGAGCGACTCGCCGTCGGCGACGACGGGGTGACGGCCGAGCTCGCGGACCTGCCCTTCTCGGCCTAGCCACTGCCGCTGCGCGTCCCGCCGTTCGGCTAGATTCCTCGGCGCATGCTGCGGAGGAGGAGGGGCACAGCGCTGCTCGTCATGGCCGCCCTGCTGGTGGGCCTCGTGATCGCGGGCTGCGGGGGCAATGACTTCAAGAACGATCCGCGTCCCCCGATTCCGGCGCAGGTGAGCGTGAGCATGGCCCCGTCGGGCATCGCTGTCTCGCCCAAGGAGTTCGGCGCAGGCCTGGTCAACTTCACCGTCGCGAACCTGACGAACCGGACCGGCAGCCTGGCGATCCACGGACCGGTCGACGCCACCAGCGATCCGATCGCTCCCGGGGACACCGGCACCATCAGCGTCCAGATGAAGACCGGGAGCTACGAGGCAAGCGTCGACGGGTTCGCCGTGGCGCCGTTCAGCTTCAACGTCGGACCCGAGCGGCCATCCGCCCAGAACCAGCTGCTGCTGCCCTAGGGGTGTTCGGGAGGGGCGTCGGCGCCCGGTTCCGCCACCAGCCGCGCGAAGACCGTGTTCACCATCAGCTCCAGGCGCGGGAAGCCCGACAGCGTGCGTCATGTCCGCCAGGACCCGGCCGACGCGGTCTGGATCAAGTCTATGCAGGCCGGTTCCACCACGCCCCTCGAGTGGCAGCCCCGCGTTCTCGGACGCTTCCATTGGCTTTCTACGGGTTGATCGGGCGTCGCCGTCGTTCATCTGAAGCACTCCGTCGACAGTAGACACAATCCTGAACTCGTCGCCTAGGCGGCTGCCTCGAGTGCGTCAGCGATCAGGCTGTCCGCGCGGGCGAGTGCCGCCTTGGCGGTCTCCTCCATCCCGGCCAGCGCCGACTCGATGCTGTCGGCGTTCTTCCGAACTCCCGTCAGCGCCTGACGGGCGGTCTTCAGCGATTCGAGAGCCCGGCGCGCCTCGTCGATCGCCTCCTTCATCGCGGGAGCATCGAGCGCCAGCTCGTCCTGCCGCGCAGCCAGAGCCCTCGCGCGCGCGACCCCGTAGGCCGCCTCGAGGATGTTGCGCTCGGGCTCGTCTCGGTCCACCGCGACGATCAGCTTGTTGCCCTCGTACTCGACGAGGCTCTGTGTCTTCGCCGGCACGTTCTCCTCGCTGGCGACGACCAGCACCGCGTAGTCCGCTCCGCGATCGTCGAGCGAGCCGTTGAGCACCTCCCACGCCTTGGGCCGGCTCAGCTGGCTGTCCTTGGGATCGAAGGCGATCTTCGCCAGACAGGGACCGGATCCGGCGCCGATCTCGATCAGCGTGTCGCCCTTCTTGCCTCGGGTCTCCCCCGCCAGGTCGCCGACATGGTGGGCGACGTCGCCGCGCGCCGTCGAGATCTCGTCGAGCAGCGCGTGGACCCGCTCCTCGAAGTCCCGTGCCCTTGGCGGTGCCTCGCGACTGCTCGGCCTCGAGCTCCTCCTTCGCGCCTGAGGCGCTCGCGGAGCGCCGTGACCTCAGCTCGGTCAGCGCCTCGATCCGCTCGCGGTCCTGGGCGTGCTCGTGCTGCTGCGACTCCTGCGAGCTCTTCACCGCCCGGACGACCGCCTCCTTGAAGTCAGAGAGCGGATTCGCGCCGTCCTGCGCGGAGAACTGCTTCGCGAGCTGGTCCGCTGATGCTGCATCGCGGCGACGAGCAGCTCCTGATCTGCTGCTGCACCGAGCCGCTTCGCTCGCTGTCGAAGCTGCTCGGCGAGCCGGTCGGCGAACTCGCCCTGCCCTCCTCGATGACGCCGCCGAGCCGCTCGGCGAGTGGTCGCAACTGGCGCTCGAGCTCGGCCTTCGGACGTAGTCCACGTTCGCCGCCGTGCCCTCGCTCTCGATCACGCGGAGCCGATCTCGATGGCCCGCGTCACGGTGTCGCTCGGAGGTGGTGCCCCTCGCCGACCTGCTCCTGGACGACCCGGGCCGCCGCGGGGTCGTTGCACCTCGAGACGCTCGATCACCAGGCGGTCGTCGATTGCACGCACGGATGCCGTCGGGCGGTCGGGCTCGAGCGGCAGCTGTGGCTTCTCCGACGCTTCCATTGGACTCTTGAACGTAGTCGGGGGTCCGGACGGGAACCTGACAGAGGTTCGTTGACTACGATCCCTCGCGTCCACCACCAGACGACGGGCCGCGCCTGGCGGCGCGCCCTCGCCCAGACGCGGGAGTCACATTGGCCGTAGAGATCGCCGACGTATCCAAGCTCGATGTCCAGCCGGGCGAGCTGCCCGAGAAGATGGCCGCCTGGGTCATTCGCCCCGAGCGCGAGGGCGAGCCCAAGGACGCCTTCCAGGTCGAGGAGATCGAGGTGCCGGAGCCCGGCGCCTTCGAGGTCATCGTCCGCGTGATGGCCGCCGGGGTGAACTTCAACAACGTCTGGGCCGCGCTCGGGAAGCCCGTCTCGGTCTTCGGCTACGGCGACCACGAGGAGTACGGCCACCACATCGGCGGCTCCGACGCCTCCGGGATCGTCTGGAAGGTCGGCGAGGGCGTCACCAAGTGGAAGCCCGGCGACGAGGTCGTGATCCACTGCAACCAGGCCTCCTACGAGGACGTCGAGGTCCACGGCCTCGACCCGCTCGCCGCGCCCAGCCAGCAGATCTGGGGCTACGAGACGACCTGGGGATCGTTCGCCCAGTTCACCAAGGTCCAGGCGCAGCAGCTGCTGCCGAAGCCCAAGAACCTCTCCTGGGCGGAGTCCTCGGCCTACGGCCTGACCTACTTCACCGCCTACCGGATGCTGATGGACCAGTGCAAGCTCCAGGCCGGCCACAACGTCCTGATCTGGGGCGCCGCCGGCGGCCTCGGCGTCTTCGCCATCCAGCTCTGCAAGGCGGCCGGGGCGAACGCGGTCGGCGTCGTCTCCTCCGACGAGAAGGGCGAGCTGGTCAAGCGCCTCGGCGCGGTCGACTACATCAACCGCAACGAGTTCGCCGGGATGATGCGAAAAGGCGACGAAACGCCCGAATGAGGAGAAGGCGCGCTTCAAGGAGTCACGCGGCTTCGCCAAGAAGGTCAAGGAGATCCTCGGCGACTCGCCCGACATCGTCTTCGAGCACGTCGGCCAGGCGACCTTCCCGACCTCCGTCTTCGTCGTCAAGCCGTTCGGCAAGGTCGTGATCTGCGGCGCGACCTCGGGCTACACGCTCGACTTCGACGTCCGCTACCTCTGGATGCGCCAGAAGCAGATCATCGGCTCGCACTTCGCCAACGCGTACGAGTGCATGCGCGCCAACCAGCTGATGGCCGAGGGCAAGATCCAGCCGGTCCTCTGGCGGGTGATGGGCTTCGACGGTGTCGCCGAGGCCCACCAGCTCCTCCACGAGAACAAGCACCTCGGCAAGATCTCGATCCTCGTCGGCGCGACCAGCGAGGACGAGGGCAAGCAGGAGGACGGTCCCGGGGCCATCCGCGCGGAGGTGGGAGCCTGATGGCCGAGAGACCGCCCACTTCGTCGCACGCCGCCTGAGACGAGCGCGCTCGAGGTCGTCTACATCGAGTGGCACATCCACCCCTTCCGGGCGGACCGCTGGTACGAGATCTGGGAGCCCGCCGCCGCCCGGGCGATGGCGTTCGGCGCCAAGGGCTGGTCGCTGACCCGCAACGAGGAGGACCCGCTCCACTTCCGCCAGGCCGTCCATCTGGGAGAACCACGAGGACTGGGAGCGCTACTGGTACTCGGACGAGATCGCGGCGATGCGCGAGGAGGCGGTCAACTACTTCAACAAGCCGGTCCTCCCCGTCTGGCACGCCCTGATCGCGGGTGAGTGATCCGACCGCTGCCTCGCACTCGCGGCCGACGATCGCGCCGGTCGCGGCGCACTGCTGCTCGCTCGATCCCGACGCCGAAGCGTGCCGAGGCGGCACCGCTGCCCCGCGCCCACCATCACCAATACGGCACGGGACCCTCTCCATCTCGGGCACCTCTCCGTGTACTGACGATCCCGAGGGTTCTCCGTCTTCTGCTCCGGCGGCACCGCCCAGGTTCGACTACTCGGTCAACGCCACGCTCCGTGGGGACGTTCGACACCGCGTCGCCTGCGGGGCGCCCTACGCGAATCGTCGTCACCGGGAACTACGGGGCGGATCGAGATCGACCTGACCCGGGTGAGTCGCGCCGCCGGGTTCACGGGCATCAACCAGCCGAACGTCCTCGATGGTGGCGCCGATGGCGACGTTCTCGCCCCGGGCCCGCTTGGCGAGCTCGGATCGTCGGCGGGTATGGCAGCGACATCCTGCTGCTTCGTAATGGTGCGGCCGACCAGGCGGACTGCGGGCCGGACGTCGACGCCGTCCAGACCGACCAGCCTCGCCGAATCGACTCGCTCACCAACTGCGAGCTGGGACGTGCTCCCGGAGCCCCGCGAAGAAGAAGTGCAAGAAGCATCGCGACACAGGAAGTGCAAGAAGCGAACCACGGTGGCCAGGCGGGCCTGCAGCTACTTAGCGACGGGAACCGTGTTCCCTATAGGTCCTCGATGACGCACGCCCATCGCCGATACCTGCGCTTCGCCCTGCCCGCCGCCCTCGCGGCCGCGCTGCTGCTCGTGCCCGGCGGTGGCACAGGCGAAGGTGAGCGCGTCGGTCGACCGGAGCCTCCTCACGGTCACCGGCGGCAAGGGCTCCGACCACATCACGGTCGTCTGCAGGAGCGGGATCGGTCAAGGTGAACGGCAAGGACCCGCGGACCGGCGCGATCGCCTGCGCGAAGGTGTCCGAGGTCGACGCCGTGACCGGAGCGGGCAACGACCGCGTCGATTTCTCCGGCGTCGGGCCGGACAACGGCTTCGGCCAGCGCGATCTGCCGGGCGGCTTCGGCCATGGCACCGGCGCCGCGGCGGACCTGGGCCGCGGCAACGACCGGTACATCGGCGGAAACTCGGCCTTCAACCTCGTCCTGGCCGGGGCCGGCGACGACCGCATCACCGGCGGCCGCTTCCGCGACAACCTGCAGGGCGGCAGCGGCGACGACCGCATCACGGCAGGCGCCGGGCGCGACATCCTGCTCGGCAATTCCGGCAACGACAAGCTCAATGGCGGTGCCGACGACGACCTGCTCAGCGGCAACGCCGGCGACGACGTCCTGTTCGGCGGAGCGGGCGCCGACCTGCTCGGAGGAGGCGCCGGGATGGACCGGCTCTTCGGCGGACCGGGTCCGGACGAGCTGATCGGCGGCCCGGGCAAGGACCGCCTGAACGGCGGGCCGGGCAACAACACGCTGATCCAGGACTCTCCGACCAAGAAGTAGAGAGGATGGGCGGGTGACCGCGGATCCCCTCGGTGCCCTGGTCCCGGGTTGGGTGCCCCCGGGCGACCGGGAGAACACATCCGGACCGCTGGCCGGCCGTCGGGTGGTGGTCAAGGACGTGATCGACGTCGCCGGTGCGGTGACCGGCGGCGGCAACCCGGACTGGGCGGCGGCCCACGGCCCCGCGAGCGAGAGCGCAGCAGCCGTCGCCGCGCTGACCCGTGCCGGGGCGACGGTGGTCGCCAAGGGACAGTGCGCGGAGCTCGCGTTCAGCCTGAGCGGCGACAACGTCCACTTCGGCATGCCGCGGAATCCGGCCGCGCCTGACCGCGATCCTGGCGGCTCGACCAGCGGCCCCGCCTCCGCGGTGGCCGGCGAGCTCGCCGAGATCGGCCTCGGCACCGACACCCTCGGCTCCGTTCGCGTCCCCGCCTCCTACTGCGGCCTCTACGGATTTCGTCCGACCCTCGGCGCGATTTCGACCGAGGGCGTGATGCCGCTGGCACAGAGCTTCGACACGATCGGCGTGCTCACGCGCGACCCCGAGACCGTGCGCGGAGCGGCCGAGGTGCTTCTGAGTGCCTCCAAGGACCCCCCGAGGCCGCCTTCGCGGCTGCTGCTCTCCCTCGTCGCCTTCGGGGCCGCCGAGCCGAAGGTCGCCGAGGCGGTCCGCGCGGCGGCCGAAGCCCTCGGCGGGCGCCTCGGCGCGGCCGTCGCCGAGACGGAGCTCCTCGACGAAGCCCCCTCTCCCGAGGAGGGCATGGCGGCCTTCAACGTCCTTCAGGGATTTCAGGTCTGGCGCAACTACGGCAAGTGGGTCGAGAGGTCGAACCCCTCCCTGGGGCCGGACATCGCCGCCCGGCTGGAGCGCGCGTCCGGGTACGGCGAGGCCGACGTCGCCGAGGCCGATCCCGTCGCCCGTGCGCTGGCGGACGCCGTCGCGAGCCTGGGACCGGACGAGGCGCTCGCGCTCCCCACCACCGGGACCCCGGCGCCCGGCCGGGGCGCCGGAGCCGACGAGCGGGAGCGGGCCCGCGTCTCGGCCGGGGAGCTCACCTCGATCGCGACGCTGGCCGGGGCGCCCGCGATCTCGCTCCCTCTGCCCACCGTCGACGGGCTTCCCGTCGGACTCAGCCTGGTCGGGCCGCCCGGAGGGGACCTCTCGCTGCTCGCCGCGGCTAGTGCTGCTCGAGCGGAGCCATCGTGAGCCCCGCCTGCTGGAGCTGCTCCCAGTAGAGCTCGGCCGGCTCGCGTGGCCCGGTCCAGACCGCGGCCTGCCCGCGGTTGTGGATGGTTTCGGCGAAGCGGTAGCCGCCGTCGATTGAGATTCCGGGGATCACGCGCGAGAGCGTCTTCGCGACGTGATCGAAGGTGTTGTGGTCGTCGTTGAGGACGATCACGAGCCAGTTTCCGCCCAATCCCTCCTCAGGACCAGCTGATTTGGGGCGTTCAACCGTCGTGGTTGACACGCGCCGGAAGGTAGAGGATTCCGCCGGAGCGGCGGGGAAATTTCCTTCCCTAGAACGGGTTCGGGACCTGAACGATCACGTTGCTGAACACCCCCGTGACCCCGGCGCCTGAGCCGGATCCCTTCACACCCGCCGAGACGACCGTCTGGCGCCCGTCGGGCTGATCGGCCGCCGAGTCGGAGAGCGACACCACTCCGTGCCCGTTGACCGACCCGATCACACTCGTGTTGGTGCCGGCGAACGAGAAGGCGCGGATAGCGACCGTGTTGGGCTTCGAGCCGACCTTGATCCAGCTGCCGCTGCCCGACGACTCCAGCTTCGGCCCCGCGGGCCCCTTCGGGTCGCGGAAGTACTGCCACTTGTGGGCGTTCGGCAGGACGCGCAGCACGTAGCTCGCGCTGCTGCTGTACCGGACACCGGCGCCGATGAAGGCCTTCTTCTGGAGCTTTGAGCTGCCGCCCCCGACCGTGCCCGTCGCGACCATCCCCTGGTCCGAGTACTGGCTGCTCGAGTCACCCACGACGGAGGACCGGAAGGTGCACGAGCTGCCGCTCTTGCCGACGCCGATGCCGAGGGCCTGGTTCTTCACCCAGGTCCGCTTGCAGCCCGTGTTGCCGACGTTCTGGAAGGCGTTCACGTCGTCCTGGCTGCGGAACGTGTAGTTCGCGACCGGGATCGGCGCAGCCTGCGCCGCGGCGCCCGCCACGAGGGCGGCGCCGATGATGATCAGGGCTGTCAGCTTGGTGCGCATGCGGGCGTGAATGTAGCCGTGGGTCGTACCGGAAACTGCAAGAACACCCGTCACGGCCAGTCGGAGCGGTCGTTTGCGCAGCCTGGTTTAACCCGCGCTTACCATGTGGGCATGAGCGAGCACCGCCTCCCCGAGCGCGACCGTCCCTGGGTCATGCGCACCTACGCCGGGCACTCCGACGCCCGGCGCTCGAACGAGCTCTACCGCAAGAACCTCGCCAAGGGCCAGACCGGCCTGTCCGTCGCCTTCGACCTGCCCACCCAGACCGGCTACGACCCGGACGCCGAGCTGGCGCGCGGCGAGGTCGGCAAGGTCGGCGTCTCGATCGCGCACAAGGGCGACATGCACACCCTCTTCGACGGGATCCCCCTCGGGGAGATGAACACCTCGATGACGATCAACGCCACCGCCGCCTGGCTGCTGGCCCTCTACGCGACGGTCGCCGAGGAGAACGGCGTCGAGCGCGCGGCCCTCTCGGGCACGACGCAGAACGACATCATCAAGGAGTACCTCTCGCGCGGCACCTACGCCTTCCCCCCGGGCCCCTCGATGCGGCTGATCGCCGACACGGTCGCCTTCACCGTCAACGAGATCCCCAAGTGGAACCCCATCAACGTCTGCTCGTACCACCTGCAGGAGGCGGGGGCCACGCCGGTACAGGAGATCGCCTACGCCCTCTCGACCGCGATCGCCGTGCTCGACGAGGTGAGGGCGCGCGGACAGGTCGCAGATGAGGACTTCCCCAAGGTCTTCGGGAGGATCTCCTTCTTCGTCAACGCCGGCGTTCGCTTCATCGAGGAGCACGCGAAGCTGCGGGCGATGGGCCGCCTCTGGGAGGAGATCGGCCGCAGCCGCTACGACGTCACCGAGCCGAAGTTCCTCCGCCTCCGCTACGGCGTGCAGGTCAACTCCCTGGGCCTGACCGAGGCACAGCCGGAGAACAACGTGCCCCGGATCGTGCTCGAGGCGCTCGCGGTGACACTCGGCCGCGACGCCCGCGCCCGCGCGATCCAGCTGCCGGCGTGGAACGAGGCCCTGGGCCTCCCCCGCCCCTGGGACCAGCAGTGGAGCCTCCGCATCCAGCAGATCCTCGCCAACGAGACCGACCTCCTCGACTACCCGGACATCTTCGAGGGCTCGGTGGTGATGGACGGCCTGGTCGACGAGCTCGCGCAGGGCGCCGACGCCGAGATGAAGGAGGTCGCCGACCGAGGCGGGGCGGTCGAGGCGGTGCCCTACATGAAAGCCCAGCTGGTGGAGTCGAACCGCGAGCGGATCGCGAAGATCGAGCGCGGCGAGATCACCGTCGTCGGCCAGAACAAGTTCACCGAGTCCGAGGACTCGCCGCTCACCACCGGCGAGGACGGCGGCATCCTGACCCCCGACCCCGAGGTGGAGCGCGAGCGCATCGCGGCGCTCGAGGAGTGGCGTGCCCAGCGCGACCAGGGCGCGGTCGACGCGGCCCTGGAGAAGCTCGCCGAGGTCGCCCGCGACGAGGGCGCCAACATCCTCCCCGCCACGATGGAGTCCGCCAGGGCCGGCGCCACCACCGGCGAGTGGGCCGGCGTCCTCCGCGAGGTCTTCGGCGACTACCGGGCGCCCACCGGCGTCGCGGAGGCGGCGGCGGGCGGATCAGTCAACGGAGACCTCCTGGCCGGCGTCCGCGACCGCGTCGCGGCGGTCTCGGGAGAGATCGGCCACCCGATCCGGATCCTGGTCGGCAAGCCCGGGCTCGACGGCCACTCCAACGGCGCGGAGCAGATCGCCGTGCGCGCCCGCGACGTCGGGATGGAGGTGATCTACCAGGGCATTCGCCTGACCCCCGAGCAGATCGTCAAGTCGGCGGTCGAGGAGGACGTCGACGTGGTCGGGCTCTCGATCCTCTCCGGCTCCCATCGCGAGCTGGTGCCGCGCGTCGTGGAGCTGCTGCGCGCCGACGGCGCGGACATCCCGGTCGTGGTCGGCGGAATCATCCCGGCGGCCGATGCAGCCGCCATGCGCAAGGCCGGGGTCGACGGGGTCTACACGCCCAAGGACTTCGAGATCAACCGGATCATGGGCGAGATCGCGGAGCTGGTGGCCGAGCGCCATCGCGCCGCGCAACCCGCCTAGCTATGAACGACCCGGGGCTGAACGGCGACCGCAGCTCCTGGCTCCGCTGCTACCGCTGCTGGGCCACGGACCTCGAGGTCCAGCTGCACTACGACGCGATCCTGCGCGTCGACCCCGAGACCGGGGAGCCGTCCGAGCGCATCGACGAGGTTCAGGAGGCGGTCGTCCAGTGCCTGCGCTGCCTGCACGACCAGCCGCATCTGACGATCCAGGAGGACAAGGTGGTGCCGGTCGAGGACCGCTGGGAGCGCATGGTGGCCGGGACGCCGTGGGTCGCCTCCTGCACGGTCACCGTCGACCAGGACCAGGTCGAGAGCTGCTCAGGCCCGGAGGCGGCCGAGTCGCTCACCTACGGCTCCTTCGGGGAAGCCGGGACGCGCGAGTTCTTCACGCACGTCCGCTTCCACAAGCACGACGAGGAGCGGATCATCGTCCACCTGCTCGTCGAGCTTTACGCGCGCTCGGCGGAGGAGGCGACGGAGGTCCTCGAGGAGGCCTCGCGCGGGGTGCTCGAAATCACCTCGCTGGCCGAGGAGTCACGGCCGCCGGCGCATGCCCCGGACGAGGCCCATTAGCGGCCACCAGGCCGCACACTTTCGGGAGTGCCGAGGTTGATTCGCGCCATTGGGTGCGATATGCCTACGCCCGGCCACAGAGGAGGGAACCGAATGAGCCACCGAAACCTGGGCGCCGTGCTCGTCTCTATGGGCGCTCTCGCCATCGTCGTCGCGCTTCCGACCGCCGGGATCGCCTCCGGCCCCGGCCGGGCGACGGTCAGCCGCCATAAGCACAGGCATAGGTATCTGCCGGTCCGCTGCGACGACCCGAACTACGGAAACGTGATCGCGCAAACGGGCCTACAGCTCGAGGCCCAATACAACGCGATGGGATTCAGCATCGGCAGCCCACAGGACGTCGCCGCGGGCGGCGGAAGCTCGATTGACGGCACGAGCCCGGGAGAGGCCTGCCGATACGCCGGCACGCGGCACCTGAAGGGGGGCGTCTCCACCGGCGTCCGAGAGGGCAACGGCTTCATGATCGACTACCTGAGTCCGGGAGAGCCACCGTTCCCCGGCGAGACGAACCCCGCGATCCGGGAGTACGACTGGAAGTGGAAGGAGCTCGTCAGCAACACCAAGAAGGGGGTCCTGCACGGCACCATCTCGAGCCTCAACTGCACGAAGGCGAGCTACGACGGCGGCTTCGAAAGCCCCTACAACATCCAGGAGTACCCCTGCTGATCAGCCGGGGGTCCTGCGGGCCCAGCGGCGCTAGGACTCCTCTTCCTCGCCGGGCGCGCCGGGATCCTTGATCGCTTCGCCGGCGGCCTTGGCCTTGTCCTTCAGGCTTCCCTCGCCCTTGGCGATGCCCTTGAGCTCCTCGGCGTCCTCCTTGAGGGCGTCGGTGCCGCCGCGCTTGTCGACGACCTTCTTCGCCTGGTCCGTGAGGCGTCTGAAGTTGACCATCTCTCCTCCTTATCCCGGGTTCTTGCGCGGGACCAGCACGGCCCGCTTGAACTCGGCGACCAGTGTCCCATCCTGCTTGTAGACGCGGGTGTGGACCTTGACGACGCCGCGGTCGGGCTTGGACTCGGAGGGACGAACCTCGAGAACCTCCGACTCGCAGAACAGCGTGTCGCCGTGGAAGACCGGCGCCGGATGGCTGAGCTCCTCGGTCGCCAGGTTCGCGATCGCCTTGCCGGAGACGTCGCTGACCGACATGCCGAGGGCGAGCGAGTAGACGAGCGGGCCGACCACCACGTTCTGGCCCTGCTGCGACTGCGCCGCGTAGACGTCGTTCAGGTGGAGCGGGTGATGGTTCATGGTGAGCAGGCAGAAGAGGTGATCGTCTGACTCGGTCACCGTCTTGGCGGGCCAGTGCTTGTAGACGGCCCCGACCTCGAACTCCTCCAGGTAGCGCCCGTACTCGTGCGCGCCGGAGGCCTCTCGCTCCGCCTGGTCCGTCTGAAGCTGGTGGTTCTCGTCACTCATCGTTTGAGTCGATCTCCTCGAGTGGTTTGGGTGACTCTCATCCTGTGCGGCGCGGGATGGTACCCGGGTCAGGTGATCCGGGCCTCGATGCCCTCGAACCGCGCGAGGTCGGCGACCTCCGCCTCGATCTCCGTCCCGAGGCGCTCCCGCTCGGCCTCGGGCAGGTTCAGGGTGATCTCGAGGCGGCCGCCCTTGCGCGCAGAGCGCCAGCCGCCGACGACGATGCCGTCCTCGACGATCACCGGGCGGATCCACCCACCCCCTCCCTCCTTGACGTGGACGGCGTGCTCGCTCGCGACGGAGAAGGCGCGGTCCTTCCAGCCCAGCAGGTAGGTGTCGAAGTTGCCGAGCAACCGGACCTGGCCCGTCGCCGGAAGCCTGGGGAGCATCCCCCGCAGCGCCAGCATCGTCTCGCCCCCCACCCGCACCTCGTCGAGCTCTTTCGAGATCGAGCCGAGCCCGGCGCGCACCTCCCTCAGAGGCAGCCCCGACCAGTAGGCGAAGTCCCGGTCGGTGGCCGGCGCGAATCCGCCGAGGTAGCGGCGTGCGAGCTCTGCCAGCGCCCGGTCGCGGTCGAACGGCGGCGGCTTGCCGAGCCAGTCCTCGCGCCGGACGAGGCAGGTCTGCGCACCCTCGTCGGGACCCAGGCAGGCCATGCCCGAGACGACGGCGGTGAGCGCGATGTGCATCCCGGTCTGGTTGTCGAGCTCGACCCCCGCGGCCGCGACCCGTTTCCGCGCCTCGGTCCGCGTCATCGGCCCCTCGTCGGCGAGCGCCGTGCGGATCGCACTCAGCGCCCTGTCCTGCTTCGCCGCCGGGAGGCCGAGCTGCTCCAGGCGCCGTCGCGACCAGCGCTCGATCTCGGGCTCGAAGAGCGGCAGCCACCAGCCGGCATCGTCGGCCGGGATCATGTGGATGGTCTTCCTCATCACCCAGGTGCGCAGCAGAGAGCGCTCCTCGGTCCGCGCCCGCGTGATGTCCTCGGCCGTTAGCGTCCGGCTGCGCGAGCGAAACGTCTGGGGGCCGGCGTAGACGTCCTGGGCCTGCGCTCCTGCGATCGCACGCGCGATCTCGGCCGGGGCCGTCGCCGAGGCCGGGCGATGGATCAGCTGCGTCGCGGCCCGCCTTCTCGCCAGCGCCGTCAGTGGACTTTCTTGGTCCGCGCTCGCTGCTCGTGTCGGTCGATCACCTGGGCGATCAGCTTCTGGATGTTGCTGTCCCCGCTCGCCTTGATGTGGCCGGCTTCATAGGCCGCGCGGTAGTCGCCCACCGTCCCCTCCACGGCGAGCCGGTTGAACTCCGAGCGGCTGAACTCGACGGTGACGCGGGCGTCCTCGGACGATGCCTTGGTGATCTTCGGACCCGGGACCTCCACGCGGAACATCTGCACGTCCCCCCGGCCTCGCAACTCGAGCTCGAAGACCAGCTTGAGCTGTGCGAGCGCCGGGACCTCCGCCTGGAAGCGCTCGACGGCGGTGGCGATCAGCTCTTGCGTCGAAGCCATCTCACCACGGTATTGGCTCGCGGTCGCGGAAGAAGCCGCCGGTGGGCCCGTCATCCGGCAGCGTCGCCAGCCAGACCGCCGTGTCCGCGCCCTCCTCCACGGATCGTGTGGCCGCGGTCCCGCCCATGTCAGTGCGGACCCAGCCCGGGCACATCGAGTTCACCTTGACGTCGTCCTCGTCCCACGCAAGCGTCTTGGTGAGCGCGTTGAGAGCCGCCTTGGACACCCTGTAGGCGCCGCGTCCCCCGTTCATGTCGGAGAGCTGACCCGCTCCGCTCGAGACATTCACGATTCGCGGCTGGGAGCTGCGACGGAGCAGCGGCAAGAATGCCTCGATCAGGCGCCAGGGCCCGAAGGTGTTGACCTCGAGAACCTCGTGAGCCCGGTCGAGGTCGTATTCGGCAGCCCCGACCGGGTCGCCATAGACGCCGGCGTTGTTGACCAGAGCATCCAGATGGCCGGGATCCGAGCCGATCAGCTCGAGAGCCGCGTACACCTCGTCCTGGTCAGTGACATCAAGTTCGATGGGAATGATCCCAGCCCCCTCCGCGACGTCATCCGGATCCCTGGCAGCAGCGAACACCACGAAGCCGTGATCGGCGGCGAGCTGCCGCGCGATCTCGGCGCCGATCCCGCGGTTCGCCCCGCTGATCAGCGCGACACGGCTCAAATCTTGTTGCGCTCCAGCAGCTTCTTGCCGATGACCATGCGCTGGATCTCGGAGGTCCCCTCGCCGATCAGCAGCAGAGGCGCGTCGCGGTAGAGCCGCTCGATCTCGTACTCCTTCGAGTAGCCGTAGCCGCCGTGGATCCGGAAGGCGTCCTCCACGACCTCCTTGCCGGTCTCCGACGCGATCAGCTTCGCCATCCCGGCCTCCAGGTCGGAGCGCTGGCCGGCGTCCTTCATACGTGCGGCCTTCCGGGTGACCAGGCGGGCGGCCTCGATCTTGGTGGCCATGTCGGCGAGCTTGAAGAGGATCGCCTGGTGCTGTGCGATCGGCTTGCCGAAGGTCTTGCGCTCCTGGCTGTACTTGAGAGCCAGCTCCAGGGCGCGCTGGGCGATGCCGACGCCGCGGGCGGCTACGTTGACGCGGCCGACCTCGAGCGCGTCCATCATCTGGGAGAAGCCTTTGCCGAGCCCGGCCTCCTCGCCACCGAGGATCCGCTCCGGCGGGCACTTGTAGCCCGAGTAGACGAGCTCGGTCGACTCGACGCCCTTGTAGCCCATCTTCTTGATCTTCGGAGGAATCTCGAGGCCGGCGAACTCGCCCTCGTTCTTCTCCTTCCAGGGCTCCTTCTCGGTGATGAAGCAGGTCATCCCCTTGTAGGGCGGATCGGCCTTGGGGTCGTTCTTCATCAGTACGAAGACGACGCTGGAGCCGAGGCCGTTCGTGACCCACATCTTCTGGCCCTCGAGCACCCAGTTGCCGTCGTCGTCCTTGGTCGCGGTGGCCTTGATGCCCTGGACGTCAGAGCCGACCTCCGGCTCCGAGAGCGAGAAGGCGGCGCGGATCTCGCCCGTCGCCATCTTCGGGAGGAAGTACTCCTTCTGCTCGTCGGTGCCGAACTTCATCAGCAGGTACGAGCCGATGAAGTGGGTGTTGACGACGCCCGAGATCGAGATCCAGCCCCGCGAGAGCTCCTCGACGATCATCGCGTAGGTGGTGAGGTCGAGGCCCATCCCGCCGTACTCCTCCGGGATCGTCACCCCGAAGAGGCCGAGCTCCTTCATCTGCTCGACGATCGGCTCCGGGAACTTGTCCTCGTGGTCGTATTCCTCGGCGTTGGGGATGATCTCGTTGTCGACGAAGTTCCGGACCATCTCGACGATGGCCTTCTGCTCGTCGGTCATCTCCTGGAAAGTGCTCCCTTGCTGCTCGGTGGCTACGGCCATGGGCTCCTCTGTAAGTCGTTTTGCGCGCCGGTTCCCTGCCTGACGCGGGACGGCGAAGGATAGACGGGAGGCCGTTACCCTCGACCGCAACCGTGACCGAGGCAAAGGACACCGCCGGTCTCCTCGACGAAGTCAAGGGCGAACTCGAGCTTGGCGCAGGCACCACGCTCGAAGGGCAGGAGATGATCGACCGGATCGAGGGACTGCTGCGCGAGCGGGCGCATCCTGACTACGAGACCGCGATGATCGGCAGCGACGGCCAAACGCTCACCTACGAGGGCGTCGACGGCTTCCGGGAGGCGATCAGCGACTGGCTCAGCCCCTGGGAGCAATTCCGGTTCGAGATCGAGGAGATCTTTCCGGTCGACGACATGATCGTGATGTTCGTTCGCCAGACCGGAACGACGAAGCACGGCGGCGTCGAGATCACGACCGAGAGTGGCACGATCTGGTGGGTCGTCGACGGGCAACTGCGGCGTGCGTCCTTCTACCTCGACCGCCGGGACGTGCTGAAGGCGGCCGGGATCGCCTCACCCGACCGCCCGCCTGCGGACTGACTAATCCTCGGCGAGGATCCCGTAGAGCTTGCGGCGAGCCTCCTTGAGGATCTCCGCCGCCTTGGTCATCTGCTCGTCGTCATCGCTGCGCGCGACCTGCTTGGCGGCGCCCATCGTGCGGAAGAGCTCGCTGCGGACGGCGAAGCGAGGAGAGTCCTCGTCGCCCTCCTCCCACGGCCTCGCCTCTCCGGTGCGCTCCGGTGCGGCCTTCTTGCCGGCCTCGGTGAGCGAGTAGACCTTGCGGCCCTCGACCTCCTCGGCCGTGACCAGGCCCTCATCCTCGAGGAGCTGAAGGGTCGGGTAGATGGAGCCGGCGCTCGGGCGCCAGCGGCCCCCGGTGCGCTCCTCGAGCTCCTGGATCATCTCGTAGCCGTGCATGGGGCGGTCGTCGAGCAGCGCCAGCATCGCGCTGCGGACGTCGCCGCGACGGACGCGATGGCGCCCCCGGCCGCGACCTCGTCCCCGGCTCATCTCGTGCCGCCCATATCCGTGGCGGCTGATCTGTCTGTGCATCTGCGTTGTTCCTTTCGATCAATCATGAACTAACGCGATATATCGTAACAGGTCGCTTTGTCGTCCGGCTTAGAGCTCCCACGCGAAGCAGGCGGAGCGCCAGCTGGGTTCCTCGCGCTCATAGAACCGACGGGCGTCCTCGCGGGTGTCGGAGCTGTCCAGCTCCAGGTGGCTGGCGCCACCCTGGCGCGCCCAGTCCTTCGCGTGATCGAGCAGGCTCGTCCCCACGCCCTGCGAGCGGTGCTGCGGGCTGACGGCCAGGTCCTCGACCCAGCAGCGGAGGCCGAACCGGACAGAGTTCAGGTCCAGGTACGCCGTGCAGAAGCCGAGCAGGTCGCCGCGATGCTCGGCCACCAGCACGGCCGCGGACTGGTCGGTGATCGCCTCCGCGATCGCGGCGCGCGCTCGCCCGGGATCCCAGCGTGGCGGCACGGAGCCCGGCGGCGCGAACAGCCACTCGTACATGCCGAGCACCCTCTCGACCTCACCCGGCAGCGCCTCGCGGACCTTGGCCATCGCCCGGAGGCTATCCGTGACGCGTCAGGGGCAAGTGTCCAGGTAGCGTTCCGGGCATGAGAAACCCGAGAGACTTCTTCGAGCCGCTGGCGATCGGGGCCCCCGATCCGCCCCACGACATCCCGTTCAAGCCGTCGCGGATGATCCATTTCTTCGACGCGTCGAACGAGAAGATGCGCGCCAAGGTCCCAGACATGGCCAAGCAGGCCGACATCCTGCTCGGCAACCTCGAGGACGCCGTCCCGGTCGACAAGAAGATCCCGGCCCGGGAGGGGCTGATCGAGGTCGGCAAGGAGGTCGACTTCGGCGACACCCAGCTCTGGACCCGCGTCAACGCGCTCGAGAGCCCGTGGGTGCTGGATGACCTGACCGAGCTCGTCACCGAGATCGGCGAGGTGCTCGAGGTGATCATGGTCCCGAAGGTCGAGGGCGCCTGGGACATCCACTACGTGGACCGCCTGCTCGCCCAGCTCGAGGCGAAAGCCAAGCTCGAGAAGCCGCTGCTGATCCACGCGATCCTCGAGACCTCGCTCGGCGTGGTCAACCTCGAGGAGATCGCCACCGCCAGCCCCCGCATGCAGGGGATGAGCTTCGGGCCCGCCGACCTGGCGGCCTCGCGGCGGATGAAGACGACTCGCGTCGGCGGCGGCCACCCCGGCTACCGCGTGATCGAGGACCCCGATCCCGACGACCCCGACGCTCCCAGGGCGACGGCGCAGCAGGACCCCTGGCACTACTCGATCGCCCGCATGGTCGACGCCTGCACCTCCGCCGGCATCCTGCCGTTCTACGGACCCTATGGGGACATCAAGGACGTCCAGGGCTGCGAGACGCAGTTCCGCGCCGCCTTCCTGCTCGGCTGCGTCGGCGCCTGGTCGCTTCACCCCGTGCAGATCGACATCGCCAAGAAGGTCTTCTCGCCGCCACCGGACGAGGTCAAGTTCGCCAAGAAGGTGATCGAGGCCATCCCGGACGGCGCCGGGGTCCACATGATCGACGGCAAGATGCAGGACGACGCCACCTGGAAGCAGTGCAAGGTGATGGTGAACCTCGCCGAGATGCTCGCCAAGAAGGACCCGGAGCTCGCCGAGGCCTACGGCATGTCGAACGGCAAGCCGGCCGAGATGCGAGGGCGCTCCGCAGGCGAAGCCGAGGAGCGACCCGTTTAGTGCTGGGCCGAGGCCTGAGCATCTAGACCTCGGCGTGGGCGAGTCCTTCCGCAACACCCTGCGGGTCCGCTACAACGAATGCGACCCGCAGGGCGTCGTCTTCAACGCGAACTACCTCACGTACTTCGACATCACCATGGGCGAGCTCTGGCGGGAGCTGGGCGGGTACCAGGCGATGGTCGACGCCGGGGTCGACATGGTGGTCGCCGAGGCCACCATCCGGTACATGGCCCCCCTGCGATTCGACGACGAGATGGAGGTGGTCGCCCGCATCACCCGCCTCGGGGACACCTCCATGACGACCGAGCTGGTGATCGAGGATGGCGGTGAGCCGGCCGCCGAGGGCGAGCTCAGGCACGTCTTCATCGAGACCGGCGGCGGCAACACCTCCCCGATCCCCGATTCGATCCGGGCCGGGCTCGCTCGCTACGTCATCGAGTAGGCGGCCTCAGGCGAGCGCCGGAGCCTCGGGCAGATGCTCGAGGGCCGAGGCGAGCTCCTCCTCCGGCAGCTCCAGGTCCTCGAGCTCGCCGGCGAAGTAGGCGGAGTAGGCGGACATGTCGAAATGGCCGTGTCCGGAGAGGTTGAACAGGATCACCCTCTCCTCCCCGGCCTCCTTCGCGGCCTCGGCCTCGTCGAAGACGGCGCGGATCGCATGAGCCGGCTCCGGTCCCGGGATGATCCCCTCGCAGCGGGCGAACCGGACGGCTGCCTCGAACGCAGCGGTCTGCTTGATCGCCGTCGCCTCCACCAGCCCCTCCTTCACCAGGGCGCTGAGGCTCGGGGCGTCGCCGTGGTAGCGCAAGCCGCCGGCGTGGACGGGCGGCGGCACGAAGTCGTGTCCGAGCGTGTACATCGGCATCAGCGGCGTCATCCCGACGGTGTCGCCGAAGTCGTACGCGTACCGGCCGCGGGTCAGGGTCGGGCAGGCGGCCGGCTCGGCGCCGACGAAGCGCGTCTCCGTTCCCTCACGGAGGCGCTGCCGCAGGAACGGGTAGGCGATGCCGGCGAAATTGGAGCCGCCGCCGACACAGGCGATGACCACGTCCGGGGCCTCCCCCGCCATCTCCATCTGCTTGATGCACTCCTCCCCGATCACGGTCTGGTGCAGGCAGACATGGTTGAGCACCGAGCCGAGGGAGTAGTTGGTGTCCTCCGACTTGGCGGCCACCTCCACGGCCTCGGAGATCGCGATCCCGAGGCTCCCCGAAGTGTGCTCGGCCTGCGAGCGCCCGGCCTCCGTGAGGTCGGAGGGGCTGCGGTGCACGGTCCCTCCCCATGTCTCGATCATCGCCTTGCGATACGGCTTCTGGTCGTAGGAGATCCCGACCATGAAGACCTCGCACTCGAGGCCGAAGAGCTGGCAGGCCAGCGCCATCGCCGATCCCCACTGACCCGCGCCGGTCTCGGTGGAGATCTTCTTGATCCCGGCCTCGCGGTTGTAGAACGCCTGGGCGACGGCGGTGTTGGGCTTGTGGGAGCCGGCCGGCGAGACCCCTTCGTACTTGTAGTAGATGTGCGCAGGGGTATCGAGCTCGCGCTCGAGTCGCCGCGCGCGCAGCAGCGGCGTCGGCCTCCAGAGCCTGTAGACGTCGCGCACCTCCTCGGGGATCTCGACGTCGGGGTCGGTCGAGACCTCCTGCTGGATCAGGCCCATCGGAAAGATCGGCGAGAGGTCGTCCGGGCCGGCGGGCTCCCCGGTGGCCGGGCTCAGCGGCGGTGGCGGCGGGTCCCCGGGCAGGTCGGCCAGCAGATTGACCCAGCTGGTCGGTATCTGGTCCTCCGAGAGGAGGTATTTCACCGGTTCCGCCATCCGCTCCGCGATTCTATGCACACGGGGCCACCCAATAGTTGGCATTCAGCCATATCGCGTGGGCCCGATACAACTGGTAATGCGGACTCGGATCGCATCGCTCGTTCCAGCGCTTCTCGCCGTCACGGCGATCGCCCTGGCGATCGCCCCCATCGCCCAGGCGCGCCCCACCTGCCACGGCAAGAGGGCCACGGTCGTCCTGGGCCCCGGCAACGACAAGTACGTCGCCCCCCATCAGGGCCACGGCAACCAGGTGGTGATCGCAGGGGGAGGCAACGACTACATCGTCACCGGCAAGGGCTCGGATGTGATCTGCGGCGGCGACGGGAACGACCGGATCCTGGCGGGTCGCGGAAGCGACCGCGTCTACGGCGGCGAGGGCGATGACACGATCATCAACGTCAAAGGCAAGGACCAGAGCTTCGGCGAGGACGGAAACGATCAGATCACCGGTGGTCCCAGCCCCGATGTCATCGACGGGGGGCCCGGCAATGACTATCTCGACGGCGGCAGCGACCGGGACAACATCCACGGCGGGACTGGGGACGACACGATCCTCGGCGGCGACGGCAGCGACACGATCAGCGGCGACGACGGCAACGACGAGATCCACGGCGGC
Organism: uncultured Solirubrobacterales bacterium; assembly: GCA_963821705.1. GTDB lineage: Bacteria > Actinomycetota > Thermoleophilia > Solirubrobacterales > 70-9 > DASUPK01. The sequence goes on along the minus strand of CAWGEV010000008.1, from coordinate 6,202 downwards.
TCGGGCGGCGAGGACATGAACGGCGGCGCCGGCAACGATCGGATGTACGGCGACCTGCTCGACGACCACATGGACGGCGGTCCCGGCGATGACCTGCTCGTCGGAGGGCACGGGACGGATGAGATGGTCGGCGGCCCCGGCAACGACTGGATGAGGGGCGGCCCGAACGGCGATGACTACTCGGGCGGTGACGGCAGCGACACGGTGAGCTACGCCGACACCACGCCGTCCTGGGACACCACCAGCGGCGTCGATCTCAACCTGGCCACGGGGACGGCCAACACCCCGGACGGCTGGGAGAAGATCAGCGGGGTCGAGAACGTGCTCGGCTCGGCCTTCGACGACACCCTGAAGGGAACGAGCGGCGTCGATGGGCTCGACGGCGGCCCGGGCAACGACAAGATCACCGGTGGCCCCGGTGCCGACCAGCTCAACGGAGGGCCCGGCAACGACACCTGCGACGTCACCAGCGGGGACAAGACGACCGCCTGCGGCCTCGGCCTCGCGCCTGAGTCGCCCCCCGACCCCCGCCCGTCCGGCGCCTACGTGTACCTGGATCCGCGCGGGCCGGACCCGGGCCTCTACGTGCTCGGCCACCAGGGCTCCGGCAACGACGACCTCGTCGTCACGGCAACCAACACGGCCTTCTCGATCGCCTCGCGGGCGGGGACGGCGGTCACCCGGCTGCCCGGACCGATCGACACCTGCTCCGTCCTGAACGCGGTCGTCGACTGCCCCGCCCCGTCGAAGCCTCTGAGCTTCATCACCGTCTGGGGCGACCAGGGGAACGACCACCTCAGTGTGGCGGGCAACTACCCCTCAAGCATGACCACGCTGATGGACGGCGGTCCGGGCAACGACGTGCTCGACGGCACTCCCGGCGACGACGTCCTGTTCAGCGGCCAGTCGGGCAACGATGTCCTGAACGGCGGCGACGGCAGCGACGCCCTGCTCGCCCTGGGGACCGGCGGCGACAAGCTCAACGGGGGCGCCGGCAACGACCAGCTCGTCAGCGACGACATCTGCCAAGGCCATGACTACAGCGGCGGCCCCGGCTTCGACATCGCCGGCTTCGCTCGCTACAAGTACGCCCCGCGGGACGGCGTCAGGGCCACCCTCGGCGGCACCGCGACCGACCCGGACCGCAAGCCCTGCGACCCGACACACCTCTCCAGCGACCTGGAGATCCTCGAGGGCTCGGACGGCCCCGACGTGCTGACAGGGACCAACGGCAAGGACCCGCTGATCCTCGGGCGCGGCGGTGACGACGTGATCAACGGCATGGGCGGCGCCGACACGTTGGACGGCGGCGGCGGCAACGACGTCCTCCTCGGAAACGCCGGCTTCGACACACTCGAGTCGAAGGACGGCGCCCGCGACAAGATCGTCAACTGCGGACCCGGCGGAGGCCAGGCGTATCGGGACAACAACGACCCCGTGGCCGGCTGCAAGAAGCTCAAGGCGTCCGCCCGCAAGCGGAAGGGCCGCTAGCGGCCACCAGGTCGCTCCACTTTGGAGCGGAGGGCGAAGCCCGGAGCGACTTATGTGGGGCGGCCGCTCGTGGCCGCGATCTGATGGCGAAGCCGTCTAGCTGAGCCTGTCTTCAAGAGCCTCGAGCTGACCCCGGACCTCGGCCGGCAGGCGATCGCCGAACTGCGCCAGGTGCGACTCGACCTGGTGCAGCTGCTGGCGCACCTCGTCCGGGTCCACCTCGAGCAGGGTCTCCATCGCGTCTTCGGAGAGGTCGAGTCCCTCGGTGTTGATGTCGCTGGGCGGCGGCACCAATCCGATCGCGGTCTCGTTCACCTCGCCCTGGCCGTCAGTGCGGCGGCAGATCCACTCGAGCACGCGGCTGTTCTGACCGAAGCCGGGCCAGATGAACTTGCCGTCGTCGTCCTTGCGGAACCAGTTGACGACGAAGATCTTCGGGAGCTTCGCCTCGTCGCCCTTCGCGCCGATCTCCAGCCAGTGCTCGAAGTAGTCGGCCATGTTGTAGCCGCAGAACGGCAGCATCGCCATCGGGTCGAAGCGCAGCTGCCCCACCGCCCCCGAGGCGGCGGCGGTGGTCTCGACGGACATCGTCGCGGCCAGGAAGACACCGTGCGCCCAGTCGAACGCCTGATGGACGAGCGGCACCACGGTCGCGCGGCGGCCGCCGAACAGGAAGGCGTCGATCGGCACGCCGGCCGGGTCGTCCGAGGCCTCGTCGAAGGTCGGGCAATGGGCGACGGAGACGGTGAAGCGCGAGTCCGGATGCGCCGCGGGCTCCTCGGAGTCCGGCGTCCAGTCACGGCCCTTCCAGTCGATCAGGTGGTTGGCGCGCCGCCCATGCCCTCCCACCAGATGTCGCCGTCGTCGGTCTTCGCGACGTTGGTGAAGATGGTGTCCTCTCCGCGGTCTTCATCGCGTTGGGGTTGGTCTTCGCGCTCGTCCCGGGGGCCACGCCGAAGAAGCCGGCCTCGGGATTGACGGCGTAGAGGCGGCCGTCCTCGCCGAAGCGGATCCAGGCGATGTCGTCCCCCATGGTCTCGGACCTTCCAGCCGGGCAGACTGGGCGGCAGCATCGCCAGGTTGGTCTTGCCGGAGGCCGACGGGAAGGCGGCCGCCAGGTGCTTGACCGCGCGCCTTGGCGAGGTCAGCTTGATGATCAGCATGCGCTCGGCGATCGCAAGCCCTCGTCCGGGCCATCGCCGAGCAATCCGGAGGGCGAGGCGTCTCCTTGCCGAGCAGGGCATCGCCGCCGTAACCCGAGCCGAACGACCAGATCGCGCGGCTCTCGGGGAAGTGGACGATGTACCTGGCGTCTCGTTGCACGGCCAGGGCACGCTCGTGCTCGCCGTGCGTGAGCGGCATGCCCGACCGAGTGGATGCAGGGGACAAGTCGCCGTCCTCGCCCAGCGCCTCGAGGGCCTTGGCGCCCATGCGCCAGGTCATGACCGCATCGAGGCGGCGACGTAGGCGGAGTCGGTCACCTGGACGCCGGTCTGGGCGACGGGCGAGCCGATCGGCCCATCGAGAGGGGCACCACGTACATGGTGCGGCCTGCACGAGCCGGTGAAGAGGTCGGTGAGGCCTCACGCACCTCGTCCGGGTTGTGCCAGTCGTCGGTGGGACCGCCGTCCTCTTCCCGCTCGGCGCAGATGAAGGTGCGGTCCTGACCCGGGCCACGTCGTTGGGGTCGGAGCGAGCGAGGTAGGGGTTGGGACGCTGCGCGTCGGAGAGCCTCCGAAGGATCCGGTGTCGACCAGGGTCTGGTAGAGCTTGTCGTACTCGGCCGCGGACCTGTCACACCAGTGGATCGAGTCGGGCCGCGTCACCGGTGATCTCCTCGACCCAGGAGAGCAGCTCGGCGTGCTTGGTCGGTGCCCTCTGTGGCAGTTGCTCGAATGACTTGATGTGTCGACTCCTTGGCTTCGAGAATTGATTCCCCCGCCCCTGCGAGGCGTGGTATGTTTCACGCCGTTCGGCGCCCGGCGGCAGTGCCGGCTTGGGGGGACGAACGGATCGTAGGGATCCCGATTTTGCACGAAACGAAAACGTACGGACGGCACGCCGGGTGATCGGGGCGGCGGACGGGCCCGCCCACGAGCTGGCCCCCCTCGAATACCGGTGCGGCGCGCGGATGTGGCAGGCACGGCTCGTGCGTAGCGTGCCCTAGATACGGCGATCGCGGACGACGCGATGACGCCGGAATGCCGACCGAAGGGGATCCAATGCCCGTCTCCACGGCGCTTGTCCGCCGATTCGAGGATCTGTCCAAGCAGGACGTCGATTACGCGGGAGGCAAGGGGGCGAACCTCGGCGAGATGACCGCGGCCGGGCTCCCGGTCCCCCCTGGATTCGTCGTCGGCGCCTCCTCCTATGCCCTCTTCTGCGACCGCGGCGGGCTGCGCGACCGGATCGACGAGCGCCTCTCCGCGGTGGGCGTGGACGCACGGGCCGCGCTGGACATCGCGACCCGGGAGGTCCGCGAGATGGTCGAGGCAGAGCCGGTGCCCGACGAGGTGGCGAGCGAGATCCGCGACGCCTACGCCGAGCTCGCCGGCGATCGGGACAACCCACCGGTCGCCGTCCGCTCCTCGGCGACCGCCGAGGACACCGAAGCCGCCTCCTTCGCCGGCATGAACGAGACCGTCCTCGAACGTCCGCGGGCCCGACGAGGTCGTCGACGCGTCCGGCGCTGCTGGGCGTCCGCCTTCGGCGCGCGGTCCTCTTCTACGCGTCTCTAAGCAGGGCTTCGGCCAGTCGACATGGACGTCGCGATCGTCTGTCCAATCGACGGTGCCGTCGGTCCACTCGCGCAGGGGTGATGTTCACCATCGACCCGGCGACCGGCGAGTCGGATCGCACTCGTGATCGAGGGCGGCGTCGGGGCTCGGTGAGTCGTCGTCGGTGGCCAGGTCACCCCCGATCGCTACGTGGTCCGACAAGCGCACCATCCACATCATCAAGCGGACGTCAAGCCGAAAGGAGTTCGTCCTCGAGCCGTTCCCGACGGCGGTACCCGGCACCCGCGAGCTCTCGACCACGAGTCGGCGCGCGAAGGGGGCCGTGCTCACCACCGACGACGTGATCCGCATGGCGCAGGCTCGCGCATCCGCGACGAGAAGCACTATGGCGCCCCTCAGGACATGGAGTTCGCGATCGACGCGAGCGGCCTGTTCGATGACGAGGCCCGTCCGATCGCGACGCTCCCAGTCCGCGGCGCAGCCGACTACTCCCCCGACGGAGACACCGCCGGCGACGATCGGCCGCTACTCCAACGACGCCGCCCGCGACGCCGGTGCGTCGCGCCTGCCGGCTGCTCGCCGGCCTGGCGCCGTCCACGGCGCAGGCGACGGGTCACGTCGCGTGATCACGGCGATCGGGCAATCCGCGCACCTCCAGCCGGGCGACGTCCTCGTCACCCAATGACGTCGCCCGACTCGGTCCCACTGATGCGCCGCGCTCGGCCGCAATCGTCACAGATCGGGCGGGATGACCTCGCCACGCGGCGATCGTGTCCCGCGAGCTCGGCATCCCGTGTGTCGTCGGCGCGCGCACCGCCACCGCAAACGCTGCGTGACGGAGAGCTCGTCACCGTGAACGGCAACACGGAACGGTGCTACGCGGGTGAAATCGCCGTGGCGGACGGAGACCGGGTCCGAGACGGACCCGCTCGCACCGTAGGCGGTGGCGTCACCCGGTACGGCGACCCAGCTCTCGTCAACCTCGCCGAGCCGTGCAGAGCGACGCGGGTCGCCGCGCCGCCCGTCGATGGCGTGCGGCCTGCTCCGAGCCGAGCTGATGGTGATCGGGGCGCTGCAGGGCGTCATCCGCGCGTGCTGATCGAGCAGGGCAAGATGCCGCCGAGCTTCGTCGCACCGGATGGTCGAGGCGCTGACCACAGTTCGCGTGCGCGTTCGCGCCGCGGCCGATCATCTACCGCGACGATCGACTTCCGCACGAACGAGTTCACGCGGACTCGAGGGCGGGGACCGCACGAGCCGGTGGAATCGAACCCGATGATCGGCTACCGCGGCTCGCTTCGCGCTACACGCGCGAGCCCGACCTGTTCGCACTCGAATTGGCCGCGATCAAGCGGAGTCTGGGACGCCGGTCATACGAATCTTCACCTCATGCTCCCGTTCGTCCGCACCCCGTGGGAGATGACCGCCTGGCGCAACCAGAGCGCGAGCCGGCTCGCCGGATAGGCCCGAGTCTCGAGCTCTGGGTGATGGCCGAAGTCCCCTCGGTCTACTTCCACTCCCCCGCTAGCGTACGCTCGGCGTGACCGGGATCTCGATCGGGTCGAACGACTTCACCCAGCTGACGCCGGGCGCGGATCGGGACTCCGAGGCCGTTGCCGAGCTCTTCTACTAGCGCGACGCCGCCGTCGCTGATTACCTGCGGCTGCTGATCCCCCGTGCCAAGGAACTGGCCTGTCCACGTCGATCTGCGGCCAGGCGCCCTCCGTGCACCCCGAGTACGCCCAGCTGCTGGTCCAGGCCGGCATCGACGCGATCTCGGTCAACATCGACGCCGTCGACAAGGCCCGCCGCCTGATCGCGGCCGCCGAGCAGCGCGTGTTGCTCGACGCCGCGCGGTCTGGGAGCTAGGCGGAGGTCGGGGAGTTCATGGAAGAGCAGCTCAGCGCCCTCGACGCCACCTTCCTCGAGCTGGAGGAGGCGGACCAGAGCGCTCACATGCACATCGGCGGCGT
>CAWGEV010000007.1:0-804041 GCA_963821705.1 uncultured Solirubrobacterales bacterium | reverse complement strand
AGTAATCACGGACCCCGGCGCCTACGCGCATCCAGCCACGCCCGACTGGCTCTCGGGCGGTTGCGTCCTGATGCGGCGAACGGCGCTGGAGGAGACGGGAGGGCTGGACGACGGCTTCTTTCTCTACTCGGAGGAGACTGATCTCTCTCGCCGTCTTCGCGGCCAGGGTTGGGGGGCGCGCTTCGAGCCGCAGGCAACCGCCTACCACAAGTGCTGACGGATCGGCCCCGCGCGATGCGACCGCGCCCATCCTGGCCCGAAGCCGCGTCCGTTACGCGCGCAAGCACCACGGGCCGCTCGTCAGCCTTCTCGAAGCGATCGGCGTGGCGATCGACGCCGTCATCCGGGCGGCCGCCTGGGCCCACCGCCCGGCGCGCCGCCGTGGGCATCTTGCGGCCGCGCGTGCCGCGTTGAGCTCGATTCGCCTCTCCGCCGACGGCCGATGAGCAGCCTGGCGCCCCCTGCGCAGCAGCGTGCGCGCCATGGCGGAGGGGAGCTCCAGCGCGCATCCGACGCGCTGGGCGCCCTGGCGCGGGACTTGACGCCGGTCGATCCCGAAGCCTTCACACCGCTGGAGAACGCGCTCTCGGACTGGCGCACCCCGCGTACCGCCGGAGACCTGACTCCGCGCTTTCCGGAGCTCCTGCGCGCTGCGCAGGAGCCGCTGGGAACCGATCTCGAGCGCAACGCCTTCAACCGGGCGCTAGTCGCTCATCTCGGCTCGCTCCTGCGCTTCCGCCTCGAGGAGTTGCGCCTGCCGGGCGACGTGCTGGAACGCGTGCCACCGGCGCTCCAGCGCCTGCATGCCTTCCTGAGCGAGCGGCGCGACCGCTACGAGCCGGGCGACGAATACTTCCTCAGGGACGTGCGGTTCGCCGTGGGGTGGACGTTTCCCTGCGGCTCGGAGGTCATCGACCTTCGGGCCCGCGTCAGCCTTCCGGCCAGCGTCCAGATCGCTCTCAGGGCCAAGGCACCCCACGTCGTCCTGCAGCGCCTGACGCCGGGCCGGCCCAAGGCATGGTTCGCCCCGCACACCGAGTCGCGATACCTCGACGAGTTCAATGAGGCCGGCTGGGAGACGACCTACCGGAACGTCGCTGCGCTGCTGCGCCGGCACACCGATGTCGTTGGGGTCGTCGGGTACAGCTGGTTCTACGACCCCAAGGTCGAGGCGATCAGCCCGCGGCTCGCTTACCTGCGCCGCCGTCCGCACGATGGCGGCGCCACCTTCCTGCGGGGTCACACCACCGAGTTCGACATCAGGAACGCGACCGCGAAGTCGCGGACTCGAAGGCGGCTCTACGAGGCCGGCGAGTACACCCCGGTCGGCTACAAGATGGTCTGGCTGCGACGCCACATCCTCCGCTGGGCGGACGGGGCGGCCCGACCGGCAGGCTGAACCTCAGAGGAGCGGGCCGTCCGCCCGCAGCCAATCGCGCCCCCCGCGCAGGCTCGGCATCAGCTCGAGCTCGGGCCCGATCCGCCATTTCGCGTAGCCGTCGAGAGCGCACCCGGTTCCAGACGCTGCCGGAGTTTCCGTTCAGATGGAGTCGCGACTCCGCCAGGAACGAGGCGCTGATGCCCGGACTCGCGTAGCATCCTCTCGACCATCGGAGTGGCGTCCCGGCGCCGGCCGTACGGGTAGCCGAACGCCCGCACGGGTCGTCCGGTCAGCGACTCGAGTCGCCGACCGTGTTCGACGATCTCCTCGCGCGCCACGTCCTCGTCGGGGATCGACCTGCAGAACACGTGCGTGCGGGTGTGGTTGGCGACCTCACATCCATCCGCGGCCAGCCCGGCGAGGTCCCGCGAGTCGAGGAAGATCCCGCTCTCGGCCCGGAGTGACGCCCGATCGACCTCGAAGCGATCCGCCAGTTCGTCTCCGAGAGACCTGGAAGCGTCCGTACGGCATCGCGGCGACTAGATCGAGAAGCTGCAGAAATGCTCGCGTGTCTGGCGTGCCTGAGGGTCGATTGCGACTGCCAGGCGCTCCAGGCCGATGCTCGCGCAGAGGTATGAGAGCAGATTGTCGAGGGGAAGGTGCCGGGATCGAGAGTACGCCCCCGTGACGAACAGGACGCTCGGCAGGCCGAACCGGCGAAGTACCGGTAACGCCGACTCCACAAAGGAGCGGTATCCGTCGTCGAAGGTGATCAGCAGGGCGCGACTCGGCAACCTCCCTGAGAGCACGGTGTCGAGGCTGACGATTTCGTAGTCCGAGCGCCAGCTTGCGCACGTGGGCCTCGAAGACGGCGAGGGGCGTGTTCACCGCCAGTCGATCGACAAGCGCGGACACCGTGGTTGGTGACGTCGTGGTAGAGCACGACGCGAAGCGGATGGGCGCGCCCTGGGGCCCGACAGCGCGATTCTCATCTCTCGGAATTAACGACTGGAGCGGGCAGAGCTTCCGGGCCGATCGCAGTCCGGGCGATGAGAACACCCCGGCTCAACCGTTGATCCGGTGAATGGAGCCGGCTTCAACCCAGCTTCGCCTTCCCCTCGAGGAGCCCCTCGCGGAGGCGCCGGCCATGCCCGTGCCGCGCGTGGCGGAGGACACGGCGCCGGTCATGGGCCTGCCCCTTGACGCCCTCGATGAGCGCGGCCTCGTGGGCGCCTTCCGGGAGGGTGTCCGCTCGGGGAGGGGCGGATGGATCGTGACGCCCAACCTCGACATCCTGCGCCAGTTCACCGCTGATGCCGAGAGCCGGGAGCTGATCCTGTCGGCCAGCCACCGGGTGGCGGACGGGGTGCCCATCGTCTGGGCCTCGCGGCTGGCGGGCGTCCCGGTGCCCGAGAGGGTTGCCGGAAGCGATCTCGCCTTCAGCCTGCCCGAGGCGGCGGCCGAGGCCGGTGCGCGCGTCCTTCTGCTTGGCGGAAACCCCGGCGTTGCCGAGGCCGCCGCTCGGCGGCTCGAGGCCCTCAACCCCGACCTCGGAAGCGTGGTGTCCCACTGCCCGCCGCTCGGATTCGAGGACGATCCGGCGGAGCTGGACCGGATCAGGACGGTCGTCCGGGAGGCCAGACCCGTCCTGGTCCTAATCGGACTCGGCTTTCCCAAGCAAGAGAAGCTGATCCACAGGCTCCGGCCCGAGCTGCCCCAGGCCTGGTTCGTGGGCGTGGGAGTGTCGTTCAGCTTCCTCGCCGGCGACCAGACGCGCGCACCCGCCGTGGTGCAGCGCCTGGGCCTTGAATGGATCCATCGCCTCCTGCACGAGCCACGACGCCTCTTCAGGCGATACGTGATCCAGGGCCTCCCGTTCAGTCTCAGGCTCTTCGCCTGGGCGCTCAGCCATCGCCTGCGCGAGCGGCCGTCGCCGAGCTGACCTAGAGGATGGGGCGCACCGAGCTAGCAACCGCACAGGCGCCGCCCGCCAAGGATGCTGACCACGACCAGATGGAACGGCTGGTCGGCGTCGGGGTCGGCTGGAAGCTGACGGGCCAGGTCTTCGTCCAGGGCATGCGCCTGGTGACGGTCATGATCCTCGCCCGGCTGCTCACCCCGACCGATTACGGCGCCGCCGCTATCGCAATCGCCCTCACGAGCTTCGCTCCGACCGTTGCGGACATGGGCATGAGCACGGCCCTGGTGCAGATAGAGGAGGCCACTCAGCGGGTGCGATCGACGACCTTCTGGGCAGGACTCGCTTTCGGGATCGGCCTGGCGGCGCTCTTTGGGGCGGCGGCGGCGCCCGTTGGGCGGTTTCTCGGCGAGCCGGAGGTGGGGACGATGGTCGCCGCGGGTGGCCTCAGCTTCGCCATCTGCTCGATCGGGACGACCAGCCAGGCGATGTTTATGCGAAAGATGAGATTTCGGAGCATCGAGCTCCGCTACTGGTTCGCCATCACCATTTCGAGCGTCTTTGCCGTCGTCGCCGCCGCCGGCGGCGCCGGTTCGTGGGCGCTCGTGTTGCAGCAGATCGTCCTGCTGGCCACGTTCGCGGTCGCGCTCTGGTGGCGCGCCCCCTGGCGGCCCACCTTCGAGTTCTCCGGCACGGCCTTTCGCCGGCTGGGATCCTTCGCCGCGCGGGTCGCGGGTGGCCGTTGGGCCAGGCTGGCCGAGCTGCTCCTACTCACCCTGCTGATCGGGAAGGTTGTTGGCATCACGGCGCTCGGCGCCTGGTCGTTTGCGATGAGCACCGTAATCCTGCCGCTGTCCGTGATCGTGATCCCGATCGCGGAGGTGCTGTTCTCGGCGTTCTCCCGCCTGCAAGGAGACCGCGAACGCATGGCAGCGCTCTGGCTGGAGAGCGTTCGCTACCTCTCGGCCGTGGTGTTGCCGCTGCTGGCGACACTTGCCGTCACCGCCCCGGACCTGATCCCCACCGTCTTTGGATCCCAGTGGAAGATCTCAGTGGGGATCATTCAGATCCTCAGCATCTACGTGATCATCCGCTCTCTTCAGGCCTGGGGCCAGGTGCTTTTGGACGCCGTGGGACGGCCCGAGGTCACACTGTGGACGCAGCTCGCGGCTCTCTGCTTGACGCCGGTGGGGGTTGTCGTCGGCGCCCAATGGGGCATCGAGGCGGTGGCGGTTGCGTTCGTAGTCAGGCAGCTGATCGCAGTCGAGCTTCCGGTGCTGATCATCGTTCTCTCCGAGCTTCAGATCTCGCTGCGCTCCCTGGCGGCGCGTCTGTACGCCGTCGCAACCGCGACGTTCGTGACGGTGAGCATCTGCTTCGTGGAGCGCATGGCGCTGACCCGGCTTGATGTCGACATGCAGGAGCGCGCCGCGTTGACGATCGTGGTCGCATTGCTCGTGTATTCGATCGCGCTCTGGCTGCTCGCACCCGACATCGTCAGGCGAGCCATCGGTATCGGCCGAGGGCTGCTCGCACGGGTTCCGGGCCCACGTCGCCGAGTGCAACTCCAGACCGACTAGAGCGCCGAGGCGGCGCCGCGCCGCAACGATGCACAAGTTGGCGACTTCTAGCCGGCGAGCAGGCGGTGCTTGGCGTCGGCCGCCTTCAAGCGGCTCACACGGCCCACTTCTTTCACCCAGAATGATCGAACTGCGCGCCTGCAACGGCGCAGCTGTTCCTCATCCAGGTCCGCCTCGACCGCAAGCTCGAACAACTCGCGTGACAGGCGTTGCGGCGATCTCGACAGTTGTTCCGCTCGGAGGGGGTCCAGCCGACGTCTGAGTGCTCTGCGCCGCTCGCCGCCGGCAGGGTAGTCACGACTGCGGTGCGCAAGGCGCTCGTGGACGTGGAGTATTGGTCCCATCAGGGCCAACTCGGCGGCGAGCAGCCAATCGGTCTGCTCGGCCGGCCGGTGCTGATGGGAGCGCAGGAGCCGATCGCGCCGGAACACGCCGTAGATCGGATCGTATTTCGCGTCTCCGGCATGGAAGAACCAGAGCATTCGCTCGAACCGCCGGGCGGGATCCGGGGATGTGGGGAACTCGCCGCCGTACGCCTCGTACCGGGTGGGATCGCCGCCGGTGTGGATCGTGAACCCGCTGGTCACACCGATCGCCTCTGGCTGGCGCTTGAGCGCCCCCACGCACGCGGAAACGCAGCCGGGCTCCAACCAGTCGTCGGCGCTGATCCAGCGGAAGTACCTGCCCCGCGCGGCCGCGAGCACCCTGTTCATGTTCGCTTGGACACCGACGTTGACGGGGTTGACGCTGAGCCTGACTCGCCGATCCATCTGCGCGTAGCGCTCGACAGTTTCGATCGTCCCGTCATCCGAAGCGTTGTCCGAGACGACCAGCTCAAGGTCCGCGAAGTCCTGGGAGAGGATCGACTCGATGCAGCGTTCGACGGTCTCGCGGGCATTCCGCACAGCGAGCCCGACCGAGAGCACGGGGGACTTCATGCCGAATGCCGACATCCAGTCAGTCGGACCGGTCCGACGCCTCGACCGGGCTCACCCACGCCTCGCGCCAGAAGGGATAGATCTGCCGCGGGCAGAACCAGCATCCCGGAGTTCGCTCGCCGGAGCAGACCGCTCCCTCCAGGATAAGGCTGTCCTTGGGGATCTTGATCATCCGGCCGGTCTTCTCGTCGATGATCCGGTCCACGGTGTCCTTGACCCGGAAGGTCTGGCCGCAGTAGGGCAGCATCTCGCGGTCGAAGGAGAGGCCTCGGTTGAAGCCCTCCTCATCCAGCGTGGCCTCGATCTCGTCCGCAGATCGCACTTGCACCAGGTCCCCCGGCTGCACTCCCAGTTCCGCCGGCGGAGCCGCACCCGGCCCGTGCAGGGGAAGTGCCTTGAGCAGCCGAAGCCTTCTCGCGACCTCCAGCACGAATCCGCGCACTAGCAGCAGCAGATAGCGGAAGGGACCGAAGTTACCGTTGCGGAACTCGCGCCAGTACTGGGCCAGGCTGGAGGTCTTCAGTCGCTCGGAGTACTCGAGGGCATCGGTGGCCTGGCAGCGCCAGGCCACCACCCGCTCGCCCTTCAGCTCCCGCGTGGCTCTCGTCGCATCGCGCACGAGACGCTCCAACTCGGTGCTCGCCTGGCCTCTTTGGCCGTTCGAGTCGGCCCTGCCCGGCTGGTCGTCGACCCGGCGAAGCCAGGCCTCCTTCCAGTAGATCCTGCAGCCCGCCTGACAGCCGTCGTGGCCGGAACCGTCGCAGCGGAGGTCCTCGAGATAGACGGTGTCGTACATGCGCCGGCTCCCCGTGGCGTCGACCGTGTTGCAGGCCTTGTCCACCCTTCGGCTGACCGTGTAGCGACGACCCACATGGGCCAGCATCTCGGGCATGAAGGGCAGGTGGTCCAATGCGCCCTTGCCGTCGAGTGTCTCCAGGATCTCGGCCGCGGAACGAACCTCGACCACGTCGCCAGGACGCAGGGGCCGGTCATCGGCAGATCTCAGAGAACCCACGACTACCTCCTCTTCAAGTGCTGCTCGGACTCGGACCACACCAACCACTGTCGGCACCGTGAGTGGCCCACCGTAATAACGAAGCTGAGCGGCACTTAATTGCTCGGATAACCGGCGAGGAAGAGCGCACGAATCACCCGTCGGTGGTCGTTAGTTCCTCAACAGCCGCCGCGTCGGCTGACACGCCCGACTGTCCCAGGAGGCTCAAAGTGCGCGTACTCGTCACCGGTCATCAACGGCTACATCGGCTCCGTGATCGTCCCCGTGCTCGAGCGAAGCCGGCCACGAGGTTGTCGGACTCGACTTCGACCTCTTCGCTGCCTGCACCTTCGGCGCCGAGCCACCCGAGATCCAATCGATGCGCACGGACGTCCGCGACGTGGCGGGCGAGGACCTCGTCGGCTTTGACGCGGTGATCCACCTCGCGGCCGTCTGCAACGACCCGGTTGGAGACCTGAACCCGCAGGCGACGTACGACATCAATCATTTGGCCTCGGTCCGGCTCGCCGAGAAGGCCACGGGACGCGGGAGTGACGCGCTTCCTGTTCTCGTCCTCCTGCAGCCTCTATGGCAAGGCCGGCGACGAGATGCTGGACGAGAACGCAGGGTTCGCGCCGGTGACGCCGTACGGGCGAGTCGAAGGTGCTCGCCGAGCGAGACATCTCGACCCTCGCCGACGACTCGTTCAGCCCGACGTTCCTGCGCAACGCGACCGCCTACGGAGTCTCGCCGAGGCTACGTGCCGACGTGGTGGTCAACAACCTTGTCGGATATGCCGATGACGACGGGCGAGGTGCTGATCCAGAGCGACGGGACCCCGTGGCGCCCGCTGGTCCACGTCGAGGACATCTCGCGGCCGCGTTCCTCGCCGTGCTCGAGGCACCGCGCGAGATAGTCCATGACCAGGCGTTCAACGTGGGCGCGAGCAGCGAGAACTACCGGATCCGGGATCTGGCTGAGATCGTCGAGACAGATCGTGCCCGGCACGCGAGCGGAGCTCGCCGAAGGGAGGCGGTCCCGACAAGCGCTCCTATCGGGTCGATTGCTCGAAGATCGCTCGGCTACTGCCACAGTTCCGGCCGCGGTGGACGGTTTCCCGCGGGGTCGAGCAGCTCCACGACGCGTACGTTCGGAACGGTCTCACCTTCCAGGAGTTCACGGGCACTCGGTATCTGCGGATCAACCGGGTTCAGGAGCTGCAGGAGGCCGGCCTTCTCGACGACGAGCTCCGCTGGCGCGTGGCGGTCGAGGCCGGCTGATGGACTTGCGGCGCCCCCGGCGCTGAGACGGTGATCTTCAAGCCGACGCCGCTCGCTGGTGCGTTCCTGATCGACGTGGAACGACACACCGACGAGCGAGGCTTCCTTGCCCGCACGTTCTGCGAGCGGGAGTTCGCCGAGCAGGGACTGCCGATGCGGATCGTGCAGGGGAGCGCCATCCAGACTCGGCGCCGCCATACTCTGCGTGGCTTGCATTACCAGGAGGTGCCCCACGCCGAGATCAAGCTGGTCCGGTGCACCCGCGGCTCGATCTTTCTCGTCATGGTCGATCTGCGTCCCGAATCAGCGAGTCACAATCAGTGGTTCGGTGCCGAGCTGAGCGCGCGTAGCGAGCGCCTTGCATACGTACCCGAAGGGTTTGCGCAGGGCTACCAGACGCTCGAGGAAGACAGCGAGGTCCTCTACCAGATGTCCCACCGCTACGTGCCCGAGGCCGCCCGCGGGGTGCGCTGGGACGATCCGGCGCTGGGTATCGACTGGCCCTCCAGCCCCGAACGCATCATCTCCGAGCGCGATCGGTCCTGGCCCGATCTCCGCGTCTGATCCGAGGCCGTTACGACGCGGTTGAGGCAGCGATCGGGGGAGGCTTGCTGAGCGTGGTGACTACGTCGTCCGGGAGCGGCTCGAGGTCGCTGGCTCGCAGGAAGTCCCGCAGGGTCGTCCCGGTGCACTCGGAGTCGATGTTGGGCGCACCGATCCCCTCCACTAGGTCATCGAGATTGACCGTTCGGAAATCGATGCTGAACCGGGTCCTGTCCGTCGTGTTCGGAACCGTCGAGTGGAGCTGCGCCGCGGAGAAGACGATCGTTCCCCCCGGCGGGGTGATGATGCGCAGGTCCGGCTCCAGATCGAGTGGCTCCTCGGGCCGGGGTTGCTTGCGGGTCTCCTTCTTGACCTGCTTGGCCGCCTGCTGGCGCCCCGTCCGGTTCCACTCGTCGTAGTCATAGCCGGAGGAGCTGTTGCGGACCGGCCGCTCGAAGTACTGCGGATGAAAAGCCATCGAGTTCTCAGGCTCGATCTCATACACGGGCAGCCACCAGTTGAGCTGCTGCTGTGGCGCCGAGAACCAGGTGTCGCGATGCGGGTGGAACTGGTAGGCGAGTCCGGCGTTCAGGTACTCGCCGTGCGCCATCGTCCGAAGCCGGGGGACGTCGAAGTAGGTCTTCTCCAGGTCGCACCCAAGCTCCGACAGCAGGCCGGCGATCAGCTCCTTCGCGCGGGGATGGTGGATGAACTCAGGCTTGAGCTCGGCGAGGATCTCGACGTAGCGCTCGGCGGGCATGGTGTCCTGGGCGACGGTGGGCTCGTACGGTGCGAAGGCCGCCTCGCTGAGCTCGCGTGCGAGTCCGGACAGCTCCTCGGCGCTCTCACCAGCACTGAAGGTGAAGAGATCACCGCCGTAGAGCAGGTGGCGGCGTCTCTGGTCGTCCAGGGCGGCGTCTTGGTAAATCGTCGGCATCTCCCATCCTCACTCTCTCAGGGGCTTTCCAAGGTCGGGTAATCGATCGTTTCTCCCAACCAACGGTTGTCGGCGCTGCTGCGTTCCACCAAGCCGGCACGCGCAAGGCGCTCCCCGGCCCTGCGGACGACCGGGTACGGGAGCCCCGAGCTCCGGGAGATGTCGAGGAGGGTCGAGTCGCCGTCGGACATGTTCAGGACCCAGAGCAGGGCGCGCTCGTCATCCGGCGTGTCGACGGCTCCGCCGGCTGATCTGTAGAGGCCGCGCCTTCCGAGCTGCGGCTCGCCGTAGGGGCTCAGGTTGGTCAGGCGCCGATTGCTCTCGAGCAGCTCGACGAGCGCGAGGCACCTCTCAACCGCATCGGCCAGGGCCTCGGGCCGGATCCGCTCCAATTCGTCGGCCGAGGTGTGGTAGCCGTCGAACTCGCCGTGCGGAGTTCGCATCAAGGTGCCGACCGGCAGGTCGAACCCCGGGGAGCAGAACTGGCGCTCGTCACCGCCCCACGGCTCCCAGGGAAGAATCCGGTGGGGCTCGCCGGAATCGCGCAGCACCGTCTCCATCGCCCTGTCGATCTCGGCGTCGCCGCGGCGGCTGCGCTTATAGGTCAGCTCCCCCTCGTCGCCGATGCACGACAGCGTCAGGCCGTGCTCGATGCGATCGAGCCCCGCCCGGTTCTGATGGAGCCAGGCCAGCGGGCCGATCGTGCCGGGGGCGAACAGGAAGCGGTAGGAGTGCCGCAGCCGGCGCTCCGTCAGCCGCTTCGCGAGCATGGTCGCGACGGCGATCCCCGAGAGGTTGTCGTTGGCGAGGGAGGGGTGGCAGACGTACGTCGAGACCAGGACCTCCCCCTCCTCCTCGCCCGGGATCCGGTGCTCGGCATAGGAGAGGTGTCCCGGCTCGAGGGTGGAGTCGATCACCACCTCGTATTCGCCCGGTTGCAGCCGGAGCAGTTGGCGGTGCGATAGGCAGAACCCCCAGGTGCGCTCGTAGTAGGAGGTCCGATACGGGATCGCGTCCGGCTGCTCGGGGAGCGTGAACAGGCGCTCCCTCAGCCGGTCCAACGGGAGCGTGGTTCGCACCGGCTCGCTGTAGGAGACGATATGAAGGTTGGAATCGCGGCAGTCGACCACTCGGGCTCCGTCCGGGCCGGTGATGTAGGCGTCGCGGAGGTTCCACTCGTCGGGCACGACCCAGTCGAACACCCGGGTGCCGCTTGGGATCTCGGTCCGAGTGATCGCCAGGTGCTCCTCGAGAACGTCGAAGGTGGCCCGCACGCCGTCACCGGTCAGGCTGCGGCAGAGCGGAAACAGCCGGCGCATCAGCTGATACGCCTCGCGTCCCGTGTCCGCACGCTGCGCGGGCTCTGCGAGGACCGGGGTCACGCGAGCACAGCCTTGCGGCAGTAGAAGGCCTCCGCGTGGGAGCTGGGGGAGTTGCACTCCATGCCGCGCAGGCGCAGCAGGCTGGTGAACAGGTCCTCCCGGAACCAGTGCTTGGACCGCTGGGAGGCGAAGTGGTCCATCAGGTGCGCGATCTTGCGCTGCGAGAGCCGCTCGGAGAGCGGGACGAACGCGTTGGGCGCGCTCATGTCGCCGTCGTACTTCGGCACCTCGTACTCGAGGATCAGGTGGTCGCGGAAGGTGTTCCAGGTCAGCTCGCAGGTGACCCGGTGGTCCTGGTGGAGGTCGTCGCGCTGATGGGTGAAGACGACGTCCGGCGAAAACTCCCTCTTCAAGCCTTCGAAGAAGTCCTTCACCTTCTTGCCCTCATAGGGCAAGAAGCCGTCCGGGAAGTCGCGGATCACCACCTCGCTTCTCGGCACGCCATCGAGCAGCGCCTCGGCGCTTCTGCGCGCCTCCCTCGCGCGCTCGCCCTCGCCACTGAGGACGACCCAGCGAATCTCGGAGATCGCGGAGTCCTCGATCAGCTTCAGGAGCGTTCCGGCGCAGCCGATCTCGATGTCGTCCGGGTGGGCGCCGATGACGAGGGCTCGAGCCACCGACGCTTCGGGCAGGCCGAGCAGCAGCGGCACCATCATGCAGAGGCCGCGTAGTCGAGATCGCGGTGGGTGACGCGGTCCGGGTCCCAGACCTGCCAGGGCGCGCTGCCGTCCTCGTGCATGGTCTCGAGCCACTGCTGGTCCTTCAGCGTGTCCATTGGCGCCCAGAATCCGTGGTGCCGCTGGGCGAGCACCTTGCCGCCCGGGAGCAGTCTCTGCAGGGGCTCCTCGACGAGGTCCTCGCCGGGCTGCAACTCATCGAGGAACTCCCTCCGCAGGACGAAGTAGCCGCCGTTGATCCAGATGTCGGAGCGCATCACGTCCCGCATCTCCCGGGCGCGCCCGTCGTCGTCGATCGAAACCACGTGGAAGCTGTAGTTCGGGCGCACCGCGAGGAAGCTCGCGGTCGCATCAGCCTCCCTGGCGCGATCGATCATCACGGGCAGGTTCGCGTCGGTCAGCGTGTCTCCGTAGTTGGCCAGGAAGAGCTCGTCCTCGGCCAGCAGGTGGCGGACGGCGCGCAGTCGCTCGCCGATCGGCGTACGCAGCCCGGTGTCGACGAAGGTGATGTTCCAGTCGTGGATGTCGGTCTTCAGCAGGTGGACGTCCGCGCCTCCGTTGGACAGCACGAAGTCGTTCGCCATCGCCTCGTTGTAGGTCAGGAAGAACTGCTTGATCGCCTCGGCCTTGTAGCCCAGGCAGAGCACGAAGTCGGTGAAGCCGAAGTGGGCGTAGTACTTCATCACGTGCCAGAGGACCGGCCGGGGGCCGATCGGGATCATCGGTTTCGGCACCACCTGGGACGCCTCCCGCATCCGCAGGCCCTGGCCACCGCAGAAGATCACGACCTTCATATGACTCTCACCTCCGGGATCGGGACGACGAAACGGGCTCCCCGCGCGCGCAGGTGGGAGAGCTGACCGACGATCTCGTCGGTCAGATTCCAGGGAAGGATCAGGATGAAGTCGGGCTGGGCTCGCTCGAGCTCGTGGGGATCGTGAATGGGGATCCGTGTCCCGGGCAGGAACTGCCCCTGCTTGTAGGGATTGCGGTCGACCGTGAACTCGAGCAGGTCGGTGCGGATGCCGCAGTAGTTGAGCAGCGTGTTCCCCTTGCCCGGAGCGCCGTAGCCGGCGACGCGCTTGCCATCCCGGCGGCATCCGATCAGGAACTCGAGCAGCCTCCACTTCGTCTCGATGACGCCCTGCGCGAACCCGCTGTAGCCCTCGAGGCGGTCGAGCTCGAGCTCCCGCTCGCGCTCGGCAAGCTCCGCCACGCGCGCGCTGACCGCATGGCCGCCATCGTCCCTCCGCTGGGCGTACACGCGCAGCGAGCCGCCATGCGTGGGAAGCTCGTCGACGTCGAACACCTCGAGGCCGTGGGCGCGGAGAACGGTCCGAGCGCTCAGGAGCGAGAAGTAGGAAAAATGCTCGTGGTAGATCGTGTCGAACTGATTCGCCTCAATCAGGCGGGCCAGGTGGGGAAACTCGATCGTGACCACGCCGCCGGGAGCCAGTACTCGTTCCATGCCTCCTGTGAAGTCGTTCAGATCCGGGACGTGGGCGAACACGTTGTTCGCGACCAGCAGGTCCGCCTGGCGGCCCTGGGCCACGAGCGTCGACGCGAGGTCCCGGCCGAAGAAGTCGACCACGGTCTCGATCCCACGTTCCCGGGCGACCTCGGCGACGTTCGCCGCGGGCTCGACCCCCAGCGCCGGGATGCCCCGCTCGACGACGTGCTGGAGCAGGTAGCCGTCATTGCTGGCCAGCTCCACGACCTGGCTGTTCGGCCCGAGCCCGAAGCGCTCGATCACCGACTCGACGTAGTCGCGGGCATGGGCCACCCAGGAGTCCGAGTAAGAGGAGAAGTAGGCGTATTCGGTGAAGATCTCCCCGGGCGCGACGAACTCCTCGAGCTGCACGAGGAGACACTGTTCGCAGACGCGGGCATGGAGCGGGTAGAAGGGCTCCATCTCGCCGAGTCGCTCCGGGGGCACGTAGCTCTCGCACAGCGGCGACATGCCTAGGTCCACGAAGGTGTGGCGAAGGGGTGCCGAGCAAAAGCGGCAGGTGGGCGCGCCGACCGCGCCGGACTGCGGATCGATCCTGTCTCGAAGCTCGACGTGCATGAACGGTCTAGGTTCACCAACGTCGGAGCGGCGGCGATTCTCCCGTGCGTCCCGTTCCTCCTTGGGACGGGTTCCAATTACGTTGGATCTGGCGGTGGCACGCGTTGCGTGGCGCGCATCAGGGCCGTTTGTGTCAAGAGGGAGGATGGCCAAACACCAACTGAAGCCGCACCCCGATTTCGATCCGACGGACCAGCTCCTGGAGATGGGCCCGAGCGCGACGACGGATCAGGTCGCCCGGCCAACCCCGTTCCCGTCCTTGCGGGCGGATCCGTTCTCGAGGCCGGCGGCCCCCGAACCGGCAATCCGGGAGCAGCTCCCGGAGGGCCGTCTGCCCGCGGCCGCATACCGGCGGGATGCGATCTATCGTCGAACCCTGGCGATCGCCGACGTCGCATCAGCGGGGATCGCAGTGCTGATCGGCGTGCCGATCCTGGGTCACGATTCTCTCAATCCCGCTGCCATCCTCGCGCTTCCCCTGGTTCTCGTGGTCGGGAAGGTCACGGGGCTCTACGACCGCGATGAGCACCTGATCAAGAAGACGACCCTCGACGAGGTTCCAACCCTGTTCTGGGTTGCGACGCTCTACGCGCTCCTCATCTGGCTGGCCGGGAACCTGATCGTCCAGGGGGATTTCGGCAGGGACCAGGCGGTCGGAGTCTGGGCGCTCCTGTTTCTCGGCATGGTGGCGACGCGGAGCCTTGCCAGGCAGGCTGCGCGCGCGATGTCGGGCGAAGAGCGGTGCCTCGTGCTGGGTGACAGCGCCACCGATACCTGGATCACCCGCCGGTTCGCCGAAGCGGCCGGCCTGAAGGCGCGGGTGGTCTGCAGGGCGCCACTCCCGCCGCAAGAGGGTACGAACGGGAACGGGAACAGCAACGGCCATTCCCGGCAAGACGGCGAGGGTCTGGAGCGCCTGCTGGCCAGCGAGCAGATCGAGCGGGTGATCATCGCGCCGCGAGGCGCGAGCACCGATTACCTGCTGAACACGACTCGAACGCTCAAGTCAATGGGAGTCCGGGTGAGCGTCCTGCCCCGGCTGCCGGAGGTCGTCGGCTCCTCGGTCGAGCTGGACGACGTTGACGGGATCACCATGCTCGGGATGCGACGCTTCGGGCTGACCCGCTCCTCGGAGGCCGTCAAGCGCGCGTTCGATTTCGTCGGCTCCGGGCTGGGACTGATCGTGCTCTCGCCGTTCCTGGCGGCGATCGCGGTCGCGATCAAGCTCGACTCGCGGGGTCCCGTCCTCTTCCGGCAGCGGCGCATGGGCCGGAACGGCGTCCCCTTCGAGATGCTCAAGTTCCGCACCATGGTGGACGGCGCCGACGCCCAGAAGTCCGGGCTGACTGCCCGTAACGAGGCGGGTGGCGGCCTCTTCAAGATCAAGGACGATCCGCGAATCACGCGGGTCGGCGACCGCCTGCGCCGGATCTCGCTCGATGAGCTCCCGCAGCTGATCAACGTGCTGCGTGGCGAGATGTCTCTGGTCGGCCCGCGGCCGCTCGTCCTCGACGAGGACAGCCAGATCGAGGGGTGGCGGCGGTCACGACTCGAGCTCCCGCCCGGGATGACCGGTCCCTGGCAGATCTTCGGCTCGGCCCGGATTCCGCTCAACGAGATGGTGAAGATCGACTACCTCTATGGCGCCAAGTGGTCGCTGTGGCTGGACGTCAAGACCATGTTGCGGACGGTCGCGTTCGTCCTGGCAAGGCGGGGGCTGTGACTCGAGGGGTGTCGCACCGGTGGCGCGCCCCGGGGACCGAAAGTCCCGCCGACCCCGGCGCGTTCGTCAGTGGCATGGCCAGAGGCGAACCGACAAGCGATGGGCTGTCGCTCGCGATCTGCTCGGAGGAGGGTCTGCTACGTGACCGGGTCTCCGCGGCGCTCACTGCCGCGGGTCATTCGGTCCTGTTGCGATCCGCGACGGTCGAGAGCCTCTTGGCTTCATGCAACGGCACGGTGCCGGCCTGCGTCGTGGTCGTCGCCGACCGGCCCGACCGATCGACTTCCGACACGGTGCGCCTGATTCGCTCACAGCTCGGGCGCGTCCCGGCGGTCCTGGTCTGCAGGCACGCGGGAGTCGCCGACGTGCGCCGTGCGCTCGAGCTGGGCGTCGATGGAGTCGTGCTTGCGGCCGACGCCGAGGAGGCGCTGGCTCCCGTGGTCGTGGCGGTCTGCGCCGGCCAGGTATCGGCCCCCGCGGGACAACGCCGGGCGGTCCGGCCGCGCGCTCTGACGACCCGGGAGAAGCAGATCCTGATGCTCGTTGTCGCCGGCTTGACCAACTCCCAGATCGCCGCCGAGCTCTTCCTCGCCGAGAGCACCGTCAAGAGCCATCTCTCGTCGGCCTTCGGCAAGCTCGGCGTCTCGTCTCGCAGTGAAGCGGTCGCGCTGATCCTGGATCCGGAGCGCGGCCGCGGGCTCGGAATCGGCAGGGTTCCGGCCGGCCTGGCTGCGAGAGCCTGAGACACGAGCCCGGCCCCGGAGGGGGCGGAGCTTCGGACGAATGACGTTCGGATGAGTTCCGGTTTCGTATTCGACCGGCGTGATGGAGGGGAACCGGCCCGCGCTCAGACGTTGGTCCAGTGGTGTCCCGTTACATCGGTTCGCATCCGTAGAATCGCCACCCGCCTGAGGCGTGAAAGACGAGATCAACATCAGCTTCGACGAGTTCGGTTGGCAGGCCCTGGAGGAGAGGGCGGCCAAAGAGCGGATCGGGCTGGAGGACCTCGTGGCGCTGGCGCTCCGCCACTACGAGTCCGAGCTGGAGGGCGGGCGCGCGGCGACCGACGTTCCGCGCTTCCGGCGGGCCGCCCGTGGCGAGTCCCGCACCCTTGGGCTCGAGATCGACGAGGGGGTCAAGCGGCGACTCCAGCAGGAGGCCGACCGCCGGGGGGTTGCGCTGGAGCGTGTCTACGAGCACGCTGCGCTTCTCTTTCTCGCCGACCTCGACGCCGGCAGGGTGGCCGAGCGAATCGTTCGGAGCGCCCGCTCAGATGCGCGGCCCGCGCTCCGGCCGCGGGACCTCGGCCTAGCGAGGCGAGTCGGAGGTCACCGGAGTGACTCCGAGCGCCCGCAGCGAGAGGGTGAGCGCGGCGCGGCCGCGATGATGAAGTCCCTGGACCGAAGCCTCCGTCTTGCCGAGCCTCTCGGCGATCTCGCCGGGCGAGAGGCCACCGATATGCCGCAGCACCAGCACCTGGCGTTGTGACTCGGGCAGGGCGGCAAGCGCCCTCTTGAACAGGTACAGCGTCTCGAACGACGTCTCCTCGTGGCCGTTCTCGCTGACCCGCACCTCCTCGACCGGAATCTGCCGCCGCGCACGCACGTGATCCAGTGCCGCGTTTCGTGCCACACGAATGATCCAGGCGGCGAACGGGACCTCCCGCTCCTCGTACCTCTGGATCGCCCGCATCAGCTTGGCGAAGACCTCCTGGGTGACGTCCTCCGCGTCGTGGCGGTTGCGAACGATGCTCTGGACGAAGTTGAGCACGTCATCCGCGTGGCGGGAGTAAAGGTAGTCCAGTGCGTCCCAGTCGCCCGCCTTGGCAGCAGTGATCGCACTTCGCTCGAGGTCGCGGCCATCGCCCGCCTCGAGTCTTGCGTCCCGCCTGGCTTCTGCGGATTCTGCGGAGATTGCCATTGCCAGACAGCCTTCTCGCTGGCGAGACCGCTGTGAATCGCTCAGGTGCGGGATCTTTGGTTCAAAGAAGTGAACGCATGTTGCGGAAATTCACAGATGGTGAATCGCCCAAACTGCGGATTTTCTCAGCGCCTCGGAGTTCGCGCGAGCCACTCAGGCGAGCCCTGCTCGGACCGCCGCGACGGCCGCCTGCACCCGGTTCTCGACCCCCAGCTTCTCGAGGATGGCGGAGACGTGGGACTTGACGGTTTCCGGGCTGATCACCAATTGCGCCGCGATCTCATTGTTTTCCTTGCCCTCGACGATCAGGTCGAGCACCTGGCGCTCCCGCATCGTCAGCACGGGCGCCTCGGCGCCGGCGGCCGGGGCTCCGTGCTCTCGCACGCTCCGGATCAAGGTCGTGGCGACCCGGGGTGACACCGGGCTCTCGCCGCGAGCGGCGGCTGCGATCGCAGCCACGATCTGATCGCCCTCGTCGTTGCGCATCAGGAAGCCGGAGGCCCCCGCCCTGAGCGCCTCCGCCAGCATCTCCTCCTCGACCGAGACGGTCAGCATCAGTACCGGTGCAGCCGGAACCGCGGCACGCAGTCTTCTGGTCGCGTCAGCGCTCGAGACCCCCTGCATCGAGCTGCTCATCAGCACCACGTCGGGCTCGCTCTCGATGGCGACGGTGACCGCGCCATCGCCATCCTCGGCCTCCCCGACGACATCCAGGCCGCTGGCCTCCAAATGTTCACGGAGCCCGCGCCGGAAGAGGCCGTGATCGTCGACGATCACGACACGGATTGCGGCTGCTGGCGGACCCGGTCTGCTCGTTGCCAAGGCCCCAACCCGCTTTCAGGCCGGCCTCGGCGGCCCTGCGGGAGCCTCGATCGCTCTCGAGCACGGGGGTGAAAGCTCGCAGCGTGACCCACTTGCGCCGCCTGCCCTCCCCCTAAGGACTTGTGCGGACGAGCACATCCAGGACCGATTCTAGGCCGAACCCGCTCGCCCCACAACGCCTGGGCGGGGTCGCTCGAGCGGGGTCACCGGCTAGGAGCTGCGGATTCGACCCCGAGGCCTTACGGCCCCGTGTACCCGTTCGTGTAGCACGGCCGCGGAGTGCCCGTGGTCTCGCACTGGTCGATGGACCCGCCGGGCTGCAGCCAGCTCGCCGCTTGGCCGACGCCGTCGACCGACCGCCGCGGGTACTGGTGCGGGTCGCAGCCGTACACGCTGACCGGGTTCGGCGGCAGTTCCACGATCGGCGCGGGGGCGGTCCCGTGCTGCGTCATGCTGTTCTCGTCGGTGCAGGTCTGGTTGGGCGTGCCATGCGTGCCGTCGAACCCGAGCGGACCGCCGTCGTAGTAGACCATCGCGCCCGAGCCGCTGTACGGGTAAGAGCCGGATCCGATCGGCGTCAGGCCGAAGAGCGGATCAACCCCCCAGTGCCGGCCGGCGTCGAGCTCCGGCGTCTCCACCTGCGCGCCGATCGTCCGGGCCTCGACCTCGCCCGCCAGGTTCGATACCTGGTGGTCGCCGTAAGCCAGCTGCAGCAGCACGTGATGCGCCGGCGTGTTCGGCAGCGGGTCGCTCGTCATGTGCTGGGCGTACCCATTGGCCTCTCCCCGGTCCCAGAGCAGCTGCATCAGCGACAGGATCAGCGGCCGCTGCTCCAGGTTGGGGTAGTGCGCCCAGAGGCCGATGTTCGGGATGTCCAGGTACTGCCCCGAGTCCGAGCTGCGCCGCAGCAGGGTCGAATAGTTCATTCCCGTCACGTCCAGCACGGACTGGGTGAGGTCCGGCTCGAGCGCGGTCAGGGCTCCGCCCATGATCGCGCCCTGGCTGATTCCCTCCCAGAAGAGGTTGCCCGGGCCGGTCTTGAGCACCGGCGCAGCCGGGCTCCCGAGCTGGAAGGCGGCGTTGGTGTCGAAGCCGCCGGCCATCGTCATCGCCCGGCCGAGGTAGATCATGTTCACGAAGCCCTGCAGCATCCGGTCGGACAGCTGCGGGAACTTCGAGAGATCCCCGAGTGCGCCGATGACCGTGCCGATGTCGTCGGAGGAGAATCCGGCCCAGTTGGTGGCGCACCAGCTCGTGTTGCTGATGTTGGCCTCGCTCGGCGTGAACCGGATCATGTCGTCGACCTGGGTGAAGTCGCCGAGCAGCCCATGGCCGAAGATGCCGCTCGTCGTGGGGTTGACGGTCGAGCCGGTCACTGCCGAGTTCGGGATCACGCACTCGAAGCGCACCCCGGTCGTCCCCGTATCCGGGTCGTCCGCGATCCCGGTCGGGGTGGCGTTGACGTCCCCGTTCGACTGGAAGTTGAACGTCCCACCCGGCTTGCAGTCGGCGTTGTTGAGGTAGCAGGGCACGTTCGTCAGCTCGCCGTCGATCAGGCGCAGCGCGTTCGACGGCACGCCCGGATCCGGAGCGTCCAGGACGCTCGAGATGTGGAACGTCGGCGCGCTGCCGTTCATCACCCCGTTGCCGGGCGTGTCGTCACCGAGCTGGTGCAGCGCGTTGTCCCGGATCGCGAGGGCGCGGCCGGCCAGGCTGTGCTCGCTCGCCACCGTGAAGTCCCACGTCATGTAGAGGTTCGACCGCTGGATCCCATGGCTCTGCAGGTTGGAGATCAGGTCCTCCATATGGGGACGCCGATTCTCGATTGCCGGATCCGACGTGATCAGGCGGTCGCGGTAGACGCGGAACGGCAGCGGCGGGTCGACCGGGTTGTTTTGCGCATCCCGCAGGTTGCGCAACGCCACGATGTACCGGTGCCCCTCGATGAAGTTCTTGAGGGGGCGGATGACCAGGTTGACGTCCTGCGTGTCGCCCGGATGGTTCAGGTTCGGGTTCGGGTCGAGCTCCGCGAAGATCGGCCAGCGCTGGCCGGTGTTCGCGTCGATCACGACCGCGGGCTGATTCGTGTCCGTGTACTTGCCCGGATCCGTGATCGGCACGAAGCCGGTGTTGTCGAACGCCTGCTGCGTGTCGACCCCGGGGACCTTGAGCGTGATCAGGTTGCCGGGGCTGAAGCCGTCGGCGCGGTTTATGTCGGTCGGGTTGAGGTGGGCGCCGCTGGTGTTGGCCGGCGTCGAGTTCATGTTGAGGTTCAGCCGCAGCCCAGTTGGGGTGGTCCCGTCGGGCCTGGTGAAATAGTCGTTCGGCCACGGCTGCAGGCAGGTGGTCGGGTCCATGAAGTCGCAGCGGTCGGCGTCGGCGGTCGGGATGGGGGGCCCGTAGTAGGGTCGCGCCGTCGGGTTCTCCGATCCGACGCTGCACACTGCGAGATCGCGATCGAGCGCGGCTGCAGACGGTGGGCGCCGTCCGTGCTTCTTGCCCTTCTTCCGCTTTGAGGAGGCGCTGACCGGCTTCAGGAATTCAGCCTGGCAGCCACCGAGCAACTGTCTGCCGGCGCTAGTGAGCTTCAGAGAAAGCGTGCCGTTGCCCTCTGCCGTTGCCGCCTTGGTGACCCGTCCGATGTCCCGCGGACCCGCAAAGGCGTCGATCCGAATGCTCTTCCCGATGCCTCCCTGGACCTTGACTTTCACCTTCCCGGAATCAACGATCGCGTGCTGCTCCGTGCTGAGCACCTTGAGACGCGTCGAATGCTTTCGCGCTTGGGCGCCAGCGACCAACAACAGCGCGGCGATCGAGACCACGGGTGCCAGCGCGAGGACTCGACTTCCTCGCCACGATTCCATTCGCTTCACGCTCCCTCTCCTCTTCTGCGGCGAGTCCCGGCTCGCGCGGCCGGAACCTATCGGATGCTTGCCTTGCTGTCGACCTGCCCAACGGAGCGCCAACCCGAAACTTCCAATAAGTCGGTTGTTTGAACCTCCGGGGAAGTGATTTAGTACCGCGCACCGGCGGAGAGTGAGAGGAGAGGTACCGAATGGACCTGCAGGAATTCGAGGACACACGCTTCGACCTGGAGTCACTCGACACGGAGCCGCGCCTCGGACGGCGGCAGTTCCTGCTCGCGGGGCTTGCGACCGGCGTCGCCGCCACGGCCCTGCCCAACTATGCGGCGATTGCCCGCAAGCGGCGCATCCCCGTTGCCAAGTCCGGCACCTTCCCGCTCGGCGTCGCCTCGGGTATCCCCTACCCGAAGGGCACGATCCTCTGGACCAAGCTCGGCGAGACGAGCAAGACCTCCCGGCTGAACCTCCAGGTCGCCACCGACCGCCACTTCAACAACGTCGTCCTCGAGAAGACCGTGACGGCGCGGAAGGAGCGCGACTTCACGGCGCGGACCCGTGTCCGCGGCCTGAAGCCCGCGAAGCAGTACTTCTACCGCTTCCACACGAAGGACAAGGGATCTCCGGTCGGGCAGTTCCGCACGGCGCCGCCGCGCGACTCCAACACACCGATCCGGATCGCGTTCCTCTCTTGCCAGAGCTTCGAGGCCGGCTTCTACAACGCGCAGGCCGCGATCGCGAAGGAGCCCGACCTCGACTTCGTCCTGCACCTCGGCGACTACATCTACGAGTCGCACTACTACGACGGCCCCCGCAAGGACACCTCCGGGTACAACCACGACGGGAACGTCGAGTTCCTGCCCGAGTACAGGCAGAAGTACAACCTCTACAAGAGCGATCCGGACCTCCGGGCGATGCACGCCGCGCACAACTTCGTCGCGGTCTGGGACGACCACGAGGTCGAGGACAACTATGCGGACGGCCTCGCGAGCTCCCATGCCCAGCCGGGGCTCACCAACAACGGGCTGCCGCGGCGCGTCTCGATCCAGGAGCGGCGGGCCAACGCCTATCAGGCGTACTTCAACTACATGCCCCGCCTGCGCTTCGACGGCGACCGCGACCGGATCTACGAGCACATCCGGATCGGCAAGCTCGTCGACCTGATCTTCACCGACGAGCGCCAGTACCGCAGCCAGCAGCCGTGCAACGACGCGCAGCTGGTGCTCTGTCCGGACCAGCAGAACCCGAACCGCACCATGCTCGGCCTCCCGCAGAAGTCCTGGTTCAAGCAGACCCTCGCCTCGTCTCCGCAGACCTGGAAAGTCTGGGCGAATGAGGTGATGCTGATGGGCTTCCAGCAAGCTCCCCAGAACGGCGCCAACAACGACCAGTGGGACGGGTACGCCCACGAGCGCAAGGAGCTCCTCGAGTTCGTGCTGGCCAACAACGTCAAGAACCTGCTGCCGGTCACCGGTGACATCCACAACTTCTTCGTCGGGACGGCCACCACCGACGGGAGCGACACGGGGACGCCGGTCTGCGGGGAGTTCGTCGGCGGCTCAACGACGTCCCTCGGGCTCCCGGAGGAGACCGGCCTTTCCTCATCCGGGATCAAGGCCCTGATCAACGCCCTGGACAAGCACATCACCTACACGGACCTCGACCATCGGGGCTATGCGGTGCTCGAGGTGACGAAGACGCAGGCGACCTGCGAGTTCAAGAGCGTGCAGACGCAGACCAGGGACGGGGGCCAGGCGACCAGCATGGGCAAGTTCGCCCTGCCCAGCGGCTCGACCACCCCGCAGCAGGTCTCCTGAGAGCCAGGAAGGGTCCCGCCGCACTTCCGCGGGCCGCGGCATTCGCCGGACATCCGGCTCAGTGTCCCGCCGATGCTCGAGTCGCTCGCTATTCTTCGGCGTACCTCGTGCCTTGGGGCCGGGGTTTTTTTTCTGCCGCAACTGGAGTGATTGAGATGGCCTCTGATGTTCGAATCGGCGTAACGCTCGCCTGTGAGGAGTGCAAGCGCCGCAACTACGAGACGAACAAGTCCCGGCGCAACTCGCCGGACCGACTCGAGATCCGCAAGTTCTGTCGTTGGTGCGGGCGTCACACCCCACACAAGGAGACCCGCTAGGGAGGGTCTCGCGTGGCGAAGACGAGAGCACAGCGAAAGGCCGAGCGCCGTCGCCGCCAGCAGGCGGAGCAGCGTGGCCTGCCCAGCCGCGACGACGCCGAGCGCGAGGAGGAGGCCCGCGCCCAGCGAGACACGCGGGAGGGAGTGTCCGGCGAGGTCGCCGAGGCCGAGGCCGTCATCCAGACCGGGGCCAGGACCGAGGATTACGGCGAGCACACCGTCGACTCCGAGATGCGGGACGAGGTCCAGGGGCGCGGGTCGCCGGTGCCGGGGGTCCTTCCCGCTCCGATTCAGCCTGAGACGGAGGTCGAGCCGCCCGCGCCCTCGCGGGCGGATGTCGGCCGTCCCGACGGCGCCGTCGAGGCGCCGGCCGCACCGAAGGAGAGCCGCCGCGACCGCCGGCAGCGCGAGAAGGAGGAGCGCCGCAAGGCTCGCGCCAAGGAGCTTCAGAAGGGCCAGGCCGAGAAGGCCGAGAAGCGGCGAGGCCCGATCATCGGCTTCCTGCTTTCCTGCTGGGCCGAGCTCAAGCGCGTGCAGTGGCCGGACCGCGACACGCTGGTCCAGGCCTCGGCCGTGACCTTCATCTTCGTGGCGGTCATGGCCGCCTATCTGGGCGCCCTCGACGCCGCCTTCAACTGGTTCGTCAAGCAGCTCCTCTAGGACGGACCGCAAGGAGAACGACGATGTTTCGCTGGTACGTGATCAACACCTACTCCGGGCACGAGAACAAGGTCAAGCAGAACCTCGAGCACCGGGTCCACACGATGGGCCAGGAGCGCAACGTGCGCCAGGTCGTCGTGCCGACCGAGCAGATCTCGGAGATGAAGGACGGCCAGAAGGTGCAGAGCGAGAAGCGCACCATGCCCGGCTACGTCCTGGTGAACATGGAGATGACGGACGACGCCTGGGGGCTCGTCAAGAACACTCCGGGCGTCACCGGTTTCGTCGGCTCCCGCAACAAGCCGATCCCGCTCTCGAAGGTCGAGGTCGACCGCCTTCTCCACCGCGAGACCGCCGAGCGCCCGCGGACCCGCGCCCAGTTCTCGATCGGGGAATCCGTCAAGGTCATCTCCGGACCGCTCGCGGACTTCTCCGGCGAGATCGCGGAGATCAACGAGGACGCCGCCAAGCTCAAGGTCCTGGTCTCCATCTTCGGCCGTGAGACTCCGGTCGAGGTCAACTACGACCAGGTCAAGAAGATCTAGCCTCGCGAACGATGGCGAAGAAGGTCCTCACCCAGATCAAGCTTCAGATCCCCGCCGGCGCGGCGAACCCCGCCCCTCCGGTCGGCCCTGCCCTGGGCCAGCACGGAGTCAACATCATGGAGTTCTGCAAGGCGTTCAACGCCCAGACCCAGCAGGACGCCGGCACGATCATCCCCGTCGAGATCACGGTCTACGAGGACCGCTCCTTCGACTTCATCACCAAGACCCCGCCGGCGGCCGTCCTGATCAAGGAGGCCGCGGGGATCGACAAGGGCTCGGGCGAGCCCCACAGCGAGAAGGTCGGCTCGATCACCGTCGATCAGGCCCGCCAGATCGCCGAGCGCAAGATGCCCGACCTGAACGCCAACGACCTCGACGCCGCCACGAAGATCATCGCCGGCACCGCCCGGTCGATGGGCGTCACCGTGGAGGAACTCTGATGGCCCACGGCAAGCGCTACCGGAACGCCTACGAGAAGATCGATCGCACCCGGGCGTATCCGCCCGTGGAGGCCGTCCAGCTGATCAAGGAGACGGCGACCGCCAGCTTCGACGAGACGATCGAGTTGCACATCCGGCTCGGCGTCAACGTCCGCCATGCCGAGGAACAGCTTCGAGGGACCCTGGCCCTGCCGAAGGGTCTCGGGAAGAACGTCACGATCGCCGTCTTCGCGGAGGGTGACGCGGCGCGCCAGGCGACCGAGGCCGGCGCCGACTTCGTCGGCTCGGACGACCTCGCCGAGCGCGTCGAGGGCGGTTGGACCGACTTCGACGTCGCGATCGCCCACCCGTCCCAGATGCCGAAGGTGGGCAAGCTGGGCCGGGTCCTCGGGCCTCAGGGCAAGATGCCCAACCCGAAGGTCGGCACGGTCACCGATGACATCGCGAAGGCGGTCGATGAGGCCAAGGCCGGAAAGGTCGAGTACCGCACCGACCGGCAGGCCATCGTCCACCTGGCGATCGGGAAGAGCAGCTTCTCCGAGGCCGACCTGCTCGAGAACTACGCCGCGGTGATCGAGGAGATCATCCGCGCGAAGCCGGCGGCGGCGAAGGGGCGCTACATCCTCTCGATCACCCTTACCAACACGATGGGCCCCGGTGTCCGCGTCGATTCCAGCCGGACCCGCCGCGGCGAGATCATGCTCGGCGCGGGCGCGGCCGAGTCGGATGACGGCGCGGGAGAGGTAACACCGGAGACTGCCGGCGAGGAGGCTGCCGCGCCGGCCGGCTAGTGGCCGCGATCCCCTACACTGCGCGATCCAATAGCCGCCCGAGACCGCCGGCGGGGCTCTATATATAGGGAGAGTCCAGAAGTCCGGCGCAGGTGAGCGAGAGTCGCCCGGTCACAGGACCGTCCGCTCTGGCCCGCCTGCGTGCGGGTCTTTTTCTTGGCCGGGGCGACGAGATCAGACCAAATGGACAGAGACCAGAAGACAGCAGTCGTGAAGGAGCTCGCCGAGGAGCTGAAGGGCTCCGAGGCGATCTTCGCGATCGACTACCGAGGGATCAGCGTGCCGCAGGCCGCCGAGCTTCGCTCAGGGCTCCGCGAGGCCGACGCGCGGTTCCGCATCGTCAAGAACCGCCTCACGCTCCGCGCCGCCGACGAGGCCGGAACCGAGACGATCAAGGAGCACCTCGAAGGGCCGACCGCCCTGACCTTCGTCAAGGGCGACGCCGCCCTGGCGGCGAAGACGCTGTTCCGACTCGGTTCGGAGTGGGAGCTGCTCGAGTTCAAGGGCGGCCTGATGGACGGCGAGGCGCTCGACCCCGACTCCTTCAAGGCGATCGCCCGGCTGCCGGGCCGCGATGCGCTCAACGCGCAGATCGCCGGTGTCGTCGCCAGCCCGCTCACGGGCCTCGTGCGCGGCCTCGGGTCGATGATTCAGGGCCTGGCGCTGCAGCTCGGCCAGATCGCCGAGCAGGGCCTGGTCACCGGCGAGGCCCCGGCGGAGGCTCCCGCCGAGGAGGAAAAGCCGGCTGAGGAAGAGGAAGCGCCAAAGGACGAGCCGCCCAAGGATGAGGACGAGGCGCCCAAGGAGGCTTCTTCCGATGCTGATCCCGACCCCACCGAGTCCCCCGAGGAGCCCACCGAAGGCGATGAAGAGACTTCTGAAGATTCAGACGAGAACAAGGAGGACGGCAGCTAAATGGCCACCAAAGTTTCAACAGAAGATTGGATCGAGGAGCTGAAGGGCATCTCGGTCCTGGAGCTCTCCGAGCGCATCAAGGCGCTCGAGGAGGAGTTCGGCGTCTCCGCGACCGCCGTCGCCGCCGCGGCGCCCGCTGCGGGCGGGCCTGTAGGCGATGGAGCGGGCGAGGAGGAGGCCGGGACGGTCGACATCGTCCTGACCGGCGCCGGCGACAAGAAGATCGGCGTGATCAAGGTCGTGCGCGCCGCCACCGGACTCGGCCTCAAGGAGGCCAAGGCCCTCGTCGACGAGGCCCCCAAGCCCGTCAAGGAGGGGATCGAGCGTGAGGAGGCCGAGGGCCTGCTCAAGGAGATCGAAGAGGCCGGCGGCACTGCGGAGATCAAGTAGCAGGGAATTTTCTGTCCCAAGCCGCCGAGATTGGGAGTAAGATCCCGGCACCTGCCCCTCCGGGGCGTGTTAGCGACCCTTGACCAAAAGGTTGCCGTGCGTTACTATGCACGGTTCGCGCGCCCGGTGAGCCCTGCTGCCTGAGTCTTGCGCGGTCTCACAAGCCTTCGAATACTTTGAGGAGTCGCCGAGTTGGCCGGAACCAACGCTGTCGCCGCAACCCGTAGGAGCTTTTCCCGCCTCAAGAACCCCGTTGAACTCCCACATCTGATCGATATCCAGCGGAAGTCCTTCGCGGGCCTGATTGACCCGAAGAACGGCCTGCTGCGAGCGACGATCGACGACATCTCCCCGACCGAGGACTACACGGGGAACCTCGCGATCGTCTTCGGTGATTTCGAGTTCGACGATCCACCCAACACGGTGGAGGAGTGCCGCGAGAAGGACATGACGTACTCGCGGCCCCTGAACGTGAAGGTCGCGTTCCAGAACCGCGAGACCGGAGAGATCCGGGAGCAGACCGTCTTCATGGGCGACTTCCCGTGGATGACCGACCGCGGCACCTTCATCATCAACGGCACGGAGAGGGTGGTCGTCACGCAGCTGGTGCGTTCGCCGGGCGCCTACGTGATGGAGCCGAAGGATCGCGAGAAGCAGGTCTTCATCGCGAACCTGATGCCGGCCCGCGGATCCTGGCTCGAGCTCGAGATCGACAAGAAGGGCCGCGTCTACGTGCGGATCGACCGCAAGCGCAAGCTGCCGGTCACCGTCCTGCTGCGCGCGATGGGTTACGTCGAGGACGAGAAGCTCCTCGAGATGTTCGACAACTCCGTCTACATCCGCCAGACGATCGCGGCGGACACCGATGCGACCAGGGACGAGGAGGGCGCGCTGATCGAGCTGTTCAAGAAGCAGCGCCCGGGCGAGCCGCCCTCGGTCGACGCGGCCAAGGCGCTCCTCGAGCAGCTCTTCTTCGACCCCAAGCGCTACGACCTCACCAGGGTCGGCCGCTACAAGCTGAACGCGCGCCTGGACCTGGACATCGACCTGGACACCCGGGTCCTGACCCACGACGACATCATCGCCCTGGTCAAGGAGCTCGTCTCCATCCCGAAGATTCTCGGCATCCCCGAGGAGATCGACGAGGAGAATCCGATCAAGGACTACGCCGCGGAGGCGGTCACCTACCCCCGCGAGCCGATCCACGATCATCTCGACGAGTACGAGCACTTCGGCAACCGCCGACTGCGGACGGTGGGTGAGCTGATCCAGGAGGCCTTCCGGATCGGTCTCTACCGGATGGAGCGCGTGGTGCGTGAGCGCCTCACCACCGAGGACGCCGATGCGATCACTCCTCAGACCATCATCAACATCCGCCCCGTGGTCGCGGCCCTGAAGGAGTTCTTCGGGTCCTCACAGCTGTCGCAGTTCATGGACCAGACCAACTCCCTCTCCGGGCTGACGCACAGGCGTCGCCTCTCGGCGCTCGGCGCCGGTGGCCTGACGCGTGAGCGCGCCCCCATCGAGGTGCGCGATGTCCACGCCACCCACTACGGGCGAATGTGCCCGATCGAGACCCCCGAGGGCCCGAACATCGGCCTGATGGGCTCGCTCTCCTCCTACGCGGAGGTCTCGGAGCACGGCTTCGTCACGACCCCCTACCGGGTGGTCAAGGACGGCGTGGTCACCAACCAGGTCGTGCATCTGGACGCCACGCAGGAAGAGGACGAGACGATCGCACAGGCGAACGCCGAGGTCGATCCGGATACCGGCAAGCTCAAGGGCCAGTACGTGATCTGCCGGCGCCGGGACGACGAGGCGGTCGCCGTGGCGCCCAAGGACGTCACCCTGATGGACGTCTCACCGACCCAGATCTGGTCGGTGGCGACGGCGCTGATCCCGTTCCTGGAGCACGACGACGCGAACCGCGCCCTGATGGGCTCGAACATGCAGCGTCAGGCGGTGCCGCTGCTCAAGCCGGAGCCGCCGCTGATCGGCACCGGGATGGAGCGGCGCGCCGCGGTCGACACGGGCGATGTCCTGATCGCCGAGAACGACGGCGAGGTCACCAGCGTGGACGCCAAGCAGATCGTCGTCACGCACGGCTCGAAGAGGGACGAGTACTCCCTGCACAAGTTCATGCGCTCGAACCAGGGCACGATCATCCACCAGCGCCCGATCGTCTCGGTCGGCGACAAGGTGAAGGCCGGGGACGTCCTCTCGGACGGATCCTCGACCGCCGGCGGAGAGATCGCGCTCGGCAAGAACTGCCTGGTCGCCTTCATGTCCTGGGAGGGCTACAACTTCGAGGACGCGATCATCATCTCCGAGCGCCTCGTCAAGGACGACGAGCTCACCTCGATCCACATCGAGGAGTACGAGGTCGACGCGCGGACGACGAAGCTCGGCGACGAGGAGATCACCCGCGACATCCCGAACCGCTCCGAGGAGAGCCTCAGGAACCTCGATGAGCGGGGGATCGTCCGGATCGGCGCCGAGGTGGCGTCGGGCGACCTGCTGGTCGGCAAGGTCACGCCGAAGGGCGAGACCGAGCTGACTGCCGAGGAGAAGCTGATCCGCGCCATCTTCAAGGAGAAGGCGCGCGAGGTGCGTGACACCTCCCTGAAGGTTCCCCACGGCGAGGGGGGCGTCGTCATCGACGTCCTCACCTTCAGCCGCGAGGCGGGCGACGACCTGCCGCCGGGCGTCAACGACCTGGTCCGGGTCTACGTCGCCACCAAGCGCAAGATCGCGGAGGGCGACAAGCTCGCCGGCCGCCACGGCAACAAGGGCGTGATCTCGAAGATCGTGCCCGAGGAGGACATGCCGTTCATGGAGGACGGCACGCCCGTCGACGTGATCCTGAACCCGCTCGGGGTGCCGAGCCGGATGAACATCGGCCAGATCCTCGAGACGCATCTGGGCTGGGTCGCGGCCAATGGCTGGTACGACGACGGCTCGCAGGCCTTCAAGGAGGCGCAGCGCAACGGCGGCCGCGTCAACGTGGCGACGCCGGTCTTCGATGGCGCGACCGTCGAGGACGTCGACGACGCCCTGGTCAAGTGGCAGGACGAGAACGCCGAGCGCGGCATCGATCTCGGGATCACCAAGTCCGAGCGCCCGGGCAACCGGGCCGAGGGCAAGGTCCAGCTCTACAACGGCCGGACCGGCGAGCCCTACAAGGGCAAGGTGACCATCGGCTACATGTACATCCTGAAGCTGCTGCACCTGGTCGACGACAAGATCCACGCGCGCTCGACCGGCCCCTACTCCCTGGTCACCCAGCAGCCGCTGGGCGGCAAGGCGCAGTTCGGCGGCCAGCGCTTCGGCGAGATGGAGGTGTGGGCCCTGGAGGCGTACGGCGCCGCCTACACGCTCCAGGAGATGCTCACCGTCAAGTCCGACGACACCGTCGGCCGCGTCAAGGCCTACGAGTCGATCGTGAAGGGCGAGAACATCCCCGAGCCCTCGATTCCGGAGTCGTTCAAGGTCCTCCTGAAGGAGATCCAGTCGCTGGCGCTCGACGCCAACGTGGTCTCCGAGGAGGGCGACGGAGTGGAGATGGGCGAGGAGGAGGACGACCTCCTTCGCGCCGCCGAGGAACTCGGCATCGAGCTCTCCGGCGTACGCGCGGAGGGCGGAGGGAACGGCGCGGATGCCGCCGATGAGAAGGAAGAGCAGGTCGTCGCCGAGGGCGACGGCGGTACTGATGGTGCGGATGCCGAGGAGGCAGCAAAGAAGTGATCGACATCAACAACTTCGACGCGATTGAGATCGGGCTTGCCTCGGGCAAGAAGATCCGGGGCTGGAGCTCCGGCGAGGTGACCAAGCCCGAGACCATCAACTACAGGACGCTGAAGCCGGAGAAGGACGGCCTCTTCTGCGAGCGCATCTTCGGTCCGACCAAGGACTGGGAGTGCTACTGCGGCAAGTACAAGAGGGTCCGCTACAAGGGCATCGTCTGCGAG
Source organism: uncultured Solirubrobacterales bacterium (assembly GCA_963821705.1). Taxonomy (GTDB): domain Bacteria; phylum Actinomycetota; class Thermoleophilia; order Solirubrobacterales; family 70-9; genus DASUPK01. The sequence goes on along the minus strand of CAWGEV010000007.1, from coordinate 773,174 downwards.
CGCTGCGGCGTCGAGGTGACCCGCTCGAAGGTTCGCCGCGAGCGCATGGGCCACATCGACCTCGCCGCGCCCGTCTCGCACATCTGGTTCTTCAAGGGCGTGCCGAGCCGGATCGGCTACCTGATCGACATGGCTCCGAAGGAGCTGGAGAAGGTCCTCTACTTCGCGGCCTCGGTGATCACCTGGGTCGACGAGGAGGCCCGCTCCAAGGACCTCGGCAAGCTGGAGAAGGAGGTCGAGAAGCAGGCCGGCGAGTACGAGCGCGAGCGCGAGCAGCGCACGCAGGAGCTCAACGAGTCGCTGGTCCGCCGTCTCGCCTACCTGGGCGTGGCGCCGGACAAGGACTCCGAGGCGCCGCCCGCCGGTACCAGCGACGGCTTCAACGAGGACGACGAGCTCTGGGCCGACACCGTCACCAACGTGAAGCGGATGAAGGCCGAGGACCGCGAGAAGACCGCGAAGGAGCTGCGCAAGACCTTCGAGGCAGAGATCTCGGACACCGAGGCCTATCTCGACGAGGCTGCGGAGCGGATTCGCGAGGTCTTCAAGATCTTCTCGGAGATGAAGCCGAAGGACGTGATCAATGACGAGACCACGTTCCGGGAGCTCAAGGACCGCTTCGGCTCACCCTTCGGCTGGGGCGAGTACTTCCGCGGCGGCATGGGCGCGGAGTCCGTCCGCGACCTGCTGGAGCAGGTCGACCTCGACGCCGAGGCCGAGCTGCTCGAGGAGACCATCAACACCTCGAAGGGCCAGAAGCAGGCCCGTGCGGTCAAGCGGCTCAAGGTCGTCGACGCCTTCCTCAAGTCGGCCAACAAGCCGGAGTGGATGGTCCTCGACGTCGTCCCGGTGATCCCGCCCGAGCTTCGCCCGATGGTGCAGCTGGACGGTGGCCGCTTCGCCACCTCCGACCTCAACGACCTCTACCGCCGCGTCATCAACCGGAACAACCGGCTGAAGAGGCTGCTCGACCTGGGCGCCCCCGAGATCATCGTCAACAACGAGAAGCGGATGTTGCAGGAGGCCGTCGACGCCCTGTTCGACAACGGCCGCCGTGGCCGTCCCGTCACCGGCCCGGGCAACCGGCCGCTGAAGTCCCTCTCGGACATGCTCAAGGGCAAGCAGGGCCGCTTCAGGCAGAACCTGCTCGGCAAGCGCGTCGACTACTCCGGCCGCTCGGTGATCGTCTCGGGCCCGAACCTGAAGATCCACCAGTGCGGCCTGCCGAAGCTGATGGCGCTCGAGCTGTTCAAGCCCTTCATCATGGCCCGGCTGGTCGAGCGCAAGCAGGTCCAGAACATCAAGGCCGCCAAGAAGATGGTGGACTCGATGATCCCGGAGGTCTGGGACGTGCTCGAGGAGGTCATCCACGAGCACCCCGTGCTCCTCAACCGCGCGCCGACGCTCCACCGCCTGGGCATCCAGGCGTTCGAGCCCGTGCTGGTCGAGGGCAAGGCGATCCAGATCCATCCGCTGGTCTGTCACGCGTTCAACGCGGACTTCGACGGCGACCAGATGGCCGTTCACCTGCCGCTCTCGGCGGAGGCGCAGGCGGAGGCGCGCATCCTGATGCTCTCCTCCAACAACATCCTCTCGCCGGCGCACGGCGCGCCCCTGGCGACGCCGACGCAGGACATGGTCCTGGGTCTCTACTACCTCACCTATGCGGGTGAGGACGTCACGGAGCTGGACGCGTCCGAGCTGGATCCCAAGCCGCATCGGTTCCGGACCGCACAGGAGGCCGAGCTGGCCTTCGAGAACAGCATCGTCGAGCTGCACGACTTCGCGGAATACCGCCGACCGGGCCACGAGCACTTTCTGACCACCGTCGGCCGGATCATCTTCAACGATCGCGTCGAGCGTGCGCTCGCCGATGCCCTCGAGGACGAGTACGACCCCGAGAAGTACAAGTTCGAGAACCGGTCGCTGAAGAAGCGGGACGTCAACGAGATCGTCAGCGACCTGGTCGAGTCCTACGGCGCCCCGGCGGTCTCGCTGGTGCTCGACTCCTTCAAGGAGCTCGGCTTCCACTTCGCCACCGAGGCCGGGATCACGATCTCGAAGAACGACGTGGTCGCCCCTCCGGACAAGGAGGAGATCCTCGAGCGCTACGAATCGGAGACCGAGGAGATCATGAGCCAGTACGACGAGGGCTACATCACGGCCGAGGAGCGCAAGGAGGCCGTGACCTCCCGCTGGGACAGCGCGACCGAGGAGGTCGGGCAGGCCATGGAGAGGAATCTCGATGAGCTCAACCCGATCTTCATGATGGCCAACTCGGGAGCCCGAGGCTCGTTCAAGCAGATCCGCCAGCTGGCCGGCATGCGAGGCCTGATGGCGAATCCGAAGGGCGAGATCATCGAGCGGCCGATCAAGGCCAACTTCATGGAGGGTCTCTCGGTGCTCGAGTACTTCATCTCGACGCACGGCGCCCGGAAGGGCCTCGCGGACACCGCCCTCCGCACGGCCGACTCGGGCTATCTCACGCGTCGACTGGTCGACGTCTCCCAGGACGTGATCGTCCGGATGGACGACTGCAAGACCAAGGACCACATCGAGATGCCGCTCTACCGCGACGACCGGGAGCTCAACCCGAACCTGATCGGCCGCGTCGCCGCGAAGAAGTTCGCGACCAAGCGCGGGCGCGACCTGCTCAAGCGCAATCAGGAGATCGATTGGCCCGAGGTCCATGACATCGCCGAGGGCTTCAAGGACGATGACGACGCAACGGTCCCGGTCCGGTCGGTGCTCAAGTGCCAGGCCGAGTCCGGGGTCTGCCGCCAGTGCTACGGCGTCATGCCCGCGACCGGCTTCCTGGTCGAGATCGGGGACGCCGTCGGGATCATCGCCGCTCAGTCAATCGGCGAGCCGGGCACGCAGCTCACCATGCGGACGTTCCACACCGGCGGTGTCGCCGGCCTGGACATCACGCAGGGTCTGCCGCGTGTCGTCGAGCTCTTCGAGGCGCGGAAGCCGAAGGGCCTCGCGAAGATCGCGGAGGTCGGCGGCAAGATCTCCGATCTCGAGGAGACCGACAAGGCCGTCAAGCTGACGATCACCGACGACAAGGGCGAGGAGCACGCATACTCGTTCCCGCCCCGCACCAATGTGCTGGTCGAGAAGGGCAAGACGGTCGAGGTCGGCACCCAGCTCAACGAGGGCTCCCTCTACCCGGCCGAGATCCTCGCGATCCGCGGGCGCACCGAGACGGAGCAGTACATCGTCGCCGAGGTGCAGCGCGTGTACCGGACCCAGGGCGTCGACATCAATGACAAGCACATCGAGCTGATCGTCCGGCAGATGCTCAAGAAGGTCCGAGTGGAGTCGAAGGGCTCAACCGAGCTGCTCCCCGGTCAGCTGGAGGACCGCCTGGTCTTCGACGCGATCAACGAGAAGTTCAAGGGCAAGAAGACGAAGACGCCGGCGCGTGCCGAGGAGGTCATTCTCGGGATCACCAAGGCGTCGCTCGCCACCGAGTCCTTCCTCTCGGCCGCCTCCTTCCAGGAGACGACCAAGGTGCTCACCGACGCCGCCCTGGAGGGCAAGCGCGACCGGCTGATGGGCCTGAAGGAGAACGTGATCATCGGGAAGCTGATCCCGGCGGCCACGGGGCTCAAGCACTACCGCTCCCTGGAGATCGAGCCGGTGGAGCCCGCCCAGCCTCCGGTCGAGGAGTTCTCCGAGGAGGAGCTCGCCAAGGAGCTCGACCTCGCCGGCGACGGCGAGGGGGGCGCCGCGATGGAGGGCTTCGGGCCGTCCTTCGCGGAGGAGCTCGAGGAGCTCGCCTCCGAGATCGAACAGCCCGGGGCCGGTCAGGCCGCCGGCAGCGGCGACGCGGAAGAGACCGAGAAGTCGTAATACCTAGCGCTAGGCGGGCGGGTCCTGTCGCCGAATTTCATCGACACGCGCAAGAGCGCGTGTCGAGGTGAAATTCGGCGCCACCCGCCCGACTATCGTGTCTTCCGACGCCTTATCACGCCGACTGGGTCAGGCCGATCAGGTGGCCCTCCGGGTCAGTGAAGAGGCCGATCGTCAGGCCTTCAACGGGTGAGTCAGGGCCCATCACCTTCGTGCCGCCGAGACTCTCAGCCTTGTCCAGCGCGGCACCGACGTCCGGCACCTCGACGTAGAAGGTGACGTGCCCTTCGTAGTCCGGCGGGCCCACGCCGATTCCGCCGCCGATGCCGATCCCGTCGGCGTTGGTGTTGCCGTCGCGCGGGACGAGCGCGTACGGGGGCACTCCCTTCTGCGTCGCCTCGGGCGGCTCGTCGAAACTCCACCCGGCGACCTCCGAGTAGAAGTTCTTCAACTTGTCGAAGTCTTTGCCGACGACCTCGAAATGCACCACGGGCTGTCCCATGCGGTTCCCTCCTGTGAGTTGTGGATCGGTTCTAGCTGCCGACGGGCGTGCGCTCGCGACGCTCGTGCGCGGCCATCCCCGGGGCGAGTCTCGGCTGAACCACGGGGGTCCTCCGGCGGCCGCCCGGCGGGCAGTCGGGCTGGGCCTCGGCGGCGCCCCCCTGAGGACCGCGGCGGGGCGGGCCCTTCGGCTTCGTCGGGTCGGGGCGGAACCGCCTGAAGCTGTGGTCCTCCGCGTCCCCGGGCTGGTCCTCGAGCTCGGGCTCGGCCTTGACCGCCCAATAGATCAGCCACATTCCGTAGAAGATCGGGATCTTGAGGATCACGGCCAAGAAGATGATCGGCACCACCTCTCCCATCCCGGCGAGTCTACCCTCGATCTGCGGCGTCTACCCCGGCTGGAAGCCGTCCCTTGCCCACGCCTCGAGGGCCTCGACGTGGGCATCGAGCAGGCCCACGTCGGACTCGGTCGGCACCAGCAGGGTTGGCGCGGAGCGGGCCTCGGCCCACTCGGAGCAGCTCGGGTCGAGGCTGTCGTCGATCCAGGCGAGCGGACGGGAGCCGGCGTAGTCCTCGAGCGCGTGGAGCTTCCAGTGAGCCGTGCCGAACCGGGCACGCCCGTCGAAGGTCAGGTACGGGAGGCTGGGGACCCCCAGGATTCCGGGGAGGTGGTCGTTGGCCCGATCCTCCCATCCGCTCGCCCAGACCAGCTCGTATACGCCGGCGAGACGGGTCAGGCGCGGGCCAGTCTCGAGCGCGATGCAGTGGAGCATCCCGTCGATCAGGTGGAACTCGCCGGGTGCCCCACTGGGGTCGCCACGACCGGGCTCCACCGGCTGGTCGAAGCCGAACAGGCTGATTACCCCATCGATGTCGACGGCGAGCAGCGGCGAATCGCTCTGGTCCCGTTTGCGGAGGAGCGGCACGGAGGCGGGAGGTTAGGCGTCGGGCGGACGGGTTCGCCAGCAGATCGCGGCGGTGCGATGGACGGCTTCGCCATCAGATCGGGTGAGAGGCACGGCTTCGCCATCGGCGCGACCGCTTGCGCTCGCCCCACATAAGTCGCTTCGGGCTTCGCCCTTCGCTCCGAGGTGGAGCGAGCTTGCGGTCGCTACCATGCACCGCCGTGCCGAACACCAATCAGCTCGTCCGCAAGGGGCGAACCCACAAGAAGAAGAAGATGTCGACGCCGGGCCTGAAGTCGGGCCAGGGCCGCAAGAAGCGGGTCGCCGCTCCGCAGCGACGCGGCGTCTGCACCCGCGTCGCCACGGTGACGCCGAAGAAGCCGAACTCGGCCCTTCGGAAGATCGCCAGAGTCCGTCTCACCAACGGGCTGGAGGTGACCAGCTACATCCCGGGCGAGGGCCACAACCTTCAGGAGCACTCGGTCGTCTTGGTCCGCGGCGGGCGCGTCAAGGATCTCCCTGGCGTCCGCTACAAGGTCGTCCGCGGCGCTCTCGATGCGGCCGGGGTGTCCGACCGCAAGCAGGGCCGTTCGCTCTACGGCGTCAAGGCCTCCTAGATGCCGCGACGCAATCAGGCGACGATCCGCCTGCTCGAGCCGGACTCCGTCTACAGGAGCCGCCTCGTCCAGCAGCTGATCAACAAGGTGATGAGCCACGGCAAGAAGTCGGTCGCCGAGCAAATCACCTACGACGCTCTCGCCCTCGTCGGCGAGCGGACCGGGAACAACCCGGTCGAGGAGCTCGAGAACTCGATCAAGCAGCTCACCCCTGTGCTCGAGGTCCGCTCACGCCGAGTGGGGGGTGCGACTTACCAGGTGCCCGTCGAGGTGCCGGCGCGCCGCGCGCGCACCCTGGCGGTCCGCTGGCTGGTGGAGTTCGCCAGGGCGCGGGGCGAGAAGTCGATGGCCGAGCGTCTCGCCAACGAGATCCTCGACGCGTCGAAGCAGCAGGGCAACGCCTGGAAGCGGAAGGACGACATCTACCGCATGGCCCAGGCGAACAAGGCCTTCGCGCACTATCGCTGGTAGTTAGTCACCGCGGAGGCGGCTGGTGGCCGCCTCCGCCACGCCGCTGTCGTGCGAGCGGCCGCCATGCGGTTCGCCCGTGGCAGCGGTCTCGTCGGGCTTCATCGTGGCGAGTGCCGCGCCGCACACCGTGAGCGCGAGCGCTCCGACGAGCTCGAGCCAGAAGCCGGCGACCGGCTTCGCCTCCGCGTCGATGAACGACTGGCGCGGGTCGTTGAGCGTGCCGACGTTGTTCACCTTCGGCAGATCGCTGATCAGGAAGATCAGCAGGGCGACCAGCCCGCAGACGGCGATCGCCACCGCCGCCACCTGGCCGAGCTGGGTGCCGCGCGCCGCCATCGCGACGACGAGCAGCACCAGCGCGAATACGGCGAGGACGAGCGTCGCGTAGCCGTGCTGGTCGGAGGCGCTGATCGCCTGCAGGGCCTCGCCGCCCGGCGGCGTCAGGCGGAAGATGTCCGTGAACTGCGAGACCCCGAGCATGGCGGCCGCGGCCGCGCAGGCGAAGATCATCAGGGTCTCGGTCCGGGGGCGATTCCTCATGACTCCGTCTGCAGCCCCGATTTCGTGCCTGTTCCCTGCTTGGGGGCCATCAGACCGCTGCTATCATCGTGCGTCGCTCCGGGGTGCCCCAGAGGCCCTCGTGTGCGTTAACCGTTTCGATGAAGAACGGCGCGACATAGGAGAAGTTCGGGTCGAAGAGACGCTCTGCGCTCGGGCCCGCAAGGGCCTTTTTTCTGCGCTAATACCGGACTCAGACTAGCCGTTCCTCATCCAGCCCACGCCAGTACCGACCAGAGGATCATGCCCAGAAGCTTCCCCCTAGAGAAGACGCGCAACATCGGGATCATCGCCCACATCGATGCGGGCAAGACGACGACGACCGAGCGCATCCTCTACTACACCGGTCGCACCCACAAGATGGGCGAGGTCCACGAGGGCGCGGCGGTCATGGACTGGATGGAGCAGGAGCAGGAGCGCGGCATCACCATCACCTCGGCCGCGACCGCCTGCGAGTGGAACAGCCACCGCATCAACATCCTCGACACGCCCGGCCACGTCGACTTCACCGTCGAGGTGGAGCGGAACCTCCGCGTCCTGGACGGCGCGATCGCTCTGTTCGACTCGGTCGCCGGGGTCGAGCCGCAGTCCGAGACGGTCTGGCGCCAGGCCGACAAGTACCACGTCCCGCGGATCGCGTACGTCAACAAGATGGACCGCACCGGCGCAGACTTCTTCAAGGCCGTCGAGACGATGCGCGAGCGCCTCGGCGCGAACCCGCTGCCGATCCAGATTCCGATCGGCGAGGAGGCCGACTTCACGGGCGTGGTCGACCTGGTCGAGAACAAGGCCCTCGTCTGGAAGGACGAGCTCGGCACCGAGTTCTCCTACACCGACATCCCGGAGGACCTCGCCGATGTTGCCCACGAGCACCGCACCCACCTGATCGAGGCGTGCGCCGACTACGACGACGAGCTGATGGAGGCCTACCTCAACGACGAGGAGATCCCGCACGAGCGCATCGCCAAGTCGCTGCACCGCGCCACGCTCGACATCAAGGTGACCCCGGTCCTCTGCGGCTCCTCGTTCAAGAACAAGGGCGTCCAGCCGCTCCTCGACGCGATCGTCGAGCTGCTCCCCTCGCCACTCGAGGTGCCGGCCGTCACCGGCCTCGAGCCCGCCAAGAAGGGCGAGAACGGCGGCCGGACCGAGGCCGAGCGCCCCGCCGACGACGGCGCCCCCTTCTCGGCCCTGGCCTTCAAGGTGATGGCCGACCCGTACGTCGGCAAGCTGACCTACTTCCGCGTGTACTCCGGCAAGCTCACCGCGGGCGGCCGCGTGCTCAACGCCTCCACGGGGCGCACCGAGCGCATCGGCCGCCTGCTGATGATGCACGCGAACGATCGCGAGGAAATCGAGGAGTGCTACGCCGGTGACATCGTCGCCGGCGTTGGCTTGAAGCAGACCTCCACGGGTGACACCCTGTGCGCCCCGGACTCGCCGATCGAGCTCGAGCACATCGAGTTCCCGGAACCGGTGATCGCCGTCGCGATCGAGCCCAAGACCAAGGCCGACCAGGAGAAGCTCTCGGAGAGCCTCGCGCGGCTCGCCGAGGAGGACCCGACCTTCCAGGTCCAGTCCGACGAGGAGACTGGCCAGACGCTGATCCACGGCATGGGCGAGCTCCACCTCGAGGTGATCGTCGACCGCCTGCTGCGTGAGTTCTCCGTCGACGCCAACGTCGGCCGGCCGCAGGTGGCGTATCGCGAGACGATCCGCCAGCCCGTCCAGAAGGTCGAGTACCGCCACGTCCGGCAGACCGGCGGCAAGGGCCAGTACGCCCACGTCGTCATCAACATCGATCCGGCTCCGGGCGAGGGCTTTGACTTCATCAACGAGATCAAGGGCGGTCGGATCCCGACCGAGTTCATCCCCGCCACCGAGCAGGGGATCGAGGAGGCGCTGCAGACCGGCGTCAAGGCCGGCTATCCGATGGTCGACGTACGGGTCGAGCTGATCGACGGCTCGGCGCACGACGTCGACTCCTCGGAGATCGCCTTCAAGATCGCCGGCTCGATGGCGTTGCAGGAGGCTGCCCGCAAGGCCAAGCCCGTCCTGCTGGAGCCCGTGATGTCGGTCGAGGTCGTCACGCCCGAGGAGTTCCTCGGGGACGTGATCGGCGACCTCTCCAGGCGCCGTGGCAAGGTCCAGGGCCAGGAGCAGCGCGGCAACGCGCTCGCCGTCCAGGCGCTCGTCCCCCTCGGCGAGATGTTCGGGTACGCGACCGACGTGCGGTCGGCGACCCAGGGGCGCGCCAGCTACACCATGCAGTTCGAGCGGTACGAGGAAGTCCCGAAGAACATCGAGGACGAGATCGTCGAGCATCGCTCGGGAGAGCCCGTGGGGGCCGGTGCGTAGCTATATTCCCCAGGTTCGCCCACTAACCATTTAGAGACGCAAACAGACCACTTAAAGGAGCGAGATGTCCAAGGAGAAGTTCGATCGCGATAAGCCGCACGTCAACGTCGGCACAATCGGCCATGTCGATCACGGCAAGACCACGCTGACAGCCGCGATCACGAAGACACTCGCCGATAAGGGCGGTACCGAGGTCAAGTCGTTCGACGAGATCGACAACGCGCCCGAGGAGAAGGAGCGCGGGATCACCATCGCGACCTCGCACGTCGAGTACGAGACCGACAACCGGCACTACGCCCACGTCGACTGTCCGGGCCACGCCGACTACGTCAAGAACATGATCACGGGCGCCGCCCAGATGGACGGCGCGATCCTGGTGGTCTCTGCGCCGGACGGCCCGATGCCCCAGACGCGCGAGCACATCCTGCTGGCGCGCCAGGTGAACGTCCCCTACGTGGTCGTCTACCTGAACAAGGTCGACATGGTCGACGACGAGGAGCTCCTCGAGCTCGTCGAGGAGGAGGTCCGCGACCTGCTCACCGAGTACGAGTTCCCGGGAGCCGACGTCCCGATCATCAAGGGCTCGGCGCTCAAGGCGCTCGAGGGCGACGAGGAAGCGAAGCAGTCGATTCTGGACCTCGCCGCCGCGCTCGACGAGTACATCCCCGAGCCCGAGCGCGACCTCGACAAGCCGTTCCTGATGCCGGTCGAGGACGTCTTCTCGATCACCGGCCGCGGCACCGTCGCCACCGGCCGCGTCGAGCAGGGCGTCGTCAACACCGGCGACGAGGTCGAGATCGTCGGGATCAAGGACACGACCAAGACCGTCGTCACGGGTGTCGAGATGTTCCGCAAGATCCTCGACGAGGGTCGCGCCGGCGACAACATCGGCGCGCTGCTCCGAGGCACCAAGCGCGAGGAGATCGAGCGCGGCCAGGTGCTCTGCAAGCCCGGCTCGATCACGCCTCACACGAAGTACAAGGCGGAGGTCTACTGCCTGAAGAAGGAGGAGGGCGGTCGTCACACGCCGTTCGTCTCCGGCTATCGGCCGCAGTTCTACTTTCGCACGACCGACGTCACCGGCGTCGTCAAGCTCCCCGAGGGCCGCGAGTTCGTGGCGCCGGGCGAGAACGCCGAGATGGAGGTCGAGCTGATTCAGCCGATCGCCATGGACCAGGGCCTTCGGTTCGCGATCCGAGAAGGCGGGCGAACCGTCGGCTCGGGTGTCGTCACCGAGGTAATCGAATAGCTGTTCGACGGGCCCCCTCGGGGCCCGTCTTTGGTGAGGCCCTCCCACACGGGCTAAGGGCCAGGACAACTGCAAAGACATACGACCCAGGGCGCGGCCCTATTTCCAGGGGGCGGCGCCCTATCTACGCGAAAGACCAGTAACAGAAAGTGGCTTCACTCACATCGGGAAAGATCAGGATCCGGCTCAAGGCGTATGACCACGACGCCATAGACCGGGCTGCCCAGGAGATCGTCGGGACCGCTGAGCGCACCGGCGCGACGGTCGCCGGCCCCATCCCGCTGCCGACGGACAAGCACGTCTACTGCGTGATCCGCTCCCCCTTCAAGGACAAGGACTCCCGGGAGCACTTCGAGATCCGCACCCACAAGCGGCTGATCGACATCCACCAGCCGACCCCGAAGACGGTCGACGAGCTGCAGCGCATGGAGACGCTGCCGGCGGGCGTCGACGTGGAGATCCGGCTCTGATCATGAGCGCGATCGTCGGCAAGAAGCTCGGCATGACCCGCGTCTTCCTCGAGGATGGCACCTCCGTTCCCGTGACCGTGATCGAGGCGGAGCCGAACAAGGTCACCGCGATCCGGCGGGCGGACCGCGATGGCTACGACGCCGTCCAGCTCGCCGCCCTCCCGATGGACGCCGAGCGGATGACCAAGGCCGAGGCCGGTCATCTGAAGAAGGCCGGCGCCGCCGGCATGAAGACCCTGGTGGAGTTCCGGGATGCCGAGGTCGGCGGCAGTGCTGCTCCGGAGGGCGAGGGCGCCGAGGGCGAGAAGGAATCGGCGGAGGGCTCCTCCGAGGTCAAGGTCGGCGATGAGGTCACCGTGACCAGCTTCGAGCCCGGGCAGCGGGTGAAGGTCTCCGCGGTCTCGGTCGGCAAGGGCTTCCAGGGCACGATCAAGCGGCACAACTTCAGCCGGGGACCCGAGTCCCATGGCTCCCACAACGTTCGCGCGCCGGGCTCGATCGGGGCCAGCGCCGACCCCGCCCGCGTCTTCAAGGGCATGCGGATGCCGGGCCAGATGGGCTCGCGGCGCGTCACCCAGCGAGGCGCCCATGTGGTCGAGGTCGACGCGGAGCGCAACCTGCTCTTGATCCGGGGTTCGGTCCCGGGGGGCAAGAACGCCACCGTGGAGGTCCGGAGCGATGGCTGACGCCGCCGAGAAGACGCAGGCGGCCGAGAAGGCCGCGCCGAAGTCATCGGCGGCGATCAAGGCGACGACCCTCGGCAAGCAGGCCAAGTCCGACCTGCCGAAGGAGATCTTCAGCGAGCCCTTCCACGAGGCGCTCGTGCACGAGGCCGCCCGCGCTGACCTGGCCGCGCGCCGCCGGGGCACCCATTCGAGCCTGACCCGCGGCGAGGTCTCCATGACCACAGCCAAGGCCTGGCGCCAGAAGGGCACCGGCCGCGCCCGTGTCGGGGCCCTGAGCGTCCCGCATCGCTACGGCGGAGGCGCCGCCTTCGGCCCCAAGCCGCGCAGCTACACCGTGAAGGTCAACCGCAAGGCGCGCCGGAAGGCGCTGCGGGCGGCCCTCACCGTGCACGCCGAGCGCGGCAGCGTCGCGGTCCTCGACGGCTCCACCTTCAGCGAGCCCGCGACGAAGCAGGCCGCGGACGCCCTGAAGAAGTGGGGCGCCGGAGCCCCGACGCTCATCGTGATCGGCTCCGAGGAGGAGGCCGTGGCGAAGAGCTTCCGCAACATCGAGGGGGTCAGCGTGGCCCAGGCGAGCGCGGCGGGAGTCGCCGATGTGGTCGGCGCCACCTCCCTCGTCGTCACCCAGGCTGCACTCGAGGAGCTGAAGGGACGGGCCGCGAGCCGCTCAAGCGAGCGCCCATCATCGGATGCGAAGCCGCGAGCGAAGAGCGGCGAAGTGAGGGGTGAGTGATGGATCCCCGCCAGGTGATCATCCGGCCCGTCGTCTCGGAGAAGAGCTACGCCCTGATGGGCGAGGGCAAGTACACGTTCCGGGTCCACGAGCGGGCCCACAAGCTCCAGATCGCGCACGCGGTCGAGGAGATCTTCGACGTCAACGTCAAGGCCGTCCGCACCTCCAAGGTGAAGTCCAAGCCCAAGCGGCGCGGACTCCATTCGGGGCGCTCGCGCTCCTGGAAGAAGGCCGTCGTGCAGCTCGCCCCCGGCGAGCGGATCGAGCTGTTCGAGGGCGCGGCGGTGGAGGGTTGATCTAGCCATGGCCAATCGCAAGACGCGACCCACCAGCCCCGGCCGGCGCTTCGGCACCTATCCGGTGCGCGAGGAGCTCACGGGCGCAGAGCCGAACAAGGGCCTCACCAAGGGCAAGAACTCCACCGGCGGCCGCAACTCGAAGGGCCGCGTCACGGCCCGCCATCGCGGCGGCGGAGCCAAGCGCCGCTACCGCCAGATCGACTTCAAGCGCACCAAGGACGGGGTTCCCGCCAAGGTCGCCTCCATCGAGTACGACCCGAACCGGTCGGCCAGCATCGCGCTGCTCAACTACGCCGACGGTGAGAAGCGCTACATCCTGGCGCCGCAGGGCCTCCGGATGGGCGCGGAGATCGTCTCCGGTGAGGGTGCGGACATCGCGCCGGGCAATTCCCTGCCGCTGGCCCGCATCCCGACCGGCACCGTCGTCCACAACGTCGAGCTGATCCCCGGCCAGGGAGGCAAGCTCGGCCGCTCGGCGGGTACCGCGATCCAGGTGGTCGCCAAGGAGGGCGCGATGGTGAGCCTCCGCCTGCCGTCCTCTGAGGTGCGCATGGTCCGCGGGGAGTGCCGCGCGACCGTCGGGACCTTGTCCAACGCCGAGCACCAGAACGTGAAGATCGGCAAGGCGGGCCGCAACCGGCACAAGGGCAAGCGCCCGCAGACCCGCGGCGTCGCCATGAACCCGGTCGACCACCCGCACGGCGGCGGCGAGGCGCATCACACGCCCGGCGGCCACCCCGTGACGCCGTGGGGCAAGCCGACGCTGGGCTACAGGACGCGCAAGAAGGGCAAGCGCTCCGATGCCCTGATCGTGCGCGGGCGCCGCCGAGGGAAGAGGAAGTGAGATGACCGCCTCCCCGACCACGCACACTTGGTTGACGGCGATGGCCGTCGCATCTCGTTCTCCTCGGGCTTGCCCTTGTCGCGAGCAAGGGCTGCGCCCTGCGTCAAACGATCTGCTCGGCCATCGCCGCCCCCAGGCGCACGAGGCCAGGAAGACGGTCATCTAATGGGACGCTCGACGAAAAAGGGCCCGTGGGCGGAGGAGCGGCTGATGAAGCGCGTCAACGCCATGAACGAGTCGGGCCAGAAGCAGATGCTGAAGACCTGGTCGCGCCAGTCGACCATCTTCCCCGAGATGGTCGGCCACACGATCGCCGTCCACGATGGCCGCAAGCACGTGCCGGTCTACATCTCGGAGTCGATGGTGGGGCACAAGCTCGGCGAGTTCGCCCCGACCCGGACCTTCCGCGCCCACTCGGGCGCCGGCTCGGCGAGCGAGCGGGATTAAGCGATGGCTGACGAGAAGAACACCGAGAAGAAGGACGCCGAGAAGAAGGCGCCGGCGAAGAAGCCGGCGGCGAAGAAGCCCGCCTCCAGCTCGGGCTCAAGCTCGGGCGCGAAGAAGCCGCCGGCGAAGCCGAAGCCCAAGGAGACTGCGACGAAGGGCAGCAGCACGGCAGCCAAGGCGCCCGCGAGGAAGCCCGCCGCCAAGAAGCCAGCCGCGAAGCCGAAGGCCGAGACCAAGGCCAAGGCTCCGGCGCGGAAGCCGGCCGCGAAGAAGGCTCCGGCCAAGAAAGAGGCGCCCGAGCGGCCGGTGGTCAACGCCAGCGCCCGCTTCGTCCGGGTCGCGCCCCGCAAGGCACGCCTGGTCGCCGACCAGGTGCGCGGCCTTCCGATCGAGGACGCGCTGCCGCTGCTGCGCTTCTCCACGCGGAGCGCCGCCCAGGACATCCGCAAGCTGATCGAGTCGGCCGCCGCCAACGCGGAGGCGAACCACGACCTGGTCGCCGACGACCTCTTCATCAAGGACATCCACGTGGACGAGGGACCGACGCTGCGCCGCTACCGGCCGCGCGCGCTCGGCCGCGCCACGCGGATCAACAAGCGAACCAGCCACATCGCCGTGGCGCTGACACCGGAGGACTGAGGAACAGCATGGGACAGAAGATCCATCCAGAGGGATTCCGGGTCGGCTACATCCACGACTGGAAGTCGAACTGGTTCAACGAGAAGGAGTTCGCGGACTACCTCAACGAGGACCTGGTGATCCGCTCGCACATCGAGAACAAGCTTTCGCACGCAGGGCTCTCCGAGATCACGATCAAGAAGGGCTCCGGCGAGGTCGAGGTCGATATCTCGACCGCGCGCCCCGGCATCGTGATCGGCAAGTCCGGCACCGAGGTCGACGCGCTGCGCCGCGAGCTCCACAAGCTCACCGGCAAGCCGGTCAAGGTGAACATCAAGGAGATCAAGCGCCCGGAGCTCGACGCGAAGCTGGTCGCGCAGTCGATCGCAGAGCAGCTTCAGAACCGCGTCGCCTTCCGCCGCGCCATGAAGCGCGCGTTGACCTCCGCCATGCGCTCCGGCGCGAAGGGCGTGAAGGTCCAGGTCTCCGGCCGCCTGGGCGGCGCCGAGATGGCGCGCACCGAGGGCTACTCCGACGGGCGGGTGCCGCTCCATACGCTGCGCGCCGACATCGACTACGGCTTCATCGAGGCGAAGACCACCACCGGGCGCATCGGGGTGAAGTGCTGGATCAACAAGGGCGAGGTCATGCCCGAGGGCTACCGCTCCGACAAGTCCGACGAGGACGGAGGGGGCCGCTGACCATGCTGATGCCGAAGCGGGTTCGCTACCGCAAGCAGATGCGTGGCCGGCGCCGCGGCTACTCCAAGGGAGGGACCACGGTGGCCTTCGGCGAGTACGGGCTCAAGGCCCTCGATCGTGGCTGGATCACCAACCGCCAGATCGAGGCCGCCCGAGTCGCGATGACGCGCAAGATCAAGCGTGGCGGGAAGGTCTGGATCAACGTCTTCCCCGACAAGCCGATCACCAAGAAGCCCCTCGAGACCCGGATGGGCTCGGGCAAGGGCAACCCCGAGGGCTGGGTGGCCGTGGTGAAGCCGGGCAAGGTGATGTTCGAGCTGGCCGGCGTCCCCGAGGACCTGGCGAAGGACGCGATGCGCCTCGCCGGTCACAAGCTTCCGATCAAGACCAAGTTCGTCCGTCGCGAGGGGGCCGAGCAGTCATGAAGGCCTCCGAGGTCCACAACCTGAGGGACGAAGAGTTGGTCGAGCGCATCAAGCAGACGCGCGAGGAGCAGTTCGCGCTGCGCCTCCAGCACGCCACCGGCGAGCTGGAGAACACCTCGCGCGTCATCGCGGTGCGCCGCGACGTCGCCCGGCTGCTGACCGTGGCGAAGGAGCGCGGGATCGATCTCGAACACGAGCTGAGGGCCTGATGGCAGACGAAGAGAAGAACGAGCAGCAGAACGAAGAGCAGGCTCCGGAGGAGGCTCCGGCCGAGGAGCAGCCCCAGGCCGAGGAAGCTCAGGCCGAGGAAGCTCAGGCTGAGGAGGCCCCTGCCGAGGAGCCGGCCGCCGAGGAGGCTCCTGCTGAGGAGGAGGCTCCGGCCGAGGATGAGGCGCCCGAGGAGGAGACGCCCGAGGAGGCTTCTTCTGTTGGCGAAGCCGAGGAAGCTGCCGCCGAGGAAGCTTCCGATGATCTGGAGGGCCTCGACTGGAAGGCTCGCCGCCGTCTGGAGCGGTCCCGCCAGCCGGCGGAGGAGCGCCCGCAGCGGAGCCCCGAGGAGCGGTCCGCCGCCCGCGCGGAGGAGCGCAAGCGGGCGGGGACGCGTCGCTCCTCATATCGCACCAAGAGCCGCACGAAAAAGGAGGCCGCCACCGGCACCCCGCCCGCCGACCGCGAGCCCACCGGCCGCAAGACCAGACAGGGCCGGGTGGTCTCCAGCAAGCCGGACAAGACGATCACCGTGCAGATCGAGGTGGCGAGGCGCCACCCTCAGTACGAGAAGATCGTGCGCCGCTCGCGCACCCTCCACGCGCACGACGCCCGCAACGAGGCGGGCGAGGGCGACCTGGTGCGAATCATCGAGACCCGGCCGCTATCGCGGACGAAGCGCTGGCGCCTGGTCGAGATCGTGGAGAAGGCGAAGTAACCGTGATTCAGCAGGAGTCAAGACTCAGGGTCGCCGACAACTCCGGCGCGCGCGAGATCCTCTGCATCCGCGTCAAGGGCGGGTCCGATCGCCGCTATGCGCGGATCGGCGACGTGATCACCGCGACCGTGAAGCAGGCCACCCCGCACGGCGGTGTCCGCAAGGGCGAGGTCGTCGAGGCGGTCATCGTCCGCACGCGCAAGCAGCTCGGACGCGGGGACGGCACCTACATCGCCTTCGACGAGAACGCGGCGGTCCTGATCGACACGACCGGCGCGCCGCGCGGCACCCGCATCTTCGGCCCGGTCGCCCGCGAGCTGCGCGAGAGGAACTTCATGCGAATCGTCTCCCTGGCCCCGGAGGTCCTCTGATGGGCAAGACCATGCGAATCCGCAGGGACGACGACGTGATCGTGATCGGCGGCAAGGACCGCGGCAAGCGCGGCCGCGTGATCCGCACGAATCCCAAGAAGGGCTACGTCTTCGTCGAGGGCCTCAACATGATCAAGCGCCACCAGCGCCCGCGCTCCGTCAAGGACGCGCAGAAGGGCGGCGAGGTCGGCGGGATCATCGAGAAGGAGGGGCCGATCCACGTCTCCAACGTGATGCTGCTCGATCCGGCCGACAACAAGCCGACCCGGGTGAAGGTCGAGCGCGCCGACGGCAAGCGGAAGCGCATCGCCGCCAGGACCGGGAAGGACCTCGACTGATGGAAGCCGCGACCGAACAGCAGAAGCAGGCCGCGCCGCCGCCCCGGCTGCGCGAGCTCTACGAGGCCGAGGTCAAGCCGGCGCTCACTCAGCGCTTCGGCTACTCGACCCCGATGGCCGTGCCGACCCTGGAGAAGATCACCCTCAACATGGGGGTCGGCGAGGCGAAGCAGAACACGCAGATGCTCGAGGCGGCCCAGGAGCAGCTGGCCACGATCGCCGGCCAGGCGCCGAGCGTCCGCCGGGCGAAGAAGTCGGTGGCGTCGTTCAAGGTCCGCGAGGGGATGCCGGTCGGCGTCGCGGTGACGCTGCGCCGCGCCCGCATGTGGGAGTTCCTCGACCGGCTCACCTCCATCGCCGTGCCGCGCATCCGCGACTTCCGCGGCCTCAGTCCGCGCAGCTTCGACGGCCGCGGCAACTACTCGATGGGAATCCGCGAGCAGATCATCTTCCCCGAGATCGACTACGACTCGATCGACGAGGTCCGTGGCCTCGATGTGACCATCACCACCACCGCAGCGACAGACGAGGAGGCCTTCGCTCTTCTCGACGGACTCGGGATGCCCTTCTCGCAGGAGGGCCGACCCGGCCAGGCCGACGCGGAGGCGGAGGCCGAGGAGGAGCGCCGCAAGGAGGAGGCCCGCGAGCGGGCCGAGGCCGAGGCGGCCGCGCTCGAGCAGCTCAAGGAGGAGAACCCGGAGGCCTACGCCAAGCCGGAGAAGCCCGAGGAGGGCGAGGAAGGCGAGGAGGGCGCCGAGGGCGAGGGCGGCGGCGAGACCAAGGCGGATAGCGGCGAGGGAGATGGCGGGGAAGAGAAGACTTCGAGCGACAAGGAAGAGAGCTGATGGCGAAGACATCGCAAAAGGTCCGGCAGCGCCGGGAGCCCAAGTTCAAGACCCGCGGGTACAACCGCTGCCGCCGCTGTGGCCGGCCGCGCGCGTACTACCGCAAGTTTGGTCTGTGCCGCATCTGCCTGCGAGACGCAGCGCACCGCGGCTACGTGCCGGGCATGACCAAGTCGAGCTGGTAGCGAATGCTGACCGACCCGATCTCCGATTACCTGAACCGAATCCGCAACGCGCTCCTCGCCGAGCACGAGGAGGTGGAGATCCCCGCCTCCGGGCTCAAGCGCGAGATGTCGCGCATCCTCAAGGAGCAGGGCTACATCACGGACTTCAGCGTGGAGCCCGCCCGCGTCGGCGAGGTGATCAAGGTCCGCCTCCGCTACACCGAGGAGCGTGACCCGGTGATCAGCGGCATGGAGCGCGTCTCCCGCCCGGGGCGCCGCCGCTACGTCGCCAAGGAGGACGTGCCGCGGGTCTTCGGAGGCATGGGCACCACCATCATGTCCACCTCCCGCGGGGTGATGACCGGCCACGAGGCGCGCCAGCGCGGGGTCGGCGGAGAGGTCGTCGCACACGTCTGGTGATCCCACGATGAGCCGAATCGGAAGAAAGCCAATCGAGATCCCCGAGGGCGTCGAGATCGACGTGAAGCCCGGCGCTGTCACGGTGAAGGGCCCGAAGGGTGAGCTCAACCAGCACGTCGATCGCGACATGAAGGTGGCGATCGACGACGGGACCCTGACCGTGGACCGGCCCACCGACCGCGGCGAGCACCGCGCCCTGCACGGGCTCACCAGGAGCCTGATCGCCAACATGGTCGAGGGCGTCACCGACGGCTTCGAGAAGCGCCTGGAGATCCAGGGCGTCGGCTACCGCGCGAACCTGAAGGGCAAGAGCCTCGAGATGGCGCTCGGCTACTCCCACACGGTGACGATCGAGGCGCCGCAGGGCATCGAGTTCGAGGTGCCCCAGCCCACGGAGGTCGTCGTCCGCGGGATCGACAAGCAGCTGGTTGGCGAGACCGCTGCGCGCATTCGCAAGACGCGGCCGCCGGAGCCCTACAAGGGCAAGGGCGTGCGCTATCAGGGTGAGCACGTCGCCCGGAAGGTCGGGAAGAGGGCCTGATGACCGTTCTCACCAAGCCACAGAAGAGGCTTCGCCGCCGCCGGCGCGTCCGCGCCCGGATCCGCGGCAGCGCGGAGCGTCCGCGCCTGTCCGTCTACCGATCCAACCGCGGGGTCTTCGCCCAGCTGATCGACGACGACGCCGGCCGCACTCTCGCCTCCGTCTCCTGGACCGAGGACGAGCTCCGCAAGCTGGACTCGATGGAGCAGGCCAAGCGGGCCGGGCAGCTCCTGGCCGAGCGCGCCAAGGGCGCCGGCGTCGAGACCTGCGTCTTCGACCGCGGCGGATATCGCTTCCATGGCCGCGTCGCGGCGGTTGCCGAGGGCGCCCGCGAGGGAGGTCTCAAGTTCTGATGGCCGGAAAGTCAAACCCGCTACCTTCGTCGGTCCGATGGCTGTAGAGAGCGTTTCCCCAAAGGGCCTCGACCTGCAGGAGCGGGTCATCGAGATCAACCGCGTCGCCAAGGTGGTCAAGGGCGGCCGTCGCTTCTCGTTCACGGCCCTGGTCGCGGTCGGGGACGAGGACTCCGTGGTCGGCATCGGCTACGGCAAGGCCCGCGAGGTCCCGCTGGCCATCCAGAAGGCGGTCGAGAACGCCCGCAAGAACCTGATCCGCGTGCCGAAGTACGGCCAGACCATCACCCACCGGGTGATCGGCCGCTTCGGTGCCGGACACGTCATCCTACGGCCGGCCAGCCCCGGTACCGGGGTGATCGCCGGCGGCGGCGTGCGCGCCGTGCTCGAGCTCGGCGGCGTTCGCGACGTGCTCACCAAGAGCATCGGGACGCAGAACCCGATCAACCTGGTCAAGGCGACGATGGAGGGCCTCTACAGCCTCCGCAGGCCGGAGGACGTCGCCAAGCTGCGCGGCATCTCGGTGCGCGAGGTGCTGGGGGTCGGAGACGGTGCGGCGCCCGAGGCAGACAAGACCAGCGGCACGGCCGAGGGGAAGGCTGAGGCACCGGTGGCCGCTACGCCAGATGCGGTGGCCGAGGAGAGCTCCGATGGCTGATCTGGAGCTGAAGCAGGTCCGTTCTTCCAACGGCGCCTCCGAGACCCAGCGCGCAACGCTGCGCTCCCTCAAGCTCGGCCGGATCGGCGCTGAATCCAAGCACGCCGACTCCCCGCAGCTGCGGGGCATGATCCGCAAGGTCGTGCACCTGGTCGAGGTCGAGAATGGCTGACGAGAAGCGGGTCGGCCTGCACACGCTCAAGCCCGCTCCGGGCTCCCGGCGACCGCGGAAGCGGCTCGGCCGTGGCCCCGGAACGGGTCATGGGAAGACCTCCGGACGCGGCCACAAGGGGGCCGGCGCTCGTTCGGGCAACAAACGCAAGACGGCCTACGAGGGCGGCCAGAACCCGATCCACATGCGGATGGGCAAGCTGCGCGGTCCCAACAAGAAGATGTCGATGCCCTTCGAGAAGTTCCGGACGCGGACGCAGCCGGTCAATCTGTCCGACCTGGATTCGCGCTTCAAGCCGAATGACGAGGTGACGCCCGAGAGCCTTCGTGAGGCGGGCCTCGCCAAGCGGCGTTACCCGGTCAAGATCCTCGCGCGCGGTGCGCTCTCCAAGAAGCTCATCGTCAAGGCGCACGCGTTCAGCGAGACGGCAAAGGAGAAGATCGAGGCGGCAGGAGGATCCTGCGAGGTGATCACCGCCGCGGCTCCCGCGAAGTCCGACGGGGAGAGCTCCTAGTGCTCCAGACGATCCTCAACTCCTTCTCGGTCCAGGAGATCCGCAGGAAACTGCTGTTCACCGCCGGCATCCTGGCGCTGTACCGGCTCGGCGCCTACATCCCCTCGCCGGGCGTCGACGCGAACGCCATCAAGAACGGTCTCAGCGGCGTCGGGGGCTCGAGCATCCTCGGCTTCCTCAACCTCTTCTCAGGCGGGAGCCTCTCGAGGCTGTCGCTCTTTGCGTTGGGGATCATGCCCTACATCACGGCCTCGATCATCCTGCAGCTCCTGACCGTGGTCGTGCCCTCGCTGGAGCGCCTCCAGAAGGAGGGAGAGGTCGGCCAGCAGAAGATCACGCAGTACACGCGCTACCTCACAGTGGTCCTCGCCTTCGCCCAGTCGCTCGGCTTCGTCTTCCTGTTCAGCTCGCAAAGCGCCGGCGGCACGAGCGTGATCGGCGAGCGCACCTTCCCCAAGGTGTTCCTGATCGTGGTCACGCTGACCGCGGGCTGCACGGTGTTGATGTGGATGGGCGAGCTGATCACCCAGCGCGGGATCGGCAACGGCATCTCGCTGTTGATCTTCGCCTCGATCGTCTCGAGGATCCCCGAGGGGATCACGAAGTGGTGGAACAACCCGGATCAGGTCTTCGTCGTGATGATGCCCTTCATCGCGATCGCCGTGATCGTGGCCATCGTCTTCGTCCAGGAGGGCCAGAGGCGCATCCCTGTGCAGTACGCGAAACGAGTCGTGGGCCGGCGGATGACCGCCGGCGGGTCGACCTACTTACCGCTGCGCGTGAACATGGCGGGCGTGATCCCGGTGATCTTCGCCGCCTCGATCATGGCGTTCCCCCCGACCATCGGGCAGCTGATCAACACCCCCCCGGCACTCGACTTCGCGGCGTTCTTCAGTCCCAACAGCTGGCACTACGTGGTCGGCGAAGTCTTCTTCATCATCATCTTCACCTACTTCTACACGGCGGTCACCTTCAATCCGGTTGACCAGGCCGACAACCTGAAGAAGTACGGTGGGTTCATTCCCGGCGTGCGGCCTGGGCGACCTACCGCCGAATACCTGGACCGGATCCTGTCCAGGCTCACCTTTCCCGGCGCGCTCTACCTGGGCGCGGTCGCCGCGTTGCCGACGATCCTGATCAGCCAGACGTCGGCCAACTTCTTCTTCGGCGGAACCTCGATCCTGATCGTCGTCGGCGTGGCCCTCGATACCGTGAAGCAGCTCGAGGCCCAGCTGATGATGCGGAACTACGAGGGCTTCCTGAAGTGATGCGCGCCGCGGGGTGCCGGGCTTGCCCGAGCTGAACCTCATCCTCCTCGGCCCGCCCGGAGGCGGGAAGGGGACGCAGGGAGAGCGCTTGCAGGAGGACTTCCGGCTGCCTTACTACGCGACCGGCGACATCCTCCGCGCGGCGGTGAAGGAGGGCACCGAGATCGGCAAGCAGGCGAAGGAGTACATGGACCGGGGCGACCTCGTCCCGGACGAGGTGATCATCGGCGTGATCGCCGAGCGGCTCCAGCAGGACGAGGCCTCCGACGGCTTCATCCTCGACGGCTTTCCGCGGACCGTTCCCCAGGCCGAGGCCCTCGACACCAAGATGAAGGAGCTGGGACGCGAGCTCACAGCGGCCATCCTGATCGACGTCCCGGAGGGGGAGGTCGTACGCCGGCTGGGCGGGCGCCGCACCTGCGAGAAGAATCCGGGTCACATCTACCACCTCGACTTCGACCCCCCCGAGAAGGAGGGCGTCTGCGACATCGACGGCGGCAAGCTGATCGTCCGAGATGACGACGAGCCCGAGGTGATCAAGAACCGCCTCGCCACCTATCGCGAGAAGACCGAGCCGCTGATCGATTACTACGAGGAAGGCGGCATCCTCAACCATGTCGACGGCGAGCAATCACCCGACGAGGTCGAGGAGCGCATCCACGGGATAATCGCCACCCTCCGCCGAGAGGAAGAGGAGGGAATGTGAGACGGACGGGACCATGTATCGCGGCATGATCATCCGCAAGACCTCCGAGCAGATCGACGCGATGGCGGAGGCCGGCAGGATTCAGGCACGCTGCCTGCGGATGCTCCGCTCGAAGGTGCGTCCGGGCGTCACGACGAAGGAACTCGACGAGGCCGCCGAGAAGTTCATTCGCTCGCAGGGGGCGGTGCCCTCCTTCAAGGGCTACCGCGGCTTCCCCGGCTCGATCTGCACCTCGCCCAACTCGATGGTGGTCCACGGAATCCCGGGGCCCTACGAGCTGCGGCGCGGCGACATCCTCTCGATCGACGTGGGCGTCACCTACGAGGGCTGGGTCGCGGACGCGGCGATCACGCTGGCGGTCGGCGAGGCGCCGAAGGGATCCGAGCCGCTGCTGACGGCGACCCGAGACGCGCTCTTCAAGGGGATCGCTCAGGCGGTTCCCGGCAATCACCTCAGCGACATCTCACACGCGATCCAGCAGCGGGTCGAGAGCGACGGGCTTTCCATCATCCGGACGCTCGTCGGGCACGGCATCGGGCGCGAGATGCACGAGGACCCGCAGATCCCCAACTTCGGAGACCCCGGCAAGGGGCCCGGCCTCGAGGTCGGAATGGTGCTGGCGATCGAGCCGATGGTGAACGCTGGTGGCCCCGAGGTGAGGATGGGATCGGACGGCTGGGCCGTCTACTCCCAGGACGACTCCCTCGCCGCCCATTTCGAGTTCACCGTCGCCATCACAGCCGACGGCCCCCGCATCCTGACGCCCTGGCATCTCGAGTAGCCGCGACCCGGCTTCGCCATCAGATGGCGGCCACGAGCGGCCGCCCCTCGTAAGTCGCTCCGTGCTTCGCCCTTCGCGGCCAGCCCGCGCTCGCGCGCCGGCGATTCTCCTCAAGGCTTGAACTTGACCTTGGTGACCTGGGTCGAGGAAGCCCCTCCGGTCTCCCTCGACGCTTGTGTGATTCCGGCGCTACAAGAACCCTCAGGCGGTCTTCGCCGGGCTTCCTGCCTCTACTCCGACAGACCGGCGGCTTCGAGGGCCCGTGCACGGTCGGTGAAGATCCATACCTCGATGCCCTTCCCGTCACGTGCCTTGATCAGCCAAGCCCACTCGGCGTCGATCTCTGTGCCGAACTTCTCGCTTCGACCGGTCACCCGGATGACCGCTATCACGCGCTCCGCATCGACATCGATGACGTCGACGGGCTCCGCTCGTTGCTCCTCACTGAAGACCTCTGCCAAACGACCAAGGTAGTCCCGCACTCCGGCATGTCCACGGTAGTCACCAGGCTCCATCGACTCTTGGGGCGCGTGCCATATGACCTCGGGGTCCAGGTGGGACAGGAGCGCCTCGATCCCGCCTTCATTCCAAGCACGGGAGGCCCGCCATGCAAGCTCGACGTTCTCCTCCGACATCGCCCACGCAGTATCCCTCGCCTTTGCGAAAGTACCGCGTTTCGTCCAAGGCGGCTATCTCGCCGCGGACAACTTGACTTCCGCTTTCGAGCGAAGGGAGGCGCGCGGTTCGCCGGCGCAACGGGACGACCTGACCTCGTGCTGCTCGTCATCCGGAGCCGAAGCGGAAGCGATGCAATCGTCGCTGCGAGTCCGCCGGTGACCCGAATCGGTTAGCGTCGCCGTGCACTGCAATGGGGTGGTAAGGAGGAGCGAGCATGGAATCCAAGGCGATCGACCCGGTCGACTTCCGCGAGGCGCAGCACAAGCACTGGGACTCTGCTGCGGTGGGATGGAAGGAGTGGAGCGAGTTCAATGACAGCGCAGACGGGCACATCAGCGAGCGGCTGGTGGAGCTCGCTGACGTGCAGTCGGGAAGCCGGGTCCTGGACGTCGCCGCCGGCTATGGCGAGCCGGCGCTCACCGCCGCGCGTAAGGCCGGCCCGGAGGGCCGCGTTGTGGCCACGGACATCTCCGCCGAGATGCTCGCGTTCGGGCGTGAACGCGCGGCGGCGGCCGGCTTGGGCAACGTCGAGTTCATGGAGTCGGACGCCTCCAGCCTCGATTTTCCGCACGCGAGCTTCGACGCCGCCGTCTCGCGCTGGGGAATCATCTTCGAGCCTGACGCAGAGGCCGCCGCGGGGCGCATCCGAGGCTTCCTCAAGCCGGGCGCGCGGATGGCGATCAGCTCGTGGGGCGAGCCCGATCAGGTCCCCTTCCTCTCGATTCCGATGAGGACGACGATGGAGCGGCTGGACGTGCCCCCGCCCCCGGCCGGAACGCCCGGGCCCCTCTCCCGGCCCACCCCCGCTGCCATCGGCGGGTTGCTCGAAGGAGGTGGGTTCTCGAACGTCGCCGTGGAGCAGGACGAGGTCACCTTCGAGTTCGACTCCCCGGAGCACTTCACCGCCTACATCAGGGCGATCTCCGCCCCGATCCGGGCGATGATCGAGCAGCACGCAGGCGAGGCCCAGGAAGAGGCCTGGGACGCGATCACGCAGGCCGCAGCGGATGCGGGGGGTGGCTCGAAGCCGCTGAGCTTCTCGAACGTGGTGCTGCTCGCCTCGGCAACCGCCTAGCGCCCGCCTCGCACAACTCGGGAGGCCGACCACGACGAGCCGGTCGGACAGGGCGCCTCCGCTAGGTCGTAGACGACATCCGCGTGCAGACCCGTCAGCGAGCCACACGCTGTGGCTCAGCGGGTCAGCAGGGCGGTCGAGCGAGTGCCTCCAATGCGCGAGAAGCGGAGCGTCAGCTCAAGACCGCTGCTTTCTATGCAAAGCAGCGCTCCGAAATCAGACCTCTAAGCGATGAAAGGGGGTGGGCACTAGGTACCGATGATCCTGGCCTTCTGGGCAGCGAACTCCTCATCGGTGAGCGCGCCGCTCGCGTGCAGCTGGGCGAGCTTCTCCAGCTGCGCCGTCGAGTCCCCGGCCCCGGCCGCGGCTGGCTGACCGGGCATCTGCATCGGCATGCCGCCGACCTGGATATTCGGCATCCCCGGGTTGTCGCCGACGATCTCCTTGACGAGCTGCTCACTGGCCTCGTCCCTGGCGATCATGAACCTGATCGGCTGCCCGGCGCTTCCCGCCTGGGCCGCCATGTTCGCGCTGGCCTTCAGGTACTTGTTCTTGGAATCGTCGAGCGGGATGTAGAGCGTCAGGACCTGCCGGCCCTCCGGCACCCCCGAGACGGCATCGATGGCGCCGCCGCCCAGGCTGGCCCTGAAGGTGGAGCGATCCCACGACTTGAGCACCTTGCCGGCCTCGAGCCTGCCCTTCTTCTCCTTCTCCTCGATCGCGTGCACCTGATCCGAGGTGACGGCCAGGATGAAGCTCTTCGGCAGCCCACCGGTCTCCATGCCCTTGGCCATGTTGCCGACGCTCGGCATCATCGCGCCGCCGAGCTTCTTGCCGAACTTCGCGGCCATCCGTGTCCCTCCGCCGACACCGAAGGCCTCGAGCTGCTGGTCCTGGGTGACCTGCTCGCAGCGCGCAGCCGCGACCACCGAGTCGTTCAAGGCCGAGCTGGCGATGCTCACAGCCTGCTCGTTCACCTGCTCTGCGGACAAGCCCATCTCTGCTCCTCCTCCTGGTTTGGCCCCCTATCTCTCCCTCGGACGCTTGGCCGCAGCCCGCGCATACCCTACTGCGGCCCGACGGCGATGCCTAGCCGCGCATCTCGGCGAGCGTCGCCGAGGGGTTCGCCCTGACACGCGCGCGGACGTCCCTGAAGCGGACCGCCTCGTACGCGACCAGCGCGGCGAGCACGGCTGCCACGGCGGCCAGCGCTCCCAGGGCGTCGGCCCCGAGTGCCAGCGGGATCAGCGCAAGCAGCGCGACGGCGGCCAGGGCGCGGTGGGGGCTGAACGTTCCGAGCACCCGGAGGCGAATTGCGATCTGCCCGAGCAGGTAGAGCGCCGGACCGCAGCACAGCGCGATGGCCGGAACCGTGTCCAGCGGCTCTCCGGTTCCGAGCAGCGTTTCCTTCAGCCCCAGCGCGAGCAGCACGATTCCCGCGATCAGGGGGAAGTGGAGATAGCTGTAGACGTCTCTCGCCATCGGCGCCTGCTCTCCGGGAGGGGCCTCGGTGAGAGCGCGCTCCGCAACGATGGCGACGATGTCGAAGTAGGCCCACCAGAGGGAGGCGACCGCGACGATGCCGAAGAGTGCCGCGACCACCTCGCCCGTATCGAGGGTGAAGCCGGAGGCGGCGCCGATCGCGAGCACGGACTCGCCAAGCGCGATGAGCACGATCAGGCCGTGGCGCTCGGCGAAGTGGCCGGGGTCCAGGTGGAACTCCTCCGTGCCGAAGAGCAGGGGCGTCGACCAGTCCACCAGGATGGCGAGGATCCAGACCGAGGTGCGCGCGCCGCCGTCCAGCAGCCCGGCCACGATCAGCAGCGCCGACCCCAGCAATAGGCCCGGCGCGAGCTTGAGAATCGCCTGCAAATCGCCACTTTCGTCGGCGTTCCGCGTGTTCCGGACGTAGAGGACCAGCTGCAGCGCCCGGACGAAGAAGTAGGCGCAGCCGAACAGCACGCCGCGGTCGCCGAAGGCATCGGGAATGCTCAGCGAGACGACCAGCATCGCGCCCATCGCCGCGAACATGCAGAGGCGGTTCAGGTTCTCGTCGGGATTGATGCTGTTGGTCAGCCATCCGTACGCGCACCACGCCCACCAGACCGCCGCCAGGATCAGAAGGCCCTCGCCGAGCCCCGCCCAGCTCGGGTGGTGGGCCATCTTGATCGTGACCTGGGTGAACGAGAGGACGAAGACCAGGTCGAAGAAGAGCTCGAGCGGCGTGACGCGCTCCTCGCCGGTGCGCTCCGGCGGATCGGGACTCAACTCGCGGGTCTCGGTCTCCACGGGGCGGCTTCTACCACACGTGGAGGAACCGTCCCTCACGCACGGCCTACGCACGCACGCTGCTACCATTGTGCGCGTCGGTTCACGCTTGCGTGGCCGACGTTTTTCGCGCCTGTAGGCCCGACTCCTGGGGCCAACGGGCCTACTCCCAGCAAGATACGACCCCATGAGAGAAGGGGAATGAAGGTCCGAGCGTCTGTAAAGCCGATTTGCGAGAAGTGCAAGGTGATCCGCCGTAACGGGGCGGTCCTCGTCATCTGCTCGAATCCCCGCCACAAGCAGAGGCAGGGCTGATGGCGCGGATCGCGGGAGTCAACATCCCACTCAACAAGCGCGCCGAGATCGGGCTGACCTACGTCTTCGGGATCGGCCGGTCAACGGCCAACGAGATCCTCAAGGAGACGGGCGTCGATCCGAACACCCAGATCAAGGACCTGACCGAGGACGAGGTCGTCAAGCTGCGCGAGGCGGTCGAGGCCCATGAGGTCGAGGGTGACCTTCGCCGGGAGCGCTCGCAGAACGTCAAGCGCCTCCAGGAGATCGGCTCCTATCGGGGCCTCCGTCACCGCCGCGGGCTGCCCGTCCGCGGCCAGCGGACCAAGACCAACGCGCGAGGCCGCAAGGGGCCACGCCGGATGAGCATCGCGGGCCGCAAGAAGGCCCCGCAGCCCAAGTGAGCCTGGAAGGACCCCGCTAGATGGCAGCTCCGAAGAAGGGTCGCTCCCGCCGCCGGGTCCGCAAGAACGTGACCTACGGCCAGGCCCACATCAAGACTTCGTTCAACAACACCATCGTCACCCTCACCGATCCTGAGGGCAACGTGATCGCCTGGGAGTCCGCCGGCAGCGCCGGGTTCAAGGGCTCTCGGAAGTCGACGCCGTTCGCCGCCCAGGTGACCGCCGACGCCGCCGCGAAGAAGGGCATGGAGCATGGCCTCGAGCGCGTCGAGGTGTTCGCCAAAGGCGCCGGCTCAGGACGCGAGACCGCGATCCGGTCCCTCCAGGCCGCCGGCCTGGACGTGACGACGGTGAAGGACGTGACGCCGCAGGCCCACAACGGCTGTCGTCCCCGGAAGCGGAGGAGGGTCTGATGGCCCGCGACACCTCCGCCCAGTGCAAGCAGTGCCGTCGCGAGGGGCAGAAGCTGTTCCTCAAGGGCGCCCGCTGCTTCACCGACAAGTGCGGCGTCGAGCGCCGCTCCTACCCGCCGGGCGAGCACGGCCGTGGGCGCATGCGGCAGTCCGAGTACCGGGCGCAGCTCCGCGAGAAGCAGAAGGCCAAGCGCTATTACCAGGTGCTCGAGAAGCAGTTTGCGAGCTACTACGACAAGGCGAGCCGCCAGCAGGGCGTCACCGGCGAGAACCTGCTGCGGCTGCTCGAGTGCCGCCTGGACAACGTCCTGGTGCGCCTGGGCTTCGCCGCCTCCCGTCGCCAGGCCAGGCAGCTGATCAGCCACGGCCACTGGACGGTGAACGGCCGCCGGGTCGACATCCCGTCGTACCAGGTGAAGCCGGACGACGTGATCACGATCAAGCTGAACAGCGCGTCCACGGACGTGGTTCGCAACGCGACTGAGCTCACGTCGGGAGTGCCGGCCTGGCTGCAGGCCGACCACGACTCGCTCAACGCCAAGGTGCTGAGGCTGCCGGAGCGCAGCGAGATCTCAGCGCCGGTCGAAGAGCAGCTAATCGTCGAGCTGTACTCGAAGTAACCCCCCAAAGAAGGAAGAAGACACCCTGATGGAAGCAATGACCACCCTGCCAGATTTCCAAATCCCGAAGATCGCGGGCGAGGACGCCGAGGACAACAAGGGCACGTTCACGATCGAGCCCCTCGACAAGGGCTTCGGCTACACCTTCGGCAACAGCCTGCGCCGCGTGCTGCTCTCGTCCCTGGGTGGCGCCGCGATCACCAGCGTCCGCATCGAAGGGGTGGCACACGAGTTCTCCACCATCCCGGGCCTGAAGGAGGACGTCACCGACCTGGTCCTCAACCTGAAGGACGTCGTCGTGCGCATGCACACCGACGCCGACGAGGTGGAGACGCCGCTGGTCGCCACCGGCCCCGGTGAGGTGAAGGCAAAGGACATCGACCTGCCCGCGGGCGTCGAGATCCTCAACCCCGAGGCCCCGATCGCCACGCTCGAGAAGAAGACGAAGCTCGAGATGTACCTGACCATCGGCCGTGGCCGCGGCTACTCGGCAGCGGACGAGAACAAGTCCGACGACAAGCCGATCGGCGTGGTCCCGATCGACGCGATCTTCTCGCCGATCCGTCGCGCCGCCTACTCGGTCGACGCCGCGCGCGTCGGGCAGCGCACCGACTTCGACAAGCTCACGCTCGAGGTCGAGACCGACGGCTCGATCGAGCCGGGCGCGGCGCTGCGCGAGGCCGCGGAGATCCTGATCAAGAGCCTGGCCATCTTCACGACCGCCGACCGCGTGGACGAGCTGCGCGGCGAGGGAGCGATGGTCGCCACCGATGGCGGAGGCGGAGGCGGCGGCGAGGCCGCTGCCGTTCCCGGCGCCGATGGGCTCGACGAGATCCTGATCGAGGAGCTCGAGCTGGGTGTTCGCTCCTACAACTGCCTGAAGCGGGCCGGCATCCAGACCGTCGGCGAGCTCGTGCGGAAGTCGGAGTCGGAGCTCAACGCGATCCCGAACTTCGGTCGCAAGTCGATCGAGGAGGTCCAGGAGACCCTGCGCGCACGCGGCCTCTCGCTGCGTCAGGACTGAGCGACTAGGGTTTCTGGCCGGACGGACGGCGATGAGGCACCAGCGCAAGAGAGGCAAGCTGAGCCGGGACGCGGCTCACCGCAAGTCGCTGCTCAGCACGATGTCGAAGCAGCTGATTCAGCACGAGCGGATCCGGACGACTCAGCCCAAAGCCAAGGCGCTGAAGCCGGAGTTCGAGAAGCTGATCACGCTGGCGAAGCGAGGCGACCTGCACGCGCGCCGGCAGGCGCTCTCGGAGCTCCACAACGACAAGTTCGCCGTCCACAAGCTGTTCGAGGAGATCGCGCCCCGGTACGCCCAGCGCCCGGGTGGCTACACCCGCATCGTCAAGCTCGGCCCGCGCCGCAGTGACTCGGCCGAGATGGTCTTCCTCGAGCTGGTCTAGCGACCCACTTTGAAATCCGAGCCCGAGCCCTTGCGGTTCGGGCCGAGCGCTGCCATCAGGGCCACCGTAAAGACCACGATCACGCCGAGGACCAGCCACTGCGCCCAGCTGTTGATGGTCGAGAGGGCGACGATGCTGAGCACGATCCCGACGATCAGGGCGATCACGCTGTAGACAGCGGCGCCCTTTTCCGACCCTCGCCGGAGGCCCTCGCCGCCTGCGAGCAGATCGCTGCGCTCGTACTGCGAGCGCTGAGTGATGTCCGTATTAGCCATATCTCTCCATTTCGACGCTGAGTCCCGAACACCTTACGCCGCCGCCACCCCGTTTTGGGGTGAGGCGCCTCACACAGTCCGGCGATTGCGCGCTAGGACTCGCGGTTGGGGCTGACGGCGATCATGAAGCCGATCACGGTCACCACGATCGCGGCGAGCACGACCCACTGAGCCCAGCTGTTGATCGTGTCGACGGCGATCGCGCCGCCGACGATGCCGAGGATGATCGCGATTACCTCGTAGATCTCCATGCCGGCCTTGCTGGGGCCGCGGCCGAAAAGCTCCTGGCGCGCCTCGTCGTGGGAGATCGACGAAGGTTCGTCTGAGCCGGGCAGTGGCATCGCCGGATAGTGTCGCCCATTCGTGGCTTCCGTGCGACTCGATCTTGCCTATCACGGCGGGGGCTTCGCCGGCTGGGCCGCCCAGCCCGGCCAGCGAACCGTCCAGGGCGAGCTGGAGGAGGCGCTCGGGCGGATCCTGGGCGCGACCACCTCACTGACCGTCGCCGGCCGCACCGATGCCGGGGTCCACGCTTGGGGGCAGGTGGCGAGCTTCCAGAACGACAGGGATCCGCCCGCCGAGCTGGGCAGGGCGCTGAACTCCCTGACGGGTCCCGACCTGGCGGTTCGCTCCGCCGCGTCCGCTCCGGACGGCTTCGATGCCAGGCGCCACGCCCGTTCGCGCACGTACTGCTATCGGGTCCTCTCCGAGCCCGTGCCCAACCCCTTCGAGGCTGCGGTCTCCCTGTTCTGGCCGCATCGCGTCGACCACGACGCCCTCGCGGGATGCGCGGATGCCCTGCGGGGCAGGCACGACTTCACGGCATTCACGCCCACCCAGACCGAGCACGTCCGCTTCGAGCGGGACATCCTCCGGGCCGAGTGGCATCGGAAGCAGGCGGTGCTGGGGGAGGGCATCGTCCTCGAGCTCTGGATCGAGGCCGACGCCTTCATGCGCAACATGGTCCGCGTTTTGGTGGGGACGATGCTCGAGGTGGCGGGGGGGCGTCGTTCGCTCGAGGACTTCGCCTCCCTGCTCGAGGGCGCACCTCGCGACCGGGCGGGCGACACTGCCCGTGCGCACGGGCTCCACCTGGCCGGCGTCGCCTACTGATCCGCGCCGCGTCCATTCGCGTACGAACAAGAAGGGCGATTCTGTTAGGGTCCCCTAAGTACCCTGACCAATTCGGTCGGAATTCATGGGCACCTTCGTCATCACACTCCGAGAGGGCTTCGAGGCGGCGCTGATCATCGGCCTGATCTTCGCCTACCTCGCCAAGACCGGCCAGAAAGAGCAAACGACGGCGGTCTGGTGGGGCGTCGCGGCGGCGGTCGCCACGAGCGTCGCCGTCGGCGCGATCCTCTACCTCTCCGCGGGCGAGCTCCAGGGCGCAAGCGAGAAGATCTACGAGGGCGCCACCATGATCTTCGCCGCGGCGCTGGTCACCTGGATGGCGTTCTGGATGCGCCGGCAGGCTGCCACGATCGGCTCGCACCTCCGCGAGCAGGTCAGCGAGTCGCTGCGAAGCGGGGGCGCCGTGGGTCTCGCGACGGTCGCCTTCATCGCGGTGGCGCGGGAGGGGCTCGAGACTGCCCTCTTCCTGTTCGCCTCGACCCAGAACTCGGGACCGGTCATCGCCCTCGCCGGCGGAATCCTTGGCCTCGTGGCCGCCGTCGGCCTCGGCGTGGCGTTCTACGGTGGCGCCCTGAGGCTCGACCTGAGCAAGTTCTTCACCGCCACCAGCGTGCTCGTGATCCTGTTCGCCGCCTATCTGATCTTCGGCGGGCTCCACGAGCTCGGCCAGGCGACGGGCAGCCAGTTCCTCGAGGTCGCGGCGCCGACCGCCGCCGTCATCTACGGCTGCACCCTCGCCTGGGTCTATCTCCGCGAGTCGCTGCGGCAGTGGCGCTCCAGGGAGCCGGAGGGCGACGCCGCACCGGCCGCCGAAGAGCCCGCTCCGGCGCACTCCCAGGCGTAGCCTCGCTCGGAGGCGGCGGTCCGCATGGATCGCCTGCGCCCCTCCTTAGAATCGAAGTGATGCGCGTTCTGATCACGAACGACGACGGGATCCAGGCGACAGGGCTCCACGCCCTGCGCCGCGAGTTGCGCAAGATGCCAGAGCTCGAGGTCCATGTGATCGCGCCGGACTCGAATCGCAGCGCGACGGCGCGCAGTATCACCACGCGGTCACCGCTCTGGGTGGAGGAGATCCCGTTCGCCGACGGCTCGAGCGGCTACGCGACCGACGGCACCCCGGTCGACTGCGTCCGCTTCGCCGAGCTCGGCCTGCTGGGCGAGCGCCCCGAGCTGATCGTCTCGGGGATCAACCACGGCTCGAACCTCGGCGACGACATCACCTATTCGGGCACCGTGGCTGCGGCTCTCGAGGGGATCGTGCTGGACATCCCCGCGATTGCGGTCTCGCAGCAATCGGCGGCCAGGGAGATGGGCTTCCGCTGGGGTCGCGAGTTCGACTTCTCGGTCGCCGCAGCGTTCACGGCCGAGCTGGTGAAGCGGGTCGCGCACGACCCGCTGCCCGCGGACACGCTGCTCAACGTCAACTGTCCCGCCGGCGAGCTCACCGGGATCGAGGTGACCCACCTCGGCAAGCGTCTCTACAACGATGAGATGCGGCTCGTCGACGAGGACCCCGAGGGCGGCCGCCACCGGTACCAGATCTACGGCTTCGAGCCGTCCTTCGAGGACGAGCCCGGCTCCGACCTGTCGGCGATCGCGCGCCGGCGGATCTCCGTCACCCCGGTCCACTTCGATCTCACGGACAGGCCGAGCGTCGATCGCCTCAAGGCATGGGACTTCACCGGGATGCTGGAGCGCGCCGAGACCGCGGTCGAGGCCGCGGAGACTTCGACGCAGCGGTGACCGGCGCCCCCGGGATGCGAGGGTGCCCCGCAGGCGAAGCCGAGGGGCAACCCGAATGAGGCCGGAGGAGGCGCCGTAATGCCGGGGAAGGGGGCGGCGAAGCGGGCACGACAGCTCCGGCAGGAGATCGCCAAGCACGATCACCGCTACTACGTGCTCGACGACCCGATCATCTCCGACCCGGAGTACGACGACCTCCTCCGCGAGCTGCGAGAGATCGAGGAGAAGCATCCCGAGCTGCTCACCCCCGATTCGCCCACCCGGCGGGTCGGCGGTGCGCCGCTCGACAAGTTCAAGCAGGTCGAGCACCACGAGCCGATGCTCTCCCTGGGCAACGCCCGGAACGAGGACGAGCTGCGCGCCTGGGCGAAGCGGGTGGAGCGAAACCTCGAGCGGCTCGACATCTCCGGGAGGGAGATCCGCTACGTGACCGAGCCGAAGGTCGACGGCCTCGCGATCTCGCTGACCTACGAGAACGGGGTGTTCACCCGTGGCGCCACCCGCGGGGACGGCCGGATCGGCGAGGACGTCACCCAGAACCTGAAGACGATCAAGGCGATCCCGCTGTCGATCGAGGGCGCCCCGGAGCTGGTCGAGGTTCGCGGCGAGATCTACCTGCCGATCGCCGGCTTCACCAAGGTGAATGAGCAGCGAGCGCGGGACGGCGAGCCGACCTTCGCCAACCCGCGGAACGCCGCCGCAGGGTCGCTTCGGCAGCTCGACTCGTCGATCACGGCGACCAGGCCGCTCTCGATCTGGTGCTACGGAGTGGCGGCCCTGAAGGGCTGGGAGCCGGACAGCCATTCCGAGTCGCTGGAGTGGCTCCGAGAGCGGGGCTTCAAGGTCAACGAAGACATCTCGATCCTGCACGGCATCGACGAGGTCGCGGAGCGCTGCCGCTGGTGGGAGAACCGCCGGGACACTCTCGACTTCGAGATCGACGGCGTGGTCGTGAAGGTCGACGATCGCGGGCTGCAGCGCGAGCTCGGCGTGGCGGGGCGCGAGCCCCGCTGGGCCGTCGCCTGGAAGTTCCCGCCTACCACCGCCACCACGAAGCTCAACAAGATCGTCTGGAACGTCGGCCGCACGGGACACCTGCTCCCCTTCGCGATGCTCGAGCCGGTGCACGTCAGCGGCGTCACCGTGAGCACGGCGACGCTGCACAACGAGGAGGACCTGGAGCGAAAGGACGTCCGCGAGGGCGACGAGGTCGTCGTCATGCGCGCCGGGGACGTGATCCCACAGGTCGTGTCGCCGATCATCCAGCGGCGCAAGAAGGGGGCCCGCCGTCCAAAACCGCCGAAGGTGTGCCCGCTGTGCGGCACGCCCACTGTGAAACCCGAGGAGGGCGTCTTCACGATCTGCCCGAACCGGACCGGCTGCCCCGGCCAGCAGTTCCAGCACATCAAGCACTTCCGCGGCGCGCTCGAGATCGAGGGGTTGGGCGAGAAGAACGCCTATCGCTTCCTTCAGGAGGGCCTGATCTCGGACGCCGCCGACATCTTCGACCTGACCGCCGAGGGCGTCGCCGAGCTCGAGGGCTTCGGGCAGATCTCCGCGGAGAACCTGATCGAGGAGATCGAGGGTGCCAAGAAGATGCCGTTCTCTCGTGTCCTCTACGCCCTCGGCATCCCGGGCATCGGGTTCGTCAACGCCGAGTCGCTGGCGGAGCATTTCGGGACGATGCACGCGCTGCTGGAGGCTCAGCCCGACCAGATAGTCGAGGCGGAGGGGATCGGCCCCGTTCTCGCCGAGCAGATCTACGAGGAGCTCTCCGAGGATCGCACGCGCGAGCTGATCGAGAGGCTGCGTAAGGCGGGTCTCCGCATGGAGCTCGACCCCTCGGAGCGCCGCAAGCAGGGAGGCCCGCTCGAGGGCAAGACGCTCGTGCTCACCGGGGCCCTTCCCAACCTGAGCCGCGAACAGGCGACCCGGCTGATCCGCCTGGCCGGCGGCAAGGTCGTCAACTCGGTATCGAAGAAGACCGATTACGTAATCGCCGGGGAAAGCCCCGGTTCCAAGCTCGCCAAGGCTGAGGAGCTCGGCGCCGAGGTGATCGACGAGGACGGTCTGCAGAGCCTGGTCGGCTAGTGCGAGTACCTGGCGATCAGGGCCGCCATGCGGTCCTGGACGAGGCGAGCGCGGGTCACGTCGACCCGGTTCATGAGCAGGGAGAAGATCACCGCGTGCTGGGCATCGTGGCCGCCCCGGAAGCAGTAGCCCGAGAGCGCGCTGACGGCCGTCAGGGTGCCGGTCTTGAGATGACAGTTGCCGGCCGCGGCCGTTCCCCGCATCCGATCGGCGACGGTCCCGGTGCGGCCCGCGACCGCCAGTGAGTCGATCCACGCGTTGCGCAGCTTCTCCTCCGCCGCCTGAGTCTCAGCGGGGGCCTTGGAATCGACCTCGATCATCGAGTCGAGCAGCTTCACCACGGACGCGGGAGAGGCCTTGTTGAGCCTGGTCAGCCCCGAGCCGTTCTCTCCCTTGAACTTCGCGCCTTGCTTGGCGGCGAATTGCTTGACCACCGAGAGGCCCGCGGCCGTCGATCCGCTGCCGCCGAACTGGGCGCCGACGTCCTTGAGCAGCATCTCGGCGAGGTAGTTGTTGGAGGGGACGAGGGTGTCCTGGACGATGTCGCCCATGGTCGGGGAGGCGAAGTCGGCGACCTGCAGGGTCCCGGGGGGCACGGTCCCGGGCGTGACGCTGTTGCCGATCGTCACGCCGTCCTTGCGGAGGTCGTCCTGGAACCGCTGGGCGGCGGTCTTCGCGGGATCGCTCGGTGATCCGTCGTCTATCTGCAGTCCGGAGAGCCGGCCGACGCTCTCGAACGTAATGCCGTGCTCCGGGACGCCGGTCTGGCCGTCGAAGAACGAGGCGTCGTAGAGGAGGGGCCCCTGGACGGTGGCGACGCCGGCCGCGCGGACGCGGTCGGCCAGCTTGGCCAGTCCGGCGCTGCTCAACGTCGGATCCCCTCCGCCGCGCAAGTAGAGGCCCTGGGTGATCCCGTCGCTGATGGGGTCCACCGAGAAGGCCGTGGTGTGCAGCCGGCCGTCCGGGCCGAAGCGCGAGATGGCGGTCGAGGCGGTGAAGAGCTTGGAGTTCGAGGCGAGGATCCGCATGCGCCCACCCTTGCGCGCAAACAGGACCTGGTGTGTGCCCGGGTCGAACACGAAGGCGCTGCTCTTGCCCACGCCGCGGAACAGCTTGCCGAGCCCGCTGGCCAGCTTCGAGCGGGACACCGCGGTGTGGGCGGCGGCCGCCCCGTGTGCAATCGGGGTGCGAAAGGCCTTGTCCGGGCCGAACTCCCGTGCCGCGGCGGCAGCCGCGGGCAGCGCGAGAGCCGCCGCGACCAGCGTGACCAGAATCGCCCCTCTGTTCCTGAGCATGCCCATGCATACGCACGGCGTTGCCGCGCTCCTGCCTAGAACAGGCGAGGTGGGCGAATGTAGCGGCGGCGTCCCCTTGCTGGCTACGCAGCCGGCGGCCGCTGCCATAATCCCTTCCTCGATGGGGAAAGTCGTCCAGTTCGACGGCCCCGGCAACACAGCTCGCACCGCAAGCAGTGGGAGGAGGCGGCGCGGGCGGGGCGACAAGACAGCGCTCGTCCTCGGCGGCGGTGGCTTCACCGGCGGCGTCTACGAGATGGGCGCTTTGCGCGCGTTCGACCTGCTCGCGGTCAATCGCACGGTCAACGACTTCGACATCTACGTCGGCACGAGCGCGGGGGCGTTCGTCGCGAGCATGGTGGCCAACGGCGTCACCCCGGAGGAGATGTTCCGAGTGCTCGACAAGGCGTTGCCATCGCCGATCGAGAACGCGTCGCTGCGCACTCTCCTGCGCCCCAACTACAGGGGCTTCGCCGGCCGCCTCGCGATGCTGCCGCTGCGTGTGGCCGCGACCGTGCGCCGGCTGGCGGGGAACCTGGGGGAGATCTCCATGGTCGATGTCGTCATGGGTCTCGCGGAGGGTCTGCCGACCGGCATCTACCACAACCGCGGCATCGAGCAGTACGTCCGCAACGTGCTGTCCGATCCCGACCGCACCAATGACTTCCGGGATCTGGACAACGACCTGCTGATCACCGCCACCGACCTTGATACCTGCGAGCGGATCGTCTTCGGGGAGGGCGAGTGGGACAACGTGCCGATCTCGCGGGCGGTCGCGGCCTCGGGCGCGCTGCCGATCGTCTACGAGCCGTACGAGCTTCGCGGGAGGCAGCTGATCGACGGCGGGATCATCTCGACGACCAACGTGGACGTCGCCGTCGAGGCGGGCGCGAAGTTCATCGTCGTGGTCAATCCACTCGTGCCGTACGTGAACGACTTCGAGACCAGGATCCCGACCATCTTCGGGTCGCGGGTGCGGCGGGTCTCGGACATGGGCATGCCGGCGATCGGCAACCAGGCCTTCCGGCTGCTCGCGCACGCCCGCCTCCACCTCGCCGTCCAGTCATGGAACGAGAGGTTCCCGGACGTCGACATCATCCTGATCGAGCCGGAGTTCGACGACGAGCTGATGTTCGGCACCTCCATCCTCGACTACTCCGCCCGCCTTCAGATCGCCAAGCACGGCTTCGAGTCCGTCACGGTGAGCCTGGCGCGCGATTACAAGCGCTACAAGGAGATCGCCGCCCGCCACGGGATCGAGATCTCGGCCCGCCGGGTGCAGCGGGTGCTGGACACGGTCGAGGAGGAGGAGAAGGGCATCTCGGCCTGGCGCCGGGTCCTGGAGCAGACGACGGGAGCCCTGCTGAGGCAGTCGGAAGCCGAGGAAGCCGACGCGGCCCGCTAGCGCCGGTGCACGTCCCGCGCCGTCGCCTGGTCCGTGGGCTTGATCGACAGATAGTCGACGTCGACGTGGGGCGGGCGGGTCACGACGTAGGCGATCGCGTCGGCGACGTCCTCGGCGCGCAGGGGATTTGTTCCTTCGTAGACGCTGTCGGCCTTCACCATGTCCCCCTCGAACCGAACCAGTGAGAACTCGGTCTCGACCATGCCCGGGGCGACCTCGCTGACGCGGATCGGCCTGCCGAGCAGCTCCAGCCGCAGGGTGCGCGCGACCGCGTTAGCGGCGTGCTTCGCCGCCGTGTAGCCGCCGCCCCCCGGATACACCTCGACCCCGGCGACGGACCCGACCACGACGATGTGGCCGTCGCCGCCGCGCTCGATGGCCGGGAGCAGGGCCTTCGTCACCCTCATCACGCCCAGCACGTTCGTCTCGTACATCTGGCGCCACTGGTCCTCATCCGCCTCCGAGACGGGCTCGAGGCCGAGGGCGCCGCCGGCGTTGTTGACGACGACCGAGACCTCGGGCAGCTCGTCGGCAAGCGCCTCGACCGAGCCTGGGTCGGCGACGTCGAGGCGAAGCGCGCGGCCGCCGACCTCGCGGGCAAGCTCCTCACAGCGCTCCACGCGCCGGGCGGCTGCGACGACCTCGAACCCGGACGCGGCGAGGGACCGCACCGTCGCTTCGCCGATCCCGCTGCTCGCGCCCGTAACCAGCGCCACCCGCCTCGTCTCGCTCATCGTCTGGACGCTACCGGGCGGCTTGCCCGCGGATGCCTCTCCCTGATAGTTTCCGCACCGGACCAGGGGGTCCATCGGAGGGACTGGATAGAGGAACTGATGACTCGCGATCGTGGCATCGATCGGAGGTCGCTCGGCGTGACGCTCGGCGTCTTGGCCGCGGGCCTCGCGGTCATGCTCCTCGTGCTGGCGACGCCCGCGGACGCCAAGCACCGAGGCGGAAAAGGGCTCGCTCTCGCCTTCAAGGGCAAGTCGCAGAGCGACCAGGCCCTGCTCGCCTCCGGGAAGGTCGCCGTGTCCGTGGACTCCTCGCGCGCGCGCAAGCTTGTTCTCGCCGTGCGTGGATTCGGCGGCGGCCCGGCCCTGACGGATCCCGAGCACGTCTCGACCGGCGCCGACAAGCGCAAGAGCGTCTCGCTTCCCCTCAGCGCGGCCGGCCGGGAGGTCCTGCAGGGCTGCGGTGCCAGCGGGCTCCTGCTGACGGCCAAGGCCCCAGGGAAGCACCCGAAGAAGAGGCGGAAAGGCAAAAGCCCCAAGGGGAAGGCCAGCCTGACCCAGTCGGTCCCGCAATGTGACGCCATCGCGAAGGCGGCGCGCTGCGAGACCATCGCCAGCCCCGGGACCAACTGCCTCTTCCCGTTCCCGAGCGATCACTACACGGTGCCCGACTCGAGCACGCCGACCGGGCTTCGCGTCAACTTCAGCGCCGCGTCGACGCCCGCCAACAACCACGGCGTCCACATCGATCCGGCCGACCTCAATCGCAGCGACGGCTTCAGCCCCGGAGAGAGCATCGTCACCAGGGTCCCTGGACTGGACAACCCGACCGCCTTCCAGAAGACCGGAGCTGTGCCGCTCACCGATATGAACCAGACGTTCGCGCCGAACCAGCCGATCGTGCTGATCGACGCCTCGACCGGGCAGCGCCAGCTGATCTGGTCCGAGCTCGACTCCAACGCCACCAGCCCCGGCAACACCGACCTGATCATCCGGCCCGGCAAGAACCTGATCGAGGGCCACCGCTACATCGTCGCGATGCGCAATCTCAAGGACGCATCGGGCAACACGATCGCCGCACCGCCGGGCTTCGCGCTCTACCGCGACGGGGTGCAGACGAACATCCCCGCGATCGAGGACAGGCGCGCCCACTTCGACGGGATCTTCTCCAAGCTCCAGCAGGCCGGGATCGCCCGCGGCGACCTCTACGACGCCTGGGACTTCACGGTCGCCAGCACTCAGAACATCACCCAGCGGATGCTCTCCATCCGCGACCGTGGCCTGGCGGCCCTGGGTGACAACACACCGGGCGACGGGACCATGCAGGGCAACGCCCCGAGCTTCACGGTGACCAGCGTCCTCACCAAGGACGACGCGACGAATCCCCTGAACAACGGTCACGAGGCGCAGAACGTCCGCGAGGTCACCGGCACCTACCAGGTGCCGTGCTTCCTCAACTCGCCCGGCTGCGCCCCCGGCGGCCAGTTCAACATCGGATCGAACGGGCTGCCGCAGGGCCCGAACGGCACGATGACGGCCCGCTTCACGTGCAACATCCCGCTCTCCGCCGTCGACGAGACCAGCCCGGGATCGGGGGTCTGGACGCTCAATCACGCGGTCAGGCCCTCGATGTACGGCCACGGCCTGTTCGGCGACTACACCGAGGTCCACACCACCGACGTCCGCACGCTCGGCAACGACCATGGGGTCCTGACCTGCGCCACCGACTTCACCGGGATGATGGAGGACGACATCCCGACGGCGATCGGGGCACTGCAGGACCTCTCGAAGTTCCAGCCCATCCCTGACGGGCTGCAGCAGGGCTTCCTCAACTTCATCTACCTCGGTCGCCTGCTGATGCTCGACGGCGCCCACGGGGGCTTCGCTGGTGACCCGGCGTTCCAGTTCGGCGGCCAGTCGGTCATCGACCACAGCCGGGGTCTCTACTACTACGGCAACAGCCAGGGCGGGATCGCCGGCGGTGCGCTGACCGCCGTGGAGCCGGACATCACCCGGACCGTGCTCTACGTGCCCGGAATGAACTACTCGACGCTGCTCACGCGCAGCGTTGACTTCTCCGACTACGCCTCCATTCTCTACCCGTCCTACCCGAACGAGTCGGAGCGTCCGCTGCTGCTGGCGATGATTCAGCTGATGTGGGACCGCGGCGAGCCGGATGGCTATGCGAACCACATGACCAGCAACCCGCTGCCGAACACCCCGGCCCACCACGTCCTGATCGAGATGGCCTACGGCGACCACCAGGTCTCCAACGTCGCCACGGCGGTGGAGGCGAGGACGATCGGTGCTCCCCTGCGCTATCCGACCCTTGACCCTGGGCGCACGCCCGGCTTCGTCGACTTCTTCCCGGACATCCCGCAGCTCGGCAGCCTTCCGGGGCCGGCTGAGAACGGCAACGGATTCTTCGTCTGGGACATCGGCCCGAAGCGGGCGGGCGGGACGCTGGGCACGGACCCCTCTCCGATCACCAACACCGCGCCGGACGACTCCTTCGGGGTCGATCCGCATGACACGGTGATCCGGCAGACGCCGGAGGTTCGCGCCCAGATCGCAACCTTCCTCGACCTGAACGGGACGATCACCGATCCATGTGGTGCAAACCCGTGCTACGCCGCGGGCTGGACCGGGCCCCCCTGATCCGGCCGGCTTTCCGCGGTTCCTACTGAGCCCCGGCGATCCGTTCCGCGGCGGCAGCGATCTCGCCCGGCGTCCCGGCCTCGGCGACCGAGGCCAGGCCCAGGAGGCGGCTCTCCTCCGCATCGATCGCCACCTGACCGACGATCGCGTGCAGCGGGACCTCGGCGGCGCGACACCGCCGCGCGACCTCGCCCGTCAGCTTCCCTTCGCGGCTCTGGGCGTCGAGCCGGCCCTCGCCGGTGATCACTGCGGCGGCGTCCTCCAGGCGCCGGTCGAAGCCGAGGATCCCGAGCACGAACGCCGCACCGGGCACCAGGTGCGCGCCGAAGGCGGCCCAGAGGCCTCCGGAGAGGCCGCCCGCCGCCCCCGTCATGGCCCTGCCGCGAGGGTCCCGGGGCAGCGCGCCGGCCATCGCCACCAGGCGCGACGTGAGCCGCTCCACCTGGTTCGGTGAGGCGCCCTTCTGGGGCGCGAACACCTCCGCCGCCCGCTCGAACGGGAGGGAGACGTCACAGAGGACCTCGAGCTTCGCGCCGCGCAGGCCCCCGGCGCCCTCGATCGCCTCGATCGCGCCCTGTCCGCCGTCGGTGGTCGCGCTGCCGCCGGCGGCGACCAGGATGCGCCGGGCGCCCGCCTCGACCGCCGCGACGACCAGTTCTCCGGTCCCGGCACTGCTCCCCCGCTCGGCGTCGCGTTCGCCTTCAGCGACCAGATCGAGGCCGGAGGCCGCCGCCACCTCGACGACCGCCGTCGAACCGTCGCGCACAAGCCCGAAGCTCGCTTCGATCGGGCGGCCCAGAGGGTCGTGCGCCGAGGCGCTCCGCGTCTCGCCGCCCATCGCCTCCACCAGCACCGCCATCGTGCCCTCGCCGCCGTCCCCGGCGGGACAGAGGTCGGCCTCCGCTCCGGCGCTGCCGAGCCCGGCGCCGATCGCGTCAGCGACCTCTCGTGCGCTCAGCGTCCCCTTGAAGGAGTCGGGGACGACCAGGAAGCTACGCGTAAAGGGCGTCGACGTCCTTCTCGAACTTCTCGGCGACCACGTTGCGCTTCACCTTCAGGGTCGGCGTCAGCTCGCCGGTCTCCTGGGAGAGGTCGTGGGGCAGGATCTCGAACTTCTTCACCTGCTCCACGCGAGCGAACTTCTCGTTGACCGCGTCGAGGTGCTTCTGCAGCATCTCCCGCATCTCCGGGTTCTTCCGCAGCTCGGCGGGATCGGCGGGCCAGCCCCTCTCCTCGCAGAGCTTGGCGCACTCCTCCATGTCGAGCGTGATCAGGGCGACCAGGTACGGCCGCCGGTCACCGATGACCACGCACTGCGAGACGTACGGGCTCTGCTTGATCTCCGCCTCGAGGTTCGCGGGCGTGATGTTCTTGCCACCTGCAGTGATGATGATGTCCTTCTTGCGGCCGGTGATCGACAGGTACCCGTCCGCGTCGAGCTCGCCGATGTCGCCGGTGTGGAGCCAGCCGTCCTCGAGCGTCTCCCGGGTCGCCTCCTCGTTCTTGTAGTAGCCCTGGAAGATGTTCGGGCCTCTGACCAGGATCTCGCCGTCGTCGGCGATCTTGATCTCGCAGCCCGCAAAGGCGCGGCCGACCTTGCCGAACTTGAAGGCATCCGGCCTGGCCACCGTGGCGGCGGTCGCGGTCTCGGTCATGCCCCATCCCTCGAGGACGAGGACGCCGGCCGCATCGAAGAACCGCAGGATCTCGGGGTTGATAGGCGCCGCCCCGGTGACGCAGTTCTTGATGTT
This sequence comes from uncultured Solirubrobacterales bacterium, assembly GCA_963821705.1. Lineage (GTDB taxonomy): Bacteria > Actinomycetota > Thermoleophilia > Solirubrobacterales > 70-9 > DASUPK01. Next base: position 729,131 of record CAWGEV010000007.1, on the reverse strand, counting down.
GCCGCCGAACAGCGCGCGGATCTTGGACAGCACCTGCTTGTCGGCGATCTCATACTGCTTCCGCAGGAGCCAGCCGACCGGCTTCCCGGCTCGCTCGCGCTCGTGAACCTTCCTGCCGACGCCGATCGCCCAGTTGAAGACGACCTTCTTGAGCCCGCCCGACTTCTCGACCTCGCCGGTGGCGGCCGTGTAGATCTTCTCGAAGATGCGCGGGACGGACGGGAAGTAGTCCGGCTTCACCTCGGCCAGGTTCGGGATGATCTTGAGCGGATCCCGCTCCCAGTAGGCGATGTTGCCGCCCAGGTCGAAGCTCAGGAACTGGATCAGCAGCGCGAAGGAGTGCGCCAGCGGCAGGAAGAGGTAGGTGGTTGTGTTCCGGTCGAGGACGCTCTCGTCGAGCGCCATCGTGACCATCGAGCGGTAGTTGCCGTGTGAGATCACGCAGCCCTTGGGCGGCCCGGTGGTGCCCGACGTGTAGATGAAGGTGCAGATGTCGTCGGGGGTGACCGACTGCCAGCGCGCCTCCCACTCGGAGTCGGAGTGGCCCGAGCCGGCCTCGATCAGCTCTTCCATCGAGATGGCGCTGCCGCCGGAGCCCTCCATCCGGATCACGTGCTCCAGCTTGGGCACCCGGTCGCGGATCTCGTCGATCTTGGCCAGCTGCTCGTCGTCCTCCACGATCACGGCCTTGGCGTCCGAGTTCTCGAGGACGTACCGGCACTCGTCCGGCGAGTTGGTCTGATAGATCGGCACCACCGTCGCGCCGACGCTGAGGGCGGCGAAGTCGAAGTAGGTCCACTCGGGGCGGGTATTGGCGAGGATCGAGACCTTGTCTCCCTTCTCGATGCCGAGGTCGAGCAGGCCGAGCGCGAGCTGACGGACGATCTCGCCCACCTCGCGGTAGGTCTTCGAGACCCACTCCCCGGAGGGGTCCTTGTAGGTGATCGCTTTGAGGTCGCCGTGGCGCTGGGCCGCGAGCGGCGCGAGATCGGCGATGGTCTTGCTCTGCGTGCTGGACTCCGCGGGGCTACCGGTTGCCGCGATGGTCGCTGTCTCCATCTCTCTGTCCCTTGTGCGAGGGTGCGCCGCAAGGCGCAACCCGTTTCATGTCGGACGCCGCCCAATCGCGGCCGTGAGACGGAGTGTATTGAGGCTGGCTGCCCCGGATTAGTCGGGTTGCGCTTACGCGCACCCTCTCCTCTAGGCGGTGGCCTGCCGCTTCTGAGCCCGGAACGCCCGCAGCGAGGATTCGAAGAGGGTCTTGTCGATCCGGCCCTTGAGGACCGGGACGTTCATCTCGATGCACTTGGTCAGCACGTCGCGCCGCTTCATGTGCATCTCCTCGGCAAGTTCAGTGGGCGTCAGGTGAACGGACATATAGGCAACTCCTCTCCTCGTGAACGCCGGATACGCCGGAAAACATGTATATCGCTTCAGGGAGACGTGTCAATCATTTTCTCGCAGTTTGCGGGGGCTATTGGACGACTTCGCCATCAGATCGCGGCCACGAGCGGCCGCTAGACGGGGTTCGGCACGTCGATGAACTCGTGCTCGACCTCGAACCGCTCGGCCACCAGCTCGCCGAGCCGCCGGATGCCGAAGGTCTCGGTGGCGTAGTGCCCGCCGGCCAGAAAGTGGACCCCGTACTCCCTGGCTTCGCCCATCACCGGCTCGCTGGGCTCCCCGGTGACCAGCGCATCGAGGCCGAGCGGCCCGGCCTCGTGGATGGCGAATGCACCGCCGCCGGTGACGATGCCGACGGTGGAGATCCGCTCGGGCCCGTAGTCGAACGCCAGAGGCTCCTGGCCGACCGCCTCCTGAAGGCGTCGCGCGAGCTCCGCCGCGTCGATCGGCTCAGGGGAGCGCCCGATCGCTCCCACTGCGGATCCCTTGGCCCGGCCGAAGGGGCGCTCGTCAGCCTCGAGGCCGAGCGCGTCGCGCAGCAGTGCGTTGTTGCCGATCTCGGGGTGGGCGTCGAGCGGCAGGTGGTAGGCGGCGAGAGACGCGTCCGCGCAGAGCAGGGCCCGCAGCCTGGCGGCCATCGGCACCGAGAGGGGGGAGACCTCGGCGCCCCAGAGCAGGCCGTGGTGGGTGAGGACGAGCTCGGCCCCGGAGCCGACCGCTGCCTCGAGCAGCTCGCGGTTCGCGGTCACCCCCGTTGCGATCCTGTTGACCTCCCCCTTACCGGGGACCTGCAATCCGTTGGGGCCATAGTCGTCGAACGAGCCGACATCGAGCAGGTCGTCGCAGAAAGCGAGGATCTCGTCGCGGGAGGCCGGCATAGGACGGGTGGCTCCTGCGGAGCACCCTCGAACTAAGCGTAACTACCATGCCGCCATGAGCACCACGGACTCCTTCATCCAGTCCCTGATGGAGACGGATCTCTACTCGATCGGGGCCTTCTTCTGCGACCAGCACCCGCAGCTGGTCGACGAGGTCGTGGAGCGCAGCGAGGCGATCGAGGCCCGTGGGCTCGCCAACTGGGCCGCCGAGACCGAGACTCCGATCGACGAGGGGGTCCGCACCCTCCTCACCGGGCTGGCGGTCCGCTACTACAAGGCCGTCGCGGGATGAACGAGGAAGCTCCGCGTTGGCGCCCGAGACCGATCGGGCTGATCGCGCTGGCGATCGTGCTGGGTGTCGTCGGCTTCGCGATCGTCAGCATCTCGGTGGGCACGGGGACCGAGGGCAGCCAGGTCAAGATCACGGGGGCGGAGGAGACCCAGAGCCTCGTCGGCGGGATCCAGCAGGACAACAACCGGCTCGGCTCTCCCGACGCACCCGTCACCATCCAGGTCTTCAACGACATGCAGTGCGACCCGTGCTCGGAGTGGAACCGGGACGTGATCGTGCCCCTGATCCGCGGTCCCGTCCGCGCCGGGGAGGTGCAGATGATCTACCACCACTTCCCGATCAGCGCCGAGTCCGGGTTCTTCCTGGGCGCCTACGCGGCGGTCGCGGCAGCGAAGCAGGACGATGAGTGGCAGTTCATCGAGCTCTTCTTCGCCAACCAGGAGCAGGCCAAGAAGGGCGGAGCGACGCAGGACTTCCTCAACAACATCGCCAGGGCCATCGGCGTCGGCAACTTCAACGTCGCGCAGTGGCAGCGCGACATGAACGAACCCGATGTCGAGCAGACGCTGAAGGACGACGAGAAGATCGCCGCGGACCGCCAGCTGCCGGCGGCACCTGCCGTCGTCGTCGGCGGCCCGAACGGCACGCGCCAGCTGATCGAGTCCCCGACGCTCGCTCAGGTTCAGGCGGCGATCGCCCAGGTCTCCTGAGCGAGTGACGAGCTAGGCGGGGCTGCCCGTCTGGAGCGGGTCGTTGGGCGAGGCCTGGTGGGGGTCGTTGACCACCGCGCCGGGCGGGACCGGAACGGGGCCGTCGAGCAGCGGGTCGTCGGTCTCCTTCATCCAGGCATCCAGCTTCTCCCGCAGCTCGGCCGCGACGTTCGCGTAACCCGGGTCCTCGGCGAGGTTGCGCGCCTCGTTCGGGTCGAGGACGAGGTCGTAGAGCTGCTCCGCGGGGACGATCTGGTCCGCCCAGCCGGCCGCGACCATCGTCTCCTTGCTGGCGCTGTCATCGCAGTTGGCCAGCACGGGATGCTCGTTGTCGTCGAATCGGCGGATGTACTTCCAGCGCTCCGTCCGCACGGCCCTCGTCGGCTCGTAGGCGGCGTGGAAGGTGACCTCGGTGAAGATCTCGTCGTGGATCCGATCGGTCTCGTCGCGGACCAGGGGCAGCAGCGAGGTCCCCTGAAGGAAGGCCGGCGGCTCCGCACCGGTGAGGTCGCAGAGCGTGGGGTAGATGTCGAGGTGGCTGACCATGGCGTCGTAGACCTTGCCGCCGGTGAAGCCCCCGGGTCCGCGCATCAACAGCATCACGCCGGTGCCGCGGTCATAGAGCGTCGCCTTCGCGCCGGGGAAGGCGAGGCCGTGATCCGTCGTGCAGATGATCAGCGTCCGCTCGGTGAGCCCGAAGTCGTGCAGGGCGTTCAGCACCGCTCCGATCCCCTGGTCCAGCGACCTTGCGCTCGCCTTGAACGCCGCCATGTCCCTGCGCGTGTCGGGCGTGTCCGGCAGGTTCGAAGGCGGCAGGGAGTAGAGCGAGTCGCGCACGGACGTCGGCGCGCGAAACTGCCGGTGCGTCTCGAAGAAGCCGACCGAGAAGAAGAACGGCTCGGACGCGGCCTCCAGAGCCTCGGTGGTGATCGGGGCCACGTCCTGGGCGTGGTGGCTGTCGACCTCGATGACCTCGTCGTAGCCGATCACCGCCGGGTCCTCCGAGATGTGCTGTTCCCCGATCAGGACCGAGCGGTAGCCCACCGAGCGCAGCGGATGCACGAGGTGCTCGCCGTAGTCGTTGAGTGACCAGCCGCGGTGGGCAAGGCCGAGCATGCCGTTGTTGTGGCAGTACTGGCCCGTGAGGAGCGAGGCGCGGCTCCCCGAGCACGTGGGGGCGGCGCAGAAGGCCTTCCTGAAGAGGGCGCCCTGGTCCGCCAGCAGCTGGATGTTCGGCGTCGGCACCTGGTAGCCGTACGGCTGCACGTAGCGACCGGTGTCGTGGGAATGGATGTAGATGATGTTCGGCGCCGAGGCCGGCATTTGTGTACCTTAGTGGTCTAGAAACTCAAGTAGGGCAGGGGCCCTCGCTTGACCAATTCTGAACGATCGATGCGCCTGGACGGCATACACCACGTCACCGGAATAACCGCCGACGGCCAGCGCTGCCTGGATTTCTACGCCGGGATCCTCGGGCTCGCCTTCGTCGGGCGCGACCACGACTTCGAGGCGCCGGACTCCCACCTGATCCGACTCGGCCAGGAGCCGGGGCGCCCCGAGGGCGTGCTCAGCTTCATCGAGGCGCCGGGCATCCGCCGCGGCCATGCCGGCAGCGGCATGCTTCACCTGCTGAGCTGGACGGTTCGGTTCCCGGCTGCCCTCGCGTACTGGAGGGACCGGCTCTCCCAGGCTGGCATCGAGGTGAGCTCGTTCGAGGCGAACGGGCGCGGCCCACGGCTCACTTTCGCCGATCCGGACGGGATCCAGCATGAGCTCACGGTCGGCGAGAGCGATGCAGCCGGTGGCCTCGCCCTCGGCTCTGCGACGGTGCCGCTCGAGCACGCGATCGTCGGACTCGCCGGGGTCAGGGCATACGGCCGCGAGAGCGTGCCCAGCGCCGACATCCTGGCGGGGCGCCTCGGGTTCGAGGTCACGGGCCGCGACACCTACGCCGTCGGGGATCGGCTCAGGAGCACCTTCGCCTTCGATCCGCCGCCCGCCCTGCGAGGTCGGACCGGTGCCGGGACCCTGCACCACATCGCCTGGGCCTGCGACGGCTCCCTGCCCGCGTGGCGCCAGCGCGTGATCGGCATGGGCGGTCGCGCGACGTCGGTGATCGATCGCGGTCACTGTCACTCGATCTACTTCCGCGAGCCGTCCGGTGTGCTCTTCGAGATCGCCACTCGTAGCCAGGACCGCTTCGAGGGGGCCTCCGCGACAGGCGAGGCGCTGATCTCGCCGAAGGTCGATCCGCGCGTTCGCGCCGCCCTCGTCGGCTAGTCTCCTCCCAGACCGGGGAGGGTCGGATCACATGGAGGCTTCTTTGGAGCGCGGCTCAGCGCCCAGGTTCAACCGCAGCCACGCATGGCGGCTCGGCGTCGCCCTGGGTCTCACCTGCGCGCTCGCGGGTGCGGCTCCGGCGGCCGCTTCGGTGACGATCGGGCAGATCGCGCCCAGCCCGCCCGCGGCGAACTGCACCACGTCGAACGTCGACTACCTGCAGCCGAGCGTCACCGGGGGCAACCTGTACACCGCGCGCGAGGCCGGCACGATCACCTCCTGGTCGACGTACTCGACGGGCTCCGGCGGGATCTTCCGGGTGAAGATCTTCAGGCGGACGAGCGACCCGGACATCTTCCAGGTCGTGGAGCACGCACCGTCCCGGGTGCTCTCGAACGGCCCCAACACGGTCGCGGCGAACCTCCAGGTCAAATCCGGGGACATGCTCGGCTTCAACGTGAGCGGCCTGCCGAGCTCCTGCACGTTCAGCCAGCTCGGGGACAACGTGCTGAACCGCTCCGGCAACCTGTCGGACGGGTCATCGGGCGCATTCAGCCCCCAGACCGACGTCCGTCTCAACATCTCCGCGGTCCTGATCCCGGACAACGGCTTCACGCTCGGAACCGTGACGAGGGACCGGAAGAACGGCACCGCATCGATCACGGTGACGACCACGAATCCCGGTGTCGTCACGGTGAGCGGCAAGGGCCTGAGGAAGCGAGCCGCGAAGAGCCTGGCCGTGGCCGGGCCCGCGACCTTCCAGCTCGCCGCCACCGGGAAGACCCTGCGGAAGCTGGTCCGGAAGGGGGCGGCCAAGGTCACGGTCAACGCGACCTTCACGCCTCCGGCCGGCGAACCGCGGACCCAGTCAGTGGGCGTGAAGCTCAAGATGAGCCGCCCGCCCACTACGACGCCCTGAGGGCCTCTAGACTCCGCCCTCGATGAAGCGTCGCGTACTGGCAGCGGTGCTTTGTGTGTTTGCGCTGGTGGGTCTGGTGTTGATTCGATCCGGTGGCACCAACCGGCAGAACGCCGAGGTAACCGAGGGGAAGACGTTCACAGGGCAACCGGGGGTGACCCGCACGGTCGCCTGGATCAAGGCGCGGCAGCGCTACGAGAGCCGCCACCCCGACGCATCCACCGACGGGCAGGCCGTCGAGCCCGACCAGGAGGCAGCTGCTGCGGAGAGGGCGGGCGGACAGCAGGTGCGCGAGAAGCCGGAGCCGGGTGAGGAGGGCACGCCGCCGAAGTCGGCCGGCCCCGCCGCCCGCCTGCAGCGAACCGGTCGCTCGGCGATCGAGCCGAAGTCCTCATTCGAGGCCGGCACCTCCTTCCTCGGCGCCCAGACCAGCCAATCAGGGTTCATCCCGCCCGACTCCATGGGCTCGGTCGGCCCTGACCAGATCATCGTCTTCGTCAACGGGCGCATCCGCTCCTACGACAAGCAGGGGAACCTCGAGAGCCTGAACGTCACCGACTCGGCGTTCTGGGCGCCGGTCGACAACGGCTCGGAGCCCACCGACCCGGGCGTCGAGTACGACCGCCTCGCCCAGCGATGGATCATCTCCGCGATCAACACCGAGTCCACCGGCAACCGGGTCATGCTCGCCGTCAGCGACGGGCCGACGATCACCGACCAGAGCAACTTCACGTACTACTACTTCAAGCAGTCCGATCCGCTGCCGGGGCCGGCGCGGTTCGCTGACTACCCCCAGCTGGCGGTGGACGCGAAGGCGATCTACATCGGGGTCAACGAGTTCACCTCGAAGACCGGGACCTTCGCGGGCAGCAGCCTGTACGTGATCCAGAAGGCGGGCCTTGTGGGCGGCACCGGGTGCCCGTCGGCGCCGCTTCCCCCGGCGCCCTTCGTGACCGGTTTCCGCACCGTGACGAGCTTCCTCGCGGCTGGCCCCGACAGCCCGCAGCCCGCCACCGACATGGACCCGAGCATGGATGCGGGATACGTGGTGGGGCCGGACAACACAACGGCCAACCAGATCGATGCCCTCAGGGTGAACGATCCGGGTGGCTGCGGGACCGGTCCCTCCGACCCGCTGCCCACGCTGACCAGCAACTCCGTCACGGTACCCGCCGAGTTCGCACCGCTCCCGGTGCCGGCGCAGGGAACCACCGGGGGCATCGACGCCCTCGACGACCGGCTCTTCGAGGCGATGATCGCCCGAGGTCCAGATGGGACGGACACCCTCTGGACAGCTCACAACATCCGCGTCAACTCGAGCGGGGCCGGGTCCGGGACCGGCGACAGGGACGCGGCTCGCTGGTACCAGATCGGTGACCTGAGCTCGGACCCCCCGACGCTTGTTCAGTCGGGCACCCTCTTCGATCCGGCCTCGACGACCGACCCGAGGTACTTCTGGATGCCGTCGATCGCGATGAACGGCCAGGGTCACGCGTCGCTCAACACGAGCACGGCCGGCAACGGCCGTTTCGCCGAGGTCGCCTCGTCCGGGCGCCTCGCCGGCGATCCCCTCGGTGCGACCGAGGCGTTCGACCTCATCCAGGCGAGCTCCAGCGCGTACAACCTGGGCTCGAGTGCACCGAGGCGCTGGGGGGACTTCTCGCAGACCGTGGTGGACCCGACTGACGACCAGACCTTCTGGACGTTCCAGGAGTACGCGAACGCGAACAACTCGTGGGGCGTCCGCGTGATCCAGCTGAAGGCGCCGCCGCCGGCGGTCCCGGCCTCGGCGACGCCGAACACGATCCTCCCGGGTGAGTCGTCCGTGCCGGTGACGATCAACGGGACCTCGCTGAAGGGCTCAGGGTTCTTCGATCCGGGTCCTGACACCGGCGGGCCCGGTTTTCCGAACCACATCCAGGCATCGGTGAGCGGCGGGGTCGTGGTCAACAGCGTGACGTACACGGACCCGACGCATCTCACCCTGGATCTGGACACGACGGCGGCCACCAACGGGGCACAGACCCTCACCATCACCAATCCGGACGGCCAGCAGAGCAGCTGCACGCCGCTCGTCGTCGGCACGGACACGGACGCCCCGGCAGCGCCGAATCCACAGGGGACGTCACCGAGTTCGCCGGGGAGCGACACGAACCCGAAGGTGTTCGGCTCGAACGGCGAGTGCGGCTCGACGGTGAACCTCTATACGGACGACACCTGCACCACGCTCGCGGCGTCCGGGACCGCGACCGCCTTCGCCTCACCGGGTATTCCCGTGACGGTTCCCGCCAACACGCCCACGACCTTCTGGGCGACGGCGACGGACGTGTCGAACAACACATCACCCTGCTCCTCGACATCGACAACTTACGTGCAGGACTCGACCCCGCCCGCCGTGAGCATCGACTCGGGGCCCAGCGGCACCACGGCTGATCAGAGCCCGGTGTTCACGTTCAGCGCGACCGACGCGGTCGGGCCGATCACCTTCAAGTGCTCGATCGACTCGGGCATCCCGAACTTCGGAGCCTGCTCGGGACCGGGGAACAGCGACAAGCCGTCCAGCCCGCTGGCGGATGGCGCGCACACGTTCCGGGTCCAGGCCACCGATGCGGCCGCCAACTCCTCCACGGCCACCCGCTCATTCACCGTCCAGACGCCGAAGCCGCCCGTTCCCGTCGCTCCCGACACGACGATCACCAAGGGCCCCAAGAAGACCCGGAAGCGGCGGCCGAAGTTCAAGTTTGTGGCGGACCAGGCCGGATCCACCTTCCAGTGCCAGCTCGACCACGGCGCCTTCGTTCGGTGCGCGTCGCCCTTCGTGCCTCCTTCGAAGCTGCGGCCCGGGAAGCATGTCCTGAAGGTTCAGGCGATCGGCCCGACCGGTATCGCGGACGGCACGCCTGCGGTGAAGAAGTTCAAGGTGCTCGGGTAGGACCTGAGCGGATAGACTCAGCGCCGAGGGGGAGAGGACGTGTTAAGGCGGGCTGGATGAACCGGCTTCGACTGACAGGCTTTCTGGTTGTTGCAGCACTGGCGCTCGGCGCGGCGCCCGCGAGCGCTTCGGTGACCCTCGGGCAGGCAGCCTCGTCCCCCACCGGAACGTCGTTCGCACTGAGCGATCTCGCCCAGTTGACCGTGGGCTCCGGCCCCAGCTACGTGGTGCCTGGGAACGGCACGATCACCTCCTGGAGCACGAACTCGCTCTCGGGCGGCTCGCAGACAATGACGATGAAGATCTTCCGCAAGGTCGCCGAGCCGTCCTTCTACCAAGTGGTCGGGCTGGACGGTCCAAGGAACCTGGGGAGCGCCGTCCTCAACAGGTTCCAGACGAACATCCCGGTGCAGGCGGGCGACCTCCTCGGGCTCAACACCAATGCCAACGGCGTCGACGGCGGGATCACCGGTGACGCCTTCTTGAACAAGGCGCCGCCGGGCCTCAACAGCGGTGAGGCGGCTAACTTCTTCACCAGCACCGGGGGTCGGCTCAATATCTCTGCGGTATTCGAGCCGAGCAACACCGTCACGTTGGGCGCCACCGCCCTCAACAAGAAGAAGGGCACCGGCACGCTCAACCTCACGCTTCCAAACCCCGGTGACCTCACGGCCTCGGGTCCGGGCGTCAGCGCCTCCTCGGCCGGGCGCGCCACGATCAGCAAGGCCGTGAGCGCGGGGGCCGCCCAGCTCCTGATCTCGGCGACCGGCAAGCAGAAGAAGAAGCTGACGCAGAAGGGCAAGGTGACGCTCAACGTGGGGATCACCTTCACGCCCACCAACGGCGCTCCGGCCACGCAGACCGTGGCCGTGAAGCTGGTCAAGAAGACCAATAAGTAATCGGGGCGCCCGGATTTGAACCGGGGACCTCACCGACCCGAACGGTGCGCGCTACCAGGCTGCGCCACGCCCCGAGGGGCCGAAGGATAGAGCGGGACCGGATAGCGTTGGCGCGTGGCCGACAACGCCAAGCTGATCCGGGAGCTCTACGACGCCCTCGATCGTCACGACGGCGAGACGATGGCGCGGCTCTACGACCCCGACGGCCGGTTCAAGGATCCGGCCTTCGGTGAGCTGACCGGCGCCGAGGCGGGGGACATGTGGCGGATGCTGACCGGTCGCGCCGAGGACCTGAGGGTCGAGCTGGCCGACCTCTCCGCCGACGGCGATTCGGGGACCGCGCACTGGATCGCCACCTACACCTTCAACACCGGCCGGCACGTGGTGAACGACATCCACGCCCGCTTCCGCTTCCGCGATGGGCTGATCGTCGATCACGAGGACTCCTTCTCCTTCTGGCGCTGGGCCCGGCAGGCGCTCGGACCCCCCGGCCTGGTCCTCGGCCTGCCGCCGATGAACCAGTTGGTCCGGCGGCGGGCCCGCGGCGACCTCGCGAAGTTCCGCGAAGAGGGCTAGCCGCGAGTCACTCCCCGGCCGAGTCGGGCGCTGCCGAGTCGGACGCGGAGCCGGGAAGCAGATACCGAACCCCGGCGATGCAGAGGATGAGCGCGCCGCCGCCGATCCAGAGGATCGGGTCCTCGGCTGAGAACCCCTGAAGCTTGCTGCCGACGTAGGTGAAGTAGGCGGTGATCGGCGCGTAGCCGACGGCGGTCGTCCAGGTGAATCGCCACAGCGGAATCCGGGCCGCACCGCAGACGTAGCCCATCAGGCTGAAGGGCATGATCGGAATGAGGCGCACGCCGATCAGGGCCAGCGCCCCGCCGCGGTGGATCAGGTGCTCGATGCGATCGAAGCGCTCCTGTCCCGCGATCCGGTAGAGGATCGGGCGAGCGAAGTGCCGTCCGACCGCGTAGGAGGCAAGCCCGGAGACGACCCACGCCCCGAGCATCAGCGGGAATCCCCAGCCGAAGCCGAAGACGTACCCGACGGCCGCGTCCAGGATCTCGGCTGGGTACCAGACGACCACGTGGACCATCGCCAGCCAGACGACCAGGAGCGGGCCGACCGCGGGTCCGTTCAGGTCGTGCCTGACCGACGCGGTGTTGCCATGGATCGCATCGCTCATCGCTCCTCGGAGGGATGGGACGGCGAGGGCGACCCCGATGCCGATCACGATGCCCGCCATCGTCACGGCGACGCCGGTCCATGTCCCTCCGCCAGGCGGGCCGCGGTGCACGATCGTTAGATTAGAAGCACACGGCCGTCGACCGGCGGCCACGCCACCGTCACCGATCCCTAAGGAGGGCAGATGGCGTTCGAGGTTCCGGATCTTCCATACGACTACAACGCGCTCGAGCCTCACATCGACGAGCAGACGATGCGCGTCCATCACGACAAACACCACCAGGCTTACGTGGACAAGGCAAACGCCGCCCTCGAAGGCACCGAGTGGGCGGACAAGGACGTCAACGAGGTTCTCCAGAACCTCGACAAGCTGGGCGACAAGGAGACCGCCGTCCGCAACAACGCCGGCGGGCACTCCAACCACAGCTTCTTCTGGGAGATCATGAGCCCGGAAGGCGGCGGCGAGCCGGACGGCGACCTGGCGTCCGCGATCAACGACGCGTTCGGCGACTTCGACTCCTTCAAGGAGGAGCTCAAGAACGCCGGCGTCAACCGCTTCGGCTCAGGCTGGTCCTGGCTGGTTCACGACGGCTCCGGCCTGGCGGTCGTCTCCACCGCGAACCAGGACTCGCCGATCTCCGACGGGCAGACGCCGATCATCGGCGTCGACGTCTGGGAGCACGCCTACTACCTGAAGTACCAGAACAAGCGGCCCGACTACATCGACGCCTGGTGGAACGTCGTCAACTGGGCCAAGGCCGCTGAACACTTCGGCTCCGCGAGCGGCTAGGCGCGCGCATCCTGTCGTCATAGAGGCCAGGCGCGCGGGTCCTGTCGCCGTAGGAACCTCCCACGGACGCTCAGTAATCGCGTCCGTGGGCCCCTCCTACGGCGCCACCCGCGCGAGTGGCGTTGTGTCGGCCGCCCGCGCCGCAGCCGGGAGTTGCGGCAGGCCATCCTCCTTGGGAGGGACCTGCGCCATCGCGTGCTCCGCGAGGGCGGTGATCGTCAGGCTCGGGTTGACGCCCGGGTTCGCGGGGATCGCGGCGCCGTCGCAGACCATCAGGTTCTCGTAGCCGTAGACGCGGTTCCGGGCGTCGACGACCCCGTGCTCCGGCCCGTCGCCGATCACCGCGCCGCCGAGGATGTGCGCGGTCGTCGGGATGTTCAGGCTGGACTCGGTGATGCCGGACTGGGCGATCCCGCCGATCCGCTCAGCGAACCACTCCGTGGCCTTGGCCGCGGCGGGGATGTAGGTGGGATTCGGCCGCTCCGGGTCCTGCTCGGTTTGCAGGCGGATGCCGCGGGAGAATAGCTTCCGCTTGGGCACCAACCTCATGGCCGCGTCGGTGGTCTGCATCACCAGGAGGATCACCGTGCGGCGCGACCAGCCGAAGGGCCAGAGCAGACGCAGCGCACGCAGCGGGTGGCGGAGCATCGCCCCGATCCACTTGAGCGGCCGCGTCACCCGGGTGCCCGGCCCGGTCATCACGGTGAAGAGCCTGCTCATCAGGTCGCCGCCGTGACCGTAGGTCACGACCTCGATGTGGGTATCCGGATCCGGATAGATGCTCGAGGTGATCGCCACGGACTCGGCGAAGTCGCGCTTGTCGTCCCGGGCCGTGACAGCCTGGATCGACTCCGAGTTGCTCCGCACCACATCGCCGACGCGATCGCTCAGGCGGGGCAGCGAGCCGCGGTGCCGGCAGTCGGCGAGCAGCTTGTTCGTCCCCAGCGCGCCGGCGGCGAAGATCACCCCCTTCGCTGTCAGGGTCCTGGGCCTCCGACGGGTCAGCCAGGAGCCGGAGCGGCGGCTCGAGACGCGGTAGCCATCGCCGCCGTCCGCGGCGCCGAGGGGGGAGATGTCCGTGACCTGTCGCTCGGGGAGGATCTCGGCGCCGAGCTTCTCGGCGAACCACAGGTAGTTCTTGACCAGCGTGTTCTTGGCGTTGTGGCGGCAGCCGACCATGCAGCTTCCGCAGCGGACGCACCCGCTCCGGCGGGGGCCCTCGCCGCCGAAGAAGGGGTCGTCCACCTCGACGCCGGGCTCCCCGAAGAACGCGCCGACGCGCGTCGGCTTGAAGGTCTCCCCGACGCCGATCTCCTCGCCGTACTCACGGAGGAGGTCGTCCGCCGGCCCCTTGTCCGGGTAGGTCGTGACCCCCAACATGCGCTCGGCGGTGTCGTAGTGCGGGGTGAGCTCCAGCTCCCAGTCGGCCAGCTCGCCCCATTGGGGGTCCCGGAAGAAGGCCGGGCGAGCCCGGTAGAGGGTGTTGGCGTAGCCCAGGCTTCCCCCGCCCACCCCGGAGCCGGAGACGATGAACAGGTCCTTGAAGGCGGTCATCCGGAAGACCCCCCGGAGGCCGAGGCGGGGCATCCAGAAGTAACGGCGCAGGTTCCAGGCCGTCTTGGCGAATTCCTCGTCCCGGTAGCGCCGGCCGCACTCGAGGACGGCGACCCGGTGGCCCTTCTCCGCCAGACGGAGGGCCGAGACCGATCCGCCGAAGCCGGACCCGATGACGATCCAGTCGAAGTCGTGTGTTCGTGACGACGTGTCAGACATCGTCTCGGACACTATGTCAACCGGTAGAGGCCACTGCATAGGATTGAATCCCGCGACCGGAGGAGAGTGGTGGCGTACTTCAAGGATGCGCAGGAGGTCTACGACACGATCGGCAAGCTCTTCGTCAACCTCGCCGCGGACGAGGAGATGGGGCCGAAGTTCCGCGCCGCCAACACGATCCTCCAGTACCAGTACCGTGAGCCGGACTCCACCATCACCCTCCGCCTCCAGAAGGACGAGCCCGGGGACGTCGACTTCGGTGAGACCGAGATGGAGCCGGATGTCGTGATGAGCATGGAGGCCGACACCGCGCACCGCTTCTGGCTCGGGAAGGTGAACGTGACGGTGGCGCTGGCGCGCGGGCAGATCAAGGCGAGCGGCCCGGTCGCCAAGATCCTCAAGCTGGTCCCGCTCACCAAGCCGGTCTACCCGCGCTACAAGGCGCAGCTCGAGGCGGACGGCCGCCAGGATCTGATCGATATCGAGTGAGCGCGAAATCAGACGCGGAGGAGTGGGCGGGGATCGTCTCCGGCCTGGCGGCCGAGCGAAACCTCCGCTACGAGCCGGTCGGGGGCATCAACCCGAAGGAGGGGCCGGTGGCACTCTGCCCCGGCGGGACCAACAGATTGACCGGCGAGCTCACGGACGGGTTCTTCGGGGCTTCCTGCGACGCGGACGAGCACGAGGAGGGCGGGTTCGGCCGCAAGGCGATCCTGCCGGGCGCGGTGATCGTCAAGGCTCACATGCCGGACCTGGCGACCGTCGTCCCCGTCTTCGACGTCGAGTCCGTCGAGCGCACGGCGGGGGACATGGTCGACAAGCACTCCCGCCGCCGCGTCGAGTTCGAGAGCGTCGACTTCAACGAGCGATTCATCGCCACCGTCCCACAGGACCACGACCCGGTCGCGCTGCGCGAGCTGTTCAGCCCGGCCTTCATCGACTGGATCACCCGGATCCCGGCGGAGGTCGACTTCGGCATCACCGAGCAGCAGCTCTTCTTCCACTGGCGGCTGCGGGAGCGGTCCAAGGAGGAGCTGAAGGACTCGCTCCACTCGGCCGGGGGAATCTTCGACCGTCTCCACAGCGAGATGGAGGAGAACAACCTCGACATCTTCAAGCCGGGGCCCTGGAACGCCGGGCTGGAGCCGTTCCCCCCGAAGATCGGCTCCTAGGACCGCTCTCTCAGGCGACGTCGATAAGTCCGATAGAAGCCGGGACCCTTCTTGATGAAGTCCCGGAAGCGGGTGAGGCGGCCCTCGGGGAGCTCGAAGCCTCCGACGATCCTGCGCGGGACGAGCCGCCAGCCGCCCTCCGAGCGAACCAGGTCGCCGCGGACCTGCATGTTGCGCTGCCACTCGAAGTCCGGCGAGTGGCGGTGGACCGTCAGGCAGCCCCGGCCCTCCATCAGCGGCAGTCCGGCCGGATCCGCCCCGATGGCGATCTCCCGTCGCGAGGCGTCGGCCGTGAAGGGGACGCGGATCGCGATCGGGAACCCGTCGGGTCCCATCCAGCTGAGCACACCGGTGTCGTGCTCGGCCAGGAAGTTCATTCGCTTGTCCCACGCGGGGGGCCCGCCCGCGGGTGGGCCGTGGTCGGCCGCCGGCTCCTCCACCTGCCCCGAGCGCACCTCTTCGAGATGGGCGTCGTGGATCGTCGGCTCCTCGGCGAGGTTCCCCTCGGGCCAGACGAAGACGCGTTCCGGCCGGACCTTGATGTAGATCCGCGCGTAGTACCAGTTGAACATCGGCCGGATCGGCTTGGGCGGGTGCATCTTCTTGGTGGCCGGCAGCTTGATCGCGGATTCGCTCATGTACCGGTCAGCGTTCGCCTTCAGGTCCTCGTCGTCGATGGTGGCCGTTCCCTGGACGAGAACCTTGAGGCCGCTGTCGATGGCCGAGCCGGTCGGGTCGGAGAACAGGAGCGAAATGCTCGGATGCGCACGGGCGTCGTCCGCCTTCTTCGGGTAGCCGAGCCCGGTGGTCACGTCGATGGTCGGGCCGCCCTGCGAGTAGTAGGGGGTGACCGGCCAGGTGATCGGCTGCTTGGTCGCGTCGACCGTGGTCAGCTCGCACGTCACGTACCGCTCGAACGCGTCGCGGACCTCCTGGGGGAGGGTGCTCGTCATGTCCTTGATTCTTACGCCATCTATGGCAGCTCGTCCGGCAGGACGATGCGGCGGTCGTCGCCCTCTCCCTCGACCCGCGGCTCGACCGGCTTCACCTCACGGCGCTTCGCCGCCTCGAGCGCCTGCGCGGCGTTGGCGAAACCGGTCAGCGACTCGAGGTGCTTGATGGTGGGAAAGACCAGCGGCAACTCCCCCGCATGGTGCTTGTCGAGCGCGTCCTGGGGGTTGAACCAGCCGGCGTCGACGGTCTCGGAGCCGTCCGGCCTGGGAGGCGAATGCGCGGGGGCCAGCGCCAGGTAGAAGCGCGTGTCGAAGCGGATCGGAACGACCTTTGGCGTGATCCAGCGCGAGTAGGCCACCAGCTCGTCCACCGGCACCTCGATCCCGGCCTCCTCGGTGAGCTCCCTGACCGCCGCCGCGCGGTGCGCCTCCTCCCCATCGCCGTCGGCCGAGTCGACCGCGCCGCCGGGGAAGACCCAGACACCGGGCATGAACCGGGCCTCCGGATTTCGCCGCACGAGCAGGATTTCCAGCCCCCGCTCCGCGTGCTTCCCACCGCGCCGCAAGAGGATCACGGTTGCGGCCGGACGTGGCGCTGCGGGTTCCACGGGCCGCCAGCCTACTCGCTAGTCTGCCGCCCCAATGGCCGCCGACACGACCACCAAGCAGCTCTACATCTGCACGTCGTGCGGGTTCATCTACGACCCGGACGAGGGCGATCCCGACGGCGGGGTACCGCCCGGAACGGCCTTCGACGACATCCCCGACGACTGGTTCTGCCCAGTCTGCGGGGCCCGGAAGTCGGACTTCGAGCCCTACGAGGAGTAGTCAGGCGGCTTCGAGGAGGACCGCGTCCAGGCGGCCCTTGGCTCCGGCGTCGAGCTCCGCGACGGGGTAGGCGGCGCGGATCGACTCGGCGGCGATCTGCACCAGGCGCCGAAGGTCCTGCTTCGAGATGGCGAGCGGCGGCATCAGCACGATCACGTCGCCGAGCGGCCGGACTATCGCTCCGCGCCGTCGCGCCTCCAGGACCACCCGATGGCCGAGGCGGAGCTCCGGATCGTGCTCGCCCAGGTCGATGCCGACCATCAGGCCCCGCTGGCGCACCTCCTGGACCTCGCGCATCTTCTCCACCTCCGCGAGCCACTCCGAGAGCAGCCGGATCTTCGGCTGCAGGCGGACCAGCGTCCGCTCCCGCTGGAACACGTCGAGCGAGGCGATCGCCGCAGCGCAGGCAAGCGGGTTGCCCGTGTAGGTGTGGCCGTGGAAGAAGGTCTTGAACTCGGAATGCGCGCCGAGGAAGGCCTCGTAGATGCGCTCGCTCGCCAGCGTCGCCGCAAGCGGCATGTACCCGCCGGTCAGTCCCTTTGCGACGCAGAGCAGGTCGGGGGAGACCCCCTCCTGCTCGCAGGCGAACATCGTGCCGGTGCGGCCGAATCCCGTGGCGACCTCGTCGCAGATCAGCAGCACGCCGTGACGGTCGCAGAGACGCCGAACCGCGCGGAGATACCCGGGCGGGTGGGTGAGCATCCCTGCCGCTCCCTGGACGAGCGGCTCGAGCACGACCGCGGCGACCTCCTCCTCGCGCATCGCGAGCAGCCGGGCGATGTCGTCGACGTCGCCGGGCTTGGCGCGGTGGGCGTCGAAGAGGAGCGGGCCGAAGGTGGAGTGGAAGAGGGGCATTCCCCCGACGGAGACGGACCCGATGGTGTCCCCGTGGTATGCGTCCTCCAGGCAGACGAACGAGGTCTTCCGCACGTGCTGGCCGCCTCGGTGCTGCCAGTACTGGAACGCCATCTTGAGGGCGACCTCGACGGCTGTCGATCCCGAGTCCGAGTAGAAGACCCGGTTCAGCCCGGCGGGAGCGATCTCGACGAGGCGGGCGGCGAGCTCCGCCGCGCCGGGGTGGGAGAGGCCCAGCATGGTGGAGTGGGCGACACGGTCCAGCTGCTCGCGCACCGCCTCATCGATCGCGGGATGGCGATGCCCGTGGACGTTGCACCAAAGCGATGAGACGCCGTCGAGATAGCGGCGTCCCTCGGTGTCGATCAGCTCCGTCCCCTCCGCTGCCTCGATCATCAACGGCTCCTCCGCCACCCAGTCGCGCTGCTGCGTGAAGGGGTGCCAGACGTGATCGTGATCGAGCCGGGCAGCGTTCTGCATTCGACGCCGGCCAACATATGATCGACGCCGGATGGACTCTCGAGGGTTGATCACCGAGGGCAATCGCAAGTGGTGGACGCTCGGGGCGATGTGCCTCTCGATGTTCATGATCATGCTCGACAGCACGGTGGTGAACGTCGCGCTGCCGTCGATCCAGAGGGATCTGAAGACGTCCGTCGCCCAGCTGGAATGGGTCGTCAACGGCTACACGCTGAGCTTCGCCGCCCTGCTGGTGACCGGCGGTCGCCTCGGCGACATCTTCGGCCGCCGGCTGATCTTCATGATCGGGGTCGTCGTCTTCGCGATCTCCTCGGCGACGGCGGGGCTCGCGCAGGACCCGACGATGCTCGTCGTCTCCCGGATCGCCGAGGGAGTGGGGGGCGCGCTGATGATGCCGGCCACCCTCTCGATCATCACCGACGCCTTCCCGGCGGAGGAGCGTGGCAAGGCGATCGGGACCTGGGCCGGGATCTCCGGCCTCGCCCTCTCCTTCGGGCCGCTCGCCGGCGGGTTCCTGACCGAGTACGTCAGCTGGCGCGCAATCTTCTACATCAACCTGCCGATCGCGGTGCTGGCGTTACTCGCCTCCCTCTTCGCCGTCCGCGAGTCGCGTGACGAGAAGGCTGAGCGCACGGTGGACTACCTGGGCGTCGTTCTCCTCACCGTCGCGCTCACCTCCGTCGTCCTGGCGCTGATCGAGGGCAACAAATGGGGCTGGGGGTCCGGCCGGATAATCGGGCTGTTGGTGATCGGTGCCGTGGCGACGGCGGCGTTCCTGTTCGTGGAGTCCCGGGTCTCGGCGCCGATAGTGGACTTCACCTTCTTCCGCTCCCGGAACTTCATCGGCGCGAACACCGTGGCGCTGATCATCAGCTTCGCGATGATGGGGAGCTTCTTCTTCCTGGCCATCTACCTCCAGGACCTGCTGCAGTTCTCCCCGCTCGAGACCGGCGTGCGCTTCCTGCCGACGACCATCGTGATCGTCATCGTCGCTCCCCTCGCGGGCCGGGTGGCCGACAGGATCGGGTCGCGCGCTCCGATGGTCCTGGGGCTGCTGGTCACCTCGGTCTCGCTCTATCTGTTCGCGCAGATGGACGCCACCACGACGTACAGCGACCTGCTGCCCGCCTTCATCCTGCTCGGGTTCGGGATCGGCATCACGATGTCCCCGATGTCCACGGCGGCGATGAACGCGGTCGCCGTCGACAAGGCGGGCGTGGCCTCGGGGACGCTCCAGATGTTCCGGATGATGGGAGGGACAATCGGCGTGGCCGCCACCGGAGCGATCTTCCAAAGCAAGCTCGGCGCGTTCAATCCCGCCCTGCTGGCCCAGGGCGGAGCCGCGGAGGCAACCAGGTTCACCGACGCCCTCGGGGCGGCGATGGCCCTTGGAGCCGCTCTGACCCTTGTCGGAGCGATGGTCGCCGCCGTCATCATCCGCGGCAAGCCGAAGCACGAGCTCCCCGCACACGGCGGGCCTGAACTCCCCCGCGCCGCGGCGATCTAGCGGGCACCGGGCGCCCTGACGGCCGCTCTGTGAGCCTTGTCACAGATCGTTTCAGTTAAGAAAAGGTTGCAAACGTGTAACCTTTTCTTCAATGGAAGCAGCGACCCGACAGCGACGGAAGACCACCGGCGAGAGCGGAGACGAGTTGGCGCTCAAGCTGGGCGCCTTCCTGCTGCGCTGCATGGGCGGCGCGAGCAGCGAGGTCTTCCGGGTGATCGACGAGAGCGGGCTGACGTTCAGCCAGATGAAGGTTCTGGTCGAGCTCGAGTCGCCCGACGAGGACGCGCGGACCGTCACCGCCCTCTCCGAGGAGCTGGGGATCTCCACCGCCTCCGCGAGTCGCGCCGCCGACGGACTGGTCCGGAAGAAGCTCGCGACGCGGGTCGAGGACCCCGACGACAGGCGCGTCCGGCGACTGACGCTGACCGTCAAGGGACGCGAGCTCGCCGAGCGGATCATCTCCGCCCGCCTCGCCGGGCTCGAGGAATTCGCCGACTCGCTGGATCGCGATGAACGACAAAAGCTTGAGGCGGCTCTCGACACGCTCCTGAAGCGCCCCGAGATCGCCGAGATCTACTCGCACTATGAGAGGAGGGTGAGCCGATGACGCGCTACCGGCACCTGATCACGGACGACAACCGCAAGTGGTGGACGCTCGGCGCGATGTGCTTTGCGCTGTTCATGGTGATGCTCGACAACACCGTCGTGAACGTCGCCCTGCCGTCGATCCAGCGTGACCTGAACGCGCAGCTCTCGGCGCTCGAGTGGGTCATCAACGGGTACACCCTCACCTTCGCCGTCCTGATCGCAACCGGTGGGCGCCTCGGCGACCTCTTCGGACGCCGGCGGATGTTCCTGACCGGGGTGATCATCTTCGCGATCACCTCCGCCACGGCGGGCATCGCGCAGGACCCGGCGATGCTGATCGGGAGCCGCGCGATTCAGGGCATCGGGGCCGCGCTGATGATGCCCGCGACTCTCTCGATAATCACCCACGCCTTCCCCGCCGCCGAGCGCGGAAAGGCGATCGGCACCTGGGCGGGAGTCTCCGCACTGGCGCTGTCGATCGGCCCGGTGGTCGGCGGTTTCCTCACCGAGTACGTGAGCTGGCGCGCGATCTTCTTCATCAATCTGCCCGTCGCCGTGGGCGCGGTCATCGCGACCGTCTTCGCGGTGAGAGAGTCCCGCGACGAGACGGTCGAGCGCCGCGTCGACTACCCGGGGGTCGTCGCCCTGACGGCCGGCCTCACCGCGATCGTGCTCGCGCTGATCGAGGGCAACAGCTGGGGCTGGACGTCGCCCGCGATCCTGGGCCTGCTGGGTGGCGGCGTGATCGGCCTGGCCGCGTTCGTGGCGATCGAGCTGCGGGTGGCGGCGCCGATGGTCGAGTTCGGGCTCTTCCGGACCCGACAGTTCATCGGCTCCAACCTGGTCGCCTTCATCATCACCTTCGCCATGATGGGCACGTTCTTCTTCATGGCGATCTACATGCAGGACATCCTCGGCTACGGGGCGCTCGAGGCCGGGATCAGGTTCCTGCCGACGACCGTGGTGATCGCGGTGATCGCCCCGATCTCCGGGCGCCTGGCCGACCGGCTCGGGCCCGCCACGCCGATGAGCGCGGGACTGGCGGTGCTGGCGGTCTCGATGTTCATGTTCGCCGGCATCAACACCGCAACCACCTACAGCGGCCTGCTGGTCCCGTTCATCCTGATGGGCCTCGGCATCGCCCTGGTGATGTCGCCGATGTCAACCGCCGCCATGAACGCGGTGAGCGTGCAGAAGTCGGGCGTCGCCTCAGGCGTCCTGCAGATGTCCCGGATGATCGGCGCCTCGGTCGGCATCGCGGCCACCGGCGCGATCTTCCAGTCGCGGCTCGGCTCGGGGTTCAACCCCGCCACGCTCGCGACGGCGCCTGAGCAGGCGCGGGCGATCTTCGTCGACGCGCTCTCCAGCGCGATGCTGCTGGCGGCCTTCGTGGTCGTCGCCGGCCTGGTGGTCTCGCTGACCCTGGTGCGCGGTGCCCGCTCGAAGCGGGTGGACGCCCACGACGCCGCCGAGGAGAGCGCGGCCGCGGTGCCAGAGGCGACCGTCGCTGAGGACGTCGTCCCGGCCGGCGCGCGCTAACGGCTTCGCCATCAGTTGCGGCCACAGGCGGCCGCCCTTCCTGGCTCAGAGATGTGATTTCAGAACCGCTGCTTCGCATGGAAAGCAACACTCTCGGTCAATCGCGAGATACTGGGCGGGCGATGTCGGGGGAGAACGTCGAGGTCGTTCGGTGCGTCTACGCGGCAAATGAACGCCGGCGATCTAAGCGGGGTCATCGAGCTCAGCCCTGCGGCCGGGCTAATGCTTGACGAGCTTCACTTTCCGGAAGGTCTTGCTCGGCGTCGCTCCACCGGAGGTGAACGTGAGTATCGGCTTCACGGTCGCGCGGCCCGTGGCGTTGAGCCTCTTCAGCGGCTTCCCGGTCGCTCTGATCCGGAACGTGAGGCTCGTGTCCGCACGGTGGGCCGAGACCTGAGCCGAGCTCCCCTTCACCCCCTTGCCGCCGAGCGTCAGCGTGCCGGACGCCGGGGCGTTGACGGTCAATCGCGCGGTGCCGTTGCCGAGCCGTTTGAGGTTGCCGAAGGTGACCGGCAGGGAGTTCGCCGCGCCGCTGATCTTCCAGGCCATGTCCGGGTAGGTGTTGCTGCTCGAGGGGCAGACCGTGATCGGCTGCCAGGCCCTGCAGTTGCTGCCCCAGCCGCCGTTGGGACCTTCAAAAGCCGCGGTTTGGCCGTCCTGGACCGTTCGGGTGGACCAGCCCCAGGACGGGACCATGAAACCCCCTCCGTCCTCCTGCACCGAGACCCAGTAGCTACCGGGGCCCAATGGCGGCGGCCTCGGCACATCGTAGAAGTGCACCGAGTCGTTCGGGTAATTGGGGGCGCCGAGTCCGTAGAAGCGATAGATCTCGCTCCCGGGGAGGGTCCCAGCATTGCTGTACATGAAGAAGTTGACGATGTGAGGCGGGCTCATGCCCAGGTAGGGGTCGTCCTGCCCGAGCACGTCGATCTGGTCGATCGTCCAGCTCTGGCCGAGCGGCACCGAGAAGTCGTCGGCAACCAGGGTGTCGTCGATCGACGGCGGCGTGTCGAAGACCTCCGATGTGATCGCGTAGGGCCCAACGTTGTCCGTCTGATCGTGCAACACCACGGCCTGCGCGCCGGCGGACGACGCCAGCGGGATGGCGATCCCGATCACCAGTGCCAGCTTCCGTGCCACCGATCTCAGAACAATCTCCCCTTCCCGATCCGGTACCCGGCTAGGTGCGACGAGCTTACCCGCGCGCATAGGATCGACGTAAGGTCGAGGGGATTGACGTTTGGCCACCGAGGGACAGACAGGTTTGGCGGACGAGAGGCTTGGTTCGCTTCACGCGCCCACCGACATCGGTCGCCGGCACGCCTTCGTTCACGCGAAAGCGGTCACAACGCGGACCCGAAGCGAGTCCAGCTTTGCATGGAAAGCGGCGGTTCCGAGTCGGGCGCATGCTTTTCGCGCAAGCAGCGGTTCTGAAATCACACCTCTACGCGAGGAAGGGATGGCTGCTAGGCCGCGCGCAAGCTGCTCGGCGCTCGCGGCGAGTCGACGTGGATTCGCGGCGCCGGCCAGGAGGCCGGATCTGAGAGGTCGAGGCGCGGCAGCGTTTCGACTTCGACCGCGCCGAGGCGCTCGATCGTCTCGCGGTTGGAGAGCTCCAACGGCGACGGCTCGGCCGGCCAGGGATTGAGCACGACCGCCGCGACCTCGAGGCCGGCGGTCCGCACGGCCTGGATCGTCAGCAGGGTGTGATTGATGGTGCCGAGGCCGGGCGAGGCGACCACCACCACCGGCAGCGCCAGGTCCCGCGCCAGGTCACGGACGAGGTAGTCCGGAGTCAGCGGCACCAGGAAGCCGCCCACGCCCTCGCAGACCAGCAGGTTGGCGCCCTCGGTGGCCGCGAGAGCCGCACCCCGGAGGACGTCCGGATCGACTCTCTCTCCGGCGAGCTCGGCGGCGAGGTGGGGGGAGACGGGCGGCCCGTAGCGGTAGGGCGCCACCTCGTCGTCGCCCTGCCTCGACCCGGCGGCCAGCCTGAGGAGAGCATGGTCGGGAAGCTCGGGGCCGCTCTCCCACACCTCGGCCCTGAGCGGGTAGTCGTCGAGGCCGCTGACCGCCGGCTTGAAGACCGCGACCCGGTCGCCGGCGGCGCGCGCGGCGTACGCGATCGCCGACGCGACCACGGTCTTGCCGACCTCGGTCCCGGTTCCCGTGACGAACAGGCCGCGCACCTCACGCGGCCTCGCGCAGTGGCGGGGTGTGCTGCGCCGCCGCCGCGGTCAGGCCGAGCTCGCGCGCGGCGGCGCCGATGCGACGGGCGGCGCGGCGCAGGTCGGAGACCCGGTGGGTCGCCATCACGGTGATCCGCAGACGGCAGGTTCCCGGCTGGACGGTCGGCGGGCGAATCGCCTGCGCGAAGAGGCCTTCGGCGAGCAGGCGCTCGCAGAGCGCCATCGTGTCCTCGGCCTCGCCGATCACCAGGGGGACGATCTGGGTCTCAAACCCCGCCGGCCCGAGGCCCTCCTCCTCGAGGCCCTCTCGCAGCGCCGCGGCGTTCGCCCGCAGCTTCTCGACCCGCTTCGGGCGCTCCGACAACAGCTCCAGGGCCGCGGAGGCCGCAGCAACCGCCGGCGGCGGCGGGGCGGTGGAGAAGATGAACGGCCGCGCCGAGTTCACCAGGAAGTCCGCCATCTCCCGCGAGCAGCATACGTACGCGCCGTATCCCCCGAGCGCCTTGCCGAGGGTGCCGACGATGACGTCGACCTCACCGGTCAGTTCCGCCGCCGCGACGGAGCCGCGGCCGCCCGGGCCTATGCAGCCGGTCGCGTGCGCCTCATCGACGAGCAGCCGGCAGCGATGGCGGCCGGCGAGCGCGGCCAGCTCGGGGAGAGGGGCGATGTCGCCGTCCATCGAGAAGACGCCGTCCGTGGCGATCAGGGCGGCGCGCCCCGCGGCCCGGCGCAAGCCCCACTCGAGGTGCTCGGTGTCCACGTGGCGGTAGACGAAGGTCTCAGCGCCCGCGAGCCGGCAGCCGTCGATGATGCTCGCGTGGTTGAGCTCGTCCGAGAAGACGACCTCGCCCCTGCCAGAGAGAGCGGCGATCGCCCCGGTGTTGGCGAGATAGCCCGAACCGAAGAGGAGCGCGCTCTCGGTGCCCTCGAATTCGGCCAGACGTGACTCGAGCTCGGTGTGGATCGACATCGTCCCCGAGATCAGGCGGGATGCGCCGGCGCTGGTGCCCAGGCTGAGCGCGGCGTCAGCGGCGGCCCGCCGCAGCTGTGGGTGGTCGGCCAGGCCCAGGTAGTTGTTGGAGCAGAGCAGGAGCACCGGGCGCCCGTCGAGCAGGACCTCCGGACCCTGCGGCCCCTCGATCAGGCGAAGTCGCCGGCGGAGCCCGCTCGACTCGAGCTCGGCGAGGCGCTCCTGGATGTCCAGCACTCTCAGTCGCCCCAGCCCGCGGGCTGCCCAGCATCAACGGCCGGCGCCGGATATGGCGGCGGCTCTTTCTTCTTCTTCACCACCCGCAGCTGGGTCGAGGGGTCCCAGAAGTTGGCTTCGGCCTGCCGGTCGATGAGTTCGTCGATCGGGGCGGCCGGCGTCTGTCCCTCCAGCCAGCCGGAGCGGTTGTCCGGCCGCGGGTTGGCGCCGTTGTCGGGCTGACGCACGACGTTGAGGCCGAGCTCCTCGAACATCTCCCGATCCTCCGCTGGCTCCACGCCGAGCGTGGTGAGGAAGTTGCCCATCATCACGCCGTTCAGGCCGGCCTTGACGGCGAGCGGGGCCAGGTCCTGCAGGTTCTCCACCCGGCCGCCGCAGAGCCGGAAAAGGGCGTCCGGAAGGATCAGCCTGAAGATCGCAACCCACTTGACGACATCCCAGGGATCCATCAGCTCCCGGTCGCCGAACTTGGTGCCCACCCGGGGATTGAGGAGATTGATCGGCACCGAGTCGGGGTTGATCTCGGCGAGCTCGAAGGCCATCTCGACCCTCTGCCTCGGCGACTCCCCCAGGTTGAGGATGCCGCCGACGCAGGTCTCGAGCCCGGCCTGCTTGACCGCGTCGATCGTGCGGATCCTGCCCTCGTATCGAACGGTGGTGGAGACCTCGGGGTAGTAGGAGCGCGCCGACTCCACGTTGTGATGCACGCGCTGGATGCCCGCCTCCTTCAGCTGCCTGGCCCGCTCGGCGGACATGTGGCCGATCGAGGCGCAGCGCTTCAGGTTCGTTTGCTCCGAGACCAGGCGGGCGCCCTCGAGCACCTTGGCGAAGTCCCGCTTCGAGAGGCCCTGGCCCTGGGTGACCATGCAGAAGCGGTGCGCGCCCGCCGCCTCGGCCGCCTTCGCATGCTCGAGGATCTGCTCCGGCTCCATCATCGCGTGCATCGGCGTGTCCGCCTCGGCATAGCGGGACTGCGCGCAGAAGCCGCAGTCCTCGGCGCAGCCACCCGACTTGGCGTTCACCAGCGAGCACATGTCGGTGGAGTCGCCGAAACGGTCCTGGCGCACCTCCCAGGCGCGCTCGACCAGCGCCCCGATCTCGTCGTGGTCCGTGAGGGCGCCGAGCTCGAGCGCCTCTTCGAAGCTGATCAGTGGTGGCATCGGGCGTCCTCCGCGGTTCGGGGACGACCCAATCTATGAATGCGCCCGGACGCCTACTCCCAGCTGAAGTCCTCGACGATCTCGGCGTCGCTCTGGGTCCGCGGGCTGAAGGCGAGCAGCTCCAGGCCCTCGTCGCCGGCCTCGAAGGCTCGGGTCACCGAGGGCGAGACCCTGATCGCGTCGAACAAGCCCACCTCCTCGACCCGGTCGTCGAGCTTCACCCGGCCGCTCCCGGAGACGACGACGTAGATCTCCTCGGCTTCCTTGTGGCGATGCGCGAAGGCGTGTCGCTTGCCCGGCTTCACCCGCTGGAGCGAGACCCCGGTCTGCTCGGCGTTCAGATCGCCATGCGCGAACCGCGCCTCCTGCACCTCCCCGAAGCCCTGGGCGGCGGCCATGTCCTCGACCTCTCTGAGGTTCTTGATCGTGTAGCTCACGCCGCCTCGCGCATCGCCTCGACCTCACGGGCCTGGGCGAGGCGGCTGAGGCCGCGTTCCTCCAGCTCCTTGACCTCGCTGGGCTTCAGCTCGAGTCGGCGAGAAGTCTCGCGGAGCGGGGTGGGCTCGTCGCCGTTGATGCCGTAGCGGAGCCGGATCACCTTCTGCTCGTCCTCGGGCAGGTCCTCGACGGCGCGGCGCAGGGTCTGGTCACGCAGGCTCACGGCGACCTCCTCGGATGGGCCGCTGCGCTCGTCGGGGATGAACTCTCCGAGCGCGGCCGCGTCCTCGTCGCCGACCGGCCGGTCGAGGCTGGTGACGACCCTCGTCAGGTCCCGGATCTCCTCGACCTGCGCGGGCTCGAGCTCGGCCTCCTTGGCGATCTCCTCGGTGGTCGGGTCGCGCCCGAGTTTGGTGGCCAGCTCTCGCTCGATTCGCATCACCTTGCGCTCACGCTGGGCGACCTGGTTGGGGACGCGAATCGTCCGCTCCTTCGACTCCAGGGCACGCTGGATGGCCTGGCGGATCCAGAAGGTGGCGTAGGTGGAGAACTTGTAGCCCTTGCGCCAATCGAACTTCTCGCTCGCGCGGATCAGACCGAGGATCCCCTCCTGGATCAGGTCGAGCAGGTTCAGGTCCTGGCGCATGTAGCGGCGGGCGTTCGAGACGACCAGCCGCAGGTTCGAATTGATCAGCCTCTCCTTGGCCTCGAGGTCGCCGCGCTCGATCGCCTGGGCGAGTTCGATCTCCTCCTCCTTCGTCAGCAGCGGGTAACGCCGCATCTCGTTGAAGAACAGCTGGAGCGCGTCCGTGGTCTGCTCGGCCAGCTCGCCGTTGCGGTAGCCCGCCGGCTCCGCGGCGTCCTTGCCGCAGTCGTCCTCGATCGAGAGCCCGGCGCTCCCGATGCGCTCGTGCACAGCCTGTTCCTCCTCGTCTGAAAGTCCCATCTCCTGAACCAGTGAGTCGACATCCGAGAGATCGACGCAGTCCGCGGCGCGGCCACCCTCGATGAGGGCGTTCACTCGCTCCTCGACGCCTGGGTCGAGCTCCACTGCAGTCGGGTTCATCTCATCAGCCATGGTTGCCCTCTATATAGCCTCCCAAAACGGTCAAGTGAGCAGCATCACGCCGGCCGCCCAGGTCGAGTCGATACTCTGCCGCGTGTGTCCGCACAGGGGGACGCGGACCTGAGGGAAGTTGCCGACATGGAGGTCCGTTGAGGCGTCTCGCATCAACAGTCGCGGGTCGACGGTGGAAGTGGGTGGTCCTGGCCGTCTGGATCGTCGGGGCAGTGGCCATGCAGCCGCTCGGCAAGAAGCTCTCGAACGTCACCACCGACAACACCCAGTCCTTCCTGCCCGGCAATGCGGAGTCGACCGAGGTCGTTCGCAAGCTCGACAGCGACTTTCCCTCGAAGGAGACCTCCAACGCGCTGGTCGTCTACCAGAACTCGCACGGCCTGACGCCGGCGAACAAGGCGAAGATCATCGCGGACGCGAAGCGGATCGAGTCCGAGCCGACCAGGATCCCGTTGACCAGGAACCAGCCGCCGGCAGTCCCCTTCACGCCAGGTGCGCCGCGCTTCCTGGTCGCCCGCAACGGGCAGGTGGCGTACGCCGTCTACACGCTGCCGACCAACTACGACAAGTTGCCCGACTGGGGCAAGGCGATGCGCGACATCACCGACTCCAACACCGGCGGCATGAACGTCTACCTCAGCGGCGACGTCGGTTTCAACACCGATGCCCACGACGTCTTCAACGGGCTCGACACGAAGCTGCTGCTCGCCACGGTGATCCTCGTCCTTGTGCTGCTGGGGGCGATCTACCGTTCGCTGCTGGTGGCGCTCTCGCCGCTAGTGGTCGTCTTCCTCGCCTACACCGCGGCCACCGGCTTCATCTATCTCTACGCGAAGTCGGGCGCCACGGTCTCCTCGAACAGCACGGGGATCATCGTCGTCCTCATGTTCGGGGTGG
Organism: uncultured Solirubrobacterales bacterium; assembly: GCA_963821705.1. GTDB lineage: Bacteria > Actinomycetota > Thermoleophilia > Solirubrobacterales > 70-9 > DASUPK01. The sequence continues at coordinate 700,178 of CAWGEV010000007.1, read as the reverse complement.
GCACGGACTACTGCCTCTTATTGGTCTCCCGCTACCGCGAGGAGCTGCGGCGCTTCCAGGACAAGCACGAGGCGATGCAGCGCGCCGTCAGGCGCGCCGGGCCGGCGATCATCGCGAGTGGGCTGACCGTTTCCCTGGCGATGCTGGTGCTCGCGCTGGCCGAGTCGGGCAACACGAGGTCGCTCGGCCCCGTCGCCGCGATCGCCGTCTTCACGGCGATGATCGCCGGGGTCACGCTGCTTCCCACCCTGCTGACGATCTTCGGCCGAAGGGGATTCTGGCCACGGCGCAGCACGGTCGCGTACGACCCCGAGCACGCTGCGATCGCTCACACCGGGCTCTGGCGCCGCTTCGGCGACCGTGTCCTGCAGCGCCCCGGTTCGGCGTTGGCGGTCACCACCGGGGTCTTCCTGCTCGGCGCACTGGGACTGCTCGCCTACAAGGTCGACTACTCGAGCACCACCTTCTTCAAGAAGTCGGTCGAGAGCGTCGAGGGCTTCAAGGTGATGCGGCAGAACTTCCCTGCCGGCACCCTCTCGCCGATGACCGCCCTGGTCGAGCAGTCGGGCGGCCCGGCGACCCCCCAGGATGCAGCGCTGGCGGCGTCGAAGCTGAGGACCGTGAAGGGCGTGGCCGCCGCCATCCCGACGGACCAGGTCTCCACCAACGGCCAGATCAGGATCGTCAGCGTCATCCTCAAGGGGGACCCCAACGACTCCTCGTCCCTCGACCTGGTCCCGAAGCTGCGCGACTCCGTGGCGAACGTGAAACCCGGCGTGACCGTCCTGCTCGGCGGTGGAACGGCGATCAGCTACGACTTCAACAACGCCACCCAGAACGACCTGAAGGTGATCGTGCCGCTGGCCCTGCTGGTGATGGCGGTGATCCTCGGGATCCTCCTGCAGGCGATCGTCGCGCCGATTGTGCTGCTCGCCAGCGTCGTGCTCTCCTTCGCCTGCACGCTCGGCATCTCGATCCTCTTCATCCGCTTCGTGGTGGGCGACGCCGGGTTCGACGCGTCGATACCGACCTTCGCCTTCATCTTCCTGGTCGCGCTCGGGACCGACTACACGATCTTCCTGATGGCGCGAGTTCGCGAGGAGGCGCGCCGGCACGGGACGCGCGAGGGCATGCTGAGGGCGATCTCGGCGACGGGCCCGGTGATCACCAGTGCCGGGATCATCCTCGCCGGCACGTTCTCGGTGCTGATGACGCTGCCGGTGACGTTCACGTTCGACCTCGGCTTCATGGTCGCGCTGGGCATCCTGCTCGACACCTTCATCGTGCGGACGATCATGGTTCCGGCAGCGGTGGAGCTGATCGGCGACAAGATCTGGTGGCCGTCGACCGCCCAGGCGGGCAGCCGCCTCCACGAAGAGACCGACGAGCAGCCGCTGCCCGAGCCCGTCGAGGCCGGCTAGCGGCCCTTCCAGATGGGCTTGCGCTTCTCGGCGAACGCGGCGATGCCCTCGCGGAAGTCCTCGGACCCGAAGCAGGACTCTCGCAGCTCGATGAGCTCGCGCTCCTGCTCCGGCGTCAGCCGGTCATGGGAGCGGAGCGTGTCGATCGCGTGCTTGTTGCCCCTCATCGAGAGGGGGGCGTTGGCGGCGATCTCAGCCGCCAGATCGATCGCGGCGGGCTCAAGCTCGCCGTCGTCGACGACCTCGTTCACCAGCCCGATCTCCTCCGCGCGGTCGGCGGGGTAGTTCCGCCCCGTCAGGAAGAGCTCCTTGGTGCGCGGCACGCCGATCGCGTCGATGAACCGCTGGAGGCCGGTGTGCCCGTAGACCAGGCCGAGCTTCGCGGGCGGCATCCCGAGCTTCGCGCCGCGGGCGCAGATGCGCAGATCGCAGGTCAGCGTCAGCTCCAGGCCGCCACCCAGCGCGTGCCCGTTGATGGCCGCGATCACCGGCCACGGGTGCGCGGCGACGGCCTCCAGGGCCGCGTGGAACGGGTGGGCGACAAGCGCCTCGGCGTCCCGCTCGAAGGTCTCGGAGGGGATCCCGGCGATGTCGTAGCCCGCCGAGAAGGCCTTGCCCGCTCCCGTGATCACGACGCAGCGAACCTCGATGCCGCGGTCGAGCGTCGGCATCGCCGCCGCCAGTCCATCGAGCAGCTCGTGGTCGAGCGCATTGCGGGAGTCCTGGCGGTTGAGCATCACGCGCGCCACCGACTCCGCGGGCTCGTCCACCAACAGCTTCCCCCCGGCCAACTCCTCGGTCATGAGGCTGAGGCTATTCGAGGACGACGAGGACGTCGCCCTCCGAGACCGACTGGCCCTCCTCGACGCGAATCTCCGAGACCTTCCCGGGATCCTCGGCCTCGACCGGCATCTCCATCTTCATCGACTCGAGGATGACGACGGTGTCCCCCTCGTCGACCTGGTCGCCGACCTTGACCTCGATCTTCCAGACTGTGCCGGTGATGTGCGCCTCCACGTCCGCCATCTTCCGCCGGGACGATAGTCGCCGGTGACGCCGGAACCCGCCCGCGTGGTGATCGTGGCCGCGCAAGACGAGGTCGAGCGGATCGGCGCGGCGCTGGACGCGCTCGCCGGCGCCCTCCCGGGGGCTCGGCTGATGGTGGCCGACGACGCCTCGACCGACGGGACACAGCAGGAGGCCATGCGCCACGGAGCGTGGCTGATCAGCCGGCGCCGTCCGCACGGGAAGGGCGCCAACCTCGGCGCGGCGGCCGAGGCGGCGGTCGGGGAGTTCGGCGATGGCGCCGCGGTCCTGCTGTGCGACGCGGACCTGGGCGAAACTGCGGGGCGGCTGGTGGACCTGGTCGAAGCGGTCGAGTCGGGCCGCTGCGACCTGGCGATCGGGCGCTTCGCCGACCCGGAGGGGGGAGGCCTCGGGATCACGCTCGGGTACGCCCGCCGATCGGTCGAGCGTCTCTGCGGGGCGCATCTCGACTCTCCGCTCTCGGGCCAGCGCGCGATGCGGATCTCCACGCTGCGCGACCTGCTCCCGTTCGCGGAGGGCTGGGGGCTCGAGACCGGCATCTCGATCGACGCGGTGAGGTCCGGCCGCCGGCTCGAGGAGATCGAGCTGCCGATCGAGCATCGTGCTACCCGGCGCACGCCGGCGGGCTTCCTCCATCGCGCCGCGCAGCTTCGGGACATCCGCCGCGCGGTGCGCGCCCGGCGCTAGATACGGTCTCGGCCGATGATCCTGGCAATCGACCAGGGGACCACCGGGAGCACCTGCATCGTCTTCGACGACGAGGGGCGGCCCTGCGGGCGCGCGTACAGCGAGTTCGAGCAGTATTTTCCGAAGCCGGGCTGGGTCGAGCACGACGCGGCGGAGATCTGGGATGTGACGCGGAAGGTCGCGGTCGGAGCCCTTGCCGACGCCGGCGTCCAGGGCTCGGACCTGAAGGGGATCGGGATCACGAACCAGCGCGAGACGGTCGTCGCCTGGGACCCGAAGACGGGCGAGCCGGTCCACCGCGCTCTGGTCTGGCAGGACCGCCGCACCGCGGCCCGCTGCGACGAGCTCCGCGAGCAGGGTCACGAGAGGCTGATCCGCGAGCGCACCGGCCTTGTGATCGACCCCTACTTCTCCGGCACCAAGATCGAATGGCTGATCCGGAACGCCGACCTCCCGGCCGACGTCGTCTTCGGCACGATCGACTCCTGGCTCGCCTTCAAGCTCACCGGCCGCCACCTGATCGACTACTCGAACGCCTCGCGGACGATGCTGTTCGACATCCGCAAGCTGGCCTGGGACGAGGAGCTCTGCGGGCTGCTCGGCATCGAGCCGAAGACCCTGCCCGAGCCGGTTCCCTCATCCGAGGTCTACGGGACCACTTCGGTCTTCGGCGGCGAAGTCCCGGTGGCCGGGATCGCCGGCGACCAGCAGGCGGCGCTCTTCGGCCAGGCCTGTCACCAGCCGGGCGATACGAAGAACACCTACGGCACCGGCAGCTTCGTCCTCCTCAACACCGGGACCGACGCGCCGGAGCCTGGTGAGGGGCTTCTCACCACGGTCGCCTGGGGACTCGGCGGCGAGGTGGCTTACGCGTTGGAGGCGGCGATCTTCGTCACCGGCGCCGCGGTGCAGTGGCTCCGGGACGGGCTCAGGATCATCACCCACGCGGCCGAGACCGAGGACCTCGCCGCGTCGCTGGAGTCGAACGACGACGTGTACTTCGTGCCGGCTTTGACCGGGCTCGGCTCGCCGCACTGGGATCCCTACGCGCGCGGGACGATCCTCGGCCTGACGCGCGGCGCGACCCGCGCGCACCTCGTCCGCGCCGCGCTCGAGGCGATCGCCTACCAGACCGTTGACGCGGTGCGGGCTCAGGAGGCCGCGGCCGGCGAGCGCGTCCCCGCGCTGAAGGCGGACGGAGGGGCGGTCTCAAACAGGTGGCTGATGCAGTTCCAGGCCGACGTCCTGGGCGTGCCCGTGATCGTGCCCGAGGTCGCCGAGACGACGGCTCTCGGCGCCGCCTACCTCGCCGGGATCGCGACGGGCCTCTGGACCTCGGATCAGGTTCGCGAGATGTGGCGCGAGGCCGCCACCTACGAGCCCGCGATGCCGGAGTCGGAGCGGGACGAGCTGATCGGCCGCTGGAGGGAGGCGGTCACCCGCGCCCGCGGCTGGGCGCAGGCGTGAATAGGGTTGATCCCGACGCGTAACCCGAGCGTAATCGGTGGGTAGGAATCAATACGTGTCGCCGTCCCTGACGGCGATTTTCGTGAGGAAGAGATGGCCAAGGTCAACCCCAAGGACATGAAGCCGCAGGTCTACAAGGACCCGCGCCCCGCGTCGATGTTCGACCAGTACCACCGCAGCGCGCGCAGGGGCGTCGGCTGGATCTACAACTTCGTCCGGGTCATCCTGACCATCCCAGTCATCTTCTTCTACCGGACGCGGGCGATCGGGGTGGAGAACGTCCCCCCGTACGGGCCGGTCATCCTGGCCCCCAACCACTTCAGCCAGATGGACCATTTCTTCGCCGCGGTCTACCTCCCCCGGAAGGCTCAGTTCATGGCGAAGTCACAGCTCTTCATGAACCCCTTCATCAAGTACGTCTTCAAGCACGGCGGCGTCTTCCCGGTCCGGCGCGGTCACCACGACGAGGAGGCGTTCATCACCGCGAACACCGTGCTCGACCACGGCGGCACGATGCTGATGTACGCGGAGGGTGGCCGCTCGCGGAGCGGTGACCTCGGCGAGCCGAAGCGCGGCATCGGCAAGATCGCGCTCGAGTCGGGCGTGCCGGTGGTGCCGGTCGCGATCCACGGCTCGGCCCACGTCCGTGGCTGGAGGCGCCTCCAGTTTCCCAAGGTGACCATCCAGTACGGCGAGCCCGTCACCTTCCCGGTGAACGCCGATCCGGACCGCGAGCAGCAGCAGCTGGTGGCCAACCAGATCTTCGATCGCGTTCGCGCGATGTACGTGGACCTCGAGGAGAACGGCCGCCGCGACGTCCTGAAGCGGCTGCGCAAGGGACTCCCGGCGCCAGCGCCCGAGCCGGATCCGGTGCGCCGCTACTCCTCGTAGCGGGGCTCGAGCTTCTCCCAGAACTCCGGGTCGTGGCCCGGGACGATCAGCGCATACGGGTAGGTGCGTCTGTACGCCTGGAGCTCGCGCAGGGAGCGCCGGAAGTTGTGCTCGTCGGCCATCATCGTCGGCTCGGTCTCGCCCTGGAACTGCTTCCAGTCGTAGGCCGCGTCGCCGACCACGACGAAGTCGCGTCGCGGCAGCCGCAGGATGACCGAGGTGTGGCCGGCGCTGTGGCCCGGTGTGTACGCCAGGCGCACCGATCCGTCGGCGAACAGGTCGAAGGTCCGGCCGAAGGGGCCGTATGACTCCACCAGCTCGCTGTCGAAGTCGACCGTGGCGTAGTCGAAGGCGAAGTCGTAGTGGTTCGGGTGGTAGCCGCGGAGGAGCGGCAGCCGGCCGCTCGTCGCCTCCGCCCACTCGGTGGCGCTGAGGACGAACTGGGCCTCCGAGAAGAGCTCGATCGCCGAGGCGTGGTCCTCGTGGAGGTGGGTGAGCACGACGACCGCGATGTCGGCAGGCTCCAGCCCCCGCTTGCGGAGCTGGGAGAGGATGTCCTCGCCCTCCTTGACCTCGTAGTGGCGGCCGGAGAACCGGCCCAGGTTGTCGCGCGGATCCCGCACCACCGACGGGTGGAGGCCGGTGTCGACCAGGATGTTCCCGGCGCTCGGGTGGCGCGCCAGGTACACCGGGACCGGCCGCGACTCCCACGTCTCGGGGCTCGATCCGATCCCGAGGGCGCGCATCCGGGCGATCGGCCCCCTGCCGGCGCGATCGAAGAACGTGGCCGGCCAGAGCGCCTGACCGGCGTTGATGGGCTCGACGATCACGGCCGCGCCCTCCGTCCCGCCGGGCAGGGGTTGGTCGAGGGGAATCGCCTCCGCGTTCACCTTCACGGCAGCCAGCTTATGCTCAGCGGCGTGAGCTCACGAATCTTCGCGCCCGGGCTGCTCGACGGGCAGATCTGTGTCGTGTCGGGTGCCGGAACGGGCCTCGGGAAGGCGACTGCGCTCGAGCTCACCGCCCTCGGCGCGACGGTGATCGGCTGCGGGCGGCGCACCGAGCCGCTGGAGGGGATGGTCGAGGAGGTGGCCCAGCGGGGCGGCAGGGCCGAGTTCGAGGCGCTCGACATCCGCGACGACAAGGCCGTCGACAGCTTCATTGACGGAGTCGTCGAGCGGCACGGCCGGATCGACCTCCTGGTGAACAACGCGGGCGGGCAGTTCCTGAGTCCGGCGGAGGCGATCACCCCGAAGGGCTTCCGGACGGTGATCGACCTGAACGTCCAGGGCACCTGGCAGATGACCCACGCCACCGCCACGAAGGCCTTCATCCCGCAGGAATCGGGGAAGGTGGTCAGCATCACCGTCTCGCCCCACATGGGCTTCCCGGGGATGGTGCACACCGGCGCCGCCCGGGCGGCGGTGGAGAACATGATGCGGACCCTTTCGGTGGAGTGGGCGCGCTTCGGGATCAAGCTGCTGGCGGTCGCGATCGGCCAGTTCGACACCGAGACGCTGCGCACCAAGTATCCGAAGGCGATCGTCGACAACGTCGCCGCCACCGTGCCGCTCGGCAGGCTCGGCACGGAGGACGAGATGGCGTGGCTGATGGCCTACCTGGCCTCGCCGGCGGGCGACTTCTTCTCAGGCTGCGTGATCACCGTCGACGGCGCCCGGGACAACTGGTTCGGCACCTGGCCGCCAGGTGGGGCCGCCGGCGAGGGCGGCGAGCCGCTCGCTGAGGAGCGCCGCAAGGGCAACTAGCCGCCGGGCACGGACTAGGAGTACATCCCGGTGAACTGACCGCCGGTGACGTTGATCACCTGCCCGTGGATGAAGTTCGAGAGCGGGGAGCAGAGGAAGGCGATCGGCCCGGCCGCGTCCTCCGGCTCCGCGGGGCGCCCGAGCGGGATGGTCATCCGGGCCATCTGGCGCAGCTGCTCCGGGATGCCGAGCGCGACCTCCTCGGTGCTCTCGCCCGCGGCCTCCATCGTCTCGCCCTTCTCCTTGGCCTGGGTCAGCCGCGTCTCGACGAAGCCGAACGCGACGGCGTTGCAGTTGATCTTGAACGAGCCCCACTCCTTGGCGATGGTCTTGGTCAGGCCGGTGACGCCGGCCTTGGCTGACGAGTAGTTGGCCTGGCCGGCATTGCCCATGGTGCCCGAGATCGAGGTGATGTTGACGATCTTCCGGAAGTACTCCTCGCCCGACTCGGCCTCCTTCTTGGCTGCCTCGCGCCAGAACGGAGCCAGCGCACGGATCACCCGGAAGGGGACGATGGTGTGGATGTCGAGCATCGCCTGGAACTGCTCGTCGGTCATCTTGTGGACGACGCCGTCCCACGTGTAGCCGGCGTTGTTGACGACCGCGTCGATCTGCCCGAACGAATCGACACCCGCCTTCACCAGCTCATCCGGCACACCGGGCTTCGTCAGGTCCCCCGCGAAGACGGCGGTCTCCCCGTCGATCTCCTTCGAGGCCTGCTCCGCGACGTCGCCGTCGAGGTCGTTGATCAGCACCTTCGCGCCCTCGCGGACGAAGAGCTCCGCCGTGGCGCGGCCGATTCCGCGCGCGGAGCCGGTGATGATCGCGCTCTTTCCGTCAAGCAGTCCCAAGTTCGCCTCCTGTGAGTGGTGTGAGGGCGGGGATTCTTGCGCAGTCAGCCGAACCGGTCCGTCGCGATCCCGTGGACGACGTCCGAGATCGTCGCGAGCTCGGGCTTGTAGGGCAGCTCGAGCACCGCCTCGTCGGTCCCGAGAGAGACCACCCTGATGCCGAGCTGCGCCGCGTGCGGCGAGTTCGGGATGAACTGCTCGATGATCTCCCTGCGGGTTGGCGCGTCGGTCACGGTCGGGGACGCTATGCGAGTCAGAAGCCGAGCAGCGCCCCGCCGAGGGAGAGCAGCGACCGCGGGTTGACGCCGTGCTCCTCCTCGAACTTGTGCTGGAGGCGGTCGTCGAACAGGGCGAGGAGCAGCTCCTCCCTGCTCGAGTGGAAGCTGCAGGCCGCGCGGTCGAGGGCGGAGAGCGAGATGTCCTGGAGGGCACCGCTGATGCCTCCGGTGTCGGGCAGCTGGCGGTCGTGGCAGGGGTCGCGAATCGGCACCACCACCTGCGTCGTGGCGGCGAACGCGATGCCGTAGCCGGCCGCCGCGGCGATCGCCGCCGCCGCCGCCGCAGCCACCGCGGGACGCGCGATCGCCCCGCCGAGGGCGCCGAAGAGGAGCACCAGGGCGGCGAGCAGAGCGAGCCCCGCGGTGACGATGAACGCCGGCCGGAAGGCCCTGCGTACCGCGGTGGTGACGACGTCGTCGAGGGTGTTGCCGAGCCGGGTCAGCTGACTCGCCTCGTCGGGATGGTCGGACTTGGCGCCGTCGATCGACTTCTGGAGCTGGGCGCGCGGATCGTCGGTGTTGAGGCCACCGAACAGGTCGGGTGCGATCGCGATCTTGTCCTGCGGCGGGAGGCGGGCGTCGAGGACGGCGGCGGTGCCCTGCTCGCGGGCGGAGTCGATGGTGGTCGTCAGGTTGGAGGAGATCAGCGGCGCCAGGACCGCCAGCGCGACCGCGATGCCCGCGTTGCGGATCGAGAGCAGGCGCGCGACGTCGTGCCGGGTGCGCTCGGGCATCAGTTCTCCGGACAGCGCGGGCAGGGCCATCCCCATCCCGGCGCCCGCCAGGACCTGCGGGATGACCGTCCACCACGCGGAGGCTCCGGGCATGAGCGCGAGGCAGCCGACGCCGCCGGCCACGAGCAGGCAGCCGGCGATCGCCCGGGTCTCGGGGCTGCCCGGCAGCCGCGAGGAGGCGATTGCCGAGACCGGCAGGACGCTGACCGCCAGGGCCGCGGCGAGGGGCTCGATGCTCCAGCCCGAGACCAGCAGCAGGACCACCAGGAAGATGACCGCGGTGAGGGAGGCCGAGAGCAGCGCCAGGGCGGCCGCGGCCCGGAGGGGAAGCCGGCCGGTGGGCCGGTCGGGATCCCGGCCGTCGTCCGGCTCGACACGCTCGGACCGCGCCGCCTGGATCGCGACCAGCAGCCCGGGCAGGACGATCGGCGCCTGCGCGAGGAAGATCGCCCGCCAGGAGAACGCCTGGGTGAGCGCGCCCCCGAGTGCGGGGCCGACGGCGATGCCGAAGACCGAGGCGGCGACCCACATTCGGCGCCCGGTGCCGGGCTTGCCGGCGTCGAGTAGCTCGAACGCGGCGACCAGCCCTCCCGCTGCCCCCAGGGCCTGCACGCCGCGCAGCACCAGGAGGAGTGGCAGCGAGTCGGAGGCGCCGCAGCCGAGCGACGCCGCAAAGAACAGGGCCAGGCCGGCAGCGCCGACGTGGGCGTCGCCGTAGCGGCGGCAGAGCCAGGCGGCGGGGAGGAGCGCCAGCGCCAGGACGGCCGTGTAGACGCCCAGGACCAGCGCCACGCCCTCGACGGTCGCCCTCAGCTCGATCAGGATCGACGGCAGGCCGAGCGTGACGATCGACGCGTCCGCCAGGGCGATGCCGGCAGCGATCGCTATGGAGGCCCGCCTCACCGGGCCAAAGTACCGCGCGTTCGAGGATCGGCGGGGCAGGGAGGGATCCACGCGGACACAGCGCGACGTTCGACCCCATGTAGAAGCACGATCGGTCGTTCTTCTGTATAGTGCGCACGACCGATCGTGCTAACTACAGAAGGAAGGACCCATGATGATGACCAGTCCACCCGAGATGAAGACCTACGCGATCCGGCGGCTGAACGCCTGGTCGGGGCCCGAGGAGGTCGAGCAGGTCGCGGCCCGCTCCAAGCAGGTCGCCGACGAGGAGTTCCCGACCGACGTGCGCTGGATCCGCAGCTACGTGATCGCCGAGGAGGACGGGACGCTCGGAAGCGTCTGCATCTACCAGGCGATCAGCCCCGAGGCGATCCGCAAGCACGCGCAGCGCGTCGGCATGCCCGCCGACGAGATCTGGGCGGTGGCCGACACCGTGGTGATCCGGCCCGATCCCGTGAAGGAGCCGGTCGCAGCGTGACCTGAAGGGCGGCGGGCGGTTGAGATTCCCGCCCGCCGTCCGAAGGTCCTAGGTCGCGACCGCCTCGAGCCGGCGCTCGATCGCCTTCCGGCCTCGCTTGATCGGCTCCGAGTCCTGGGCCACCGCGAACTGGGTGTTCGCCAGCAGCAGGAAGGACTCGAGCTCGAAGGCCAGCTGCGCAGCATTCTCGCCCTTGTCGATCGTGCCCTCCTTCTGGGCATCCTTGATGGCGGCTTCGAGTCGCCCCAGCCAGTCGCCCATGAACTCGACGAGCCGGTTACGAACGGGACCGGGTTGCTGGCTCACCTCGACCGTGACGGAGGCGAAGAAGCAGCCGCCTGGGAACGTGCCGGACGCGACGTAGTCGAGGTACGCGTCGAGCAGGGCCCGCAGCCGCTCGAGGCCGCCGTCCGGCTCGGAGCCCGGCTCTAGCACCTGCTCCTCGAAGATCCCGTTGGCCGTCTCGATGGCCGCCAGCTGCAGGTCCTCCTTGGAGCCGAAGTGCGCGAAGAGACCGCTCTTGCTCATCCCGACGGCATCGGCCAGGCGGCTCAGCGAGAGCCCGCCGATGCCCTCGACGGTTGCCAGACGGGCCGCCTCGCCGAGGATCGCCGAGCGGCTGCGCTCGCCGTCGCTGCGCTGCTTGCGGGGAGCGCGCTGGCGCTCCGCAGTACCGGACTTCTCGGCCATGCAACTAAGTTAGCACGAACGGTCGTTATTCCCGGGACGTGGCGGCCGAGCTACAGCCCGAGCTGCTTGCCGAGGATCTCCTTCATCACCTCGTCGGTGCCGCCGCCGATCGGGCCGAGGCGCGCGTCGCGGTAGGCCCGCTCGACGCCGTACTCGCGCATGTAGCCGTAGCCGCCGTGGATCTGGATCGCCTCGTCCGCGACGTCGCACATCGCCCGCTGCGTGAAGAGCTTGGCCTGGGTCACCTCGCGGAGCGCGTCCTCGCCCGCGGCGAACCGGCGCAGGCAGTTGTAGGTCATCGCCCGGGCGACCTCGATCTTCACCGACATCTCGGCGAACTTGTGGCGGATCGCCTGGAAGCGGCCGATCGGCCGCCCGAACGCCTGGCGTTCCTTGGCGTACTCCAGCGTCTGCTCGAAGACCTTCTGCATTCCGCCGACCGCTCCCAGAGCCATCGTCAGGCGCTCCCATTGGAAGTTGGCCATGATCAGGTAGAAGCCGCCGTTCTCCGCGCCGAGCAGGTTCTCCTCCGGGACCTCGACGTCGGTGAAGGAGAGCTCCCCCGTGTCGGAGGCGTGCCAGCCCATCTTTTCCAGCTTCGAGACCACCTCGTAGCCGGGCATGTCGCGCTCGAGCACCAGGAAGGAGATGCCGTGATGACCGCCCTCCTCGGTGGTCTTGCAGGCGCAGACCAGGAAGTCCGCCCGGACGCCGTTGGTGATGAAGGTCTTCGATCCGTTGACGACGTAGCCGCCGTCGACCTTCTTCGCGGTCGTCCGGAGGCCCGCCACATCGGAGCCGGCGCCCGGCTCGGTGATCCCGAGGGCGCCGATGACCTCGCCCTTGATCCCGGGAACGAGCCAGCGCTGCTTCTGCTCCTCGGTGCCGAACTTCCAGATCGGCGGCATCGCGATCTCGGTGTGGGCGCCGAGGCCGGCGGCGACGCCGCCGCTGCCGCCGGAATGCGACAGCTCCTCGACCCAGACCGCGTCGTGGACGTAGTCGCCGCCCTGGCCGCCGTACTCGGTCTCGTACTTGAGGCCGAGGAAGCCGAGCTCGCCGCAGCGGGCATACAGCTCGCGAGGGAACTCGCGTGCCTCCTCCCACTCGTCGACGTGCGGAGCGATCTCCTTCGTGACGAAGCGGCGAACCGACTCGCGCAGCTCCTCGTGCTCGTCGCCGAACGGGGGCAGCGGCGCCCGCCCGCCCTCGTCCTTGATGACGGTCACGGGGTGGCCTCCTCGGTCTCGCCCTCGGCGGCCCTCCGTTTGGCGGCGTCGGATGGTGGGCGCCAGTCCTCGAGCATCGTGTGGCCCCGGCCGGCGTGGTCGAAGCCGAGCAGGTCGCCTTGGGGATTCTTCTTGTTGCCGTGGTGATAGGCCCGGATCTCCGCGATCTTGCCGTCGCGGAATTGGAACCACTCGGTCCCGCGATCAAGACGCTTCTCACCCGACTTCGGATCTCGCCAGGTCATCGTCCACTCGATCACGGCCTCGTCACCCTGCTCGATGCCGTGCTCCAGGTACCACTGACCGTCGATCACCTTCACGCCCATCTCGGAGTTCTGCCCGATCCGCTCGGCGCCCTCGTGGGGGCCCAGCCGCGTGTAGTAGTGGACCGCGTCGTCGGTGAAGTGCGAGGCGACCAGATCGGCATCGCCGGTGTTGAGCGCCTCGTAGTAGGAGCGGACGTGGTCCAGGTGGCTCATTCCAGGCCTGCCGCCCTTCGCGCCTCCTCGTGGTTCATGAAGTAGTCGGCCCGGACCAGCTTTCCGTCGCGCGCGGTGAAGATCGATGCCAACTTCTGATCGACCGGCAGGCCGCTCTCCACGCCGCTGGAGGCGAAGCCCATCTGCAGCAACACCCTGCCGTCACCCAAGTCGGTCATCTCCTCGACCGTCATGTGGCTGGTCCAGTCCTCGCCGAAGGCGACGTTCCAGCTGTTGAACCGTTTCCCGCAGGGCGTCACGTCCGTAGAACGGCCCCGGCTCGGGCCAGTCGCGCGGCGGATAGCCGACGCAGTCCTCCGACCACAGTGACCAGGCGGCATCGCGGTCACCGGCAATCCACAGGTCGATCGCGCGACGGGACAGCGCGACGTCTTCCTCGCTCACATTCCCGTTATACCGCCGAGTCGTCGATCTGGGCGGCCGCCGTTCGTCGTCAGGGTGAATGCGGCGACCTGTGCCGCCCGAGATCGAGGAGGACGACCGCGTAGGCCGGGCCCCGGGGCGCGGCTACAGGCCGTAGCTGCGCCCGATCACCTCGAGCATGACCTCGTCGGTGCCGGCGCCGATCCGGTTGAGTCGCGAGTCGCGGTAGGCGCGCTCGACCTCGTACTCCTTCATGTAGCCGTAGCCGCCGTGGATCTGGATGCAGTCGTCGGCGACCTCCTCGATCACCCGGGAGGCGTAGAGCTTCGCCTGCGTGATCTCCCGGACCGGGTACTCGCCGTTGGCGAAGCGCCAGGCCGTCGCGTAGACCATCTGCTTCGCGGCCTCGATCTTCACCGACATCTCGGCGAACTTGTGGCGGATCGCCTGAAAGCGGCCGATCGGCCGGCCGAAGGCCTCGCGCTCCTTGGCGTACTCGAGCGTGCGGTCGAAGACCCGCTCGGCACCGGAGACGCAGCCGATGGCCGCGACCAGCCGCTCGCCCTGGAGCTCCCAGCTGATGTGGTAGAAGCCCTTCCCCTCCTGGCCCAGCAAGTTCTCGGCGGGGACGCGGACGTCCTGAAAGGAGAGCTCGCCGGTGTCCGAGGCGTGCATGCCCATCTTCTCCAGCTTGCGGGAGACCGAGAAGCCCTCGACTTCCTTGCCGTCCTTGTCGCGGATGTCGACGATGAACAGGGTGATCCCGTCGTGGCCCGCGTCGGGGTCGGTCTTGGCGACCAGGACGATGTAGTTGGCGCGGAGCCCGTTGGTGATGAACGTCTTGGAGCCGTTGATCACGTACTCGTCGCCGTCGCGCTTCGCGGTGGTGCGGATGCCGGCGACGTCGGAGCCCGCCCCCGGCTCGGTGATCCCGAGCGAGCTGATCAGCTCGCCCTTGATCGAGGGGACGAGGTAGCGCTGCTTCTGGTCCTCGGTGCCGAGCAGGTGGATCGGCGGCGTCGCCATGTCGGTGTGGACCGCCATCCCCATGTTGAGGCCGCCGCAGCCGGAGTAGCTCATCGCGTCGGCGCGGACCAGCGAGTAGAAGTAGTCGCCGCCCTGGCCGCCGTACTCCTCCGGGTAGCAAAGGCCGATGTAGCCGAGCTCTCCGGCGCGCTGGAGGACCGAGTCCGGCCACAGCTTCTCCTCCCACTCGAAGCGGTGGGGGGTGAGCTCCTTCAGCACCCACGACTTCATCGACTCGCGCAGCTCCTCGTGCTCGTCGGTGAAGATGAAGTGCCGGCGGCTGGCGGCGTGGTCGGGCTTGATGACGCTGGAGGTCGAGGTGGCCAAGGCTCTTTCTGCTTTTGGTCAAAGGGTCGGGGCGGGTTGTCCGACCGCCTCCGGGAAGTGGAGTGTAGGACTTCCTACTTCCTACTGCAAGGGCTTGGACCTGCAGATTTCCACGTTATGAACTACCGAAAAAATGCTGATGATTCAGTACCCGATCCTGCTTAGAGTCGCTGGCCGTTCGTACGAAGAGGGAGACGGGCTTGGAATCCCCAAACGCTGGTGCTCCCCGCATGGGAAGCGAGGGTTCGACGACTGGGAGAGCGCCCGGGCCAGGGCTTCCGCCGGGACCGCGTTCGCGTGGCTGGCGGCAGACGTCCCAATGGATGTTCCGCCCGATCGAGTTCATGGAGCGGTGCCGCGAGCGCTACGGCGACATCTTCACGATTCGCCTCGGCCCCGCGCAGAACGTGGTCATGGTCGGCACACCCAGGCTGGCCAAGCAGGTCCTCTCGGGGGACCCCGCGGTGTTCCGGGCCGGGGACACCAACGGGATCTTCAGGCCAGTCGTCGGATCGAATTCGATCCTGCTGCTCGACGGCGACGCCCACATGCACCAGCGAAGGATCATGCTCCCGGGTTTCGGTGCGTCCCACGGCGCTGAATTCGTCGACCAGGTCCGTGACATCGCGGAGAAGCGCCTCGCCGGCTGGAAGAAGGGCCAGAAGCTGAAGCTTCACGAGGAGATGGAGGCGATCTCCTTCGCCGCGATCATGCGCGTCGTCTTCGGGGAGCACTCGGATGACTCCCACGCCGAGCTTCGCGAGCTGATCCCCGACATGATGGATCGCTGCGATTCTCCCTTCACGCTCGTGCCGTGGTTCCGACGTGAGCTCGGCGGCGCCTCACCGTACGCGCGGCTGATGAAGGTGATCGACAGGATCGACGAGGTCCTGTTCGAGACCATCGCGGAGCGGCGCGCGGATCCCATGACCCAGTTCCGTGACGACACGGTCTCGCTTCTGCTCCGGGCGGTCCATGAGGACGACTCCCCGATCTCGGACCGTGAGATCCGTGACGAGGTCCTGACGATGATCATGGCCGGCTACGAGACCACCACGAGTGGCGGGGCCTGGGCACTGGAGCGATTGCTCCGCTCCCCTGACCAGCTCCAGCGGCTCGTGGCGGAGATCGAGGGCGGGGCCGACGATGCCTACCTGGACGCCGTGGTGAAGGAGTCGCTGCGCGTCCGGCCGGTCGTTCCGGTGGTGGCGCGTCATCTGACTCAGCCGATCGAGCTCGACGGCTACATCATCCCGGCGGGCTCGACGGTGATGGTCTCCATCTACCTGGTCCACACAGACCCGGAGACCTATCCGGATCCCGAGAGCTTCCATCCCGAGCGGTTCCTCGACGGAACCCCGGAGGGCGCCGCATGGATTCCCTTCGGCGGAGGCGTTCGCCGCTGCCTGGGCGCGCGGTTCGCCGAGCTCGAGATGAAGGTAGTGCTCACGCAGGTGCTGGCCAGCGCCCGTCTGCGAGCGAGTGGCGCCTCGAATGAAGGTTTCAAGCGCAAGCGGTTCACCTTCGCCCCGGAGGGTGGCGCGGCCGCGGTCGTCGAGGACCTCGTTTCGCCCGACAGCTCGCTCGGGACGAGGCGATTCCGCCGCCGCGCCCCGCGCGTGATGGCGCCCCAGTCGTAGGAACCGCAACTCCCGGGTCACAACAGCGGCAAGGTTTTTCCCGTTTTTACCCGCTCAACTACCCTTTTTAGGGCAGGGGGAGGCTCCCTGAAACTTGGGCCAGTCCGTTCGGTACCGAATAGTGCCGTCGAAAAGTGTCCAATCTGCGCCGAAACTCTTTAGGAACCGATGGGGCTCGTTGCCGCAGTGGGAGGTGTACCGCCGGATCCCGAAGCTGATCGCGCTTCGGATCGGCTCGATGATCGACGCCTGCGGTCTCACCAGCCGCAGGAGCTGCTGGCGGGACCCGCCGCAGCGCGCCCGATCGCCCTCGCCCAGGCATATGTGGGCGCCGGCGCCGCGCTGATCAGCGCGCTCGGCGCTCTCCTGCCGCATCCCGCCTACTTCAACGTCACCGGGATTCTCATCGTCGACGCCGCCGCCCTGGTCTGGGCGATGTGGATGTTCCGGACGGCCGGCCGCATTCCGTTCTGGCTGCTGCGAGTGGGACCGGCCCTCGCCACCGTGATGACGTCGTTCGCCGTCTACTTCAGTGGCGACGCGACGAGCGGCTATGCCCTCTTCTACGTCTGGGTGGGGCTCTACGTCTTCTACTTCCCGATCAGCCGCCGCGACGCAGCGCTCAACGTGCTCTGGGCTCTCCTGAACTACGCCGTGGTGATCGCCATCACCCCGATCGACCCGCCCGGCGGCGAGCACGTGGTGGTCCACCACATCGTGATCACCGTGGGCACGCTCGTGACGGCCGCGACGCTTCTCACCTACCTGCGCGGCCGGGTTGAGAGGCTCCTCGGCCGCCTGACGGACGCCGCGAGAACCGACCCACTCACGGGGATGCCGAACCGCGTCGCGCTGCACGAGGTGCTCGACAGCGAGATCGACCGTGCGCGGCCCGAGCGCCGTCCGGTCAGCATCGTGGTGCTCGATCTCGACCGCTTCAAGCGGGTCAACGAGAGCCTCGGGCTCTCATCCGGGGACCGGACCCTCCGGCGGGTCTCCTCGATCCTCGACGACACCAGCCGTCGAATGGACTTCGTCTCCCGATCGGGCGGCGAGGAATTCGCCGTCGTGCTGCCGGAGACCAAGGAGCACCAGGCGTTCCTGTTCGCCGAGGAGCTGCTGGACAAGATCCGCGCGACCACCGTCGGCCCGGGCATCAACCTGACCGCGTCGGCCGGTGTCGCCGTGTTCCCGGACCACGGGGACGACCTGGCGACGCTCACCGCCGCCGCCGACCGTGCGCTCCACGCTGCGAAGGCGCTCGGACGCGATCGCGCCGTGATCTACAGCCCGGAGGTCACCAACGTCCTCGGGGCCGTGACCGGCCGTCGCAACGTCGAGACCCAGGCCCACCTCGCCACGGTGCTCAGCCTGGCCGAGGCCCTGGATCAGCGCGACTCCGGGACCGCCAAGCACAGCCAGACGGTCGGTCGCCTCTGCGAGATGATGGCTCGCGAGCTCGGGTTCGATGAGGACAGTTGCGAGCGGGTCCGGCTGGCGGGAATCCTCCACGACATCGGCAAGATCGGCGTCCCCGACTCCATCCTGTGCAAGCCGGGCCCGCTCAGCTCGGAGGAGATGGAGCAGATGAGGCGCCATCCGGAGCTCGGAGCCCGGATGCTCTCGAGCAGCGAGCTGGACGACGTCCGGGGCTGGATCCTCGCCCATCACGAGCGCCCTGACGGGACCGGTTACCCCAAGGGTGTCGGCGCGGATGAGATCCCGATTGAGTCCTCGATCCTCGCCGTCGGCGACGCCTATGAAGCGATGACCAGCGACCGCGTGTACCGGATGGCCATCGGCCCCGAGAAGGCGCGCGAGGAGTTGCTGCGCTGGTCCGGCAGGCAGTTCTCTCCCGAGGTGGTCGATGCGTTCCTGCGCGCGCTCGACCGCGAGGGCATGCCCGTCAGCTGAAGTTCGTCCCAGCTTTCCCGCCGAGCCACCCGGGTGACCACCACGCCCACGAGCCGAGCAGCCCGAGGATCGCGGGAAGCAGGAACGCCCGCACGATCGTCGCGTCCACGAGCACGGCCACGGCCGCCCCGACCGCGACCTCCTTGACGTAGATCAGGTCGGAGAAGACGAACGCCCCCATCGCGACCGCGAAGAGGATCGCGGCGGCGGTGATGACGCGTCCGCTCGAGACCAGGCCGCGAGCGATCGCGGCGTCTTCGCTGTCGGCCTGTCCCCGGGCCTCACCGATCCGCTGAAACAGGAAGACGCCGTAGTCGGTGGAGAGGCCGAACGCCACGGCGAAGAGCAGGATCGGCATCGACGTGTCGAGCGCTCCCTGGCTCGTGTAGTTGAGGGTGCTTTCCAGCCGCCCGTCCTGAAAGACGAAGACGAGGACCCCGAAAGCCACGCTGACCGTGAGCGTGTTCATGACCAATGCGACCAGCGGCAGGACCACGGAGCGGGTCATCAGGAAGAGGATGAGGGCGGTGGAGAGCACGATGAACGCGAGGGCGAGCGGTAGGTGCACGGCGAGGCTGTGCCGCTGGTCGACCAGCTCCGCCGGCGCCCCCGCGATCAGCGATCCCTTCGCCCAGCGTGTGTCCCGCTCGCGGCGAACGGTCGACAGGGCCGCGTCCGAGTAGGGGCCCACCCCGAGCTGGGCATCGACGCGGTAGAGACCGGGGCTGACCTGAACCGGCGCGTTCACAGCCTCGATCGACTTCTGGCGACGCAGGCTCCGGACCGCGGCGAGCGCCCTGGGCCGGCTCGTCGTGACGACGACGATCTGGTCCGCGGGATTCGCACTGAACCGCTTGGACAGTGTGTCGTCCACCTGCCGGGCGCTGGCGCTGGTGGGCAGGATCTTGGCGTTCGCCTGGGTCAGCTGCACGCGCAGGAACGGCAGGGCTGCGACGAGCATGACGGCGACGGCGCAGACGGCGACGGCGGCCGGGTGGTTGAGGACGAATCGAGCCAGAGAGAACCACCGCCGCCCGCTCGGCGTCCCCTGCAGGGCCGGGGGTGCCAGTGCGTTCACCCGCCTCCCGAGGATGGCAAGCAGGGCGGGGAGGAAAAGCAGGCACACGGCAGCGGACGAGAGCGCCACCAGGGCGCCGCCGATCCCGATGGAGTAGAGGAATCGCTGCGGGAACACGCAGAGGGCGATCAGGGAGACCGCCACCGTGAGGCCGCTGAACACGATCATCCGGCCCACCGCCGCCGTCGTGGCCGCCAGGGTCGCCTCAATTGAGCTCTTGTGCTCGAGCTCCTCTCGGAACCGGGTGACGAGGAACAGGCTGTAGTCGATCGCGAGCCCGAGGCCCAGTCCGGTGACGATGTTGATCGCGAACGAGTCGATGTCGACGATCGGCGTGAGGGCGTTGAGGAGCAGCAGCGTCGTGACGATCGAAAGCGCTCCGACCGCGACCGGCAGCAAAGCGGCCACGAGACCCCGGAAGATGATGAACGACAGCAGGAGCAGCAGAGGCAGCGCGAAGAGCTCGATCCGCTGGAGGTCGTCCCGGGTCGTCTTGGTCAGCTCGTCGACCGTCACCGCCGCCCCGCCGACCTTGACCCCCGGGTATCCGTCGAAGCGCTGGCGGACCCGGGAGCCGACCTCCGAGATGTCGGTCACATTCGCCGAGATGAACCCGAGGATCAGGGCGGTCCGCCCGTCGTCGGAGATCAGGCGGTGGTCCGTGGCCGGCGTGACCACCTGCCGGATGCCCTCCACGGTTCGCAGCCTCGCGGCCGCGCGCTGGGTGTCCGCCACCAGGCTCCCGGTGGCCGGCTTGACCAGGCACTCCACCTCCGGGATCGGGCGCACGCCGGTGGCGTCCCGCAGCTCCTGATAGGCGCGCGCGCTCTGCGAGTTGGGGTCCTGGAAGCCGAAGGGCTTGACGTTGTCGAAGACCGTCCGCCCTCCGAGCGCGCTGACGACGGCGACGAGTCCCGCCACCGCGATCAGGATCTTCCTCCTGCGAAAAGCGAACTGCCCCAGCTTCCGCATCCAGCGTCGATCCTATGGGCGCTTCCGGGTACGGCGCCACTCCAAAAATCGGCATGGCGATGGGAGAAACGGGACTTGCAGATAGTGCGAAGTAGGACGTAGCACTTCCCATCTCCGCAACTTTCCACTAGGGTGATGCGAGGGTGCTCCGCAGATGCGAGGGCGCGCCGCCGGGCGCGACCCGTTTGGCGTCGGAGGAGCAACCCGTCAACGCTATGGCCGACGAGCTTCTCTACGACGTGAAGGACGGGGTCGCGACGGTCACCCTGAACCGCCCCGACCAGCGCAATGCCCTGAACGGCGAGCTGCTCGCCGCGCTGGTGGACGCGATGAAGCGGGCCCGCGACGACGACGAGGTCCGCGCCGTGGTCCTCACCGGCGCCGGCGAGAAGGTCTTCTGCGCGGGCGCCGACCTCGGCGGCTTCGCCGCGGACGCCCCGCTGGTCGACAAGCACTTCGCGTCGGACCTCTTCATCGAGTTCTTCCGGCTGATGCCGCGGCTGGGCAAGCCCTCCCTGTGCGCGGCCAACGGCCACGTGCTCGCCGGCGGCATGGGCCTCGCCCTCTCCTGCGACCTCCTGATCGCGAAGGAGGGCGCGCGCTTCGGCACCCCCGAGATCAACGTCGGCGCGTTCCCCTACATGATCATGTCGATCATCTACCGCAACGTCCCGCGGAAGAAGGTCAACGAGATGATGCTCCTGGGCGAGCAGATCTCCGCGGAGCAGGCGGTCACCTACGGGCTCGCCAACAAGGTGGTGCCGCCCGAGGAGTTCAACGCCGCCGTCGACGACTGGGCCCAGAAGCTCGCCTCCAAGAGCCCGGTCCTGATGCGGCTCGGTCACGATGCGATGTACCGCCAGCAGGACATGGCGATCGACGACGCGCTCGAGTACCTGCGCTCGCAGCTCTCGCTCACCTTCTCGACGGAGGACATCCAGGAGGGCGTCAAGGCCTTCTTCGAGAAGCGCGAGCCGGAATGGAAGGGCCGCTGATGGCAGCGAAGGACGAGACCAAGACGGAGCACTCGGGCGAGGCCAAGGAGGCCCCGGAGAAGGTGGAGGGCGGAGAGCAGACCGGCATGAAGGGGCTCACCGAGGACGTTCACGCCCGCCGTGAGAAGGCGAAGCTCGGCGGCGGCGAGGAGAAGATCGCCGTCCAGCACGAGCGCGGCAAGCTCACCGCCCGCGAGCGCATCGACCTGCTCTGCGACCCGGGGACGTTCATCGAGCTCGGCATCCACGGCCGGCCTCACTTCTCCCAGCGGAACATGGAGGGGAAGGAGGCGCCCGCGGACGGCGTCGTCACCGGCTGGGGCGACGTCGACGGCCGTCGCTGCTGCATCGCCGCCTACGACTTCACGGTGATGGCCGGCTCGATGGGGATGACCAGCGAGCTCAAGGTCGCCCGCCTCCGTGAGATGGCCCTCTCGAAGCGCATGCCGTTCATCTGGCTGCTCGACTCGGCCGGCGCCCGCATCCAGGAGGCGGCCGGCTCACTCTTCGCCGGCTCCGGCCACCTCTTCCAGGAGGAGGTCGTGATGTCGGGCGTGATCCCGATGGTCGCGGCGATGCTCGGGCCGTGCGCCGCGGGCACCGCCTACATCCCCGCCCTCTCGGACTTCGTCCCGATGGTGGTCGGCCAGGGCGCGATGGCGCTGGCGGGACCGCACCTCACCAAGGCCGTCACCGGCGAGGACATCTCGATGGAGGAACTGGGCGGCGCCAAGGTCCACTGCCGCAAGTCCGGAGTCGGCGACCTCGAGGTGGAGGACGACCAGGAGTGCATCCAGGTCGTCAAGGACTACCTCTCCTTCTTCCCGCCGAACTGCGAGGAGCGCCCGCCGGTCCGTGAGGCGAAGGACCCGGAGGACCGGATGTCGGAGAAGCTCCTCGACATCGTCCCCGAGTCGCCGCGGCACCCGTACGACATGTACGACGTGATCCGCGAGATCACCGACGACGGCGTCTACTTCGACATCAAGCCGAAGTTCGCGAAAACCATCATCACCTGCCTGGCGCGGTTCGGGGGCCAGCCCGTGGGCATCGTCGCCAACCAGCCGAAGCAGCTCGGCGGGATCCTCGAGAACGACTCGGCCGACAAGGCGGCGCGCTTCATCAACCTCTGCGACGCCTTCAACATCCCACTCGTCTTCCTTCAGGACGTGCCCGGCTTCATGGTCGGCTCGAAGGTCGAGCACGCGGGGATCATCCGCCACGGCGCCAAGATGCTCTATGCGGTCTCCCGTGCGACGGTGCCGAAGGTGACCGTCGTCGTCCGCAAGGCGTACGGCGCGGGCTACTACGTCATGAACGGCAAGGCCTACGAGCCGGACCTGATCGTGGCCTGGCCGTCAGCCGAGATCTCGGTGATGGGCGCCGAGGGCGCGGTCAACATCATCGGCCGCTCGGCGATCGAGGCGTCCGAGAACCCTGAGGAGACCCGTGAGAAGATGCTCGAGGCGGTCCGCGAGCAGATCGACCCCTACATCGCGGCGGGCAACGCGATGATCGACGACATCATCGACCCGCGCGAGACGCGGCCGACCATCATCCGCGGCCTGCGCATGGCGGCCGACAAGCGGGTCGAGCGTCCGTGGAAGAAGCACGGAGTGATGCCCGTATGAGCGACCGCATCACCGTCGTGACCAGCAGGGGGGTTCTGACCTTCGACGGCGAGGTCGTCGAGTCGTTCGGCTACAGCTTCGATCGCCCGGTCCGCGCACACGTGGCGATGCTCAAGCAGATCAAGGTCGACGAGGGGGGCCGGTTCAGCGACCCGTCCGTCTCCTTCGAGGTCGAGGGGCAGCCGATCGGCCCGCAGGGCGCCTTCACCAAGGAGGAGGCCGCCAGCACGGAGCTCGCCAAGCTGGTCGACGCGGTGCGCGCCGCGGCGCCGAACCTCAAGGACGGCGGATGAGCGGCGTCCGGGTCGTCCTCGCCAACGCGAACCCGGCCTACGCCGGGGTGGTCAGCTTCGACGGCGAGGTGGTGGAGGCGGTCGGCTTCGCCGACACGATGAGCCAGCGCATGCCGATCGAGATCGTCGACGAGGTGGAGCTCGACGACTCGATGCTCCACGTCCTCAGCAATCCGGAGAAGGGCGACTCCTACGGGATCGAGCTGCCGATCAAGCCCAGCGACGAGGAGCGTGCCGCCCTGCAGGAGCTCGCCGACGCCATCCAGAGTGCGTCCGGAGGCGGTGGATGAGCGCCGACCAGCCGATCGAGGTCGTCCTCCGCATGTCGATCGTCTCCTTCGACGGTCGCGTGCTCGAGCTGTTCGGCCACCGCGACGCCCAGCGCGTTCACGCCAAGGAGATCACCGGCATCGACGCGGGCGACGACAAGATCACCTTCAAGACCCGCAACCAGATGAACTACGACATCGTCCTCAACGAGGGGGACGAGGAGATGCGCGGCGACCTCGACAACCTGATCGACACAGTGCGGCGCGCCGCGCCCAACCTGGAGGAGGGCTGATGAGCCGCTTCGAGGATCCAGTGATCATCAGCAACTCGATCTCGGGCGCGATCGCCAACCGCGACCAGTGCCCCGCGATCCCGTACACGCCGGAGGAGTACGCGGCGGAGTCCCGACGCGCGGTCGACGAGGGCGCATCCCAGATCCACATCCACGCCCGCACGCCCGACGGCACCCCGAGCTACGAGATCGAGGACTTCCAGGCGATCACCGAGGCGATCAGGGCCGAGGTCGATGACGTGATCATCAACTACTCGACCGGCGCGATCGGCGTCCCGATCGAGAAGCGGCTGGAGTACCTGCGGGCGCTGCGGCCCGACGTCGCCGCTCTGAACATGAGCTCCATGAACTACGCGAAGTACTCGAAGCGGCGCAAGGACTTCGTCTTTGCGGCCGTCTTCGAGAACAGCTTCGACACGATCACCGCGTTCCTGACCGAGATGAACGAGCTGGGCATTCAGCCGGAGCACGAGTGCTTCGACGCGGGGCACGTCGCCAACCTCGATCCGTACCTCGACATGGGCCTGCTCGTGCCGCCCCTGCAGATCTCGCTCGTGATGGGCGTGAACGGGGGTATCCGGCCGAACGCACGGAACGTCGCCTTCATGTCGGAGCAGATCCCGGGCGGCGCGGAGGGCCCGAACAACTGGCAGGTGATCGGGGTCTCCCGCGACCAGTGGAAGCTGCTGGCCGCCGCGCTCAACCTGGGCGGCAACGTCCGCGCCGGCCTCGAGGACAACCTCTACCTGCCGAACGGCGAGATGGCGAAGTCGAACGGCGAGCTGATCGCGAAGGCGCGGCAGATGGCGGAGGACGTCGGCCGGCGGCCCGCCACGGTCGCCGAGGCCCGCGAGCTGCTCGGCGTTCCGAAGCGGGAGGAGGCGAAGGCGTGAGTGAGCGGCCGCTGGGCGACGTCGAGATCCTCGACCTGACCCGCCTCCTGCCCGGGGGTTTCTGCACGCTGCTGCTCGCGGACCTGGGCGCCGACGTGATCAAGGTCGAGGACACCGACCAGGGCGACTACGTCCGCTGGGCGCCTCCCTACTACGGCTCCGAGGAGCACACCCCGCTCGGGACCCGCTCAGCGATCTACCTCGCGCTCAACCGCAACAAGCGCTCCATCCGCCTCGACCTGAAGCAGGAGGGCGGCAGGCAGGCGCTGATCAAGCTGGCGGAGTCGGCCGACGTCCTGGTGGAGAGCTTCCGGCCCGGCGTCCTCGAGCGGCTCGGCGTCGGCTACGACGTGCTCAGGCAGGCGAACCCGGCGCTCGTCTACTGCCCGATCACCGGCTACGGGCAGGACGGGCCGAACCGGGACAGGGCGGGCCACGACATGAACTACCTGGGGCTGAACGGCATCCTCGGGCTGACGGGCGAGGCCGGAGGGCCGCCGATCCAGTCGGGAGCACAGATCGCAGATCTCGGTGGCGGAGGGCTGATGGCCGCGGTCGGCATCCTCGCGGCGCTCCACGAGGCTCGCCGCAGCGGGCAGGGCCAGATGGTCGACATCTCGATGACCGACGGCTCGCTCGCCTGGCTCGTGATGGAGGCCGGTCGCTACTTCGGCTCGGGGGAGGTGCCCGAGCGCGGCAACATCATGCTCTCGGGCGGGATCATCTGTTACCGGCCCTATGAGGCGTCCGACGGCTGGATCACGTGCGGTGCACTCGAGCCCAAGTTCTGGGCGCGCCTCTGCCAGGCGGTCGAGCGGCCGGACCTGATCGAGAAGCAGTTCGAGAAGCCGGGCTCCGACGCGCACCGCGAGGTCGCCGAGATCTTCAAGACGAAGAGCCGCGCCGAGTGGAAGGCCTTCAACGACGAGCATGACGCGATGATCGAGCCGGTCCTCGACCTCGACGAGGCGCTCGAATCGGAGCTGGTCCGGGAGCGCGAGATGGTGGTCAGCTACGAGCAGCCCGAAATGGGCGAGATCAAGCAGCTCGGCTTCCCGATCAAGCTCTCGAGGACGCCGGCCGAGATCCAGCGGCCGGCGCCGGCGCTCGGTGAGCACACGGCCGAGGTCCTGCGGGACGCGGGCTACTCCTCGGAGGAGATCCGGGCGCTGGGGGAGTCCGGCGCCGCGAAGGGCGCGGATGCGGCGCAGAGGGAGGAGACGTTCCTCGCATGAGCGCGGCGAAGGCGAAGAACGAGGAGATGCTCCGCATGGGTGAGCTCGCCAGGGCTTCGGGCGTCTCCGCGGCGACGATCAAGCACTACCTGCGTGAGGGCCTTCTCCCTGAGCCCGTCAAGACGTCGCGCAACATGGCCTACTACCCGGCCGAGTTCGTCGAGCGGATCAAGATGATCAAGCAGCTGCAGGAGGAGCGCTACATGCCGCTCCGCGTGATCAAGGATCTGCTCGAGGAGGACCCCGATCGAGCCAGGGCGCTGATCGAGCTCGGCGACAAGCTGCTCGAGCACGCGCTCGCGGGCGAGAGCGAGCGGGTCAGCGCCACGGAGGTCAGGCACCGCTACGACGTTCCCAAGGACGTGCTCGACCGTCTCGCCGAGCTCGGAGTCCTCACCCCGGACGGCAAGGGCTACTCGCCGAGCGACGTGCGCATCGTCGAGGCGATCAGCCGCTTCCGAGCCGGCGGCTACGAGGAGCGGATCGGCTTCACGGTCTACGACACTCTCCGCTACAAGGACGCGATGGCCGAGCTCGTCAAGCAGGAGGTCGACGTGCTGATGGAGCGCCTGGCGGGGGAGATGGAGGCCGACGACGCGATGGAGCTGATCGAGGCCGGCAACCAGCCACTCAACGACCTGCTCGCCGCCATGCACACCAAGGCACTGGTGGCGGAGCTGGAGCGGAGGCGCGGTTCCGAGCCGGACTCGAACGGCAGCGAGGCCGACTCGGGCGACTAGGTCGCGATGGCGAAGCTCGCTGCCGCGATGCTGGCCGTCTTCGTGGTCCTCACGCTGTTCGTGCGCGTGGCGATCCAGCTGCGTACGACGGGCAGGACCGGCCTGATCGGGTTGCGGCACGGCGCCGGGCCGCTCGACTGGCTGAGCGGGCTCCTCTTCGTCGGCGGCATGGCGGCGGGGGTCGTGTCGATCCAGCTCGTGCTCCAGGACTCGCTCGAGCCGATCGGCGCGCTCGACGTCGGCCCGCTGCACGTGATCGGGATCGTCCTCGCCGCGACGGGCGGCACCGTCGTCTTCCTTGCGCAGCTCGGGATGGGGGCGTCCTGGAGGATCGGGGTCAGCGACGAGGAGCGCACCGACCTGGTCACCGGCGGCTGGTTCTCGGTGGTGCGCAACCCGATCTACACGGCGATGGTTGCGGGCTGGTTCGGCTTCGCGCTGATCGTGCCGACCTGGCTCTCGTTCGTCGCGGTGCTGGCCATCGCCACCGGCCTCGAGCTGCAGGTTCGGGTGGTGGAGGAGCCCTACCTGGTTCGCACCCACGGAGACGAGTACCGCTCCTACGCCTCGCGGGTCGGCCGCTTCTTCCCGGGCGTCGGGCGCTTCAGCTGATTCAGGAGCCGTCGAGCAGGCCCATCGAGTCGAGCGTCCGGCGCACGCCGTCGGGGAGCGGTGTCGTCCGCCAACCGAGTTCCCGCTGCGCCTTCGACGAGTCCGGGCGGGCCTGCCAGAGGAAGTAGGTGAGCTGGCCCTTGGGGAGCAGGGGTGGGCGGCGGATCACCCGCGAAATGCCCGCGCCCACCGAGGCGACCGCCTTGGCCACCGGGACCGGCATCTTCGGCGGGACGCGGCCCCGGCCCGCCACCTCCTTCACCGTCCGGGCGATCTCCTCGAAGCTCGCGTAGCCGTCGGCCAGGATGTAGCGCTCGCCGTCCTCCCCCTTCTCCGCGGCGAGGAGGTGCCCCGCGGCGACACCCGCGACGAACGCGTAGCCGGTGCCGCCCGGGGGGACGGCGGGCAGCCGCTTGCGCACGACCGGCTCGAAGAGACCGTTCTCGAAGGAGGGCGTTGGAGAGGGGGTCGGTCCGTAGACCCCGGAGGGGTTGAGGATCACCACCTCCATTCCGTCGCGCTCCGCCGACACGAGCTCCTCGGCGTGCTGCTTGGAGCGCTCGTAGGCTGTCCCCTTCGGGTAGTCGGCCAGCATCTTCTCGTCGAAGCGCTCGCCGGTGTCGGCGTGGAAGACGTCATGGGTGGAGGTGTGGACGAAGCGCCGCACACCCGCCCGCTTCGCGGCGATCGCGACCTGCTGGCTGCCGACGGCGTTGACCTGGTCGAAGATCTCCTCGTCCTTCACCCACTGCTCCGGCATCCCCATCGAGTTGAAGACGAGCTCGCAGCCCTCGACCGCGGCGGCGAGGCTGCCCACGTCGGTCACGTCGCCGCGAATCGACTCGATGCCGGCCGGCAGGACGGTCGCCGCGCGGTTCGGGTCGCGGACCAGGGCGCGAACATGGTCGCCCCGCTCGAGCAGAGCGGTGGCGATGGCGTAGCCGACCTTGCCCGTGGCCCCGGTGACGAGAGCCCGCATCGGCGCATCCTATGCGGGGGCACATGAGCATCTTCAGCTGGCTTACCCGCTAGATTGACTGGTCAGTCAACCGAACCCGGATTCCCGCTCCCGGAGCCGGGTCCGCCGGGGAGACATGCGCGCCGCCGCCGTACAGCTCAACTCCACTGACGAATACGACCGCAACCTCGAGGTTGCCGAGCGTCTCGTCCGCGGCGCCGCGGCGGACGGCGCGGAGCTGGTTGTGCTGCCGGAGAAGTGGACCGTGCTCGGCCCCCCCGAGGCGATCCGCTCCTGCGCGGAGCCGCTCGACGGCCCCGCGCTGACGGCCGCGGCCGGCTGGGCCCGCGAGCTCGGCATCCATCTGGTCGCGGGCAGCTTCCCCGAGGTCGTCCCGGATTGGGACAAGCTCGCGAACACCTCGGTCATGTTCGGCCCCGACGGCGAGCAGCGCGCGATCTACCGTAAGATCCACCTCTTCGACGTCGAGGTCGGCGACGTCGCCTACCGCGAGTCCGAGGTGGAGAGCGCCGGCGACCAGATCGCCCTCGGCGAGGCGGGCAGCGCGATGGTCGGGCTGACCATCTGTTACGACCTCCGCTTCCCCGAGCTGTACCGGATCCTCGCTCTGCGGGGCGCGCGCGTGATCACCGTCCCCGCCGCCTTCACCGAGCGCACCGGCCGCGACCACTGGGAGGTCCTGATCCGCGCCCGCGCGATCGAGGACCAGGTCTTCATGATCGCCGCCGGCCAGATCGGCTTCGCCCCGCCCCACTACCACAGCTACGGCCGGTCGATGATCGTCGATCCCTGGGGCGTGGTGATGACGCAGGCCGCCGACACCGAATGCTTCGCGTCGGCGGACCTCGACTTCGCGATCCAGAACGAGATGCGTGAGAGCCTGCCCTCGCTGCGCCACCGCCGGCCCGAGGCCTACCGCTGGCCCGACAACGACAACGCCAACGTGGTGCAGGCGTCGGTCGCGGAGCCGGCGGCCGCGACGGGAGCGGCCTGATGGCGCAGGCCCCGGCCCCCGACAAGCGCCGCGCGATCCTCGACGCCGCGATCACGGTGTTCGCGCGGCAGGGATTTCACAGCGCTCGGGTCTCCGACGTGGCGGCTGAGGCGGGCGTCGCCTACGGCCTCGTCTACCACTACTTCGACTCCAAGGACCAGATGCTCAACGAGCTCTTCTCGGAGCGCTGGGCGCTGCTGGTCGAGGCGAGCCAGGAGGTCCGGCAGAGCGACGCGTCTCCGCGCGACAAGCTCGCCGGCGTCGCCAACTTCATCATCGAGTCCTACCGCCACGAGCCGGAGCTGATGAAGGTGATCATCGTCGAGGTCACCCGGGCGGCCAACTCGTTCGGCCGCACGCACCTCCCGGAGATCCGCCAGGCGTACGACCTGGTCGCCGAGATCGTCTCCGATGCGCAGGCCGCGGGCGAGTTCCGCGACGACGTGGATCCGAACTTCGCCGCGATGGTCTTCTACGGTGCGATCGAGCAGCTGCTCACCGGCTGGATCTTCGGCTCGATCCCGGGCACCGACGAGGACATGGAGCGTGCGAAGCAGCTGGTCGTCGAGACGATCTGCGACGGGCTCGAGCCGCGCCCGGTCGGCGACGCGGTGGCCTAGCCGCTCATGTGGGAGGGACTGGCAAGGACCCAGCGGCAGGACCGCGCCCTGCACGGTGCCGCCAAGCTCGCGAACGTCCTGCTCGGGATCGTCCTGATGCCGCTCTGGCTCTTCGGCCAGCTGATCGGCGGGCGAATCCGTGACTTCCTGCTGGTCCTGGAGCGCAGGGGGCGCCGGCCCCTGCCGGTGCCGCCCGAGCGCGAGCGGACGATGGACGCGCTGATGGCCGACCTGCAGGCGATTCCCAATCGCCTGCACCACTCGGATTTCGCGGAGCTGAGACGAGGATTCGCCGACATCTCCAACTTCGTCGTCGCCCAGCACCGCGAGGGGGCGGTGATCGGGTACCGCTACCCGGGGCAGTTCAAGGACCACATCGTCACCGGAGCGGACGGCGAGCGGATCGCCGCCACGATCGCGCTGCAGGAGGCCGCGCGACCCTCGCTCATCGTCGTCCACGGGCTCTTCACCAACAGCCGCTTCGACTACGTCCGTCAGATCGCGGTGCGGGCCTTCTATGAGTGGGGCTTCAACGTGGCCGCCCTCGACCTGCGGAGCTTCGGGATGACCGAGCTCACCAGTCCGGCGCCGTCCACCGCCGGCTGGAAGGAGGGCATCGACATCCTCGCGCTCGCCCGCCACCTGAAGGAGCTGGGCGGAACCAGCGTCGGCGCTCTCGGCATCTCGCTGGGCGGCAGCTCGGTTCTCAACGCATCCGACCATGAGGAGACGCCGACCGTCCTTGACGGCGGCATCCTCGCCGTCTCGCCGCCGGCCATCCCGAAGCTGGCGTGGGAGCGCCTCTCCGAGCCGGTGCCGCGCGGCCACCCGCGCTATCCGATCCACAAGGCCTTCGAGGCGGCGCTCGTCTCCCGGGTGCGGTCGGGGCGCTGGCCACCGGAGGCCGAGGACATGCTCCACGCCCTGGAAATCGTCTCCGCGCCCTACTACGGGGTCGACGCCGAGGAGATCTGGACCCACGCTCGCGGGATCGACCACGTCCGCAGGGCGAAGGTGCCCCTCCTCGTCCTGCACCCGGAGGACGACGGGATCATCAAGGTCGAGCAGGCTCGGATGCTCGCCGAGGCGGCCAAGGGCAACGATCTCGTCCGGGTCTGGATCCTCCCGGCGGGTTCCCACGGCCTGCTCGAGGCCGCAGACCCGCACTGGACGCACGCCGTCCATCGCATGTTCTTCGAGCGCTGGGCGACTTACGCGGAGCGCACGGTTCCTCAGGCCAACGGGCACGGCCCCGAGTTGGTTTACTCCTCGCAAGAGCCCGGGTAGCGCGTTCCCGGGAGAGGAGGCCAACGAATGGACAGCGACATCTTGAGGCGACTGATCTGGGCGGGACTGCTGGCCGCCACCGGCGCGCTGGCGACCGTGGCGGCGCACAGGCTCTCCGAGGTGATCTGGCGCCGCGTCTTCAACGAGGATCCACCCGAGTGACGGACGGCGAGAGCACCCCGGCCGGCGGGTCCCAGCCGAAGCCGTCCGAGCAGGCCGGTCAGGCGCAGCCGCCGACGAACGGCGCGAAGGCTCCCGAGGACATGACCGTCGGCGAGCTCGTCTTCGAGGTCTCCGACCAGGCCTCGGTCCTGATCCGCGAGGAGATCGAGCTCGCCAAGACCGAGGTCACGGAGAAGTTCAACAGCCTGCTGCGCGGCTCGGCGGCGGGGGTCGCGGCCGGCGTCTTCGTGCTCCTCGCCCTGGCGCTCGGAATGAACGGCATCGCCTGGCTCCTGAACCAGGAGGTCTTCAACAACGAGTGGGCCGGCTTCTTCGTCGAGGCGGCCGTGTTCCTGCTGATCGCCGCCGGGGCGGGGCTGTTCGCCTGGCGCGCCTTCAAGAAGTCGGCGCCCCCGACGCCCGACATGGCGATCGAGCAGGCCAAGGAGATCAAGGCGGCGTTCGAGGCGCCCAATGGACAGGAGGACTCACCATGAGCACGCCGGCCGGCCAGACGATCTCGACCGGAGCCAACGGGCGCCGCGCGATGCCGCCCCCCGGCAGTCGCTCCGCGGAGCAGGTCCGCCGCGACATCGTCCAGCAGCGCCAGGAGCTCTCTCGCTCGGTCGAAGCCCTCCGGACGCGCTGGCTTCAGGTCACCGACGTCCGTCGTCAGATCCATGAGCACCGCAAGGAGCTCGCAGTCGGGGCCGCGGTGGTCGGCTTCCTGGTCGGCGGCGCGATCGCGCTCAGCCGCCGGCGCGGCTGAGTTCCGGCAGAGGCCTTCAGAACTCGAGCATCGAGGTGGGCACGCCGCCCACCCCCAAGAGCCCGGGCCCGACGTGGGCGCCGATCACCGGCCCAATCTCCGAAACGAAGACCGGGTCATGGCCGAAGATCGGCTTGCACGCCTCGACCAGGCGCTCTGCGTTCTGGGGATCCTGGACGTGCTGGACCACCCAGGAGTCCGCGCCCGCCTCCTGGCGCTGGCGGGCGTAGTCGACCAGCCGCTCGAAGGCCCGGCTCCGTGTGCGGACCCGCTCGATCGGCGTGATCTCGTTGTCGAGCGTCAGAATCGGCTTGATCTTCAGCGTCGTGCCGATCCAGGCGCGGGCAGCGCCGATGCGCCCGCCTCGCCGCAGGTAGTCCAGCGTGTCGACCGCGAACCAGATCTTGAGGTGCTGTCGGAGCGTCTCGGCCCGCTCCTTCGCCTCGGCAGCACCGGCACCCGCCTCCGCTGCATGGGCGGCTGCCAGGACCATCAGGCCCATGCCCCCGGCGGCGGTCAGGGAATCGCAGACGGCGATTCGCTCGCCGCCCTTGCCCTCGGCGGTGAGCCGCTCGCGTGCCTGCATCGCGGACTCGAAGGTGCCGGAGATGCCGGAGGAGATGTGGATCGAGACGATTTCCTTGCCCTCGGCCAAGAGGGGCTCGTAGACGGAGGTGAAGTCTCCGACCGAGGGCTGCGACGTGGTCACCTGCTGGTCGGAGACTCGCAGCCGCTCGTAGAAAGCGTGCAAGTCGGTCAGGTCGGACTCGCGGTCCTGATCGCCCTCCAGCCCGACATAGAGGCTGACCAGCTTGACGTCGTGTTTGGCGAGGATCTCCGAAGGCAGGTACGAGGTCGTGTCGGCGACCACCGCAGTCGAAGGCATTCCGGGCGTTCTACCATGCCCGCCCTATGACCAAGACGCTCGTCACCGGCGGGACGGGCTTCGTCGGCCTCCATGTGGTGAAGGAACTCGCCCAGCGGGGCGACGATCTCAGGCTGTTCGTACGCAAGGGGAGCAACACGAAGCCGCTCAAGGGCATCGACTTCGAGCGGGCCACGGGCGACGTCACCGACCGCAAGGCGGTGCGCAAGGCGATGAAAGGCGTCGAGCGGGTCTTCCACGTCGCGGGGACGACGTCGATGCGGAGCCGGGCCCGCGATCGCGTCTTCGAGGTCAACGTCGAGGGCACCCGCAACGTGATGGAGGAGGCGCTGCGGGCCGGCGTCGTCCGCGCGGTACTCACATCGAGCTCGAGCGCGGTCGGGGCGGCGAAGCGGGGTGAGACGATCGACGAGAACCAGCCCTTCACCGTCGGCCGCCTCGGCATCACCTACATCAACTCCAAGCACGAGGCCGAGCTGGTCTCGATGCGAGCCGCCGCCAAGGGACTACCCGTGGTGATCGTCAACCCCTCCTTCGTTCTCGGGCCCGACGATCCGAACCCGAGTGGGACCTCCAACGCTCTGGTCCGCCGTCTCCTGCTCCGCCGAATCCCCGGCTACCTCGACGGCGCGATCAACATCGTGGACGTCCGCGACGTCGCCAAGGGCCACCTGCTGGCCGACGAGCGCGGGGAGGAAGGCGAGCGCTATCTGCTCACCGGCCGGAACTTCACCCAGCAGCGCTTCTTCGCCGATCTCAGCCGGATCGCCGGCGTGCCGCCGCCGCCGGTGCGGATCCAGGGACGCCTGGCGGTGGCCGGGATCGAGGCGCTGGAGCTCGCCGGGCTGCGGGTGCCCACCTCGGCCGACGAGGTCCGCTCCGGCACGCAGTGGTTCACCTACCGAAACGACAAGGCCCGGAAGAAGCTGGGCTGGGAGCCGCGGCCGCACGAGGAGACCCTCGAGGACACGGTGCGGCTGGCAGCTCGAGGAGCTGGGCAAGCGGGCCGAGGGCCATCGCCTCACCGACCTTGCCCTGCGTGGCACCGGCCGGGTGCTCCGACCTGCTGCCCTTCAGCTGATGGCCGAGCCCCGCAGAGTCCTCTACCGCTGCCCGACCCGCACGAACGTGCTCTGCCCCTGCGGCGCGGTGGCGCGCAGGCTCCAGAAGCTCGGGCTGGAGTATCGGACGGAGCGCGTCCCGTACCGGCGAAAGAGCCGCCCGGAGATAGTGGAGCTGACGGGCCTGCAGTACGTGCCGGTGCTCGTCGACGGCGACGAGGTCGTCAACGACTCGCACCGGATCCGGGAGTACCTGGAGTGGCGCTACGGTGGGGAATCCGGACAAAACCCTGATGGAGCCGCGGATGGGGGGTCTACAATGGCTGTCGATGAGTGAGAACCTTCAGCCCATCACGCTGTCCGACAAGGCGGCGGGCAAGATCAAGGAGCTGCTCGGCGAGCAGGAGAACGGGTCCGAGCAGGCCCTTCGCGTCGCGGTTCGCGGCGGCGGCTGCTCCGGGTTCCAGTACGCCCTCGCCTTCGACTCCCCCAAGGAGGACGACCACCGCTTCGAGAACCAGGGCGTCGCGGTAGTCGTCGACAAGACGAGCATGCAGTTCGTCTTCGGCTCCGAGGTCGACTGGGTCGACGGCCTGCAGGGCGCCGGCTTCTCGGTCAACAACCCGAACGTCGTCGCGGCCTGTGGCTGCGGCTCTTCCTTCCAGGTCAAGGAAGACGCGGCCGAGCAGGCCGCCACGGTCTAGCGCTCCGGGCTGGGGACTAGCGCTCGATCTGAATCGGCGGGCTCTGCTGCGGGTCGCCCGCCTTGAGTTCCTGCTTGGCGGACATCGGCTGGCCCTCGGGCTGCTCGACCCCGAGCAGCCCGGCGAGCTCCCCGGACTCGTTCATCTCCTCCACGATGTCAGCGCCGCCGACGAGCTGGCCGTTGACGTAGAGCTGGGGGAAGGTGCGCCAGTCGGCGATCTCGCCGGTGACCTGGCGCAGCGGCTCGAGCGCCGGAAGCACGTCGAGGGCCGCGTACTCGACCCCGTAGGGCTCGATTGCGGCGATGGCCCGCATGGAGTTGCCGCAGGCGGGGGCCTCGGGGGTGCCCTTCATCATCAGCAGCACGCGGTTCTCGGCGATCAGCTGCTCGACCCGTTCCTTGAGAGGTTCAGTCACGCCACTCACTATACGCAGCCTGGCCGCCCGCCAATCCCGGCTACTCGGGAACCGAGGTCCTGATGGAGAGCGAGTGCAGCTCGCCCGTGTCCGAGCGCTCGCGGACGGCGCTCTTGACCAGCCGGTGCTGGTCGATGCGGTTCAGGCCCTCGAACTGCGAGGCCGTGACGTTCACGCGCAGGTGATCGCCGCCGCCCTCGTCGATCACCTCGACCGTCGAACCTGGCAGGGCGCCCTCGATCAGCGTCTTGACGTCGTCGACGAGCGCCATCCCTACCCGGCCGCGCCCGGATGCGAAGCGGAGGACACGGCCATGGTTCTGGACGCCTCCATAAGCTCCTCGACGCGGCAGAACTTCACGCGCGGGCGGCCGTGCGGCTTCCCGGCCTCGACCTCGGCGGCGTCGATCGCCTGCCAGCCCTCGAAGGTGACGTGGTCGGGCTTGCGCTCGTTCGAGCAGCGCCTCGATCGAGCCACGGTCGGAGGCGAGCTCGGCCTCGGGGACCTTGCCGGCCTCGAGATCCTCGAAGAGCTTGTCGACGGTCTCCTGCGCGTCCTTCTTGTTCGTGCCGATCACGCCGGAGGGGCCGCGCTTGATCCAGCCGACCGCGTAGAGGCCGGGCACCTGGCTGCCCTCGCCGTCGTCGGTCACCGCCCGCCGGTCGTTGCGGATCGGCCCCGGCCCGCTCGTCGAAGGGAACGCCCTCGATCGGGATGCCCTTGTAGCCGATCGAGCGCAGCACCAGGCCGCACTCGATCGTCTCGCGCTCGCCCGTGTCGACGGCGCGGATGCGGCCGGCGTCGTCGCGCTCGCAGCTCGTTCTTGCCGATCACGATCCGCTCGACCTTGCCGTCGCCCTGGATCTCGACGGGCGAGCGCAGGAAGCGGAGCGCGATCTTCTTGCGTCTTGCCCTCGGGCTCGCGGCCGGAGAAGTCGGTGAAGATCTCGACGTTGCGGCGGTTGGTCGGGTCGGCGTCGTCGGACTCGAGCCACTCGCGGCTGATCTCGTCCAGCTCCATCTCGCCGGCGTCGATGTCGATGTCGGCGTTCATCATCTCGCCGAGCTCGCGGACCTCGGGGTTGGTGAAGGCCGCCTGGGCGGGCCCGCGGCGGCCGAGCACGAGGATCTCCTTGACGCCGCTGCCGTGAGAAGGCCTCGATCGCGTGGTCGGCGGTGTCGGTCTCGCGCGAGCTCGTCGCGGGTCAGCGCCAGCATCCGGGCGACGTCGGCGGCGACGTTGCCGTTGCCGATCACGACGACGCGCTCGCAGCAGAGGTCGAACTCGCGGTCGGCGAAATCGGGGTGGGCGTTGTACCAGTTGACGAACTCGGTGGCCGGGTGCGAGCCGGGCAGGTCCTCGCCGGGGATGCCGAGCTGGCG
Source organism: uncultured Solirubrobacterales bacterium (assembly GCA_963821705.1). Lineage (GTDB taxonomy): Bacteria > Actinomycetota > Thermoleophilia > Solirubrobacterales > 70-9 > DASUPK01. Next base: position 663,692 of record CAWGEV010000007.1, on the reverse strand, counting down.
GTCGGTCGCGGCGCCGTAGGCGAAGACGACCGCGTGGTAGCGCTCGCGCAGCTCGTCGACCGTGATGTCGCGTGCCGACCTCGACGTTGCCGAAGAAGCGGAACTCGGGGCGGGCGGCGGTCTTCTCGTAGACGCGGATCACCGACTTGATCTTCGGGTGGTCGGGCGCGACGCCGAAGCGGACCAGCCCGTACGGGCGTCGGCAGGCGGTCGAACATGTCGACCTCGGCGTGGGTCCCCTCGTGCTTGAGCACGTGCTCGGCCGTGTAGAAGCCGGCCGGGCCGGAGCCGACGATGGCGACGCGCAGCGGCTTGTCCTCAGTTCCGATCACAGCGAGCCGGAAAGGGTAGTGGGTGGGCTACGCGGCGGGGTGACGGCGGTCGCGGCCGTGCCGTCGAGCGCGTCGAGCGCGCGGCCCGAGCGACATCGAGACGCAGGTGAAGATCGGCGTGTCGCGCAGCGTGTAGGCGCTCGACTCGGTCGCCGCGCAGCTCCTGGACGAGATCGAGGAACTCGCCCGGCTCGTCGCCCTCGAAGGAGACGACGAACTCCTGGTCGTCGAGGCCGAAGGAGTAGGCGGTGTTGATCGAGATCTCGGGGTAGCGGCGGCCGACCTCGATGTGGTTGGTCATGATCCGGCGGCGCTCCTCGAGCGGCAGGCCGTACCACTCGCGCTTCTTGTCGAGCGGGATAGACGAAGAGGTACTTGCGGTCGGAGACGCAGATCTCCTGGCGAGACTCGCTGCTCCGAGTAGGGCGACGGCTTGGTCATCGCCAGGTAGGAGTAGGGGATGGTCGCCCAGCGGGCGAGGCCGCTCTGGCTGAGGACGACGTGGAACGTGTGGATGTCCTCGAGGATCGGGGCTCTGGCTGAGCAGCATCAGGTCGGTGTCGCCGCGGGTGCCGACCGTCGAATACGCTCGCAGCGAGCGGTCCTCGGCGAAGTCCTCGCAGGCCGCCAGGAACTCGGCCTTGTCGGTCGCCCGCTCCTCGGCGGAGCGCCGCGCCAGGCGGGGTCGAGCTTGAAGAACGTGAACTTGACGAACGTGCGGTCGGCCACGAGACGAAGGGTAATGGCCGCCGCTCTCGCGGCCGGGGCGCTGGCTGTGCGGGTTGGCGGCGCCCGCAGCGCGGCAGGGAGTCGAGAAGCCCCGATCACGTCGCCTCGCGCCGAGCGTGATCGTGCATGCTCCTGCCGCCGGACACGACCGTCGGAGCAACTTGGCCGGCCGCGGATCTCTCGCCGGGCCTGATGAGCACCGGGATCGGCCGAGGTCCCGCCGAGCAGACCTACCTGGACATCTCGCAGGGCAACCGCGTCGACGACGCCCTCTATGACCGGCCGTTGCCGCCGCTGCGGGACTTCCTCTTCCGAGTGCCGCACTGGCAGCAGATCGTCCAGCGAGCCGACAGCGCCCCCGCGGAGATCGTTCCCGGCCTGCTCGCGTCGAGCCTGCTTGTCCGCGGGATGTCCGGTCCGAGTCGGCGCCCGCGGCGGAGTCCGCCGGCCTGATCGCGGCGCGCCGGGACGGCGCTGGTGGGCATGGCCAACGGTCGGCAGCCGTCAGCCGTGTTCGCCGGCGGAATCGGTGAGGCCCGCGAAACAGGCCGACCGGCATTGCGGGCGCGACGAGCCTCCTGATTGCGTTCGCTGAGCCGTCCCGCGGCGACGAGATCGTGCCGATCGGCATCGTCGGACGAGGGTTCGACGGTGAGCTGACCTCGGACTCGACGCGCACCGACGGCTACGTCCTCTCGACCGACATCGCGCCGACGATCCTGCGACGGTTCGGCATCGACAATCCCGTCGGCGATGAACGGGGAGCCGATCCGGGCTCGAGGGATCGATCGATCCGGGTGCGATTCGAGGACTCGGGCGAACCGGATGGCGGTCATCCCCGATCGGCGGGCGCCGGTCGTGATCGGCTGCCTTGTCGGCCTGGATCCTGGTCGCGATTCGCGGTCAACCGCGGTCGTGCTCGGCCTGCGGCGGCGTGGCGATGGCCTGGCTGGCGCTCTGCGTTCGCCTACATGCCGCTGATGCTGCTCGCCGGCGCCGCGATCGAGCCGAGCGCGGTCGGCGGAGGGACTGCTGGTCGGGTTCGGCGCCGCGGCGCTGGCGGCCCTGACGGTGTCGCTTCGCGTCGGGGCTGGTGGGCGCTGGCGATCGCCTGCGCGATCACGGTGATCGCGTACGCGATCGACGTCATCGCAGGGTCGGGGCTGACGAAGCTCTCGCTGCTCGGGCCGAACCCGATCTTCGGCGTCCGCTTCTACGGGATCGGCAACGAGCTCGAGGCGCTGATCGCGGTGATGGTCCCCGTGGCGGTCGGGGCGGCGCTGACGGCGACGCGGCGGGTCGACCGGCGACGCCGGCGATCGCCGCGTTCCTCGGTCGCCGGCGCCGTGGCGGCCCTGGTCTTCGCCGCCGGACGCTTCGGGGCCGACGTCGGCGCCGCGATCGTGCTGCCGGTGGGCGCGGCGGTCGCCGCCGTCGTGATCTCACGGCGTCCGGGCGGCGGCCCGCGACCTGGCGGCTCGCTGGCGGCGCTGATCGCGGTGCCCATCGGCGCGCTCGGCCCTGCTCGCCCTCATCGACCTCGTCTCCGGCGGCAACGCGCACCTGACCCGCTCGGTGCTCGACGCCGGCGGTGCGCGGCGAGCCTCGCCGACATCGCCCAGCGGCGCCTCGAGCTCTCGGCCCACGATTTCGCCCAGGCGGCCGCCAACCCCCTCTTCTGGCTCGTCATTGCGGGGTTTGCGCTTGCGATCGCCAGGTGGCGCCGGATCGACGCCTGGCTGCGGGCCGGCGCCCCTTCGCCCGCGCGGGCTTCATCGGCGCCTGTGCCGCGGTCGTCGTCGGCGTGCTCGTCAACGACTCCGGAGCGACCTTTCTCGTGCTCGGATCGCTCGCCCTGGGCGCCGCGCTCGCCTTCGCCTGGGCCCAGGCGCCAGGCACGGATCCGTAGAAGTCCGCGTAATGCGGAGAGCCCAGCGCGGGTAAGTGAACGAGGTGTGACCTCCGCCACTAAGCCACAACCAGCGGTACCGGTACCCTGGCGCAATGCGCATTGCGCTCGTCTCGCCCTATTCCTGGACCTATCAGGGAGGCGTGAACAGGCACGTTGAGGCGCTGGCGGAGCAGTTCATCGCCCGGGGAGATCACGTTCGCGTCCTCGCCCCGTGGGATCCGCCCGGACCGCATCAGCCGCCGCCTGCACCGCTCCCATCCCGAGTTGCGGGAGGCCCCCGACTACCTGATCCCGCTCGGACGCACGATCGGCTTCGGGGCGAACGGCGCCGTCTCGAACCTCTCGGCCTTCCCGGAGGGCCCGCATCGCGCTGCGCCGCGAGCTCCGCGCCGGCAACTTCGACGTCGTCCACGTGCACGAGCCGCTCGCGCCGCTCGTCGGCTGGGACGCGATGGCCTTCCGCGGCGCGCCGGTCGTCGGCACCTTCCACGCCTACTCGACCAAGGCCTTCCCGAACCACCTCGCGACGCTGCTCGGCGCTCGCCGCCGCTTCAACCAGCTCTCGGCGCGGATCGCCGTCTCCGAGGCCGCCGCCTGGACGGGCCGCCGCTGGTTCGGCGGCGAGTACACGATCGTCCCGAACGGCGTCGACATCGAGGCCGCGCCGCAGGGGCCGAAGCCGCCGAGCGACGAGCTGCGGCTGCTCTTCGTCGGCCGCGCCGAGGAGCGCAAGGGCCTGCCGGTCCTGCTCGCCGCCTTCCAGGCGCTGGTCGAGCACGTGCCCTCGCGGCTGACCGTGGTCGGCGCCGATCCGGAGGAGATCTCCCGCTGGGTCGCCGACCCGGACCTGATGAACCACATCGACGTGCTCGGCAAGGTCTCCGACTCGGTCCTCTGGCGCCAGCTCGGCGAGGCGGACCTGCTCTGCGCGCCGTCGCTCGCCGGCGAGAGCTTCGGCATGGTCCTGATCGAGGCGATGGCCGCCGGCACCGGCGTGATCGCCTCCGCGATCGCCGGCTACAGCGACGTCGTCACCAACGGCGTCGACGGCATCCTCGTGCCGCCCGGCCGACCCGCAGGCGCTCGCCGAGGAGCTGCAGCTGCTCGCGCACGAGCCCGAGCGGATCGCGCGCGATGGGCGAGGCCGGCCGCCGCAGCGCCGAGCGCTACGCCTGGCCGCGGATCGCCGACGAGGTCGACCGAGGTCTACGAGCGGGCGATCGAGCCCGCCCCGGCCGCCGATCTGGCCGCCGGAGGCGTCGCCCGCCGCACCGGCCTGGTCCGGATCGACGGCGGGCCGAAGCGCGCCCGCGCAGCGGCTGCCCTCCCTCGAGCCGCTGCGCACGGCCGCAGCGGCGGCCGCGGCAAGCGCGTCGCCCGCAAGGCCGGCGTCGCGGTCGCCGGCGTGCTCGGCCTCGGCCTGACGGCCCTGGCCGCGCGGCGGATCGGCGTCGACCAGGTCGCGAGCAACATCATCGACTCCGACCTCAAGTGGGTGCTGATCGCCTGCGCCCTGATGGTCGGCCGCGATGTTCGCCCGCGCCGCCTCCTGGTTCGCGATCGCCCGCGCCGCGCTGCCCCGCTACCACGTCCGCCGCCGCGACGTGACCTCGGCGACGATGATCGGGGTGCTGATGTCGGCGACCTTGCCGGCCCGCCTCGGCGAGCCCGCCAGGGCGATGGTCCTCTCCCGGCACATCGGCCGGATGCGCGAGACCTTCCCGGTCCTGATCGGCACCCTCGTCTCGCAGACGGCGCTCAACATCCTGGCGCTGGTGCTGCTCGGCGGGATCATCGTCTCGACCACCGACCTCTTCCAGGCGAGCACCAAGAAGCTCTTCCTGGTCTCGACCGCGCCGCTGCTGGTCCTGCTGGCGGTCCTGATGGCGCCGTCGGTGGTGCAAGGTCGAACGGCCAGGGCCGGATCGCCCGGGCCATCAGGCGCCGTGCGCCGGCGCGCTGTCAGCAGGCGCGCAAGGGCCTGACGGTCTTCCGCGATCCGCGCAAGGGGCTCGTTCGCCGCGGCCGCGCAGCTCTTCGCCTGGTTCCTCCAGCTCTCCGCCTGCTGGGCGCTGTTCGCGGCGCTCGGCCTCGACCACCAGGTCGCGATCGGCGCCGCGGCGGCCTGTCCTCTTCGCCGTCAACGTCACCGCGGTCGTGCCGGCGACGCCGTCGAACATCGGCATCTTCCAGCTGGCGATCATCAGCGTCCTGCACCAGGGCTTCGGCATCAACGCCGCCGACGCGCTCGCCTACGGCGTCATCCTGCAGGCGGTCGAGATCGCCACCGCCGTCGCGCTCGGGCGTCCCGGCGCTGGTCCGCGAGGGCCTGACCTGGTCCGACATGCGCGTCCGCGCGCTCTCGGCGGCCCCGGTGCGAGCTCGCCCGAGCGCCCGCGGGCGCGCCGAGCGCGAGACCGCGCCGGAGCGGGTCTCCGCCTAGCCGGCCGGCGGGCTCCGGCTGCCGGCGGCCTCCGCCGCGACCGCGCCGTCGGCGGGTCGGACTCGGGCGGCAGCTCGCCGCCGCGCTCGGTGCCGGCGATCAGCTCGTCGGGCGCCTTCTCCTTCGGGATGAAGCCGGACTTCATGCCGAAGTAGACGGCCTGCGGGTGGTGGGCGACGATCGCCACCGTCGACTGCTCGGGCATCACCGCGTAGCCGCCGGAGAGGGTCATCCCGATCTCCTCGAGGCCGAGCAGGCGCCAGACCTTCTCGTGCTCGGACTGGTCCGGGCAGGCGGGGTAGCCCCAGGAGTAGCGGCGGCCCTGGTCGGGCTCGATGCCGAGCTCGCGGCGGACCTCGGAGTGCAGCCACTCGGCCAGCCCCTCGGCCGACTGCACGCCGAGCCCGTGGACGTAGAGCTGCTCGGCGAACTCGCCGTCGGCCTCGAGCTTCGCCATCAGCTCGGTGACCTCGGGGCCGACGGTGACGCCCTGGAGCGCGACGACGTCGCGCTCGCCGGGCGGCTTGCCGTCCTCGAGCGGCCGGAAGAAGTCGGTCAGGCAGATCCGGTCGTGCTTGGGCTGGCGCGGGAAGACGAGGCGCTCGAGCTCGCGCTCGGGGTCCTCGGGGTCGAAGACGACCAGCTCGTTGCCGTCGGCGTTGCAGGGGAAGTAGCCGAGCCGCGCCCGCGGGTGCAGGTAGTCCTGCTCGCGCCACATCCGCTCGAGCCGCGGCGCGAAGCCCTCCTCGCCGTCGTGGCCCTCGACGATCTGGCGCCAGTCCTCGCCCTTCCTGCCGCGGCCGCCCCAGTGGAGCTTGAAGAGCACGTGGCGGTCGAGGTGGGGGTAGACGTCGTCGAGGTCGACCTCGACCTCGCGCGCGCCCCAGAACGGCGGCTCCGGGATCGGGGCGTCGGTGCGCGCTGCCGAGCGGACGCTGTCGTCGGTGGTCGGCGGCGCGTCGTCGACCTCGACCGGCTTCTCGCGCAGCTGCCTGCGCCTCGGAGCGGATCCGCTCGACCAGCGCGGCGCGCGCCTCGGCGTCGATCAGCGCGTCCATCGTGTCGAGGCCCGGCGAAGGCGTCCTTGCAGTAGAAGACGCCGGGCTCGTAGACCTCGTCGGACTCCTTGCCGCCCGGGTAGAGGATGCGGCGGCCGAAGTCGCGGTTGATCGCGGCGCCGCCGATCAGCACCGGGAACTCGAGCCCGCGCTCGTGCAGCTCCTGCACGCAGGTCGGCATCTGCTTCGAGGTCGAGACGAGCAGGGCCGAGAGGCCGATCGCGTCGGCCTCGTGCTCGACCGCGGCGTCGATGATCGCGTCGACCGGGACCTGCTTGCCGAGGTCGACCACCGTGTAGCCGTTGTTGGTGAGGATCGTGTTGACGAGCGACTTGCCGATGTCGTGGACGTCGCCGAAGACGGTCGCGATCACGACCTTGCCCTTGGTGTGGCCCTCGATCCGGTCGAGGTAGTTCTCGAGCTGCGCGACGGCGCGCTTCATCACCTCGGCCGACTGCAGGACGAAGGGCAGGATCAGCTCGCCGGCGCCGAACTTGTCGCCGACCTCCTTCATCGCCGGCAGCAGCACCTCGTTCAGGGTCGGGACGGCGCCGATCTTCTCCACCGAGCGGTCGATCCAGTCCTCGACCCCGTCCTTCTTGCGGTGCAGGATCGTGCCAGTGGAGGGCCTCCTCGGGCTCCATGCCCTCGGTCGGGTCGCCGGCCGTCGTCCTCGGCCTCCTCGCCCTTCGACTCGAAGTGGGCGATGAACTTCTCGAGCGCGTCCTCGCGAGCGGTTGAAGACGAGGTCGTCGGTGAGCTCGCGCTCCTCCTCGGGGATCTCGCGCGTAGGGCGTGATGTGGTTCGGGTTGACCATCGCCAGGTCGAGGCCCGGCCTCGACGCAGTGGTGGAGGAAGACCGAGTTGAGGACCGCGCGCGCCGGCGGCGAGACGCCGAAGGAGACGTTGGAGACGCCGAGCGAGGTCTTCACCCCGGGGATCTCGGCCTTGATCCGCCGGATCCCCTCGATCGTCTCGACCGCGGAGGGCCGCCACTCCTCGTCGCCGGTGGTCAGCGTGAAGGTGAGCGCGTCGAAGATCAGCGCCTCGGGATCGAGGCCGTGCTCGTCGCAGCAGAGGTCGCGGATCCGCTTGGCGATCTCGACCTTGCGGTCGGCGGTCTTGGCCATCCCGACCTCGTCGATCGTCAGCGCGATCAGCGCCGCGCCGTGGGCCTTGGCCAGCGGGACGACGCGGTCGAGCTTGTCGCGGCCCGCCTCGAGGTTGATCGAGTTGACGATCGCCCGGCCCGGGGATCTGCTCCAGCGCGGCCTCGATCACCTCCGGCTCGGTCGAGTCGACCTGGATCGGCGACGGCTGGGTCAGCGAGATCCGCTCGACGACCGTGCCCATCTGCTCGTCCTCGTCCTGGCGCTCGGTCAGCGCGACGCAGACGTCGAGCACGTGGGCGCCGCCGGTCACCTGGTCCTCGGCGACCTGGACGAGGCCGTCGTAGTCGTCGGCGAGCAGCAGCTCCTTGGCCGCGCGCGAGCCCTGCGAGTTGACCCGCTCGCCGACCAGGGTCGGGCGCGGCTCCTGCACCAGCGGGGTCGAGGTCATCATGCTCGAGACCTCGATCGGGCCCGGCTCGGGGCGCTCGCCCGGCGCGCGGCCGTCGACGCGCTCGCGGATCGCCCGGATGTGGTCGGGGGTCGTGCCGCAGCAGCCGCCGACGATGCCGACGCCGTAGCGCTCGACGAACTCGCCGAGCGTCGCCGCCAGCGGCTCGGGCTGCTCGGGGAAGATCGTCTCGCCGTCGGGGCCCTGCAGCGGCAGGCCGGCGTTGGGGATGCAGTGGACCGGCAGGGGGGAGGTCTCGCCGAGGAAGCGGATCGCGTCGCGCATGTCCTCGGGGCCGGTCGAGCAGTTGAGCCCGATCACCTGGACGTCGAGCGCCGCGAGCGTCGTCAGCACCGCCTGGATGTCGGTGCCGAGCAGCATCTTGCCGCCCTGCGGCAGGAGCGAGACGCGAGGTCTGGATCGGCAGCGTGCGGCCGGTGAGCTTGAAGGCCTCGCGGGCGCCGAAGATCGCCGCCTTCACCTCGAGGATGTCCTGGGCCGTCTCGATGATGATCAGGTCGGCGCCGCCCTCGACCAGGCCCCGGGCCTGCTCGGTGAAGACCTCGACCAGCTTCTGCGAAGGAGATGTCGCCGAGGGTCGGGTCGTCGCTAGGCGGGCAGGAAGCCGGTCGGGCCGATCGAGCCGGCGACGAAGCGGTCCTCGCCCCGCGGCCTTGCGGGCGATCTCGGCGGCCTTCGTGGTTGATCTCGAGGCGTGTGCTCGCCGAGGCCCCACTCGTCGAGCTTCAGGCGGCTGCCCTGGAAGGTGTCGGTCTCGACCACCTCGGCGCCCGCCTCGAGCATCGAGGCGTGCACGCCCTCGATCACGTCGGGGCGGTTGAGCACCAGCGCCTCGTGGCACTTGCCCTCGAGGCCGCCGTAGTCCTCCTGCGTCAGGTCGAACTGCTCGAGAGTCGCGCCCATGCCGCCGTCGAAGACGACGACGCGCTCGCGCACCGCCCCCAGGTAGTCGCGCTCAGGCATGGACCGGATGAGGGTAGCCAGAGCGGGCTCGCCGGCGACTGCAGCGTTTCCCACGCGGTGACGCCTCGGTAGGGTTGGGCTCATGGCCCTCTCCAACGTCTCCGGCTTCCCCCGCATCGGCCGCAACCGCGAGCTCAAGTTCGCGACCGAGGGCTACTGGCGCGGGCGAGAACTCCGCGGACGAGCTGGCGTCCACCGCCAAGTCGATTCGCGTGGAGAACTGGAAGCTGATGCAGGACGCCGGGGATCGACCTGATCCCCTCGAACGACTTCTCCTACTACGACCAGGTGCTCGACGCGATCGCCCTGGTCGGCGCCGTCCCGGAGCGCTACGGCTGGAGCGGCGGCACAGGTCGACCTCGACACCTACTTCGCGATGGCGCGCGGCCGCCAGACGGACGACGTCGACGTCACCGCCATGGAGATGACCAAGTGGTTCGACACGAACTACCACTACATCGTCCCCGAGCTCGGCCCCGACACGAGGTTCTCGCTCTCGGGCACGAAGCCCTTCGACGAGCACGCCGAGGCGATGGAGGAGCTCGGCATCGACACGATCCCGGTCCTGATCGGCCCGGTCAGCTTCCTGCTGCTCTCGAAGCCGGCCGACGGCGCTCCCGACCGCTTCGACGCGCTCGATCTGATCGAGCCGCTGGTCGAGGTCTACGGCGAGGTGATCGAGCGCCTCGCCGAGCAGGGCGCGACCTGGGTGCAGTTCGACGAGCCCTGCTTCGTCGAGGACCGCACCGAGAAGGAGCTCGATGCGCTCCGCCTGGCCTACGAGGAGCTCTGCAAGGTTCACGAGCGCCCGCGGATCGTCGTCAAGACCTACTTCGACCACGTCGGGGACGCCTACGGCATCCTCCGCGACCTTCCGATCGAGGGCGTCGGCCTGGACTTCACGGGCTCGGTCCACGGCACCGGAGCTCGATCCGAGCGTCCACGAGCACGGTGGCCGTCACAACGCCGAGTTCATCGCCGACCAGGAGGGTCTCGACGACCAGTGGCTCTTCGCCGGCATCGTCGACGGGCGGAACGTCTGGATCGACCACCTCGAGCACTCGCTCGACGCCCTGGAGGGCCTCCAGACCCGCACCGCCCAGCTCGTCGTCTCGACCAGCTGCTCTCTGCTTCACATCCCGATCGACCTGGACGCCGAGCCGGCCGGCGTGGACGCCGACCTCGACGACGAGATGCGCTCCTGGATGGCGTTCGCCGTCCAGAAGGTGGGTGAGGTCGACGACCCTGGCCCGGGGCCTGGCCGACGGTCGCGAGGCGATCGCCGAGCAGCTCGACGCCAACGACCGGGCGCTCGATTCCAGGCGGGACTCGCAGCGGACCAGCAACGCCGAGGTTCGCGCGCGAATCGAGGGCCTCGGCGAGGAGCACGACCAGCGCAACGCCCGTTCGAGGAGCGCAGGCAGGCGCAGCGCTGCCCGGATCGACATTCCCGAGCTCTTCCCCGTCGACGACGATCGGCTCGTATCCCGCAGACCGACGAGATCCGCCAGACCCGCGCGAAGCTGCGCAAGGGGCGAGATCGACTGGCTCGCCTACAAGGAGGCGATGCAGTCGGAGATCGAGAAGGTCATCCGCTTCCAGGAGGAGGTCGGCCTCGACGTGCTGGTCCACGGCGAGCCGGAGCGCAACGACATGGTCCAGTACTTCGGCGAGCAGATGGAGGGCTACGTCTTCACGGAGAACGCCTGGGTGCAGTCCTACGGCTCGCGCTACGTGCGGCCGCCGATCATCTTCGGCGACGTGCTGCGGCCCTCGCCGATGACCGTCGACTGGATCGCCTACGCCCAGTCGCTGACCGAGAAGCCGGTCAAGGGCATGCTCACCGGGCCGGTGACGATGCTCGAGTGGTCGTTCGTCCGCGACGACCAGCCGCTGGCCGACACCTGCAAGCAGCTGGCGCTGGCCATCCGCGACGAGGTCGAGGACCTCGAGAAGGCCGGTGTCCAGATCATCCAGGTCGACGAGCCTGCGATCCGCGAGGGCTTGCCCCTGCGCAAGGAGCGCTGGGACGAGTACCTGAGCTGGGCCGTCCACTGCTTCCGTCTGTCGACGGCGGTCGTCGAGGACCAGACCCAGATCCAGACGCACATGTGTTACTCGGACTTCGGCGACATCCTGGAGCACATCCAGGCGATGGACGCCGACGTCAACCTGATCGAGGCGGCTCGCTCGCGGATGGAGCTGCTCCGCGACTGGGAGAGGACCGGCTACCGGAACGACATCGGCCCGGGCGTCTACGACATCCACTCACCGCGGGTCCCGACCGTCGAGGAGATGGTCGAGCTGCTGCGCGAGGCCGCGCGCGTCCTGCGCCCGGAGCAGATCTGGGTCAACCCGGATTGCGGACTGAAGACCCGGACCTGGGACGAGGTCGACCCGAGCCTGCGCAACATGGTGCAGGCGGCGAAGCAGATGCGCGAGGAGCTCGTCCCGGCGTCGTAGCCGCGCCCTTCGGCGAATCGCGCCGATTCGTCGACTTCTTCCGGCTATCCCGGAATAACTCGCCATCTGTCGACTAGGAAACTCGCTGCCTGACCTTCTTGCCCAACCGGCGGCGCCAGTCGCGTGCGGCGAAGAACGTGGTTATCTTCCGCAGCTGCTGGCGCCGCTTCTCGGTGTACGGGAAGTAGAGCGGCTCTCGCTTCTGCCCGAAGCGGCTGATCACCATCGATTCGGGACGGACGAACTTCTTGATCCCGTACTCGCCGTGGCGGAAGCCGATCCCCGAGTCCTTCCAGCCTCCCATCGGCACGTCCGAGGCGAGGAAGCCGACCAGCACGTCGTTGACGTTGGCGGTCCCGACCTCTAGCCGGCGCGCCACGGCCTCGGCCTCTCGCTTCGACCCGAAGACGGAGGCGGCGAGGCCGTAGCGGCTGTCGTTGGCGAGGCGCACGGCCTCGTCGGCGTCCCGCACCTTCATGATCCCGACGACGGGGCCGAAGCTCTCGTCGCGCATCACCTTCATCGAGTGGTCGACGTCGGTCAGGACCGTCGGCGCGATACCAGTCGCCGGGGCCCTCGATGCGCTCACCGCCCGTGAGGACGGTCGCGCCGGCATTCCGAGCGTCCTCGACGTGGTCCTCGACGATCTTGGTCTGGGGCGGGAAGGTCATCGCGCCGATGTCCTTGCCGTGCTCGCGGCCGTCCATGCCCTGGTTGAGGTTGCGGACCTCCTCGCTGAAGCGCTGGACGAACTCGTCGTAGACGGGCTCCTCCACGTAGAGGCGCTCGACCGAGATGCAGACCTGGCCGACGTTCGCGAACGCGCCCCAGGTCGCGGCGTTGGCGGCGCGCTCCACGTCGGCGCTCGCCAGGACGATCATCGGGTCCTTGCCGCCGAGCTCGGCGCTCACCGGTGTCAGGGTGTCCGCCGCGCGGGCCAGGACCTTCCTCGCCGTGCGGTCGGAGCCGGTGAACTGGACGTAGTCGACCTCGTCGACCAGCGCTGAGCCGGTCTCGCCCGTCCCGTTGACGACGTCGAAGACGTCGGGACCGCCGATCTCCGTCTTCCAGGCCTCGACGATCTCGGCGAGGCCGAGCGGGGTGATCTCGGAGGGCTTGATGACGACGGCCGCGCCCGCGATCAATGCGGGGATCGCGTCGCCGAGCGAGAGGATCAACGGGAAGTTCCACGGGCTGATCACGCCGACGACCGGATACGGGCGGTACTGGACTCGGAGCTTCTTGATCTTCATCAGCGGGGAGTGCGCGGAGACGCGCTCGTCGCCGATGAACTTGTGCGCCCTTCTTGCCGTAGAAGTTGATGAGGTCCGTGAGGTAGACGGACTTCGCCCGCGGCCTCGCCGCGCACCTTGCCGGTCTCGCGCTGCATCGTGTCGGCGATCTCGTCCTGGTGGTCGAGGATCCAGTCGCGGAGCTTGTAGAGCCACTGCGGCGCGCCCCTTGATCCCGAGCGCGTCCCAGGCGGGCTGGTTGGCGCGCACCCGCGCTACCGTCGCCGCGACCTCGGCCGGGCCGTCGAGCGGGACGTTGGCGATCGACCGATCCGTCGGCCGGATTGATCGACCTCGAAGCTCTCGCGCGAGTCCTTCTCGGCAGACTCGGCGGCGGTGTTTGCGGCCGCCGTTTGACGGTGTCGATGGCCATGCTGGCTCCCCTCGTTAGACCGGCTGGTTGGAGCGGACTCTAGCGCGGACTGGCTGCCCAGCCAGTCGGGTGCGTTCCTTGTCGCGATCTGCACTCTCGACCGCTTGGAGCAAGCGCCGCGCGCGATTTTCGACAGGGGGCCAAAGACTGCGTGCCTGGCCACGCCTACCGTGCCCGTCGACAGCTGTCGCCGTCCCCTGGGGGGAGTCCCCGTGAAGAAGATCGAAGCGTTCATCCGCCATGAGGCGTTCGAGCCGATCCGCTCCGAGCTGCTCGACAAGGGCTTCCCGTCCCTCTCGATCTCCGAGGTGAAGGGCTCCGGGCGGCAGAAGGGGCTGGTCGAGGCCTACCGGGGATCCTCGGTGACCGTCTCGGTGCGGCCGAAGCTGAAGCTCGAGGTGGTCGTCTCCGACTGCGATACGGGGACCGTGGTCGAGACGATCATCAGGCACGCGCGCTCCGGCGAGATCGGCGACGGCAAGATCTTCGTACTGCCCGGTCGAGGAGGCGATCCGGATCCGGACCGGCGAGGAGGGCGAGCTCGTCCTCCAGGCCCACACCGAGGAGGAGATCGCCGCGGGGGCGGCGCGGGCGAATGACCATGCGCGAGCTCAGCACCCGCATGATCGAGGCCGTCCTCGACGGTGAGGGACTTCAGGGGGTCGCCGAGCTCGCGGCTGCCGAGGCCGGCGAGCCCGGTGGCGATCGTGCTGCCGCCACGTGGCCTCGCGGCCCGTGCGCCCGGCGGCGGCGAGCTCAACGGCCTGGCCGAGTACGCGAAGGCCAGGGTCGCCGACACCGAGGCGGCTGACGCCGGACCCGATCGCCCTCGAGCGCTCGATCGAGGCCGGCGGCCAGACCGTCGGCGTCGTGCTGCTCCTCGAGGGAAGCGCCGAGGACGGCGGCGGAGCCGGTGCTCGTCGACCGCGACGAGGTGCTGAGGGCGGCCGCCCTGGCTGCGCTCGCCGAAGTCGCGGTGGCGGACGCGCGCGAGGAGGCCGAGCGGAAGATGCGCGGCGGCCTGATCGAGGAGCTTCGCTCCCGGGAGATCGACACGGCCGAGACGACGAGCAAGGCCGCTCGGCTCGGCTGCGACCTGGCGCGCGGGCGCGATCGCGCTGGTCGCCGAGATCGAGTCCGCCAGCCCGAGCCACGCGACCGCCCTGGTCGCGGCCGAGTACGAGGGGTCGCTCGCCGAGCTTTCGGAGGGCCGGCTCTACGCGATCCTCCCCGCCCGGGGCGGCGACGACGCTCCCGAGAAGACCCTTCAGGGCGCCGGGCGGATCGCCAACCGGCTCCGCAAGCTCGGCATGGCGGCCGTGTCCTCGTTCTATCCGGACCCGGGCGAGCTCCACCGCGCGATCAAGGAGGCCGAGCTGGTGCTGGACGTGATCACTCGCGAGCCCGAGATCGCCGAGGCGCTGGAGGAGGGGATCGCGGCGAGCGGCGTCTATCGGCTGCTGTTCAGGGCGCTGATCTCCGATCCCGACGAGGTGAGGAGCTTCTACCGGGACACCGTCGAGCCGCTGGTCCGCTACGACGACCAGTACCGCTCCGACCTGCTCGGCACGCTCGAGGAGTACCTGGCGAGCGACTGCAACATGAACGCGACCGCGCGGGCGATCTTCGCGCACCGCCACACGGTCGCCTACAGGCTCGACCGGGTGAAGGAGCTGACCGGGCTCGACCCGCAGATCTCCGAGGACCGCGAGCGCCTCGGCCTCGGCATCAAGGCGTACCGGATCCTCGCTCCGGCGCTGCCGCGCTAGCGGCCATCTGGCCGCGATCTGATGGCGAAGCCGTGAACGTATCCTTGGATCGATGACGCGAACGGCCGCGGGACTGGTGATGGCGGTCGCACTGGGCCTGGGGATCGGGTGCGGCTCCGGCGGGGGACCTGATCCCTCGAGCGCGACGACGACGCCAGCCGGAGCGAGCGGGCAGGCGAGCGCGGCGAAGATGCAGAAGCGCGCCGCGAATTGGCCGACGTACCACGCGAATCTCGCGCGAACCGCGGTCGACACCACCTCACCGCGACTCGCGAACTTCCGTCGCACCTGGACCCGGGGCTTCGACGGCCAGGTCTACGCGGAGCCGCTCGCACTCGGTAACCGCGTCTACGTCGCCACGGAGAACAACACGGTCTACGCGCTCAATGCCGCCAACGGGCAGGTCGCGTGGAAGCGGCATCTCGGCACGCCGGTCCAGGGCTCGACGCTGCCGTGCGGCAACATCAAGCCCGTCACGGGCATCACCGGCACGCCGGCGATCTCGCACGGCACCCTCTACGTTGTGGCGTTCCTGAGCGGGTACCGCCATGTGCTCTTCGGCCTGCGGCTCCGCGGCGGCAATGTGGAGCTGAAGCGCAACGTCGACGCTCCGGGCTCCGATCCCCGGGTCCATCAGGAACGCTCGGCTCTCGCGGTCTCGAAGGGCCACGTCTACGTCGAGTTCGGCGGGCTGGCCGGCGACTGCGGCGACTACCGCGGTCGGGTCGTCTCGGTGAAGGTCAGCGGCAAGGCGCAGAAGAGGAGCTTCACGGTGGGCGTGCATCGCGAGGGCGGCATCTGGGCCCCGTCGGGGGCGGCCGTCGACCGCGCCGGCAACCTCTTCGTCGTCACCGGCAACGGCGACGCGACCTCCGGGTTCGACTACGGCAACAGCGTGCTCCGTCTCTCGCCCAAGCTCCGGCTCACCGACTTCTACCACGCGCCGAACTCGCCCCAGCTCAACGCCAGCGACACGGACCTGGGCTCGGTCGGGCCCACGCTGCTCGGTGGCGGCCGGATGTTCGTGATCGGGAAGGAGGGCCTCGGGTTGATCCTCTCCACCACGCACCTCGGCGGCACGGGCGGCGATCTCTTCAACCAGCACGTCTGCAGCGGCGGCGCCTTCGGCGGACTCGCCTACCAGGCCCCGTTCGTCTACATCCCGTGCTCGAGCGGGCTCTATGCCGTGCGGATGAGCGGCAACTCCTTCAGCCAGGCCTGGCACGCCGGATCCTCCGCGGGACCGCCGATCGTGGCGGGCGGCGTGGTCTGGTCCATCGACGGCGGCTCGACGCTGCACGGGTACGCGCCCGACACTGGCGGCCTGATTGCCACCGTCGACCTCGGGTCCTCGACCCACTTCCCCACACCGGCGGCCGGCGGCGGGCGCCTGTTCGCTCCCGCGGGCGACCAGGTGATCGCCTTCGCCGGCGTCTAGTACGCCTGGGTTCTGCTCGTCGGATCCTCCGCTAGCCCTGGACCGGGTTGCGGTGGGGAACGAGCCGGTAGATCGAGCCCAGGGTCGCCTTGCCCTTCCGTGTCGGACCCCGCAGGGTGAGGATGTATATGCGCCGTGAGTTGTCCTCCCCGATCGAGGTCAGGTAACGGGTGCCGAGCCTGAAGCTGCGCTGCTTGCCGGCGCGCCGGCCGGCGCGCGGCCGGAATCCGTAGAGCTTCGCCGGTGCAGTAGTCGCCGAAGACGTAGTCGCCGAAGATCTCGCGTCCCCTGATCCGGGCGAGGCGCGGATCCCGGACGACGATAGCCGCCTGCGACCAGGCAGCCGGGCCGATGCCGGTAGGCGATGGCGGGGAGCACGGTGTCGCGCCGCGGGACCCCGCCGTTGAACGGGGCGAAGGCCTCGAAGGCCGACCAGCCGAAGTTCGCTCCGCGCGACTTGGCGATCGGCAGGTAGTCGATCTCCTCGTAGCGGTCCTCCCCGGTGTCGGCGATCGCGACGGTCTGGGTGACCCGGTCGAAGGAGAGCCCACGCGGATTTCGGAGTCCGTACGACCAGATCTCGTCGCGGCCGGGGCGGCCGACGAACGGGTTGTCGGCCGGAATCACGTAGCCGCCCGAGGTGGGGTCGATGCGCAGGACCTTGCCGAGCAGGAGGTTCAAGTCCTGCGCGTGCCTCCTCGGATCGCGGGGCGGCCCGCCGTCCCCGGTTGCGATGTAGAGATGCCCATCGGGCCCGAAGGCGAGCAGGCCGCCGTGGTGGGCGGGGGTCGGCTCGGGGATCCGCAGAATCGTCCGGCCCGAGTCCGGATCGGCGACCCGGGGATTGCCGCGCTTCGCGCCGGTACTGGGCGACGACCAGGCCGTCCCGGCGATCGGTGTACGCGACGTAGAAGAGCCCGCTCGTCGGGTAGTCGGGAGAGAACGCGATCGAGACCATGCCGGGCTCGCTGCGGACGCCGTGCGCCTCGACCCGGTCCGCGATGTTCAGGAAGGGCCGCTTCAGCAGGCGGTCGTTGGCGATCACCCTGACCGCGCCGCCCGCCTGGACCACGTAGAGCTGCGACCCGGGCCCGGGTGGTTGGGTCAGGAAGACCGGGTTCTTGAGCCGGGCGATCCGCTCGACGGTGACGAACTTCGGCCCGAGCGAGCGGGCCGCCTCGCGATTGGCGATACCGACGATGCCCGCCGCGACGGCGACCAGCGCGGCGACGAGGGTTTCGATCCGGCGGCGGGTGATTGGCATGGCGCTCCTCAGCGAGCGAGCGCAGGTTATTCAGCGGCGGCGCACGAACCGGTAGACCGGTCCGTCGAGCGAGGTGGCGTAGAGGGTGCCATCCGCGCCCTCGCCGAAGGAGCTCAGGTCGCGCACCCGGACGCCGGTGGCCCTGTCCCGCCGGGCGCCGCCGAGTTCCGGGATCAGGGAGCGAATCCTGCCCGTGCAGAAGTCCCCGTAGACGTAGCGGTGGAGGAGCGAGGGAAGGCGCGCGTCGCGCACCACGTAGCCGCCGACGATCGCGCAGGCGTCGCCCGGCGTGGCTGTAGACCTTGATCGGCTTGACGGTCGGATCGGCGGTCGGCGGGTGCGCCCCGGCGAACGGCGCGAAGCCCTCGAAGTCGTTCCAGCCGAAGTTGGCGCCGTTTGCGGCGGTCAGGGTCAGGTAGTCGATCTCCTCGAAGCGGTCCTGACCCACGTCGCCGATCGCGATCCGGGGCTGCGCCGGATCGGTGGTCTGATCGAAGGAGAAGCGGTACGGGTTGCGCAGGCCCAGCGAGTAGACGGTCGCCGCGGACGGGCCCTGGCCATGAGGGTCGATCCGCAGCAGCTTGCCGAGCAGCGAGCTCGGGTTCTGCGCGTTGTCGGGCTGGTCGCCCTCGCCGCCGCCGTCGCCGGTGCCGGCGTAGAGGAAGCCGTCGGGACCGAACTGGAGCTGGCCGCCGTTGTGGTTCGAATGGCTCGGGTGTGGAACGATCAGCACCTGGCGCAGCGTGCTCGCCGCGGCGTGGAGGCCGCCGGGGTCGGCGCGGAGCTCGGCGATCTCGATGTCCCCTGCGCCGATTCGTGAAGTAGACGTAGAGGAGGCGCGAGGAGACGTAGTCCGGGGCGAAGGCCACCGACAGCAGGCCGCGCTCGCCGCCGGTGCTGACCAGCGGCGCGATGTTGAGGAAGGTCCTTCGCCGCTTGCCCTGCACCAGCCGTGATGCGGCCGCCGCGCTCGACGACGAAGACGCCGCCCACGCCGGGCGCGGAGGCAACGTAGGTCGGGCTGTGGAAGCGGCCGATCCGCTTCAGCTTGACGCGGGGCTTGGCGTCCGCGGCCGCCGCGGCGGCCAGGCCCAGGATCGCGACAAGGGCCAGTGAGACCAGGAGCGCGGGCCGGGCTCGCCGCACTAGGGCGTGCCGCCCGCGCCCTTCAGCTCGTTCCTCTGCTGCTGGGTTCCGGCCTGGCCGAGCGCGCTGTTCGGGTTGATCGGCACGACCTGCCCGGAGTCGGTCACCTCGGTCTGGGGGGGGGCGGTCGAGATCCGGACGACGAACTCACCCTCGGGGACGGAGCCGTCCGCGGTGACCGCCTTCGCCTTGCCCTCGAGCCCCGCGGCGACGCGGTAGTGGACGGTGTAGGTCCCGCCCTGGACGGGGGTCACGTTCCAGACCATCTCGCTCGTCTGGTGTCGGGGCGAGCGGCGCCGAAGGCGTAGGTGTCGGTCTGCGCGGCCTCGGCGCCGGCGGACGCGGTCTCGCCCGCGTAGCTTCGGATAGCCCGTCTCCAGGATCCAGACCGGGCGGAACGGGATCGCCAGGCCCTGCTGCTCGCGAGCGCACCGAGAACGAGCCCTGCGTCGGTGGGCAGCTCCTGCGAGGTGGTCGTGCTGTGCCGGTGCTCGTGCCCGTCGTCACCGTCGTGGTGGACTCGTCCGCGTGGTTGGCGTTCGAGGTCGTGAAGATCGTGATCGCCAGGTTCGGGATCGTCTTGTCGCCGGAGTTCTCGACCGCCAGCGTCAGGTTCGTGTTCTGGGCGAGCGTCTGCTTGCTCGGGAAGTCGGCGCTGACGATCGAGACCGGGAAGTTGCCCTCGGGCTCGTTCGCGTCCTGCCGGGTGCCGCCGCACGATGCGACACCCGCTGCCAGGAGCACCCCCACGAATCCCGATCCCGATCCGTCTGCGGGCCTTCAGGGGACGGGCTGTCGTAGCGCTCTCCTCCAAAGGCGCGGGCAACATACCACGCACCCTACCCCCGCCAATCCGGCTCCGTATCGCGAGTTGCGGGGATTTCTTGGGCGGAAGTTACGCCGCGGTTGTGGGTGGCGAACGGCGTCCCCATCACATAATCTTCCCGCTGCGTCGCGTCCGCGACCGGCGGGGCCGCGCCCCCACAGGGGGGATCGGCTCCGGAGGAGAGCAAATGGTCAGATCCGTAGCCGACAGGGCATTCCTCCCGGCCAAGTCTCTATTCGAGCAGGTCGGGGACATGATGATCCTGACCGCCAAGACGATCGTCTCGGCGATCAGGCCCCCGTACCCCTACGGCGGCGAGTTCATCGGGCAGTTCCTCTTCGCCCTCCAGCTCTGCTGGTTCCCGATGATGATCTCGACCCTCGCCTTCGGCTTCGGCGCGCCCGGCCTGCAGGCCGCCAACTTCCTCTCCCTCTTCGGCGCCCTCGACCGCCTCGGCGGCTTCTTCGTCCTCGCCTCGATCCGCGAGTTCGCGCCCTTCGTGACCGCCGTGGTCGTCGCCGGCGTCGCCGGCACGGCGATCACCGCCGACCTCGGCGCCCGCAAGATCCGCGAGGAGCTCGACGCGCTCCAGGTGCTCGGCGTCGACCCGATCAAGAACCTGGTCGTGCCGCGCTTCCTGGCGCTGATGCTGATCACCGGCCTGATGGACATCTACGCGCTGATCTTCGGCATCGTCGGCGGGATCGGCGCGGAGCTGCTCTACAACGAGCCGCTCGGCGGCTTCTTCGCGACCCTCTTCAACAACGCCTCGGTCACCGACCTCTGGGGGTCGGTCCTGAAGACGACCCTGTTCGGGGCGATCATCGCGATCGTCTGCTCCTACAAGGGGATGACTGCGTCCGGAGGCGCCGAGGGGGTGGGTCGCGCCGTCAACGAGGCGGTCGTGATCGCCTTCATGGGCGTGTTCGCGTTCAACTACGTCTTCACCCAGACCCTGCTCGCGACGCATCCCGAGCTCCAGGTGATCAAGTGAACGCAGGCTGGCTGGCGGTCCCGCGGGGCTGGCTCAACTCGATCGGCGAGATCTTCGGCTTCTGCGACGCGGGTGGCGGGCCTGGTCTACTCGGGCCGGGTCTTCCAGTTCTTCGGCGAGGCCCTGCGCCAGACCGGCATCCTGATCCTCGGCTCGACGATCGTGATCTGGGGCCTGGTCTTCATCCTCGGCCTCCAGTGCGGGATCGAGGGCGCCTACTTCAACCGCTCGGTCGGCTCGCCCGCCTACGCCGGCGTCTTCGCCGCCTGGTGCGACCTGCGCGAGGTGATCCCCTACGCCTTCGGCTACATGCTGGCCGCCAAGGTCGGCACCGGAATCGTCGCCGAGCTCGGCGCGATGCGGATCTCCGACGAGATCGACGCCCTCGAGGTGATGGGCGTCCCGCCGGTCACCTTCCTCGCCGCGACCCGGCTGCTCGGCCGCCTGGATCGCCTTCCCCTTCATGTACCTGGCCGCCGTCGGGATCGGCTACTTCGCCAGCTGGCTGGCGGTCGTCGAGCAGATCGGCGACGTCTCATCGGGTGGCTACTTCCTGATCTTCTGGATGTTCCAGAACCCGCCCGACCTCTTATTCAGCCTGATCAAGGGCATGGTGATGGCGACCGCCATCGTGCTCGTCGGCTGCTACTACGGCTACACCGCCTCGGGCGGACCGGTCGGGGTCGGCACCGCGACCGCGAAGTCGATGGTCCTCAACATCGTGCTCGTCCACATCATCGGGATGATGGGAACCCTGGTCTTCTGGGGGGCGAACCCGAGGGCGCCAATCGGCGGGTGACCCGAAGCCGCTGCCTACAATCTGCGGTGAACTTCGAAGGAGGCACGACCGGTGGCTGAGAAGAAGAAGACGACGACGACGACGCGGAGCAAGAGCACGAGCAGCCGCTCCGGCTCGAGCCGCTCGAGCTCGAGCCGGCTCGACCACCAAGCGCGCCACCAGCCGCAGGCCGCCGACGGCCAAGGCGCCCGCAGGCCGAGGCGACCGAGGAGCGAGGATCCGCTCGCCTCGCAGGGCTACGGCCAGGAGGACTTCTCCGAGCGCGACTACATCATCCCCGGCGTCGACGGCCGGCGACCCGGATCCCTACAAGTGGCACACCGGGCAAGAAGCGCGACCACGGCGGCGAGGACGCGATCGAGATCATCGACCTCGTCAAGCAGTTCGGCCGCACCCGGATCCTGAACGGCTGCAACCTCGGCCTGCCGGACAACATGATCTCGATGGTCCTCGGGCCGTCGGGCACCGGCAAGTCGGTGCTGATCAAGCACATCGTCGGGCTGCTCTACCCGGACTCGGGCGACGTGCTCGTCCACGGCGAGTCGATCCCGAGCATGACCGACGACGAGCTCTTCGAGATCCGCAAGAAGTTCGGCCTGCTCTTCCAGGACGGCGCGCTCTTCGGCTCGATGAACGTCTTCGACAACACCGCCTTCCCGCTGCGCCAGCACACCGACAAGGGCGAGGAGGAGATCGAGGAGATCGTCAACCGCCGGCTCCGCGAGGTCGGCCTCGCCGAGGCGATGTTCAAGATGCCGAACGAGCTCTCCGGCGGGATGCGCAAGCGCGCCGGCTTCGCGCGGGCGCTGGTGCTCGACCCGGCCATCGTCATGTTCGACGAGCCCGACTCGGGTCTCGACCCGGTTCGCACCGCCCTGCTCTGCGAGCTGATCCGCGAGGTCCACGAGGAGAACGGCGGCTGCTACCTGGTGATCAGCCACGACCTCGGCACCGCGCGCCGGATCGCCGACTTCATCGCGGTCCTCTGGAAGGGCCGGATCGTCGAGTCCGGCCCCGCCGACGAGCTCTTCAACTCCGCGCAACGAGTTCGTCAGCCAGTTCCTCAACGCAGACGTCAAGGGCCCACTCGCGATGGACTAGGCGCCGCTACCGGCTGACCCGCCTCAAGCGGTTCGCCGGCACGCGACAATGAAGGAGGGTGGGCCGGGCGGTTGCGACGGCCGGAATGTCCTCCTGTGGAGAGTTTGGGCGCCTATAGACACCCAAACTCGCCACGATCGGTCCAAGGCCCGGGCTGACGATGACGATTGCAGCTTTACCGGGGCTATGGCACCCAAAAGGCTGCAAACGCGTGCGGTTCGGATGCCCGGTGGCCGACGTGCTCCCCTCATTGCCGAAGTTGAGCCACGCCGAGCGTCGCCGCGCGGTGAAGCGAGCGGTCAACGCCGGACTCGTGATCGAGAGGCGTGGGTCGGACGGGCGGATGCACGTTGCGGTCGCCAGCGAGGGCTGGCGCCGCTCCGCGCCGATTAGCGCGCGATCTTCACATTCGCTCCGTAACCTCCGCCTCGTGAACGCGGGGAGAGGTTCTTCGAGCGGGTGGCGGCCGTCGCCGTGCGCGTGGCCGTGGCTGCTGATCGCGCCGATCGTGGTGCTGACGGGCGCCGGGATCTTCGCCGCGACGCGGCTCGACACGAACGCCGGCACCGACACGCTGGTCAGCAAGGGATCCTCTGAGTACAAGGCGACCCAGGACTTCCACCAGAAGTTCGGCGACGAGCCCGTGATCGTCCTGGCGAAGGAGGACCTGCGAAGGCTCGTCCTCACCAAGGACCTCGAGCCGCTCTTCGAGCTCGAGGAGTGCTTCGCCGGCGGCACCCAGCTGGCCGCGTCGCTGCCGCATCGCAGGAAGGAGCCGCTGCCCCCAGTCTGCGACCAGATCGCGAAGCTCCATCCGAGCCAGCTCGGTCTTCGGGCCCGGCGACCTTCCTCTACCTGAGCGTCGCCGGGATCCAGCAGGCGCTCCAGGGCCAGATCGGCGGCGCCAGGCAGGCGGCGCGCGCGGCCGGACAGCAGAGCGGCCCTGGCGGCCAGCGAAGCGCGGGGCCTCCACCGCCCAGCAGCAGCAGGCTGCCAACGCGGCGACGCAGCAGGTGCTCAGCCAGTTCCAGGGCCAGCTCGTCCAGGTCGCGCTCAGGTACGGCATCACCTCCGTGCCGCGCCTGGACGATCCGAACTTCGTCAGCAAGGTCGTCTTCGACCGTCCAAGCCCGCCGGGACGCCGAAGGAGCGCTTCGGCTACCTCTTCCCGAACAGGAACGCCGCGCAGATCATCGTCCGCCTGCGCCCGGACCTGACGGACGCCGAGCGCCACCAGGCGATCGAGCTCTTCCGCCAGGCCGTCTCGAATCCCCGCTTCAAGCTCAGCGACGGCAGCTACGTCGTCACTGGGGCGCCCGTCGTCGTCGATGCGGGCGCCCGGGAGCTGCGCAGCCAGACGCTCCTGCTCCTGGGGGTGGCCGCGCCTCGTGATGGCGCTGACGCTGCTCCTCATCCTGCCGCGGCCGCTGCGGCTGCTGCCGCTCGGCGTCGCGGTGGCGGCGGGGGCCATGACGATCGGCCTGGTGGCCGCTCTTCGGCGGCTCGCTGACCGTCGGGGCCATCGCGATGCTGCCGGTGCTCGTCGGGCCTGGCGGTGGACTACGCGATCCAGTTCCAGGCCCGCTTCAACGAGGCGCGCGCCGAGGGCGCCCCGCCGGGACGCGCGGTCGCGCTCGCCGCGAGCGGCGGCGGCCCGGTGATCGGCGCGGCCTGCGTCGCGACGATCGCGGGCTTCGCGCGTCTTCGCGCTGTCGCCCGAGCCCTCTGGTGCGCTCGTTCGGCTTGCTCCTGGTGATCGGCATCGCGCTCGCGTTCGTGGTCGCGCTGACCGGCGGCCTGGCGGCGCTCGGCCTCTCGGCCTGGCGCGGGATCATCGCCGACGCCCCGGCCCCGCGTCCGGCTCAGCCCGGGTCGCGTCGCCGCCCGGCTCCAGTCCATCGGGGTCGCCGCGATCGCGATGGCCTCGCGCGGCCCGAGACGGGTGCTCGCTCGCCGGCCTGCTGCTCGCGGTCTGCGGTTGGGTGGCGAGCGCCGGGACCGGGGTGGAGACAGACATCCGCGACCTCGCGCCGCCGAACCTGTCGCGCGCTCAAGGACCTGAACGAGCTCGAGAAGGAGACCGGGATCTCCGGCGACGTGAACGTCACGATCAAGGCACCGGACCCGACCAGCCCGGCGGTGATCTCCTGGGCCGAGGGATTCCAGCAGCGGGTCCTGGCACGCCACGGATTCTACGGGCGCCAACCCGAGCTGCGCACGGCGCCCAGATCTGCCCGGCCCTCTCGCTCACCGACTTCTTCGGGGGGTCGAGCGGCCCGGCGGGAACGAGCTCGAGCACGGCGTCCCAGAACGTCGGGGACGTTCACGCGCTGGTTCAGGCGCTGCCCTGCTTCATCTCCCAGATCGTGATCAGCCACCGGGGCGAGTGCGCTCCGACGTCCGGCACCACCCCGATCGGCGACACGGCCGACATCGCCTTCGGCATCCGGGTGCAGCCGCTCTCCGACCAGCAGAAGCTGATCGACGACGTTCGCGCGCAGATCAACCCGCCCGGCGGGCCCTCGACCCCCGGCGGGGACGACCGTCCGGCTCGCGGGCCTGCCGGTGCTCGCCGCCGAGGCCAATACGGACCTCTCGAACAGCCGCTGGTGGCTGCCGCTGGCCGGTCTGGTGGCCGTCGGCGTCGTGCTTGCGCTGGTCTACCGCTCCATCCGCCGCGCCGTGATCCCGCTGATCCCGGTGCTGATGGCGACCGGCTGGTCGGGACTGGTGGTCGCGGCCCTCGGCATCTCGCTCAACCCGATGTCCGCCACCTTGGGGGCCCTGGTGATCGCGATCGCCACCGAGTTCAGCGTGATCCTCAGCGCCCGCTACGCCACCGAGCGCCAGGCCGGGCTCGTCGGTGGGCGAGGCCCTGCGGCGCACGTACCTCCGGACCGGCGCGGCCGTGCTCGCCTCCGGCGTCACCGCTATCGCCGGCTTCGCGGTTCTCGCGATCGCGGGGCTGCCCCTCCTCGACGACATCGGCCTGATCTCGGTCGCGCCGGTGCTCCGCGACTTCGGGCTGGTCACGGTCGCGGACCTGCTCGTGGCCCTCGCCGGCGTGATGCTCGTCCTGCCGGCCGCCGTCGTCTGGGCGCGAGGAGGAATTCCCGCTCCCCTCGCGCGCGCGGCCGGCGCAGGTTGCGCCCGGTCACTCCGTCGGATAGGGGACGATTGACGCCGTGGAGAACGGCGCTGGACCGAGCGGCTCGAGGAAGGATCCCGATGGGGAGCGCCCGCGCCGGACGACCATCTACTCGCTGATCGTCGGCATGGCGTTCATCGCGCTGATCGCGGTCGCCGGGATCAACACGATCTCGACGAAGAACAAGGGCGTGCTCGGGCGCGACCAACGAGGGGGATCTGCCCCTGGCGCAGTTCGCGGTGCCCGACGCCCGGACCGGCGCGAGCGGCGACGCCAACATCGCCCAGGACGACTGCGACGCTGCGCGGATCCCCTGTCCGCCGGGCAGCCGGCGAACGCCCGCCTGCCGGGTCGACGTACCCGGGGCGATCCGGGTGTGCGACCTACTTCGACAAGCCGCTGGTCCTTTCGTTCTGGTTCACGCGCGGCGGGGACTGCGAGAACCAGGAGGACGTCTTCGAGCGGGCGTACCGCCGTTACAAGGCGCAGGTCAACTTTCTCTCGATCGACGTCCGCGACAGCACCTCCGAGGTCCAGAAGCTGATCCGGGAGCACCACTGGACCCATCCCGTCGGCCTCGACCGCGACGGGGCACTCTCCAACCTCTACCGGGTCGGCGGCTGCCCCACCTTCGTCTACGCCTACCCCGGCGGGATCCTGCAGGCGACCTCGATCGGACAGCTCGACGACCAGCAGTTCTTCGCCAAGGTCGACGACCTGATCGCGGCGTCGAAGCAGGAGGGACGGACCCTGCGCTGATGGCCGAGCTGCCGGAGGAATGGGAGGTCGCGCCCGAGCCGGGCTGGGTCGAGCCGGGCTCTGGCGGAGGAATTCCCGGGTGTCTCGATCGTCGACCACGCGCTCGAGACCACCACCGGCCGCAGCCCGGAGGCGCTCAAGGAGCAGCTGCAGACTGCTGAGCGACCGCATCGGCGGGTCCGCAGGCGATCCAGCTCCGCCAGAAGCCGATCCCATGGGCCTACCGCGTCTTCTTCCGCCACATCGGGCTCGATCCCGACACGACGCGCACTCCGATCGAGCAGCTCATCTTCGAGCGCATCCACGACGGGCGTTTCAAGAGCCGCAACCGCGTCGACGATGCCCTGACAATCGCGATGGTCGAGGTCGGCGTCGCGCTGCGTGCATTCGACGCCGAGCGGGTCGAGGGCAGGAGTCGGCCTTCGTCTCTCGGCGGAGGGAGAGGGCTTCGAGGGGCGGGTCTCGCCGCTTCCCGACGGCACGATCGTGGTCGCGGACGAGAAGCGGCCGCTCGGGATCCTCTTCGGCCGGACCGCGGAGGGGCGCGGCGTGAAGCGCGGCACCCGCCGCGTTCTGCTGGTCGCCGATCGGTGTGCGTGGCGTGCCCGACATCGCGATCGAGGAGGCACTATGGGTGGCGGGCAGCGCCCTGCGGGCGTAGACTGAGGCTCTCGTCTAGGAGGAGGACTGCATGCCGGAGGAACTGCTCGAAAGACCTGACGTTCCCGAGGTGCGGATCGCGCCCGAGGGAGAGTCCGTCGTTCCTCCGGTCCCCGCCGGAGGGCCTTGACACCGTCCTCTACGAGCACGACGAGCGCGAGGCGCGCGCCGACCTGCGCCGCCAGATCGCCGCGATGGAGCTGGCCCTGGCCCGCCTTTTCGGCTCGGCCTTCCCGCGCAAGGGAATCGACTTCTCCGTCCCCGGCCTGGGCGGGCCGCGCGTGCTCGTCCGTCGACGAGCTCGAGAAGGTGCGCGACGGCCTCGCCGCCCGCATCCAGGAGGTCAGGTCGGACCTCCACGAGTACGCCATCGTCGAGGAGGCGAACCGGGAGCTGATCGAGGAGATGACCGCGGACCCCGCCGCGCACGCGTGGGTGCGCGTCCACAACGAGGACATCGGCGAGCCGGGCTGCAAGAACTGGCACGCCAAGCCGCAGCTGGGGCCTGCTCGGCATGCTGCTCGGCTGGTGGCGCGTCAAGATCTCCTCCGGTTGCCCGTTAGCCGAGGGGCTCCGGCCCCCTGAATGCCGACCAAGAGGCAGCGACGGAAGAGGCGGAAGCGCCGCCGGCTCGGACGAGGGACGGTCGTCCGGGAGCGCGCCGCGGGTAGCAACCGTTACCGTGCCACAGCGGTCCCGCACTTCGACCCGCCGCGGCAGCGCTTCGCTGGCCGCCAGGCGCGGACCGGACGACCGGCCCTCGGCCCCCTGGGGCACCTTCCCGCTGACCGAGATCGTCATCTTCATCGGCCTCGTCCTGCTGATCGTCGGCTTCTTCATCCCGCCGCCGCAAGGGCTTCGTGATGATCGCCGTCGGCCTCGGCGCTCGGCTCGCTCGCCGGCCTCGAGCTCTCGGTCCGCGAGCACTTCGCCGCGTACCGCTCCCACACGCTGCTGCTCTCCGCGGCGGTCGGGGTCCCGGTCTTCGGCGCGCTCTGTCCTGGCGACGAGCCTCAGCCCGGCGATCTGCGTGGCCGCCGGGGCGGTGGCGTTCGGGGGCGCCGCCTGGCTCTTCGCCTCGGCCTTCCGCCGTCGCTCCGGCGGCGCCCTCTATCGCCTCAGGGGATGAGTCGCCCGTCAGCCCCGGTACCTGGCGGCCTCAGCCGCCCCGCGAGCTTCGCCTCGAGCGCACCCACCAGGATCCGGCGCTGGCGCTCGGTGAGGCTGCCGACCTTCTTGCCCTCGCCGAGCGCTGCCGACGAGAGAAGCTTCCGTGAGCGGGCTCGTCCCCAGCGACGCTGGCTGCAGAGCAGCTCGCTGAGGCTCATGCTTTCGGCCTCCCATGGGGAGTCAATGATGACCTCGGTGACGGAGCGGCGGCCGGCGCCGATCTCGCGCTTCAGAGCGGCGCGTGCGAGACGGACCTGGTTGGCGCGAGCCAGGGCCTGCATGCACTGGGCGGTACCTCGCTGTCTGGGCTCGGTCTGCGGCTCGACGACGGCAGGCTCGAGTCGCCGGCGGGTGGGGAGGGGCAGCGGGCGGGCAGGGGCAATCGTCGAAGCAGCAGACATCGTTTCTCCCTCCTGCTAGGTCAGGAATTGTTGGCGGGTTTGGTTGCGGCCGGCGGCCCCCAATCGCTCTGACGAGCCGGGGGAAGTGGACGGTCCTCTCCTCAATATCAATTCCCGTCCGCTCCCTGCCCCGGAAGCGCGCGGCGAGGCGAAACCTACACGTCTCGCGCGGCGACGGTCAACACCCGTGAATCGTCGTCGTTCGCTAAGAGCAGACGTTTTGTCGGGCCGATGGTAACCTCGTCCAGACGGAGTGGAGCAACCCGGACGGCTACCCATACGCCGGCCGACGCTTCGAAACCGTGCGGCTAGCCGGTCGGCAGATCCGGGAACCGGGTCTTGACCGTCGGCGATGATCTCGAGGGCCCGGTCGAGATGATGCGCGCTCGTGGGTCGCCATCAGGCTCGTCCGCAGCAGCGCGCCGCCCGGAGGGACGGCGGGGTGGAGGGCGACGTTGGTGTAGACGCCGGCGTCGAAGAGCGCCTTCCAGAGCAGCACGGCCTGCCAGTCCTCGCCGACGATCACCGGGACGACCGGCGTCGTCGCCTCGGTCCCGTCCGGGAGCGTGCCCGGGCTCGACCACCTTCAGGCCCAGGTCCCGGAAGCCCTGGCGCAGGTAGGCGGCGTTGTCGAGGAGGCGCGCCATCAGCTCGGGCCCCTCCGAGCGGATGATCCGCAGGGCGCCGAGCGCGGCGCCGACCGCGGCCGGGACGGCGGAGGCGCTGAAAATGAACGAGCGCGAGGAGATCCGGAGGTACTCGATGACCTCCTCCGGGCCGGCGATGAAGCCGCCGCAGGAGGCGAGGCTCTTCGAGAAGGTCCCCATCCGCAGGTCGACCTCGTCCTCGAGCCCGAAGAGCTCGCAGGCGCCGGCGCCCCGCTTGCCGAGGACGCCCACGCCGTGGGCCTCGTCGACCATCAGCCGGGCGCCGAAGCGCTGGCAGAGCTCGACGATCGGCGGCAGGTCGCAGACGTCGCCCTCCATCGAGAAGACGCCGTCGACCACCACGAGCGTCGCCGCTGCCGTCGGCGACGGCCCGCTCGAGCATCGTCTCCAGCTTGTCCATCCGGTTGTGGCGGAAGGGGCGGAGCCGGGCGCCCGAGAGCTTGCAGCCGTCGAGGATCGAGGCGTGGTCGCCGGAGTCGCAGATGACGGTGTCGCCCGGCTCCAGGATCGCGCTGATCGCGCCGAGGTTCGACTGGTAGCCGGTCGTGAAGACGATCGCGTCCTCGGTGCCCATCCACTCGGCGAGCTCGCGCTCGAGCTCGACGTGCATCGGGTGTCGTGCCGTTCAGCAGGCGCGAGCCGGTGACCCCGGTCCCGTACTGCTCGAGGGCGTCGCGAGCGGCCTGCTTGACGCGCTCGTCGGTGGTCAGCCCCAGGTAGTTGTTGGAGCCGAGCATGATCGTCTCGCGCCCCTCCATCTCCACGACGGGGCCGGCCTGGGACTCGAGGATGCGGAAGTAGGGGAGGAGGTCGCCCTCCTTGGCGGCTTCGAGCTGCTCGACCCGGTCGTGCGTGCGGGCCTTCTCGAAGACGTCCACCGGCGTTTGGGTGGAGTCGGACATGCCCCGGAAGTGTGGCAGGTGTAGCTTCCGCGGCCGTGCCAGGCTCCGATTCAGGTGCGACCCGTGCAGGGCCGAAGCGAGCTGAGGAAGTTCATCAAGCTGCCGTTTCGGCTCCACGAGGGAACTCCATGGGTCCCGCCGCTGATCTTCGAGCGGCGCGAGTTCCTGAACCAGGACAAGAACCCGTACTTCGACCACGCCGAGGCCGAGTACTTCCTGGCCTGGCGCGACGGCGAGCCGGTCGGGCGGATCACGGCGCAGGTCGACCGCCGCTGGGACCAGTTCCAGGGCGGCAGCGACGGCCAGTTCGGCTTCATCGACGCGCGAGGACGACCCGGAGATCTTCGAGGCGCTGCTCGGCGCCGCCGAGGCCTGGGTCGCGCGAGCGCGGCCGCGAGCGGCTGGTCGGCCCGATGGACTTCACCACCAACGACGAGTGCGGCCTGCTGATCGAGGGCTACGACCGCCACCCCTACATCCTCGAGCCGTGGCATCCGCCGTATTACAGGGAGCGCATCGAGGCCCTCGGCTACGGCAAGACGATGGACCTGCTGATGTGGAACCTGGAGATGGGCGAGCTGAAGAAGGGCGACGCCTTCGCCGACGCGATCCACGCAGGTCGCCGACAAGGTCGAGTCGGAGCACGGGATCACGGTCCGCAACATGAACAAGCGCGACCTCGAGGCCGAGATCGGCCGCTTCATGGAGGTCTACAACTCGGCCTGGGAGAAGAACTGGGGCTTCGTCCCGATCACCGACGACGAGGTCGCCTTCCAGGCGAAGAACCTGAAGCAGATCCTCGACGAGCGCTGGGCGTTCATGGCCGAGCGCGACGGCGAGATCCTCGGCGCCGCCCTGACCCTGCCCGACATCAACCAGGTCACCAAGAAGATGAACGGCCGGCTGCTGCCCTTCGGCTGGCTGCAGCTTCCTGCTCGGCAAGCGGAAGATCGACCGCGTCCGCGTCTTCGCCCTCGGGGTGAAGCCGGAGTACCAGCACACCGGGATCGCGGCCCGCTTCTACGTCCGCCACATCGAGACGGCGGCCGAGGTCGGGGTCACCGGGGGCGAGGAGGGCTGGATCCTCGAGGTGAACGAGCCGATGAACCGCGCCATGGAGGGCATGGGCGGCACGGTCGTCAAGAGGTACCGGCTCTACGAGAAGTCGCTCTAGTTTCCGGCGCCGGACTCGACGAAGCCCCGGAGGGGTCTTGACGCGCCACTAGGATGAACGCGGGTGGCGGAAGAGACTGCAGATGACCGAGGAGGTGATCGTCGAGGCGGAACCGGTCCGGCCCCTGCCCGTGCGCGCCCAGAGCCGCACGATCGAGATCTGGGGCCGCGAGGTCGGCCCGCTCGCCGTGGCCGCGGCCGGCGGTGCCGCGGCCGGCGTCGCCGTCGTCGCGGTCGCCCGGGCCGCGCGCGCCCCGCACGTTCCGAGGCGCCCCCGCCGGCGCGGCCTCTTCCGCCGCAAGGAGAAGGTCGTCGCCTGCCGCAGCTTCCTGGTCGACGTGCACGTCCTCGGGCGCTAGCGGGCCCTCGCGTGCCGCTCGTCCTCGAGGAGCGGGTCCTGCCCCGCTGGCCCTACCGGCTGCCGCGCGCGCCGCGGCGCGACGGCGTGACCCGCTCGCGGGGCGGGGTGCTGGAGCGCCTGCATGCACGTCGGTCACGCGCCGGTGCGGGTCACGATGGCTGGCAGACGCGCGACGGCTACGTCCACGTCCGGGCGGAGCCAGTCGACCCCGCTGCGGTGGAGCACCCCGCCGACGCTCGGCGGACCCGCTGGAGAGCCGCCGCCGGGCGGGGAAACCGAGCTCGGGATCGCGATCGAGCGGATCCGATTCGCGCTCGCGGTCGAGGAGGACATGGGCGAGTTCTACGAGGCCTTCAAGCGCGACCCGCTGCTCGGGCCGACGATCCACCACAAGCCGTGGGTCCGGCCGAGGCGCCGTCCCTGGCCCTGGGAGGCGCTCTGCTGGGCGATCACCGAGCAGCTGATCGAGGCCCCGCGGGCGGCCGAGATCCAGCGGCGGATCGTGAGGAGATGGGCACCCAGCATCAATCTCGCCACGTCCTCCGCTTCGCGTCCGGGCGCGCGAGCGCGTGGGGGCGACTCGAGCGATGGCCGCTCCGGGACGTTCCCTCTGCCGAGGTGATCGCCGGGCGGGCGCCGGCCGAGCTCGCCTCGATGGACCTGAGTCAGGGCCGCTCGCATGGCGATGGTCCGCTGCGCACGCGAGGTCGCTCGGGGCGGGCCGACCTGCTCGATCCCGACGCCGACCGGCGGCTGCTCGCCATTCCCGAGATCGGTCCCTGGACGGTTCAGTGCCTCGGCTTGCATGGACGCGGGGACCCGGACTCGCTGCCGGCGGGAGACCTCGCCTACGTGAAGCTCGTCGGCCACCTGGCAGGCGTGGGCCGGCGCGCCACGGTCGAGGAGGTCGAGCAGTACTTCGCCCCCTACGCGCCGTTCCGCGGGTTGGCCGGCGCGTTCGCCCTGGTCGGCTGGCACAAGGCGATGGGCGCCGGACCGCCCGCCCGGCTCGCCGCCTGATCGGTAGGTCATGAAGGCTCTCTCGGCCTTTCGATATCTCACCAGACAAGGGACGCGCAGCCGGGGGCGCGAGCGGCGCCGCGGGAGCCCTAGCGCCCGGTGGGCAGCAGCTCGTTGGTGAGTATGTCCGCCGTGGGGGGCGCGGCCGAGATCAGGTGCCGCTGGGCCATCCACTGGGCGTAGGCGCGCCACTGCGCCGGGTCGAGGTAGCCGTAGGGCCTCCCCCTGGTCCCCGCCAGCAGCGGCAGCGTCGCGTTGACCTCGGCCCGCGTCTGCATCGGGTCTAGGCCCTTGCCCGCGGACAGCACGGCGTTGGCGGCCTCCGGGGGATGGGCGATCGCGTAGGTGGTTCCCTTCGCCAGGGCCGCGATGAACGCGCGGATCGCCTCCGGATGGTGGTCGACCGTCGATTTGCGCGCGACCAGGACCAGCTCGTCATAGGTGGGGACGCCGAGCTGGTCCACCGGCACGATCCGCGGATCGAGCCCCCTCTCCTGGAGATCGACTCCCTCGATGTTCCGGTAGCCGCCGAGGATCGCGTCCGCCTGGCCGCCGATCACGGCCGGCAGCAGGTTGAGCCCGACGTTCACCTCGTTGGCGGCCGACGTCGGGAGGCCGGCGGTCTGAAGGATGGTCTGGAGATAGTCGGTCTGGTACGGGATCCCGGCGGTGCCGACCGTCTTCCCCTGCAGGTCGGCCGGCCCTGCGATCCCGGCCTTCGGCAGCGAGATCAGCGAGGTCAGCGGCTGATCGACGATGGCCGCAACGGCCTGCACGTCGAGGCCCTTGTCGCGCGCGAGCAGCACCTCCGGCTCATAGGAGACCGCGAGGTCGGCGCGGCCGGCGGCCACCTCCTTGATCGGGGCGGACGGGTCGGATGGGACCTGTGGCTGGACGTCGAGCCCCGCCTGCTTGAAGTAGCCGCGGCTGAGCGCGGTGAAGATCCCGGCATGATCGGGATTGACGTACCAGTCGAGGTCGACCGTGAACGGCCGCGGGTTGGAGGCCGATCCGGTCGTGGGGCCGTCACCGCCACCGCACGCTCCCAGGCAGAGCGCGATCAGCGCGGCCAGGAGGGCCGCCGTGGCTGCCGGCCGGGTTCGCCTCACGCGCGCGTCACCTCACGGCGGTCCCAGGTGACCACCCGCCGCTCGAGGAGCGCGACGAGGCCGAACAGCAGGATCGCCATGAGGCCGAGGAGGGTGATCGCGGCGAACATGCGGGCGGTGAGCAGCTGGCTCGAGGAGATCAGGACCTGGTGGCCGAGGCCCGAGCCGGCGCCCGCCCACTCGGCGAACAGGGCGCCGATCACCGCGACCGCGATCGCGATCTTGGTCCCGCTGAAGAAGAAGGGCAACGCCGACGGCAATTCGACCCTGGTCAGGATCTGACGGCGGCTTGCTCCGAGGGTTCTCATCATCGTGATCAGCTGTGGGTCGACCGAACGCAGCCCGTCCAGGGTGTTGACCGTGACCGGGAAGAAACAAACAAGCGCGATCAGCAACAGTTTCGGACCGATTCCGAACCCGAACCAGACGACGAGGATCGGGGCGATCGCAACGGGCGGAATCGCCTGGGACCCCACCAGCAGCGGATAGAAGGCGCGCCTGAGGGTGTCGGAGAGGTGAAGAGCGATGGCGAAGGCGAGGCCGGCGACCAGCGCACAGAGGAAGCCGAGCAGGACCTCGCGCAGGGTGACCCACGAATCGTCGGCGAGCAGCGAGCGGTCGTTCCAGAGCGAGCTCGCGATGTCGCTGGGCGCCGGGACGAGGAAGTCCTGGATGTTGAGAGCGTTCGCGATCAGGTCCCAGCGCGCGGCCAGCTGCCAGGCGCCGAGCAGCAAGATGATCACGACCGCTGGAGCCACGAACTTGCGCGCCGCGCTCATAGCGCCGCCTCGGCCAGGCTTCGCAGTGCCCTCTCCTTCAGTGCCGCGAACGCGGGCTCGGTGACCGCCGCCGCCCGGTCGGTCGCCCTCGGCGCCTCGACGTCGATCCGGTCGGCGACGCCTGCCGGGCGGGAGCCGAGGACGAGAACGTGGTCCGAGAGGTAGAGGGCCTCCTCGACGTCGTGGGTGACGAGCAGCACGGTGTGCCGGTCCGGTCCCAGGACCGCCGCCAGCCAGGACTGGATCTCGGCGCGGGTGATCGCGTCGAGTGACGCGAAGGGCTCGTCCAGCAGGAGGACGGGGCGGCCGGCCATCAGGGTGCGCAGGAAGGCGACGCGCTGGCGCATTCCGCCCGAGAGCTGATCGGGGCGCGAGCCCTCGAATCCCTCGAGCCCCAGTCGCTCGAAGTGCTCGCCGGCCCGCTCCCGCGCGGCGTTTCGCTTCATTCCAGCGACGCGAAGGGCGAGGGCGGCGTTGTCGACCGCGGAGAGCCAGGGCAGGAGGAGGTCTCGCTGCGGCATGTACGCGCAGCGCTCGAGGCGGGAGGCCGGTTCCGCGTGGCCGCCGATCGAAACCCTCCCGGCGTCCGGGGTGCGCAGCCCGGCGATCAGCTCGAGCAGGGTCGTCTTGCCGCAGCCTGACGGACCCACGATCCCGATCACCTCGCCGGCCTCGGCCTCCAGGTCGATCCGCTCGATGACCTCGAGCTCGCCGAAGGACTGGCCCAGCCCGGCGACCTCCAGCGTGGCTCCGGGGACGGCCTCCAGCCGCGCGGTCGCCTCGGAGCGGCCCTCGCCGGCCGCGTCCGGGGTGCCTTCGCGAAGTCTCGTCAGCATGCTCCCTCCGCGCGCATTACCGCACAGGTTCAAAGGGTCAGCGGAGGGTGGAGGGTGGTTCCGCTATCTCAGCCCGCACCTGAATCCCGCGAGCTCCCCTGTCGGGTCACCGGCCAGTCTACGGTGTTGGGGATGGAGGTCGAGCGCAAGTTCCTGGTTCCCGACCCTCCCGATCTCAGCGATGCCGAGTCCGACGAGATCGAGCAGGGATACCTGGCGATCGGGCCGGAAGGAGAGGTGCGTGTGCGCCGCAGGGGCGAGCGTCTCGTCCTGACGGCCAAGCGGGGCGCCGGGCTCTCTCGCCAGGAGGCGGAGATCGAGCTCGACCGGCAGCGCTTCGATGAGCTCTGGCCGCTGACCGAGGGCCGCCGGCTGCACAAGCGCCGCTACGTCGCCTCGCAGGCAGGGCACAGGATCGAGGTCGACGTCTACGCGGGCGA
The DNA here is from genome assembly GCA_963821705.1 of uncultured Solirubrobacterales bacterium. Classification (GTDB taxonomy): domain Bacteria; phylum Actinomycetota; class Thermoleophilia; order Solirubrobacterales; family 70-9; genus DASUPK01. Next base: position 627,782 of record CAWGEV010000007.1, on the reverse strand, counting down.
GCTCGAGGGCCTCGTGGTCGCCGAGATCGAGTTCGACTCCGAGGACGAGGCGAGGGCGTTCGAGCCGCCCGACTGGGTGGGCGATGAGGTCACGGGCGACCACCGCTACCTGAACGAGACCCTCGCGACGGAGGGCGCTCCCTAGCCGTTGGTTCGCGCGGATCCGCGAATCCCGCTGACGCTCAGTCGGCTACGCGAGCCGCGCCGGCGAGGGTGTTGACGAAGTTCTCCAGGTGCTTGGTGGTCCAGCACTCGAAGGCCCCGTCGCAGTAGGGCTCGTACGCGGCCATCACCGAGTCCCCGTAGTTCCAGTAGAGCCTCGGCTCCGGATTGAGCCAGAAGGTGCGGCCGGCGTGCTCTGCGATGGCCCCGAAGGTGGCGGCGTGGGGCTCGCGGCCGTTGGTGCGGGCGTCCCCGAGCACGATCACGGTGGAGCGCGGGCCCAGGTCCTCGGCGATCTCCTCGCCGAACTCAAGCCAGACGCGCCCGTAGTCGGTGTAGCCCGATACGTCGGCGACCCCTCCCTCGGACGAGACGCGCTCGGAGATCTTCCGGAAGTCGCGCTCGTGCTCGAAGATGTCGGTGACCTCGCTGATCCGCTCGATGAAGACGAAGCTGCGCAGCTTCCGGAACGAGTCGTGGAGCGCGTGGAGCACCGAGAGGAAGAAGACGCTCGCGCTCGAGACGGAGGTGGAGACGTCGCAGAGGACGTAGATCTCGGGCCGGCGCGGCCGCTTCGGCCGGTAGCGGAGGTTCAGGGGGACGCCGCCGGTCTCCAGCGAGGCCCTCATCGTGCGGCGGACGTCCACGTGCCTGCCTCGGGTGCGGCCCCGCTGCTCGTGCCCCAGCGTCGCGATCCGGCGCTTGAGCTGGGCGACGGCGCGATGGACGGCGGTGAGATCCTGGGTGGGGCTGGTGGGCAGCGTCCGGTCGAGCTCGGCCAGGGGGCGGGAGGGGGGCAGCTTTCCGGTGCGCTCGATGGTGGCGCGCTCCAGCTCCCGGCGCAGGTACCGCTCGAACTGACGGACGTTCTCGGCGTCGAGGGCCTGCTCGTCCCCGTCGTCCCGGCGGCCGCGCGCCTGCAGGTCGAGTGCGCGCCGGATGCGCTGGACGTCGACGCCGATGACGCCCGAGCGCTCACCGCGCCTCCCGAATGCGGTCATCGCGAGCCGGGCCAGGTCGCGCATCTCCCCGTCGTTGCCCGCGGTGATCGCGCGGCGGATCGCCTCCCGGAGCTCATCGAGGTCGATCCGGTCGCCGGCCCCCTCGAACCGCTCGTCCTCGATCCCCCGCTCGATGGCCTCCGACTCCGCGGCGCGGAAGAAGTGGCGATCGAAGAGCAGCTCGAAGATCCGGCGGTCCTCCTGGGACTTGGCGATGGTGGCGGCCAGGGACTCACGGAAGTCGCGCTGGTCGGTCCAGCTCACCTCGTCGAGCGCAGCGAAGGCGTCCAGGATCTCGGACGTGCCGACGGCGACCCCCTCGGACCGGAGGTCCTCGAAGAAGGCGAGCAGGCTGCCCGCGGTGGAGGACACGTCAGCTCCCCGGAGAGCGCGGCGGCGTGATGCCGCCCGGGACGCCGTCGCCCTCGAGCTTGACGGAGACGCGCTCGGCGACCAGGTCGATGTCGGAGCGATGCTTCACGAGAATGCTCATCGAGCTCTCGAACGTCTCGCGGTCGATGTCGTCGGCGCCGATCAGCAGCAGGGTGCGGGCCCAGTCGATCGACTCGGCGATCGATGGCGGCTTCTTCAGGTCGAGCTGGCGGATCATGTGGACGATCTCCACGAGCCGGCGCGCCAGGCCCTCGTCCAGCTCCGGCGCGTGCAGGCGAACGATCTCCAGCTCGCGATCCACCGAGGGGTAGTCGAGCCAGAGGTAGAGGCAGCGGCGCTTGAGCGCCTCCGTCAGCTCGCGCGAGTTGTTCGAGGTCAAGACCACGATCGGCCGGGTGCGCGCCTCGATCACGCCGAGCTCTGGGATCGAGATCTGGAAGTCGGAGAGGACCTCCAGCAGCATCGCCTCGAACTCCTGGTCGGTCTTGTCGATCTCGTCGATCAGCAGGACGACGGGGTCCTCCGCGCTGATCGCCTCCAGCAGCGGCCGCGTGAACAGGAAGTCCTCGCTGAAGATGTCACCGCGCGTCCGCTCCCAGGATCCCCCATCAACCGCCGCCTCCTCAGCTTCGCTTCCGGGGGCGGCGGCTGTCGATTCGGACTGGATGCGGAGGAGCTGCTTGCGGTAGTTCCACTCGTACAGGGCCTTCGCCTCGTCGAGCCCCTCGTAGCACTGGAGCCTGATCAGCCGGCGGCCCGTGGAGCGCGAGAGCGCCTTGGCGAGCTCGGTCTTGCCGACGCCCGCCGGGCCCTCCACGAGGACCGGCTTGCCGAGGCGCTGCGCCAGGAAGGAGACGAGCGCGGCGGCCTCATCGGCGAGGTAGCCGACCTCGCCGAGGCCCTCGCGAACCTCGGCGACCGACTGGGGATCCGAGTCCGGCATCTCGGGGATGATAGATACCGCCTCATGTTCGCCATCGCCCTGCCCGACTCGCTCGGCCCGTACGCCGTGCTGCTCGCCATCGGATTCCTGGTGGGCTGGTACGGCCACGGCGCCAAGAGCAACTGGCTGATCGCCTTCGGGATCGCGCTGATCCTGGCCTCCATCGGCCTCCTGCAGCTTGCCATCCACACCCACAACGGCAGGGCACCGACGGGTTTCTAGCCATGGGCGTCCTGGACGACCTCGATCTCTCGAAGAAGCTCAGCCCCGAGGAGGAGGAGGCGGCACTCGAGCGCGCCTGGGAGCGCCTGGCGCAGCTGCGGCTCACGCTCGGCGGCCTGATCGGGAGCGGCGAGCTCGGTCCGCCGGTCTGCATCCTCTTCGAGGGCGAGGACGCGTCGGGCAAGGGCGGGGCCATCAGGCGCCTGGTGGCCAAGCTCGACCCGCGCCACGTCAGGGTCGTCCAGTTCGCGGCGCCGACAGACGACGAGAAGCGCCATCACTTCCTCCGGCGCTTCTGGCCGTCGCTGCCCGGGTGGGGAGGGATGGCCGTCTTCGACCGCTCCTGGTACGGACGGGTCCTCGTGGAGCGGGTCGAGGGCCTCGCCACGCGCGAGCAGTGGTTGCGCGCCTACGACGAGATCAACGGCTTCGAGCGGACGCTCTCCGACGAGGGGATGATCCTGATCAAGTTCTGGATGCACATCTCGGGCGACGAGCAGCTCAAGAGGTTCAAACGCCGCGAGAAGGACCCCCTGAAGGCGTGGAAGCTCACGGAGGAGGACTGGCGGAACCGCGAGAAGCGCGCCGAGTACAAGCAGGCTGTCGAGGACATGGTCGCCCGCACCAGCGTCGAGCCGCACGCGCGCTGGCACCTCATCCCGGCCGAGTCGAAGCGGTACGCGCGCGTTGCGGTGCTCGACACGGTGATCGAAGAGATCGAGGCCGGCATGCGCCGCCACGGCATGGAGCCGCCCCCGCCGATCGACTGATCAGTCCGGGGCCTGCGGGCGCTTGGCCCGCTCGCGTGGGCGCATTCGCAGCCCGGCGATCACGATGATCGCCGCCCCCGCCAGGGCGACGAAGATCGCGTAGTGGAGCTCGTAGGGCTCATCGTGGCCGCCGAGGGTGTACTGCGGCCGGTCGATCATCCGGTAGACGATGATCGCCGCGGCCCATGCGCCCGCGGCCACGAACAGGCCCCACTCGCGCAGGGGCCGCGGCGGGACGTAACCCCCGCCGCCCTGCAGGGCGAGGAATGTCGTGGCGGCGGCTATCAGCAGCAGGGCGGCCTCGGCCCACCCGAAGGCGCCGATCCCGGTGAGGACCAGGTCGTTGGAGAACGGCGACTGGTACCAGGGGAGAAGCAGGCTGCCGACCATCACGGCGCAGCCGATCACCGCGATGCGCTCGTTGCCGCCCAGACCCCGCAGGTCCGTCCAGAGATCGGCTAGCGGCTTCGCCATTTGGCGGGTCGCCCTCCGCGTCGCCTGCGGGCGCCCTCGCGTCTAGTCGAGCGGCTCGCGGCCACCGTAGCCCGCGTCCAGGTCATGCCAGTAGCCGACGTCGTCCTCGCCCAGCTCCCAGCAGAGATAGACCTCCCGGCCGTCGATCATCGCCGGGAAGTCGAGCAGCCCGCGGTCGATGTCGCGGAGGACGATTCCGGACTGCTCGATCGTCTCGAGCATTCGCCTGACCTCGAGGAAAGCGACCCCGACCTGCTTTCCCTCCTCGCCGCCGCCATTGGTGGGGGCCGCCTCGGAGAGCGCCTCATGGGCCTCGGTGTCCGTCAGATCGTCCTTCGCGTCGCGAAGGCGGCTCAGCAGCTCGGTCAGCCGCGGCAGCAGCGCGTTCGCCTCCTCGCGGGTGAAGTGGCGCTCGTGGACGAGCCCGGTCCCCTCTTCGCTCACGCGCGAGCCATGGCCTTCGATAGGCGCTCGTGGAGCAGCGCGGCGTCCGCCTCGCCGACGGTGCGGAGCTGGCCCTGGAAGGCGAGATGCCAATGGTCCGGCGGCCACTTGCGGACGTGCTCGAGCTCGGTGACGAGCTCCTCGGCCGGGACGAACTCCTCCTCGGGCAGGACGAGCACGGGCTCCGCCTCAACGCGCCAGGGATAGATCTCCGGCTCTTGATCCGGCGGCGGTCTTTGTGGCCGCCGCTTGGTTCCGGGCCAGATCCGCGTGCGGTCCTCGAACATCTCGGACCGGATCCGGGCGATGCCGCCGAAAGCCTGGACGCCGGTGACGTAGAAGACGATCTCGTCGCCGGGCTCGAACTCCTCCGCCTGCCGGCGGCGGCGCTCCTTGAAGCCGATCACGTCGAAGCCGCGCTCCACGTTGATCCGGAAGTTCTCGAGCGAGCCGGTGAGGATCCAGGTCTTCGGGACGTCTGCCTCCACGTCGGCGATTCTACGTCCGGGCCCCAGTGAGCTGGCACTGCATCCAGGAGGCCATCTAGCCGGCGACCGGCGCCCGCGCCCGCGCCGCCAAGGCCGGCGCTCCGAGGCCCTCGTACTCCGAGGCGGCCTCGTCGAGCAGCCCGGTTGCCGCGTCCGGATCGGAATCGACCAGCAGGCGGCCCTGCACGACCAGGCAGCGGGTCGCGTCGAGCGGGCGGCCGAGCTCCTGCCAGCGCCGGCGGGCCTGGTTCATCTTGGCCGCCGCGTCGTCTGGGTCCTCGGCGCACGCTCCCGCGGCCTCGGCCGTCGCCGCTTCCCCGACCGGATAGTGCAGCCGCCCGGCCAGCCGGTCGGCCTCCTCGGCCGCAGCGCGCGCCTGGTCCGTTCGCCCGGCCAGCGCGAGCACGACGGCGCGGGCGGAGATCGCCTCCACCGACTGCGCGATCAGGCCGGCCCGCTCGCAGATGTCGAGCGCCCGCGTGAGCTCGGTCTCGGCCCCGGCCAGGTCGCCGCTTTCCCACAGGGTCATCGCCAGCCAGAAGAGGGCGTTGAAGGCGACCTCGGAGCGGCCGACCTGCTCGCCGAGCTCGTGAGCGCGGCGGAACGACTTCGCGGCGTCCTCCCAGTTCCCCGCCCGCCAGGAGAGCACTCCCCGCATCAGGTCCGGGAAGCAGAGCTTCCCGTAGAGGCCCTCGCGCTCCGCGAGCTGGGCGCTGGCGTCGGCCGCCTGCTCGACCGCCTCCCAGTCGGCGGCGTCGACCGCGAGCTCGCCGAGCGAGGCGTGCAGCTCCACCTGTGACGGCAGATCGCCGACCTCCTCGGCGATCTCGAGCGCCTCGCGGTAGGCGTCGGCCGCGCCCTCATAGTCGGCTTCCGAGACCTCCAGGTGGTAGCCGAGAGTCAGCAGAGCGCGGACCGCCTCGGACCGGTCCGACTCCCGGGCGAGAGCCACCGACCGCTCGAGGTTCTCCCGGGCCTTCTCCGAGTCCCCGATCCGGCCGAAGACCCGGCCGAAGATCCCGTGGGCCCGGCTGGCTGCGCGGGCCTCGTCGAGTCGCTCCGCGAGCCTCAGCGCCTTCTCTGACGCGTAGATGGCCAGCATGTTGTCGCCGGTATGCATATAGAGCGAGGCCGCCTCCTCGTAGAGGCGCACGAGCTCGATGCACGGCGGTCCGTCCTTGAGCAGATCGATGCCCCGCTGGTAGTTGTCGATCGACGCCCGGCGCTCTCCCTTGTGCCAGAGGGCCGCGCCGATCTTCCGATGGAGATCCGCGACGCGCGCCAGGTCCTCCTCCGCGCGGTGGTATTCGAGACAGCGCTCCCAGACCCCGACCGCCGCGTCGACGCGGCCCATCCGGAGGGCGACGTCCCCCTGCTTCTCGCCGATCCGCGCGACCGTCCCGGGGTCGAGTGACTCGGAGATCTCGAGGGCCGCCGTGTAGCGGTCGAACGCCTCGGCGTTCGAGTAGAGAGCCGCGGCCGCGTCGCCGGCGGCCTCGAGCGAGTCGAGAGCGCGAGACTGAAGCTCCGAGAGGGCATCGCGATCGAGGCTGGCCTCCGAGCCGAGCGCGGCGGCGCGCGCGAAGTGCTCGGCGATCAGGCCGATGACGCCGTCGCTGCGCTCGCCGGCCCGCTCGCGGATGAACTCGGCGACCTCGACGTGCTTCCGGCACCGCACGGACTTCGGCAGCATCGAGTAGGCGACGTCCCGGATCAGGACGTGCTTGAAGGCGTATTCTCGCTCGCCCGCCAGGCGGCTGCCCTGGGTTGGGACGAGCAGGTCTTTCTGCTCGAGCGCGGAAAGCGTCTGCCCGAGGTCGAGGCCCTCCTCGGTCGCGGTCGTGGCGAGCGCTCCCTCCCAGAAGGTCTGGCCGACCACCGAGGCCGATTGCAGCAGGCGCCGCTCGAGGGGGTCGAGCGAGTCGAGGCGCGCCGCGAGCAGCGACTGGACCGTGCTGGGCAGCGCCTGCGCCTCCACCGTCTCCTCCTCCATCAGGCGGTTGACCATCTCCTCGGCGAAAAGCGGATTGCCGCCGGAGCGCTCGGCCACCTGCGGGACGACGTCGCCCGAGCCGTTGTCGGAGCTCGGCATCAGCGCGGCGACGAGCTCCCTGGTCTCCGTCTCGGTCAGCGGCTCGAGAGAGATGGTGGTCGCGTTGCGGCGTCCGCCGCCCCAGCCGGGCCGCCGCTCGAGCAGCTCGTCGCGCGTCAGGCAGACGAGCAGCAGGGGTGCGCGGACCCAGCGCGTCAGGTGGTCGATCAGGTCGAGCATTCCCTCGTCGGCCCAGTGGATGTCGTCGATCGCGAGGACGAGCGGGCGCCGCCGGGCGATGGCCTCGACCGCCGCGCGGGCGGCGGAGAAGAGCGCCTCGCGCATCCGCTGCGGATCCGCCTCGGCGTGCCTGAACTCCTCGGGCGGCTCGAGGCCGAGCGGTATGGCGAGCAGCGCGGCGTTCCGCTCGCCCGCCGACTCGTCGCCCAGCTCGCTCATCAGCCCGGTGACCCCCGAGCGGAGCTTCTCCCAGGCCGCCTCGGGGGCATCCGTGTCCCGGATGTCGAACTCGTCGTTGAGCACCTCGGCCAGCGCCCAGTAGGCGATGCCGGCGCCGTAGGGCGGGCATTGGCCACGGCGGATGGTCGGGGGTTCGTCCGACTCGGCCAGGGTGATCATCAGCTCCCTCAACAGCCTGGATTTGCCGACGCCGGCCTGGCCGATGACGGTGACCAGATGCGGCCTTCCCTCGCGCTCAACGCGCTCGACCAGGGAGGAGAGGAGCGCGGCCTCCTCCTCCCGGCCGATCAGCGGCGTCTGAGCGCGGGCGTTGCCCCGACGCGGCTCGGCGAGCACACCGGTCGCCTCCCACGCCGGCACCGGCTCCTCCTTGCCCTTCAGGGCGAGCGGCTCCAGGCGCTCGTAGGAGACCGCCTCGCGGCTGGCGCGGTAGGTGGGTTCTCCGACGGTGACCGTGTCGGGGCGTCCGGCGGCCTGCAGCCGCGCCGCGACGTTCACCGGATCGCCCATCACCGTGTACCGGTCGCCGACCGCTCCGGCCATCACCTCGCCGGAGTTGATGCCGACCCGCAGCGAGAACCCCACCCCGTACTTCTCACGGCTCTGGCGGTTCGCCTCCTCCATCGCGGTCTGCATCGCCAGCCCGGCGCGGACCGCCCTCTCGGGATCGTCCTCGTGGGCGACCGGCGCCCCGAACACGCCCATCACGTTGTCGCCGATGAACTTGTCGATCGAGCCGCCGAAACGCTCGATCTCCTCACCGAGCAGGCGGAGCGTCCGGTCGACCAGGGCCTTGACCGCCTCGGGGTCCATGCGCTCGGCCGCGGCCGTGTAGCCGGAGAGGTCGGCGAACAGGATCGTCGCCTGGCGCCGTTCCTCAGGCGGCGATTCGGCGGGCGCCGGCTGGGCAGGTCCCGAGGAGGGCGCCTGCGCGGCCGGGGAGAGGCCGCTCCCGCACTCGATGCAGAACTTGGCCCCAACCGGATTCTCGGCGCCGCAGCTGGGGCACTGTGGGGCGAGCTCGGCTCCGCAGGACATGCAGAAGCGCGCCCGAACGGGGTTGTCGGCGGCGCAGCTGGGACAGGCTCTCCTCCCCTCCATCAGGGTGAGGATAGGACCCGGGATGCCGCCCTGCCGCTACAGGCCTTGCGCTACGCTGCGGCGCCGCCGGAATGGAGAGAGCTTGAACAGGATCCGCGCCCTGGTAGTCGTCGCAGTCGCGCTCGCGGCGGCGCTGCTCGTCTCCGCGTGCGGGGGAGGCGGCAACAACGAGGACCCGCACCAGGTCCTCGAGCAGACGTTCAACAACCCGACCCCGATCAGAAGCGGCACGTTCGACCTCGATTTCAAGGTCGAGACCTCGGGCGGCGCGAACCCGGGCCAGCTCGAGGTCAAGCTCGGCGGCAAGTTCGAGAGCCAGCCGAACGGGCAGCTTCCGAAGTTCGATTTCGACGTCTCGCTGCACGCCGAGGGCGGCTCGCAGAGCTTCTCCGGCAGCGGCGGCCTGACATCCACCGGCTCCCAGGCCTTCGTCAACTTCCAGGGCACCGAATACGCCGTCCCGCAGCAGCTCCACGACGAGTTCACTGCCAGCTACGCGCAGCTCCAGGGCCAGAACAACGCCGGCAAGTCGAGCAGCCTGCTGAAGACGCTCGGCATCAGCCCGATCAACTGGCTGACGGACCTGAAGAACGAGGGCACCGAGCACGTCGAGGGTGCCAATACGATCCACATCTCCGGCAGCGCTGACGTGTCGAAGCTGGTCGGCGATCTGAAGACGATCGCGCAGAAGGCCGGCAGCGCGGTGGGCAACGTCAACACGGCCCAGCTCAACCAGCTCAACGACGTGATCCAGTCCGGCGACATCGACGTCAACAGCGGTGTCGACGACAAGCTGCTTCGGCGCTTCCAGGCGCATCTCGACCTGAAGCCGCCCACCGGCACGCCCGGCGCGCCGGACTCGCTCACCATCGACGTGCAGCTCAACCTTGCAGACGTGAACAAGCCCGAGACGATCACCGCTCCGGCCAACGCGCAGCCGCTCAACAACCTCTTCCAGCAGCTCGGGATCAACCCGGGCCAGCTCGGCAACGCGCTCCGCGGCGGCCTGGGCACGAGCGGCGCCCTGCCCGGGTCCGGCGGCTCGACCACCGCCCCCGGCGGCGCGGCGACGCAGGCCTACGAGCAGTGCCTCTCGCAGGCCTCGGGACAGGCCGCGCTCCAGCGGTGCGCCAACCTGCTCAGCCGGTAGGGGAGCGGACGGCCATGTACCGGAACGTGGTGGTCGCCTACGACGGCAGTGAGGGGGCGAAGGCCGCGCTGGCGGCCGCGGTCGAGATCGCGAGCCGGGACGAGGCGGCGCTCACCGTGGTCGAGGCGACCCCTGAGCAGATTCCCTCGATCGTGCCCGGGGCCCCTCGCCAGTCGCCGCCGGATGTCGCCGAGAAGGCGCGCAAGGAGCTGCGCCGAGCCATCGAGGCGCTCGACGCGGAGCTGGAGGCCAGTCCGTGGGCGGTGGGCGGGCCGCCCGCCAAGGCGGTGCTCACCGTGGCCGAGGACATCGAGGCCGACCTGATCGTGACCGGGTCGCGCAATCGCGGTGCGGTGGCCCGCGCGGTTCTGGGCAGCGTCAGCACCGAGATCCTGCACGGCGCGCGTTGCGACGTGCTTGTCGTCCAGCCTCGCGGCTGACAGGGTCAGTCGATGTTCGGCGCTCGGTGAGGATCGAGCGCCATCGGCTCGGCGTGCCACTCCTCCGGCAGCGCGACCTCGATGTCGATTGTCTCGGTGGGCGGGTGCCCCTCGAGCTCCACCTCTCCGTGGTAGAGCATCGGGGCCAGGTAGCGGCCGCTGATCTTGTGGGGCGGCCACCAGAGCCGGTCGAGGCTGGCCGTTCCCTCGCCGCCGCCGCCCGCGACGTCGGTTCGCAGGTGAAGCGAGGCGTCCCCCGTCAGGAGCTGACCGCGCAGGACGGGCCGGAACGGCTCGGGTTCCACCGCCGCGCCGAGCCGGTGCGCGATGTCCTCCGCGGCGGCGTCGGCCTGCTGGGTCGCCAGGCCGCCCTGCTTGAGCGGGAAGCTGGTCCCATCGCCGGCGGCGTAGACGTCGTCGACGCCGCGGACCCGCGAGTGCTGGTCGACGGGGATGAAGCCGTGCTCGTCGGTGGGTAGCCCCGGGATCGCCGGTCCCTCCATCGTCGGCAGGGAGATCACGACGTCAGCCTCGAGCTTGCGTCCGCCCGGGGTCAGGACGATCGCCTCGCCCTCCTCGTGGGCCCGCTCACCGCTGATGATCTCGATGCCGCGGGCGCTGAGCAGCTCCGCGACCGCCGTGCTGGCGGCCGCACCGAAGGCGGCGAGCGGGCCGTCCTCCGGCGTGACGAGCGTGACCTCGACGCGATCACCCCTCTCGCGGGCCCGCCGGTCGGTCATCAGGGCCACCTCGTAGATGGGCAGAGACCATGTGATGGTCGGCGGCACGACGAACGCGATCCGGCCCGAGCCCGAGGTGGCCCGGTCCAGGACGGGGTCGATCCGGAGCGGCTCCCGGGGACTCGGGAACGTGATGGCGTGCTCGAAGGCCGGGACGAAGCGGCCGCCCACGCAGACCACGAGGTAGTCGTAGTCGAGCGTCGAGCCGTCGGCGAGGCGGAGCTGGTGGTTGCCGGCGTCGACCGCCGAGGCCGACTGGAGCACGAACTCCGCGCCGTGCTCGTCGGCGAGCGGCTCGAGCGCGTACTGCTCGGGCGGCCCCAGCCCGAAGGGCTCCTCGACGAGGAGCGGCTTGTAGACGAAGTCCGGGTCCGGTGAGATCAGTGTCAGGTCGGCTCGGTCGCCGGCCAGGTCGCGCAGGGCGAGCAGCGCCTCGACGCCCGCCACGCCGCCACCGACGATGCGGACCGTGGCGCCGCTGTCGTTAGGCTCGCTCACGGTTTGAGTCTATTCGCGGACAACCGCAGACTCATCGGGCCGGACACCTGGCCGTACCTGCTGTCGCCGCTGATCCCGGCGGCGGTGATCGTCGATCTCGCGGACGTGTCGGCCACCGTGGTCTTCTTCGTCTCGGCGGTCGCCCTGATTCCGCCCGCGGCGATGATGGGGCGCGCGACCGAGGAGCTGGCGGAGCGCTCGGGCAACGTAGTCGGCGGACTGCTCAACGTCACATTCGGCAACGCCCCGGAGCTGATCATCGCCCTGTTCGCCCTCGGCAAGGGACTCCACGAGGTCGTCAAGGCATCGCTGATCGGCTCGATCCTGGGCAACGTCCTGCTGGTGATGGGCGGCGGCGATGCTGGTCGGCGGGCTCACCGGGAACCGGAGCCGGAGCGTGCAGAAGTTCGGCCGGACCGCCGCGAGCGTGCAGTCGACGATGCTGCTGCTGGCGGTGGCGGCGCTGATCATGCCGGGCGTCTTCGCGCTGGTTGACGGGCCCGGGCCTGCCGCAGGCCGGGGCCGCGCGGGTGAACTACGGCGGCTCGCTCGAGCACCTCTCGCTGGCGGTCGCCTGCGTTCTGATCCTCTCCTACGTCGCCGGGCTGTTCTTTTCGCTCCGGACCCACGCTCACATCTTCAATCCGCACGAGGAGGAGTCCCACACCGAGGGTCGCGGCGACTGGACCACCCGACGGTCCGTGCTCGTGCTCGCCATCTCGGGCGGCCTGGTCGGCGTGCTCTCGGAGATCCTCGTCGGCTCGATCCAGGAGGCCTCTCACGCGATCGGGCTCTCGGAGTTCTTCATCGGGGCGATCGTGGTGGCGATCGTCGGCAACGCCGCCGAGCACTGGGTGGCCGTCCTGGTCGCCTACAAGAACAAGATGAGCCTCGCGGTCAACATCGCGATCGGCTCCAGCGCCCAGGTCGCGCTGTTCGTGACGCCGGTGCTGGTCCTCTGCTCCTTCTTCATCGGACCGCATCCGATGGCGCTCGTCTTCAACGGCTTCGAGCTGGCGGGGCTTGCGATCGCGGCGATCATCGCCAACCAGGTGACGCAGGAGGGCGAGTCGACCTGGTACGAGGGGCTGCAACTGCTGCTCGTCTACGCCGTGGTGGCTCTGACCTTCGGCTTCGCGTAGCTCCGGGCCGGCGTGGACGCCCTGCTGCTGATCGCGAGCTTCGCCGTGATTCTCGCGGGGGCGCTCCTGTTCACCAATGCGGTCGAGTGGATCGGCCGTCGGCTCGAGCTTGGGGAGGGAGCGGTGGGAAGCCTGCTCGCCGCCGTCGGGACGGCGATGCCCGAGACCCTGATAGCGATCGTCGCGCTGATCCAGGGCAGCAAGAGCAAGGGGGTCGCCGTGGGGGCGATCGTCGGCGCTCCCTTCCTGCTGGCGACCCTCGCGATGGGGCTCGTCGGCCTCACCGCCTACGTCTACAGGGAGCGGCGCCCGCAGGGGATCTTCCTGCGCGCTCACGTCCCGACCCTTGATCGCGATCTCGGGTTCTTCCTCGTCTTCTTCGCGCTCGCTCTCGTCCTGGGTCTCGGTGCTCCGGCCGAGGTTCAGGTCCCGGCGGGAGTCGCCCTGATCGCGGCGTATCCCGCCTATGTGTGGATGACACTCGCGGGGGGCGGGGAGGCGCAGCCGGAGGAGACCCTCAACCCGCTGATCCTCGCGCGGGGCGCGGCCGAGCCGACGACGACCATCGCCGTGATCCAGTTCCTGATCGGCCTGGCGGCGATGGTCGGCGGCGCGCACCTGTTCGTGGACGAGCTCCTCAACGTCGCCGAGGACCTCGGGGCGGAGGCGATCGTCCTCTCCCTGATCCTCGCGCCGCTCGCGACCGAGCTCCCCGAGAAGGTGAACAGCTTCTTCTGGGTGCGCGAGGGCAAGGACTCGCTCGCCCTCGGCAACATCACGGGGGCCATGGTCTTCCAGTCGACCATCCCGGTCGGCATCGGGCTGCTGTTCACCAACTGGGACCTGACCGGCAGCGCGGCTGTCTCGGTCGGGCTGGGACTGGCGGGCGGGGTGGTGGCCTATTGGGCGCTTCAGGCTCCGCGACCGCTTCGAGCTGCCGCCGGTGCTCGCCTGGATCGCGCTCTATGCGACCTTCATCGTGGTGGTCGCCGTGTGAGCGGCAGTCAGCAGAGCTCCTCGTCGTGGCGGTCGTTCGTGAACGGCGCGGACGCGTTCAGACGAGCTGCCGGAGCGCTTCGAGCACGACCTCGTCGTGTGTCTTCGGCGACGCCTTCGGGATCACGTGGGCGACCACGCCCTCGGGATCGATCACGAAGGTCGCACGCTGCACTCCCATGTAGGTCTTGCCGTACATCTTCTTCTCGCCCCAGACGCCGTAGAGGTCGGCGACCTCGTGATCCGCGTCGGCGAGGAGGGTGAAGTCCAGGTCGTACTTCTCGGCGAACTTCTTCTGCGCCGAGACCGTGTCCGGGGATACCCCGACCACCTTCGCGCCGGTCTTCTCGTAGTCGCCGCGATGGTCGCGGATCCCGCAGGCCTGGGTTGTGCAGCCGGGGGTGTCCGCCTTCGGATAGAAGTAGAGGACGACCGGCCGACCGCGCAGATCGCTGAGCTTGACGTCGTTCCCGTCCTGATCGGGAAGGGTGAAGTCCGGAGCCAGTTCCCCCTCGGCGACCACGTCTACTCCTCCGGCCCCCCGGCGTCCTCGCGCCCGGGCTCCTGGCCCTCTTCGCCTTCATCGAGTTCCTCGTCCCCCTGCTCGAGGGCCGTCTCGGAGACCGACCCGCTCGACCCGGGGTGGTAGCGCGTCTGGAACTCCTCGAGCAGCTTGTCGCGCTGCTCCTCGTCGACCGGCACCTCGTCGGAGATGCGCACCCAGTCCGCGCCCTCGTAGGCCTCCATGTTGAAGACCTCCTGGTCGATCGAGGCGGAGTCATCGACCACGACCACGACCTCCGTCTGCGGGTTGAAGTAGGTGCCGGGCACGTCCGTGAGCTCCTCGAGCTCCATTACCCGGCTCTCTGCGTCGCTGGCCTCCATCGCGCTGGATCTTATTGACCGAGGTTCTCGAGCTCACGCAGCTGGCGCTCGATCTCCCGTTCGACGTCGAGCGGCTCCCTGCCCTGACGCTGGCGTCGCTCGTTCCTGGCCACCACCAGCTGGCGGACCTCCTCCCGCAGCGACGCATCCCCGGCGAGACTCGGGCCGCCCGACTCGGAGGCCAGCAGCTTCTCGACCTCTGCGTCGACGTCCAGGGGCTTTCGCCCCTTGGTCGACGGCGCGGTCCGAGCGCGCCTGGATCATCTGGCGGATCTCCTCCTCGCGCACCTCCGCGGAGACCGCGTACATCGACCCCTCCGAGCCCTGCGGGAAGTCCTGCTCGAGCGACAACGGCCCCTTGCCGATCTGTCTCAGGGCGCCTCCGGCCCCGCGCGCGAAGACGAAGGCGCCGAGCGGGAGCGCGACGAGGACGACGACGATCAACACGGTGCCGATCTGGAAGGAGGCCACCAGCGGCATGCCCAGAGGTTAGTCACGTCACTCGTAGTGGACGGCCTGCATCACGTCGACGCGGGAGCCGCGCCGGGCGGGCACGACCGCGCCGATGATCCCGACGATCACGGCGAGGACGAAGAAGACGATCAGCTGCCCGACCGGCACCCGGAAGACGAGGCCGAGCTCGCTGAGGGAAGCGGTCAGCAGTGCGCCGAACAGCACGCCGACGACGATCCCGAGCACGCCCCCGATCGCGGCGGTGATCGCGCTCTCGTAGCGGACCATGCGCCGCACCTGCCGGCGCGTCGCGCCGATCGCGCGGAGCAGGCCGAACTCGCGCGTGCGCTCGTGGATCGAGAGGAAGAGGCTGTTGGCGATCCCGAACAGCGAGATCACCACGCTCATGGCAAGCAGCGCGTAGAGCAGGTAGACGATCTGGTCGGTCTGCTTGCCGAACGGATCCTGAAGCCCTGCTCGGAGCTCGACCTTCGCGACCGGGAAGCGCGCCAGGCCGGCGTCGATTCTGCGCTGCACGGCGGCCGCGTTCGGCGCCGGGCTGGGTGGAGACCAGGACCATGAACGGGTCCCGCGCGGTCGGAGATCGACTCGAGCGTCCGGCGGTCCACCATCAGGCCCTGGAGCAGGGTGCGGGTCCCGGTACTCGCCGATCGCCGTCAGCGTCGCCGTGCCGCCCGACGGCGTGACCACGCTTGAAGGTGTCGCCGATCGTCGAGGTGGTGGGCCTTGGCGAACTGCTCCTCGATCACCGCGTTGTCCCCGTGCAGCCGCGAGAGCGTCGTGCCGGAGCCGTCGATCCAGTCGAAGCTGTAGCCGGAGGCGATCCGGGCGGGTTCGACGCCGCCCGAGGTCGTCGTAGAGGATGTTCGAACGCTTTCCGTTGACCTCGACCTGGTCGTAGAGGACCCCGCTGGTCGCGCCACGCCCGGGACCGCTCGCCGCGATCTCCTGGGTGCGTCGAGGGATCGGCTGGAGGCCGCCGCTGTCGGCCCGGACCACGATCTGGGCGGTGATCGCCGGTCGATCGCAGCCGTTCGATCGAGGCCTTGAGCCCGGCCGTGAAGACGGCGACGAACACGACCAGTCCGAGGCCGACCATCAGTGCCGCGGCGGTGAGTGCCGTCCGGCCCGGATTGCGCTGGGCGTTCTCGCGGGCGAGCCGGCCGACCACGGCGAAGAGCCGCTCGAGCGGGAGTCCGAGGGTCGCCGCGATCGGGCGGACGATGTACCGGGCGACCAGGGCGAGCCCGATGAAGAGGAGCACGGCGCCGCCCGCCATGCCCAGCAGCTTGTCGGTGGCGGGCCCCGAGCCGAACAGCCCATAGACCAGCAGGCCGAGGCCGCCCACGGTGACCACGCCGGCCAGGTACGGCGCCAGGCGGGACACCCGCGACGGTGCGACGCGGGCGCCCTCCTGGAGCGCCAGCGCCGGCTGGATCCGGGTCGCCCGGACGGCCGGGCCGAGTGCCGCGAGCAGCGTGATGCCGATCCCGACGCTCAGCGCCACCACGACCGTCCGCGTCTTCAGCCCGAGGTCGGACGTCGGGATCCCGGCGCCGGCGGCCTTGAAGAGCGCGCCGATCGCCCTCGCGAAGAGCAGTCCGCCGAAGAGGCCGGCGACCGAGGCGAGCACGCCGATCACGAGCGCCTCCGTGGTCACCGAGCGCAGCACCTGGCCGCGGGTGGCGCCGAGGGTGCGCAGTGAGGCGAACTCGCGCGTGCGCTCGGCCACCGAGATCGAGAAGGTGTTGAAGATGATGAAGGCGCCGACCAGCAGCGCCGCGCCCGCGAAGGCGAGCAGCGCGGGGCCGAGGAAGGAGTTGATCGAGTTCGAGATGTCCTTGGCCTGCTCGTCGGCCTGCTGCTGGCCCGTCTGCACCTTGACGTCGGGCGGCACGATGGACCGGATCACCCGGACCAGCTGCTCGGGGGTGATACCGGGCTTGGCGAGGCCAGGATCTGGCCGACCTCGCCCTGCTGGTCGTACCACCGCCGGATGTCGCCCGGCGTCGCCATCGTGAAGCCGTAGCCGGCCGCGGAGCCGGAGCCGCCGAAGTCGACCAGCCCGACCACCGTGACGTGCGCCGTGCCGTGAGAGGTCTCGAGCCCGACCCGGTCGCCGACCTCGATCCCGTGCTGGTTCGCGAGGTCGCGGCTGACCGCGATCTCGCCCGGAGCGGACGGGTCACGGCCCTCCGCCGGCGACGTGGGGTCGAAGGGCTTCGGCGTCGTGCCGAAGACGAGGTTGGGCCCGCCGAACTGCGTGATCGGCTTGCCGTCCACCACGAGCGCCCCGAACGCCTGCAGCGCGCCCGCCGCCTTCTCGACCTGTGGCAGCGCCCGCACGCGGCGAAGCAGCGAGACGGGCAGCTTCTCGGACTGGGTGAAGCTGCTGTTGAACTCGGTCTTCGGCGAGAGGACTGCGTCCGTGCCCTGGTTAGCGGTCTCATTGATCTTCGCGAAGGCTCCGCGGATGCCGTCCGTGAGCACGTAGGTGCCCGAGATCATCGCCACGCCGAGCAGCACCGCGATTGCCGTCAGCGTCGAGCGCAGCTTGCGCTCGACCATTCCCCTGAGCGCCAGCTTGGTCAAGCCAGCTTCCGGAGGTGGTCGAGGATGTCGTCGATCCCCGGCTTGCGGTGGCGATCCACGATCTCGCCGTCGGCGAGGAAGAGGACCTCGTCGGCGGTCGCGGCCGCCGCGGCATCGTGTGTGACCATCACGGTGGTCTGGCCGTACTCGTCGACCGCCTTCCGCAGGAGCTCCAGCACGCCGCGCCCGGCCTTCGTGTCGAGGTTGCCCGTCGGCTCGTCGGCGAAGACGACCTCAGGCCGGCTGAGCAGCGCGCGGGCCACCGCGACCCGCTGCTGCTCGCCGCCCGAGAGCTCGGAGGGCCGATGGGAACGCCGGTCTCCGAGCCCGATGGCGCCGAGAAGCTCCTCGAGCCAGGCCTTGTCGGGCTTCTGGCCGCCGATGCGCACCGGCAGCGTGATGTTCTCCTCCGCCGTAAGCACCGGCAGGAGGTTGTAGGTCTGGAAGACGAAGCCGATCTGCTCGCGCCGGAGCACGGTCAGGTCGTGATCGGAGAGCTGGTCCAGCCGGACGCCGGAGAGCTCGACCCAGCCGCTCGTCGGCCGGTCGAGGCCGGCCAGGATGTGCATCAGGGTCGACTTGCCCGACCCAGAGGGGCCCATGATCGCGCTGAAGCTGCCCCGCGCGAACTCGACGCTGACGCCTCGCAGCGCCTCTACTGCCGTCACGCCCTCCCCGAACCGCCGCACGATCTCGTGCCCGGCGATGACGGGGGCCGGGGGCGCCGCCTGCGCCGCTTCCCGGCCGTTTCGTGGGGCCGTTTCCACCGGCTCTGTCATACCGGGTCACGCTAGGCGCGGGTCGCCGCGCCTGCCTCGGTGGTCCCCACCTAGGCACGATCCGTGCGTAGCGGCGCACATGCGCCAGCCCATCGGGTACTCTCTATGGACTGGCTGACTGACCAGTCAATCAGTCGTACAGAGACTTTGATCAACCCCATCGAAGGAGCAGCTATCAGTGGTTGACCTCACCCTCACCGACGAGCAGAAGGACCTGCGCGAGCTCGCGCACAGCTTCGCCGAGAAGGACATCCGCAAGGTCGCGTGGGAATACGACAAGGACGGGACCTGGCCGCAGGACATCATCGACAAGGCCTGGGAAATCGGGCTGATGAACACCCACATCGCCGAGGAGTACGGCGGTCCCGGGCTCGACTTCCTCTCGGGCTGCCTGATCGAGGAGGAGATGGGTTGGGGCTGCTCGGGTATCGGCACCTCGCTGATGGCCAACGGCCTCGCCGCGACCCCGGTTGCCCTCGGCGGTTCCGAGGAGGTCAAGAAGGAGTACCTGGGCATGCTCACCGAGGCGCCCAAGCTGGCCTCCTTCTGCCTGACCGAGCCGGACGCCGGCTCGGACGTGTCGGGGATGAAGACCAGTGCCACGAAGAAGGGCGACAAGTGGGTCATCAACGGCTCCAAGTGCTTCATCACCAACGGCGGCTACGCCGACTGGTTCACGGTCTACGCCAAGACCGACAAGGACGCCGGTCACCGCGGCATCTCCGCGTTCGTCATCCCGAAGGACGACACCGTCACGGTGGACAAGAAGGAGGACAAGCTCGGTCAGCGCGCCTCCAACACCGCGACCATCACGTTCAGCGACACCGAGGTGCCCGAGGGCAACCTGCTCGGTGAGGAGAACCACGGGTTCAAGCTCGCGATGATGACCCTCGACCGCACCCGTCCCGGTGTGGCCGCGATGGCCGTCGGAATCGCTCGCGCCGCCCTCGAGTTCGCCGCCGACTACTCGAAGGAGCGCGTCCAGTTCGGCGTCCCGATCGCCATGCACCAGGCGATCGCGTTCATGATCGCCGACATGGCGACCAAGGTCGAGGCGGGCCGTCTGCTCACCTGGCAGTCCGGCATCCTGCTCGACCAGGGCAAGCGCAACACCCTCGCCGCCTCGCACGCCAAGCGGTTCTCCGCGGACTCCGCGATGGAGGTAACCACCGACGCCGTGCAGGTCTACGGCGGCTACGGCTTCATCAAGGAGTACCCGGTCGAGAAGCTGATGCGCGACGCCAAGATCATGCAGCTCTATGAGGGCACCTCGCAGATCCAGCGCCTCGTCATCGCCAAGGAGCTCCTCATGGGCCGCCAGGCCGACGAGGAGACTCCCGAGGCGAAGGTCCAGCGCGAGAAGGCGGAGCGCGAGTCGTCCGAGAGCCAGCAGGAGCAGGCTCCCGCGACGGTTTAGGTCTTCACGCAGCACCACTCCTCGCGAGCGCCCCGGGAGACCGGGGCGCTCGTCGTTTACGGGGAGAATCCGCGGATGCCCGAAGGGGAGAGGCTCAGCGACCGGCTCGCCGACTGGCTCGGCGGCGAGGAGCCGAAGACCATCGGCAGCCTCATCGACGTCTTCGAGGAGAAGAGCTTCGCGGTCCTCTTCGTCCTCCTGCTCTCGATCCCGGCGCTGCCGCTGCCGACGGGCGGGGTCACCCACGTCTTCGAGGTGATCGCGATGCTGCTGGCGCTCGAGCTGATCGTCGGGCGACGGTGCGTCTGGCTCCCGGAGCGCTGGAGGCGGCGCGAGATCGGGGTCGAGACACGTCAGCGATTCTCGGAGAAGCTCCTGCCGCGCATCCGCTGGATCGAGCGTCACTCCCACGCTCGACTGGGATTCCTTCTGGGTTATCGCTTCGCCGGGATCGTCTACGGGGCGGTGACCCTGGTCCTGGTGATCACTGCGTTCATCGCTCCGCCCTTCACCGGGCTGGACACCCTGCCGTCGCTGGGAGTGGTCCTGCTCGGCCTCGGTGTCCTGCTCGAGGACCCGATCCTCGGGTTCCTGGGGCTGCTGATCGGCGCCGCCGGGGCGTTCGTGGTCGTATTTCTGGGCACGGCCGCGGTCGACGCGGTCCGCGGTCTCTTCTAGGCGTCCCGGGGGGCCGCTAGGGTGCCGCCCGGTGAACGAGGGCTACTCGCGCTACCGGGTGCTCTGGCCGCTCGTGCCGGCCATGGCGATGGTGATGATCGACTTCACCATCGTCTCGATCTCGGCGACGACGATCCAGCGGGACGTCCACCTGAGCGAGACCGGAGAGCAGTGGCTGGTCACCGCGTACGCGCTCGCCACCGCGGCGTTCGTCGCCCTCGGCGGCCGCCTCGGCGACATCTTCGGCCACCGGAGGATCGTCGTCATCGGCGTGATCCTGTTCGCGTCGGCCTCGTTGATGTGCGGGCTGGTGCCGGACACCGGCATCGCCGAGACCTGGCTGATCGTCTTCCGCGCGGTCCAAGGGGCCGCGGGCGGCCTGCTGATCCCATCGGCGACCGTGCTGGTGCTCGACGCGTTCCCTCCGGAGGAGCGGGGCAAGGGCCTGGCAACTTTCTTCATCGTCGCGGGGCTGTTCACCGCGATCGGCCCGATCGCAGGCGCCTACCTGACGCAGTACTGGACCTGGCGCGCGATCTTCTGGATCAACGTTCCCGTCGCGATCCTGGCGCTGACGGAGATCTACTTCGCGAAGCTCAAGGACGTCAAGAACCCGGCCAGGATCGACATCCGGGGGGCGGCCCTGATCGTTGTGGGCATGGCGTTATCCGTGCTGGGCATTCAGCAATCCACGGTCTGGGGCTGGGGCGACGCCCGCACCATCGGCTCGATCGTCGTCGGCGTGCTGCTCCTGGTGGCCTTCGTTTTCGCGGAGCGGAACACGGAGGATCCGCTGATCGACGTCCGCGCGATGGCCGCCAACCGGCCGTTCGCCGTGGACAACATCCTCACCTTCCTGGTCTTCGGCCCCTGGCTCGCCGTCTTCTTCTTCGGCAGCGTCTACTTCCAGGTCGCCGTCGGCCAGCAGCCGACCGAGGCCGGCTTCTCGATCCTGACGATGTTCTACTCGTTCTTCGTCGCCGCCCGGATCGGAGGGCGGTGGATGGACGCGTGGGGGGCGAAGAGGCCCGTCGCGCTCGGGTTCGCAGCCGGGACCGTGGGGATGATCCTCTGGGCCTCGGAGCTCGATGGGCTGAGTCGCTCCGCGACCCTGGCCGGAATGCTGGTCACGGGGGCCGGCTTCGGCCTCGTCTTCTCGCCGCTCAACGCGGATGCCCTGAACAGGCTGCCCGACGCGATGAGGGGACAGGCTTCCGGCATCGTTCAGACCTTCCGCAACTTCGGCTCCGCTCTGGGCATGGCGGTGATGGGCACGATCATCGCTGCCTCATCAGATGCAGTGGGGGCCAAGGGGCTAAACGACTTCATCGACGCGATGAAGACCGCCTGGTACGTCGGCGCGGGGATGCTCGCCGTCGGCTGGATCATCTGCCAGCTGTTCATGCCGGCCGGCACCCAGCAGGACATCGAGTAGTTCCGCAGCGCGGAGTCCGGACCCGAGCGCTCCAGCCGGCGCGTTCACGAGTCTGGTTACGAGTAAGTGGGTCCGTATGCTCCAGCGTCGATGGCGGAGCGCGAGTCGCGAGGCAGGCCGATCTCCGAGGCCGTGGCGCAGGCGGCCCGGGCGGGCGCCGAAGGCGTGGAGGAGCGAGAGGGCCGGCGCGGGGGTCGACCCTCAGACGCCTTCGGCGGCGACATCCGCCGGCGGGACGTCTTCCCGCTCCTCGTCCTCCATCTGATCGCCCGTGAGCCCACCTACGGCAACCGGCTGATCGAGGCGATCGAGGAGATCACCCAGGGCACGATCTCCGTGAATCCGAACACCATGTATCCGTTGTTGCGCGAGCTCGAGTCTCAGGGTCTGGTCGAGGGCCAGTGGGAATTGCCCGATCGCCGCACGCGGCGCTATTACTCGATCACCCCCGCGGGCAGGCGCGAGTACAAGCGGCTGCGAGTCGAGGTCGAGCCCTTCCTGGACTCGGTGATCCGCTCGGTGACCCTGATCAAGGACGCCGTCTACGGCGACTGAGGCTCAGAGCTCGCGCTCGTAGAAGAGCATCACGGGACCGTCCGGCCTTCCCTCGCGGTTGGTGAAGCCGGCGCTCTCGTAGAGGGCCCGCGCGGCCTCGTCGTCCTCGGACGTCCCCAGCTCCATGTGTGTCGCGCCCTCGTCCCTGGCCGCCCTCATCGCGGCGTCGAGCAGCGCCCTCCCGAGGCCGTTGCCCCGCAGCGCCGGCACGACGTAGAGCTCCTCGAGGTACGAGTGCGCGTTCTGGCCGGCGGAGTGGACCCAGGGCCGGAAGCGGAGCTGGGCGAATCCAGCAGGGCCGTCGCCGATCAGCAGCACTGTCATCTCCCTGCTCCGGATCAGCTCCTCGTAGCGCTCCTCCAGCGCCTCGACGCCCGGCGAGGGCTCGTCGAACTCCTCCTGGAAGTCGTGGAGCAACCGCGCGACGTCGCCGGCGTCGCCCGGCGTGGCGCGCCTGATCGCGGCCGGATCCGGACTGGGGCCTTGGCGCGACATCGGACCGAGACTAATAGCCTTCATCGACTGGCCAATCGACCAGGAGGATTCCTTCCCCATGTTCGTCTTCAAGGCCGCCGTGCTGGGCGGCGGCACGATGGGCGGCGAGATCGCCCAGGTCATCGCCAACGCCGACATCCCCGTTGTCGTCAAGGACGTCGAGCGGGAGTTCGTAGACAAAGCTCTCGAGAAAGCCAAAGGCGTCACCAAGTCACAGCTCGACAGGCTCGTCTCCAAGGAGAAGCTGACGCAGGAGCAGGCCGATGCGCGGCTCGACGAGGTCATGGGCCTGATCACCGGCACCACCACCTACGACGAGTTCGGCGACGTCGACATCGTGGTCGAGGCAGTGCCGGAGCGCATGGAGATCAAGAAGGCCGTCTACCGAGAGCTCGATGAGGTCACTCCAGGCCACGCGATCCTCGCCTCCAACACCTCCTCGCTCTCGGTTACGGAGATGGGTCGCGAGACGCTTCGGCCCGGCAAGGTCGTCGGCTTCCACTTCTTCTTCCCGGCCTCG
This sequence comes from uncultured Solirubrobacterales bacterium, assembly GCA_963821705.1. Taxonomy (GTDB): domain Bacteria; phylum Actinomycetota; class Thermoleophilia; order Solirubrobacterales; family 70-9; genus DASUPK01. The sequence continues at coordinate 604,476 of CAWGEV010000007.1, read as the reverse complement.
GTGATGCCGCTGGTGGAGATCATCAGCGGCGAGGACACCTCCCGCGACACCGTCACCACCGCGTTCAACTTCGCCCAGGCGATCCGGAAGCAGCCGATCACCTGCAGGGAGGTCCCCGGCTTCGTCGTCAACCGCATCCTCAACTCCGGCGTCGGCGAGGTCTGGCGCGAGCAGGAGGAGAAGGGCCTCTCGATCAAGAAGATCGACGAGGGGATCGCGGCGGCCAACGTGACGCCGATGGGCCCGTTCTTCCTGATCGACATGCTGGGCCTCGACACGGTCCTGCACGTCGCCGAGTACCTGAACGAGTCCTACGGCGACAGCTTCTACGTCCACAAGGGCATGCAGAAGCTCGTCGCCGAGGGGAAGCTCGGCGCCAAGTCGGGCGGCGAGGGCTTCTACTCGGATGGTGAGCCGAACATCGACGGCGACGCCGATCCGGACACCGAGGAGCTGGCCGACCTGATCATGCTCAAGTCGTTCGTCGAGGCCTGCAAGGTCCTCGAGGAGGGCATCTGCACGGTCCGCGAGATCGACCTCGGCATGATGGCCGGCGCCGGGCTCGACCCGCGACGCGGGCTCTTTCCCCCGTTCTGGAAGGCGGACCTCGAGGGACTCGACACGATCCTCGAGAAGCTGGAGCGCTACGAGGAGAGCCACGGCGAGCGGTTCGCGCCGCCGCGGACGGTCAAGCGCCTGGTCGCCCAGGGCCGGCTCGGGCTCAAGTCCGGCCAGGGCTTCTACTCCTACCCGCAGACCGATGCGGAGGGGACGGTGAAGCTCGAGAAGCGCGGCGAGGTGGCGATCGCCTGGCTCGCCAACCCGCCGATGAACGCGATCTCACCTCAGGTGATCCAGGACCTCGGCAAGGTCTGGGAGGAGGTCAAGGCGGACGGCGAGATCAAGGCGATGGTCGTCTACAGCTCGCTCCCGGTCGTCTTCTCCGCGGGCGCCGACATCAAGGCGTTCACCTCGATGGATGAGTCGTCCGGCGCCGAGCTCATCAACAGCGGGCACGCGCTGCTCCGCGAGCTCGGCCAGAGCCGGGTCTCGACGGTGGCGGCCGTCAACGCGATCGCCTACGGGGGCGGCTGTGAGCTGTCCATGGCGTGCGACTTCCGCGTCGCCGCGGAGTCGGCCGTCTTCGGGCAGCCCGAGATCAACCTGGGGATCATCCCCGGCTTCGGCGGCACGCAGCGCCTGCCGCGGCTGGTCGGGCCGGCGAAGGCCCTCGAGATGAACCTGACCGGCGATGCCGTGCTGGCGCCCGAGGCTGCCGAGTGGGGACTCGCCGACGACCTCGTCCCGGACGAGGAGCTCTTCGAGACGGCGTTCGCCTGGGCGAGGAAGCTCGCCCAGCAGGCTCCGCTCGCCGTCGAGCAGATCAAGCAGGTCTCCAACACGGCGGATCTCGACGACGGCATCGAGGCCGAGAAGCAGGGCTTCGCGACCGCGTTCCTGTCCGAGGACGCCAAGGAGGGCATCTCCGCGTTCCTCGGCAAGCGCAGCGCCAGGTGGCAGGGCAAGTAGCGACAGCGGAAGCGGAGCGACTCGCGGAGCTGATTCGCGAGAGCAGCTGCACCGTTGCCCTGACGGGCGCCGGGATATCCGTGCCGAGCGGCATTCCCGACTTCCGCACGCCTGGCAAGGGGATCTGGGAGAAGGTCGACCCGATGGAGGTCGCGCACATCGACGCGTTCCGGCGCGATCCCGCCCGCTTCTGGGGCTTCTACCGCCAGCGTCTCCGACTCCTGGGGGACGTGCAGCCGAACGGCGCCCACGCGGCCCTGGCGGAGCTGGAGCGGCGCCGCCTTCTGGAGGCCGTGATCACCCAGAACATAGACATGCTGCACACGAAGGGCGGCTCCGAGCGGGTCATCGAGGTCCACGGCTCGATCCGCACCTCGAGCTGCCAGAGCTGCGGGGCGCGGTTCGAAACCGAGGACATCGAGCTCCTCTTCAGGGATGACGGCGTCGCGATCTGCTCCGGCTGCGGCGGCTACGTCAAGCCCGACGTCGTCCTCTTCGGCGAGATGCTGCCGGCCGATGCGATCGCGGAGGCCGAGGCGCTCGCCGCTCGCGCGGACCTGATGATCTGCGTCGGCTCCTCGCTCGAGGTCTATCCCGTCGCCGGCCTGCCCTCGGTGACGAAGCGCGGGGGCGGCCGCCTCGCGGTGATCACGAAGGGACCCACGCCGCTCGACGGGGAAGCGGACGTGCGCATGGACGGCGAGGTGGTCGCCGACCTCCGGGCCGTCCTCGCGGCCCTCTAGCCCCCGAGCTGCTCCTCGATCGAGGCGAGCTCCTCGGCGAGCTCCTTCTGCCGCGGCGACGGGTTCTCCTCCAGCGAGGCCCTTGCGGCCCTCAGCCCGAAACGCGCCTCCTGAAGCCTCCCCTGCTGGGCGTCCAGCCGGGCCCGCAGCATCAGGGTCTCGGCGGGATGGACCGCGTCTCGGCCCGCCAGCACCGCGGCCACGCGGGATTGCGCCTCGACCCCATCCAACCGCCCCCGACGGGGCTGGGGCACCTCCTTCGCCTCCGTCCAGAGCCCCTCGGCGAGCTCGTCGCCTGTGCCGTGACCGAGCCGGATCGCGTGGGCCTTCGTGGCGCCGACGTCCTGTACCAGCGGGTCTCGGGCCGCCGCGCGCAGCGCCGCGAGCGCCCGGTTGATGATCCGGGTCGCGCCCCGGATCTCCTCGGCGCCGCGGGACCGGTCGCCCGTGGCGTTCCGCAGCCACGCTGAGCCCTCGGCCGCGTCGGCAAGCGTCACGCCCGTCACGGTCACACGCGTCACCGGGACGTGCTCCGGGTCCGCCGGGTCCACCGACTTCATGCGCCGGCCGCCCCGCCGTTTCGGTCGGGACGCTCCCACCTCCTGGACGATCAGGACGCGCTCGTCGTCGCCGTCGCGGACGAGGTAGCGCCCCTCCGGCAATCCGATCCGCCCTGCCAGTTCAAGCTGGACGAAGGCGGCTCGGGTTATCGACGGCGGGGGCGTGATGAGAGGGTGCGCGTCAGCGCAACCCGATTAACCGGGCTAGTCGCCGTTGCCGCCGCCCTTGGCCGGGATCGCGGCGGCGGACGGCTTGGCCGGGACCTTCGGGTTCTGGATCTGGCCGAGGCGCTGGATCAGGCGCTGCCACTGCTCCGGCTTCAGGATCTGGCCGAGCTGCTGGAGCGCCGGCCCAGCGTTGGCGAACGAGTAGCCGACGTGGATGTGGTTGTAGTGGTCGGGCAGGGGGAAGCTTGGGCCACCGAGGTTCATCAGCGAGATGATCTGCGCGGGCCGCATCGTTCCCTGCAGTTGCAGGAGGTCCTTGATCACGGCTTCGGTGATCGAGCCGGGACCCTGGTGTCCGGTGATCGGAATCCCGTTGACGGCGCCGATGTCGGCCGCGTCGCCGTAGGCGTGGGCCGAGGGGTTGCCCGAGGAGGTCAGGAATGAGTGGCCGCACTTCAGGGAGGTGATCGTCATGCGGTAGCCCTTGGCGACCAGGTACTCGAGCATCGCCAGGACGCGGCGGTCGATCTGGCCGGTCTGGATGTCGCTGCGACCACAGCTGTAGATGGAGAGGGCCGGGTCGCTGAGCACCCGCTGTTCGAGCGCGCCCTTCGACATCAGGAGGACCTGTCCGACGGTTGGGTTGCTGGTGAACGGGTTCTTGTCGGCGGCCCGGTAGATGGCCGTGGTCTCGAGCAGCTTCCACCCGTCGAGGATCGGCTTCGGGTCGATGGTGGGAGCGCCCTTGCCGACCGGCTTGATCGCGAAGTTGAGGTGCGGGGCTCCTGAGACGCTGCGACCGATGTGCGCGATCACCGTTCCACCGGTGACCTTGGAGCCGACCTTGAGCGGCTTCAGCTGCATGGTGTTGGAGTCGAACTGCAGCGTCGAGGAGACGGCCGACTTGAAGGTCTCGTAGCCAGGGACGCTGCGGCCCAGCAGCTGGTCGATCTGGCCGCCGATGCCGGAGTTCCCGCCGTTGCCCGAGCGCTGCGGCAGTGCGAAGAGGCGCTGGCGAGAGTTCTCGGCGTTCGAGGGCGGGTTGCTCGGGGCGGGGGTGGAGGTCGGCTTCGCCGAGGCCTTGCTGGAGTTGTCGCCGGCCGTGGCCGCGCTGCTGGGCGACGAGTCCTTGCCGGGACCCTGGAGCTTGAAGTCCTTGGCGGAGAGGGACTGGGAGCGCGGGACCGGGTGGGTCTGCTCGATCGAGCCCAGCTGCGCGTAGGTGAAGCGGTTGCCGTAGGCGTCCTGGAGGACGATGTAGCGGCCGAGCTTGGGGCTGTCTCCGATCTTCTTGATGACGCCGTCGTTGACCGCGACCACCGGAGCGTTAAGGCTCGAGTAGATGTTGATGCTCCGGCGGGCGGCGTCGGAGCTGATCACGTCCGCGGCGTTGCCGGCGGCCTTCCGCTGGGTGGTGGAGCGGGCCAGCGCCGCCGCGTCGTTGATGTCGTCCGCGTAGCGGGCGTCCGCGGCGACCGGGAAATGCGCGCCTTCGGTGAGCCCGGTGAGGGAGCCGACCAGAGCGTCCGGCAGCTTGCCGTACTGGTTGGCATAGAGCAGGACCTCGTCGACGTACCAGGAGGCGTGGTTGTAGGCGAAGATCGCCTGGCGGATGTTCTTGTCACCGCCGGCGGCGCGGAGGTACCGGGCCGCGGCGCAGATGGCATCGACCGGGTTGTAGGGGTCCTTCCGCCCGTCGTTGTTGGCGTCGACCCCGTAGGTCGCCCAGGTCGAGGGGATGAACTGCATCCACCCCTCGGCGCCGGCCGAGGAGACGTTCAGGTTGGTCCCGAAGGCGGTCTCGATCTTGTTGATCCCGGCGAGCACCTGCCAGGGAATGCCGTACTCGGTGCCGCAGGACTGGTAGATGGGGAGGAGGAAGGGCGGGATCTCGAAGGAGTCGATGACGAAGTTGGGGACGCCGATCGGCGCGGGGCCGAACTGCGCGACGGTCAGGCCGGGGTTCGTGTTGGCCGGCGAGCCGTCGGGATTCCGGAGGGTCGGCTGCTCGATCTTCCGCTTCTCGGCCTTGGCGGTGTCCTTGGCCCCGTGACCCTTCTTGGCCTGCTTGCCGAACAGGCCCGGCGTCTTCCCCTTGGTGTTCTTGGCGCCGGCCTTGCCGCTCCCGGTCTTCCCGCCGGTCGAGCCGCGGCCGCCGCCGCCCGAACCGGTCGTCGTGGTGCTTCCCGTGGAGGTGGTCGAGCCCGAGCCGGTCGAAGTGGTGCCGCCGCCCGAGCCGGTGGAGCCGCCGCCACCGCCAACGGTGGTGGTTCCGACCCCGCTGCAGACCGGATCCAGCAGGGCCTGCCCGAGGCCGATCTGGTTGATCAGGTTCTGACAGGGCTGCGAGATGTTGCTCGTCGGGATGTTCACCCCCCCGACGGTCAGCGATGTCGCGGTTCCCGCAGCGATGATCGCCAGGGCTGCGCCGAGGGCGATGATTACGAGAAGCTTTCTGGTCATTTGGCTAGCCGATCCTGCCCGCGTACCGCTGGGTCTGCCGGTCGCGACCTCCCCGCACCCGCAGGCACGGCGGACGCTACTGACTCCCCCATTCCTTTGCAACGGGGCGCCGTGCTCCCTAACGCCAAAAACATGCTTTCGGTCATCTTGACTGAAACGGTAGGCAATGTGCACATTTCATGCGTAGCCAAGAACCCCGCTGTGGTGGGTTCGTCGCGGTACCGTGCGTGAACGATATGGAGGACAGCGGCGGTGAAGGCATCAGGGATCGCATCTCATCCCGGGGCGAGGGGGCCCTGGGCGAGCTCGCCCAATTCCTGGTCGACAACCCCTGGATGAACCAGGCCTTGCACCTCGCCTTCGGCGCGCGAGAGCGCGCCTCGCAGGCCGGCGCCAGCGCGATCCGCAATCTCAACCTGCCCACCGGGAACGACGTCGACCGTCTCGCGCGGCGCCTGCGCTCCGTCTCGGAGCGCCTCGAGGAGGTCGAGGACACCCTCGACCAGCTCACCCGGGACCTCGCCGAGCTCCGCCGCGAGCGGAACTCCTCGCAGCCCGGAGCCTCGAGTCAGGGTTGAGCCCCGAGGGCGGCGGCCGCGATCGAGCCCATGCGCTCGGCGGCCGAGGTGAGCTGGTCGTCTTCGATCCGCCTTCGCTCGCCGTCCTCGAAGGTGTCGCTCACGGCCAGGACGCACGCCGTCGAGACGCCCAGTCGCCGCCCCAGGGTGAAGATGGTGGCGGCCTCCATCTCCACCGCCACGGCGCCCCGCCGGCGCCAGGCATCGGAGCGGGCGCGCGGCGGCGCGGCCTCGTCCGGGACCCCGTCGTAGAAGAGATCGGTGGTCACGATCCGGGAGGGCGACGCATCCCCGGGGAGCAATCCGGTCAGGGCGTGGGTGAGCTCCGGATCGGCCTCGGCGGCCTCGCCGGCGCCCAGGGCCCGGCTGGCGCCGTCCTCCGCCAGCGCCTGCCCCGCGACCACCAGATCCCCGTGGCCCAAGGCCGGGTCGAGCGCTCCGCAGGTGCCCACGCGGATCGCACGGGTCACCCCCAGCTCGGCGAGTTCATGCAGGACGATCGCCGCACTCGGCCCGCCCATGCCGGTGGACTGGATGCTGAGCGGCCGGCCCTCCTGCGTCTCGCCCGTGTAGCCCCAGAGGCCGCGTGCGTGGTTGCTCATCTTGGGCTCGGTGAGCAGCTGCTGCGCGAGCGCGAGCGCGCGCCCGGGGTCGCCCGGCAGGAGCGCGTCCCGTGCGTAGCTCGTGCTCGGCCTGAGGTGATGCGGCACGGCGCGAGCATATGGGCGCCACGCGGGGGTAGGCTCTTGCTCCGTAGATGATGGTCAAGGTCCCCGTACCCGAGAAGCCGTCCGAGGCGTTGCGCACCGCCATCGAGCGGACCTTCGAGGCGACCGCGGGATCCGCCGCCAACACGCGGGATCGGGCCGTCGAGCTGCTCGACGAGGTCGCCAAGCGCGGCCGCGAGGTCCGCGACCAGCTCGGCAGGATCGAGTCCTCGGTGCGCGGCAAGCGGAAGGGTTGACCTCAGGTCGAGGCTCAGATGTCGAGGGAGGAGCTGACCAAGAAGGAGCTCAAGGAGATCCTCGACACGGTGCTCCGCGAGATCGACGGTGACCCCGACGACGGGCCGAGGCTGCGGGCCGCCGCGGCCCCGCTGAGGATCGAGTTCCCCGACTTGAAGCTGGCGGTCAACGTGGCGCGAGACGACGGCGGCCGACACTCCCTGCGCTGGGACTTCTCACGCCGTGCCCGTGTCCATCCGAAGCTCCGGCTCAGCATGGAGTCGGCCGTGGCCAACCGGGTGTTCCAGGGTAGGGAGAACCCGGCCATCGCCATCGCCCGGGGCCGGCTCCACACCAACATCGAGGACGCCGGAGTCGCGCTTCGCTTCTTCCCGGCGGCGAAGCCGCTCTTCACCCGCTACCGAGAGCTCGTCTCGGAGAAGTACCCGCACCTGGCAATTGACTAGGCCGTCACCCCTACCCGTGCGCCTGTCCAGGGGCATTGACTTGGCACGCCATGAGCGTAAGCTCACACCGAGCGCGACAACTTGGGCCGGAAGCGGGTCCGCGATCCGCAGGTCCCCCGGCGACTGGGACCGGCGACAGGGCTTCGCGAGGCGTCTAGGCGCCGCTGGCCGACGAGGCGGGCCCAGAGCCCGCAGGCGACGGGGTCCTGGGGCCCCGTCGCTTCTTCCGGGGGCATGAACGAGCAGGGCAACACCATCTCGCTGAGCGAGGCCAGCAGGATCGCCGGGGTCTCCACTTCGACGCTGAGGAGATGGGCCAAGGAGGGCCTGGTCCCGGTGGAGGACGGCCGGTGGACGGCGGCCTCCGCCGCGCAGGCCCGCGTGATCGCGCGGATGAGGGGGCGCGGCTACTCGGTGGACGCGATTCGAGAGGCCGCCCGGGGAGGGCGTCTCGCCTTCGGCTACGCGGAGGACCTCTTCCAGGTCCCGGCGGGCCACTACAGCAAGGAGACGGCCGGCGAGGTGACCGGGCTCGAACCCGAGCTGATCGAAAGGCTGATGACGCTGCTGGGCACGCCGATGGGAGCGGAGGGGCGGCTCAACGAGGAGGACCTGAAGGCGATGCGGCACTGCGCCAACGTCCTTGCCTCCGGCTTCCCGCTGGTGGCGTTCCTACAGCTGGTCCGCGTCTACGCCCAGTCGATCCGGAGGGTCTCCGACGCGGAGGTCCGGCTGTTCCATCTCTACGTCCACGAGCCCCTGATGCAGGAGGAGGTCCCGCCGCTGGAGATCGCCGAGGAGATGGGGGAGCTGGCGGCCGAGCTGCTCCCCGTCAGCGGTCCGCTGATGCAGTACATGCACAACCGCTACCTGCGCTTCTACATCGAGCAGGACGTGGTCGGCCACATGGAGGCGGACATCGGGGGCGCCGGTCGGCGCCTGGCCAGGGTGTCGTTGACCTTCTGCTTCGTCGACCTCACCGGGTTCACCCGCTACACGGAGGAGGAGGGCGACGAGGAGGCGCTCGACATGATCGAGCGCTTCGTCGACACGGTCGAGGCGACGCTTCCCGCGGAGGCCACGATCGTGAAGACGATCGGCGACGAGGTGATGGTGGTCTCGCCGGAGCCGGGGACGCTCACCGAGTGGGCCGTTGGTTTTCTCGCCCTCTTCCAGGAGAGGCCGCAGCCGCGCGTCGGACTCCACTACGGCGCGGCGGTGTTCAGGGACGGCGATTACTTCGGCGGCGACGTCAACCTCGCCCATCGGGTCACCAACCGCGCCCTCGGCGGCGAGGTCCTCGTCACCCAGGCGCTCCTCGAGGCGGTGAAGGAGTCCGAGTTCCTGCGCTTCGAGCCCATCGGCGAGGTCGTCCTCAAGGGGTTCCCCGAGCCGATCTCTCTCTATATAGCCCGGCCGACGATGGAGTGATGGCGCTTGCGGGCGCGGGACTTGTGCGCCTTCGAGCCCTTCTTCTTCCTTACCTTGGCGAAGGTGCGGAACCCGTACTCGCTCGAAACCGTGACGCCGGTGAGGTCGGAGCCGCTCAACGGAGTCCCGACGACCGCGGCGATCCCGATCTCGCGGAACGCCGGCCGCAGCAGGTTCTCGCGGTGCGGGGGGCTGTTCATCCACGCCGTCACCAGGGCCTGCGGGGTGCTCAGGGGCCCGGTGCCCCAGACGAGGTTCTCGCCGACGAGCCAGGTGCGAACTCCGCGCATGTAGCCCGTGGCCTCGATTCGGTCGATGAAGGTGACGCCGGACGGCGAGGTGTGCTCGAAATACCCCTCGTCGATCATGTCGTTCGAGTGGCTCAGCGCGGCCTGGCGAAGATCCGGGTTGTCGGTCACCGGCTGCAGTCCGTAGGAGGTGCGCTCATCGTTGATCAGGCAGCCGATGGAGCTCTCCAACTGGGCCTGGCTGAGCGCCGTGACCTGCGAGTTGACCGGGCCGCAGTCCGTCGCGGAGGCCGACGAGGTCGCGACGAGCATCCACGCCGCCACGAAGGCGATTGCGCTGAGGATGTGCCTTGCTCTCGACACATGCTCTGCATCGAGTGCTGGGCGGGGCGCTCAACGAGGCCCCCGGATATTCAGCCGCGCGTCCTTGACACTGACCCGCGGGCGTGGACCTTTCACCGTTGTGAAAAGTCCGTAGTGATGGGCGGAACCACCGATTCCTAAGATTCGCGCCATGGCGGACGAGAGGCCGCTCTCGATCCTCGCCCGGGTCGTTCGGGAGAGCGGCCTGGTGGCGGAGGGGTCCCGCGGGGTCGTCCTGATCTCAGGCGGCGCCGACTCCGCCGCGGCCGCCGCGGGACTGGTGGAGGCCGTCGGCGGGGATGCCGTCGTCGGCCTACACCTCAACTACGGACTGCGACCGGACTCCGGCCGCGACGAGGAGACCTGCGGGGAGCTCGCGAAGCGACTCGGCATCGAGCTCGAGGTCGTCAGGCCCGAGCTCGGGCCTGGAAACGTCCAGGCCGAGGCGAGGGACGCCCGCTACGGCGCCGCCGAGCGGCTGCGGAGCGAGCGGGGACTCGACTGGATCGCAACCGGGCAGACCCGGACCGACCTGGCCGAGACCGTCCTCTACCGCCTCGTCACCTCGCCGGGGCGGCGTGCCCTGCTCGGGTTGAGGGCGCGGCGCGGGGCGGTGGTGCGGCCGATCCTCGAGCTGGACCGCGAGGAGGCGCGGCGACTGGTTTCCGAGGCCGGGTTGCCGTTCCGTGACGATTCCACCAACGCCGAGCCGGTCTACGCGCGCAACCGGATCCGCAACGAGGTGCTGCCCGTGTTGCGCGAGATCGGTCCAGGGGCCGAGGCGACGATCGCCGAGACGCAGGCCGAGCTGGCCGAGGAGGGCGAGGTCCTGGACCGGTTCGCCGCCGAGGCACTCGCCGAGTCGGGCGCGGACGTCGCCGGCGCGATGACCAGGGACGCCCTCGCCGAGCTTGAGCCGGCCGTCCGCCGCCTGGTGCTTCGCGCTCTCGCCGAGATGGCCGCCGGCCGTCCGGTCGCCCTCGGACGGGCGCGGGCCGCGGAGATCTGGAGGCTCGTCAACGAGCCGGAGGGGGGTGTGGTGGAGCTCGGGGGCGGGGTGGAGGCTCGCGCCGAACATGGCCACGTCCGCTTCCTCTCGGGTTCCCCGGCCGAGCCGGAGGAGGCGACGCTGGACGTCCCCGGCGTCTGCCGGTTCGGGTCCTGGGAGGTGCGGGCGGAGCTCGAGGCGGGCGTCCCTCCGGTCGAGGGCGCCGACCTGGCCGTCCTCGATCCCTCGGTGCTGGGGGACTCGGTCACCGTTCGGGCCTGGCGGGAGGGGGATCGGATGCGGCCCCTGGGCCTCGGCGGGTCCAAGTCGCTCCAGGATCTCTTCACCGATCGCAAGGTCCCCCGCTCCCTGCGGCACGCCCTCCCGGTCGTCACCTCGGACGATCGCATCGTCTGGATCGCCGGGGTCGCGGTCTCGGAGGAGTTCGCCGCCAGGCCCGGCTCGCGGGAGTCCGCGGTTCTCAGTGCATCGCAAGTCGCACGTTAGGAAGCGGCCGCTTGCGGCCGCGCCTGATCCGTGCGACGCAGCGATGCACGAATAGGGCGAAGCCGTCCATAGACTCCGGCCGTGGTGAGCGACGAAGCGATCGGAGAGGTGCTCGTCTCGGAGGAGGACCTGCAGCGGCGGGTGGCGGAGCTCGGCGCCGAGGTCAGTCGCGACTATGAGGGTCGCTCGCCGCTGCTGGTCGCGATCCTGAAGGGAGCCGTCCCGTTCCTCGCCGACCTCATGCGTCATCTGACGATCGACTGCGAGCTCGACTTCATGGCGGTTTCGAGCTACGGCTCCTCCACCGACTCCTCGGGCGTCGTCCGGATCCTCAAGGACCTGGATGCCCCGATCGCCGACCGCGAGGTGCTGATCGTCGAGGACATCATCGACTCCGGGCTCACCCTTCATTACCTGCTCCGCAACCTGCAGGCCCGGGGGCCGAAGTCGGTTGAGGTCTGCGCGCTGCTGACGAAGCCCGAGCGGCGCCGCGTCGACCTGCCCGTGCGCTACGTCGGCTTCGAGATCCCGAACCGCTTCGCGATCGGCTACGGCCTCGATCACGGCGAGCGTTATCGCAACCTCTCCTACGTGGCTGCCCTGCGGGAAAATCCGCAGGACAGCTAGGAGAACGTTGGTACCCTCGCCATAGATCCGGGGCCGAAAATTCGGCGTAAACCCCGGGTAGAGGGACACCCACCGTGAAACGTTTCTTTCGCAGCGCTGCCTTTCCGATTCTGATCGTCGTCGTGCTGGCGTTCTTCGCCCAGCGCCTGATCAGTCCGGGCTCGGGCCACACGACGCCGGACTACAACACCTTCGTCCAGCGGATCGACCAGGGCCAGATCGAGCAGGTCACCTGGAACACCAAGGACAACACGCTCAACGTCAAGCAGACGGACGGCACGAGCTACGACGAGGCGTATCCGGACTCCGACGCAGCCCAGGCCCAGCTGCTCAACACCCTCCAGCAGCACAACGTCAAGACCGAGATCAAGGGCAAGGGCGGGTCGAGCCTGCTCTCCCTCCTCACGTACATCCTTCCCTTCCTGCTGTTCTTCGCCTTCTGGATCTTCCTGATGAACCAGATGCAGGGCGGCGGGAGCAGGGTGATGAGCTTCGGCAAGTCCCGCGCGAAGCGGATGTCGGTGGACGCCCCGAAGATCACGTTCAGGGACGTTGCCGGCGCTGACGAGGCCGTCCAGGAGCTCCAGGAGATCAAGGAGTTCCTCGAGAACCCGAAGAAGTTCCAGGCGCTCGGGGCCCGCATCCCGAAGGGCGTGCTGCTCTACGGCCCGCCCGGCACCGGAAAGACGCTGCTCGCCCGCGCCGTCGCGGGTGAGGCGGGCGTCCCGTTCTTCTCGATCTCCGGATCGGACTTCGTCGAGATGTTCGTGGGTGTCGGTGCCTCCCGAGTCCGCGACCTCTTCGAGCAGGCCAAGCAGAACTCCCCCTGCATCATCTTCATGGACGAGATCGACGCCGTCGGCCGCCATCGCGGAGCCGGCATGGGCGGCGGTCACGACGAGCGCGAGCAGACGCTGAACCAGCTGCTCGTCGAGATGGACGGCTTCGAGATGAAGGACAACATCATCCTGATCGCCGCCACCAACCGCCCGGACATCCTCGACCCGGCGCTGCTCCGGCCGGGCCGCTTCGACCGTCAGATCGTCGTCGACCGTCCCGACCGCAAGGGCCGGAAGCAGATCCTCGAGGTTCACACCCGCGGCAAGCCGCTCGCCCAGAACATCGACCTCGACGTGCTCGCCGGCCAGACCCCTGGCTTCACGGGCGCCGACCTGGCGAACCTGATCAACGAGGCTGCGCTGCTCACCGCTCGCTCCTCGAAGCGCGAGATCACGATGGACGAGCTCGAGGAAGGGATCATGCGAGTGATCGCCGGCCCGGAGAAGAAGAGCCGGGTGATGTCGGAGAAGGAGCGGATCATCACGGCCTATCACGAGCTCGGCCACGCGATCGTCGGCCACCTGATGCCGAACACCGACCCCGTCCACAAGGTGTCGATCATCAGCCGCGGCCAGGCGCTCGGCTACACGATCTCGCTGCCGACGGAGGACAAGTTCCTCACCACCCGGGCGGAGCTGCTCGACACGATGGCGATGACCCTCGGTGGCCGCGCCGCCGAGGAGATCGTCTTCGGCGAGATCACCACCGGCGCCTCGAACGACCTCGAGAAGGTCACCGAGACCGCGAAGCAGATGGTGATGCGCTTCGGCATGTCGGAGCGCCTCGGCCCGCGCGTCTTCGGCCATGACCGCTCGCAGCCGTTCCTCGGCCGTGAGTTCTCGGCCGAGCCGGACTACTCGGATGAGATCGCGCGCGAGATCGACGACGAGGTCCGCCGCATGGTCGAGGACGCCCACCAGGCTTCCAAGGACATCCTCTCCGAGCACCGCGAGCAGCTCGACACGATCTCCAAGATCCTGCTCGAGCGGGAGACCATCGAGGCCGATGAGTTCATCGCGCTCCTCGAGGGCAAGCCCGAGGACGAGGTCTTCGCCGACGATCAGGAGGAGGCCAAGCCGCCGGAGGCTCCGCCGGTCGAGGAGAAGGGGACGGCCCGCGAGGGCGCCCGCCCCCGCCCGCGGCCACGCCCCGGCCTTGCCGGTGGTGGCGCGGAGATGCGCGCCGACGACCCGGGTCGCCGAGATCCCCGCCGCTAGGGCGCGAGAACCAAAGACGGCGATGAAGGCGGGCCCAGTCGGGTGCGGCCTGCGAAAACCGGCGATGAAGGGGCTGGACCCGGCCACGCGGACGGTTTTGGTCACTTTGCCCCGCTATAGCGGGGAGAAGTGACCAAAACTCTTCCCGGGATACTTCGTCGCGATGGGATCCCGCCGAGCCCCGCCTCTCTTCATTGCCGGTGTTCTCGCCGCCGCAGTCCTCACGGCCTGCGGCGGGTCTGGCTCGTCCGCCAGCCAGAGCGACAGGGACAAGGCGATCGCGGAGGCCCAGGTCGCCTTTCAGAAGGCGAAGGCGGATGGGCAGGACCTGAGCAGCGGGCCGTGCATCGCCCAGCAGCTCCCCGGGCTGCCCGACTGGGCCGCGGACATCGCCCATGACCCCCGCCAGCCGGTCGACGATCTGCCGGCGAACCAGTGCCAGAGCTACCGCGACGGCCAGACCCACCACTTCGTGGAGCTGACTCCCGGCGGCCGGCTGATCCGAGCTCAGTGATGAGCATCCGGGACCTCGAGACCGTCGAGCGCGCGTTCGAAGCCTTCGAGAGGGGGGACCTCGATGCGATCCTCCCGCTGATCGACCCCGAGTTCGAAATCGGGGACGAGGCCCGCCGCGCCGCGGGCCTCGAGGACTGAGGTCATGGCGATGAGCCGGCCGAAGGTGATGGGGATCGTCAACGTGACCCCGGACTCGTTCTCGGACGGAGGCGAGTTCCTGGATCCCGAGCGCGCGATCGCGCACGGGCGCGAGCTCGCCGGCGAGGGGGCCGACATCCTCGACATCGGCGGCGAGAGCACCCGGCCCGGAGCGCCGGCGGTCGAGGAGGAGGAGGAGCTCCGCCGGGTTACGCCGGTGGTCGAGGCTCTCGCGGACGTCGGCCCGCCGATCTCGATCGACACCTCCAAGGCGGGTGTCGCGCGAGCGGCACTGGACGCCGGCGCGCGAATGGTCAACGACGTCACGGCGCTTCGGGCCGACCCCGACCTGGCCCCGCTGTGCGCCGACCGGGGCTGCGAGGTGGTGCTGATGCACATGCTCGGCGACCCCAGGACCATGCAGGAGAACCCGACCTACGACGACGTGGTGGACGACATCAAGGCCTTCCTCGCCGAGCGGATCGAGCTACGCGACCTCGGCCGGAATCGCGGAGGGGCGAATCTGGATCGATCCCGGGATCGGCTTCGGCAAGACGGTGGAGCACAACCTGGAGCTGCACCGGCGGCTGGGGGAGCTCGGAGAGCTCGGGCGCCCGATCGCTTTCGGCTCGTCGCGGAAGAGCTTCATCGGCAAGCTGACCGGCGCCGAGCTGGACGACCGGCTCGGCGGCACGATCGCATCGAACGTGATCGCCTACGCGAACGGCGCCGGGATGCTCAGGGTCCACGACGTCGGGCCGATGCGCCAGGCGCTTACGGTGGCCGAGGCGATCCTCGACCCGGAGCACGCGACTGCCTACTGATCCACGAACTCCCTGATCAGGGAGTTGACTTCGTCAGGCCGCTCGTAGGGAACCCAGTGACCCGCGCCGGGGACGATCTCGACGCGCAGCTGCGGCACCCACTCGCTCAGTCCCCGGGTGAGCGAGGGCAGCAGGGCCGCGTCGTTCTCTCCCCAGATGACCAGCGTCGGAACCGTGAGCGTCTGGGCCATGATCTTCGCGGCGTACTCCTCGGGGACGCCCCCGGCGGCGACCTGCTCGCCCATGCGCGCCGCCCGGTAGTAGTTGAGTCCGCCGCGCAGCGCACCGGGCTGGCCCCAGGCCTCGTGGTAGACGGCGCGGTCCTGGTCCGAGAGCACGGCGTTCCGCGCCCCCGATGCGCCGCATGATGTCGTCCATCATCGAGAAGTCGTTCGCGGCCAGCATCTCCTCGGGCTCGGGCGACGGCTTGGACAGCTCGATCATGTAGTTGACCGCGTCGCGCTGCTTCGGGCTCTCCCGCAGGTCCCGGTTCCAGGTGAAGGGAGGCGGCGCGTCGATGATCACCAGGCGCTCGAGGAGGTCCGGGTACTTGAGGGCAAAGGCCCAGGAGACGATCCCGCCCCAGTCATGCCCGACGAGCGTGAGGGGGGCGAGCCCGAGCTCCTCGACCAGCGCCCCGATGTCGCCGAGGAGATGTCGCATCCGGTAGGCCTCGGGATCCTCGGGCTTGCAGGAGAGGTTGTACCCGCGCATGTCCGGGGCGTAGACCGCGTGGTCCTCGCCGAGGTCCTCCAACTGACGGCGCCACAGGAACCAGAACTGCGGGAAGCCGTGGAGGAAGAGGATCGGCTTGCCCTCTCCGCGGGTGACGTAGTGCATCCGGCACTCGGGGAGTTCCGCGAAGCGATGTTCGAGCTCACTCGGCGCGATGGCCGCGACAGCCTTTCACGACCCGGTACTTTGGCGATATGGACCCGCACGAGGGATCCCAGTCGTCGGTCGAGGTCGAGATCCGCGGCCTCTCCATCTACACGCACCACGGCGTGACCGACGCCGAGCAGGAGGTCGGCCAGCGGCTCGAGTTCGACCTGAGCTTCGACATCCCCGATTGCGACGCGGTGCTCACCGACCGGGTCGAGGACACCGTCGACTACTCGGAGGTCTGCGACATCGTCGCGCTGGCCGCGACCGAGAAGAGCTTCCGAACCCTCGAGCGCCTCTGCCAGATCGTCGCCGGCCGGCTCATGGAGCGCTTCGACTGCGAGTCGGTCCGGGTTCGGGCGGCGAAGCCCGAGCCGCCGCTTCCCTACCAGGTGCAGGAGGCCGGGGTGGAGGTGACCCTCGAGCGCTCCCTGGACAGGGAGTCGGACGACGAGGAGGGGGTCTGAGCGAGCGAATCGGCTACCTCGGCCTCGGTTCGAATGTCGGGGACCGACGGTCGCACATTCGCCGGGCGATCAAGGAGCTGGGACGGTCGGTGGACGTGCTTGCCAGCTCGTCCGTCTACGAGACCGAGCCCGTCGGAGAGGTCCTCGACCAGCCCGATTTCCTGAATGCCGTTGTGCGAATCAGAACTCAGCTGACTCCGGTTGGGCTGTTGAGCCTCTGCAAGACGATCGAAGTGGAGATGGGGCGCGACCTCGGCGGTCCGAGGCACGGTCCGCGGCCCATCGACATCGACTTGCTGCTGCTCGGGGACGTCGAGATGAGCACCGACCGGCTGACCCTGCCGCATCCCGAGGTCACCTCGCGCCGGTTCGTTCTCGCCCCGTTGCTCGAGCTCGACCCCGAGCTGCGCCTGCCCGACGGGTCGGAGCTGCAGGCGGCGCTGGACGCCCTCGGCCCGGGTCAGCGCGTCAATCGAGTCGGCCCGCCGCCCGGCTGAGCCGTCTCAGGCGCGCAGGCCCTCGAGCCACTCGGCGGGGAAGACCTGAGGGATCCGGCCCGGGAAGTCCGGGAGGATGCGGGTGGCGAGGTCGCCGCAGGGCCGCGCCTCGATGTAGGGACGCAGGTCGTCGAAGCTCATCAGCAGACGGACGCTCGGCGCGAGCTGGTAGTCGGCCGCATTCGGCTGGGGCCCGCCGATCACACCGTCGGCGATCCAGCCGTCGATACGGTCGAGATCCTCCTTCAGCGAGGCGAGGTCCGCGCGCACGTTCTCGTCGGATGAGCCGTTGAGCCGGGCCGAGAGCGCGACTATCGGGCCACCGGTCTTGACCGCGAGGCCGACCGGGACGCCGAGCCGCGCGCCCTCCGAGAAGCCGGCCATCGGGGCGCGATCCCGCTTGAACGCCCACCAGCTCAGCCGGCGGGGCTTCTGCTGGAACTCGTCACCCCAGGCCTCCGCCTCCTCGACCTTGATCCGCTTCTCGTGGTCGGCGGGGAGCAGCGGCGGGTCGGGCTGGACGTGGTCGAGCTCCCGGGCGATCTCCCTCGAGCCCTGCACCCGCCTGCCGTCGAGCTTCAGTGCCGGAACCGTGACTCCCGGAAAGCGCCGCGCCTTCAGCACGCCCTTCGAGACCACGGGAATCAGGTCCACCCGCTTGAACGGGATGCCCTTGCGCTCCAACATCAGCATCGCGCTGTGCGACGGGTGGGAGCCGGGGATCACGTAGAGCTTTGCCTCCCCCATTGCGGCCCATCCTAGTGAGGCGGCGATAATCACGCCCATGCTGCTGGCGGTGGACGTGGGGAACACGCAGACGCACCTGGGCGCCTTCGATGGCGAGGACCTCGCCCGCGATTGGCGACTCGCAACCGCGCCGAGCGCGACGGCCGACGAGCTGGCCGCCATCATCTCCGATCTCCTCGCGCTCGACGGCCTGAGCTTCGAATCGCTGGACGGGGCGATCGTCTCGACGGTCGTGCCCCAGCTCGGCCCCGAATACGAGCACCTCTGCGAGCGGCACCTCGGCAAGCCCTGCCTGCTCGTCGGGCCCAGCCTGAAGACCGGCATGCCGATCCGGGTGGACAACCCTCATGAGCTGGGCGCCGACCGGCTCGTCAACGCCGTTGCGGCCTACGACAAGGTGCAGCGCGCCTGCGTCGCGGTCGACTTCGGCACCTCCACGAACTTCGACGTCGTGTCGGGCGGCCGGCGAGTACCTCGGCGGCGTGATCGGGCCCGGGGTGGAGATCTCGATGGAGGCGCTCACCTCGCGCACCGCGAAGCTGCCGCGGATCGACCTCGTCGACGCCGGAGGGGCCGATCGGCAAGCACACCCAGGCGGCCATCCAGGCCGGGTTCGCCTACGGCTTCGCCGGGCTGGTCGACGGGATCGACCGGCGCCTCGCTGACGCGCTCGGTGAGAAGGCGACGTTCATCGCCACCGGCGGCCTCGCGGAGACGATCGCCCCGCACTGCGAGACGATCGACGAGGTCGACCCGCTGCTCACGCTCCGGGGCCTGAGGCTCGTCTACGAGCGCAACACTTAGGTAGATGCAGCCGCCCCTCACAGCGCCGTTCCGCATCGGCGACGTCGAGATCGCCAACCGCGTGCTGCTCGCTCCGCTGGCCGGGATCGGCAACTGGTTCGTGCGCCTGCAGGCGCGTCGCCACGGCGCCGGCCTCGCGGTCTCCGAGATGGTGTCGAGCTTCGGTCTGCACTACCGGAACGAGCGCACCCTGCGCGAGCTGCTTCGGATCCATCCCGACGAGCATCCGGTCTCGATCCAGCTCTTCGGCCAGGACCCGGACGTGATGCGCTCGGCCGCCGAGATCGTGGCCGGCGCCGGCGCCGACCTGATCGACATCAACATGGGCTGTCCGGTGAAGAAGGTCTGCAAGACCGGGGTCGGGCGCCGCGCTGCTCGGGGACCACGACCTCGCGGTCCGGCTCGCCGCTGCGCGAGGGAGGGCGGTGGACGTGCCGGTGACCGTGAAGCTTCGGTCGGGACTTCGGCCCGGTGACCGCTCAGGGCTTCGACCTGACGCTTCGCCTCGCCGAGGACGCCGGAGTGGCCGCGATCGCCTTCCACCCGCGGTCAGCCGCCACGCAGCACAAGGGCCAGCCCGACTACGAGCTCGCGCGCGAGCTGGTCGACCGCATCGACGTCCCGGTGATCATCTCCGGCGGCCTCGACGATGCCGAGTCCGCCCGCGTCGCCTACGAGGCGTCCGGCGCCGACGCGGTGATGATCGCCCGTGGCGCGCTCGGGCAACCCCTGGATCTTCGAGGAGCTCACCGGCGCCGCGGCGGGCCGCCCGGAGCGCGATGAGGTGGTCGCCGAGCTGCTCTGGGTGATCGATCGCGCCGAGGAGCACCTGGGGCCCGAGCGAGCCGCGCGGTACCTGCGCAAGTTCTATCCCTGGTATCTGGAGCGGCTCGGGGCGGACAGGGAGACCGCGGGCCGGCTGCAGGGATGCGACGACCTGGAGGAAGCGCGTGCCACTGGTCGCCGGATTCTCGGAGCCGGCGACGGTGGCCGCCTGAGCTCCATGGCGCTGACCGCGCGTGTGTCCGCCTGGCGGGATCGGGGCGGCGACGAGGAGTTCCGCGGAGCGCAGGATCCACGTCTTCCGCCGCAGCGGGTCGGGGCCGCTGCTGCTCCTGCTGCATGGCTTCCCCTCCAGCTCATACGACTGGCGGCTCCTGCTCGAGGGGGAGACCGACCGCGCGGTGCTCGCGCCGGACTTCCTCGGCTTCGGGCTCTCGGAGAAGCCCCGCGACCACCGCTACACGCTGCATTGGCAGGCCGACCTGATCGAGGAGCTGGTCGCGCCGCCACGGGGATGGCCAAGGCAGGTCTTCCTCCTCGCGCACGACATGGGGACGTCGGTCGCCACGGAGCTGATCGCCCGCGACCTGGACGGCGAGCTGGAGCATCGAACGTCACCGGGGCTCTGCTCCTCAACGGGTCAATGATCCAGGAGCGCCGCCAGCCCGACTCTCGGGCAGCGGATGCTGCGGAGCCCGGTCGGGCCGGTGTTCTCCCGCCTCTCCACCGAGCGCTTCTTCCGCCAGCAGTTCGCGTCGATCTTCTCGCCGGAGCACCCGCTCACCGACGAGGAGGCGGCCGACCAGTGGGCCCTGATCAGCGCCGGCGGGGGCCGGACCCTCGACCACAAGACGATCGCCTACATGGACGAGCGCTTCAAGCACGCCGATCGCTGGCACGGTGCCATCCGCGACTGGGAGCGGCCGCTGCAGCTGCGCCTGGGGGATGCTCGATCCGGTCGCCACCGAGGCCGTGCTGGACGCCGTGTTGCGCGCTGCGGCCCGCGGCCCCGGTGACCGCGCTTCGCGCGACCTCGGGTCACTACCCGCAGATCGAGGATCCGGCCCGGGTCACGGGGGTCCTGCGAAGGCGCCCTTGCCGCCTGACCGAGGGCCTCGACCACCTGAAAGACCGGCGCTATACTGTCGCGCTTCGCCCGGACCCTCGTGATCCCGATCACGTCGGTGCGGGCTCATTTTTCGCCGTATAGCAGGCGCTTTTGTACGGCGTCCGAACCCACGACGCAAGGAATCGAGGAGAGTTGGCGCGCGAGACCCTGATCACCCCGGAGGGGCTCGAGAAGCTCAAGGAGGAGATCGAGTACCTGGACGAACGCCAAGCGCCGCGAGGTTGCCGAGCGCATCAAGCAGGCGCGCGAGTTCGGCGACATCGCCGAAAACTCCGAGTACGACGACGCCAAGAACGAGCAGGCGATGCTCGAGCAGCGCATCGCTTCGCTTCAGGACCGGCTGCGCAGGGCCGCCGTCATCGACAACAAGCACCTCGACACCGAGACCGTCGGCGTCGGCGCGGTCGTCCACGTCAAGGACCAGAAGTCCGGCAAGTCCCAGAAGTTCCAGATCGTCGGCTCCGCCGAGGCTGACCCGACCGAGCACAAGCTCTCGAACGAGTCGCCGATCGGCAAGGCGCTGATCGGGAGCAAGAAGAACGAGGTCGTGACGGTGGAGACGCCGCGCGGCCCCAAGAAGAAGCTCAAGGTGACCAAGATCGAGACGGCATAGGGGCTGCCAGGCCGCTCCACCTTGGAGCGGAGGGCGAAGCCCGAAGCGACTTGTGTGGGGCGGCAGCCTGCAGCCCCGACTGATGGCGAAGCCGTGCCGCGAATAGGCTGAGGGCGATGTCTGAGGATCCAAAGTCGTCCGACCTAATCGCCGACCGGCGGGCGAAGCTGGAGCGTCTCCGCGAGGCGGGGATCGATCCGTTCCCGCACGGGTTCCCGGACCGCACCGAGATCGCCGCTGCCCGGGAGTCCCACGGGGGCCTCGAGCCCGGCGAGGAGACGACCGACCGGTACCGGATCGCCGGCCGCCTCACGGCCCGGCGCGGGCATGGCAAGGCCGCCTTCCTCGACCTGAAGGACGGGACCGGGCAGATCCAGGTGCAGGCCCGGGTCGACGAGCTCGGCGACGACGCCTACGAGGGGCTCCTCTCGCTCGACATCGGCGACATCGTGGGGATCGAGGGCGTCGTCTTCGCCTCGAAGCGGGGCGAGCTGACGATCCGAGCCGATGCCTGGGAGCTCCTCTCGAAGAGCCTGCGGCCGCCGCCCGAGAAGTTTCACGGCCTGGAGGACGTCGAGACGCGCTACCGCCGGCGGGAGCTGGACCTGATGGCGAACGAGGAGAGCCGAGACCTCTTCCTCAAGCGGGCGCGGACGATCGCGGAGGTGCGGCGCTGGTTCGACGACCGAGGCTTCGTCGAGGTGGAGACGCCCGTGCTGCAGCCGCTGTACGGAGGCGCGCTCGCCAGGCCGTTCACGACTCACCACAACGCTCTCGATCGCGACCTGTACCTCCGGATCGCCACCGAGCTCTACCTCAAGCGCCTGATCGTCGGCGGCATCGAGAAGGTCTACGAGCTCGGCAAGGACTTCCGCAACGAGGGCATCTCCCACAAGCACAACCCGGAGTTCACGATGCTCGAGTGGTACGAGGCGTACGCGGACTACAACGACACCGCGGTCGAGCTCGAGAACCTGGTCGCCGCGGTCGCCAAAGCCGTCCTCGGCACCACCACGATCGAGAGGGAAGGGGAGACAATCGACCTCTCACCGCCGTGGCGCCGGGTCACCCTCCGTGACGCGATCAGGGAGAAGACCGGGATCGACGTGCTCGAGCATCCCTCTCGAGAGCAGCTCGCGGAGGCGATGGGCACGAAGCCCGACCCGGAGGAGGGCTGGGGCAAGCTGGTGGACGGCCTGCTCTCCAAGGAGGTCGAGCCGACCCTGATCCAGCCGACCTTCGTCGTCGACTATCCCGTCGAGCTCTCGCCCTTCGCCAAGCGACACCGGAGCGAGGAGGGCCTCGTCGAGCGCTGGGAGGCCTTCGTCGGCGGCATCGAGATCTCCAACTCCTTCACGGAGCTCAACGATCCCGACGAGCAGCGCCGCCGCTTCGAGGCTCAGGCCGAGGAGACTGCGCGGGGCGACGAGGAGACGCAGCCGTATGACGAGACCTTCGTCGAGTCGCTCGAGCAGGGGATGCCGCCGACCGGTGGCGTCGGGCTCGGCATCGACCGGCTGGTGATGATCCTGACCGGGGCGAAGACACTGCGCGAGGTCGTCCTCTTCCCCGCGATGCGGAACTAGTTCTTCGAGGAGGCCTCCGTCTCGGACTCCTCTTCGTCGGACTCGGACTCCTCTGCCCCGGACTCCTCCTCGTCGGATGCTTCGTCCTCGGAGTCCTCTTCCTCCTCCGGCTCGTCCTCGGACGCCTCCTCCTCTTCCTCCTGGGCCGGTGCGGCCTCCCCGCCGTCCTCTGAGAGCCGGCGGATCAGCAGATAGGCGCCGATGAATGGCAGGGAGATCAGCGAGAGGGCGACGAGCATCGCGGGCCAGGCGATCACGACGCCGAGCCCCGCCCGCCCGCCGTTGGAGCTGGCCACGTAGATCGCCCAGCCGATCCAGGCGAGCACCAGGATCGCCGCGGCGACGACCGCGATCAGCAGCCTGGTGTCGGTGCGGACGCGACCGAGGATCCCGTCATTGCCGTTCGCCGCGCGCAACCGGTCCATTGCTCCCACGCGCGGCAAGGTACCGATCCGACTGGGATCACGGTTGCAGCCGAGTTGGGCTTCCGGAGGAGCTGATCTGTGCCGTGCTTTCCGCACCTTGCAGGGAGTTCCGATTGCAGGCGTGGAACGTGCGTGGCCGGGTAACCCCCCTGGCTATACTTTGGCTTCGCCGTCCCCGACAGAACCGGAGGTCACATCAAGTACTCGGCAGCCAGGAGCCGATACGGATTGGGCCCCCGGTGAAGTCTGCATCCCTGACCCCGACCCAGAGGTCCCTCTTAACGGAGAACCAACTCGCCGACCGCAACGTAAGACCAACCGAACTGCTTGATAGACCAGAGAGACTGAATTGTTCGAGAGATTCACAGAGAGAGCCCGCCAGGTAGTCGTCCTCGCCCAGGAGGAGGCGCGGACTCTCAAGCACAACTACATCGGCACCGAGCACATCCTGCTCGGACTGCTGCGCGAGGAGGAGGGCCTTGCCGCCCGCGTCCTCGAGTCCCTCGACATCACCGTCGAGCGCGTCCGCTCCCAGGTGGTGCGGATCGTCGGCTCCGGTGAGGAGGTCACCGCCGGGCAGATCCCGTTCACGCCGCGCGCCAAGAAGGTGCTGGAGCTGGCGCTGCGCGAGGCCCTCAGCCTGGGCCACAACTACATCGGCACCGAGCACATCCTGCTCGGCCTGGTCCGCGAGAACGAGGGTGTGGCCGCCCGCATCCTGCTCGACTTCGACGCCGACTCCGAGAAGATCCGTAACGAGGTCATCCGGATGCTTTCCGGCCCCGGCGGCCGCCGCCAAGGCGCCGCCACCGGAGGCGGCGAGGGCAAGAAGTCCTCGAAGCTGCTCGACCAGTTCGGCCGCAACCTGACCAAGCTCGCGGCCGAGGGCAAGCTCGACCCGGTGATCGGCCGCGAGATCGAGATCGAGCGGATCATGCAGATCCTCTCCCGCCGCACCAAGAACAACCCGGTGCTGCTTGGCGAGCCGGGCGTCGGCAAGACTGCCGTCGTCGAAGGGCTGGCCGCTCGGATCACGAACGGCGAGGTTCCCGAGCTGCTCAAGAACAAGCAGATCTACACGCTCGACCTGGCCGCCCTCGTCGCCGGCTCGAAGTACCGCGGCGAGTTCGAGGAGCGCCTCAAGAAGGTGATGAAGGAGATCACCCAGCGCGGCGACATCATTCTGTTCATCGACGAGCTCCACAACCTCGTCGGCGCCGGCGCCGCCGAGGGCGCGATCGACGCGGCTTCGATCCTGAAGCCGGCTCTCGCGCGCGGCGAGCTGCAGACCATCGGCGCCACGACGCTCGACGAGTACCGCAAGTACCTGGAGCGCGACTCCGCGCTCGAGCGCCGCTTCCAGCAGATCAAGGTCGAGCAGCCCTCGACCGAGGAGACCGTGAAGATCCTCGAGGGCCTGCGCGAGCGCTACGAGCAGCACCATCGCGTGAAGATCACCGACGAGGCGCTCGAGGCCGCCGCCGAGCTGGCCGACCGCTACATCTCCGATCGCTTCCTGCCCGACAAGGCCATCGACCTGGTCGACGAGGCCGCCTCCCGCATGCGCATCAAGTCGATGACGCAGCCACCGGTCTACCGCGATCTCGAGGAGGAGATCGAGACCACGCGGCGCGACAAGGAGGCCGCGATCGACGCGCAGGAGTTCGAGAAGGCCGCCAACCTGCGCGACCAGGAGCGCCGCCTCACCAACAAGAAGAAGGAGCTCGAGCACGAGTGGACCTCGGGCGAGGGCGGTGAGCGGCCTGAGGTCGGCGAGGAGGAGATCGCCGACATCGTCGCGATGTGGACCGGCATCCCCGTCTTCAAGCTCACCGAGGCGGAGTCGAAGAAGCTCGTCCGCATGGAGGAGGAGCTGCACAAGCGCGTCATCGGCCAGGAGCCGGCTATCACCGCCGTCTCGAAGGCGATCCGCCGCTCGCGGGCCGGGATCAAGGACCCGAAGCGCCCGGCAGGCTCGTTCATCTTCCTGGGCCCCTCGGGGGTCGGCAAGACCGAGCTCGCCCGCACGCTCGCCGAGTTCCTGTTCGGCGACGAGGAGGCGATGGTGCGCATCGACATGTCCGAGTACATGGAGAAGCACGCCGTCTCGCGCCTGGTCGGCTCGCCCCCCGGCTACATCGGCTACGACGAGGGCGGTCAGCTCACCGAGGCCGTGCGGCGCAAGCCCTACTCCGTGCTGCTGCTCGACGAGATCGAGAAGGCCCACCCCGACGTCTTCAACATCCTCCTGCAGATCCTGGAGGACGGCAGGCTCACCGACGCCCAGGGGCGGACGGTGGACTTCCGCAACTCGATCGTGATCATGACCTCGAACATCGGGGCGCAGGACATCGCGCGCAATACGCCGCTCGGGTTCGCGGTCTCCGACGAGACCGGCGTCACCTACGAGGACATGAAGTCGCGGATCATGGGCGACCTGAAGAAGGTCTTCCGTCCCGAGTTCCTGAACCGGATCGACGAGGTCATCGTCTTCCACAAGCTCTCGAAGGACGAGATCCTCGAGATCGTCGACCTCATGATCGACCGGGTTCGGACACAGGTCGCCGAGCACGAGCTCCAGCTCGACCTCTCGAAGGACGCCAAGGAGCTGCTCGTCGACAAGGGCTGGGATCCGGCGATGGGCGCTCGCCCGCTGCGCCGGGCGATCCAGCGCTACATCGAGGACCCGCTCGCCGACGAGGTGCTGAAGGCCGGCACGATGACGCCCGGTTCGACCGTCCAGGTCGAGCGGGACGCCAGGGGCGACGAGGAGGACCATCCGCTGAAGCTGAAGATCGTCAAGCCGCGCAAGAAGCCGGCGAAGAAGGAGCCCGAGAAGGTCGGCGTCGGCGCCAAGAAGGGCGACGACGGCGACGAATCGGGCGACGGCGACGCGCCCGAGAGCTCGGGCGACGACAAGGACTGACGTAGCTCAGTAGCGGCCACCGAGGGGCCGGCTGCTGCTCCGCGCTAGCTTTCCCCGGGCGATGCGTGAGCCCGGCAGACAGGCGGTCGGCACCTGGAGCGGTGGCCGGTCTCTCCGCTTCGGCGAGGCCATCGAGCCGCAGAGGCTGGAGGCGCTCGTGCGACCCGGCGACGGGATCGACACGGTCCTCACCGCGGACGTCTACGGCGCCGGCGAGGCGGACTCGCTCCTCGGACGGGCACTGGTGGGCGTTGCCCGCGAGGACTACAGCCTGGTCGGCGCGGTGGGGCACGACTTCTACGAGGGCGAGCGGGACGGGCCGCGTGGCTTTCCGCGGTTCACCGACGCTTCTCTGCGCTCACCGGGCGAGTACGGCGACTACCTGAGGATGGCCGCCGAGCGGAGCCTCGAGCGCCTCGGCCAGGATCGCTTCGACCTGCTCCTGCTCCACAACCCCGACCGCACGGGGTACGAGTCCGAGGAGGTCTGGGAGTCGATGGCTGCGCTGCGCGAGTCTGGCCTTGCGGGAGCGATCGGGGTCGCCCCCGGGCCCGCAAACGGCTTCACGCTCGACGCCATTCGCTGCTTCGAGCGCTTCGGCGAGTCGATCGACTGGGCGATGATCATTCTCAACCCCTTCGAGCCCTGGCCCGGGGAGCTCTGCCTCGAGGCCGCGGCGCGAAACGGCGTGCGGGTGATCACCCGCGTCGTCGACTACGGCGGAATCTTCTGGGACGACGTCACTCCGGACACCGAACTCCCCGAGGGCGACCATCGCTCGTTCCGGCCCGAGGGCTGGATCACGGAGGGCCGGGCGAAGCTCGAGCGGCTGCGTCCGCTCGCCGAGGGCGCCGAGCTCACCCCGATGCAGCTCGCCTGCCAGTGGAACCTGGCCCACGAGGCCGTCGAGTGCGTGGTGCCCACCCTGATCCAGGAGATCGGGACGGGCGCCCGGCCGATCGAGGAGAAGCGCTCGGAGCTCGCCGAGCTGCCGGCCGAGCCTCGGCTGAATGCCGAGGCCGTCGACGAGATCAGGGCGATCGGGGACAACGCCGGCTGCATGGCGCTCAAGGGAGCGACCCCGGACCACTCCGGGGAGGAGCGCCCCGACCGATGGCCGGTCAGCGGCGAGTTGGCCGCGGTCGCCGCGCTGTGGGGGATCGATCCCGAAAGAGACCTGCGCCATCTGACGGCCGAGGCAGCCCGTTAACCTCAGTCGAGGCGCTCAGGCGTCGGGATTGCCATGACTGGGGTGCTGACAACGATCAGGAAAGTTCTGATCGGCACGGGCTCGACAGCGTTCACGCTGGTGGGGGCCCTGCTGATCGGCTTCGGTGTGCCGCTCTTCTGGATCTTCGTCGCGTCCCAGCTCTACGGGAAGACCGGGGCGGTCAACGGACCCGTCGCGGTCTTCATCGGCACCGGGATCCTCGTCTCCTATTACGGCCTGCTGCTGATCGCCTCGTGGGTCCGAGCGCGGATCCTGCGGCGCGAGATGGGTCAGGCGGGGCGGGGAAGGCGCGACCCCTGGAACCGGAGCATGCGGGACACCCCGTACAAGCCGGGCGAGCGCCGGACCGATCCGGTCGAGCGGCTCTTCGTCACCACGGCGATCGTCTCGATGATCGCCTTCCTGATCTGGTTCGCGTTCTTCGCCGGCGCGCCGTTCCCGAACAGCCCGGGATGACCTGACCGCGGTCTAGCTCGTCTCGAGCTGCGCTTCCGGCCGAGGCGCCGGCTCAGGGAGCATCGCCCCCCGCTGCGTGACGCGGGAGCGCTTCGCCTCGTAGAGGGCGTTGTCGGCCCGGGCCAGGCAGGCGCTCAGCTCCTCCTCCGGCTCACGTCTGATCACCCCGGCGCTCCACGGCGTCGGTGAGCTGAAGCGCAGTCGCTCGAAGAGGCGCGAGACCTCCTCATCGCGCGAGCCGACGAGCAGCACGAGGAACTCGTCGCCGCCGAGGCGGGCGAAGATGTCGCTCGGCTCGATCGCCTCGTCCCAGGTCCGGGCCATCTCGACGAGCAGGCGGTCACCGGTGGCGTGGCCGTCCCGGTCGTTGACCTGCTTGAAGTGATCGAGGTCGATCAGGCCGACCGTGAGCGGGATCCCGGTGCGGTCTGCAAGCGAGAAGGCTCGCTTGGCAGCCAGATTCAGCCCCTTGCGGTTGAGCAGGCCGGTGAGGGAGTCCGTCGCTGCCTCGTGACGCAGCCGCGCGCTCTGGTGCCCGATGGTCTCGGACGCCACGAGGATCGAGGCGGTCATCAGGAACCAGGCCTCGGCCGGCACGCCATGGGAGTTGACGAGCAGGGCCGCGCCGAACGCGACGGCGATCAGAGCAAGGTGCGCGCGGGTAGTTGCGCGAGAGAAGAAGAAGGCGGCGTAGACGCCCATCCAGATGTAGTCGGTCGCGGTGACGACGGTCGAGACGCCGGTGGCGGCTCGCGCGATGAGGACCGAGATCACCAGGGTCCCTCCGGCCACAACCGCATGGAGCAGCCAGTGCGGAGTCCGGGCCGCAAGGCGCCAGAGGACGAGGGAACAGCAGGATGCGATCGCCGCGGCCACCACGAAGAGGGCAACGGGCGCGGACAGGCTGGCGGGGAAGAGCGCGGCGACGATGCTGCTGACCGCACCGGCAAGCGTGATCAGCATCAGCGCACGCACGTCGGGGGGCAATCCCCTACGGCTCCACGCCGAGCGGAGCCTTTCGATCAAAGCCATGCCCATGCATCGGCTTTCCACGGTCGAGGCTTGACAGCCGCAAGCGGAGTTCTCCTCGTCATTTGGGCGGTGCAGATTCGTGTCAAACGGCGCGGGAGGCGTCCCCCCTCATCCCTAGCCTGGGCGAATGGCCGGGAAGAGATCCCAATATCGGTGTTCGGACTGCGGCCACGCCGCGCTCACCTGGACGGGGCAGTGCTCTGGCTGCGGCGCCTGGAACACGCTCGAGGAGGTGAGCGCCGCGGCCAAGCGCTCGGGGGGCCGCTCCAGCGCCCGGCGAGCCAATGCGCCGACGCCGGTGCCGCTGAGGGAGGTGAAGGCGGAGCGCTCCCAGCGCCTGGGGACGGGAATCGCCGAGCTCGACCGGGTGCTCGGCGGCGGCCTGGTCCCGGGCTCGCTCGTCCTGCTCGGCGGCGCGCCGGGGATCGGGAAGAGCACGCTCGCCGGGATGGCGCTCGCCAACGTCGCCGCCGCGGGGCACGACGTCCTCTACGTCTCGGGTGAGGAGTCGGCCGCGCAGGTCCGTCGGCGGGCCGAGCGTCTCGGCGAGGCCGCGCTGTCTGTTCCGATGCTCGCCGAGCCCTCGCTGGAGTCGGTCCTGGCGGCCCTCGAGGCGGAGCGGCCGGCGGCGTGCGTGATCGACTCCGTGCAGACCCTGGCCGTGCCCGATGCCGCGCCCGGCAGCGTCGGCGCCATCCGCGAGGCAACCTCGGCGCTGCTCGAGACGGCCAAGCGACTCGACGTGACGCTCATCCTGATCGGCCACGTGACCAAGGAGGGGTCGCTCGCCGGACCGCGCGCGCTCGAGCACCTGGTCGACTGCGTGCTGCACTTCGAGGGCGAGAGGGAGAGGAGCTTCAGGACACTGCGCGCGCTCAAGAACCGCTTCGGCGCAACCAGCGAGGTCGGTGTCTTCGAGATGCGCCAGGGAGGCCTGGTGGAGGTCGAGGACCCATCCGCCCGCTTCGTCGGCGAGGCGCGCCCCGCGCCCGGCTCAGTCGTGCTCTGCGCGATGGAGGGGACCCGTCCCCTGCTGGTCGAGGTGCAGGCGCTGGTGGCGCCGACCGAGATCGTGCCGCCTCGGCGGACTGCCACGGGCGTCGACCGCAACCGCCTGGCCCTCGTGCTGGCGGTTCTCACCCGCCACGCGGGTGCCTCCCTTTCCTCAGCCGATGTCTTCGTCAACGTCGCCGGCGGCGTCCGCATCGACGAGCCTGGCGCCGACCTCGCGATCGCGATGGCGGTCGCCTCGGCGCACTCCGGCCGCGCGCTCGAGAGGGACGGCAAGCCGCTGGCCTGCTTCGGCGAGATCGGCCTGACCGGCGAGGTCCGCTACGTGGCCCATGCGGACCGCCGCGTAGCGGAGGCACGCAAGTTCGGCCTCGACCGCGTCCTCGGCCCACCCCCGGGCGACCAGCCGATCACCGGCCTCAATCCCGTGAGCTCCCTGAAGGCGGCGCTCTCCGGTGGCAAGCGGACAGATTTGAAGCGCGTCGCGTAGCCGTCGTCGGGCGGGTGGCGCCGAATGCTGGAGGCGGGGAGCTCATTCTCAGACGTTGCTGGCGCGGGTGGCGCCGAATTTCACCCTCGACACGCGCCCTTGCGCGTGTCGATGAAATTCGGCGACAGGACCCGCGCCGCAGCAACCCTTGACAAGGACTAACCCGACCTTTCCACACGGATTTCCCCGCAAAGCACGCCTCTTTGGTTTCTGCTTCCATCAACCGCGATGGCGTCTTCGCTTCCCGGCGACGATCTACAGGAGTTGGAGGCGCGACAGGATCCGCGACTTCTGCGGGCCCTCGACATCGTGGCCCCAGGCACCGCACTGCGCGAGGGGATCGACAACATCGTCCACTCGCGGACGGGTGGGTTGATCGTCATCGGAGACCCGGAAGAGGTCTCCTTTCTCTTTTCGGGAGGCATCAGCCTCGACATCGACTACACGCCGGCGCTGCTTTACCAGGTGGCGAAGATGGACGGGGCGATCATCCTCAACGAGCAGGCGACGAAGATCGTCGGCGCCAACGTCCAGCTGATGCCCGATCCGACGATCCTCTCCTCCGAGACCGGTACCCGCCACCGGACCGCCGAGCGCGTCTCCAAGCAGACCGACGCGCTGGTGGTGGCGATCTCCGAGCGCCGCGACGTGGTCTCCCTCTACCTGGGCGGGATGAAGTACATCCTCCAGGACATCCCGGCGGTCCTGGCCAAGGCCAACCAGGGCCTCGCGACCCTCGACAAGTACCGTGCCCGCCTCGACTCGGTCTCGACGCGGCTGACCCAGCTGGAGTTCGAGGGCGGCTCGGTCCTCTACGACGTGCTCTCGGTGCTGCAGCGGGCCGAGCTGGTGACCCGGATGGCCGTCGAGGTCGAGCGCTACATCGTGGAGCTCGGCACGGAGGGCCGCCTGATCGAGATGCAGCTCGAGGAGACGATGGTCGGGGTCGCCGCCGACAAGGCTGCGCTCATCCGCGACTACTCGGTCGAGGACACTGAGGAGAACCTCACAACGACCACCGCGGCGATCGCGCGGATGCCCCACCAGGACCTGCTCGACTTCGGCCGACTCGCCGAGCTGCTCGGCTACGACCGCAAGGTGTCCACTCTCGACTTTCCGGTTTCGCCCCGCGGCTATCGCGTGCTCGGGCGAATTCCGCGCCTGCCCAAGCTGGTGGTGCAGCGGATCATCCAGGAGTTCGGCGGCCTCGAGGAGGTCCTCGCCGCGAGTGACGACGACCTCGAGGCAGTCGAGGGTGTCGGCACCGGCCGCGCCAAGGACATCCGCGAGGGCCTGCGCAGGCTTCAGGAGGTCGACCCGGTCGACCGTTACTTACAGAGTTGACGGCCCCGTCAGGCCGTCACGACGAAAGGAGAGACCAATTCCGAACGTAACAGCAGAGGAGGTTCAGGACGAGGCGGCGGTTCCCGCCCTCGGCATCGAGGTTCCGATCATCAACTTCGAGGTCGGGGACAACGTCGTCTATCCGCATCACGGTGCGGGTGTGGTCCTGAAGAAGGAGACGAAGGATCTGATGGGCGAGAAGCGGGACTACCTCACCATCAACATCCTGCACAACAACATGACCGTGATGGTTCCGTGCGAGAACGCCAGCCGCGCCGGTCTGCGGCGGGTGATCGACGAGGAGCAGGTCAAGAAGGTGATCGGGGTCCTCACCGACGAGGTCTCCGAGATGCCGAAGAACTGGAACCGCCGGTTCAAGCACAACCGCGAGAAGATCAAGACGGGCGACGTCTTCGAGCTTGCCGAGGTTGTTCGCAACCTGGCCATCCGTGAGATGGGAGAAGGGACTCTCCACCGGGGAGAAGCAGATGTACACGCGCGCCAAGAAGATCCTCGCGTCCGAGTTCATGTACGCGCTGGACAAGGACGAGGACGGCGCGGAAGCCTATCTGGACGAGCTGCTGGAGGAGCGCTTCGGCGCCGCAAAGGCGACCGCCTGAGAAGGTCTCCGCAGCGGCCGTGATCGCGGCCGCCGGCTCCGGGCAGAGGCTCGGAGCCGGCGGCCCGAAGGCTTTCGTCGAGCTTGCGGGGCGGCCGATGCTCGAGTGGTCCCTCGATGCGTTCAGGGCGGCGAGCTCGGTCGACGAGATCGTCGTCGCCGCACCGCCGGGCGAGGACGAGGCCGTGGCGGAGCTGGGCGTGGTTGCGGTGGCGGGCGGGGAGCACCGCTCCGAGTCCGTCGCCAACGCGCTGGCGCTCTGCGGCGGGGAGATCGTGGTCATCCACGACGCGGCCCGGCCACTGGTCACCCCCGGCTTGATCGATGCGGTGGTCGAGGAGCTGGCCGCGGAGGCGGACGCCGCGGGGGTGATCGCGGCGACGCCGGTCACCGACACCATCAAGCAGGCCGGCGACGAGGGCCAGGTGGAGCGCACCCTGGAGCGGGATGGGCTCTGGGCGGTGCAGACACCCCAGGCCTTCCGGATCGAGGCGCTCCGCGAGGCTCTCTCCGATCCAGATTCCCTGCCGGCTGCCAGCGACGACGCGATGCTGGTTGAGCGCCGGGGCGGGCGGGTGCTGATCCACTCCACGTCACCCGACAACCTCAAGGTGACAACCCCCTTCGACCTGCGAGTCGCCGAGCTCCTGCTGCGCGAGCGCGCGTAGGTCCGCTGGACCATGGACTCCGAGCGAAAGCGGACCCTGGGGAGAACGGCCCTCACCGTCGCGGCGCTGGGCGTCGTCTTCGGGGACATCGGCACGAGCCCGATCTACACGATCCAGACGGTCTTCAACCCGCACGACCCGCACCCGGTCCACGAATCGCTGCAGAGCATCTACGGCGTCGTCTCGCTGATCTTCTGGGCGGTCATGATCGAGGTCACCGTCAAGTACGTCGGCCTCGTGATGGGCGCGGACAACCAGGGAGAGGGCGGGATCATGGCCCTGATCTCCCAGATCCGCCAGCTCTCCGAGGAGATCCGCGGACGGACCAAGTTCCTGCTGGCGGGCCTCGGCGTCTTCGGTGCGGCGCTCTTCTTCGGCGACAGCATGATCACCCCGGCGATCTCGGTTCTGTCCGCGGTCGAGGGCACGAAGTCGATCTCGTCCTCGATGAACAGCCTGGTCGTGCCCATCACGGTCACGATCGTCCTCGCCCTCTTCGCGATCCAGAGGCTGGGCACCGCGTGGGTCGGGCGGATGTTCGGGCCGATCATGGTGGTCTGGTTCGCCACGATCGCCGCGCTCGGGATCCGCGGAATCACCATGCAGCCGGAGGTCCTCAAAGCCCTCTTGCCGAGCTACGCGGTCGACTTCCTCTTCCACAGCGGCTCGACCGGGTTCTTCTCGCTGGCGGCGGTCGTCCTCGCCATCACCGGGGTCGAGGCGCTCTATGCCGACCTTGGCCACTTCGGGCGCGCGGCGATCACCCGCGCCTGGCTGCTGCTCGTCTTTCCCGCCTGCATCCTCAGCTACCTGGGGCAGGGCGGCCTGATCCTCGACAACCCAAGCGCGAGCGCCGCCCCGTTCTTCAACCTGATGCCTCACGCCGGGCTGATCCCGCTGGTCGTCCTCGCCACCGCCGCCACGGTGATCGCCTCCCAGGCGGTGATCTCAGGCGCCTTTTCGATCGCCCACCAGGCGGCGCAGCTCGGCTACCTGCCCCGCCTGCACATCGTCCACACCTCGGAGCATGAGATCGGCCAGGTCTACGTGCCCGTCATCAACTGGTTGCTGATGGCGGCGGTCCTGGTCCTGGTGCTGACCTTTCAGACGTCGGTGCACCTGGCGTTTGCCTACGGGGTGGCGGTCACCGGCACGATCACGATCACGACGGTGCTCTTCTTCGTCCTGGTCCGACATCGCTGGCACCGGCCCCTCTGGCTGTCGCTGGCGGGGGCCGCCGCCTTCCTGGTCGTCGATCTCTCCTTCTTCGGGGCGAACCTGACGAAGATCGGCCACGGGGCCTGGCTCTCGCTGACGATCGCGGTCCTGCTCTTCACGGTGATGGTCACCTGGTACCGCGGCCGCGAGCTGGTGACGGCCGAGCGGTTCAGCGTTGAGGGCCCGCTCCAGGACTTCATCGACGAGATCCGGGCCAAGGATCCTCCGGTGACCCGGGTGAGGGGCACGGGGATCTTCATGAACCGGGGCAAGGAGACCGCGCCTCTCTCGATGCGTGCCTGCGTCGACCACCTGCATTCGCTGAACGAGCACGTGGTGATCCTCTCCCTCGACACCCTGCCGGTCCCGCGCCTGCCCGACTCCCAGCGCCTCGAGATCGACCGGCTCGGGTACCGGGATGACGGCATCACCTTCGTCCGCGCCAAGCACGGTTACTCGGAGGAGTTCAACGTCCCCAGGATGGTCAGGCTGATCGAGAAGGCCGGAGTCGAGTGCCCGCTCGAAGTGGGCGAGGCGTCCTATTACCTCTCCAAGGTGGAGCTCAAGCCGACCGACAAGCCCGGGATGGCCGTCTGGCGGAAGCGGCTCTTCCTCGCCACCGCCTTGCTCGCGGCGGAGCCGGCCGACTACTTCCACCTGCCGCGCCAGCGCACGGTGATCCTCGGGTCCCAGATCGAGTTCTGAGCGGCCGGCTAACGCCGCATCAGAACGTAGATGAGCCCGATCACGAAGGTGAGCTGGCCGACCCCGAGGGCGGTCCCCAGGTTCTTCGCCCCGAAGAGCTCGGCCAGGCCGACCCCCACGGCGAACGCCGCCAGCAAGATGCCGAGCTTCACGAGCACGGGCCGGGACTCTAGGACGTGGACCCGGGTAGCGTTCGTCCCGTGCTCACCGACTACCACCTGCACCTGCGACCCGACGAGGTCGGGGAGGCCCGCGCGTACTTCACCGAGGAGAACGTCGATCACTACCTGGCCGCGGCCGAGGAGCACGGGATCGACGAGCTCGGCGTCTCCGAGCACGTCTACCGGTTCACCGACGCGCTGGAGATCTGGCGGCACCCGTACTGGGAGAGCCAGGCGCGCGACGATCTCGACGCGTATTGCGATTTCGTTCGCGGCACGCCGCTGCGGCTCGGGATCGAATGCGACTTCGTCCCGGGGAGCGAGGACCGGATCGCGAACCTGCTCGACCGCGACTTCGACTACGTGATCGGCTCGGTCCACTACCTCGGCGAGGCCGGCGCGATCGACGACCGCCGCTACGACGTCTGGGAGAAGATCGGCGACCCCGACGACCTCTGGGCCGAGTACTTCCGGTGGCAGGCCCAGCTGGTCCGCTCGGGCCTGTTCGACGTCGTCTCGCATCCCGACCTGGTGAAGATGTGGGGCGCGGACATGCCGGCTCCCGAACGCGATCCGCGCTTCCACTACGAGCCTTTCGTGGAGGCGGTCGCCGGGTCCGGCATCGCGGTCGAGGTGTCGACCGCGGGCCTCCGCAAGCCAGTCGGCGAGATCTATCCCGCCCCGGCCCTGGCCGAGATGTGCGTCGAGGCCGGCGCCGAGTTCGCCCTCTCGTCGGATGCCCACGCGCCTGACCAGGTCGGCTACGGGTATGACCAGGCGATGGAGTTCCTTCGCTCTCTGGGCGTCGAGCGCATCTGCGTCTTCGAGGGACGCGAGCGCAGGCTGGAGCCGCTGGGGCGGGTGCGCGAGGATGCGGCCGAGGTCACCGAACCGGGGGAGGCGGGCAGCTGATGGCGCTTCGCGTCGGCATCGGCTATGACAGCCACCGGCTCGTGGAGGGTGAGCGGTTGGTGATCGGCGGGGTCGAGATCGAGCACGACCGCGGCCTGACCGGCCACTCGGATGCGGACGTGCTCACTCACGCGGTCATCGACGCCCTGCTGGGCGCCGGTGGGCTCGGCGACATCGGCGAGCTCTTCCCCGACGATGAGGAGCAGTGGCGTGACGCGAACTCGATCGACCTGCTGCGAATCGTCGTGGGCCGGATGTCTGGGGCGGTCACCAACGTGGACCTGACGGTGATCTGCGAGGAGCCCAAGCTCGCGCCGTACAAGGCCGAGATCTCCTCGACTCTCGCCGGGGTGCTCTCGGCGCCGGTCAGCGTCAAGGCCTCCACCAACGAGGGCATGGGAGCCATCGGGCGAGGCGAGGGAATCGCCTGTATGGCGGTCGCCCTCGTCGACACGGGCGAGGAGCTCCAGAGAGCCTGACGAGGCTTCGCCGGCAGGCGGTCCCCCATAAGCTTGTGCCGGATGGCGCAGGACCGGCTGAGAGAGGGGCTGGCGAGTATCGCGACGCGAGTTCCGGCGGCGCTCGGCGACGCAGCCTGGGAAATCAAGGTCTTCCACGCCGTCGGCCTGATTCGCCCGATCCGGCCGGACAAGCTCGGTCGGATCGTCCAGCAGTACGTCCGCCTCGGCGCCTCGCCCGCCCTCGGGTCCTTCGCCAATGCGATCACAGAGCCCGATCGAGTGGCGATCGTCGACGATGCCGGCACCCTCACCTGGGAGCGCACCCATCGCCGATCGAACGCCCTGGCTCGAGCTCTCCGCGACGAGGGAGTCGAGACCGGCGACGGCGTCGCGATCATGTGCCGCAACCACCGCTACTTCATCGAGGCGACGATGGCGTGCGCGAAGCTCGGCGCCGTCGCCCTCTACCTCAACACCGCGTTCGCCGGCCCGCAGCTCGCCGACGTGCTGGACCGCGAGAAGCCGTCAGCCCTGATCTACGACCAGGAGTTCACAGATCTTCTCTCCGGCGCCGTAAACCTGCGGCGGTTCGTCGCCTGGGAGGAGAAGGAGGGGACCGATGAGGTCACCCTCGAGCAGCTGATCTCCGGCTCGCACGGCGAGGACATCGATCCGCCGGACGAGCACGGCCGCTACATCATCCTCACCTCGGGCACGACCGGGACGCCCAAGGGCGCCCAGCGCAGCGAGCCGGAGGGACTCGGTGCCCTGGCCGCGCTCTTCTCCAAGATCCCGAGGCGCTCCGGTGAGACGGTGATGATCGCGGCGCCGCTCTTCCACTCCTGGGGCTTCCTGCACTTCATGCTCAGCCTGCCGACCGCATCGACCATGGTCCTCCGGCACAAGTTCGATCCCGAGGAGACGCTGCAGGCGATCGCCGAGCACCGCGCCCGGACCCTCGCCGTGGTGCCCGTGATGATGCAGCGCATCCTCGCCCTGCCGGAGGAGATCAAGCGCCGGTACGACCTCTCCACGCTGGAGGTGACGGCCGCGAGCGGTTCGGCCCTGCCGGGGGAGCTCGCCACCAATTGGATGGACGAGTTCGGGGACAACCTCTACAACCTCTACGGCTCCACTGAGGTCGCCTGGGCGACGATCGCGACCCCCGAGGACATGCGCGCTGCGCCCGGCACCGCCGGCCAGCCGCCGCGCGGCACCGTGATCCGGATCGTCGACGAGGACGGCAAGGACGTTCCGCGGGGCGAGACCGGCAGGATCTTCATTGGCAACCAGCTGGCGTTCGAGGGCTACACCGGCGGAGGGGACAAGGAGCATCTCGGGGACCTGCTCTCCTCCGGCGACGTCGGGCACTTCGACGACGGCGGGCGGCTCTTCATCGACGGCCGCGACGATGAGATGATCGTCTCCGGCGGGGAGAACGTCTTCCCGCGTGAGGTCGAGGATCTGCTCTCGGACCACGACGGAGTGGTGGAGGCGGCCGCGATCGGGGTCGAGGACGAGCAGTTCGGCCAGCGGCTCCGGGCCTTTGTGGTCAAGGACGAGGGCTCGGACCTCGGCGAGGACGAGTTGAAGGACTACGTGAAGGCGAACCTCGCCCGCTACAAGGTCCCTCGCGAAATCGTCTTCGTCGACGAGCTTCCACGCAACGCGACGGGTAAGGTCCTGAAACGCGAGTTGGCGGAGCACCAGCTCGCGGATTGAGCGGACTGGAGGTCAGACCGGCGTGTCCGACACCGAGAGCCTCGAGCCCATCGAGGAAGTAGAGGGCCACGACGCCGAACCGACCGTGCCGGCCGACGAGATCAGGGCGGAGATCGACCAGGCTCGCGAGGCGACCGACCGCTTCCGCGCGAAGGCGACCGAGCTGATCAACGAGCTTCGCGACCGCGAGGCGCGAGCGCGCGCCGATGCTGTCGCGGCCCACGAGGCGGCCGAGGGCGCGCGTGCCCAGGCCAGGGATGCGATCGAGCACGCGAAGCGGGTCGAGGCGCGGACCACCGCGAAGGCGCGCGAGGCGCTCCAGAAGGCGGGGAAGCGAGCCGGGGAGGCCGAGCGGCATTCCACGACCCTGGAGGGCGTCCTCGCCGAGGCCCAGGAGGGCCAGCGCAAGGCGGAGGAGCGCGCCGCCGGTCTCCAGCGGCAGGCCGAGGTGAACGAGCAGGCGATCAAGAACCAGCTCGGCAAGCTCCAGCAGGCGGTGAAGCTGGCGGAGGACCGGGCGAAGCAGGCAGAGCAGGAGCGCGAGGCCTCACGGAAGCGGACCGAGGAGGCGCTCGAGCGGCTCAAGGAGGAGGCTCGCGAGCGCGCCGAGAGTGCGATCAAGGAGTCCCGCGAGCGGGCGGAGGCCGAGGCGAGGGAGGCGGTCGACCGCGCCGAGGAGGCCGAGGGTCGCCTGCAGGCACTCCAGTCCCGGCTGAACGAGGCCGAGCAGAGGGCGATCGCCGCGGAGGAGCGGGCCGAGGCCGCGGCCGAGGGCGAGAAGAACGAGGCCGAGGGGCTCCGGCGAGAGATGGAGAGGCGGGTCCACGAGGCCGCGGATGAGGCGCGGCGCGAGTCCGAGGACCAGGTCCGGCGCCTGGCCGACCGCGTCGCCAAGGAGGCCGAGGCCCGAGCCCGCGCCGAGGCCGAGGCGACGCTCAGCCAGGAGGCGGTGAAGCTGCAGCGGGAGGCGGACGAGAGGGTGGAGGCCGCCAGGCGCCGCGCGGAGCAGCAGGTGCAGGAGAAGGTGGAGCGTGCCCGCAACGAGGCGCTCGCCGGGACCCTGTCGGACGAGCCCGAGGAACCCTCAGGTGACGGGGTGCAGGGGCTCCCGGAGCAGGCCCCGGCCGAGGACCCCGCGGGGACGCGGTACGTCGGCGGGCGCCGGCTGCGGACCTACTAGCGGACCGCTGCCGACTCGCGCTGCGCCTCCACCGCCCGCTTCAGGTTCTGGAGTGATTGGCGGAAGCGCTGACTCAACCCCGGGGCCGCGACCCGCTCGGCGATCAGGCCCGCGAGGCCGCCGCCCGCCACCCCGTAGGCGAAGCGGAAGGTGACGCGGGTGCGGCCATCCCCGAGCTCCCTCAGGCGCCAGCGGCCCCGCTGGTCCACGCCGGTGACCGAGCTCCAGGCCATGTCGCCCTCCGGCTGCCACTCGACGATCTCGATCAGGCCCCCGACGTCCGCCGCGCCGACGCGCAGCAGCATCCGGTAGCGGGCGCCGAGCCCCTTGTGCAGGTCCCCGGCGACCTCCCATCGGGTCAGGCCCTCGATGAACACGGGGTAGTTCGCCGGCTCGGTCACGTAGTGCCAGACCCGGTGGCGTGGCGCGTCGATGGTGATCCTCTGCTCGATCCTCACGGCGCGCTCACCCGACCACCGGAAGCCGCCGTTCCGCGGCGAGGGCGGTCAGCTGCTCCTGCATCATCGAGGTGATGTCCTCGAAGATCGTCTCGCGGTCGGGCTCGGCCCCGTAGCGCTCGCGGAGGTCGATCGGGTCCATCACCTGGACCGTGATCTTCGCCGGGAGCGGCAGGTGCCCGAGGAAGTCGCCGACGTTGACGATCCAGGGGAGCGAGAGGTTGACGGGAAGCGTCTTCAGCCGAAAGAGCTTGTCGAGCCGCAGCAGCTTGGCGAGCCGTTCGCCGTGGGTGAGGAAGATCGCGGTCTCCTGGCCGCCCACTGAGACGACCGGGACGATCGGAACGCCTGCGTCGAGCGCCAGCTTGACGAAGCCGCTGCGGCCCGCGAAGTCGATCCGGTTCGCCTCCCAGGTGGGACGGTTCACCTCCCAGTCGCCGCCCGGATAGACGAGGACGACGGCGCCGGCGTCGAGGGCCTTGCGGGCATTCTCGTGCGACGCCGCCACCGTGCCGAAGCGGCGGAGGAACGGGCCGACAGGTGAGGTCAGGACCAGGTTGTGGGCGAGTTGGTAGAAGGGCCGCTCGACGCCGAAATAGGTGTTGAACGCGAGCGTGAAGACGACCGTGTCGGGGGTGATCGTTCCTCCCGAGTGGTTCCCGACCAGCAGGACCGGCCCGTCCTCGGGGATGCGCTCCATCCCGCGCACCTCCCCTCGGAACCAGATGCTCGCCAGCAGCCAGGCGAGAGGGAGGTGCTCCCGGATGTAGTCGGGGTCGCGGTCATCCAGGTCCGCGCTCAGCCGGTTCTGGATCTCCGCGACGAGACGGCGGAGGACCGACGGCCGTCCGAAGCCGCCCGCCCCGTGACCACGCGGGTTCCCGCCGTTACGACGCCTTCTCTCCTCGGACGCGGCGGCGGTTCCTGGACCGCTCTCTGCCATAGCGGTTCGATTCTAAGTCGAAGTTGGGACCCGCTCGATCCCGTCGCGCTCAGGCGACGTCGGCCGAGAGCTCGGAGTCGGCGTCGTTCCGGCTGCCGTTCAGGCCCGGGGTGCCGTTGATCCTCACCTGCAGGCGCCGGGCCGCCCGGCCCAGCCGCTTGGCGGCCCGCTCAGCGGCGGATGCCTGCGCGCGCCCGATGAAGTCATGGACCAACGCGTTCGCGTCGACCGGGTGCTCGACCTGCGGCACGTGGCCGCACTGCTCGAGGACCACCTGGCGCGCGCTCGGTAGCGCGTCGCGCACGTAGCGGCCGAACGCGAGCGGTACCAGCGGGTCCTCGTCGCCCCACACGAAGAGCGCGGGTGGCTCGAGCTCCCGCAGGCGGGTGTAGAAGCCCTTGGGGCCCTTGGGCTCCTCGAGGTAGATGTGCCGGGCGGAGGCGTGGAAGGCCACGCGCGCGTTCACCGAGCGATAGGTGCGCAGGAACTCCTCGACGGCGACATCGGCGGCGGAGGGGTGAATGCGCTCGGGCCGGGAGAACATGCTCCAGAACTGCTGGCGGACCAGCGCGTCGCCGAAGGTGTGCGGGATCGCGGCCAGCTCCGGCCGCAGCAGCTTGACGAGCGGCACGAAGTGCCTGCGCCTGCGCCAGGCCATCGAGGGGCAGAGGAGGCTGAGGCTCTGCACCCGCTCGGGCGACTGCAGGCCGACCTCGATCGCGACGCGGCCCCCGAGGGAGTTGCCGACCAGGTGCGCGCGCCGGATCCCCTCGGCGTCCATGAAGCGGCAGACGGCGCGAGCGAACCAGGGCGCGTCGTACGGCGCTCGCAGCGGCTTCGACGAGGAGCCGAAGCCGGGGAGGTCGATCGCGTGGACCGTGTACTCGGGGGTCAGGGCGGAGATGGTCTCGAAGAAGCTCGTCTTGTTGCTGCCGAGGCCGTGGATCAAGATCACGGTCTCGATGCCGTCGCCGGCGGTGAGGGTCGAGAGCCGGGCCTTGCCGGCCTTCACCTCGTGGATACGGAGCAGCGGCGGCCTGCCGTTTGGGAGCCTGAAGAAGCCCTCGAACGCGACGGCGAGGTCGAGGTTCCCCCTCGCCCAGAGCCTGCGGGAGCGGAAGGCGTCCAGTCCGGAGAGCTGCCCCTCCCGAAGCTCGAGCCAGGTGGCGGCGTCGGTGCCGATGACCACGTCGGGGTCGCTCTTGGGCGAGACTGTCACCCGGCAGCTGAGCTCATCGAGCTCGACCGCCCAGCTGATGCCGAGGTCATCCAGCTCGATCCGGTAGCTCGCGGTGAAGCCGGGATCCGCTCCCAGGTAGCGATCCGGGAGGGATGCGAACGCATCCTCCACTGCGCGAAGCCTCTGCTGCTCAAGCGGTGCCTGAGTCAAGGCCTCGCCAGGGTAGCGCCCCGAACGGTTGTTCCCACTCACCACCCCTTCTCCTAACCGATTACTCACGGAATATGCGCTCTTCCGCGCGAATAGCATCCGCGGCGTGACACCGGTCCGGATACAGGACACGCTGAGCGGCCAGACCCGCGAGCTCGAGTCGCGCGAATCCGGCGAGGTCGGGATCTACGCCTGCGGGCCGACGGTCTACGGGCGGATCCACATCGGCAATTCCCGGCCCTTCGTCATCTTCACGCTGCTGAAGCGCTTTCTCGACCACCAGGGGCTGCCGGCGAAGCTGGTCATCAACGTCACCGACATCAACGACAAGATCTACGACGCCGCGCGTGAGGCCGGCAGGCCGTCAGCGGAGTTCGCCGCCGAGATGACGGCGAGCTACATCGCCGACACGGACGCGCTGGGGCTCGGCCGGCCGGACGCCGAGCCGCTCGCCTCGGAGACCATCCCGGAGATCGTCTCACTGATCGAAGCCCTGATCGAATCCGGCCACGCGTACCAGGCGAACGGGGACGTCTACTTCCGTGTGCGGAGCTTCGAGGGCTACGGGAAGCTCTCGAACCGCGATCCCGAGGAGATGGATCAGGGCGAGGAGGCCGGCACGGCCTCGCTCAAGGAGGATCCGCTCGACTTCGCCCTCTGGAAGGGGCACAAGGAGGGCGAGGACACCTCGTGGCCTTCCCCGTGGGGCGACGGGCGGCCCGGCTGGCACATCGAATGCTCGGCGATGTCCGAGAAGGTGCTCGGCCCGGACTTCGCCATTCACGGGGGCGGCATCGACCTCGTCTTCCCGCACCACGAGAACGAGATCGCCCAGACCGAGGCGGCGCGGGGGGTGCCCCTGGCCGAGATCTGGATGCACAACGGAATGGTCCAGCTGGACGAGGAGAAGATGTCGAAGTCGGTCGGGAACATCTTCCAGCTCTCGGAGGCGATCGAGCGCTACGGGGGGCAGACCGTCGTCGCGTACCTCGCCTCGGGGCACTACCGCCAGCCGCTCGCCTTCTCGGACGAGCAGCTCACCGAGGCGGGTGCGCGCCTCGACCGCATCCGGAACTACCTGCGGGATGCGCCGTCCGGCGAGCCCGATCCCTTCCTGGTCGAGAGGCGGCAGGCGTTCCTCGACTCGCTGGCCGACGACTTCAACACGCCGCAGGCCTTCGCCGTGCTGTTCGAGATCGTCAACGAGGGAAACAAGCGCGAGCTGGCGGGGGCGCGAGAGGTGCTCGGTGAGCTGCTCCCCCTGCTGGGACTGGACTCATTGCTCGATCAGGAGGAGGAGGCGCCCCCGGAGGCGCAGAGCCTGCTCGCGGAGCGCGAGGAGGCGCGCAGGGTGAAGGACTTCGACCGCGCGGACGAGATCAGGGACCGGCTCGCCGAGATGGGCTGGGAGGTCCGCGACGAGGCGGGCGGGGCCCGGCTCGTCAAGCGAAGCTGAGGTGCCCGAGCGCGAGCTGATCTACGGCCGTCGTCCCGTCGCGGAAGCGGAGCGGGGCCGGCGGCGGGTCCATCGCGTCTGGCGGGCCCCCGGGACGCCGCCCGAGGAGCTGGAGAGACTCTGCGGCTCGACCGACCACCAGGGCGTGGTCGCCGAGGTCGACCCGTATCCGTATGCCGACCCGGATGGCCTGCTCGAGACGGAGGACGCGCTGGTGGTCGCGCTGGACCAGGTCCAGGACCCGCACAACCTCGGGGCTGTCTGCCGCGCAGCCGAGGTCGCGGGGGCCGCGGGCGTGGTGATCCCGGAGCGTCGCGCGGCCTCGGTCACCCCCGCGGCCTGCAAGGCCTCCGCCGGAGCCGTCGAGCACATTCCCGTCGCCAGGGTCAGGAACCTGGCGGACTGGCTGGCCGGCACCAAGAAGCGTGGAGCCTGGACCTACGGCGCCGCCGCGGACGCGGAGACGACCTATACCGAGGTCGACTGGGCGGGACGCGCCGTCCTGGTCCTCGGGTCGGAGGGGTCCGGTCTTCGCCCGCGGGTGGCCGAGACCTGCGACGAGCTGGTCTCGATACCGGTTGCGGGCGAGGTCGGTTCGCTGAACGCGTCCGTTGCCGCGGCGGTGATCCTCTTCGAGGCGCGCCGGCAGCGCGCGAGCTAGCCTGGGAGCGCGTCGGGGCCGAGCGCGTCCATCGCCCGGAGCTCCGAGCGGACGAGCGCCTCGGTGCGGAGATGGGCGATCGCCTGGTACTCCGGCGAGGAGACCATGTCGAGAAAGGCCTGGCGGGTCGGGTACTCCACCAGGACCAGCATGTCCCAGGAGCCCTCGCCGATCAGCGATTCGGACGGATTCCCCGCGAAGATTGCCCGGGCTCCGACGCGCTGGAGGAGGGGCGCGACGGCCTCGCCGTACTCGGCGTAGCGCTCGGCGCCGCCCTCGGGGAGAAACTGGAGCAGATTCAGCATGTAGACCGGGCCGTCCGCGGCGCGCTCCCTGAATGCTGCGAACGCCTCCGGATTGAGCCGTTCGGCGCCTTGGCGGGCTTCCATGGCCGCGAACCCTATGGGTCAGGCGGCGACGCGGGCCGGCTCGCCGACCTGCTCGGCCAGGGCGATCAGCTCGTCGAGGATCTCGGAGTAGCGCTGCTGCAGCTCGATGTTGGCGAGCCTGCCGTCCTCGGTGAACGCCTCGTGAGCGTGACCGACCGGCAGGTCCGTCTCGATCACGCGAGCGCCGCTCGCGCCCAGCACCTTGCGGGCTTCGGCCTGCGACC
This sequence comes from uncultured Solirubrobacterales bacterium, assembly GCA_963821705.1. Classification (GTDB taxonomy): domain Bacteria; phylum Actinomycetota; class Thermoleophilia; order Solirubrobacterales; family 70-9; genus DASUPK01. Next base: position 559,734 of record CAWGEV010000007.1, on the reverse strand, counting down.
AGACGGCGCCGAACATCCCGGTGCTGGCGCCGACGACCGCGACGGGCTTGCCCCAGAGGGCGTTCTCACCCTTGGGCCGCGAAGCCCAGTCGAGCGCGTTCTTGAGCTGGCCCGGGACGGACGAGTTGTATTCGGGCGTGGCGATCAGGATGGCGTCGGCCGCCTCGATCGCCTCGCGCAGCCGCCTGGCCCCTACGGGCCCGCGGCCGTGGTCGTCGTTCTCGTCGTAGGGCTCGACCGCCTTGAGCCCGTCGAAGATCTCGAGCTCCGCGGACGGCGGCAGCAGATCGTCCGCCGCCCGCAAGAGCGTCGTGTTGTGGGAGTCGCGGCGGAGGCTGCCTGAGATTCCCAGGACCTTCATCTGCCTACGCCTCCTCCTTGATGAGCTCGAGGTGGACCGTCAGGGTCACCTCGTCGCCGAGCATCTTGGATCCGTCGGGCAGGTCCATGTTCCAGTCGAGTCCGTAGTCATGGCGGTCGACCTTCGTCTCCAGATCGATGCCGAGTCGATCGTTGCCGTCGGGGCCGGCTCCGGGGCCGGTGATTTCACCGCGAGCGGTGACGGCGTTGGTGGCGCCCTTGACGGTCAGCTCGCCCTCGACGACGACCTGATCGCCCTCACGGGTGACCTTGCTCGAGTCGAAGCGGATCTCGGGGGCCTGGTCCTGGTCGAAGAACTCGGGGGAGAGGAGGTGAGCTTCGAGGTTCTCCTCCTTCACCTGGACGCTCTCGACGGGGACGTGTCCACTGAGCTCCGGCTCGCCAGAGGAATCGCTGAGGGTCGCCTCGAACTGGCCGAAGCCGCCGCGGAACGTGCCGACTGCGTGCCGTACCGAGAATCCGACGCTCGAATGCACCGGGTCGGATTGCCAGGTGCCGGTGGGGATGGTTGACTCTGCTTGTGCTGTGGTCATTTGAGTGTCTCCTTTGCGGGGGCTAGACTTATTTGACCTGTCAAACAGTGTAGCAGAGAAACTTGACTCCACAACAGTTGAAAGCACAAGCAACTCCGGCGACCGATGCCCTGACCAGCCTGCTGGGGGCGCACGCAACCCTGACGCGCGAGCTGAGCGCCTCGTTGGTGGCCAAGCACGGCCTGACGATGAACGACTATGGCTGCCTGCTCCTGCTCTCGCGCGCGGGCGATGAGGGAATGCGCCGGATCGATCTCGCGAACGAGCTGCAGCTCTCGCCGTCCGGCATCACCCGCCTGCTCGACCGGCTCGAGGACCAGGACCTGGTCGCAAAGGGTGAGTGCAAGACAGACGCGCGGGTCAGCTACGCGATCCTCACCGACGCCGGTCTGGACAAGCTGAGAGCGGCCGCCCCCGGCCACATCGAGGACATCGATCGCCGCCTCGGCGAGGTCCTGGACCCGTCCGAGCTGAAGACGCTGGCTGAGCTGCTCGGCCGCTTCAGCGACAGCAGCGCGGACTGCACGCCTGACGAGTAGCGGACAGCGGCGCGCCTCCCGCTGACGGGAAGCGCGCCCGCCATGTCCTGACGGTCAAGCCGCGGGTGCGGGCGGCTCGGCCGCGGAGGGTGCCGCCGAGGTTCCCCTGCCGCCGCCGAGGTCGAAGAAGAGGATGCTCGAGACGAGCGCGGCCACAGGGGCCGTGAGCACGTTGGCGATGGCCTGCAGGATGACGCGACCGGCCGTGCCGATCGAGGCGCCTATCAGGCCCGCAACCAGGCCGACCACGAACACGATCAGGAAGGCGAGCACGATTGCGCCGAACACGGACCAGCCATTGCCCCTCACCAACTCCCGGCTGCGGCCGAAGGCTTCGAACACGCCCTTGTCCTCGACGACGATCGCGGGGGCAATCACCGCCCAGATGGTCAGCAGGATCAGCCCGGGCACGATGATCAGGATGAAGCCGATCGTGATCGCGATCCCGGCGAGGATGCCGTTCAGGATCAGGGTGCCGACGTAGGGCGCCGCCGCGGAGAACAGCTCACTCATGCTGTTATCGAGCCGACCGTCGCGGACATCCTGGACGAGCTTGACGACATAGCCCGTGTACAGGAATCCCGCCGCAAGCCCGATCAGGGCGCCCACGAGGACGAGGACCAGGCTCCCGGTCGTCGCAAGGATGCCGTTGATCACCGCGGCGATACCGATCAAGATCACCGCTCCTCCGAGCAGGACGCCTGCATACCGCTGGTAGGTCTCGAAGGCCTCGCTGATGACCCGGCCGGCCTCTATTCGATTTCCACTCGCCTCCATCTCGAATCCTCCAGTCAATTGACGCCCGGGCTTGCGCCGAGCGACCCTCACAATACGGGTGGCCCCCGCGGCTTCGCCGCCGGGGCCCCTCGCACCTACCAGCGCTCGCGGACGGACGCCCCGATCTCCGCCGGTTCAGGCACGGATCCTGCAACCAGAATTGCATCGGCTCCGAACTGTGGTTGACATTCCCGGATCCGCGAGTAGGCTGCTCCGCCAAGAAGGGTGCACCTCAGGTCGAGCCTGACGGACAGCACCCGACCGAGGCGCCTCAGGGGAGGAACTGGGCGCCACAGAACCGCTCCCGTCCAAGGAGGTTGCTGTGGCTGTACCTACCCCGAGCACCGAAGAGCACGCCGTCGTCCCCGCCCGAGCGATTCCAGAGGGCGCCCGCAAGACCGGCCCCGGCCCGGATGACGAATTTCTCGTCGCGCTGGCCAAGAACGGCCGGACCGACGCCTACGACCAGTTGGTCCGCCGCTACCGGCGCTTCGTGCGGGTCAAGTCCTCGTCCTACTTCCTGCTCGGCGGCGATGCCGACGATCTGATGCAGGAGGGGATGCTCGGCCTGTTCAAGGCGATCCGCGACTACAGGCCCGAGCGCGAGTCGAGCTTCCGCGGCTTCGCCGAGCTCTGCATCACCCGGCAGATCATCACCGCCGTCAAGACGGCGACCCGCAACAAGCACACCCCGCTGAACCAGTACGTCTCGTTCAGCCAGACACCGGCGGCCGCGGGCCCCGACTCGGAGACCACCCTGGAGGAGGTCCTGCCCGGTCCGGCGGTTCGCGATCCCGCCAACCAGGTGATCGCCGGCGAGGAGCTGGAGAGCCTGGTCGCCTGCCTGACCAGCGTTCTCTCGGAGCTCGAGAGCCGCGTCCTGGCGCTCTACCTCGACGGTCACTCCTACGAGGTGATCGGCGAACGCCTCGACTGTGACACGAAGACGGTTGACAACGCCCTGCAGCGGGTCAAGCGGAAGGTGGGCATCCACCTCGATTCGCGCGCGGTGAAGGTCTAGACGGCTTCGCCATCAAGCGGGTTGCCCTCGGCTTCGCCTCGGGCGCCCTCTCATCCACGGCACGGCAGCCACAACGGCCGCTCCGAGAGGGGCGGCCGTTGTTCGTTCAGCGGCGGCGCACGCCCTTGGCGAACCGGCTCGCGAAGCCGCTGGTCGCGACCGTCTTGGCGAGCTCGCGCGCTTCCACCTTGTCGAGCAGGGCCTTGAGCTCCTTGCGCTCGCGGTCGGAGAGATTCGACGGGCGTCCCTTCGAGGAGCGGACGATCTGGACCATCCGCTGGCGGTCCTTCTCGCTGAGCCGGGTCGTGACGTGGTTGCGCACGGCGAGCACGACCTCGGCGGCGGCGAGCAGCCAGGCCCCTCGCGCCAGCCAGCGCCCGCGGGCGGCGGAGTCGCCGAGGCTGTCGGTGAGACTGCGCGACTGGGACATGGGACGGAGTCTAGGCGGGAGGCGCCGTGCCCTCATTTTCGGGATGCCGGAGCGCCCGATCCTGCCGATGAATGCCAGGTGAGGCTCAGGTACGCCATCGGAGGGATCGCCGCCGCCGCGCTGCTCGCACTGCCAGCGTCTGCGGCGGCTGCTTCGGGCGGTCAGGTCAACGGCCTGACCGCCCAGCAGTGCAACCAGGAGCGGGTCGGCATCGGCAGGCGGGCGTTCCGCAGGAAGTACGGCGCCAGGCACACGATGCGCTCCTGCATGAGGCGAACACGCGCGCAGGTCGTCGCCGCCGTCGGGACCGCCAGCTCCGACTGCCAGGCCGAGCTCGCCGGGGAGACCCCGGCCGAGTTCATCGACGAGTACGGCGCTGACGCAACCGACACGCTCGACGACGCGATGGCCGAGTGCATCGCCGAGGACGTCGACCAGATCCTCAATCCGCCGGACTCCGTCGACCCCACCGACGGCGGCTCGATCGGCTAGCCGCTCCTCCTGGCGCTGAGCTCGGGCCTACTCTGTCAGTGAATCGCCCGGATAGCTCAATTGGTAGAGCACCGGCTTTGTAAGCCGGCGGCTGTGGGTTCGAGTCCCACTCCGGGCTCTTGTCCTACGAGGAACTGCAGGCGCCCGCCGGGGGGAGCTGGGCCGAGTTCGCAGACGACCGCCGGAAGCTGCTCGTCTACGGCGGCCCGGTCACCGATCCGCTCGGGGCCCTGGCGAAGGCGGGCTGGGAGCGCTTCGAGCTGCTCTCGACCCCGCGCGCCCTTTCGGACGCGGGCGGACTGAGCGATGCGGCCGAGCGGACCCACCTGCTCCCCGCCGGCCGGGTTCCCGAGGCCTCCGCGGCCGTCGTCGACGAGGTCGGCTCGGGCAGGCTGGTGGCCTTCGGCGGCGGGCGGGTGATCGACTCCGCGAAGGGCATCCAGGCGGTGCGGGGAGGGGAGGTCGCGGGGATCCCGACGACCCTCTCCGGCGCGCCGATGACGGGCTTCCATCGCCTTCCGGAGGGCCGCCAGGCGGAGGCCTTCAAGAGGCCGTCGCTGGTGATCGGGTACTCGGACGCGATGACGAGCGCCCCCGAGGCGCAGCTCCGCGCGACGGCGATGAACGCCCTGGCGCACGGCGCCGAGTCTCTCTATACGCCGCTCGCGGACGAGGACTCCCGCCTGGCCGCACTCCGAGGTGCCGAGATGATCGCTGGCGCGCTGGATCAATCGCCTGAGCACCGGGATCGCGCCGCGCTCGCTCTCGGTGCCCTCCTCTGCGCGATCGCGGTCGACCGGGCCGGGATGGCCCTCCACCACGTGCTCGGCCAGACGACGGTCTGGGTGCTCGGCACCCCCCATGCCGAGACCTACGCTGCCCTCCTCCCGCAGACCATGGCTGCGATGCGCTCGCGGGCCCCAGAGCAGATCGAGGCGCTGGCGTCCGCCCTGGGCACCGATCCCGCCGGGATCGGGGCCCGGATCGCCGAGCTCGCCGGAAACCGCACCCTCGGCGAGCTGGGGGCGGACCGCGGCAGGGTCGACGAGGTCCTGGACATGGCGATGGCCCGGTCCGAGCTCCGGCACATGACGCCGGGCGACGTCACGCGCGACGACCTCGCGGCGATCCTCGAAGCGGCCTGGTAGGCATACGGGCGCGCACGATCCGCCTGTAACTGCCCCCCCTTGTGGGGTTTCGATCTGAGCATGGACGAGGAGAGACTGCTCAGCTACCACCGCTTCACTCGCGAGCATGGCGTCAACCGCCCGCTCTACTTCATCGCTCGCCTGATCCTCGTCCCGTTCTTCCTCGTCTACTTCAGGCTGTCGCGCATCGGGCGGGAGCACGGGAAGGTCAAGGGACCGCTGATCGTCGCCGCGAACCACCGCAGCTTCCTCGACCCGTTCGTGATCGGCGCGTCACTCCCCTTCAGGCGGCCGCTCCACTACGTGGCGAAGGTCGAGCTCTTCGAGAAGCGCTGGCCGGGATGGATCCTCAACCGGCTGGGCGCCTACCCCGTCCGCCGGGGCCAGTCCGACGAGCAGACGCTGGTCACCTCCCGCGGCGTGCTGGATCGCGGCGGCGCCATCTGCATCTTCCCCGAGGGGACCCGGCATCGAACCGGGTCGCTCGCCCGGCCGAAGCGCGGCTTCGGCCGCCTCGCCCTGGAGTCCGGCGCGGCGGTGCTGCCGGTCGCGGTGCACGGCACCGAGCAGGTGCGCCGCGGCTGGAAGATCCGCCCCAAGAAGGTGAAGGTCCGGCTGGGTCGCGCCCTCACCTTCCCGCGCACCGAGGATCCCTCGCCGGCGCTCGCCAACTCGGTCGGCGCCCGCATCTGGCCCGTGATCGAGCTGCAGTGGGAGTGGCTGGGCGGGCTGCCGCCGCTTCGCAAGGCGGCGGTGATCGGGGCCGGCAGCTGGGGGACGGCTGTTGCGGTGCTGCTCGCGCGCGGCGGCCTCGACGTGCAGCTGGGCACCCGCACGCCCGAGCACGCTGAGGAGATGAGCGAGACCCGCACGAACGAGAAGTACCTGCCCGGCATCCAGCTCCCCGACTCGCTCACCGTCAAGCGAGCCGCCGACATCGAGCTCGCGGGCATCGATCTCGTCTGCCTGGCCGTGCCCTCGGCTGCGCTGCCGCAGGCGGTCGGTGCGATCGGCGACCGAGTCGGCCAGCGCGCCTCGGTCCTGCTGCTCAGCAAGGGGATGGTGGCGCCGATGGCCGTGCCGCCCTCCGAGTACGTGTCCGAGCGCGTCCGCTCCCGCGCGATCGCGTCGCTCGGCGGGCCCGCGCACGCCAAGGAGGCGGTCTCGGGCACGGCCGCGCTCGTCCTGGGCAGCCGCGACCCCGACCTTCGCGACCAGCTCGGGAGCGTCTTCGACGAGGCCGGACTGGTCTGCGAGCGCTCCGAGGACATGATCGGAGTCGAGGTCGCCGGTGCCGCCAAGAACGCCGCCGCCCTCGCCGGCGCGGCCGCCCGGGCGCAGGGCATGAACGCGGCCGGGATCGCGACGGCCCAGGTGTGGCGCGAGTGCGTCGCCTATGCCCGCGCCCGGGGGGCGCAGCACGAGACCTTCGCGGGAATCGCCGGCGTCGGCGACCTGACCGCCACCATCCTGGCCGAGGGCAGCCGCAACCGGCGCGCGGGGGAGCTGCTCGGCGAGGGAACGCCCGCCGACCAGATCCCCGGGATCATCGGCCAGGCCTCTGAGGCGCTCGACTCCGTGCCGCTGATCGCCGAGGCGGTTCGCAGGGCGGGCATGGGCTGCTCGGCGCTGGAGGGGCTCGCCGGCCTGATCGGCGGCGAGATCTCCCCAGCCGAGTGGATGTCGCAGGTCAGGCAGGCCGAGCGTGCAAGGCGCGAACCGGCCGTGGGAGGTCAGGCGGCATGAACTTCGCCCCGAGTACGCTTGCCTTGTGTCCGACTCGGAGAAGGGCTCGGCGCAGCTGGGCGAGTCGAAGGCCGAACTCGATCGGGCCTTCGAGCAGCTCTACCGCGACCACCTGCGGGACGTCTACTCGTACTCGTATTACCGGGTGGGCAACCACCACGACGCCGAGGACGTCACCGAACAGGCCTTCCTGCAGGCCTACCGGCACTTCGAGCGAGCCCGCCGTGAGTCGAACGGGCGACCGCTTCGGCCCTGGCTCATCCGGATCGCCCACAACCTCGCTTCCAACTATCACCGCGACCGCGCCCGGCGCCCGCAGCGCGTGCTCGACGACACCGAGCCCCTCGCCGCGCCACACGGCACCGAGCGGATCGTCGAGGGCCGGGAGGAGCTGAAGAGCGTCATGGAGCATCTCCAGCACCTCCCCGACGACCGCCGCGACGCCCTGATCATGCGGTTCGCGCTCGGCATGGACAACCGCGAGATCGCCAGGTCGCTCGGCCGCTCGGACGGCGCGACCAAGGTCCTGATCCACCGGGCGATCAAGCAGCTCGAAGAGGAGATGAGCGCCAATGGCGGCTGAGCAGCCCAGCGACGTCGAGAGCCTTCTTCGCTCCGCATTGCGGCCGATCGAGCCGCCCGAGAACCTCTCGAGCCGGGTCGAGGAGACCCTGAGCGCGGTCACCGAGGCCGCCGCCGAGGAGCTCTCGGCGTGGGCCGAGGAGCTCTCCGAGTCCGAGCTGCGCTCCCTGCGCGACCCGCGCAACTGGGTGCGTCCCGCCGCCGCCATCGCCGCGGGGGGCGTCGCGGCCGGCGGTCTCGTCCTTGTGGAGCTCCGGCGCCGGAGCGGGAAGCGCCCCTCGCGCTTCTCGGAGCTCGCGGACCAGGTCTCGGACATCGCGGATCAGGTGCGAGACCAGGTCCGGAACAGGCGGGATTAGGTCGCCGCGGCCGCTCGCGCCACCGGTCGCGAGGCGAGGTACGCGATCACGCCGGTGATCCCGAGGATCAGGTGCAGCACGTTGTCCTCGTTGTTGACCGGGACCAGCTTGATCAGGGTGTGGTTCTCGGCGACGAAGGCGATCCCACCGTTCCCGGTGGCGATGAAGCCCAGGATGCAGAGCACGATGTAGAGGACCCCGACGAAGAGGGCGGCACCGCGGGCGGCCGAGCCGGCGCAGACCAGGAGCAGGGCGCCGATCGCGATGTGCACGAGGTTGTGCCAGCCGTTGACCGAGAGGACCCCGAAGGCGTCGCTCGTCTTGATCGAATCTCCCGTGGCGAAGCTCGCCTCGTAGAAGAAGCCGATGATCCCGGCGATCACCAGCACCCCACCGACCAGCAGGCAGTAGAGCCTTGCGGGGCTTGCCTCATCCATCGCTACCTCCTTGCAGCCATGATCCGCTTTCGTGAACCGCTCGTAGCCATGTTCGTGGGAGGTACCCAAGTAGATCACCGGGGGAAACAGAGGTGACCCAGACGGAGCTCCAGCGGCTCGCCGACGAGGACCTGATGCCCCTCGTCGCGCGGGAGGACCCCCTGGCCTTCGAGGTCTTCTACGACCGGCATGCCGGCGCCGCCTACTCGCTCGCTTACAGGATCGTCGGCAGCCGCACGGCCGCCGAGGACGTCACACAGGAGGCGCTGCTCTCGATCTGGCGAAGCGGCGCGCGCTACGACCGCGCCCGCGGCAGCGTCCGGGCCTGGACCCTGGGCATCGTCCGCAACCGGGCGATCGACCTGCTCCGGAAGGAGTCAGGGCGCTCGCCGAAGCTCGCGGCCGGCGGCGAGGAGCTGCTCGAGCGGAGCGCCGCGGATGAGCTCACCGACTCCGAGGCGCTTCGCCGCGAGACCGCCCGCGAGGTGCGCGGCGCGATCCAGGATCTTCCGGATGATCAGTCGAGGGTCATCCAGCTGGCGTACTACGGCGGCTTCAGCCACTCGGAGATCGCGGAGATGCTGAACGAGCCGCTCGGGACCGTGAAGGGCCGCATGCGGCTCGGCATGGACAAGATCAGGGCGACCCTGGCGGAGGGCTGGTGATCGGCGACCATCCGGATAGAGACGATCTGGTCGCCTACTCGCTCGGCGCCCTCGACCCGCGCGAGGTCTCGGCCGTGGAGGCGCATGCGCCGAGCTGCGCGCGCTGCACCCGGGAGCTCGAGGCGCTGGCGCCCGCCGTCGCGGTCCTGGGCGAGTCGGTCGACCAGCTGGAGCCGCCGCCTGAGCTGCGCGAGCGCGTCCTGGCGATCGTCCGCGGGGAGGCCGACGCCAGGCAGGAGCTGCGGGGGGCCGGGCAGAGGCAGGAGGCGACGGAGCGACGCGGGCGCCGAGGCCTGCGCGGGTGGCTGTTGCGGCCCGCGGTGGGGCTGGCGGCGCTCGCGATCGTCGCCGCCGGAATCGGCGGATACCTGGCCGCCGGGAACGGCGGTGGTGAAGGCACCGAGAGCACCACCGTCCCCGTGGTGGCTCAGCAGGGCATCGGCGGCTCGCTGGCGGTCGGGGAGCACTCCTCGATGCTCGACCTGCACGGCCTCCACCAGCTGACCGGCCGCGAGGTCTACCAGGTGTGGGTTGCGCAGGGTTCGAATCTCCGGCCATCCTCGAACTTCATCCCCGACGGCTCCGGCCGGGCGATGACCGCGGTCGACGGCCACCTCACCAAGGGCACGAAGGTGATGGTCACGCGCGAGCCGCATCCCGGCCGCACCACCCCCACGCCGCCGGTCCTGCTCAGCGCAACCGTGGAATAGCGCGCGACTCGCCTCAGCCGAGCCTCCTCTGATCTAGGCTGGCCTTTGATGGAGGCGGGCACCCAGACGCGGCAGACGTGTTACCGGCACCCCAATCGGGAGACCGGCGTCTCCTGCTCCAACTGCGGGCGCCCGATCTGCCCCGAGTGCATGACCTCGACGTCGGTCGGCATGCGCTGTCCGGAGTGCGCCCGGCAGACCACCAAGGTCCGCGTCGGCCAGGGCGCGTTCAGCGCCGACGCGGGAAAGATGCCCGCGACGTTCGCACTGATCGGCCTCAACGTCATCGTCTTCCTGGCGGAGCTGCTCGGCGGCGGGGCGGGTTCCCTCAACGGCGGCGGCCAGCTCGTCCACGACGCGGGGCTCCGCGGTCCGGAGGTCGCCAACGGCGACTGGTGGCGGGTGATCACCGGCGGCTTCCTGCACGCGGGGTTCCTCCACCTGGCCCTCAACATGTACGTGCTCTACATCGCCGGCAGCATCCTCGAGCCGGGAATCGGCACGCCGCGATTCGTCGGGATCTACTTCGTCTCGCTGATCGCGGGATCGCTCGGCGCGCTGATCGTCGACCCGAACTCCCTCACCGTCGGCGCCTCGGGGGCCATCTTCGGCCTGATGGCAGCGGTCGTGATCATCGCCCGCGGCCGGGGCGTCGAGCAGCTGGCGTCCCAGTTCGGGCTGTTCATCGTGCTCAACCTGGTGCTCACCTTCTCGATCCCCGGCATCTCGGTTGGCGGCCACATCGGCGGGCTGATCGGCGGCGGGATCGCAGCGCTGCTCGTCCTCCTCGTGGAGCGCCGAATGAGCGGACGTCCCGGCTACACCTTCGAGATCGTCGGGATCCTGCTGATGATCGTGGCGACCTTCGCCGGCGCGTTAGCGGTCGCCAGCGGCTAGGGGCGGTAGCGGCTCAGCCCGCGTATCCGGCTGCTGACTGCCCCCGCGACCTCGAGGCCGGCGCCGACGGCGCGACGGGCAACCCCCACGCCGAGTCCCGCGGCACGGCCAGCGATCTTGATCGGGAGCTCGACGATGGACTCCGACCCGCCATCGGGCGTGTATGCGGCCGGCTCGGGGGGTGCCTTGGGGCGCGGCGGCTGCCGCTTGATCCCGGCCTTCTCGGCCAGCTTCACCTCCCGCTCGTCGGCCCGGTTGCCGTTTGAGGACTTCGCCTTCGAGGCGGCCGAATCGGCCGCGCGCCGCTCGGCCTCCTTCTTCAGGTCCTCGACCGAGCCCTTGAGCGTGTTCCTGTGGGCACGCCTCGCCACCGGCCCCGGAAGCGGGATTCCCACCTCGAGGCCGAGCTTGTAGGTGGCGCGCGTCCGGTCGCTCCCGAGGTCCTCGAAGATGTAGTGGCCGTCGGCGCCGTTGATGCCGTTGCCCTCCACGAAGTCCCACTCGATCCGGGTCGGCTGGTCGTAGCTGTAGTCCAGCGTGTAGTCGACCTTCCGAACCTTGGCGTCCACGAAGAGGCGCACCCGCTTGCCGCGGCCCTCGTGGTCCCAGTCGAGGACCTCGGTGTCGACCACGGCCCCCTGCCAGGTCGGGAAGGTCTCGTAGTCGATGATCGCCGCGAAGCAGGTCTCGATCGGCGCGTCGATCTCGACGGTGTGCTCTGCCCAGTTCAGGCCCATGCCGTCTCCTCCACCCGCTCGAACTCGACGCCGGCGGGTGCCTCAACCCTATCCGGGTGGAGCAGGTGGGCGAGCAGCTCGGTGCCCTCGACCAGCCGCGGCCCGGGCCTGGAGAAGGAGGCGGCCGCGTCAACGGCCCAGACGCGCCGCGCTCCGGTGGATGCGATCTCCGACGGGCGGGACTCGGCCTCGGCGCGGGCGTGGCGGGCGTCCCAGCCGCAGGGCATCGCCACCACGACCTCCGGCTGCGCGGCGGCGATCTCCGTCCACTGGACGGTCCGCGACTTCACCCCGGCCTCTCCCAGGACGTCCCTGCCACCGGCGATCTCGATCATCTCGGGGACCCAGTGGCCGCCGGTGAAGGGCGGATCCAGCCACTCCAGCGCGAGCACGGTCCGCCGCGGCGCGTCGGCGACCGCCTCGCGAACCTCGTCGAGGCGGTTCTCGAGCTCGTCGCGCAGCGCGATCGCCTCGCGCGGCACGCCGGCCGCCTCGCCGAGACGCGGGATGTCTGCCAGCACCTCCGCCAGGTTCGTCGGATCCAGGGAGATCACCCGCGGCTGGCTGGGCAGGCGGGCGGCGACCGCCACCACGTCGTCGTAGGAGACAGCGCAGACTCCGCAGACGGCCTGCGTGACGATCAGGTCGACTTCGAGCCCGGCGAGCGTCGGCTCATCCAACTCGTAGAGGTGGCGGCCCTCACCGGTCAGCTTGCGGACCGCGGCGTCGATCTCGCCCGCCGAGAGCCCCGCTGGAACCAGGCTGCGGGTCAGACGAGGCTTGTCCGCAGCCTCGGGCGGGTGGTCGCATTCGTGGGTGACGGCGACGACTTGATCACCCAGGCCGAGGGCGAATAGCATCTCGGTCGCCGAAGGGACAAGGCTGGCGATTCGCACCCGACGAATATGGCACTTCTGAGCGACGAGGAGATCAAGGAGAGGCTGAAGGGCCTCGACGGCTGGCGACAGCGGGGCGAGTACATCGTCAAGAGCTTCGACCGCGGTGATTTCGTCGGATCGGTGAAGTTCGTCGACTCGCTGGTCGGGCCGGCCGAGGAGATGAACCATCACCCCGACATCGCTATCTCCTGGAGCCAGGTCGAGGTGGCCCTCTCCACGCACTCGCAGGGAGGCGTCACCGAGAACGACTTCGAGCTGGCGCAGAAGGTCGAGGACCTGGCCTAGTTGAAGGGGACGGTGACGGGACCGGGCAGGCGGCGGTAGACGGCGAAGAAGTCGCGATCGTCGGGGGTGAGGTAGCGGGTGGCTGGCTGCATCGGGTTCGGCCCGACCTCCGTCGGGACGAGGCCGTGGTGCTGGGTGTAGGTGATCAGGGTGTGCCATTCGGGATTGATGTCGAACTCCATCGCGCGAACGGCGCCCGCACGCTGCAGGATGCGGGCCAGCGTGGTCACGGTCTGGCCGTCGGCGGCTGCGTAGATCAGGTTGCCGCGACGGTCGATGCCGACACCGGTGCGCCAGACGCGGTCGGCGTTGCCGAGCGTGTAGCCCCACTGCGAACTGTCGTTCAGGGCGGGGCTGAGGCGTCCGTTCCAGATGATCGGCGGCAGGCTCTGGCGAGCCCAGGCAACGTCGGCCCCCGCGTTCGGGCCGCCGCTCCACCTGACGATCGCGACGCGGCCGTCGCGATAGCCGAGGAGCGTGGCGTTCCCTTTGGCGAGCGGCTCGTTGACGCGGCCGTTGTCGGTCGAGCCGTTGTTGACGTCCGAGTAGATGAAGCCGCTGTTGAAGGTCGCGAGCAGCCGCGAGCGCTGGTCATACGGGATCATTGAAGGCCCTCGCACTGCGGCGTTCGGCGGCTCGTAGCGGCCCGGATAGAACGCGAGCGCGGTGCGCGTGTGGTCGAACCACGCCATGTACGCGACGAAGCGCGGGTAGTCGACCTCGGGGCGAAAGGTCGTCACCAGCACCGGTGGGCCACCGTTGACGGGGGGCCCCGTCGGCTTCCACACGCCTTCGCCGGGCAGCGGGTGGGCGAAGACGGGCTTGATCGGCGGAGGGCCGGACGCCGGCTGGCCGGGCGCACCGGGCCGGCCCGCCGCCGGCAGGCTGGTCAGCTGCGGGCCGCCCTTGCTCGGCGCGTTCAAGCTGTAGTTGATGTGCTCGATCTCATCGACCAGCTGGTTGCCGAGCGGCACGTCGGCTCTCACCCACTCGACGCTGCGTGCGAAGAAGGGCATGCTCGAAGGCCTCAGCATCCAGGTCGCATACGAGTAGATCGCCGGCGCCAGCAGCACGAGGATGACGGCCAGAACCAGGTGTCGACGGCGTCGCCGCCTGCGTCTGGCCGCAGCCTCGCGCCTCCGCTCGCGCTGCGCCGCGATCAGGGCGAGCTGCACCGAGTCGGACGGTGAGTCAGCCGCATCGGGCGGATCGCTCACGGCAGGACCGACGTCATTGCGCCGCAGACCGGCCATCCGAGAAAGGCTAGGCGAGGTCGGCCAAGAATGGCTAAGGCGGCTATTAGAAGGCGCTTAGACCGTGGCGCCGGCCCCGTCGCAGGGCGGCGTGGCGGGAAGCCACCACAAGCGCAGGAAGAAGCGGCGCAGGCGGCGCCACAAAGACCGTCATCGCGTTCGGTAGCCTTGGCGCCGTCGCCAGTGAACGACGACGACCTCCCTCGAAGTACGCGCGCCCAGCGGGGCGCACACACCATCCGGGTGCCCGCGCCTGCTGAGTCGGGGCAGCGCCTGTGACGGCACTGCTCCTCGTCCTGCTCCTCGTCCTGATCGCCGTCAACGGCGTCTTCGTCGCCGCCGAGTTCGCGCTCGTTCGCTCGCGGCGCTCCCGGCTCGAGCAGCTCGCCACCGAGGGCAGCAAGCGAGCATCGATGGCCCTCGAGGAGCTCGAGCAGATCGACGAGTACCTCTCGGCCTGCCAGCTGGGGATCACGATGGCCTCGATCGGGATCGGCTTCCTGGGAGAGCCCGCGGTCGCGAAGCTGATCGAGCCGATCTTCGGCGGCCTGTCGCACGGGGCTGCGGCGGTTGTCTCGGTGGCGATCGCCTATGCGCTGGTGACCTCCTTGCACGTCGCGGTGGGCGAGCAGGCGCCGAAGCTCTTCGCGATCTCCCGGCCGGAGGGGACCCTGCGGACCTTCGCCAGGGCCCTCCACCTCTTCCGGGTGATCAGCGCCCCCTTCACCCTCGGCCTCGCCGCCATCGCCAACTGGATCGTGCGGCTCTTCGGCGTGCGCCGTGCGGATCTCGAGGAGAAGCACACCTCTGAGGACCTCCAGGTCCTGATCTCGCAGTCGGCCTCCGGCGGTGAGCTCGACCCGGGTGAAGCGGTGATGCTGCGCGGCGTCTTCCACCTGCACGAGCAGGAGGCCCGCGAGATCATGACCCCGATTCCCGCAGTGGTCACCGTCGACTACTCCGCGAAAGTCTCCGACGCGCTGGAGCTCTGCACCTCGTCGGGACACAACCGGCTCGTCGTGGTCGAGGACGGCAACGCCGACAGGGTCAGGGGCATCGTTCACGCCCTGCGGCTGGTCCGGCTGATGATGAACGAGGGGCCCGAGGCGAAGATCGAGAGCGCTGTCCGCGACGCCCTGATCGTCCCGGAGACCAAGCCCCTCGACGACCTGCTCACGGAGCTTCAGCGTCAGCGCTCCTCGATGGGGGTCGTCGTCGACGAGTACGGGCGGACGGTCGGCATCGTCACCGTCGAGGACATCCTCGAGGAGGTCGTGGGGGAGATCGAGGACGAGACTGATCCGCTCGCCGGCTCCCTCCGCCTGCTTGCCAACGGCGACTGGTACGTCCGGGGCCACGTCTCGCTCGGTGACCTCGCCGATCGGGGAATCGATCTGCCCGTCGACACCGACGCCTACAACTCGATCGGCGGCTACGTCTTCGGGGAGCTGGGCCGACTCCCCAAGCGCGGCGACGTGATCGCCGCGGACGGCCACGAGATCCGGGTCGAATCGGTCCGGGAGAACCGGATCGAGGCGGTTCGGATCCACCCGACCGACAGGTGATGCGAGGGCGCGGCGCAAGCCGCGACCCGTTTCATACAGGTTGCAGGACTTTTTCCTTCCGTCCGTTTAGGGCTCTAGCTTGCCGGAAACCAAGGTCCCAGAGGAGGCCACATGTGGGTCGTCCGGTTCAGTGACAAGCAGCTTGAGGTGGTGAGGGCGGTGCTCCGCTCCGAAGAGCACCGGGGGCCGGCTCTGGAGGGCGCACTCGAAGCGCTCGACCTGGCCCGATGGGATGACCTCCCCGAGGCCCAGCTCCCCTGGTCCGAGGTGGAGGCGGAGGCGAGCAAGCAGGGCGTGTCGGAGGCGGATGTGATCTGGGATCGTTCCGGCCGCCATGACGAGCCCGCGGTGCCTCCGATCGGAACCAAGTCGCGCGTCAGGCGCAAGGGCAAGCAGGCCGCTTAGTCTCGCAGCGCTGCTGCTGGCCGGGATCGTCCTGGCCGGCTGCGGCGGCAGCTCGAATCCGGATCGCTT
This sequence comes from uncultured Solirubrobacterales bacterium, assembly GCA_963821705.1. Classification (GTDB taxonomy): domain Bacteria; phylum Actinomycetota; class Thermoleophilia; order Solirubrobacterales; family 70-9; genus DASUPK01. The sequence goes on along the minus strand of CAWGEV010000007.1, from coordinate 543,804 downwards.
CGACGCCGCTCGCGCGATGGCGCTGGTCCGTGAGCAGGTGGCCGTGGGCCCGAGGCCGGCCGGGTCCCCGCAGCTCCGCCGGCTGGCTGATCGCCTTCGCGCGATGCTCCCCAACGGGACCTTCGAGCCGTTTCCCAGCAGCGGGCCGCAACGGGGCCTCCGGAACATCGTCGGGGTGCTGCCCGGTCGGCAGCCGGCGATCCTGATCGGCGCGCACTACGACACCCAGTACCGGCCGAAGGGATTCGTGGGAGCGAACGACAGCGCCGCCGGGACCGCCGCCCTGATCGAGCTGGCCCGGGACCTGCGCGCCGACCTCCCGGCCGGCCATCGCGAGATCCGCTTCGTCCTCTTCGACGGAGAGGAAGCGCCGCCCGGCTGCGGCGACCGGGACTTCCAGTACTGCGCGCTCCGGGGCTCGCGCGCCTACGCGGCCGCGCACCCCGGTCAGCTCGGGGACATGATCCTGCTCGACTACATCGCCAATCGAGGTGTGCGGATCCCGCGGGAGACGAACTCGAGCCCGGCCCTCTGGGAGCAGCTGCGGAGCGCCGCCCGGCAGGTGGGCGCCGGGGACACCTTCCCCGCCGGAACCCAGGTGCCGATCATCGACGACCACATCCCCTTCGTGGAGCAGGGCGTCCCGTCGATCGACCTGATCGACTGGTCCTACCCGTACAAGAACACCGATCAGGACACGCTCGACAAGCTCGACGAGGCGGCGCTTAACCAGGTCGGCGAGACCGTCGACCAGCTCGTCCTCAACCTGAGCTCTCAGTAGGCGTAGAAGCCCTCGCCCGACTTCCTGCCGAGCTTGCCCTGGTCGACGAGGGCGATCAGCCTCCCGGGCGGGCGGTGATGCCCCTCCTGGCTGTCGGCGTGGAGCGCCTCGCCGATCGCAACGGCTACGTCGATGCCGATCAGGTCGAGCAGGGCGAGCGGGCCCATCGGGTAGTTCGCGCCGAGGGTCATGCAGCGGTCGACGTCCTCCGCCTTCATCCCGGTCTGCTCCATCAGCCGCACCGCGTCGAAGAGGTAGGGGAAGAGAAGTCGGTTGACGACGAAGCCCGGCTCGTTCGGCACCTCGACGACCGTCTTGCCGATCGACTCACACCAGACCCTGGCGCGCGAGCGAATCTCATCCCGGGCGGCGTCCGGGATGCAGAGCTCGACCAGGTCCATCCGGACCACCGGGTTGAAGGGGTGGAGGCCATAGGTGCGCTCGGGGTGACCGCCCTGCGCGCCGAGCTCGTCGAGCGAGAGGGAGGAGGTAGTGCTGGCGAGGTCGGCGTCGCCGGCGGCGTCGCCGACGGTCTTCAGGAGCTCCGCCTTGGGCCCGAGCTCCTCGATCACCGCCTCGATGACGACGTCGCACTCGGCCAGGTCCTCGGGCCGGGTGGTGACCTTGACGCGCTTCGCGTCCGCGCCGTCGAGCTTCGCGCAGAGCGCATGGGCCTCCTCCTCGGCCTTCCAGGCTGAGGCGTCGGATCGCGCCAGCAGGACGGTCCTCGACGCGATGCTCGCGCAGGCGGCCACGCCACAGGCGATCGTCCCGCTCCCGGCGATCGCCGGTCGCTCGTATGTCTCAGCGCCCGTCACGGGCGTGGGTGTCTATCACGGGGGACCCCTTCGCCAACCACCCCCCGGGCGATTGGCTGACGGTCCAATTGTTGCGTGTATGCTCTTAGAGCAAGACTTGGTTGCTTGAAGAAACCGACTTAGGAGGCCAGTGGTGGCTGAGAACGGGAAGTTCAGCGGACGAGAGGTAGTGATCGTGGAGGCCGCCCGCCTGCCGGTCGGCCGCGGGCACGAGGAGAAGGGTTACTACAAGGACGTCCACGCCTCCAGCCTCCTGGCGAAGACCTACGACGAGGTGATCAACCGGGCCGGGATCGACGCCTCCGAGGTCGAGGACGTCGTGGCCGGGTGTGTGCAGCAGTTCGGTGAGCAGGGCATCAACATCGCCCGCAATGCCTGGCTCGAGGCCGGACTCCCGATCGAGACGCCCGCCACCACCGTCGACCGCCAGTGCGGCTCAGCCCAGCAGGCCGTCAACTTCGCCGCGGCGCTGATCGCTTCCGGCGTCCATGACGTCGCCATCGGCGGCGGCGTCGAGCACATGGGCCACATCTCCTTCGCTGACTCCGCCGAGGTGATGAAGGAGCACGGCTTCGCCTTCTCGCCCGCCCTGATGGAGCGCTACAACCTCGTCCCGCAGGGCATCTCGGCCGAGATGATCGCCGACAAGTGGGAGATCCCCCGCTCCGAGCTCGACGAGATCGGCCTGCGCTCCCACCAGCTCGCGCACCAGGCCACCGAGGAGGGCCGCTTCGAGCGCGAGATGATCCCGTGGAAGAACAACGGCGACACCTACGTGACCGACCAGGGCATCCGCCCGCCCGCCGAGGACTCCCTCGAGAAGCTGGCCTCGCTGAAGCCGGCCTTCAAGGAGGACGGCAAGGTCACGGCCGGCAACTCCTCGCAGGTCTCCGATGCCGCCGCCGCGGTCCTGCTGATGACGGCGGACAAGGCCAAGGAGCTCGGCCTGAAGCCGCGGGCCAAGATCGTCGACCAGACGACCGTCGGCGTCGACCCGGTGATGATGCTCACCGGCCCCATCCCTGCCACGCAGCTGATCCTGAAGCGCAACGGGATGAACATGGACGACATCGACCTGGTCGAGATCAACGAGGCGTTCGCCTCCGTGGTCGCCGCCTGGCGGCGCGAGCTGGAGGCGGACATGGACCGCGTGAACGTGAACGGCGGCGCGATTGCGATCGGTCACCCGCTCGGCTCGACCGGCGCGCGCCTGATCACCACGCTGCTCCACGAGCTGGAGCGCTCCGACAAGGAGACCGGCCTGGTGACCATGTGCTGCGGCGGCGGGCTCGGCACCGGCACGCTGATCCAGCGGGTCTAGCAGCCACCAGCCGGCCCGCTTTCGAAGCGGCGCGAAGCGCCGCGCCTGATGGTGGGCCGGCGCTTGTGGCCGCGATCTGATGGCGAAGCCGTCAACAACTGCCTGGACCCCGGATGACCGCGCCCTCATGCGCGCAGACAAGGTGCTGCGCCGGGTGATGGAGGAGCGCGGCCCGATCGACCCCGAGGTGGACCGCCGCGGCAGCCGCCCCGACCCCTATGAGGCGCTGGCGCGCGCCATCGTCGGCCAGCAGCTCTCGACCAAGGCGGCAGCGTCGATCTGGTCGAAGCTGCTCGACCAGTTCGGGGGAAAGACACCGACGCCCGAGCAGCTCCTTCGCAAGCGCAAGGAGACGCTTCGGAAGGCAGGCCTCTCGAACGCGAAGGTCGAGTTTCTCCGCGATCTCGCCGGCCGCGTCAAGGACGGGCGGGTCGATCTGAAGGGCCTGAGAGAGCTTTCGGACGAGGACATCGTCGCCGAGCTCGTCGAAGTGAAGGGAATCGGCAGCTGGACCGCCGAGATGTTCCTGATCTTCCACCTCGGCCGCCCGGATGTGGTCTCCGTGGGCGACCTCGGGATCCGCCGGGCGGTTCAGATCGCCTATGGACTGGACGAGCTCCCGGGTCCCGAGGAGATGGAGCGGATCTCCGACGAGTGGCGGCCGCACCGCACCCTCGCCTGCCTCTACCTCTGGCGATCGCTCGACAACACGCCGGCCTGACGGAGAGCGTCGCGGGCGAGCCGCGGCTGGCCGTCGCCGCAATCGCTGCCGGGTGCGGCGGCAGCAACAACGGGACCACGAGCACCGCCGCCGCGATCACCAAGGCCGAGTTCGTCGCCAAGGCGAACGCGATCTGCAAGCAGGGCACCGCCGAAATCGACCAGGCCGGCAAGCAGTTGGGCAAGAGCGTCAACGAGCAGCAGCTCGAGCGGTTCGCCTCGCAGACGCTGGTGCCGAACCTCCAGAATCAGGTGGACCAGGTGAAGGCGCTCGGCGTTCCCGCGGGCCAGGAGGCCCAGGTGAACCAGCTGGTCTCCACCACCCAGGCGGACCTCAACCAGCTCAAGGCCGATCCCTCCAAGATCAAGGACAGCCACCTCTTCGATGACTCGAACAAGGAGTCGAAGGCGCTTGGGCTGACCGAGTGCGCCGGGGGGGCAGTTGAGACGCCGGTAGGCTGCGGTCCGCCGTGGGCGCCCTCGACCGCATCTCGATAGCCGCGATCGGCGACACCGCGGTCGACCTCGCCGAACAGGCGGGGTCGGCCGAAGCCGCCGGGATCGACTGCGTCTGGACGCCGGAGCTCTTCCGCAGCTCCGTCACGCAGGCCACCTGGCTCGCGGCGAAGACGGAGACCGTCGACGTGGGAACCGGAATCGCCTGGGCCTTCACTCGCAGTGCGTTCATCCTCGCCGTCAGCGCGCTCGATATCGACGAGATGTCGGGGGGCCGGTTCCGGCTCGGGCTCGGCGCGGGAGTCAAGCGCCTCAACGAGACCTGGCACTCGGTCGAGTACGGGAAGCCGGCCCCGCATCTCCGCGAGACCATCGAGGCGACTCGGCTGATCATGGAGAAGGCGGCCACCGGCGAGCCGATCCGCTTCGAAGGGTCCTATCAGGACATCGATATCAAGGGGTGGATCCGGCCTCACAAGCCGGTCCGCGAGCGCGTCCCGATCTACGCCGCGGCGATGCGGGAGGGGATGTGCCGGATGGCGGGTGACGTCGCCGACGGGCTGATCGGCCATCCGATGTGCCCGGTCCGCTGGCTCGATGAGGTCGTCATCCCCAGCTTCGAGACCGGCCTGCAGCGCTCAGGGCGGCAGCGCTCGGACCTGGACTTCATCCCCACCATCACCACCGTGATCGACGACGACGAGGCGCGCGCCCTGGACGCGGCGCGCAGGACCATCGCCTTCTACTCGACCGTCCGCACCTACCAGCCCCTCTGGGAGATGCATGGGTTCGCCGAGGCGGCGCAAGCCGCCGGCGACGCCTTCCGGCGCGGCGATCTCGCCGCGGTCCCCGAGCAGATCCCGGACGAGATGGTCGAGGCCTTCACCGCCGCGGGGCCGCTCGACAAGGTCCGTGAGCGCGTCGCCGAGGTCGCGGAACGCGGCGACGGCGTCTTCCTCACCCCCGCGACCTACTTCATCCCGCCGGAGCAGATCGGCGAGTACCAGGCCAGGATCGTCGAGCGGAGGCGCCGCTCTCGCACTTCTGGCGCGCGCCGCTGCGGCGCGCCGGCAGCCGGCGGCCGCCGCCACCACCGGACGAAGTCGAGCTGGGCGTGAAGGTTGCGGTGACCTGCGTGTCGGCATTGAGCGTCACGGCGCATTGGCCCGTCCGCCGCACCCGCCCCCGACCAGCCGCTGAAGGTCGAACCTGCAGCGGGCGTCGCGGTCAGCGTCATTGGCCCGCGTGAGGTCGCCGCGCATGTCGCACCGCAGGCGATGCCCGTCGGCGAGCTGGTCACCGTGCCGGCACCGGTTCCCGATTTCAGGATCGAAAGCTGAGGCAGGGGAGCGGCCAGCCCCGTTTCGACTGCGCCGATGTCGCAGCTCGAACTGGTTCCTCCGGGCCGCGCGTTTCCGCGCTGGTCGACGTGCACCGTGCACGAGGCCGAGGGAACACCCCCGATTGCGCTGCTGCCGGCCGCGGGGAGCATCGTGAACGTCGGACCGCCGTTGTTCTGAAGCGGGCCGAGCATCGGATTGCCCACGTTCCCCGGGCAGGAGTTGTCCGGATAGCTCAGGTTGTTGTGGAAGTCGTAGAGGTCGACGTACTGGTTCGCGGGGTAGTACTGAATGCAGTTCAGATCGGTCCCCGCCACGCCGTTGTTTGCGACCAGCGTGTTCTGGAAGAGGACCCCAGCAGCCCCCGCGGCAGGGTTGGTACGCCCGCCGGTCGCGACGGCGGCCCCCTGGCCCCTGAGGCCCGGGGTCGGGGTGCCGCTGAAAGCTCCGCCGGCACCGGCGGAGCCGAGCCCGTTCTGCGAGATCGTGACCTGCTTGAGCACGACCGCGTTCCCAGGGGTGTTGCCCGATGCTCGATGCCGCCGCCGAAGCCGCCGTAGCCGCCCCTGCCACCGCCCAGTCCGGTGGCTCCGCTGTAGCCGGCGCCTCCCGCGCGCATCGCCGGTGAAGTTCCCGGCGATCGTGACGTTGGTCAGCTGCGCGGTAGCGGTATTGCCAGTGAAGAGCAGCCCTCCGCCGATCCCCGCCGATCCGCCATCGCCACCGGGGCCCGCGCTCCGGAAGCTGCCATTCGCCTGTTGCCCCGGGTCGCCGGAGGCTCCGCCCATGCCGCCGACACCAGTGTTGTTGCCGCTGATCGTCGAGGCTGTCATGGTCAGCGCGCCCAGGCTCGCGATGCCGCCGCCGCCCGCCAAGCTCGTGTACTGGAACTTCAACTGGCTGTTGTCGAACCCCCAGCTCCCGTTGCCGCCGGCACCCCCGACGCCGCCAGTGCCGGCGCCGCTGGTCCCGACTAGCTCGCCCGCGCCGTGCCCGCCGGTGCCGCCCACTCCGCCAACGCCGGTGGAGTTGTCTTACTCAGGTGTCGATCGTCGCTGCCGCGTGAGATCCGCCGCCGCTGCCGCTGGCGCCGCGGCCCCGGTCCGCCATTTGCGTGCCGATGCCTGCCGATCCTCCGCTCCTCCGTCCGCCGCCTCCGGGCCGTGCCGCGATCTCGGCGGATGCTCGGCCCGGTGCGTGAATGCCGCGCCTCGCCGCCGCGCCGTGCCGCGGCCGCCGTCTCCGCCGGCCGCGCCGCTGCCGCCGCTCCGGTGCGGCCGCGTTCGGCGTCGGGCCGTGTGATCCGCCGCCGTGCGCCGGTCCGCTCCGCGCTGCGCGTCCTCCCTCCCTCGCCGCCTCACCTCATCTGCGCGTGCCCCCCGCTGCACCTCATCCCCGCTCGGTCCCCGCGTCATCCCGTGCTCATCTCTCCGCCGCGTCCGTCCCGCTGCATTCTCTGGCCGGTCCCCGCGTCTTCCCGCTCCCGCGTCCCGCCGCGTCCCCCCGCTCCCCCGCGCCGGCCGTCGCGTCCTCTCCCGGCCCGCCGCTCCGCCGCGCCCCCCCCCCCCCTCCCCCCCCCCCGCGCTGGCCCCGCACCCGTAGGGGCTAGTCGCCGAGGCCGTCGACGAACCGCTTCAGCTTCGCCGGGTCGCGCAGCGGCGCGCCGTGCCCGAAGCAGGCCAGCTCGGGCTCGAGCGCGGCGAGCCGCCGGGCGGACTCGCGGTTTCGGGCCGGGTCGGGGGTCAGGGCGGCCTTCGGCTCGTGCAGTCCCGGGACTCCCGTGTACTGGTCCATGTTGGCGAGGACGTCGCCGAGGATCAGGACCCTGTCGGACTCGCGCCAGAAGGCGACGTGCCCGGCGGAGTGGCCCGGGACGTCGAGCACCTCGAAGCCGGCGACCTCGTCGCCCTCCTTGATGACTTGGTCCACCTTGTGTCCCGGCCCGTGGAAGATCCGCCAGAAGAAGTGCGCCATGAACTTGTCGGGCTGCCGGTCGTAGATCACCTGCGGGTCCTCGGCGCCGGGGACGTCCAGCTCCGGGCAGAGGAAGGGGATGCCGAGCTTCTCGCAGACGTCGCGGCTCGCCCCCTGGTGATCGGGATGCGCGTGGGTGAGGGCATGCGTCTTCACCTCGTGCCCGTCGAGCTGCTTCAGGATCCGTCCGGTGGACTGCCGGCAGCCGGCGTCGATCAGCGCGTCACCCACCAGGTAGGCGTTTACCGCCCAGGGCAGGCCCGGCAGGCACTTGATGTGCCAGACGCCGTCGGCAAGCTCCTTCATCAGTGAGCCACCCCCGTGCCGCCTCGAGGGTCGCCGCTGTGCTGTGCGAGCTCCTCGAGGCGCGCGATCTGAAGCTCGCCCTCTCGGCGGACCGGATCGCCGTCCGGAAGCCCCTCGATCAGGCGCCGGATGCGGTTACGTACCTGGAGCGCGAAGTGAGGCGTGGAGGGGCCGGCGAGCGCCCGGATGTCCTCGATCGTCACCGTCCTGGTCAGCCTGTCGGGTCGCTCGGCCTCGCTCATTTCTTCTTCCCCTTCTGAGGTGTCGGGTTCTGCTCGCTCTCGGTGCCGCCGGGCTGGGTGGCGCCGCCGCTTGCAGGGCCCTGGTTCGGCGTGGCCGCGCCGGCGATAGGGGCGAGCTCCGCCAGCTCGTCGACCTCCGCCTGAACCTGTCCGCCGATCGCCGTCGCGTCTCCCATCAGCCAGATGTGGTTGTACACCGCCCGGGTAGGATCCGTCTCGTAGCCGGGCTTGATGTCGAGCAGGAAGCTTCTCAGCTCGGGCGGGAGGGCGTCAGCCGTGTCGGTGAGCAGGAGCGGGCCCCACTTGCCGCTCGAGGCGAGCGAGGCGGCCGCAGCGGCATCCAGCGGACGGTCGGCGTTGGCGAGCTCCATCCCGTGGCCGGGATCGTTGATGTTCCAGCCGAACGAGCCATCGGAGTAGCGCGCGAAGAGAAGCGCGTTCTGGACCACCCCCGTCGCGCCCACCCGCTGCACCGTCGCCGAGACCCGCCCCACCTGCTGGAGGGCGTCCTTCGAGATCACCGACTCCGATCCGAGGACGTAGACGCTCGCCGACGCGTGACGTCGCAGTGCGGCGAGTGTCGCGGACGGGACCTGGTTGCGGCCGGTGAAGAGAACCGGGTCTCCGGAACGCGCCGCCCAGGCGGCAGCCGGCATCGCGTATCCCGCTTGGTCGGAGCTGACCAGCAGGATGTGCTGCGGTTCATGTTTGGTGAGCTGCTGTCGGAGCTGGTCGATTGAGCTGGCGATTTCCGCCGGCGAGTCGCCGGCGAGCTCGTGGGACTTCAGGCCGGAGGGAGTCGAGGCGCCGCCGGCCGAGTAGAGCGCGACCCCGCCCGTCGCCGGGCTGCCGCGGGGGTCGAGCTCCGCGATCGCCTGCGTGGTCGAGTCCGGGACGGCGCCGTGCTGGCTGACCAGGACCGGGATGCGAAGGGGCGGGCCCGCCAACACCGATGCGGCGATTCCAGCCTGCCAGTCGTCGTCGGGCACCAGGGTCACCGCCGCCAGCGGCGGCGCCTCCGGAGCCGGAGGATGCGTCGCCAGGGCGGCGGCCGCCGCGTCGTCCACGGGACCGGGCCCCGGGATGCGCGTCGTGTTGCGGGTCGCCAGGACCGGATAACCCAGCACGCCGACGGGAGCCTGCTGCGCGTTGTCGGTGGCGACGGCGATCGTCACCACCCGCGTCTCGCCGTTGCCGCCACTCGAGAAGGGGTTGGCGACGATCGCCCAGATCACCAGGATGGCCGCGACCAGGCCAGCGCCGGCGATGGCGAGCGTCCGCGGCTCGAACCGCGAGAGCACGTCGAACCGCAGCCAGTCGATCGCGTTCTGGATCGGGCGAGGGAGGCGCACGGCGGGGAACGGTACCCGCAACCCGTGAGGCGCCTGAGCGCGCGTCCCGTGCGGTAGGTGGCAGGTTCCACTTCCCGTTCGGGTAAACTGGCTGACTGACCAGTCAATCAGTCTGGTCCCCATCGCGACCAGGAGGCAGCTCACCAATGGATTTCGCGCTCAGCGAGGAGCAGCAGGAGCACAGGGAATACGTCCGCAAGTTCGCCCGCGAGGTCATCCGGCCCGTCGCGCGCCGGCACGACGAGGAGGAGAGCACGCCCTGGGATGTGATCAAGGAGGCCCGTAAGTGGGGTCTCCAGGGGATCGAGCACATGCAGAAGATGGGCTCCGACCCCGGCGGCCAGTTCGGCGTGATCACCGCCGAGGAGATGCACTGGGGCTGCGCGGGAATCGCCCTCGCGATCCAGGGCTCCGGCCTCGCCGCCGCCGGCATCGCCGCCTCGGGCACCCCGGCGCAGATCGCTGAGTGGGTTCCGCAGTGCTTCGGGACCGACGACGAGATCGCGCTCGGCGCGTACGCCGTCACCGAGCCGCAGGCCGGCTCCGACGTGAAGAGCCTCAAGACCACCGCGAAGCTCGACGGCGACGAGTGGGTCCTGGACGGCACCAAGGTCTTCATCACCAACGGTGGGATCGCCGACGTCCACGTCGTGGTCGCCACCGTTGACCCCGAGCTCGGCCACCGCGGCCAGGCCTCCTTCGTCGTCGGCAAGGGAACCCCCGGGCTCAGGCAGGGCAAGAAGGAGAGCAAGATCGGCATCCGCGCCTCCCACACGGCCGAGGTCGTCCTCGAGGACTGCCGGATCCCGGTCGAGAACCTGCTCGGCGGGATGGACAAGCTGAACAGGAAGCTCGAGCGCGCCCGCTCGGGCCAGAGGGCGGGCTCGTCGAACGCGCTCGCGACCTTCGAGATGACCCGCCCCATCGTCGGCGCCTCGGCGCTCGGCATCGCCCAGGCCGCCTACGAGTGGACCCTCGAGTACCTCGGGGGCCAGACCGTGGACGGTGGCAAGCCGGCGCTGGAGGAGCAGCGGATCCAGCAGGTCCTGGCCGACGTCGCGACCGAGATCGACTCCGCCCGGCTGCTGGTGCAGCGCGCGGCCTGGATGGGCCGCAACGGCATCCCGATGACCGGGGGCCAGGGTTCGATGTCGAAGCTGAAGGCCGGCGATGTGACCATGTGGGCGACCACCACCCTCATGGACCTCGTCGGGCCGTATGCGCAGACCACCGACTGCCCGCTCGAGAAGTGGTTCCGCGACGCGAAGATCTACCAGCTGTTCGAGGGCACGGCCCAGGTGCAGCGACTGGTGATCTCGCGGATGCAGGCCCGGACCTACCAGGAGCGCTTCGCGCTGGCCGCGGAGCAGGCGGTCAACGGGGCCGCCGACGGCGCCGCCCAGAACGGCTCGGGCGCCGAGCGCGAGCCGGCCGCAACCGCCGCCTAGCGACGAGGCTGCAACCGCCTATTCAGGTCGCCCGTTCGCGGGCGTTCAACCTTTCACGCTCAGATGACGGGATCCAAGCGGCTGATCCTGGGGGTGGCCTGCGCCGCCGTCGCCTGCACCTGCGCGGTGCTTGGCGGGAGCGCCTCGGGCCAGAGCCTCCAGCAGAAGCTCAACACCACCCAGAGCAAGCTGTCCCATGCAAGCGCTCACGCCGGAGTCCTCACCGGCCGGATCAGCCACGAGTCCGCGCAGCTCCGCCGGCTGACGAGCCAGGTCGCGGCCCTCCGCAATCGCGAGGCCGCGGTCGCGGCCGAGCTGGCCCAGAAGCAGGCCGAGCTCGACCAGGCCCAGGCTCGCCTCGACTACCTGAAGAAGCGCCTTCGCGAGGCGATCACGGTCCTGCAGCAGCGGCTGGTCGCGATCTACGAGACGAACGAGCCGGACCTGATCACGGTGCTCCTCCAGGCTGAGGGTTTCGATGACCTGGTCGCGCGGTCGCAGTACCTCGAGACGCTTCAGCACCAGGACAACGACATCGTCTCCCGGGTGCGAGACCTGCGCAACGAGATGCAGGTGACCGTCAACACGGTCAGGACGGCCCGGGACGAGATCGCGGCCAGTAAACAAGAGCTCGATGTCACCAAGGCGAAGCTCAACGCCCGGAAGAGCAAGCTCGGCGCGGCGCGCCAGAAGCAGCACGCGACGCTCGGGAAGGTCCGCAAGCAGCAGGACAACCTCGAGGGTGACCTCAACGACATCTCCCAGAAGATCGCCGAGCAGCTGGGAGGCGGAACCGGGGCGCTGCCGGCCGGCCCGATCCGGGCCGGTGGCCACGGCCTGATCTGGCCGGTGAACGGGCCGATCACCTCCGGCTACGGGCCACGGAACATCAACGGCCGCTACGAGTTCCATCCCGGTGTCGACATCGGCGTCCCGACCGGGACCCCGATCCGCGCCGCAGCGGCCGGCCGCGTCACGATCGCGGGACCCGAGGGCGGCTACGGGAACTACACCTGCATCGATCACGGCGGGGGCCTCTCCACCTGCTACGCACATCAGGAGCGCTTCCTGGTCTCCGTAGGCCAGACGGTCGCGCAGGGTCAGATCATCGGGCTGAGCGACTGCACCGGCTACTGCTCAGGGCCCCACGTCCACTTCGAGGTGCGAATCAACGGCCAGACCACGGATCCGCTGGCCTACCTCTAAGACGACCGGCCGATGGGCTAGTAATACGAATGGAGGAGAAATTGCGTCGGCCCCGCTTCTAGGTAGAGCCAGATGTCGCAATTAGGACAAATGTCTACCCCGATATTGGTCTTACTAAAGGCCCCGAAATACAGGACGATGACCGTAACGTGAGTGCGCGCGAATGGCGTGCCGTGCGAGAGGGGGATGCTCATGCGGCAACCAAGACATCACCCAACAACACCCCCGAGAGCTTCATCGTCGGAGTAGGTGCATCCGGCGCGCTCTTGGCCGGTGCTGCCATCGTCTTCGTGATCATGGTCGGTGTTGTCTCCTTCAACGTGTGGCCATCCGTCCAGGACGGGTTCAGCGGCGGCAACGTCGAGCTCAGCGCCGCCACGAAGGGCTCGCCGTCGAACAGCACGGTCGTCCCGGTGAGCGCGGCGGCCGGCCAGCTCGCCTCGGCCAACGTCGGCGGCACGACCGGTTCGGGCGGGGGCGGGAACGGCGGCAACGGCAAGGGCAACGGCAAGGGCAACGGCAAGGGCGGCTCCCCCAAGAGCGGAGCGTCGCTGCCGAGCACGACCCCCACCCAGCCCTCGAGCGGCGACACGGGTAGCCCCGGCATCTCGGCCAAGGATCCCTCCCACATTGTGACGCCGCCGCATCCTCAGACGCCCCACCAGAGCACGCCCAGCGACCCGAAGGGGAAGGGCGACAACAACTCGTCTCCCGACAACTCGACGACCGTCACCGGCAAGGGCCCGTTCTCGAGGCCGCCCGACCCGACCGGGAACGGCGGGGATTCGCAGAACTCGGGGAACGGCAACCGGTCGAGCCATGGCAAGAGCTGGGGCGCGCAGTGGCCGCAGTCGAGCTCGTCCCGCTCGCACGGATCGCGCGGCTCGTCGCGGTTCCACCACTGAGCGGCAAGAACCCAGGAGTCGAGTACCCACAGGGGTAGTGGGCTCGCTGGCGGGTCGCTAGCCGGCCGAGCGATCCAGCTCCCGCTCCAGCCAGCGGAGCGCCATGCCCTGCAGCTCGGGGTCGTGCTGCACGGTCGTGTGCGCTCCGCCCGGCGCGATGACCAGCTTGCGGGGCTCGCCCGCTCGCTCGTAGAGCTCCTCCGAATGGTCGCTGGGGATCTGCGTGTCCCCCTCCGCGTGCATCAGGATCAGCGGCCGCGGCGCGATGCTCTCGACGGCGCCTGCGACGTCCTGCGCGACCAGCCAGGCCTCCATCTCCAGCGGATCCCCGATACGCATCTCGAATCGCCCCTGCCGGACGCCGCGCGCCAGGTGGTCCTCGCCGGCCGGGCAGATCGCGATCACCCCGGCGATCTCGGGGGCCGCCGCGGCGGCGCAGAGGGCCAGGAACCCACCGAGGCTGGAGCCGCGCAGGGCGACGCGGCTCTCGTCGACGCCGGGTTGCACGGAGAGCAGGTCCGCCATCCCGATCACCGCGTCGACGGCCGCCCCCGACATCTCGCCATCCGATTCGCCGTGGCCCGGGAGGTCGAACGTGAGCGCCGCCCAGCCCGCGGCGATCGCCAATCTCGCGAAGTCGGCGTGGTTCTCCTTTCGCGACCCGGCACCGTGCACGGCCACGACGCCCGCATACGGCGGCCTGTCGCCCGGGAGCCAGAGCGCATACGCGAGGCCGTTGTGACGCCCCTCGAGTTCGGGCCGGCTGGGCGAAGAGCGCTCCATTGCGGGGCATTCTGCTGCTTCCCGTCAGAATGGCCTCTCCGATGAACGCAGAGCCAGACAACGCCGCCGCCATTGATGTGAAGGCGCGCGACAGCGCGAGCCGTGATGTGGAGGATCCGATCGCCGCCTCGGCGGTCTACCCGGCGGGGTCGCGGGTGAACGAACGCGGTCACCTCGAGATCGCCGGCTGCGACGTGGTCGAGCTCGCCGAGCGGTTCGGGACCCCCGCCTACCTCTACGCCGAGGACGACATCCGGCTCCGGGCGCGCGAGTACCTCAGCGCCTTCGAGGAGCGCACCGACGCGTTCGAGGTCATCTACGCGAGCAAGGCGCTGCCCTGCACGGCGGCGTACCGCGTGATGAAGGAGGCCGGCCTATCGGTCGACGTCGCCTCGGGCGGGGAGCTGCACACGGCGCTCGCGGCCGGCTTCGAGCCGGCCCGGATCCACATGCACGGCAACAACAAGAGCGAGGCCGAGCTCCGCTACGCGTTCGAGCGCGGCGTGGGACACCTGATCCTCGACTCCTTCGACGAGATCGAGCTGGCGGAGCGGCTCCTCGATCGTCCGCAGAGGGTGCTGATCCGGGTGACGCCGGGGATCAAGCCCTCGACGCACGACTATGTCCAGACGGGCCAGCTCGACTCCAAGTTCGGCTTCGGGCTCTCGGACCGCCTGGCGGAGAGCGCCGTCGAGCGCGTACGCGAGTCGGCCAACCTGGAGCTGGTCGGGCTCCATGCGCACATCGGCTCCCAGATCTTCGAGCTCGAGCCCTATGTCAAGGCGATCGAGGTGATCGCGGGCTTCTGCGACACGGTGGACCTCGCCCCGGAGCTGCTGAACGTCGGCGGAGGCCTCGGCATCGCCTATCTCGACACCGACGAGCCACCCTCGATCGCGGACTACGTCGACGTCAAGGTCCGAGGCATCCAACGCGTCTTCGATCCGCCGCCGAGGATCCTGGTCGAGCCCGGCCGTTCGCTGGTCGGGAACGCCGGCGTCACCGCCTACCGGGTCGGCACCGTCAAGGAGATCCCGGGCGTCCGGACCTACGTCGCGGTGGATGGCGGGATGTCCGACAACCTCCGGCCGATGCTTTACGGCTCCCGCTACGAGGCCGTGATCGCGGATCGGGCCGGGGAGACGCCGGGCACCCTGGCGACGATCGCCGGGAAGCACTGCGAGTCCGGCGACGTCCTGATCCGCGACACGGACCTGGCGGCTCCGCGGGTCGGGGACGTGCTGGTCACCCCGGCGACGGGCGCCTACGGCCACGCGATGGCCAACAACTACAACGGCGTGCCGAGGCCGCCGGTGATCTTCTGCCGCGACGGCGAGGCGAGGGTGGTCGTCAGGCGCGAGACCTGGAACGACCTGCTGGCTCGGGACGAGTGATGAGCCAGACGGTCAACGTCGGCATCCTCGGCAGGGGGACGGTGGGCGACGCGTTTCGGAAGCTGCTGAACGAGCGCGCGGACATGGTGGAAGAGGTCTCCGGCCGCCGCCCGCGCGTGAGCGGCGTGCTGAGCCGGAAGCGGGGCGACTTCGACCGGATCCTCTCCCGCAGCGAGATCATCGTGGAGCTGATCGGCGGCACCGAGCCCGCGCGCGAGTACGTCACCCGGGCCCTGCTGGAGGGCCGGCACGTGGTCACCGCGAACAAGCAGCTGCTGGCTCAATACGGGGAGGAGCTGGTGGCGGCGGCGCGTGAGGGCGGCGCCCAGCTCCGCTTCGAGGCCGCGGTCGCGGGTGCGATCCCGGTGATCCGGGTGGTGCAGGAGAGCCTCGGCGCGATCCCGATCGAGAAGGTCTTTGGGATCGTCAACGGGACCACGAACTACATCCTCACGGAGATGGCGAGGAGCGGCCTCTCCTATGAGGACGCCCTGAAGCAGGCGCAGGACCTCGGCTATGCCGAGGCCGATCCGACCGACGACGTCGGCGGTGCGGACGCCGCCGCGAAGATGGCCATCCTGGCGCGCCTCGCCTTCGGCGCCCCTGTGAAGCTCGAGCAGGTCCCGTACGAGGGGATCGAGCGAATCAAGCCGGACGACATCGCCTACGCGAAGGAGCTCGGTCTCTCCCTGAAGCTGCTCGGTGTCGCCGAGCGGGTCGGGGAGGCTGAGATCAGCGTGCGTGTCTTCCCGTGCTTCCTCTATCCCGGCCACCCGCTCTCGCCGATCGAGGGCCCCTTCAACGCGGTCATGGTCGAGTCCCCGGCGATCACCGAGATCACCATGTCCGGCCCCGGCGCCGGCGGGCCGGAGACCGCGTCGGCGGTTCTCGGCGACGTCGTCTCCGTGATCGGGGGCGGCTCACCGCTCTTCGAGGAGAACGCGAAGCTGAAGATCGCCAGGGACATCGAGATGGCCTTCTACCTCCACCTCGAGGTCGACGACCGGCCCGGCGTTCTCGCGCAGGTCGCGGAGGTGCTGGGCGACAGCGGGGTCTCTGTGCGGAGCGTCGTGCAGCGCGGCCTCGGGGGGGAGGCGCAGCTGATCATGGTCATGCACCCGGTCTCGGAGAAGCGCTTCGCCGCCGCCTTGAAGAAGATCGCCAAGCTCAAGTTCCTGCGCTCGCCTCCTCGCTCGATCCGCGTGATCGAGGAAGAGTTCGGCTAGGCCGACAGCCATGCCGACCCCGCTGATAGAGCGCTACCGCGACCGCCTGCCGCTCGAGGAGGGCGACCCGGTGGTGACCCTCAACGAGGGCTCGACCCCGCTGATCCACTCGCCACGGCTCTCCGAGCGGATCGGCGCCGAGGCCTATCTCAAGTTCGAGGGAGCCAACCCGACGGGCAGCTTCAAGGACCGAGGCATGACGGTGGCTGTCTCCCGGGCCAAGGGGGCCGGCGCCGAGGCGATCATCTGCGCCTCGACCGGCAACACCGCGGCCAGCTGCGCCGCCTACGCGGCGCGGGCCGGGATGCGAGGGGCGGTGATCGTCCCCGAGGGGAAGATCGCCATCGGCAAGCTGGCCCAGGCGCTGATGCACGGAGCCCGCGTGATCGCCCTCGAGGGGAACTTCGACCAGGCGCTCGAGATCGTCCGCGAGATCGCCAAGAAGCACCCGGTCGAGCTCGTCAACTCGGTCAACCCGTATCGGATCCAGGGGCAGAAGACGGCGGCGTTCGAGACCTGCGACGAGCTGGGCCAGGCACCCGCCGCCCTCGCCATTCCCGTCGGCAACGCGGGCAACGTGACCTCCTGGTGGGCCGGCTTCCAAGAGTACGGGGAGTCGCCGATCCTCTACGGCTTCCAGGCGGAGGGCGCGGCGCCGCTGGTCGTGGGGCATCCGATCGAGAACCCCGAGACCGTGGCGTCGGCGATCCGGATCGGCAACCCGGCGCGCTGGGAGGAGGCGATGAACGCGTTCACCGCCTCACGGGGCCGGGTCGCGGCGGTCTCCGACGAGCAGATCCTCGACGCGTATCACTGGGTCGCCTCGACGGAGGGCGTCTTCTGCGAGCCGGCCTCCGCGGCGTCGGTTGCCGGGCTGCTCGCCCACGGCCTGCCGGTGGCCGACGGGATGGAGAAGCCGGAATCGGTCGTCTGCGTCCTGACCGGGCATGGTCTCAAGGATCCCGACAGCGCCATCGGCAAGGCCCCGGCCGTCACCGGCTGCAAGGCCGAGCTGGCGGCGGTGGAGCGGGCGGTCTTCGACTGAGGGCTCGGCTCGTAGCTCTCCGGCGGGCCGGATAGCCTCCGGCAGATGACCGCGCGTCGCAGGCTGGTCAAGGTGCCGGCCTCCTCGGGCAACCTCGGCCCGGGCTATGACGTGCTGGCCGCCGCGCTCGCCATGCACCTCGAGCTCGAGGTGGAGGAGTGCGGGTCCTTCTCGGTGGAGGCCGATGGGCTCGACGTGCCGCTCGATCGCTCGAACCTGTGCGTGCGCGCCTTCGAGTCCCTGCGCCCGGCGGATGGGATCGCGTTCCGAATCAGGAGCGAGATCCCGCTGGCCGCGGGACTCGGCTCCAGCGCCGCGGCGATCGTCGCCGGCCTGCTCGCCGCCGACCACCTCTATGAGCTCGCCCAGGAGCCGGAGGACGTCCTCGCCAAGGCCGCGGAGATCGAGGGGCATCCCGACAACGTTGCCGCGGCTCTCTTCGGCGGGTTCGTCGTCTGCGCCGAGGAGGACGGCACCCTCGCCGCGACCCGTCTCGACCCCCCGCAGGGGGTGGAGGCCGTGGTCGTGATCCCGGGCGAGCAGGTTCCGACCGAGGAGGCTCGCAAGGCGATCCCGGAGGAGGTCCCGCTCGCCGACGCGGTCGCCAACGTCTCGGCCGCAGCCGAGCTGGTCCTCGGCATCGAGCGCTCCGACCTGACCCTGATCGGCCGCGGGCTCGCCGACCGGCTGCACCAGCCTCATCGCGCCCACCTCTATCCCCGGTCGATGGAGCTCGTGAAGGAGGCGCCGAGGATGGGAGCGATCGGCGCCACAATCTCCGGCGCCGGCCCGACGGTCCTCGTCTGGACGTTCTGGCAGAGCACCGGCGAGGTTATGAAGGCGCTCAGCGAGCGCGTGGGGGACTGGGCGGAGGTCCGGCGCGTGCCCTTCTCGCCGATGGGAGCCGACGTCCCGGAGCTGTGAGCTCGAGCCCGGACAACGGCCTCTCGCTGTGGTCGGAGGACTCGTTCCTCTCGATCGCATCGAAGGGATCGGTGCTCTCGATCGGCTCGGTCGGCTCCTTCGCCTCGATCGGCTCGATCGGGTCGGCGGGCTCGGCGTTCTCCGTGGCCTCGGCCGCCTCCGCGGGGTCGGTCATGTCCTGGGCCTCGGCGGGATCGGTGCTGTCGTCGAGCGCTCGGGACTCGATCCTGGGGGACCCGGAGCGCAGCGACGCCGGCCTGCTCTCGGCCGGGATCCTGGTCGCCTGCGGGCTCGCGATCGCCGGCTGGGCTCTCCACAGGCGGGGTTGAGAACCTGAGTGCCGGAGGGTTACGCCTGATCGCGGCTAATCGAGCAGCCCGACCTGGCGGAGGATCGAGACGGAGTCCGAATAGACGTCCTTGCGCTTGATGAGCCCGTCCTCGTACGGGATCACGTCGACCCCGCGCCATTCGATCTTCTTGCCGGTCGGCTCGGCGACCAGCTCGCCGCGACGCATCGTGTTGGTGTGCGTGGCTGTCGCGGTCCACTCCTGGGTGACGACCCCGTCGCGCACATAGAGGCGGCGCGTCTCGAAATGGAGATCCGGCCAGCTCTCGAAGATCGAGCCGATGTGCTTCCGGACCTCATCCGGTCCCTGCGCCGACTCGCCCGCCGTGTGGTTCTCGAAGACCATGTCGGGCGCGTGCATGGAGATGATCGCGTCCAGGTCGTGGGCGTTCCAGGCGTCGTTGTAACGCCCGATGGACTTCTCGAGACCCTGGGCCGAGTCCTCTTCCATGGCGGACAGCATATGTTCTGCGGGGAGAGGACAAGCGGAACCCGACAGGAGGGGAGACAGATGGCCGAGGGCTACACGATCAAGCGCATCGACGAGTTCGAGGAGATGGAGGGGAGCGGGGGAGCCACGTGGCGGCTCGCCCGGAAGTCGCTCGGCGCGGAGGCGTTCGGGTTCAACGTCGTCGACATCGAGGCCGGCGGTCAGATCCCGGCCCACGATCACACCGGCGACGATCAGGAGGAGGTCTTCATCATCCTCGAGGGCGAGGGGACGATCGTCACCGACGACGAGGAGCACGAGGCGCCCGCCGGCACCTTCTGCCGCTTCTCCCCGAACGTCAACCGCACGATTCGCAACAAGTCGGACGCGAACGTGCGCGCGCTGCTGATCGGCGTCCCGGTGAAGAGCGGCTATCAGCAGATGCCCTGGGGTTAGGTGGGCAGATCAGCTAGAGCCAGCCTCCGCCCGGAGGCACCACACGCAGCTGCTCGGCGAGCTCGGCGGCCCGTTCCGGGCCGAGCTCCTCCACGGTTGCCGCGCCCGAGCTCTCGAGCTGCTCGGCCAGCGCTCGCCAGGCCCGCCCGACCGGCGCAACCTTCTGCTCGAGCCCGCCGCCGCTCAGCCCACTGAATTGCTCCCCGAGAGCGCGGGCATCGGCGGCGTTCAGCTCGCCGAACCTCTTGTAGGCGTCGCCGACGTAGACCTCGCGTGAGAGTGGATCGTCCCCCGGCCTTGCCATCGGGTCATTGTCGCCGACTGATCGGGCCCGATCATCCCCACTTCCCTTGACACCCATTAATGAGGGGAGTAGGTTCGCCGCGCCTCGGGTATTTGGACCCTGGCATGGATCCCCCGGGCGGAGAGGAGATCTGGATGTGTTTGGCCATTCCAGGCCAGGTGGTCGAATTGGTCGACGAGACGAACCGCCTCGCGACGGTCGACGTGGCCGGGGTGCGGCGGAATGTCAACGTCGGGCTCCTCGACGAGGAAGGGGAGGGCGCCACTCCCGGGGATTGGGTCCTGATCCATGTCGGTTTCGCGATCTCGAAGGTCGACGAGGACGAGGCCCGGGCGACCATCGGCCTGCTCGAGGGGATGGGGAAGGACTACGAGCAGGAGCTCGAGGAGCTCAAGGCGAGCGTGATCGAATGACGAGACGCCACTGTCAATGGACCCGCAGACGCTTTCGCCCCGGCTGTGGGGTGAGGAACCCGGGCGTATGACGGACGACCTCATCCCCGGTTGCGACCACACGACGGGATGCATCACCTGTGGGGATGAGGCGATCCGGATGCGGGTACTCCGCATCGATGCGGACCGGGAGCTCGCCCTCTGTGCGGCTGAGGACGGCGAGGCCGACCGCAGCACTGTCGAGATCGCCCTGGTGCAGCCCGTCTCCGAGGGGGACCGCCTGCTGGTTCACGCCGGCACGGCGATCGCCCATGCGGGAAGCGAGGTGACCGGATGAGCATGCGGTACATGGACGAGTTCCGCGACGCCGAGGTCGGCCGGGCTCTCGCCGGAAAGATCCTGGAGGCGGTCGAGCCGGGTAGCCACTACAAGGTGATGGAGGTCTGCGGCGGGCACACCCACTCGATCTACAAGTACGGGATCGACGATCTCCTTCCCGAGAACGTCGAGTTGGTGCATGGTCCCGGCTGCCCCGTCTGCGTGATCCCCATGGGACGGGTCGACGACGGGATCGCGATGGCCACGGAGAACGACATCATCTTCACCTGCTTCGGCGACATGATGCGGGTTCCGGGGTCGGAGAAGACGCTCACGGAGGCGAAGGCGGACGGCGCCGACATCCGGATGGTCTACTCACCGCTGGACGCCCTCCGGCTCGCGAAGCAGAACCCGGATCGGGAGGTGGTCTTCTTCGCGATCGGGTTCGAGACCACCGCGCCGTCGACCGCGCTGACCCTGAAGCGCGCGAGGGCGGAGGGCGTCGGGAACTTCTCGTGCATGTGCAACCACGTCACGATCGTGCCGCCGCTCCGCGCGCTGCTCGACTCGCCCGACCTCCGGCTCGACGGGTTCATCGGACCGGGGCACGTCTCGACCGTCGTCGGCTGCCGGCCCTTCGAGTTCATCCCCAAGGACTACCGCAAGCCCGTCGTGGTCGCCGGGTTCGAGCCGCTCGACATCCTCCAGGCGATCCGGATGATCCTCGCTCAGTTGGGTGAGGGCCGGTGTGAGGTCGAGAACCAGTACAGCCGCGTCGTCCCGTACGACGGGAACCCCGCGGCGCTCAGGGTGATGTCGGAGGTCTTCGAGCTGCGGCCGCACTTCGAATGGCGGGGTCTCGGCTTCATCTCCCAGAGCGCGCTGCGGCTGAGCGACGCCTACGCCCAGCTCGACGCGGAAAAGCGCTTCAGCGTGCCGGGCGTCCGGGTTGCCGACCCGAAGGCCTGTCAGTGCGGCGAGGTACTGAAGGGCGTGATCAAGCCTTACGAGTGCAAGGTCTTCGGGACCGCATGCACCCCCGAGCATGCGATCGGCACGTGCATGGTCTCGCCGGAGGGAGCGTGCGCCGCCTACTACAACTACGGGCGCTTCGCCCGTGAGAAGGAGCTGGTGTGATGGCGGACTCAGCGGTCTCCGAGCGCGAGCAGAAGGTCCTCCAGATCATCGAGACGGCCCGGGCCAAGCGCCCGCGGTTCAAAGACGAGACCGTCACGATGGCGCACGGAGCAGGCGGCAAGGCGACGCAGACGCTGATCGAGGGCCTCCTGGTGCCGGCCCTCGCCGGGGAAGGCGAGACGCTGGAGCAGCTGGGGGACGCAGGCGTGATCACCATCGACGACCTCGGCCTCGCGATCTCGACGGACAGCTACGTGGTCCGGCCGATCCGGTTCCCGGGGGGCTCGATCGGCGAGCTTGCGGTGAACGGCACGGCCAACGACCTGGCGGTTGCCGGGGCGAGGCCGAGGGCGCTGAGCCTCTCCCTGATCCTGGAGGAGGGATTGCCCGCCGACGAGCTGCGGGCGGAGGTGGAGGCCATCGCGACGGCGGCGGAAGCTGCGGACGTCGAGATCGCGACCGGGGACACCAAGGTGGTCGAGCGCGGCCACGCGGACGGCATGTACATCTGCACCGCCGGGATCGGCAAAGTCGATCCGAGGGCGGTGCTCTCCCCGAGCGGCCTGAAGCCCGGTGACCGCATCATCGTCTCCGGGACGGTCGGCGACCACGGCTCGGCGATCATGCTCGCCCGCGACGAGTTCTCACTCGACGCGGAGATCACCTCCGACACCCGCCCGCTCTGGCCCGCGGTGGACGCCCTGCTCGACGCGGCGGGCACCGATCTTCACTGCATGCGTGACGCGACGCGAGGCGGGGTGGCCTCCGTGTTGAACGAGCTTGCCCGTGCCTCCGGCGTCGCGATCAGCGTGCGGGAGGGCGATGTGCCGGTCAACCCGGCGGTGGCGGGCGCGGCGGAGATCCTCGGCATCGACCCGATGTACGTCGCCAACGAGGGCAAGCTCGTTGCGTTCGTCGCGCCCGATCGGGCCGAGGAGGCGCTGGCGGCGCTGCGATCCGTCCCCGGCTGCGATGAAGCCGCCGAGATCGGCGAGGTGAAGACGGAGCCGCCCGGCATGGTGCTGGTGGAGACGGCGTTCGGCGGCAGGCGAGTGATGGACCAGCTGGTGGGCGATCCGCTGCCCAGGATCTGTTGATGACACTGAACTAGCAACAGGAGGAGAGATGGCCAACTCAGTCGAGTTCGTACCGGATCAGGCCAAGACGGAGGCAGTGGAGGCCCACGTCATCTGGATGACGACCGGACTGAGCTGCGATGGCGACTCGGTCGCCATGACCTCGGCCGTCGACCCCAGCCTCGAGGACATCGTCACGCAGGCGATCCCGGGGATGCCCAAGGTGATCGTCCACAACCCGGTCCTCGCCTACGAGAACGGCGACGAGTTCATGCAGGCCTGGTACGACGCCGAGGCCGGCAAGCTCGATCCCTTCGTCCTGATCGTCGAGGGCTCCATTCCGAACGAGGAGCTCTCCGGCGAGGGCCACTGGGCGGCGATGGGCACCGACCCGCAGTCCGGCCAGCCGATCACCACCAACGATTGGGTCGACCGTCTGGCGCCGAAGGCGGCGGCCGTGGTCGCCCTGGGAACCTGCGCGACCTACGGCGGGATCCCGGCGATGAAGAACAACCCGACGGGGGCGATGGGGGTCGCCGACTACCTGGGCTGGGACTGGAAGTCGAGCGCCGGGCTGCCCGTGGTCAACATCCCCGGCTGTCCCGCCCAGCCCGACAACACTACGGAGGCGCTGCTCTACCTGGCGCTCCACCTCGCCGGCCGGGCCCCGGTGCCCGATCTCGACGACGCGCACCGGCCGACCTGGCTCTTCGGGCGCACGGTCCGCGAGTCCTGCAACCGGGGCGGGTTCTCGGAGCAGGGCGAGTTCGCCACCGAATACGGCTCCGACCACCGCTGTCTCGTGAAGCTCGGCTGCAAGGGGCCCGTCGTCAAGTGCAACGTCCCGATTCGCGGCTGGCAGAGCGGCGTCGGGGGCTGCCCGAACGTGGGCGGGATCTGCATGGCCTGCACGATGCCCGGCTTCCCCGACAAGTACATGCCCTTCATGGAGGAGGACCGCTGGGGCGGCGTGGCGTCGAGCTTCGAGAAGTTCACGATCGGCCCGATCGTCAGGAGTGTCCGCAAGCGGAACATGCGCAAGAAGTACGACGTGGAGCCCGACTGGCGTCGCCGCGGGAACCAGCTGACCACCGGATACAAGTCGCGATCCGCCGGCTACGCGCCGCCCGGGTCCTAGGCGATCAACTTCGAGACAAGAGGAGAAAGACAGAGATGGCAACAACCGAGACTCCGACAACTTCGAAGAAGGTCGCCGTCAAGGAGATGTCCTGGGATCCGATCACCCGGATCGTGGGCAGCCTCGGGATCCACACGGAGATCGACTTCGATGCCAAGAAGGTGGAGAAGGCCTATTCGACCTCGATGATCTTCCGCGGGTTCGACATCTTCATGAAGGGGATCGATCCGCGGGACACGCACTTCATCACCAGTCGCATCTGCGGCATCTGCGGTGACAACCACTGCACCACGTCCTGTCTCAACCAGAACATGGCGTACGGCGTGAAGCCGCCCGCGCTGGGCGACCTCGGCTACAACCTCGCCGAGACCGCGGACTACATGTTCGACCACGCGATCTTCAACGACTGCATGGCGAACGTGGACTTCTGCGAGCAGATGGTGAAGGAGACGAATCCCTCGCTGCTCAAGAAGGCCGAGTCCGCGGCGGCGCCCGGGCAGGACGTCCACGGGTACAAGACCATCGCCGACATCATGCGGGCGCTCAACCCGTTCACGGGCGACTTCTACCTGGAGACCCTCCAGGTGGCTCGCTACACGCGGGAGATGTACTGCCTGTTCGGCGGCCGCCACACCCACCCCTCGACGATCATGCCGGGCGGGGTGTCGGTGGACATCACGCACCAGACCTGCACGGACTACTACGTGCGCCTGATGCGATACATCGACTACGTCAAGCGGGCCGTGCCGATGCACGACGACCTCTACGACTTCTTCCTTCAGGAGTTGCCGGGGTACGACATGGTCGGCTATCGCGACACGGACCTGGTCTGCTGGGGCTACTTCGACGACCCCGACTACGTCGACTACGACTACCGCAACATGACCGAGTGGGGGCGGAAGCGCTACATCACCCCCGGCGTCGTGCTGAAGGGCGAGCTGATCACGACCGACCTGGTCGAGATCAACCTGATGATCCGGATCCTGCTCGGGAGCTCGTACTTCGACGACTGGACGAACGAGGAGACGTTCGTCACCGAGGACCCGCTCGGGAACCCGGTGGACAAGCGCCATCCGTGGAACAAGGTGACCCTGCCGAAGCCGCAGAAGCGCGACTGGCAGGACAAGTACAGCTGGGTCGCCTCGCCGCGGATCTACGACCAGCGGAACGACACCTACGTCGCCTGTGACACCGGCGGTGGGCCGTTCGCCCGCTCCTGGGTGACGGCGAAGGCAGGCCTGGTGGACTTCGGCTACGCGAAGGCCACCGGCGAGAGCATCAAGATGGTCCTCCCGAGGACCGCCTCGAAGCCCGAGATGGAGCTCGAGTGGAAGATCCCGGAGAAGTCGAACGCGATCGAGCGGGATCGGGCCCGGACCTATCACGAGGCCTTCTCGGCGCTGATCGGCCTCCACAACCTGGAGAGGGCGCTGAAGGAGGTTCGCGAGGGCCGCACGAAGTCGTGGAACGACTTCAAGGTGCCCAAGGAGGCGGTTTCGGTCGGCTTCTGCGAGGCGGCCCGAGGGGTGCTCTCGCACCACATGGTCATCCAGGACGGGAGGGTGGCGAACTACCAGCCGTACCCGCCGACCCCCTGGAACAGCAATCCACGCGACACCTACGGGACGCCGGGCCCCTACGAGGATGCGGTGCAGAACACGCCGATCTTCGAGGAGAACGGTCCCGAGAATTTCAAGGGCGTGGACATCATGCGGGCGGTGCGGAGCTTCGACCCGTGCCTGCCGTGTGGCGTGCACATGTACAACCAGCGTGGTGGCCAGGTGCGGAAGGTGACCCACACGCCGACCGGGATGTCGTGACGGCCGGGCGGGGCCGAATGGAGACGCGCGCCGAGAGCGCCGGAGCGGTCAGCCCGGAGGCCCTCGTCCAGAGGGTCGAAGAGCTGACCGCGCGCCTCGAGCAGCTGCCCGACCCCGCGGCGCGCCGTCTCGCAGAGGATCTGCTCTCCGCCGTGATCGACATGTACGGCGAGGGCCTCGTGCGCATCGTCGACCTGGTGGATGGGGACGAGAACGCCGCCGAGTTGAAGCAGCAGCTGGTCGACGACGGGGTGATCGCCAGCCTGCTGTTGATCCACGACCTCTATCCGGTTCCGATCGAGGAGCGTGTGACCGAGGCGCTGGACAACGTCCGGCCCTACATGGAGTCCCATGGTGGGAACGTGGAGCTGGTCTCGCTCGAGGACGGGGTCGCGAGGATCCGGTTGGAGGGCAGCTGCGACGGCTGTCCGGCTTCCTCCTCGACGCTCGAGCTCGCGATCAAGACGGCCCTCGACGAGACGGCGCCGGATCTGCTCGGCATTGAGGTCGAGAACACCGAGCAGGACCTCCTCAACCCGGTCGAGGTCACCGGGGCGCCGCTTCCCGTCGTGCAGGCCGTTGGGTCGAACGGCTCGGCGGCCGTTCCCGCGCCGACGGGCCCCTCGGGCTGGCGGCAGCTCAACGGCGAGCTGGACGGCCTGGGAGAGGACGAGCTGGTCCGCCTGGATGTCGACGGCACGCCGATCGTGATCGCGAGGGTCGAGGGATCCCTGCTGGCGTACCTCGATGCCTGCCCGAGCTGCGAGGCCTCGATCGCCGACGCCGAGCTCGACGAGGGCATGCTGGTCTGCCCGAGCTGCAGCCGCCGTTATTTTCTCCCGCGGGCCGGCCGGTCGCTCGACGACGAGCAACTCCACCTCGGGCCCGTTCCGCTGCTGGCGTCGGACGCCGAGGGGGTCCGGGTGGCGCTGGCACGATGAGCGGCAACGGGCGTGCCATCGACGATGCGGTGGCGGCCCGGAGGCGGGCCAACATGGTCACGGGACTGCGGGGCATCCGTCGTGGCCCGGTGGCGTCCACGGAGCAGGCGAACGGCGCGCCCGGCGCCGAGGAGCACTGCGACCTCTGCGGCGTGGAGGTTCCGGCCGAACACGAGCACCTGCTCCATCTCGGCGATCGCCGGATCCTCTGTGTGTGCGCGACGTGCTGGGCGCAGCGCTCGGCGGACCCGGAGCTTCGCCCCACGGGCATCCGGGTCCTGTGGCTGGACGACTTCGAGCTGCCGGACGAGCTCTGGGCGCGTCTCGAGGTGCCGATCGGGCTCGCCTTCTTCATGAGAAGCAGCTCGCTCGGAGGGATGGTGGCCATGTACCCGAGCCCGGCCGGGGCGACCGAGTCGGAGCTGAAGCTCGATGCCTGGGAGGACCTGCGAGGGCTCAACCCGGAGCTCGATTCGCTCGAGCCCGACGCGGAGGCGCTGGTGGTCAACCGGATCTCGGAGAGCCCGCAGTACGTGATCGCTCCGATCGACGAGTGCTACGGGCTGGTGGGGGCGATCAAGGTCAGCTGGGAGGGGATCTCCGGCGGCGACGCGATCGAGCGCGCCGTGCCGACCTTCTTCGAGCGTCTTCGTCAGCGCTCGGGGGAAGTGAGATGAACGATCCCGTCGAGGAGGTCCAGCGGGCCGGGACGCCCCACCCGCGGCCGCCCGAGGTGGGGGCCGACACCGCGGAGCGTGGCGGCCCGGAGACGGCGAGCCGGCCGGGCGAGCCGGGCCTGAGGATCGCCGTCACCGATGTGAGGGCGGTTCCGCACTCGGCCGCCCCGACCCTGAGCTTCACGGTGTCCGTCGACGATGACTCGGGTCGCGAGGTCTTCATGGCCGGGCTCACGGTCCAGGTCCAGATCGAGCCGGCGAAGCGGACCTACGACGCGGAGTCGAAGGAGAAGCTCACCGAGCTGTTCGGCGACCCGCACCGCTGGACGACCACGGCGCAGCGGATGCACTGGACCACCGAGGCGCTGCTGATCCCGTCGTTCACCGGATCGACCACCGCGAAGCTCGAGATCCTCTGCAACTACGACGTCGAGCTCGCGGCCGCCAAGTACTTCCACTCCGTCAGCGAGGGGGAGATCCCGCTGGCCTTCCACTTCAACGGCAGCGTCTACTACGCCGCCGAGGGTGGTCGCCTCCAGGTCCTGCAGGTGCCTTGGGACACCGCGGCCGACTTCAGGATGCCGGTCTCCGTCTGGACGGAGATGATCGACTCGTACTACCCCTACCGAGGCTGGATCCCGGTCCACCGGGACACCCTCGACGCGGTCCAGCGCCTCAAGGCGCGGCTGGGCTCGCCGACCTTCGACGCCGCGCTGACGCAGCTGCTGGCCCGGGAGAGCTTCGATGAATAGCTCAGCCGAGGAGCTCGTCCGCTCCCTCCTCTTCGAGGGCTACGCCCTCTACCCCTATACGCCGGGCGTCAAGAACGCGACGCCGACGCCGTTCGGGATCGTCTATCCGCCCAGCTACGCCGAGGCGCAGCCCGCCGCCTTCTCGATGCTCCGGCTCGAGGGGGTGCTCCGGGGCGGTCCCGACGTCCGGCTCTGCGGCACCCTCCTCTTCCTGCAGGCCACGGGAGAGCGCCATGAGGCCGGCGAGCGCCGATTGGAGCTCGGGCCGGTGACCCTCGCCGACCTGGCCCGCGGACCCGTTCGCGAGACCTTCCGGTTCCCCCTGGACGGCTCTGGAGAGCTTCGCGGCCGGGTGGCGATGCGGGCCGAGCTGCTCTCGCCCTCGCTGGCGAGGGTGCGCCTCTGCGTCCACAACGAGACCGAATTGGAAGCCGACGCGCGTGAGGTGAGCCGGGGCGAGGCGCTGCGGCACAGCCTGATCTCGACCCACCCGCTGCTGGAGGTGGAGGGAGGGACGTTCGTGTCGCCGCTGGAGCGGGAGGGGGACGCGGGCGAGGCGGCGCTGGAGAGCGAGCCGGTCAACACCTTCCCCGTGCTGCTTGGCGAAGGGGACCGGGCCATGCTGGGGGCGGCGATCGTCCTCCCCGACCATCCGGAGCTCGCGCCGGAGAGCCTCGGCAACCTGTTCGACAACACCGAGATCGAGGAGGCGCTGCTCCTCCACGTCCACGCCCTGACCGACCAGGAGCGCGAGGAGATCTCCTCGCAGGACCCGGCGGTGAAGGAGATGATCGAGCGGGCCGCCTCGACCTCCGGCGAGGAGATCATGAGCCTGCACGGCCGGCTCACCTACACCGAGCCTGGGGTCGAACCCGGCACTGAGGTGGCCACGAACGGGCGGCCGCCCACCCCGCCGCCCGGGCTCGACGAGGTTCAGGGCGAGAAGGAGGTTTCGGCGGGCGGAAGGGTCGTCCGCCTCGGCGACAAGGTCATCCTCCGGCCGGGGACGGAGGGAGACGTCTACGACAAGATCCTCCACGGCCGGACCGCGACCGTGGAACGCATCTATCGCGGCTATGACGAACGGGTGTACCTCGGGGTCACGATCGACGACGACCCCGGGCAGGACCTGTTGCGCGAGACGAGCCGCTTTCTCTTCTTCTTCGCCGACGAGGTGGAGGTGCCCGCATGACGCAGAGCCCCGCACACGAGCCGCAGCTTCCGGACATCTCGACCCTCGACGAGCCCGAGCTGCCCGAGATGGAGAAGCAGATCCTGGTCGCCGGGGTGGGCAACGCGTGGCTGGGAGACGATGGATTCGGCGGCCATGTCGTCAAGCGGCTGATGGAGATGGACGTCCCGCCCGGCGTGCAGCTGCAGGACTTCGGCTCGGGAGGCCTGGACCTCGCCTACGAGGTGATGCGCGGCTACCACGCGATGGTCCTGGTCGACGTCAGCGAGCAGGGCGGCGAGCCCGGCGACGTCTACGTGATCGAGCCCGACCCGGAGGACTTTGCGCCGATCGAGGACGGCGAGGCGATCAGCCCCCACGGGATGGATCCGCAGACCGTCCTGCGCTTCGTCAAGACGGTGCACGGCTGGCCTGGGAAGGTCGTGGTCGTCGGCTGCGAGCCGGCCGACGTGGAGAGCGTTGCGCTCGAGCTCTCGGAGCCCGTCAAGGCCGCGGTCGACCGTGCGGCGGCGGTCGTGCTGGAGCAGCTCCGCAAGCTGCAGTCGGATGCCGCCTACGAGGCGGGCTAGGCATGCACGAGCTCTCGCTCGCCACCGGGATCGTCGACACCGTCGTCAAGCACGCCGAGGGCCGCCGGGTCGAGTCGGTCCAGATGCGGATCGGGACCCTGCGCCAGGTGGTGCCCGAGTCGCTCGACTTCTACTTCGGGATCTGCTCGCGGGACACCGTCTGCGCGGGAGCCGCGCTCGAGCAGGAGATCATCCAGGCGAAGCTTCGCTGCAACTCGTGCGGCCGGGAGTGGGAGCTGGACCTCCCAGACTTCCGGTGTTCGTCCTGCTCGGAGAACGACGTGGAGGTGGTCGCCGGAACCGAGTTCGAGGTGGAGTCGATCGAGGTCACCGAGGATCCCCCAGACTTTGAGGAAACCGACGCGAAGGAGGAGGCGGGATGCATCGCACCAAGGTGAAGGTCGCCGAGGACGCGCTCGACGCGAACACCACCATCGCCGAGGCCAACCGGCACGACTTCGACCACGCCGAGGTTCGGGTGATCAACCTGATGTCGGCGCCCGGCGCCGGCAAGACCTCGCTGCTCGAGGCCACGCTGCCCGGTCTCGACACGCGGGTCGGGGTACTGGAGGGCGACGTGCAGGGCTCGATGGACTCGGACCGGATCGCGCATCTCCACGTCCCCGTCGTGCAGCTCAACACCGACGCGGGCTTCGGCGGTGAGTGCCATCTCGACGCCAACATGGTCCGCTCCGCCCTGCCCGACCTCGAGCTCGACCGGATCGACCTGCTGATCATCGAGAACGTCGGCAACCTCGTTTGCCCCGCGGAGTTCCGGGTGGGTGAGGATGCGCGCGCCATGATCTGCTCGGTGGCCGAGGGCGAAGACAAGCCCTTGAAGTACCCGCTCATGTTCCGAGCCTGCGAGCTGGTCGTCGTCAACAAGATCGACCTGCTCCCTCACCTGGAGTACGACCTCGAGAAGCTGCGACACAACCTCGAGTCGGTGAATCCGGGAGCTCGGGTGATCGAGTGCAGCGCGCGGACGGGGGAGGGCACGGACGCCTTCGCGGAGTGGCTCTCGGAGGTGGCGGCGAGGGAGGCCGCCGCGGTTTGACGGTGGCGGCGGCAGGGCGGCTGGATTCCCTGCTGGCTGAGAGAACCGAGGCCAACCGAGCCTTCTTCGACGCGAGGGCCGAGGCGGTCGCGCACTGCTGCCATCGGATGGCGGAGCGATTCGCGCGCGGTGGTCGGCTGGTCGCGTTCGGGCTTTCACCGGCAGCGCGCTCCGACGTCCGGCACGTCGCCGTCGAGTTCGTCCACCCGGTGATCGTGGGAAAGCGGGCGCTGCCCGCCATCGGCCTGTCACCCGAGGGGGGCTCGCTGACCACGCAGGTCGAGCTGATCGCGGAGCCCCATGACATCGCGATCGCGTTCGGCACGGACGAGTCGGGGGCGGACGAGACGCTCGAGGCGCTCCGAGCCGCGCGGGAGCGGGGCTGCCAGACGATCGCGTTCTCGCGCTGCGGCGCGGAGTGGGAGTTCCAGCCGCCCAGCCGCGACCCGTTCATCCGGCAGGAGCTCGCGGAGACCCTCTACCACGTGCTCTGGGAGCTGGTCCACGTCTTCTTCGAGCATCGCGGCCTGCTCGAGGGCCGCGAGGCCGGGCCGGTCCACGACACCGGCGCCTCCAGCTTCCTCTATCCGTTCCTCTCCGAAGGCGAGACCGGCCTCGACGCCGTGATCGAGGACGTCCGCTCGAACGTCCTGATGAAGGCCGCCGAGGTCGGGGAGCTCAGGGAGCAGACGATTCAGGGATCCCGTGCGTCCCTCCTGGACGCCGCCGCCGAGCTCCGCTCGGTCTTCGCCCGGGGCGGACAGGCCCTTGTGTTCGGGAACGGCGGGTCGGCCACGGACTCGATGGACCTCGTGGCGGACCTCCGTGGCGCACCGCAGGGGTGGCCCGCGCGGCCGGCGCTCGATCTCACGGAGGATCCGTCGATTCTCACCGCGATCGCCAACGACATCGGTGTCGAGGCGATCTTCCTGCGTCAGGTGATCGCCTACGGACGCGAGGGCGACGCGGCCGTCGCGATCTCGACGAGCGGCAACTCCGCCAACCTGATCGAGGCGCTCGGCGAGGCAAGGCGCCGCGAGCTCGTCACCCTCGCGCTGGTGGGATATGACGGCGGGCGGATTGCGGACGAGGGCCTGGCCGACCACGTGGTCGTCACGCCCTCCCAGCACATCCCGCGGATCCAGGAGGCGCAGGCCAGCGCCTACCACGCGCTCCGCGAGCTGATCGAGCTGGAATGAGCGTCGGCGCCCGGCAGCGAATGCGTGTGCGGGTCGAGGGGACCGTTCAGGGCGTCGGCTTCCGCCCGTTCGTCTACCGCGCGGCGACGGAGCTGGGCCTGTCCGGCTGGGTCCTGAACGATTCCCGTGGGGTGCTGATCGAGGCCGAGGGCGAGAGGGCCGCGCTCGACGCGCTGCTGGGGCGGCTCCGTTCCAACCCGCCTCCTCTCGCCGTCGTCGAGAGGGTGGTCGACGAGGCCCTGGCGACAACCGGAGAATCGGGCTTTCGGATCACCAAGAGCGAGGACAGCGGCGAGGCCGATGCGGCCGTCTCGCCCGATGTCGCGACCTGCGATGACTGCCTCGCCGAGCTGATGGACCCGGAGGACCGGCGGTACCGCTATCCGTTCGCCAACTGCACCAACTGCGGGCCGCGCTTCACGATCGTCCGCGGCGTCCCGTACGACCGCCCGCTGACGACCATGGCGCCGTTCGAGATGTGCGACCTGTGCCGCGCGGAGTACGACGATCCGCTTGATCGCCGCTTTCACGCCCAGCCGAACGCCTGCGCGGTGTGCGGCCCAGCGCTGATCCTCCTGGATCGCGCCGGCAGGGCGGTGGCCGGAGGGAACGAGGCGTCCCTGGAGGCCGCGGTCCTGGCGCTCGCCGAGGGCAGGATCCTGGCGGTCAAGGGACTGGGCGGGTACCACCTGGCGTGCCGAGCCGACGAGGAGGGGGTCGTCGCCGAGCTCCGCGCCCGCAAGCATCGCGAGGACAAGCCGTTCGCGCTGATGGCTCCCTCGGTGGAGGCGGCGTTGGAGCTGGCCGAGCTTGACGACGCCGCCGGAGCCCTCCTCGTCTCCCGCGAGCGTCCCATCGTGCTGGCTCCACGCCGCGTCGAAGCGGACGTCGCGCCCTCGGTGGCGCCCGCCTCGCGGGAGCTCGGGGTGATGCTGCCCTACTCCCCGCTACATCACCTGCTGCTCGCCGACGCCGGCGCAGTCCTGGTGATGACCAGCGCCAACGCCTCCGATGAGCCGATCGCCTATCGCGACGAAGATGCTCTCGAGCGGCTCACGGAGATCGCGGACCTGTTCCTGGCGCACGACCGGGCGATCGAGACGCGGACCGACGACTCCGTCGTCCGCGTCGTCGGGGAACGCCCGATGTTCCTCCGTCGCAGTCGCGGCTACGTCCCCCGAGACCTGCCCCTCGATACTCGGCGGCCGGTCCTCGCCTGTGGGGCCGAGTTGAAGAGCACCTTCTGCCTCGCCAGGGACGGCCGGGCCTGGGTCGGCCACCACATCGGTGACCTGAAGAACTACGAGACGCTGCGCTCCTTCACGGATGGCATCGCCCATTTCGAGCGCCTGTTCGCCGTCCGGCCCGAGCTGGTCGCGCACGATCTGCACCCCGAGTACCTCTCGACGAAGTACGCGCTCGAGCGAGAGGGGGTCGAGACGGTCGGCGTCCAGCACCACCACGCGCATCTCGCGGCCTGTCTGGCCGAGCACCGGGAGGCTGACCCGGCGGTGGGCGTGATCTTCGACGGGACCGGATACGGGACCGACGGGACGGTCTGGGGAGGGGAGCTCCTGCTCGGCGACGCGCGCGGCTTCGAACGGGCAGCCCACCTGCACCCGGTCCGCATGCCGGGTGGGGAGCGCGCCATCCGCCAGCCCTGGAGGATGGCCTGCGCGTGGCTGCTCGAAGCGCTCGGTCCGGAGCCACCGCTCCCGCCACTGCTCGCCGGGCTTGTCTCGGAGGAGGAGTGGGCGAAGGTCGCGCAGCTGGCTGAGAGCGGTCTGGCCTCTCCGGTCACCACGAGCGCCGGCAGGCTGTTCGACGCCGTTGCGGCCCTCTGCGGGGTACGGGCCGAGGTGAACTACGAGGGCCAGGCCGCGATCGAGCTGGAGGGTGCGGCCGATCCCGCGGAGCGCCGGGGCTACCCGCTGCCCGGGACCGAGGTCCTCGATGCGAGGGAGACGGTCCGGGCGATGCTCGCCGACCTCGGGGCGGGCATCTCCGTGCCGACGGTGGCGGCCAGGTTCCACAACGGCGTCGCCGAGGGCGTCGCGCGCGCCTGCGCCGAGATCGCGGGAGCCGAGGGCGTAGGCCGCGTCGTGCTCTCGGGGGGCGTCTTCCAGAACCGCCTGCTCGTCGAGCGGACCGCGGAGGCGCTCGAACGATCCGGCCTCGACGTGCTCACGCCGAGGCTGCTGCCGCCGAACGACGGAGGGATCGCCTTCGGACAGGCGGCGGTGGCCGCGGCGGTGGCCTAGCCGTTCAGGCCAAGGGGCTCCAGCGCGACGACCAACCCGGTGCCAGTCGCTGTCGCGCGACGACCCGGCCGCGCCGGTAGCTGACGGGATGCGGACCCATCGCCCAGGGATGCCAGCCGAGCGTCCCGTAGGCCTCGCGCAGGCCCGCCTTGAGCTCGCCCCGGTGCTCGCCGCACGCGTACCGGGCGCGGCCGTAGATCCCGTTGCCGGTCCAGTGCAGCCAGTGACCCGGCTCGACATCGAGGTACTCCCCGAAGAGCAGCTCCTGCAGCTGTGCCTCGAGCGCCCGCTCCGTCGCTCCCTCGGCTCTCGCACCGCAGTACTCACACGTGAAGATCAGCCGAGTGGGCACCTGAGGAGATTAGCTCCGATCGCGGGGGCGATCGGCTCAGGTTATCCCGGCGTACCAGAGCCCGAACAGCAGCCCGAACGCGCCCACCACCGGAATGAGGATCCCGCGGTAGACCGGCTCGATCGCGGGGCGGGTCAGGATCCAGGCGAAGCCGGCGGTGAAGGCCGCCATCGACAGCAGCGAGGCGGGGGCGAAGACCGCCAGCGCCGCCGCCGCCTCGAACCTGCCCGGAAGGCCGGCGAGCAGCAGGAGGGCGACGGCGCCGCTCCCAGCGAGGCCGTGAAGCAGCCCGATGCCGAAGGCCTGGGTCGGCGTGCGCACCGCCGTGTGCTCATGGCCATGCCCGCGCTGCAGGTGCCGGTGACCCGTGTCGTCATGGACGTGGCGGCCGGCCCGATAGTCGCCTCGCGCCCATTTCCAGAGGACGCGCCCGGCCAGCACGAGGATCACCAGTCCGATCGCCTTCTCGGCTCCCGATTCGAGCCAGGAGGGCAACTCGGACTTGAAGACGATCAGCGGGATGCCGACGACCAGCAGGGTTGTTGCATGACCGAACCCCCACCACGCGCCGAGGCGGGCTGCGACGCGGGTGTCGCCGTCCTCGGAGGCGACGAGTGAGGTGACGGCGACGAGGTGGTCCGGGTCAGAGGCGTGGCGGAGACCGAGCAGAAGCGCGATGCCCAGCGCCACGAGCAACGGCGCTCCGGAGAAGAGGCCGGTGAGCCAGTGGTCCGCAGACTCGAGCGGCGTGAAGAGAGGCTGGAAGTCGATCACCGTGCCCGCTCCTTCGCGCACTTCGGGCAGAGGCCGGACACCGGGAAGTGGGTGAACCTCGCCTCGTAGGCGAAGCGGGTGCGGATGAGCCGGCGGACGTCGTCGAGCTCCGCCGGATCGACGGCGAGGTGCGCGCCGCAGGAGTCGCAGAGGAGGTACTCCCGCGGCCCCAGCCCGGAGCGGGCATAGAGGCCGGGCCCGTGCCCGAGGTGCACGTGGCGGATCAGCCCGAGGCGCTCCAGCGCCTCGAGGTTGCGATACACCGAGCCGAGATCGGATCGACCGCCGAGCCGCTCGAGGAGCTCTTCGGCGGAGAGTGGCGCGCTCGCCTCCCAGAGCGCCTCGATGAGCAGGCGCCTCGCGGCCGTGACGCGGAGGCCACCCTCGCGCACCGCCGCCATCGCCGCGCCCAGGTCCGCAGCCTCAACGGGTGGAGCTGAGTGAGCGAGCGTCACGCGAACGGGACTCTATTGCGAGCCGCTCGCAATAGCAACCGGTTGCGTCTCGGCGGCATCACCTCTCCTGTCCCGGATTGCGATGGCGACTCGCTCGAGCTGGACGACTGTCGCCGACCCTGGAAGGGCGGGGTGTCGCTCGTTGCTTCCCCGAGCCCAAGTGCGCAGTACGTCGGGTCTCGGGTGGCGCCCTTGTTCTGGCAGATCGGATCCACCTGAGCGACGTACTCGGCCCTAGTCGTCGCGGCGCTGGCGGTCCCGGCGCTGATCGCAAGCGCGATCACAATGATCGCCAGCGCGATCCGACCCAAACGCAGAGAACCGTTCCTGGCGACGGTCGCCTCCTCCCTGATACCGGACAAGGGAGCAGCCAAGGGCCGGCCTCGTACACGTGCAACCGCAATAACCGCAGCGCCGTCTAAGCGGCGGCGGTCGTCCCGCTTGACCTGCTGCCTACGAGAACTCTTCGAGCGAGCGCATCTGGCGGCGGAGCTCGTGGTCGCGCTGGTGGGCGGGGACACCGGACTCGCCGGTGACCGCCTCGTTGTGCCTCACGTCCACGATCGCCTGGAAGCGCTCGGTCTCAGAGCCGGGGCTGGACGGCTCGCCGGCCGCCTTGTTTCCCGTATCTGCCTCGCTCTGCTTGCTCATCCTTCTCCGTCGATTCCCCACCTTGTTGCTCCCCTTGCTCCCCTTGCTCCGCTTGCTCCCCTTAGTTCTATCACGGTTTGTGAGCGTTCGCTAAACACTATGTAGAACCCTTCACCTTCCTGAAAGTAG
Organism: uncultured Solirubrobacterales bacterium; assembly: GCA_963821705.1. Taxonomy (GTDB): domain Bacteria; phylum Actinomycetota; class Thermoleophilia; order Solirubrobacterales; family 70-9; genus DASUPK01. The sequence continues at coordinate 507,135 of CAWGEV010000007.1, read as the reverse complement.
CGCTGCAGCAGGCGGGAACCGCCACGCGATCGATCTCGCACATTGCGGAGAAAAGAGATCCGGGACCGGTCCCGAGGTGCAGCGGGCCCGCCTGAGGCCCCACCTATAATCCTCGGCTCCGTCGGTCCACCCCGTCGCGCGCCCGCTCGAAGAAGGCGCGGAACCGGAGACAAATTGAAGAACTCGTCCTCAGAGCGTCAGCGCTACTCCCCTGAGCGCGCGTATCGCCCCCTCGTCTCTCCGCCGAGCGTGGAGGACAAGGATGCGTGTGCGATCTATGCGTCCGTCCGCCGCGACGCCACCCCGAGCCACGAGCCGATCAAGCTCGCGCTCGAATCGCTTCAGAAGATGCTTCACCGCGCCGGGAACGTCGACGGCGAGGGCGACGGCTGCGGCCTGCTGGTCGACATCCCGACCAAGATCTGGGCCGAGGAGGTCCGCCAGGGCGGTCACAACCCGTCCCTCGCGCTCGACGACGCCTTCGCCGTCGCGCACCTCTTCGTGGAGCGCTCACAGGATCTGGAGAAGATCCGCCACGGGGCTCGAGAGCTGCTCGGCAAGGCCGGCTTCCGGATCCTCGCCGAGCGGGTCGGCGCCGTCGACTCGGCAGCGCTCGGCCCGACCGCCCGCGAGGAGGAGCCGCAGTTCTGGCAGTTCGCCGGGCTCGTCCCCGAGGCCGCCGACGCCGATCGAGCCCTCTTCGACCTGAAGGTCGCCCTCGAGGAGAAGCTCGGCGTCCACGTCGCCTCCTTCTCGAGCAAGACGGCCGTCTACAAGGTGATGGGCAACCCAAGGGTGCTGGGCGGCTACTACCCGGACCTCTCGGACGAGCGCTTCGAGACGATCGGGGCCTTCGGCCACAACCGCTACTCGACCAACACCTGGCCGTCGTTCACGCGGGTCCAGCCGTTCGGCGTCCTAGGGCACAACGGCGAGATCAACACGATCGAGCAACTGCGCCAGGAGGCGCGCATGCTGAATGTGCCGATCGGCGAGGGCAACTCCGACTCACAGGACCTCAACCGGTCGATCGAGACGCTCTGCCGTCGCCACGGCCTCTCGCTGGCCGAGGCGATGGAGATGGTCGTGCCGCCGATCGTCGACGAGATCGCCGGCCTCCCCGAAGAGCTCCACTCCTTCTACATGTATCTGCGCCAGACGATGGGCCCATACGCGCAGGGCCCGGTTGCGCTGATCGCCCGCCACCTGGACGAGTGCGTCTTCTCGGCCGACGCGATGGGCCTGCGTCCGCTCTGGCAGGTGGAGACGAACCGTGACTTCGTCTTCAGCTCCGAGCCCGGCGTCGTCTCGGTTGAGGAGATGATCTCGGAGCCGCAGCCGATGGCGCCGGGGCAGAAGTTCATGGTGCTGATCGACCGCGATCGCAAGCGCTCGACGCTTCACCCGCACGCTGAGATGCTGGCCGAGGTCCGCAAGCGCTGGCTGAAGCGGACCGGGGTGGAGGAGGTCGCGCCATACGACCGGGCACTGGAGACGGGCGGTCCCCTCGAGGGTCCGGAGATCCCCGGCTATACCGATGCCGGCCCCGAGGACCCCGTCCAGGTCGAGGACCGCGTGCTCGCGGGCTTCGGCTGGCAGCGCGACGACGTCAAGCTCGTCCAGCAGATGGCGGACAACGGCGCGGAGCCGATCGGCTCACTCGGCTACGACGGCCCTCTCGCGGCCCTCTCGCCCGAGCGGCAGAACCTCGCCGACTACTTCAAGGAGACGGTCGCGGTCGTCACCAACCCCGCGATCGACCGCGAACGCGAGATCGAGCACTTCTCCACCCGCGCGGTCTTCGGCCGCCGCCCGTCGCTCACCGACCCCTCCGATGACAGCCTCACCATCGAGACCGACTTCCCGGTGATCCTCGGCGGCCACCACGACCTGGCCCCGCTGCCGCACAGCTCCTACCGCCGGATCGCCAGCGAGCAGGGCACGTACGTCCTCGAGGACCTCTGGGAGGCGTTCTCAGAGCGCGCCAAGGCGATCGACATCGCGCTGCTCGAGTCGGAGACCACTCAGGGCGCGATCGAGCGCCTCAGACAGGAGGCGGTGGTGGCCGTCACCGAGGGGGCAGAGCTGCTCGTCCTCACCGATCGCACCGTCTACGACGGCGACCGCCGCTTCATCGATCCACATCTGGCGACCTCGGCGATCGACCAGGCGCTCAAGCAGTTCCAGGTCGGTGCGAGTGAGGTGAACCTCCGCCGCCGCTGCTCGATCGTGCTGCGCTCGGCGGCGATCCGCAACGTCCACGACGTGATGATCGCCCTGGGGCTCGGCGCCAACGGCGTCTGCCCGTACGTGATGGTCGAGGTGATCTGCGTCGACGACTACGAGAACGACGTCGCCAACCTCTGCGCCGCGCTCCGCAAGGGCATCGAGAAGGTGATCTCGACGATCGGGATCCACGAGGTCCGCGGCTACGCCCGCCAGTTCTCCTCGATCGGGATCAAGCCGGAGCTCGCGGAGATCTTCCACACCGAGGCGTTCGCGTCATCGGAGAAGGGCGGAGTGGGCTTCGCCCAGCTCGACGGCGACACGGATGCCCGCCACAAGATCCTCACCGGCGACGAGGAGTCCAAGCCCGCCAAGACATTCCGCTTCTACCCCAAGGTCTACAAGGCCGCGATCGCCGCGGCCAACGGCACCGCGACCTTCGAGGAGTACTCGCAGAAGGTCCGCGCGCTCGAGAAGGATAGCCCGATCTCGATGCGTCACATCATGGGACTGAAGAAGGAGCCCGACCGCGAGCCGGTCGACGCCTCCCGGGTCGACGCCTCGGTCGGACACCACGACTACCCGGTGGTGATCAGCTCGATGAGCTTCGGCTCGCAGTCGGAGCCGGCCTTCCGCGCCTACGCCGAAGCCGCCAAGGCGATCAACATCCTCTGCATCAACGGGGAGGGCGGGGAGATCCAGGACATGTACGGCCGCTACCGCAAGTGGCGCGGCCAGCAGGTCGCCTCGGGCCGCTTCGGCGTCTCGGCCGAGATGCTCAACTCCTCCTACGTCGCCGAGATCAAGATCGGCCAGGGCGCGAAGCCCGGCGAGGGCGGGCACCTGCCCGGCAAGAAGGTCTCCGAGAAGGTCGCCGCCGCCCGTAACGCCTCACCCGGCACCGACCTGATCTCGCCCTCCAACAACCACGATCTCTACTCGATCGAGGACCTCGCCGAGCTCATCGACGAGCTCAAGACCGTCAACCCCGATCTGCGCGTCTCGGTGAAGGTCCCGGTGGTTCCCAACATCGGCACGATCGGCCTCGGCATCGCCAAGGCGGGCGCCGACATCATCACCCTGTCCGGCTTCGAGGGCGGGACGGGCGCCGCGCGGCAGCACGCGCTGCGACATGTCGGCCTGCCCTCGGACATCGGCACGCGCGCCGTTCACCGCGCCCTGATGGAGGCCGGCATTCGCAACCGGGTCGAGGTCTGGGCAGACGGCGGCTACCGCCACGCCACCGACATCGTGAAGCTGCACTGCATGGGGGCCAACCGCGTCGCCTTCGGCACCCTGGCGATGGTCTCCCTCGGTTGCACGATCTGCCGCGGCTGCCAGCTCGATACCTGCCACGTCGGGATCGCCACCCAGATCGAGACCGTGGAGCAGGCCCAGGAGCACGGCCTCAAGAAGTTCACCCCGCAGGCCGTGGACTCGGCCGCCGAGAGCTCCGCTCGCTTCTTCCAGGCGATGGGCGAGGAGGTCAAGGAGGTCGTCGGCTCGCTGGGCTACGACCGCGCACAGGACCTCGTCGGCCGCTACGACCTGCTCCAGCAGATCTCGCATCACGAGCGGATCGACCTGGCGCCGCTGATCACCCCGCTGGAGGAGTTCCTCGACCTCGAGCCCCTCGACCTTCCGGTCGAGGAGGAGGAGGCGCTGGTCGAGGCTCGCGCCGAGGCCGGACTCGTCCGGGCCAAGCCGATCCGGATGGAGCCGAAGCAGGCGTCAGGAGAGATCGCCCAGGTGGCGGACAAGGTCTTCGACGGCTCCTGTGTGAGCGTCGAGTTCCCGCGCCGCACCGACGCCAACGACCGCGTGCTCGGCACCGAGCTTTCCGGGGCCATCGCCCGCGCCCGCATCTACGACGGAGCCCCCGAGGGCACCGAGAACGACGAGCTGGCCGAACTGGTCTTCAACGGCGGCAGCGTCGCAGGCCAGGGCTTCGGGGCCTTCAACGAGTGGGGCGTGACCTGCCGGGTCGAGGGAGGCGCCCAGGACGGCGTCGGCAAGACGATGCTCGGCGGGACCGTCTCGGTCATGAAGGGCAAGAACGCCGATGGCCGTCGGGTCAACGGCTCGGTCGGCAAGTCCTTCGCGTACGGGGCGCAGCGCGGCCGCCTCTTCGTCCAGGGCTCCGCTGACTCCCGCTTCTGCATCCGCCTCTCCGGCGCCGACGTCGTGCTCGCCGGAGAGCCCGACGCGCCGCTCGACGACTCGCAGGGCTGCGCCGTCGATCGCGCTAACGCCAAGGGCTTCGCCTTCGAGTACATGACCTCCGGGCGCGCCGTGGTGTTGGGGGACATCGGTCCCTGGGCATGCGCCGGGATGACCGGTGGCCGCGTCTACGTCCGGATCAACGACGAGCTCAACCTCGACCGCGACGCGATCCAGCGCCGCCTCGGGGAGGGCGCCAAGGTGAAGCTCGAGGAGCTCGACGCCGAGGGGCAGCTCGACCTCGAGGATCTGCTGGGCCACTACGCCAACGAGCTCCGGGCGACCGACCAGGCTGACGCGGCGGACGGGGTCACGGGTCTCGCCGCGAACGCGAAGCAGAACTTCCTGATGATCATCCCGGAGAAGGTCCAGGCTGACCCGTCGATCTCGACTGAGTAGCCGAGCATTTCGACCGGGTAGTTTTCCGGCATGGCCGCTGACGGACCGGTCCTCTTCGCTTACGACGGCTCGGAGCGGGCGCGCAAGGCGATCGGCTTCGCGGGGGAGCAGCTGAAGGCCGACTGCCCGGCGATCGTCCTCGCGGTCTGGGAGCCGATGGAGGCGATCCCGTTCTGGGGCGCGCCGATGTCTCAGGTTCCCTCGGACGTCACCGAGCAGATCTCCGAGGAGGCGGCGAAGGTCGCCGCCGAGGGCACGGAGCTTGCCAAAGAGGCCGGGTTCGACGCGGAGCCGGCGACGGTCGAAGGCGCGCCGGTCTGGAAGGCGATCGTCGACACGGCGGAGGGGCGGGGAGCCTCCCTTATCGTGATGGGCTCCCACGGGCGCAGCGGCGTCGGCTACGTCGCGATGGGCAGCGTGGCCACCTCGGTGGCGCACCACTCGAAGATCCCGGTTCTGATCACTCGCGAGAGCGGCTAGTCGTCTCCCGACTCGCCGCCGCTGCCGCCGGGAGCGGGCGTCGGCCTGGGAACCGTGACCGTCGCCGTGCGCACGGACGTGGTCCCGGCGGTCTTCGTCGCGGTCGGTGGCCGGCCCGGCTGGCGCTTGATCACCGGAGAGAGGGCCCGACCGGCGTTCGGCGGCTCCGAGGAGATCCCGATGTTGGTGCTCACTGCCCGTGTCGCCAGGAAGGCGATCGCGGCGGCCACCAGCAGCCCGAGAAGCGCCAGCAGGGGCCAGCGGAGGGACGACGCGGTCACGAGGAGCGCTCCGGTCCGGACGCGACGAGCGGAATGCCGGGCAGCTCGAGGACCGCACGGACCCCGCCGCCTTCACGGTTCTGGATCCGCACCGAGCCACCCCATTCGCTCGCGAGCTCCTGGGCGATCGCGAGGCCCAGGCCGGTGCCCTTCGTGCCGGCCCCGGCGCTGCCTCGATGGAAGCGCTCGAAGACCGCCTCTTCCTCGCCCGGCTCGAGCCCGGGTCCGCGATCGAGCACCTCGATGCGCCCCGCGGCGGCGACGACCTCCACCTCCGCGCCGGGGGAGGAGTACTGGATGGCGTTCTCAATCAGCGCCTCGAGGGCGCGCTCGAAGTCACCCCGCGCGCACACGCAGTTGCCGGCCCCGGCGCGTGTCGTCACGGCGAGCCCGACCCCGGCGTCGGCCGCGGTCTTCTCCCAGCGGTCCACGACGCGCTGCGTCGCCGCGCCGAGGTGGAACTCCTCAACCGGGCTCTCGTGCTCGCCCGCACGGCTCAGGATCAGCAGCTCGTCGACGATCCCCGAGAGGCGGTCCACCTCCTGGATTCCGGCGTCCACGTCTCCCACGCGCTCGTCCCCCTCCGGCAGGCTCTCTCGCAGCTCCTCGAGTTGGAGCCTGATGCCGGTGAGAGGCGTCCGCAGCTGATGGGAGGCGTCGGCCACGAATTCCTGCTGGCCCTTGAGCATGCGCGAGATTCGCGTGGTCATACGGTTGAACGACCGAGCGAGGGAGCGCTGCTCGGTGCTCCCCTCGACGACCGCGGTGGTGCTCAAGTCGCCCTCCTCGACCCGGCGGGCGGCGTCCTCGAGCCGGCGGATCGGCCGCGAGGTCTCGCGTGCGATCAGTGCGCCGGCGAGGACGCCCAGCGCCAGCACCACCCCGCCGAGCAGGATCAGGCTGATGATCGCCTTGCGGGTGGCGCGGTGGACCGCCTGGACGCTCTGGGTCACGCGCGCTGCGCCGTCGATCCTGGTGCCGCGCCTGATCGGAACCGCGGTCGCGAGGATCTCGGTCCCGAGCGTCTGGCTGTGGCGCGTCTCCTGCACCGTCCGGCCGCTCAGGGCTGCTGCGATCTCCGGCCGGGAGGCGTAGCTCATGCCGACCTCGCCCGGCCCGGCGCTGTCGGCGACCACCCGGCCCGTCGAGTCGGTCACCAGGACCCGGCCGCGCTGGCTCTCCGCCGAGCTGTCGACCAGCCGCTGCAGGGTCCGGAGCTGGCCGGTCTCGATCAGCTCGGGCGCGCTGGTCGCCACCAGGTTCGCCTGGTTCTTCGCCTGGGCCTTCACCTCCGAGTCCACACGGTCGCCCAGGCTGACGGCCAGCGGCACGCCGAACGCGATCAGCGCGAGCAGCAGCAGGTACGCGACTGCGATCGTGAGGCGGGTGCGGAGGCTTATGAACCGGGCTCCGGGTCGATCAGGCGGAAGCCGACACCGCGCACCGTCTCGATGAAGCGGGGATTGGCGCTGTCGTCTCCCAGTTTCTTGCGAAGCGTCCGGACGTGCACGTCGAGGGTCTTGGTGGACCCGAACCAATTGACGTCCCAGACGCGGGCCATCAGGTCCTCGCGGGTGACCACCTGTCCCGGGCGAGCCATGAGCTCGAAGAGCAGGTCGAATTCCTTGCGAGTCAGCTCGAGTGGCTCGCCCGCAAGCTCGACCGACCGTGAGGCGGGATCGAGCCGCAGCTGCCCGACCTCCATTGCGCCCTCTGGGGGTGGGGTCGTGCCCCGCGCCCTGCGCAGCACCGCCCGGATCCGTGAGATCAGCTCCCGTGAGCTGAAGGGCTTGACCACGTAGTCGTCGGCGCCCAGCTCGAGCCCCACGACGCGATCCATCTCCGTGCCCCGCGCGGTCAGCATCACGATCGGGACCTCCGAGCTCTTGCGCAGGGCCCGGCAGACGTCCGAGCCGTCTCCATCGGGGAGGTTGAGGTCGAGCAGGACCAGGTCCGGGTCGATCCGATCCGCGAGCTTCAGTGCCTCGGAGGCTGTTTGGGCGACCACCGGCTCGTATCCGTTCCGGCGCAGTGCCTTCGAGAAGGGCTCATAGATCGCCGCCTCATCCTCGACGAAGAGGATCTTCTTGGGTGGCAGCGGCTCGGCCACGCAGCCAATGTAACGCCGCCATCCGCCGCACCCGGCGCCGGGGCGAATTTCTTTCCCCTCGCTTTACCTGGGCTTGTCGCACTCGTAAGCGGGCGCTCCCGATCATCGTCTCCTCAATCCAATGGGCAAGGAGCGGATGCTGATGAACGACTTCAGAACGAAAATCGCAGTGCTGGCGGTGGTGCTCGGCCTCGGTGGGTTGGGCGGCTATGCCATGAGCTCGAACCGGCAGGCCACCCAGGCGGCGGCGACCCCGGCCGTGCCGACCACACAGGTGGTCAGGCGGACGATCCACAAGAAGCCGAAGCACCATCGCTCGGCCGGCGCCAGTCCCGGTGTCGCCCAGCGAAGCCTGACGAGCACCCCCGTCTCGAGCGGCACCAGCGGATCATCGTCGTCGAGCGTGCCCGTGTCGACCGGCACCAGCGGCGGTGGCGGCGGTGGCGGCGCTGTGCACACCGGCACCAGCGGTGGCGGCGGCGGTGGCGGCGAGAGCGAGGGTGGCGGCGGCGGTGGTGGTGGTGGCGAGGGCGGCGACTGAGCCGCGCCTGAGCACAGTTTCCCGTCTCTTTGCCCGCGCTTCCCAGGCGGCTTGACGGCCGGATTGCAGACTCCGTTGTGCAGATCAGAGGAGTCCAAAGGAGACTCAGATGAGTTCGATCAAAAACAGATTCGTGGCCGGCGTGGTGGTTCTGGCGCTGGGTGGCCTGGGCGGTGTCGCCTGGGCCAACAACCCGGCGGCTCAGCACCCGACGCCCCCCGCGATCACCGCCACGCACAACGGCGGATCCACCACCCGCCCGGTCTCGACCGGGACGAGCGGTGCGGTCGCCACCCCAGCGGTCAACACCCAGCCGTTCCCGGGTGCGACCTCGGTCGGAGGCCGGCGCGATGACTAGGCGCCGGCCCTCCGCCTGGCCGACCGTGATCGGCGCGATCGCCCTGTTCGTGGTCGTCTTCCAGCTGCTCCTCTTCCAGGCCTCGCCCGGGGGAGTGGGCTCGCTGGTCGGCGGCATCTCGCTGAGCGGCGACGAGTCGTTCGGCGACGACGGTGGGGCGAAGGTCATCTTCGCTCCGCACAACCAGCAGCAGGCCCCCGCGCCGGTGGTGAGCTCGACTTCATGAACGTCCACCAGACACTCGCTCAGCACGGCTGGTGGCTCGCGAGCCGCGCCTCCGGCGTGGTGGCACTGGCCCTGGTCACGGTCTCCGTGGGGATCGGCCTGGCCATGGCCGGCAAGCTCGCCAAGAAGCCGGGTGCGAACCGCAAGCTGGTCGCGATCCACGAGCAGACCGCCTTGGCGGGGCTGGTCGCGATCGGCGTTCACGGCCTCACCCTGCTCGGCGACCCGTGGCTGAACCCGGGCCTCTCGGGCATCGTCGTGCCCTTCACGATGGCCTACAAGTCGGCCTTCACCGGGCTCGGGATCCTGGGCGGCTGGCTGGCCGCACTGCTCGGACTGAGCTACTACGTCCGCCGCCGGATCGGCACCGCCTTCTGGCGCAAGGCGCATCGCGCAACGATCGTGGTCTACGTCCTCGGCGTGATCCACACGCTGGGCGCCGGAACCGACGGGGGGAGCCCCTGGCTTTACTGGCCGATCGCGCTCACGGCCCCCGCCATCGGAGCGATGTTCGTGGCGCGAGTCGCCCACGGAATCCGCAAGGGCCGGGAGCGAGAGCGGAAGGCGGCCGAGCGACGTCGCGAGCGTCAGATCGAAGAAGGCGACGGCCGGCCGGACCGCCAAGCTCCCCGCCAGCAGCCCGTGCTCACCGGGGCGGTCGCCGAGGAGACGGCATGAGTCTCCGCAAACGAAAGGGAACCGAGATGAAGGATCAAGGCATCGTGATCGTCGGAGGAGGGCTCGCCGCGCAGAGGTGCGTCGAGACCCTCCGCAGGCGAGGCTGCGAGGATCGGATCCGGGTGATCTGCGGCGAGGCCGAGCGCCCCTACGATCGGCCGCCGCTCTCGAAGGGACATCTCGAGGGCAAGATCCCGGATGAGGAGGTCGCCTTCAAGCCCGAAGGCTGGTACGCGGACAACGACGTCGAGCTGATCCTCGGCCGGCGCGCCACCAGGCTCGACACCAAGCGGCGCCGGCTGGAGCTCGACGACGGCTCCGAGGTCCTCTACGACCAGCTGGTGATCGCCACGGGCGCGGCAGCCCGGAGACTGCCGCCGCTCGAGGGCTATTCGAACGTCCACTATCTGCGCACGCTGGATGACGCGCGGCACCTGCGCGAGGAGGTTCGCGCGGGTGCGCGATTGGCGGTGATCGGCGCAGGCTTCATCGGCCAGGAGGTCGCCTCCACCGCCCGCAGGTCGGGCGCCGAGGTCACGATCGTCGAGGCACTGCCCGCTCCTCTCACAGGCGTGCTCGGCGAGGAGGTCGGCCTCGGGCTGATGAAGATGCACGACGAGGAGGGCGTCGACGTCCGCCTCTCCACCATGCTGAAGGGGGCGCGCGGCAACGGCTCCGTCGAGGAGCTCGTGCTCGGCGACGGCGAGCGCCTCGCCTGCGACGCGGTCGTCGTGGGCATCGGCGTCGCCCCAGACGCCGCCTGGCTCAAGGGCAGCGGGCTGGACACTGACGGCGTCACCACCGATCACGCGGGGAGGACGTCGATACCGGGAGTGTGGGCCGCCGGCGACGTGGCGAGGGGCTTCGACCACCGCCACGGCGAACATCGTCGCAGCGAGCACTGGGACGCGGCCGCCCGGCAGGGCATGGCGGTCGCCAGAGCGATCACCGGCGAGGAGCCTGAGCCCCAGCCGCTGCCCAGCTTCTGGAGCGACCAGTACGGGTTGCGCATCCAGTACTTCGGGCACGCGGAGGGATCGGACGCCGCGCACGTCGAGGGCACGCCGGACGACCGCGACTACGCAGTCGTCTACACGCGGGACGAGCAACCCGTGGGCGCCCTCGTGGTCGGCAACCCCCGCGCGTTCGCGCGCCTTCGCAAGGAGATCGAACGGACCTACGAGCAAGCAACGGACGGAAAGGAGCAACGATGAGCTACATCCCGAAGATCGACCCCAGCGCCTGCAGCGCGCACGGCGACTGCGTCGACATTGCGCCCGAGGTCTTCGAGCTGGGCGATACCGCCGAGGTGATCGGCAGCGGCCCGGACAAGAAGATCCTCAAGGCGGCCAAGGCCTGTCCGGCCATGGCCATCGAGGTGGTCGACTCCGAGACGGGCGAGGTCGTCTACCCGTGACTCCCCTTCACAGCCCGGCCCGTGGCCGCGCGCCCCGGCCGGGTCTTTGCCACGTCTTTACCGATTACTGGGGGTTCGATTACCCGGGCGGCCGAAGAATGCCCGGACGCGCCCTCACCGATAGGGGGAAGAAGGGCCGAATGCTTTGAGAGACCTCAGGACAAGGATCGCTGCGATCACTGCCGCGCTCGGGCTCGGGGCACTGGGCGGCTACGCCCTCAATTCCAGCCGCGCGCCTGAGCAGCCCGTGACGAGGCTGGCCGGCACGCACGTGATCCGCCGAACCATTCATGCGAAGCCGCCTCCGCACGTTCGCGTGGCTGCCGGGCACGGACGTTCCCACGTCTCGACCGGCACGAGCGGCAGCCACCGCTCCTCCTCGACGTCACCGGTCTCCACCGGATCGAGCGGGTCCAGCACCGGCTCCTCGTCCGGTCATTCCCCGGTCCACTCGGGCTCGAGCGGCTCGGGTCACCACACCTCGGGCGGCGGCGGCCACTCTCCCGTGACCAGCGGCTCGAGCGGCAGCGCCGGCAGCGGTGGCGGTGGCGGTGGCGGCGGCGCCGTCGGCACCGGCACGAGTGGCGGCGGCTCGGGCGGCGGCGGCGAGCACGAGAAGCAGGGCCACGATGACTGACGAGAAGCCCCAGACGACTGACGACAAGCGCCCTGGCGGGCGGATGACGGCCGCCGCCGCCGACCCTCCCCGGCGGCGGCGGCCGGCAGCTCTGCCGACCGTCCTCGTGGCGCTCGCCTGCTTCGCCGTCGTCTTCGAGTTCCTCGCCCTCCAGCTCCAGTCCGGCCGGGATCCGGCCGTCGGCAAGGCGAGTGCGATATCCACGTCCGCCCAGGTCCGGCCGCGCAAGAAGATCATCATCACCACGGTGGTCCCGGCGGGGACCGGTGGCGGGGGGCAGACTGTGTCAAGCTCGGGCACCTCAGCCGGTGCGCCGGCGCCGGTGGCGACCTCGACCTCATGAACTACCACGACCTCACCTTCGAGTGCATGGGATGCGAGGTCCGCCTGCTGATCGGCGACCCGCTGCCCGGCTCGCCACCGGCGGCGGAGGCGGCCGTGCGGGAGAGACTCTTCATCGAGCTGTTCGACGCCGCCCTCTCGCGCTTCAAGCCCGACAGCGAGCTGACCGCACTCAATGAGGATCACCGGGAGACCGTCCCGGCGTCGCCGGTCCTGCGGCAGGCCGTCAGGGCCGGCGTCTGGGCGGCAGAGCGCAGCGACGGACTGGTAGACCCGACCCTGGGCGGTGCGATCGTGAGCGCCGGCTATCGCAAGTCGCGCGCCGGAGTCGACCCCGAGCCACTCGCCGACGCCCTGGCGGCCGCGCCGCCGCGACACCCCGCCCGGCCGCGGGCCGAGGCCGAATGGCGGTCGATCGAGGTCGACGACTCCGCCGGGACGATCCGCCGGCCACCGGGACTGATCTTCGACACAGGTGGCTGCGGCAAGGGCCTGGCAGCCGACCTGGTGGCTGAGCACCTGCGGAGCTACTCGCGCTTCGTGGTCGACTGCGGGGGAGACGTGAGGGTCGGCGGTTTCGCCGCGCGCCTCGATCCGTTCGGCGTCCATGCCCGCCATCCGATCGACGACGAACCGGCGGCGATCTTCGACGTCGCGGAGGGCGGCATCGCCAGCTCGGGAGTTGACATCCGGCTGTGGCGGCGCGAGGACGGCTCCTTCGCCCACCACCTGCTCGATCCGAGCACAGGGGACCCCGCCTGGACCGGCCTGCTCGGGGCCACCGCGCTCGGCCGCACAGCGCTGGAGGCGGAGACCCTGTCCAAGGCGGCGCTGCTGAGCGGTCCCGAGCGCGGTCGGGAGCTGCTAGCGGAGCAGGGCGGCATGTTGGTTCACGACGACGGCCACATCGAGATCGTGGGACCGGTCGAGCCAAGGCTGGTGGGACGCCGAAGTGGGAGCGCGGCGACGCTCGTCGCCTGACTGGATGCACTCTCAGCAGGCGTTCGCCGCACCCTGCTCGCCATTCACGAGCAGACGGCTGTCACGGCCCTCGTGGCGGTCGCAATCCACGGCATCACCCTCCTCGGCGACTCCTGGCTCAACCCCGGACCGGGCGGCATCGCCCTGCCGTTCACGATGGCTTATCGCCCGGTCTGGACCGGGCTGGGGACCATCGCCGGATGGCTGGCCGCCCTCCTCGGCCTGAGCTTCTACGTTCGGCGCTGGATCGGCGGCCGCCTCTGGCGGAAGGCCCACCGTCTGACCGTGGTGGCCTTCGTCCTCGCGGCCGCCCACACGCTCGGCGCGGGAACCGATGGGGCCACCCCGTGGCTCTACTGGCCCGTGCTCGCCGCCTCGGCGGGCATCGGCGCTCTCTTCGCGGTTCGCGTCGTGGCCTCGGTTCGCCGCTCGCGCCGCCGCCGCGCCGCCCCAGCTGCGCGGGAGGCGCCCGCCAAGCTGAAGGCAGCTACCGCGACGTAGCGAGGGAAGTGCGAACCTGGGGGTCGGATCCGCGCGCCGATGACGTGCGCCGTCGGTGGACCGGGCTAGGGGGTGCCGCCGCTCTCGATGACGCTGAGCGTGTAGCGGCCGATCTGGAGCTCGTCGCCGTCCGCGAGCGGGCTCCAGTCGACGGGCTCGCCGTTGACGCGGATGCCGTTCATCGAGCGGTCATCCAGCACGCGCAGGTCGCCCTCGGGCGTCTGCACGACCACCGCATGTCGGCGGGAGACGGTCGGGTCGTCGAGTCGGATGTCCGCCGAGCGGCTCCGCCCGATACGCGACCAGCCGTCTGAGAGCTCGATCACCCGGGTCCGGCCGTCGGCGAACATCGCGAGGTACTTGCCCGCCTCGCTGATCGAGTCCCGCACGCCCGCCAGCCAGTTCTCGGGCTGGGCGGTGGGGCGACTGATCGCGATGTTCCTGAGCGTTGGCTGCTCGAACATCGACGAGCGGCGGAAGTCGGTGCCTCCGCAGTTGGGGCACCTTGGAATCGACTCGGCCGGCTCGAAAGAGACGGGAAGGGAACACCCCTGGCAGATGAACGAACCGACGCCTCCGGCGGGCTCACCCGCGTGCCGGACGTCGTCTTGACTCTGTCCAATCATCGTCATCGGGGATTGGGGCGATACTACTCCCGGTACTGCAAAATGGCTAGGCATTCTTCGTGACTGGTACGGAAAGTCCACCCTTTCCAGGGGGTCTGGCCGATCGTCCCGTGCGCCGGCACTAGAATCGCCGCGCGGTGGGGCCCATTTCCCTCGACATCTCGATCGACGCTCCCCGCGAGCGGGTCTTCGACTTCCTCTGCGATCTCGCGGTGCGCCCGAGTTGGATCGACCACTTCGCGAGCGAGTACCACCTGGCCCGCATCCCCGCCCAGGGCGTGGGGGCGGCCGCGCGGCTCCGGGTCGATGCGCCGGCGGGCGTCAGGTACATGGAGACGGTGATCGCCGAGGCCGAGCGTCCGTATCGCGTCGTCGAGCACGCCCGCGGGGGACGGCTCGATCGTCTGCCGATCCGGATCGTCTGGGAGCTCGACCAGCGGCAGACCACCGAGCTGAGGCTCACCTTCTGGACCACGCCGGCGAACGAGTTCGACCGCATCCGGGAGTTCGGCCGGACGCGCTGGTGGCGACGTCGCTGGAGCAAGGCGCTGCGGCGGCTGCGCGACCTGATCGAGTCCGGCCAGGAGCCGCCACGCACGGAGGTCGCCGGCGGCGACCGCCTGCCGACGCCCGTCTCCTGACTGGACCGCGCCAGGATGCCTGCGGATAGACTGCGCGCCCTCATGCGCCCCGGCAGCAAGGGAGTCCTGGCAGTCGCATTCGTGCTTGCCCTCGCCCTCGTGGGTGTGGCCGGCTGCGGCAACACCCTCGGCACGAAGGGAAATGAGGGCGAGCCGATCCAGCTCGGGGACCTGAAGATCAACGTTCAGGAGACGCGGTTCCTCAACCCGGCGCAACCCGATGACAAGCAGTACCTCGAAGGCCAGAAGCTGCCCCTGCCCTCGAGCCAGGCATATCTGGGCGTGTTCCTGACCATGCACAACCAGAGCGACCACCCCGTGCGGCTGCCGACCAATGGCCAGATGAGCGTGGTCGACACGACCGGCGTCGCCTACCCGTCGGTCCCCAGCCGCACGCCCTTCGCGGCTCCGCTCGGGGCCGAGCTGCCGGCCGGAGGCGACATTCCCGCTCCCGACACCGCTGCCGCGAACGGCCCGACGCAGGGTGCCCTCGTGCTCTTCCTGGTCGCGCAGGCGTCCAACGAGAACAGGCCGCTGAAGCTCGAGATCCACTACGCGGGCGAGACCGGCGAAATCACCCTCGATATCTAGGCTCGAGGGAGGGGAGTCCTCCGCTCCCACCCATGAGAAAGACCCAGCTTCAAGCCCTGCTCCTGATCGGCGGCATCGGCGCCGCGCTGGCGTTGATCCAGCTGCTCGGCCTCGCCGGGGGGCTGGTCGGGCTCGGGCTGCTGGTCATCTGCACCATCCTGACCGCGCCGGCCGCTCCCGAGCAGGATGCGGGCGGCCTCAACTGGTGGGCCCTGATCGCGGGCGGGACCGCGCTGGTGCTGGTCGGCGTCCCGCTCAGCCTCGCCCTCGAAGGCCCAGGGGGAGTGCTGACCGCCGTCGGCGGCGGGATGGCGATGGTGGGCGTGGCGTTCGGGCTGCCGTAGCGGCCACCAGGCCGCTCCACTTCGGGAGCGGAGGGCGAAGCCCGTAATGCGAGGGCGCGCGCCAGCGCGACCCGTTTAGTGAGGGGCGGGGCGGCCGCTTGTGGCCGCGATCTGATGGCGAAGCCGTCCCTACAGAGCCGAAGCCAAGATCGACCGCGCGATCGGCGCGGCCGTCGTGCCGCCGTCGCCCGAGGCGTCGATCAGCATCACAGCGAGCGCGAGCTTCGGCTTGTCCGCCGGAGCGAAGGCGATGAACCAGCCGTCGATCAGCTGGTCGGTCTGCGCTCCCGGGGGCGCGGGTGGCGCACCCGGCTTCGGCCCCAGCTCGGCGGTTCCGGTCTTGCCCGCGACCTGAACGCCGGTCAGGTTCGCCGCGACGCCGGTTCCCTGGGTCACCACCGCGCGCATCAGGCCAGTCAGGACGCGAGCGTTCGCCTTCGAGGTCACCTCGACGGGCTTCGCCGAGCTCTGCAGCGCCTTGTCCTTGACGATCGGGGTCGGGTCACGCACGCCGTCGTTGGCCACCGTCTGCGCGACCGACGCCATCCCGAGCGGGGTCGCCAGCACCTTGCCCTGGCCGAAGCCGGTCACCGACAGATCCGTGTGGGTCGGCTCCGCGTTCAGCTCGTCGGCGCTCGGGATGCTCATCCGGTTCGGCTGGACCGCCGCCGTCGCCTGCGCGTTGTAGAGCGTGACCGGCTGGTTGTACCCGTAGTCCTCGGCCGTGTTGACGAGGTTTTCGGCACCCACCTTGACCGCGAGCGGTGCGAAGACGCTGTTGCAGGACCTCGCAAAGGCCTGGACGAAGGTGCCGCCGCACGCCTCGTCATGGGCGTTGGCAACCACCCGCGCACCCGCGACCGGGTCCGGGTTGATCTGGGTCACCACCGGGAACGTGTCGCTCAGCTTGACGTCGTGGTGCTCGAGGGCGGAGGTGGCGGTGATCACCTTGAAAGTCGAGCCAGGGGGCTGGGGAGACGAGTATGCGGCGCCGGCCATGGCGAGCACCCTCCCGCTCCTGGCGTTGAGCACGACGATCCCGCCGGACTGGCCGCCCAGCGCGTTCACGGTGGTCGACTGGAGATGGGGATCGATCGTCGTGTGTACCGGCTGCCCCGGCGCGCCGTGCGCCGTGGCGAGCACGCGGCCCGGCGTCCCGGCCGGGACATCGGGCAGGGGCGTCCCGTCCTTCACGGCGAGAAGCTGTCCGCCGGGCTTCCCGGCCAGCCGGTCGTTGAAGGCCAGCTCCAGTCCGCTCGTGCCGGTGTCCTGGTTGGACGGGTACCCGGCCGCCTGCAGCTTCGCCTGCTCCGTGGCGTCCGGCGCCCCGGTCTGGCCCGCGACGTCGATCGCGTCGGAGCCGAGCGGCGAGCTCCGGTTGTCGGTCGGCCCTGCGGCGAGCGGCGTACCGTTCTTCGCCAGGATCGCCGCGCGCCGGCCCAGCGTGAGTCGCCGGCCCACGCGCTCCCCGGTCTGCAGGCCGGGGAAGGTCAGGCTCGGGTTCCAGGCGACCTTACCGCCGTCGAGCGGAAGGAGCAGGGTCCCATCGACCTTGCCGAACAGCCTGGTCCGGACTCCGACGCCCACCTCGACCACGTTCGTCCCGTTGACGCTCTTCGGGCCGTCCGCGCTGCCCGGATCGATCGCGGTGGCCGTGGCGGCGTTCTGGGCGGACGTGTACGCGTCGCGCAGGTCGGCCGCGGTGTACTGAGCCTGCGCCGAGCTCGAGAGCTCGTCGTGCATCGCGTTGTAGTCCTGGTGCGCCCAGTCGTTGACGAAGCGCTCGGCCATGTCCTGCTCGGGGCTACCCGCCGCGCTGATCACCCCGAAGATGAACGCGATCAGCGCGACCACGCCGAGCGGGATCGCTCGCTGGCGGAGGCGCCGCTGGCGCTCGGTGAGGGGCCCACGCTGCGCACGTGGGCTGCGATTCGGGCGCCTGGGCGGCTGTCTCTCCCCTTCGCGGGTCCGTGACCGTGTCACGGGCGGATTCACGTGCGCAAAGGTAATGGCTCCTGCGCTTGTATTCGGGAAACCGTGACCGCCCTTGACTGGCTGATCGTGGCATTCGCCCTCGCGATGGGCTTCTGGGGCTACCAGCAGGGGCTGATCGTGGGCGTCCTGAGCCTGGGTGGGTTCGCGATCGGCGCGTTTCTGGGCAGCCGAATCGGCCCTGCCCTCCTGGCCGACGGCTCGCATTCCCCTTACGCCCCCGCGACCGCGCTGGCCGGCGCGCTGCTCGTCGGAGGCATCCTGGCGGTCTCTCTCGAGGGGCTTGCGCTCGGGATTCGCCGGCGCCTGCTCGGGCAGAGCGGCCGCAGGCGAGGGCTGGCGGTCGCCGAATCCCTGGGCGGGGCGGTGCTGCTCGTGGCGCTCGCGCTCGGCCTCGCCTGGCTGTTCGGCGCGGTGGCGCTCAATGCTCCGGGCGTCAAGGGCCTGCGGACCGCCGTTCAGCGCTCGGCGATCCTGCGGGCGCTCAACAACGCGTTCCCTCCGTCGAGCTCGCTGATCAACGCGCTCCACCGGATCGACCCGCGCGTCGCGGTCCAGGGACCCAGCCCGAACGTGGCCGCACCGGATTCGAAGGTCGCCAACGACCCGGAGGTCAAGGCAGCGTCGGGCAACGTGGTACGCGTGCTTGGAACTGCCTGCGGGCTCGGCGTCGAGGGCTCCGGCTGGATCGCGGGCCCCGACCTGGTCGTGACCAACGCGCACGTGGTTGCGGGGGAGAGCGACACGACGGTGACGCCGCCCGGCTCCACGACCTCGCTGGACGCGACGCCGGTCCACTACGACCCCGAGAACGACCTCGCGCTGCTGCACGTGAACGGCCTGACGGGCACTCCGCTGTCGTTCGCCTCCTCGGTCACGAGCGGCACACCGGGAGCCGTCATCGGCTACCCGGAGAACGGCCCGCTCACGATCACCCCGGCCCGCGTCGGCGTAACCGGGCCCGTGGTCACACAGGACTCCTACGGCCGCGGGCCGGTGACGCGTGAGCTCACAGCCCTGCGCGGGGACGTGCGAAGCGGCGACTCCGGCGGGCCGCTGGTGGACACGGCCGGCCACGTGATGGGCACGGTCTTCGCCGCCACAACCCAGGGGAAGCCGGGCGGCTACGCGGTGCCGAACGACGTGGTCAGGCGTGCTTTGAGCGACTCGACGGGCGCCGTGAGCACCGGACCCTGCACGGGCTGAACCCCGTTTGGCCGGCCCTTACGATCGGTAAGCTTGGTTCGAGGTGATAACGCAGTCGGGCGCTGGCCGAGCCAGGGGGGCGGCCAAGCCGAAACAGGTGTGTCGGCATTACCACTGGGCGGTCGAGCTGATCGGGCGGCGGTGGGCCGGGGCGATCCTCTACACGCTCACCGACGGCCCGCTCCACTTCGCCGAGATCAAGGAGGCCGTCCCCGGCATGTCGGATCGCCTGCTCTCCTGTCGCCTCAAGGAGCTCGAGAAGGCCGGCCTCGTCCGGCGCGAGGTGCAGCCGGGCAACCGGGTCCGCGTCAGCTACGAGCTCACGGACAAGGGCCACTCGCTGGAGCCGGTGATGGCGGAGCTCCGCGAGTGGGCGCGCGCCTGGCACCGTTCCTGAAACGGGTCGCGCTGTCGCGCGCCCTTGCATCTACCACGCCCGCGGGTTTCCCTCCGGGATCCTGTCGATCACAAGCTCCGCCTCGCGCTGATCGACCGGGTACGGCGTCGTCGTCAGGTAGTGATCCAGCTCGCCCGCGCCCAGCTCGCTGAAGCCCTGCTCGACGGCGGCCGCGTAGGTGGCGAGGATGATCGAGTCCTCCGGCGGCTCGACGGCGAAATGGAACTCCTTCGCGGTGTAGGTGACGATTCGCTCGGGCAGATCCTCCCCCTCGACCGAGCCGGTCACCTCCACCCGGTCGTAGCGGATCTCCCGCACGTCCAGCCGGTCGAGCTCCGCCTCCGTCAGCTCGATCACCACACCGTTCACGGGCCCGGCGGGGTCCTCGCCCTCCTCGACGTTCAGCCCGAGGATCCATTCGGGGCGCCAGCCCCGGGCGCACTCGAAAGTCTTCTCGCAGGTCAGGTTGTCGCGGCGCTGCGAGAACCGCCGCCTCCAGTCGTGGAGGCGAACGGGCCGCAGCTCGCCGGCCGGGCGGCCGAGCGTCATCGAGGCGCTCTCGCGCAGCACCAGCGACCCGTAGCCGAACAGGCCCAGGCCGCCGCTCACGATCCCTCCAGCAGGCTGAGCCGAGGCTCGGAGCCGATCGGCGGCTCCGCCTCGTCGCGCATCTGCGCTCCCATGTCATGGCTGCAGAGGCGCTCCCGGGCCGGGCAGTCGGCGCAGAGCGCACGGTGGGGGCGGTCGGTGACGTCGAAGCGCCCGGAGGCGAGGCGCCCCAGGACGGCCTCGACCCGGTTGCGCGCCTTCTCCAGTCCCGCTTCGTCGAACTCCTCCCTCACCGGCGAATCCGGCCTTTCGAGGAAGACGTAGGCGGTCTCGACCGGCGTGCCGCGCGCTGCCGCTGCGAGCGCGTACAGGTCCCTCTGGACCGAGTATCGCGACACGATCGCCGCCGGCTCCCGCTCGCGCAGCCGGTCCGTCTTGTAGTCGACGACCAGCACCGAGCCGTCCTCCCGCTCCACGAGCAGGTCGATCGACCCGCGGACCAGCGTGCCCGCCACCGAGATCACGAATGGAACCTCCGCGCTCACCCGCGCTTGCCCGATCTCCTCGCGAAGCCGGGATCCCAGGAACGCGTTGGTGAGCGCGAGCGCGACCTCGGTCTCCTCGGCGCCGCCCTCGAGGCCCTGCTCACGCAGCGCCGCCGCGGCCCGTTCCGCGTCCGGCTCCCGCCAGCGGTTTCGCGCGCTCCACTCGAGCAGCGCGTGAACCGCGACACCTGGGCCGAAGCGGCGGCGGACCTCGGGCGCCGCCGACGTCTCGTCGCCGTCGGCAGCGACGTCGGGCTCGCCGATGCCGAGGACGCGCTCGACGTAGAAGCGGTAGCCGCAGTTCTCGTAGCTCGAGAGCGCCGAATAGGAGAGACCGCCGATCAGGGCGGGGGGGACCTCCGGGCGACCGAGCGGCGGGTCCTGATCGGCGCCGGCCTCCGGACGCGCCTCGGGCTCGCGAGGGCTCAGCAGCCCCGCACCGGAGCCCGGCCCGGGTTCGCTCAGAGCGACCCGCAGACGGCCGGCCGGAAAGCCTTCCCCGGCGGCGGGGATCTCGACGTCCCGCTCGCTCGCGTCGCCATCGAGCAGCGAGCGGATCAGCTGCAACGCGATCGGCTTGCGCGCGTCGATCTCCTTCTTGAGTGCCTTGGGCTTGAACGTGCCGCTCAGCAGCAGCCGTCGCTTGGCCCGGGTGGCTGCGACGTAGGCCAGGCGCGCCTCCTCCTCGGCGTCGCGCTCGGCCGCCACCTCGGTGAGCTCCTGGTAGTCGTGCAGCCGCTCGGCGGGTCGCCCCAGCCGGCCGAGCTGCACGCCCACCCTGGCCAGCTCACCGCCCTCGGGGCCCTCCTCGCCGGGCTCGACGCGGAGCGGCATCCAGCCGAGCTGGAGGTTCCGTCCCAGATCTGCAACCGCGACGACGCCGAACTCGAGCCCCTTGGCGCTGTGAACCGTCATCACCCGAACGCCCGCGTGCCCCTCGGCCCGTGTGGCTGCCTCCGCCTCACGGTCGCGGCTCGCGGCGCGGGTGTCGAGGTATTCGAGGAACGTGCCGAGGTCCGGTCCCTCGCTGGCCTCGAACTCCCGGGCGAGGCGCATCAGCTTCCGGACGTTCGCCCACCTGGCCGTGCCGTCGTCGCGCCGCAGGGTCGCCAGGTCGTACCGGAACGCGCTCGCCGTCCGCTCGATCAGGGACTCCAGACCCCCCTCCGTCGAGCGGTCGCGCAGGTCGCCCAGGACGCGCGCGAAGCGGTCCAGCCGCTCCAGCTCGTCCGGGGGAATCAGGGCGGCGGACTCAGCGTCGCCGCGCTCTGTCGTCCCGGTCTCGGAGAGGTCGCGGACCAGAGGCCAGACGTGGTCGAAGCGCTCGCGGCCGTCCTCGCCATTGAAGGTGGCCGCGCGCCGGAGCAGCCAGAGCGTGTCCGGCAGCACTGCGCAGGCGGGGGAGGCGAGTGCGCCGAACAGCGCCTCGTCGTCGAGCGGGTTCGCGATGACCCGCAGCAGACAGCGCAGGTCGTCGATCTGCTGCTGTGACCAGAAGCCGCGGCCGCCCACGACGTAGGGATCGAGCCCGGCGTCGGCGAGCGCCCGCTCCACCGCCGCGACGTGGGTGAAGGCTCGCATCAGGACCACGATCTCGGCCGGATCCTCTCCCGCGTCGACGAGCTCTCGCAGCCGTCCCGCCAGCCGCCGCGCCTCCGCGACCTTGGAGCCCGAGCTCGGGTCGTCGGGCAACCGCGGCAGCTTCGTCTCGTCCGCCTCCCAGGCCGTCCTGTCGTCGACCGTCAGGAGCAGCTCGACGGAGGGGCCGCCCTCGGCGCCCTCGGCTGGCGGCTCGACGAACGCGGTCAGCGGCTCGAAGTCACCGAGCAGCCCGGCGCCGATCGCGTTGGTCGCTGCCACCAAGTCAGGCGCGGCCCTGAAGTTCCCGGTGAGCGGGAGCGCCGCGCCGTTCGGCTCCTCGCCGTCCGCGAACCGGCGGTGCTCGCGCCGGTAGACCTCCACGTCCGCATGGCGGAACCCGTAGATCGACTGGAACTCGTCGCCGACCAGGAAGAGCCGCGTGTCCGGCCCGCGAAGCTGCTCGATGAGCCGGAGCTGCAGGCCGTTGGTGTCCTGGAACTCGTCGACCATCAGGTGATCGAATTGCTCGCGGTAGCGGATCCGCAGCGCCTCCGATGAGCTGAGCAGCTCGACCGTCTTCAGCTGCAGATCCTCGAAGTCGAGGGCGGCGCGCTGCGTCTTGAGCTCCTCGTAGTGGGAGCCGAAGCGGGCCACCAGCTCGCGAAGCTGCTCGTAGGCGGGACCGAGGACGTGCGCAGCCACGGCGGCCTGGGCCCGCTTGAGCGCGCGGGTGTACCGCTCGCACGCCTCGCCCTTGAACGGCTTCGCCGAGGAGCGGACCTCCAGGCTCCGCAGGCGCTCGAGCAGCTCGGTCTCCGGCGGGGCCCCGGGCTCCAGCTGGGTCGCGGCCGCGATCCGCTCGCGGCTCTCCACGCTCTTGCCGGAAGCCTCCTCGCACTCCGCGTGAGCGGCACGGGCGGCGTCGGCCAGCTCGGCGATCGCCACGGTGGTGTCGGGCGGCGGCAGCTCGGGCAGGGCAGGATCGGGATCGCCGTGGCTGCGCAGCTCGTCGTAGGCGCTACGCGTCATCCCGAGAAGCGTCCGCCTCCGGTTGGCCGCGGCAAGCTCGAGGGCCTCCGGCTCGCCGGTCAAGACCAGCGCCTCGAGCGCCGAGTCGAACGCGCGAGCCGCCAGTCGCTCCGCCTCGGACTCGTCGACCACGCGGAAGCGAGGGTCGATGCCGGCGGCGGCCGGGTGGGAGGCGAGCACCCGGCGGCAGAAGCCGTGGATGGTCGAGATCCAGGCGCGGTCGCTGGCGTCGAGCGCCTCTCGAAGAGCCTCCAACTCCTCGCCGTCCGCCTCGCGAATCCTCGAGGCGAGCTCGTCCCGAATCCGCCGCCGGAGCTGGTCCGCGGCCCGCTCGGTGAAGGTGAAGGCGAGGATGCGCTCGACACCGCCCTCGGGGTCGAGGGCCGCAGCGCAGAAGCGGTCGACGAGCACGGTCGTCTTGCCGGTCCCGGCGCCGGCCCGCAGGAAGACGTCGCCGTCACGGCCCTCGACCGCTGCCCTCTGCTGGTCGGTCCGCTCCGTCATTCCTCCTCCGCGTCCTCGGACCAGGGCTCCTCCTCGGGCAGGCCACGCTCTCGGCGGCAGATCGGCTGGAAGCTGCAGAACTCCGGGCAGCTGCCCCCGATGGGATCACGGACGACCCTGCCCTCCTGAACGCCGGCGACGATCTCCTCCGCCTTGGCGCGGGCCTCGTCCAGGGTCGCCTCGAAGTCCTCTTCGCTCAGGTGGTCTTTGGGACGGGGGTCCAGTCCGGCCAGCTCGTCGGCGAGCTCCTTGCGAAGCAGGCCCTTCGGCTGTCGGTTGGAAGTGCCCCCGAGGGGCCGATAGAGCCCGCCGGCGAGCTCGTGTCCCCAGAGCTCGCGCGCGGCGAGCATGTAGAGCTGGAGCTGGAGCTTGCCGCGCTGCTCCAGCATCCCGGCGCCGCCGTCGACCGTTCCGCCCGACTTGTAGTCCTGGACAAGAGCCTCCCCGCGCGGACCGAGATCGATCCGGTCGATCTGCCCGTGTACGCCGCCGCCGGCCAGCGGCAGCGGCCCCTTCTCGGACTCGTCGAAGCCGAAGGCGGCCTCCGTGTGCGCCGGTGAGAACGCGGTGGCGGTGGCGGCCTCGTCGGCGAGGAACGCCAGGACGAGTCCCTCGACCTTCCGCAGCGCCGCGGCGGTGTCGGCGAGCTCGCGCGGCAGGCGCTTCTCGCCCATTTCGGAGATCAGCTCGCGGGCGCGATCCCGCCAGGCGCCAAGGCTCTCGCTGGTGGGTCGCGGCTCAGGCCCGGGTGGGCTCTCGTAGAGAGCCTCCAGGACCTTGTGCGCGATCTGGCCGCTGGTCAGCGGCTCGTCCTCGGGACCCACTCGCTGCGGCTTCAGCTCGTGGCCGATGAACCAGCGGTAGGGACAGAGGGCGTACTCCTCCAGCGTCGAGGGGCCGAACAGCTTGATCTCCTTCATTCGCTCGAGCACCGCATCGAGCCGGAGAGGGCCCGGGCGAAGCCGGCCGTTCGCGGTCCTCGGGTCGGTCGCGGCCCGTGCCCGCGCCAACTCGGTCTCGCTCGGAGCTGAGCCGGCATCGAACACCGACTCGGCCAGGCCCCGGCCCCCGGCCTCGGCGACCATCGCCGCATCCCGCTCCTCCAGGTCATCCGGGAGCCCGGGGGCGAGCAGCTCGCGGACCTCGTCTACGAATGGCGAGCGGGAGGTCGCGCCGCCCTCGTCGTCGGCGCTGCGCCAGGAGAGCCACAGCCGCTGCTTTGGACGAGAGAGGCAGACCGAGAACAGATAGCGGTCCTCGACCTCCGCCTTCTTCCGCTCCGGCAGGGCCAGGGCGCGACGGGCGTCGTCCGAGAGCAGCGGCCCGCCCGTGTCCCGCCGCGGGAAGTCTCCGTCCTGCATGGAGCAGACGAAGAGATTCGCCACCCGCCGGGCGCGAGCACGGTACGGGCTGATCACCCGGACCCGTCCCTCGGTCGGGCCTCGCCACATGGGGACGTCGAGCTCGGCCACCGCTGAGATCACGTCGGCGGCCGAGTGGGTGAGGCCGAGGTCCGCGAGGTCGCCGAGAGCGCGCTCGATCTCGGATCCGGTTCGCAGCTCGAGCGCGCGATCCTCCTCCGCGATCGCGCCCTGACGGCGGATCGCCCTCTCCGCGATCCAGCGCGCCTGAGCGCCCGCCTCGCGCAGGAGGGAGATCCCCGTGGCGGCCTCCCGGAGTTTGGCGATCTCGCGGAGGCCGTGGTCGCCGTTCTCGCTCCCAGGGTCCCAGACGGCGAGGGCCTCGTCGACGGTCCGAATGCGGTCGCGCAGGACCCGTCGCTCGAACCAGTCCACCTTGGACGGCGAGGCGACGCCGGGGGTCCGCAGGTAGGCCAGCAGGTCGGAGGCGCGACCGTCTCCCACGGCGGCATCGAGGAGTGCGATCAGGCCGGCGCCGGTGGTGGTTCGGGCGACGGCCAGATCCGCCTGGACGGCGACCGGGATGTCGAACCGGTTCAGCACGCGGCGGTAGAGGGGCCCGGCCGAACGGGGGTCACGCAGCACGATCGCGATCTCGCCGGCGGGAACGCCGTCGCTCAGCAGCCGGGCCACCTGTGCGCCGACCGCCTCGACCTCCGCCAGGTCGCCGGCGGAGGCCAGCAGGGCCACGCCCCCGTCGTTCTCGATCGGCTCGCCGGGGTCTGGGTCCCCGAAGCGGCGTTCCAGCTCGAACAGGGTCGCGCTGGCCGTGAAACGCGCCTCGGACTCCAGCCTCTCGATCGTCACGCCCTCGAAGTCCCTGAGCTGCGAGAAGAGCGCGCCGCGGGCCTGCGTGAGGGATTCCCTGTCCTCCCAGGGCAGGGCGACGGTCACCGAACCATGGGCCGAGAGCTCCCGAACCAGCTCGAGCTGTTCGACCGTCAGGTCGTCGAAGCCGTAGAGGAACACCGGTCGCCCTTCCCATGCCTCGGGATTGGCGCGCAGTGCGGCCGTCGCCGCGGCCGCGAGTGAGTGGGCGTCGTGCAGGCCGAGCTCGTCCCGGGCCTCGAGGTACGACACGTAGAGGCCCGCGACCTCTCGCTCGTAGGCGCCCGCCTCAGCCGCCTGCTCGGCGAAGGCGACGGGGTCGACGAGAGACGCCTGGAGCTCCGAGACGAGCTCCTCCAGCGCTGCCGGAAATCCCGGCCGCCGCGAGGAGGAGGCCAGGATTCGCAGGTCGGCGCGCGCCGCCGCCTCGCGGGCCAGCCGGAGGCGCTGGGTCCGTCCGATCGCGGGCCCGGCGGGTGCGTCCGTCGCGCGCGCGACCAGGGAGAAGAGCTGTCCGAAGGTGCCGACAGTTGCGCCGATCACGGCGGCGCCGTCGCGGGTCAGCTCCTCCTCGAAGCGCTCGACGTCGTCGACCGTGGGCACGACGAGGACCGGATTGCGGGCGGCGGCGGCCCTGAAGCCGTCGAGCGTCGCCCCGGTCCTGCCGGAGTTCGGGGGCCCGACGATCAGCTTCAGGGGCATGCGGGCCAGCATAGGCGGGGAGTCGGCGCGCGCCCAGGGCTTCTGACACCCCGCAATCCGCTTGGTTTCGCGCATAACGCGCGGAAACCGGAGCCATCTTTTTTCCGCCGGGGGCGACTCTAACTTGGCTTGAGATCAGCCCTCCAGAGCCGAACACAGGAGGCCCTCCGAGATGACACTTTGCTTCGTAGATCCAGCCGACGCCATCCGCGCGATCGCCGACTCCGTCGGCCGGGAGGCCCGACGGCAGCTGCTCGGCGAGGCCGTCCGCGCCTGGGTCGACGAGATCCCCGACGAGCGAGCTTCGAGGACGCACTACGCCAAGGCGATCTCCGAGCTCGACGAGCACGACATCTCGATGCTCGCCGCCTGGCACGGCTCGATGGAGGTCGGCCAGCCGGTCCCCAACCGTGACTTCCTGATGGGCGCCTTCGAGTCGCTCGGCGACAACCGCCGCGAGGCGCTCAAGCTCGCCGCCGGCTTCCGCGGCGAGGAGGCCTTCGAGGAGGGGATCACCGAGGAACGGGCCCTCGACTCTGGTGCTCGAGTGGCTCTCGCCACCCCGCGCTGATGGAGCTCTGCCGCGAGGCGATCGAGCTCTACATGTGGGACCGCTACGGCTCCGACAACTAGCCGGGCTCAGAGCGCGAGCGCCGACCGGATCTCCGGGATCGCCTGGTCGTTGTCGCGGTAGTGGACCGCTGACATCCCGAGCTCCCGGGCGGCGTCGACGTTGACCTCGACGTCGTCGATGAAGAGGCACTCCTCCGGCGCGACCCCGTCCAGCCTCTCGAGCGTGAGCTCGTAGATCTCCGGCTCGGGCTTGCGGCAGCCGACGAAGCCCGAGTCGACGACCAGCTCGAAGATCTCGTCCACGGGCAGCATCGTGCGCCAGAGCGGCTCCCACTCGCGCACGTTGTTGGTCAGCAGCGCCATCCGGCGGCCGCTCGCCTTCGACTCGCGCATCAGCGTCGATCATCGGCGCGTTCGGCTGCAGCGCCTCGAAGTAGATCTCGCTGAAGCGGTGCAGCTCGGGGCGGTGGCCGAGCTCCGGCTCCAGCGCGTCGCCGAGCTTGCGCGAGGAAGTCCGGCCTCGCTGATCCGGCCCGTCTCGAGCTCGTAGAGCGGGTGCTCGCCGTCCTCGCTCCTCGATCCGTCTCATCGCCTTGGCCAGCTCCTCGATGGGGATGCCGGTCTCGTCCTGGACGGCCACGAAGGACTCGACCAGCGGCGTCGTCAGGACGCCGCCGAAGTCGGAGATCACCGTGGTGATTCCGGCCGGCGTCGCTCACGTCCGCCACAGCAGGTAGCTGCCGAGGCCCTCGGTCCCGTCGGTGTGGCACCGGAACTGCCGCCGCGCCGGAATCGCCGAGCTCGACGCCGCCGACGAGCGGATCCGGCGACGCATCGTCGCGGCGGCGCGGCTCGCCGTCGGCATCCTCGGCCCAGAGCTCGAGCCCGGTCCGCGTCGGGTTGCCGTCGCCGTCGTACTGGGTCGAGAGAAGCGCCTCCTCGAACGGCGTCGCCTGCTCGTCGCCGAAGGACCCAGGCGGAGGTCTCCTCCTCGCTCGTGCCCCGCGGATCCGGCCTGTCGCCTTCGCCGTGGCGATCAGGATTGCCGTCCCCGGCTCGATCGCCAGGTAGCGGAAGGTCGCCGGCGCCGCCAGGGCATCTCCGCTCCAGCGGCCGATCTCGCCCTCGCATGCGCACCGTCTTGAGCCGCCCTTGGCGACGACCTCGGCGACGCACTCGTTGATCTCCAGGCTGCCGGCCGCGCCGGGCGAGCGCGACGGTGGCGGCCTCGGGCGTCAGGGTCGGCCTCGACCGACTCGCCCTCGCGCGGCGAGCTCCAGGACGGCGGCGTCCCCTCGCCTCGCTCGATGGCGAACGTCGCCGCGTGCGGCTCGACCGTCGAGCCAGGACCATCGCCGCCGGCGTCCCCGAGGTCCCAGGCCAGGCCGCCGAGCCCGCCTCCAGGTCGCCGAACCCGCACACGAACCCCTGCCACGGCCCGTTCATCCGGCCGAAGGGCTCCCGGCCCGGGGGAAGCTCGTCCTCGTCGCGGATCTCGTGGCCGGTGCTCTCGATGTCACCGGGGCGTGGTCCCGGCCGCGCCGGCTCCTCCCGCTGAGACCGTCGTCCGGGGCCGGGTCCGCGCGGGTACTCGTCGCGGCCGCCCGGGGCATCGGGCCGGGACCGTCGGGCGCGGGTCCTGGCGCGGCGGCCGGCCTGCGTCGCTCGCGCCCCCACCCAGAGCGGTCCCCATCGCGATGCGGCTGCGCACGATCCGCGAGGCCGATGCCCGCGGACGATCGCCCTGCGTCGGCGGGATCAGCAGGATCAGCCCGAAGATGTCGGTGATGAAGCCCGGGGCGTCATCAGCAGCGTGCCGCCGAAGATCATCAGGACGCCGTCGACGACCTCCTTGTGCGGGAAGCGCCGTTCTCGTCGAGTGCGCGGTTGAAGCGCCGCCAGGCGGCGCGTCCCTGATGGCGCAGCAGCAGCGAGCCGAGCAGGGCGTCGAGCGAGCAGCAGCGCGATCGTCGGGACCGACGCCGATCGCCTCGCCGACCTGGATGATCACGTAGAGCTCGGCGATCGGGACGACGATGAAGATAAGGACCAGTAGCGCCACGGCAGAAGCCTAACCACCCTGGCCCCATTCGGCAGGCCCGGGACGCCGGCCCGTCTATGCTCTTGGCCATGGCAGCGAGACAGCCACGCTGACCGAGGACGACGTCTCGAAGCGCTCGAGGAGGTCATCGACCCCGAGCTGGGCCTCGACTTCGTCTCCCTCGGCCTCGTCTACGACGTCGAGATCGAGGACACCGAGGCGTCTACGTCACCTTCACGCTGACCACCCCCGCCTGCCCGATCGGCCCCCAGGTCTCCGAGCAGATGAAGGAGTTCGTCGGCGACCTCCCCGGCGTCGACCGCAGGTCCACCCGAAGATGGTCTTCGACCCGCCCTGGTCCCCGGAGATGATGTCCGAGGACGCGAAGTTCGCGCTCGGGCTACTAACCCGCATCGTCATGCGGTTTGCGCTTGGGCCGCACGGCACGAGCGCTCGGATTTCAAACGATCTTCAAACGGGCGCCGAGGCTCCTCGCCTCGCGCCGAAGCGACACGGCGCGGCTCGCTCCAGTGAGGATCGCTGCTTTGCATGGAGGCTGTCGCACAAACCCAAAGTGAGGCCGTGAGAGCTCGTGTGAGGCCTCTTTAGAAACGGGACGACGAGTCACTTGCAGGGTGCCAACTTCGCCCCTTGGTGGACGTCTCGTCGACCGCTGAAGCCACCTCAGCACGCGTAGGGGTACCTCTCGCCAGCGCCCTTTGTGCGACACCCTCCATGGAAAGCGGCACCCCTCGGTCCGTCGCGGGATACTGCTTGGTTGATGTCGAAGGAGAACGTCGCGGCTCTCAAGCGCGCGGTTGCGGCGACCAACCGCGGCGACGTCGAAGCCGTGCTGAGGGAGTTGCACCCAGAAGTCGAGTTCCACGCGTTCATGGAGGAGTTGCTCGGCGGTGAGGGCAGGGTCTATTCGGGGCACACGGGTGTCCGCGAGTTCTTCCGTGATTTCAACGAGTCCTTCGACCAGCTCCACTGGGAGTACCCCGACATCCGCGACCTTGGCGACCGGGTCCTCGCGCTTGGCACGTTCCGCGCCCGTGGCCGAGCGAGTGGTGCCGAGGCCGAAACGCCGCTGGGCATGTTGGTCGACTTCAAGGACGGCGTCGGCACGGTGGTGTGGAGCACCGCCAACCCGCGCGACGCCATCGAAGCCGCCGGGCTGTCGGAGTAGCTGCATTGGACGAGAAGCGGTGGTTTGGGTCCGTCGCGAGATACTGGGCGGGCGATGTCGCAGGAGAACGTGGAGATCGTTCAAAGCGCCTACAGCAGTGCAGACATCGAGGCCGACGCAGCGCAAATCCTGCACCCCGAAGTCGAACTGCTTGGGGCCGTCGGCGGGATGGAAGAAGGAACTATCACCTACGGCCGTGAGGCAGTAACGGAAGCGCTGCACGTCGATTCCGAGATCTGGGCAGAACGCCGAATGGATCTGCGGCGCGCCATCGACGCCGGTGATCGGGTCGTCGCCCTGGTGCATGAATACCGGAGAGGAAAAGGCAGCGGCGTGATCGTCGAGACAGACATCGCCTTGGTTTATGAATTCAGGAAGGGCAAGATCGTCCGGATCGAGCCGTACATGAGCCAGGCCGAGGCCCTCGAAGCCGCCGGGCTGGGCGAGTAGGCGACTACCGCTTTGGACGAAAAGCAGCACCACTGCTTTGAATGGAAAGCAGCCGTCCTGCGAGGGATACTCAGCGGGCGATGTCGGAGGAGAACGTGGAGACGCTCAAGCGGATCGCGGCGGCTTGGAACCGGGGCGATCTCGACGCATGGCTCGGGTTCATGCACCCCGAGGCTGACTGGGAGGGTGGCTTCACCCGGCTGGAAGGCGCGATATATCGCGGTCGCGAGGGAATGAGGGCGTACTGGTCGCAGACCAACGCCGCTCTCGAATTGGTGGTGAGCTTCGATGAGATGCGCGATCTGGGCGACACCGTGTTGGGTCTGGGCCACCTGCGCGGTCGCTCGCAGGGAGGTATCCCAATCGATACGCAGTACGGGATCGTGATCACCTTTCGGGACGGTCTTGCCGTCTCGGGCAGCGATTGGGGCAGTCACGCGGAAGCCCTCGAAGCCGCCGGGCTGCGTGAGTAGTCCGCAACTACTGCTTTGACGAAAAGCGGCGGTTTCGCAAAGCCGGGAGATACAGCGTGGGCGATGAAGCTCTACGTATGCTGGGGGACGTTCCATACCAAGCGCGGGCACCCTTGCGCTAATGCTCACGAAGCCTTGGTCGCTGCGGGCTACGAGCCCGAGGTAGTCAAGACCGGTGGCTGCTACCGAACCGACCCGCTCTTTCCCGGGCGGCGTGAGGTCAAGCGCCTGACCGGCAACTACAAGGTGCCAATGCTTGTGCTCGACAGCGGCACGATCATCGACGGCTCGCAGAACATCATCGAGTGGGCGCAAGCCAATACGGCCGCCGGGCTGTTGGAGTAGCGCTTTGGACGACGCATGAAAGTCAAGTCAACCCTGGACGCACCTCTTCCTATTTGCGAGAGTTCGACTCGGGCGCCGGTAGACGACGAGCTAAAGCGCAGGCCCGGGGGCTTGGACCTGCCGCGCTGCTTGCCCGCTTGACGGGCCACGAGATGCGCGCCCCGGTGTCGCGCCGGCGCCCTTTCTCTTCGCCTGGGTCGCTTGCCAGTCGCGGACGCTGCGTCGATAGGCGGCCTCCGCCTGCTCGGCGAGATCGCGCTCGGCGGCGCGCATTCTCTGCCGGGTCGCGAAGGTCCCGGTGGGGGCGCCCTTGAGCGTCTTGGCCCCGGCGCGAAGCTCGAGCAGGCGGAGCTTCTTGGCGGTCAACGAGGGCTGCGCGAAGGCGTAGTCCTCCGAGCGGGTGAGCAGGCACCAGAGCAGGCAGGCGAGCTTTCGCGCGCAGGCGACGATCGCGACGCTGTGGCCGCGTCGGGCCCGGATCCGCTCGTAGAACGCGTGCAGCGGCCCCGGTTGGCGCACCGCCGACCAGCTCGCCTCGACCAGCGCATGGCGGCCGGCGACCGATCCCTGCTTCGAGACCCGCCCGTGGGTGGCGGGGCCCGAGCCGGACTGGCTCACCTTGGGATCGAGCCCGAGGTAGGCGACCAGCTTCCGGGTCGAGGGGAAGCGG
Organism: uncultured Solirubrobacterales bacterium; assembly: GCA_963821705.1. Lineage (GTDB taxonomy): Bacteria > Actinomycetota > Thermoleophilia > Solirubrobacterales > 70-9 > DASUPK01. The sequence goes on along the minus strand of CAWGEV010000007.1, from coordinate 475,042 downwards.
CGGATCTCGCCGACCGCCGCCATGAAGGTCGCCGCGCAGATCACGTTCACCCCCGGCACCGTCATCAGTCGCCTCACCTCGGCGCTCTCGAGGGCGGCGGCTGAGATCAACCGCTCGACCGCCTCGATCTCGGAGTCGAGGAACTCGACCTGGCGCAGGGCGGAGTCGACCGACTCGCGCTCCTCCTCCGGCAGGGCGGGCCCGGCAAGCCAGCGTCGACCCTTGACCCCGAACAGGTCCGAGAACGGGGGGCGGCCGATCAAGCAACGCATCATGGTCGCGTGGATCTGGTTCTTTGACCGCGAGCGCGCCGAGACGAGCTGGCCGCGGCGCTGCAGCCGTCGGCGCATCACCTGGGTGTCGCGGTCGGGGACCCAGACCGCCTTCAGCTCGCCCGCGGCGAGGAGCCTCGCCAGCGCTCGCGCGTCGAGCCGGTCGGTCTTCGCCCGCGCCCCTCTGATTCCGGTGTCTCCCGGCGAGACGACGATCACCTCGGCGACGTGTGGCTCGATCAGCCGCTTGATCTCCCAGGCGTTGCCGGTCACCTCGAGCGCGACGCGATCGTCCGGGCCGAGGCTCTGGGCGAAGAGCTCGATCTCCTCCGGCCTCGTCGCGATCCGCCCGGCCGAGCGGAGCTCAGCTCCGTCGGCGATCGCCACCTCGCAGAACTCGAGATTGACGTCCAATCCGATTGCCCTCATCTCCTCCTCCTCCTCTGCTCGAACGATTGGGAGAAGCGGTGGGCAACACGACATCGACGCATTCGCGCTCTAAGCGCACCCGGACAAGTCGCAGGGGCGGCCACTGAAAAGCTCGGGCTCTGGGCCCATCGTCCAAGAATCGGCCTGCCCATCTCGCGTTCTCCCGGAAGCCCCTGTCCCGGTCAGCCGACCGTAGGTCGCGACCCGGACGTCAGCTTCCGGGGTCATTTTCATCTCCTGAGAAGCGGCTATCCGCTTCGCATGGAATGTCATGAAGGTCCCGCTCCTCTGAACTGAAAAGGGGCCTCCGCCGCGCTCACTAGAACCGCGGTTGGCACTGCCGTTCAAGCGAGGAGAGGAGACCCGGCATGAACTATGTCGGAATCGATTGGGCCTACGGGCGGGCGGCCTTCTGCGCGGTCGGAGAGAGCGGCGAGATCTCGGCCGAGGGGCTGATCCCCGCCAATGAAGACGGACTGGCGAGGCTGGTCTTAGAGCAGGGCACAGACGTGAGGGCGGCGGTGGAGATGATGAGCGGCGCGGTCTGGGTCCGCGATCGGCTCGAGGCCTCTGGCTGGAAGGTCCAGGTCGCCCACGCCCGCAAGGTCAGAGACGTCGCCCCGCTCGCCTGCAAGACCGACAAGGTCGACGCCCGGGTGCTGGCGGAGCTCTGCCGGCGAGACCTGGTCCCCGAGCTCTGGGTGCCCTCGCTTGAAGACAGGGCCCTCAGAGAGCGCCTTCGCCGGCGCATGCACCTGGTCAAGACCCGCACCTCGGCTCGCAACCGGATCTTCGGCCTGCTCACCCAGTTCGGGCTGCGGATCTCCCACGCCCGGCTGCGAAAGCCCGACGCGATCGAGCTCTTGGAGCGCCGCGGGGTCCCCGAGGTCTGGCGGGCCTCGATCGCCGAGCTGCTCGAGCTGGCCGCCGAGATGGACCGCCGCATCGACCCGATCGACCGCGAGCTGGGGCCGATCGCGAGCGCAGATGAGCGCGCCAGGCTGCTGGCGACGATGCCGGGCATCGGCCCGCTGCTCGGCCTCACCTTCGCCGCCGAGATCGGCGAGGTCTCCCGCTTTCCGGGGCCCGGCAAGCTGGTCGGCTATGCCGGCCTCGCCCCGAGGGTGAGCCAGTCGGGTGAGCGCTCTCAGACCGGCGCCCTCTCGAAGGCCGGCTCGAGAACCCTGCGCTGGGCGGCGGTCGAGGCCGCCAACCAGGCCTGGCGCCCGACCAACCCCTGGCACGGCCACTACCGCCGCGTCTCGGCCCGCCACGGCAAGAACCCGGCGAAGTCGGCGGTCGCCCGCAAGCTCCTGATCGCGGCCTGGCACATGCTCTCCCGCCGCGAGCCCTTCAAACAACCTGCCTCGGCGAACTCCGGCTGCTTTCTGCCGCCTGACGGTCCCGCATGGAATTGAGCGGCCGAGGCAGCTCCCAGGAACGATCTGCGCCCAGAGCGCCGAAAGAGAAATGAGCTCAACTCATCCACCAGCTGGGAGCGGCACGACGACACCTACCGCGGCGGGGCGATCGCCCCCTTGACAGCTGGGTGGTCTTCAAAGAGAAAGCAGCACTTGCCCTCTTGCATGAAGAGGAGCAGCGAAGGCCGGCTTTCGACCTCTTTACACACCCCCACGCAATAGGTCTTTACACACCCCCACGCAATAGGAGTAGTGTCAGTCGCGGCTGGTCCTGCGGCCAAAATACTCACTCCCAACCGGAATGCCACCGACGGCGCGGTCTTGCGCCACGAGGCGCGAGGTGGGGGCTATTGGTCTTGACTGCGGGGCTGGTGCTGTACCTCTAAGGGCGTTACCCCACCGACCCGGTGGCTTCGTCCCCATCTAATTGCCCGCTCGGGGGCTCTAGCCCTCTGGTTTCCGGGCGGATCCAGAAGAGGGACGGAAGGCTTTAGACCATGACAAGAGGCAAGGAACACGACAGCGCGGTGGCGCGGCTGCAGGCGGTGCTAGTCGAGCAGGACCGGTTGAGCGAGCGCCACGACGCCGCGATCGGCACCTCGACCGAGCTAGTCGCTTATGTCCGGCTCCGGGCCGCGGGTGATCAAGTCGCAGCGCGGGAGGCCTGGCTCCACTGGATCGACGACGAGAGCTACCGAGGGCTCAACGCCGGGCCGTTCGAGCTGCTCGCCGAGAGGCTTCGTGGCCTAGACGCGACAAAACCGCCCGTATAGAGAGACGAGCTAGAGCACGAATGCTGGTTGCTGAACTGCAGGAGCTTGAGGAAGTAAAGACGCTGATCACCAAGGGGCAGCAGCTTGGCGTGCTCACCTTCGGTGACGTCGCCTCGGCGATGTCCGAGGTCGAGTTCGAAGAGTCCGACGTCCAGGACCTCTACGGACATCTCGAGAAGTCCGGTATCGAGCTGGTCGAGGACGTTGATCCTGCCCAGAAGGCCGCGGCCGAGGCGGAGCCCGCCGAGGCCGGCAAGGGCCGAGGTCGCAAGCGCCAGAAGGCGCTCGAGCTGAAGCCGGACATGACCACCGATTCCCTGCAGCTCCTCCTCAAGGACATCGGCAAGGTCAGGCTGCTGACTGCCGCCGAGGAGGTCGAGCTCGCGAAGCGGATCGAGCGCGGCGACCTCGACGCCAAGCAGAAGATGGTCGAATCGAACCTCCGTCTGGTCGTCTCGATCGCCAAGAACTACCGGAACCAGGGCCTGCCCTTCCTCGATTTGATCCAGGAGGGCACGTTCGGCCTGGTCCGCGCGGCCGAGAAGTTCGACTACCGCAGGGGCTTCAAGTTCTCGACCTACGCGACCTGGTGGATCCGCCAGGCGGTCGCCCGCGCGCTCGCCGACAAGTCGCGGACGATCCGCATCCCGGTCCACGTCGTCGAGAAGCTCAACAGGATCGGCCGCGTGGAGCGCAAACTGGTCACCGAGCTGGGCCGCGAGCCGACCCCGGAGGAGATCGCCGAGGTCACCGGCATCGAGCCCGAGGAGGTCGACTCGATCAAGCGCTCGGCGCAGGCGCCGGTCTCCCTCGAGAAGCCCGTCGGCGACGAGGAGGAGTCGGAGTTCGGCCAGTTCATCGCCGATGAGCGAGCCGAGTCCCCCTTCGAGCGCGCCGCCGAGCTGCTCACCAAGGAGGCGCTGAAGGAGGCCCTCGAGAACCTCTCCTACCGCGAGCGCCGCGTGCTCGAGCTCCGCTACGGGCTCGGCGGCGAGCACCCGCGCACGCTTGAGGAGGTCGGGCGGACGTTCAACGTCACCCGCGAGCGGATCCGGCAGATCGAGAACCAGTCGCTGAAGAAGCTGCAGAGCCTTGCCGAGGCGCAGAAGCTTCGCGAAGTCGCGTAGCTGATCTGGCTAACCACGCAGGGTCGCTCTCTAGGCACGGATCGGTGGGTGCGTACCGCTCGAATGCCACTGTCCGGCCGGGTTTAGCGTCAGCCATTCCCCGCTCAGAGGTGTTTGGGAAACCGCCGCTTTCCATGGAGCCTGTCGCACAAACCCAAAGTGAGGCCGTGAGAGCTCGTGTAAGGCCTCTTTAGAAACGGGACGACGAGTCACTTGCCGGGTGCCAACTTCGCGCCCTGGTGGATGTCTCGTCGACCGCTGAAGCCGCCTCAGCACGCGTAGGGGTGCCTCTCGCCAGCGCCCTTTGTGCGACACCTTCCATGGAAAGCGGTGGTTTGCGTCGGCGCTCCGCTTGCTTCAGGGCGAGACACCAACCGAGCCGCGGGCGCGCCCCGGTTGGTGCTCCGATATGTCCTGGTCCGCTAGCTGTGGCGAGCGCAAGCGGTCAGCCCGTAGGGGTGGGCGATTGCCGCGAAGTCCGCGAAAGGATCGCTCTTGCCGCTGTAGATCAATGAAGGGTCGCTCTTCACCCTGTTCAGGTCGGCCTGAGCTGTGGCGAGGTACTTATTGACGACCGCCTGATCGCCTGAGGGTGCACCAAGAGCCTTGATCTGATCGATCTGAGACTGGATGTTCGGGACCTGCGTGCCGGTCACGTAAGTCATTAGCTGCGCCTGGCTCGGGTTCTTGCCGAGCGCCTTCTGTCCGGCCTGCTGCTTCTCGTTGCCGGCGTTACAGATCGCGTTCGCCTTCGCGAGGTAGGCACTCTTGGAAAGCGCCGCGGTTGACGTGGTGGTGCTGTTGCTACCGCCGCAACCGACAACCAACCCGACGATCAACGTTGCGGCGACAGCCGTCACGATGGCTCCTCGCCGGGGCGTTGAAGCGTCGTTGTTGCCGAAATCGAAGATGGAACGAAGTCGAGCTTGCACGTGGCTCCTCCAGATGTCGCGCTATCCCCGTCTCCCGGCGAACCCCGCCACAGTTGGGCGGATTCTCGCGCTGCGGATGCTCCCGTTCGCCGGCTTCCCAGGCAACCGTAAAAGCCCGCATCACTGAGCGGTGCTCGGGGTAGCCGCTTTGGACGAGAAGCGGCTATCGACCTTGCATGGAAAGCGCAACTCCCCCGAGAGATACTGCGTGGGCGATGTCGGAGGAGAACGTAGCGCTGGCACGGAAGGCCATCGACGCTCTCAACCGCGGCGACCTCGACGCCTTGCTGGCCTTCCTCAGCCCTGATGTCGTATGGGAGGCCCTGGAAGGTGTCCCTGGGATTGGTGAGCTGTACCGCGGGCGGGCGGGGGTGCGAGAGTGGATCGAGCTGATGTGGGAAAACGCGGAGGAGGGCGTCCACATCGAGATCGAGCAGATAACGGACTTGGGTGATGACCGGGTCTTCATCGCCGTGGTTCTCACAGCACGCCGTAGGGGCAGCGGCGCGCCGTTTGAATACCGCACCTGGCAGATCGTCTGGTTCGCGGACGGCCTGATTACGAGACGTCAAGTCTTCTGGACCCGTGCCGAAGCCCTCAAAACTGCCGGGTTGCGGGAGTAGACGATGTCGGAGGAGAAGCTCGAGTTGATTGAGAGCACCTGGCGAGGCGTCGTCACGTGCCTTTGGCGATGACGATGACGTCCGAGGACGCGAAGTTCGCGCTGGGCTAGGGGCAAGGATCAGAAAGGCGCCCTCAACGGGGATTTCCCGGCCTCAGTCGCCACCATTGCACCGTCGACGGATGCCTGGGCGCAACACATAGCCTGTTGGTTGAAAGGCCACAACATCTGGTTTTAATGTTGCAAGACCCGTAGTGGCTACGGATGTGGGTCCGAGATCGGCGAGCAATGATCGGCTCTCCCTCGGATGACCAGAAAGGGATCGAGATGACAATCGCCGACAGGCCCACAGAGCTTTCAGAGGAGTTGGTCGAGGAGGTCAAGGCCGGGCAGCAGGCCGCAATCGAGGCAGTTCGCAAGTTTGTCGACGCGGTCGACAAGACATTGGAGGAAGGCGAGGGTCCGTCCAAGCGGGAGGAGATAGTCGACTCCGCCCTGGACATGGCGGACCGGCTGGTCGAAACCCAGTACGACTTCCTCCGCAAGGTCGTGCGCAGCGCCGGCAAGTCGCTGGGTGCGTCAGACAGCGCCAAGTAGGAGCAGCGGCCCGGATCGGTGTACTGAAGGACCAGGCTCCCTCGGTGTCACCTGCCATCCTGCCGGGGATGGCGACAGCACAGCGGCGGGGGAAACGTCCCAAGCGCTCACCCACGAAACTGGAGCGCGAGCTCGCGGCCCGCGGCCAGTCGCCGGCGCGGCCCACGGCTCTGGACGCGTTTCGGTTAGCGCGGCGCAAGTTCCTCGCAGCCGAGCGAATCGACATGGGGGCGCTGGCGGGCGAGCTCGGTGTGAACCGCGTGACGCTCTACCGCTGGGTCGGGTCGCGCGATCAGCTCCTGGTCGAGGTGATCTGGTCCCTGGCCGAGCGAACGCTCGAGACGATCGAGGAGGACGTGGGGGCCAAGGGCCCGGACCGCATCGTCCGGGTCATAGTCGGCTTTCTCGAAGCGGTCATCTCCAACGCCGGAATGAAGCGCTGGCTCGCCGAGGAGGGTGAGCACGCGATGCGGCTGCTGACGCTCCGCGACACCGAGTTCCAGCCGCGGCTGATCGGCGCGATCCAGGACCTCTTGGAAGAGGAAGCTGAGGCCGGTCGCATCGATCTGCCGGCTGACCTGCACGAGGTGGCTTACGTGATCGTCCGGCTAATCGAGTCCTACACCTACCTCGATCTGATCACCGGCGAGCGGCCTGAGGCCCGACGCGCCGAGCCGATCCTGCGGATGCTGCTGCGCTAGAAGCAAACCTCCCGCTCGATCACCAGGGAACCCGCGCAGCAGACGCGCCCAGCTTCACGGCGATCGCCTTGTGGATCGCGCCCGGAAGGTCAGCCACCAGGATTCCCAATCCGGGCCTCGTCACGCCTCAGCCAGGCGTGGATCTGCCGGTAGACGTCGGGGTCGTTGAGCACGTGGAAGTGAGTGAGCCCCCCGGCGTGATGCCCGTTATCGATGTGGAACGGGATCCTTTGGCCCCGCGCACCTTGGCCGGACGCGCTCGGGAATCGCACCAGCAGATCGCCCGCCAAGTGGCCGAGCGGATGGCGTGGGTCCCCGCTCAGCGTCGCCCCGACGTAGTAGTAGTTCGCGGTCTCCAGGAAGGGGACGTGGTGGCGGTTGTCCTCGAGCAGGGCGTCGGGATCGCGGCCCTGCCAGTCCTCGTCGACGAGGTAACCGAATCGCAAGTCCTTGATGCCCTCGCTCCGGCCGTTGATGACGCGCGCAAGCGGCCGGGTCTCCGGGAGCCGTCCGAGCGCCCAGGCGGCCACGTTGGCCGCCTTCTCCAGCGGCGCTCCCAGGTGGGGGCTTGCCAGGCAGAAGACGTGACGGACGTCCGTCACCCAGTCTTCCCCCGATTGGTTGCCGTAGTGGCAGGCGCTGCGCGCAACCAGACCGCCCATCGAGTGGCCGACGAGGACGATCTCGCGTACCTCTGCCGGCCAGGAGTCAACGACGCTGGCGAGCAGCCGGGAAAGCCGGTGCCCGTTCTCCGAGATGCGAAGGCCGCTGTTGTAACGCACGTAGAGCGGCGTGAAGCAAAGGTCGTGCTTCAGCCGCGACCCGTAGCTCTGAGATTCGCCCCCGAACATCCGCCACGCGTCGTCGCTCTCGCATAGTCCGTGGATAAAGACCACCAGCCGCGAGGTCGCCGAGGGAAAGGCCTCAGCGAGGCTGGGCCCGTCGATGGCGATGTCGCGGCGGCGTTCACGGAGGGTCATTTCAATCGCGAGCTCGTTTCCGTCTCGGTGCAGGAGGTCGCCGTGCAAGCCGCTCAGCGCGCCCAGCGCGACGTTGCCCGCGCGCGAGTCCGCGAGGCGATCGCCCTCGCCCAGCCGAGCGAGCGCAAGGCCCGAGCCAACGAGGTGACCGAGCGCCCGATTGAGCGCGCGGATCCCGCCGTAGGCAGCCCCCGCGATGCCGTCGTGAATCGTCTTGACTGGAGGCCCTGCCATCAAGGACGAGCGGGTGAAGATTGCCTGATGCATCTCCTCCACGAATGATGCGGTGCCGGCCATGGCCTTGCCCGCGAGGTTCCCGAATGCGGTTGCCTCATCTGTGTGCATGTGGGTGCCCCTTCCCTGGGTTGATAGCTGCAAGGCAGCGCCAGGAAACACTAGTTGGCTCTATTGCAGTCCGCAACAGAATCTGGTGGTGTTACACAAGACTGCGCGCCTCCATCGATCGCTGCGGAAGCGGAAGCAGAGCAACGGCCAGCCAAACGACCCATGGCGAGGAGCAGAGACGATGACCATTCCCGGAGAGCGCAAGAAGATCCCGCGTGATCGCGACAACGACTACACGCCCGAGGCTGCGGAAGCGCGCCGCTCTTTCCTGCATGAGCAGACGGGAGTGGGGCTGAGGCACGTCTCCCACTACTCCTTCGATCCATCAGTCGTCCCGGGCAACATCGAGCACTTCACCGGGGTCGCGCAGGTGCCGATCGGCATCGCCGGCCCGTTGCTGGTCGACGGAGAGCACGCGCAGGGTGAGTTCTACGTTCCTCTGGCGACGAGCGAGGGCACGCTGGTCGCGAGCTACAACCGAGGCATGAAGATGCTGCGCGAGGCCGGCGGCGTGACGACCACGGTCCTGGACGATGCCATGCAGCGGGCACCCGCCTTCGTGTTCGAGAGCGCCCGCGAGGCACGAGCGTTCGGAGAATGGCTGACCGCTCACTTCGCGGAGATCAAGCAGGCGGCGGAAAGCACCACCCGTACCGGCCGGCTGCGCCGCATCGAGCAGTACTCGGCCAGCCGGATCCTGTTCACGCGCTTTGACTACACGACCGGCGACGCCGCGGGCCAGAACCTCACGGGTAAGGCGACCGCGGCGGCGTGCGCGTGGATCACCTCCAACTACGACGGCATCACCAACTTCTATCTGGAGTCGAACTTCGCTACCGACAAGAAGAGCTCGCAGGTCAACATCCTGCGCACTCGGGGCAAGCGTGTCGTCGCGGAGGCGACAGTTCCCGCCGCCGTGATCGAGGAGCACATGCACACCAGCAGCGAGAAGCTGTTTCGGGCACGGCAGGTGTCGCAGCTCGGAGGATTCATGTCCGGGGTCAACAACAACGGCCTGCAGTCGGCCAACGGAATCGCTGCGCTGTTCATCGCCACCGGCCAGGATGCAGCCAACGTCGCCGAATCCTCCGCTGCCCTCGGCTTCAGCGAACTGCTTCCCAACGGCGACTGGTACGGCTCGATCACGCTCCCCTCGCTGATCGTCGCCACATACGGCGGCGGCACTGGGCTCGCCACCCAGCGCGAGTGCCTGGAGCTGCTCGGCTGCTACGGGGAGGGGAAGGTCCGCAAGCTGGCCGAGATCGTGGCGGCGACGGTGCTCTGCGGCGAGCTCTCGCTGGGATGGGCGATCGTCGTCGAGGAATGGGTCAGAGCACACGACCTGTTTGGCCGCAACCGGCCGTAGTGGCCAGGGGAGAGTGGGATCATCCTCATCCGGGCTACTTCTCGTCTCCATGGGGTGGGCGTGGGATCACCAAGGATCCGGCTCCAAACTGATCTCGACCGGCAAGCGCAAGGCCGTGCTCTCGGTGAACGTCCCGGGCGTCACTGTGACGTTGGCGTAGATGAGGTGCGGCAGCGGGTCGGCCCCTTGCCACAACTGCGGGACCTCAGCCCCGCCGCCCATGCTCTTCAGCGTCCATTTCAGCGCTGCCCGAATGTCCCCAATTTTGCGCTTGAGGCGATCGCCGGAGCGGCCATAGGATCCCGCCAGGAGGGGCCTTCTGGGGACTGCAGCGCCAGCCACGGAGGCTGCGATGAATGAGACTGGACGGGGACCTGGCATGGCCTTGCGGCCGAGGTGGTCGGGAAGCCTCGGGCGCGTCGCGGACCGGGTCCGTCCCGGTTGTGCCCAGTGCCTTGCAGCTTCACTGATCCTGGCGGCGGCGGTCGCAGGTCTGCTCCCCTCGCAGGCCGCCGCAGCAACTTGCACGCCCACGAGCGGCACCCTGAACGGCGTCGACGTCTCGCAGTTCCAGGGGACCGTCAACTACAGCCAAGTGGCGAGCTCAGGTGTCTCCTTCGTCTATGCCAAAGCCACCGAGGGGACCGCGCTGACCGATCCGAACTACTCGACCAACAACACGCAGGCCCAGGCGGCCGGGCTCAAGTTCGGCGCCTATCACTTCTTTCACGCGAACCAGGATCCCGGGGCGCAGGCGAGCCATTTCCTCTCGGTCGCGAACGTGAGCGCCGGTGATCTGATCCCCGCGGTCGACGTCGAGACAACCGATGGGCAGACCGCCGCGACCGTGCAAGCCAATCTCACAACCTGGCTGCAGGATGTCCGCGCCGCGACCGGCGTGATGCCCGCAATCGTTACCGACAAGGCCTTCTGGGACGGCGAGTTCCCCTCGGGCAGCGGGCTCGCCTCCGCCGGCTATCCGCTCTGGATCGCCCAGTACTCGGGCTCATCCCCGACCCTGCCCGCCGAGTGGTCAACCTGGACCTTCTGGCAGTACAGCGCCACGGGATCGGTCCCGGGGATCTCGGGACCCACCGACCTTGACCGCTTCAACGGTGGGGATTTGTGCGCGGTCAGCGTGGCCTCAAAGGCGGTCTCGCCGACTTGCGTGGTCCCGAACCTGAAAGGGAAGAAGCTCATCCCGGCTGAGTCCGCTATCACCGCCGCCGGGTGCGCCGACGGCACCGTCAAACGCCCGAAGTCGAAGGGAGCCCGCAAGAAAGCGAAGTTCGTGGTCGCGCAGAGCCCGGAGTCCGGCCAGACGGTCCCAAGCCTCACAGCGGTGGACGTGAAGCTGGGCAAGAAGCCGAAGAAACGAAAGTAGCTTCGCCGGCGTCAAGGTTGCGCTTTCTCTTTGAAGACGACCCAGCTGTCAAGGGGGCGATCGTCCTGCGGTGATCGGTGTCCTCGTGCCGCTCCCAGCTGGTGGATGAGGTGTGCTCATTTCAGACCCGCTGCCGATCCACTGCTGGGCGATCGAGCACGAGGGGGTTCTGCGACTCGTGGACACCGGGGAGACCGCGACGGCGCGGAACGTGCCGTTCGCGCGGATGGAGGTCACGCGCGAGCAAGAGCTCCCGGCCGCGATGGCCACGGCAGGTCTGAAGCTCGACGGCGTCTCCGAGGTCGTGCTCACCCACGCCCATGGCGACCACATCGACGGGCTGGTCCACGTACGCGGACGGGTACTGATCAACGAGAAGGAGCTGCGGTTCCTCGGGTCTCCGATGGCGCGGGTGATGCGTCGGGTCCTGCGTCAGCCGCTCCCGCCGGGGTTCGCTCCCGAGCCCTGCGCGCAGCACCCGACGGTCTACCTGCCCTCCCACGACCCAGACTCAGCAGCCCGGTTCGCAGCGGCGACCACGGTCCGTGTCGACCGACCCAACGAAGCAGCGGACCGGCAGTCCGCCAGCTTCCCTCAGGGCCATCCTTGACCCGCTTGCTCTATGGCTTGACGACGATGTAAGCGACGATGAGTCCCGCGATCGCGATAAAGCAAAGGACCCAGGTGAACATGATCAACCCAGAGTTCTCTCCGCTCGATTCCATCGGATCACCTCCTCTCCCATTAGCCCGGGGCCTGCAGCCTATTCCATCAGCCGGGAGAGGTTTCAAGGCGAGAGCTTCGGCGCCGTGGGAGTGATCCATGCGGGCCGGTCCTCCGAATAACCAGCGTCGCCGACCCAATAGGGTCGGGGTGCCCGTCTCGACTCAACTCATCCCGAGGAGGAGAAAATGGCTGTTGCGCTTGTCCTGGAGTTCAAGGGGGCGACGCTGGATCAGTACGACCAGGTCGTGGAGGCGATGGATCTCGGTGGGAAGACGGCCCCGGGTGGGCTCTCACACTGGGTCACCGCGACGGATGACGGCTTCCGCGTGACCGACGTCTGGGAGGACCGCGCCACCTTCGACAAGTTCGCCGAGGAGAAGATCGGACCGCTCTCACAGCAGGCCGGGATCAGCTCGCCGCCCGAGATCACCGAGTACGCGGTTCATAACCACCTCGAGAAGTGACGACGATCGCGAGCGCCGCCACGGCGATCCCAAGCGCCGTGGCGATCGCCCGCTGATCGGCCGCCTCGAAAGCGCTCTCCCCGAGGGAATCGGTGAGCAGTACCACGAACACCGTGATCGCCGCGGTGAAGAGCGCGTACTCGAGGGCCAACAGCGCGTAGGCCAGGGCGCCGGCCACCCCGAGGGCGATCGCCACCGGCACCGGGCTCGCCCCGAGCGCCTCGGCGAGCAGCGTGGCGATCAGAAGCCCGGCGATCGTCCCGACCGCGCGCATGGCGAGCCTCTCCCAGGTGTCGTCCGCGCTCGGCTTGAGGACGAACAGGATCGTCAGCGGGATCCAGTAGCCATGGCCCTGCATGTCCACGAAGCGGTAGATGGCCACCCCTGCGCCCAGCGCGGCGCCCCACCGCAGCGCGTGCCTGACGCTCGCCGACCCGGGATGCAGCTCGGCTCTCACGGCCCGAACCTCCCCCCCGGCGCGCTCGGCGAGACCCGGGGACTCGGTCGAGCGGTCTGACAGCCACCAGACGCACGCGGAGACCGCCACCTGGGCCAGGCCTCCGGCGAGACCGGCCATGAACGCGCGGGGGGCCTCGTCGGAGTCCAGGAGAAAGCCCTGGCCGAGCAGGAACGCGAGCGTGACGGTGAGCCCGGCGATCGCGAGCCTCTGGGAACCCGCGACGCAGAGCCCGCCGGCGATCCCGACCAGCGTCATGCCGGCCACCGCTAGTCCCGCCGGGTCGGTCGACAGGACCCCCAGCGCCCCCGCAAGACCCAGCACGGGCGCGACCGCCAGCTGCCAGACGACCCGCACCCGAGCGGGGGCATCGAAGGCGATGAACCCGGCCAGTTGGGTGGCCGCTGCGATCCCTCCCCAGACCCGGTTGTGCGTCGAGAGCTCGATCAGCGCGGCGATCCCCACCGGGATCGCCGCGATCGCGCCGCGGCGAAGCGGCTCGGCCAGCGGTGCCTGGAGCCGCCAGACGGACGAGTCGAGGACCGGCACGGCACCATTCTCGTCGCTCGAATCCACAGCGACGCTCCGCACGGTGCCCCACCTAGAGTTGTTGTGATGGGCGAGATGGGGCGGGCAGCCCTCACGAGCCTCCTGCTGGCCGCGTCGGCGATCGCCGGGGTCGCCGCCGCGCAGGCGCAGCCGGGCGATGCCGGGGCCGGCGAACCCATGCGCGCGGTGATCATGGTCTCCACGCCCCCGCTGCCGACCGGCCAGAGCCGCGCAGCCCGAAGCCATTGGCACGCGCTTCGCGCCGACTCCAGCGACATCCTCGGGCGGGTTGCGGACCGGAACCGGCTCCACGTCGAATCGTCGAATCCCGAGATCGGGGCTCTCTCCGTCGAGACGGGTCCAGGCGGCCTGAGCGCGCTGAGACGCGAGCTGGCCGGCGACCCGCGGGTCGAGAAGGTCCAGCCGGACGCGCCGGTCCAGCTCCGCTACACGCCCAACGACTTCGCCTTCACCCACCAGGACGTCCACGCCCCGAATCACGACTTCGGCCAGTGGAACCTGATCCGCGAGGGCGGCCCGCGCGCCTGGGATCTCTCCAAGGGCACTGGAGCCGAGGTGGCGATGATCGACACTGGCGCCGACGGGAGCAACCCCGATCTGGCGCCGCGAATCGCGGGCGCCCAATCGTTCGGGACGGCGAGCTCCCCCACGACCGACACCAAGGGGCACGGGACCCATACTGCGGGCCTCGCCTGCGGCAACGCCGACAACGGGCTCGGAATCGCCTCGATGGGCTTTCGCTGCGGCCTGTTCATCGCCAAGATCGGCGGGTTCTGCTCGGATGTCGCCGACGGGATTACGGCCGCCGCGAACCGCAACAGCGACGTGATCAGCATGAGCCTCGGCGGGTGCCCACCCGACCCGATCGTCTCGGCGCTCAGCTACGCGCAGTCGCGCGGCTCGGTGGTGGTGGCGGCGGCCGACAACAGGCCGGTGCCGACCGGCTCGTGCGGGGGCCTGCCCGATCCGATGAACTGCCTCTACCCGGAGGAGTGGGTGCAGCCGAACGGCACCGGGCCCAACCCGAACTTCGACCGCGGCCTCGTGGTGACCGCCGCCAAGTACGACGGGACGAGGGCCAGCTTCGCCGAGCAGACCACTCGCGTTTCGGTCGGTGCATTCGGAGCAGCGAGCAACGCCGCCAGCGGAGGCGAGCAGGGGATCCTGTCGACCTGGCCCGCCGCAAGCGTCAGCGACGACTCGGTCGGCGGTCGCACCACCGTCAACGGCGACAACCGCTTCGCCTACCTCGTCGGGACGAGCATGGCCACCCCGCAGGTGGCGGGGGTCTCTGCGCTGATCCGCTCGGTGAAGCCCAACATGGCGAACACCAAGGTCGTGCACCTGATCAAGCAGACCGCGAGCCGCTGCGGCTCCTACGGCGGGGATCTCGGGTGGGGCCTGATCCGGGCGGACCAGGCGGTTGCGGCCGCGCTCGGCCGCGACGTCGGCCCGCCCAGCTCGCGGATCGTCCACGTGAAGCGCCTCCGTCGGGCCGGGGCGAGCGTCGCTCGCTCGCGCGGGCGGGTGGTGGTGCTGAAGATCGAACGTCATGACACCTCCGGGGGCGGCAACTGCGTGAAGCTGCCGACCGCCGGCGTCAAGAAGGTCCTGGTATTCGCCTCGGCGAAGGGCGGCCCGTACCGCCGGATCGGCAAGACCACCAAGGACAAGCTCCGCTTCCACGCGAAGCCGCATCGCCGCTACCGCTTCTATTCGATCGCGGTCGACAAGGCGGGGAACCGCGAGGCGGCCCCCGCCCGAGCGGACGCGAAGCTCTAGCCCGGCAGGTCCGCTCCGGCGGCCAGGTTGGCCTGGGCCCGCGCCTCGGCCGCCTCGGCGGCGGCGCGGAGATCAGCGAGCGACTCGGTGAGCCCGGTGGCGAGCATGTCGATGTCCTCCATGCCGTCGTAGTCGCCGAGCAGCCCGAAGTCGATGCCGCCGTGGTAGGACATGATCGCGATCGCGAGAGCGTGGTTCTCGGGCAGGAAGGCCACCGGGAAGACGTCCTGGAGCTCGCGCCCGAGCACGTAGAGCGGGATCTGCGGGCCGGGGACGTTGGTGACGATCAGGTTGAACAGGCGGG
Source organism: uncultured Solirubrobacterales bacterium (assembly GCA_963821705.1). GTDB lineage: Bacteria > Actinomycetota > Thermoleophilia > Solirubrobacterales > 70-9 > DASUPK01. The sequence goes on along the minus strand of CAWGEV010000007.1, from coordinate 459,790 downwards.
TGGAGAAGTTGATTCGCGAGGCCTGCGCCAGCAGGGTCGGCGGGGCGAAGTCGTTGAAGCGCGAGATCACCTCCGCGCCGAGCGCCTGCTTCGACTCCTTGAGCCCATCCATCGAGCGCCGGACCGCGTCGAGTCTCTTGACCGGGTCCTCGATGTAGACCGGAAGGGGTCCGCGCATCGCTGCGATCCGGTTGCCGAGCTGGCCGCGCTCGTCCTCCGCGCGGATCGAGACCGGCACCAGCGCCCGCAGCTCGAGCCCCTCGGTCTTGATGCCGCGGCTGCGCAGCCAGCTGCGCAGCGCTCCGCTGACGACGGAGAGGACGACGTCGTTGACCGTGCCCCCGAACACGTCCTTGATCCGCTTGAAGTCCGCCAGCTCGGCGCGGCTCCAGGCGAAGCGGCGATGCGAGCCGATCTCGGTGTTGAGCGGGACGTCCGGCGCCGGGTTCGTGAAGTTCCAGGCGACCTCGGCCAGGGCCTCGCCGGCCTCCGCGATGCGGTGAGTCGTCCTCGTCGGATGCGTGGCGGCCCGCGCGGCGCGGCGGGCGAGCTTGAAGGGCGCCTCGCTGAGCTCGACCATCCCTCGCGCCGCCAACTCGGCGGAGGAGGGGGGAGGCTTGGGGACCCAGTCGCGATCCGGCTCGATCGGCTCCGGCACCGGCTTAATGTCGAAGAGGACGGTGGCGATGTCGACGCCCGAAACACCGTCGACCAGCGCGTGATGTGTCTTCGTCACCAGCGCGAAGCGGTTCTTGTCGAGGCCCTGGACCAGCCACAGCTCCCAGAGCGGCTTCGAGCGGTCGAGCGCCTGGGAGAAGAGGCGACCCGCGATGTTGCGGAGCTGTTCCTCGGACCCGGGGGCCGGCAGTGCCGAATGGCGCACGTGGTAGGCCAGGTTGAAGTTCGGGTCGTCGACCCAGAACGGCCTGCCCGTCTCGACCGGCGGGAAAGCGAGCTTCTGGCGGAAGCGCGGCACGAGCTGCAGCCGGCTCCGCACGTGGTCGAGGAAGTCGTCGTAGGCGGGCGGAGGGCCCTCGAAGATCAGGATCGCGCCCACGTGCATGTGCGCGTTCGACGTCTCGTTCGTGAGGAACGACGCGTCGATCGAGGTCAGCCTGTCCATGTGTCCCTGTGCCACTGGCGGCAAGCCTAGCTTCTCGGTGGGGAGGCGCTGCCGCTACCCTTCGCGCGGGCGTGCAGTCCACCTCCGAAAACACCCATTCGGGCCCTTCCCGGGTCCTGCTCGCGGCTCCGCGCGGCTATTGCGCGGGCGTCGATCGCGCCGTTCAGACGGTCGAGCACGCGCTCGACCTCTACGGCGAGCCGATCTACGTGCGCAAGGAGATCGTCCACAACAAGCACGTCGTGCACGAGCTAGAGAAGCGCGGGGCGATCTTCGTCGAGGAGGAGACCGAGGTGCCGGAGGGGGAGATGGTCGTCTTCTCCGCGCACGGCGTGGCTCCGAGCGTTCACGCGAACGCCGAGAAGCGCCGCCTGCGCACCATCGACGCGACCTGCCCGCTGGTCACCAAGGTCCACGTCGAGGCGCGCAAGTTCGCCCAGGAGGGATACACGATCGTCCTGATCGGCCATGAGGGCCACGAGGAGGTGGAGGGGACCACCGGCGAAGCCCCGGAGCGCACCGTCCTGGTCCAGACCGAGTCCGACGTAGATGACCTCGAGGTCGACGACCCCGACCGGATCGCCTACATCACCCAGACCACGCTTTCCGTCGACGAGACCGGCTCGATCATCGCGGCGCTGCGGGCCAAGTTCCCGAACGCGGTCGGGCCGAAGACCGACGACATCTGTTACGCGACCACCAACCGCCAGGCGGCCGTCAAGGCGCTGGCCAAGGAGTGCGACCTGGTCCTGGTGATCGGCTCGACCAACTCATCCAACTCGAACCGCCTGGTCGAGGTCGCTCGCGAGCACGGCGCCGAGTCCCACCTGATCGACAACCACCTCCAGGTCGACGAGGCCTGGCTCGACGGAGTGGGGACGGTCGGTATCACCTCAGGCGCGAGCGCCCCGGAGGAGCTGGTCGAGCGACTCGTGACCTTCTTCCGCGAGCGGGGTGCCGACGACATCTCCGAGCTCAAGACCATCGACGAGGACGTCCGCTTCATGCTCCCGCGCGAGATCCGCAAGGAGCTCGCCGCCTCGGGCGCCTAGGCGCTCAGGGAACCGTCGCGGCAAACTGAATCGAGTAGACGAGCAGGCCCGGGGATGGCTCGAGCCGCAGCGTATGGCGCTCGGTGCGCTCGTGGAATGTGAGCTCATGCAGTCCGGGGTGGGTGGCCTCGACGGGGTCCCGGTGCTCGTCGTCGAGCCGGATGTCGATCCGGCCCTCTCCCGCGGTCGCCGCATACGCGCCGCCCGCCTGGTAGGTGACCTCGATCGAGCCGTCCCCGTCGGAGCTCGACCAAGGCTCCTCGGTCGATCCGCCCGGGAAGACCTCGGGTGTCGGGGCGATCACCTTGACGCCCGCCACGTCCGACGGACGGAGCGGCTCGAGGAGCGGCGGCAGCTCCCGGCCCCCGTTCGCTTTCGGCAACGCCTCGCGGATGGCCTCCTCGGTGCCGGCGTAGTCGCCCTCGCCGAGGTGGTACCAGCGCAGGGCGCCGCCCTGGCCCCACAGGAACAGGGCGGGCCAGCCGTGGGGCTCGTAGAGCCGCCAGAGGGCGAACTCGGGATCAACGGCGACCGGCCAGTCGATTCCCAGCCGCTCCACGGCCCTCGCGACGGCGTCCAGGTCCTGCGTGAACGGAAAGCGCGGCGAGTGAACGCCGATCATCGAGAGCCCGTCCGCGTAGCGTTCGTGCCAGGCCCGCAGGTAGGGCAGCGTCCTGATCGAGTTGAGCTGCGCGAAGTCGAAGAAGTGGACGAGCACGGGCCGCGACGCGACCAGCCGGTCGATCGATTCAACCGGTTCGCCGACCCACTCGAGGCCGGCTGGGGTCGGGGGTACGGCGATATCGGGGACGGGAGGTCGCAGGCGCCGGAGGGTATGCTCCCGCCGTCCCCGAGGTATCGCAAAGGAGTGGTTCGGAATGAGTGGAGCTGTCTGGGAGCGGATCGAGGAAAGTCGGGCCCATCACAACGTGCTCGAGCACCCCTTCTACGTGCGCTGGTCGGCCGGCGAGCTGAGCGCCGCCGAGCTCGCCCGCTACGCCGGGCAGTACCGTCACGCAACCGAGGCCCTGGCGCGCCTCTGCCGGCAGACGGCGGAGACGGCCCCCGACGGGCATCGCGAGGAGATCGCGGCCCACGCCGCCGAGGAGGAGGGCCACGTCGGCCTCTGGGACGACTTCGTCGAGGCTGCCGGGGGCGAGATCGGTGCGGAGCCGACCGCCGAGACGGCCGACTGCGTGACCGCCTGGACCGCACCGGACGGCTACCTGACTCAGCTGGCGCGGATGTACGCGATCGAGAGCGGCCAGCCGGAGATCTCCCGCGTCAAGCGCGACGGGCTGACCCGCTTCTACGGCATCAACGGGGGTCCCGGCAGCGAGTACTTCCGGGTCCACGAGGAGGCCGACCACGCCCACGCGGAGGAATCGCGTCGGCTGATCGAGGAGACCATGACGCCGGAGGACGAGGAAGCCCTGGTCGAGGCCGCCGAGGCCGCGTTTGTCGCGAACTGGCGGTTGCTCGACGGAGTCAGCTGAAGCTCGGCCCGATGCGCGGATGAAGGTGAGTGACCGCGCGATCGGGATCTTCCTGGGAATCCTCCTCGGGATCGGGGTGATCCTGCTGTTCCTTTTCCTGGGATCGCGCAACGCGATCGACGAGCCGTCCCTGTCGGGCGGCGCCACGACGCAGGCCCAGCCGGCGCAGGCGCCGGCGAAGGTGTCGACCCGGAAGCAGTCCCGATAGGAAAGCTGCGCTATAGACAGGAACTCATCCGCGCGCGTTTCGCCCTCGTTAAGGCAGGGAGGGGAGGGTGCGCATATCCAAGGAGGTCTTTTCGATGCAATCGAGGGGTGCACGGCTCGGCCTGATCGGGGCGGTCGTCGTCGCGGCGATCGTGGTCTTCGTCGTGCTGAAGAGCAACAACAGCGACAAGAGCTCCCATACCGCCCAGGGCGTGCAGGTGCTCAACGTCGACTCCAGCGGCAACCCCCTCGGCGGCGTCAAGACGCTGACCTACAACAAGGGCGACCAGGTCCAGCTCCATGTGAACCTGGCTGCGCCCGAGGACGCCGTCCATGTCCACGGCTACGAGATCGAGAAGCCGGCGCAGCACAGCCCGGTCACGTTCTCGTTCCCGGCCAACCTTGACGGGGTGTTCGAGATCGAGATCCACAAGCTTCACGAGAGCGGCGACGCCCAGATCGCCTCGCTCCACGTGAACCCGTGAGGGTGGTGGCAATCCAGCGTCCCCGGGCACAGCGCGGAGCGGGTCTCGCGGTCGCCATGCTGGCCGCGGCGGGGCCGCTGGCGATGCTGCTGTTCCCGGACGTCGCCTCGGCGCACGCCCTTGTCGGCCGCAAGGACCTGCCCGTTCCCGCCTGGCTTTTCGCCTGGGGCGCGTCGCTGGTCCTGATCATCTCCTTCGCTCTGCTGTCGGTCGCGTGGACGACGGCTCGCCTGCAGGACGAGGAGTGGCGGCCGATGCGGGGATGGTTCTCCCGGGCGGCTCTCAACCCCGTGACGGAGGTCCTCTGCGGGCTGATCGGGGTCGGGCTGCTCGTGCTGGTGCTCTACACCGGCTTCAAGGGGATCGAGGACCCGACCCACAACTTCTCGATCATCTTCGTCTTCTACACGTTCTGGCTGGGGATGGTCCTGCTCAGCGTGCTGCTCGGGGACGTGTTCAGGGCGTTCAACCCCTGGCGGGCGATCGGGCGCGTCATCTCGGGCGGCTTTCGCCTGGTCGCCGGACAGTCGGCCCCGACCCCCTTCAGCTACCCGGAGCGCCTGGGGCGCTGGCCGGCGGTGGCCGGGGTGATCCTGTTCGTCTGGCTGGAGTTGATCGCGGGCGGCGGAATCGCCCCGTCTCCGCACAATGTCGCCGTGGCGACCCTGATCTACACGGCGGTCACCTTCGTCTGCATGGGCCTGTTCGGAGTGGAGGAGTGGATCATGCGCGGCGAGGCCTTCAACGCGTACTTCGGGATGTTCTCCCAGCTCGGGCCCTTCGAGGCTCGGGACGACCGGGTGGGACGGCGCAAGTTCCTGACCGGCGCGCCCCAGTGGGCCGTCGTGCCGGGCGCCGCGGCGCTGGTCCTCACGTCGATCGCGCTGACGAGCTTCGACGGCGCGCAGGAGGGCGTTCTCGCCGACTCCATCAAATGGACCTTCGACCGCTGCAACGACGCGGGACTCAGCCTGCCCAACTCATTCCGGGTTGCGAACACGATCTGGATGCTGATCACGATCGCGGTGATCTCGGGCCTCTACTGGCTGGGCATCGCCGGGATGCACACGGTGCGCGGCTCGCCCCCGGTCAAGGAGCTGGGCCGGACCTTCGCCCACTCGCTTATCCCCATCGCCCTCGCCTACCTGGTGGCGCACTACTTCAGCGCGTTCCTCTACCAGGAGCAGGCGCAGTTCACCTACATCCTCTCCGACCCGTTAGGGCACGGCTCCGACCTGTTCGGGACCGCCGGCGGCGGGATCAACTACGGCATCGTCGGCTCGAACACCGTCTGGTACGTCCAGGTCGGGGCGCTGGTGGTCGGCCACGTGCTGGCGTTGACGCTCGCCCACGACCGGGCCCTCGCGGTCTACGACAACGTCCGCCACGCAACCCGCTCGCAGTACTTCATGCTCGCGGTGATGGTGGGCTTCACCTGCTTCGGGCTCTTCCTGCTCTCGCAGGCGAATGCATAGCGGCCGCTCGTGGCCGCGACCGGATGGGACGAGGGCGCGGTGCAATACTCGCCGTGGAGATGAGCACCGCGGTCCCCCTCGCCCACCTGGGGCACTGGTACCTCTGGGTTCCCTACGTGATCCCGGTGGTGGTCGTGCTGGCGGCCTCGCTGCACGCCTTCAGGGCGCAGCGACGCGAGGACCGCGAGAGTGCTCACGAAAAGAAGGCGAATCCCTGAGCTCGAGGATCGCCAGCGTCAGGGCGATCGGGACGGTCGAGGGCAGCACCGCCACGAAGAGGAACAGGAGATCGAACGCCAAGGCCAGTCCGGCGGCGAGCGCCGCAGCTCGAAGCTGAAGACCGCGATCGCCGGCGAGCATCGCGCCGAGCACCGCGGCGATGAAGAGGTCGCCGAAGCCCATCACCGCGGATCCGAACTGGGCGAACTGCAGCCGGGGCAGCCCCGCGATCGGAGCCGCGGCATTCAGCACGAGATTCGGGTTCTGCAGGAGGTCGGCGGCCACCAGGTATGTGTCGATGGCCGCCATGGCGTAGATCGCAAGCTTGAGCCAGCGCGGCGGCACTATCGAGGAGACCAGGACCCCGAGGGCGACGCAGGCGAGGCCCGACAGGGCCAGCGCCGCGGCCTGGGCCGGAATCGACCCGCCCGGGATGCAGGCGATGGCGAAGAGCGGCACGACGAGTGCGGCGAGCAGCGGCTGCGAGCCCCTGACGACCACCGCCAGAGCGACTCCGGCCAGCACCGGAACGGCCACGAGCGCCAGGTACGTGAGTCCGTCGGCCAGTTGGTGATGGAGAGCGATCCCGCCGATCACGACGACGAGCGAGCCGGGCAGCACCAGGGCCCACCAGCGGTTCGCGAGGCGACCGGCGACCGGCAACTTTGTGATCGCCGGCAACGCGATCAGGCTCGCCTGGACCAGGCTGAGGACCGCAATCGAGGGCGCGAAGGGCACGGTGCCAGACCCGGGGTGGAGAGGCGTCTACTGGCTCCGCACGTGCGCGACCGGCGCCGGTTGCGGCGGCGCCTGATGGGCCGGAGGACTCGAGCCCTTGAGCGCCACGGTCGAACCCAGCGTCGCCGCGACGAAGATCCCGGCCGTCGCCGCCTTCATCCGCCGCTCGGTGAGCAAGCCACTCTGGTGCTGGGCCTGGAGCCAGGACCTTGCCCCGCTGGCCCCCGCCATCGCCGCCATGGCACACGCAGCACACATGGAGCTGAAGATACCGCCGAGACCTAAACGGATCCAGCTGTGCAGGTCTCGCACTCGCCACGCAGGGTGACGTCGTGGCTGGAGACCGTGAAGTCCGGGCGTTGGGCGAGGGCGATGATCGCCTTTTCGAGTCGCTCGTCCTCGAAGGCGACGACTCGTCCGCACTGATCGCAGACGATGTGATGGTGATGGTGGCCGCCCGGGTCCACCCGCTCATATCCGGCCGCCTCCGCGCCGAGGTCGACGCGCTGGACCAGTCCGAGTTGTTCCAGCTGCTCGAGGGCGCGGTAAACGGTCGCTCGTCCGACGTGGGGCAGCTTTCGGTCGATCTCGAGCGCAGTGAGGGCGCATTCCTGCCGCTCGAGCAGCTCGACCACCTGCCGCCTGCCGCCGCCGCTGCGAAAGCCCGCCTCCGACAACGAGGCCTGCGCTCGTTCACTCCAGGTGTCTTCGGCCTGCTTCATGTCTTGACCGGAATCGCCCGCTGACCCAATGACGCCAGCCCCGTGACGCTGAGCGCGAGGATGTACCCCACGACGATACATCCCGCGATCGACGCGCCCGCGGCCAGCCCCACGTAGTAGGAGATGTACAGGCCGATCACTCCTGCGCAGACTCCAAGTGCGGTCGCAGCGGCCATCATCGATCCGAGGCGCCGGGTCAGGAGGCGCGCGGTGGCTGCGGGACCGACGAGGGCGGCGACGGCCAGCAGTGTGCCGAGGCCCTGAGCCGCGACCAGGACCGCCGCCGCGAGCAGGATCAGGACGGCGAGGTCGGCGGCGACGGGCGAGGTCCCGAGCGACCTGGCGGTGGATCGATCGAAGGCGACGGCAAGCAGCCTCCAATGGAGGACGATCAGCGCGACCATCACGCCGAGGACCAGGACCGAGGCGATCACCAGGTCGGAATTCGACGGTGCGAGGATGTCCCCGAAGAGGAGGCTCTGGATTCCGGGCGGGGAGCTTGGAGAGAGGGCGAGCAGGGCGCCGAGCCCGAAGAAGCCGGTGACCACCACGGCGACCGCGGTGTCCCGGGCGATTCCCGGGATCCGCCCGACCAACGCGATCGCCACTGCGGCCGCTGTGATCCCGGGGATTCCGCCCACGAGAATCGGCGCGCCGGCGAGTGCCGCGATGACCAGCCCGGGGAAGAGGGCGTGCGACAGCGACTCGGCCGCGTATGAGACGCCGTAGAAGATGACCCAGCAGCCGAGCGCCCCCCCGACCAGGGAAATCAGCCCGATCTCGAGCAACGCCCGGCGGACGAACTCCTGCCCGAGCGGATCTGTGAGGAAGTCGAGCATCGGTCGTCAGTGGTGGTGGGCGGGGAGCACCCCGGCGTGTCCGGTGCCCGGAATCTCGACGATCGCCCCGGCGTATGTCCGCTCCAGCACCTCTCTGTCGAGAACCTCGCTCGGATCGCCGAAGGCGATCTGTTGCCTGTTCAGGCACAGAACCGCATCCCATCGCTGGGCCTGAACCAGATCGTGGGTCGCGATGATGATCCCGCGGCCCTCCGTTGCGAGGTCGGTGATCAGCGTCTCGAGACCACGCGCCGCGGGCACGTCGAGGCCGGAGAAGGGCTCGTCCAGGAGAAGGAGCTGGGCGTCCTGAACCAGGCCGCGGGCGATCAGTACCCGCTGGCGCTGTCCACCGGAGAGGTCGCCGAAGGTGTCGTCGGCGCGATCCCCGACGCCGACGCGCTCGAGTGCGTCCAGGGCGGCCTTGCGGTCCGCGAGTCCCGGCCGCCGCCACCAGGGCAGTCGGGGCAGGGCGCCCATCAGGGCGACGTCGAGGGCAGACACCGGGAAGTCGAGCCGGGAGCGCTCGGTCTGCGGAACGGTGGCGGCCCGGCCTTGGACCTCCACTCTGCCCCGCATCGGCCGGAGCTCACCGAGGAGCACGCGAAGCAGGGTGGTCTTGCCACCGCCGTTGGGTCCCAGCAGCGCGACCCGCTCGCCGGCGTGGATCTGGAAGGTGACGTCCTCTATGGCGGGCTGGCGGCCGTAGCCGGCCGCCAGCCCTTCGGTCCTCGCCAGGACGTCAGCCGATGCCATTGATCACGCAACCGGCATGTCCGCCCGTGAACCCCTTGACCATCTGATCGGCGTTCGCCTGCTCCATGTGGAGGTAGGTATCGCCGCTGGAATCGGCCGAGCCAAGGGTGTCGCCATAGAGGGTGTAGTTCGGGTTCGCCCCCGTCTGCTGGCCGATCGTCTGCGCCAGCTTCGGGCTCAGGGAGCTCTCGGGAAAGATCGCCCTGACGCCCTCCCTGCGGATCAGGTCCACCAGGTCGCTGAGATCCTTGGCGTTGGGTTGCGCCTGGGTGGTTTGGGAGGGAATCACCGCACCGACCACCTGGATCCCGTACCGGTGGGCGAAGTAGTTGAAGGCATCGTGGTCGGTCACCAGCTTTCGGTCCTGGGGAGGGACGACGGCGAAGCACTTCGAGATGCCCGCGTCCAACCGCCGAAGCTTGGTGAGATAGGCGTTCGCATTGGCGGCGAAGGTCGCCTTGTCCTTCGGGTCGATCGCCGAGAGCTGAGCTGCGATCTGACGCACGGCGCTCTCCGCGTTGCGCGGGTCATGCCACCAGTGCGGGTCGTACCGGGATGCATCGGGGCCGCTCGACTCCCCGGGAAGCTTCACCGGCACCGAGGTTCCCAGGTCGACGACCTTCGCGCTCGTACCGCTGTCCGAGACGACCTTGCCCATCCATGCATCCAGGTTGTCCCCGTTCGTGAAGACGATCTTGGCGTCTGCCGTATTGGTGACGTCGTCCGGGCGCGGCTCGTAGTCATGGGGGTCGGTGTTGGGGGCGAGAATCTGATGAACGTCGACCTTGTCGCCGCCCACCTGCCGCACGAAGTCCCCGAGCTGAGTCGTGGTCGCCACCGCGACCACCTTCCCCGAGCTCGAAGAGGATGTGCCGCAGCCCGCGACCAGCAGCGCCGCCGCCAGTCCGCCGGCGAGCGCCAGCCCGGCCCTTCGCCGGCCGATCCCGCGCGCGATCGCCGCGATCGCAAACACCGCTCCACTCAGGGTTGCGATGGTCGCCCCGGGGGGTGCATTCACCTTGACCGAGAGCCAGAGCCCGGCGGTTCCCTCGGCCGCCGCCAGCACGACGCTCCAGACCTGCCAGGAGAGCATGCGATTGGCGAACAGGCGGACGGTCGCAGCGGGGGCGACGAAGATCGCGGCCACCAGAAGCGCACCGATCACGGTCAGCGCCGCCGTGGTGGCGAGCGCGATCAGTCCGAGCAGCAGGATCTCAGGCCAGGCACCGGACGAGGCTGGGCCACCGACCTCGTCGAAGCCGGTGGCGAGCCAACGGCGCCCGAAGAGGACGTTCGCGAGGGCGATCGCCGTCGCAGCCGCGATCGCCAGACGGATGTCCGCGCCGCTCACCAGCAGCAGACTGCCGAAGAGCAATTGGTCGATGTCCGAGCCGGAGTGATACACGTCGCTCGCCAGGATCACCCCGGCCGCGAGACACCCGACGAGAACCAGGGCGGTGAGGCTGTCGTACGCGCCGCTGCGGCGCCGGGCCAGCCCCCAGACCGCAGCCGTGAAGACGACCGCGACGCCGAAGGCCCCAAGTGAGGCCGAGAATCCGATCCCTCCGGCGAGAACCAGACCGGGGAAGGTCGCGGTCCCGACGGCGTGGGAAAAGAACGCGAGCCCCCGGAGAACGATCCAGGTGCCCAGCAAGCCCGCGCCGACGCTCAGAACGAGTACTTCGATCAGCCCTCGCTGGACGAAGGGCAGCTGGAACGGCTCGAACACACGACTCTCCTTTCGGGCCGCTCCCGCGACCGGCTACTCGATGGGTGCATCCAGGGCGTCCCAGTCCTCCTTGCTGGCGAACTTGGTCAGCTTGGTGCCCTTGTTCACGGCCCTGAACGCGTAGCGGACGCTCTTCTTGCCGTCCTTGCCCTCGCGCTCGTAGGTGGTCTTGCGGACTTCGGACTCCGGGATCTCGACCTTCTCCCTGAGCTTGACGTCGTAGAACTCGATAGCCATTCGGGATCTCCTCTCCTAGCCTGTGCCCGGTTCCGGGCCTTGAGCGGCGCCGACCAGTTTCGCGCCGAACCGCAGCAGCCCATATTGGACCCACGACCGGCGGTCATTGCCGAGGTGTCGATGCGGACGCGGGGCTCAGGCATGGCCGGGGCATAATAATGAGACTGAATCTTATTTGTCGGCTCGGACGGAACGCCACTCATCGTCGCTCCACCCGCGTTGCAAGCCGACACCCATGATTGCTAGTTTGCGCGTCAACGCCGAATCTCGTCTTGACTGAGGACGAGAGCGGGGAAACCGAGTTCCCGGGGCGAACCCACCAACGGTGGGGGCGCAGGCTCCTTTAGCGCCAGCCCGACAGCTAACCCCGCAGGCCGACGAAGGAGGAGGAGTTGCGGAGACAGCGATCGGGTTGGGCGACGAGGCTTACGGTTCCGTCGCTGGTCGCCGCCGCCATCCTGGCCGGTGGATCGGCCTCCGCGATCGCTCAGACCGGTGGGTCGGGCCCGCCGGGCGGAACTTCGAGCGACCCGTCCGCGACCGGCGTTGCCGGCGTCGCGACGCTCGCGCCCGACGGCACTGCGATCCTGCCGACCGACGCCCCGCCGGCGGTCCGCAAGGCCATCAACGCGGGCAACCGCATCCACACGCTTCCCTACGTCTGGGGCGGCGGCCACAACCGGAAGTTCAAGGGACGTGGCTATGACTGCTCCGGCGCGGTCAGCTATGTGCTTCACGCCGCGGGCCTGCTGAAGACGCCGATGGACTCCGGCACCCTCGCCCGCCGCTGGGGCGCGCCCGGCACCGGTCAGTGGATCACCGTCTACGCCAACGCATCGCACGCCTACGCGGTGATCGCCGGCCTGCGCTGGGACACCTCGGCTGTCGGCGAGGCCCTGAACCAGGGCAGCGGCCCGCGCTGGCGGGCCACACAGCGCTCGTCGACGGGCTACACGGCGAAGTACTTCCCAGGCCTCTAGCCGAGGCGGCGCTTGGCCTCGGCCTTCGCCTGGCGCGGCAACGAGACGGTTCGCCTGCCGACCAGGCCGGCGGCCATCCGATCGAAGACCCGGGCCCGCAGCGTGACGCCGGCCGCGCGCGTCCCGGTGGCCGCTGCGAAGTAGACGAGCCGCGATCGCTCGATGCCGGCCATCTGGCGCATGTACCTCGGCGTGATCGCAACGGCGGCTGTGGCCATCGTGCGCAACGAGAGCTGGTGGGCGAGGAGCTCGCGGATCAGGGGCGGGTTCACGACCAGCTGGATCGCGTCCTGTGAGGCCTCGCTGACGCACAGGCTCGGGCGCATGTGCTCGAAGAACGCGCGGTACCCGGCGCGCGAGGCCGGCACCAGCGGCTCCGGCAGTCCCATCAGCTCGGCGCCCCGGACCTGCTCCGCCAGGTAGCGCTCCTGCTCGGCCACGCTCAGCTCGCCGCCGTAGGCGCGGTACGCGGCGAGGAACGAATGGACCTCGACGCAGTGGACCCAGAGCTTGGTCTCGGTGTCCTCCGCGCTGTAGGGGGCGTCGGTGATCGGGTCCACTCCCCTGACGCTCGTGTGGATCTTCCGCACCATCTCACCGGCGCGCTGCGCGGACGCCGTGTCCCCATAGACGATCGTGGCGACGTACTCGGCGGTTCTGCGGAGCCGGGACAGCGGTCGCTCGAGGTAGTCGCTGTGCTGGTCGATTCCGGCCATCGCGAGCGGGTTGAGCGACTGGATGATCAGGGCCCGCAGCCCGCCCACGAGCAGGACGGGGCTCGAGTGGACGCGCCAGCTCACCGAGTCCGGCCCGAACAGCCCCCAGTCATGGGGACCGGCGGGGACGGGAAATCCGCTCGGCCGTGTGAGCGCCCGGACGTCACCTCCGACCTCGACCCCCCGGTCGACTTCTGTGCTGAGCGCTTCCTGCGCCACCGGACTGACTCCCCGTGTATCGGCTGAGGTGCAGCACTCTGGCCGAAGCGACGGGAGTCAGGCGGACGTTTTCATGCGATTTCGAGCGGCTTTACGGATTACGACGCCTGGGACGGAATAAGGCGACCACCCGCCGGCCTCGGGGAAGGACGGATAGCTGAGCTAGGCGGGCTGGACCTGGCGCTCGCCCAGGATCTCGCCCAGGCGGCGCTCCAGGGCGACCGAGACCGCGGCCCTCACCGGGCCCTCGTCGAGGCGCTCGACGAGGGCCTCGAGGAAGCCCTCGATGATCAGCCGCTTGGCCTGGTCGTCGGGCAGCCCGTGCGAGCGGAGGTAGTGCAGCTGTTCGGCGTCGATCTGCGCGACGGCCGCCGCGTGGGTGCAGCGGACGTCGTCGGCCTCGATCTCCAGGCCCGGGATCGCGTCGGCGTGAGCCGACTTCGAGAGCAGCAGGTTGCGGCTCTCCTGGAAGGCGTCGGTCTGCTGAGCGCCCGGATCCACGCGGATCATGCCGCGCCAGACGGCCGTGGCCGAATCCTCGAGGACGCCGCGGAAGGCGAGGTCGGAGGTGGTGTTGGGCGCTGCGTGCTCCTGGGTGGTGTCGAAGTCGAGGTGCTGCGTGCCGTTGCCGGCGTAGGCGCCCGTGACGCGGGCGCTCGAGCCGGGGCCGGCGAGCCTCGTCTCCATCCGCACCTTGCCGCGCGAGGACCCGAAGCCGAGGGCGACCCAATCGAAGCTCGCATCCCGCTCCACCTCCGCCCGCTGGGTGGCGAAGACCCAGCCCCGCTCGCTCAGCCCCTGCGCGGTGACGTAGCGGAGGCTCGCGCCGGGCCCCACCCAGACCTCGGTCACCGTGTTGAAGATCGAGTCCGGATTCGAGTCGGTGGAGAGCCACTGCTCCCAGACCTCGGCCTCAGCGCCCTCCTCCAGCACGATCAGGGTGCGGAAGGAGACCGCGGCTGCGTCGGCGTCCTGAACTGCGGCGATCAGCGCCGGCGCTTCGAGCTTTTGACCGCGGGGCACGTAGACGAGCGCCCCGCCGTGCCACGCGCCGTCGTTTCGCGCGACGAAGGGATCGTCCCCCGGCGCCAGCGCGCCGAGCATCTCGCGCAGGTGGGGAAAGCGCTCGAGCGAGCTCTCGAGAGAGGCGACCAGGGGCTTGTGCGGACGCCCGTCCCCGTCGACCTCGACCGATGCGCCCTCGAGCACGGCGCCGTCGACCTGCACGACCAGGTGATCGGAGCCCTCGGGCGGGTTGAGGACTCCATCGGCTCGGGAGCGGGCCTCGGGATCCCCGTCGGTGGCCGCGGCGTATGCGTCCAGATCGAGGCTCGAAAGATCCGTGAACTCCCAGCCCGGCGTCTTCTGCGTCGGCAGCGGCGGTGCCGCGCCGGCGTCAGCCAATCGAGCCCTCCATCTGCAGCTCGATCAGGCGGTTGAGCTCGACGGCGTACTCCATCGGGAGCTCCTTGGTGATCGGCTCGATGAAGCCGTTGACGATCATCTTGGACGCCTCCTCCTCGCTCATGCCGCGGGACTGGAGGTAGAAGATCTGCTCCTCGCCGACCTTGGAGACGGTCGCCTCGTGGCCGACGTCGACGTCGTCCTCGCCGATCCTGATCGTCGGGTAGGTGTCGGAGCGGGAATGCTCGTCCAGCAACAGCGCGTCGCAGACCACCTTGGACTTCGACTCGGCCGCGCCCTTGGCGATCTCGAGCAGGCCGCGGTAGCTGGTGCGGCCCGCGTCCTTGGAGATCGACTTGGAGAAGATCGACGAGGTCGTCTTCGGAGCGGCGTGGATGATCTTGCCGCCCGCGTCCTGGTGCTGGCCCTGGCCGGCGAAGGCGATCGAGAGGATCTCGCCATGGGCGCGCTCCCCGAGCAGGTAGATCGAGGGGTACTTCATGGTCAGCTTCGACCCGAGGTTGCAGTCGACCCACTCCATCGTCGCATCCTCATGGGCGACCGCCCGCTTGGTGACGAGGTTGTAGACGTTCTGCGACCAGTTCTGGACGGTCGTGTAGCGGACCCGCGCCTTGGGCTTGGCGATGATCTCGACGACGGCCGAGTGCAGCGAGTCGGTCGAGTAGACAGGAGCCGTGCAGCCCTCGATGTAGTGAACGTCCGAGCCCTCCTCGGCGATGATCAGCGTCCGCTCGAACTGGCCCATGTTCTCGGTGTTGATTCGGAAGTAGGCCTGCAGCGGCATCGCAACAGAGACACCGGCGGGAACGTAGACGAACGAGCCGCCCGACCAGACGGCCGAGTTGAGCGCGGCGAGCTTGTTGTCGTTGGGCGGGATGATCGTCGCCCAGTACTCGCGGACCAGGTCCTCGTGCTCGCGGAGGGCGGTGTCCATGTCGGTGAAGATCACGCCCTGCTCCTCGAGCTTCTCGTTCACCTGGTGGTAGACGACCTCGGACTCGTACTGGGCACCGACGCCGGAGAGGAACTTGCGCTCGGCCTCCGGGATGCCGAGGCGGTCGAAGGTGTTCTTGATGTCCTCTGGGACCTCGGACCAGTCACGGCTGTTCTTCTCCGAGGCGCGGACGAAGTAATGGATGTCGTCGAAGTCGATCTGGTTCAGGTTGCCGCCCCACTGCGGAGTCGGGCGGGACTCGAAGTGCTCGTAGGCCTTGATCCGGAAGTCCCGCATCCACTGCGGTTCTTCCTTGTACTCGGAGATCGACTCGACGACCTCGCGCGAGAGGCCCTTCGGCGCCTTGTAGGCGTAGCCGGTCTCGGAGTCGTGGAAGCCGAACTTCTCCTTGTAGTCGGCGTTGATGCCGGAGAGCTCGCGCTCCTCGGCCGGGCGCTCAACAGCGGTCTCGGGGGTGGCCATTAGGAAACCTCCAGCTTGACGGTGTCGTCCTCGATCGTGACGGGGTAGGTGGTGACCGGTTGGTAGGCGGGGAGGGTCTTCGGACGACCGGACGTGAGGTCGAACAATGACCCGTGGCGTGGGCACTCCACCGTACAGGCGCCGGCGTCGAATGGGCCCTCGGCGAGGGGGCCGTCGTCGTGCGAGCAGCGGTCCTCGATCGCGTGAAGGGCGCCGTCGCAGTTGAAGATGCCGATCTTGACCCCGTCCGGGGTCTCGACCAGCTTCATCTCTCCGCTCGGCAGCTCGCTCGCGGTGCAGACGTCGATCTGTTGCTTAGTGCCTTCAGTCACGTTATTCCTACTGCGGGAGTCGGATTTTAGCTGGATAGGCCGCCCGACACATGAGCGAAGCGGTTGTCATGGGGCGGCCGGAAAATGATCCTGGGTCCGGTAGGTTGCACCCGCCTTGACTCTCGTCCTGATCATCGTGGGGATCGTTCTGCTGGGAGTGATCGTCGTCTGGTTCGTCTACAACCGGACGATCGTCCGGCGCAACGCCGTCGACAACAGCTGGGCCCAGATCGAGACGGCGCTCCAGCGCCGCCACGACCTGATCCCCAACCTGGTCGAGTCGGTCAAGGGCTACGCCAAACACGAGAAGCAGACCTTCGAGGACGTCACCAAGGCGCGGAATACCGCCGTCGGCGCGAGGGCGCCCGCCAAGCAGGCCGCAGCCGAGAACATTCTGACCGCCGCGATCGGCCACCTGATGGTGGTCGCCGAGCAGTATCCGCAGCTGCGCGCGACCGAGAACTTCCAGCAGCTCCAGGCGCAGCTCTCGGAGACCGAGGACCAGATCGCGATCACACGCCGCGTCTACAACGACACGGTCCAGACCTACAACACCGGGATCCAGCAGTTCCCGGCGGTGCTGATCGCCAACGCCTTCCACTTCGAGCCGCGCGAGTTCTTCGACGCGCCGAAGGACGCCGAGGCGACACCGGAGGTGAGCTTCTCGGACGACGGGGCGACGGGGGCAGCGATGGAGAAGCCGAAGTCCTGAACCTCTCGATGCGCCGCGGGACGATCATCGTGCTGGCGGCGCTGGCCGTGGTCCTGGCGCTGCCGGCGTCGGCTCTCGCGAGGAGCCTCCGGGTCGTCGACGCCGATGTCGGGCTCCGGCTCGCCAACGACGCCAGCGTGCTGGTCAACGAGCGCCTCACCGTCGACTACTCGGGCAGCTACAACGCCACGTACCGCGACATTCCACTCACGGGCGGGGAGACCATCCCGCCGAACAGCATCAGCGTCCGCGAGGGGAACCGGGTCTATGCGCCAGGAGGCTGCACGACCTATGGCTGCATCGATCGGGCCGGCGTCTTCGGGGTCACCACGACCCCGAACGGAAACGGGGTTCGGATCGTGTGGCATCCCGTCGCTGCGGACGAGCAGCGGACCTTCGTCGTCTCGTATCGGATCGACAAGGCGGTCGACGCCTACGACGACGTCCTCGACGTGAACGCGCGGGTCTGGGGCGACCAGTGGGACTTCAGCCTCGACCATCTCACCGCCCATCTCCGGAGCCCGTTGCTCGATCCCAACAGCCCGACCTACGCGGTGTGGGCCTCGCCGCGATCGGTCGAGGCCAAGACGGTCCGCGCGGCCGGTGCGGCGGGGTTGCAGGCCTCCGATGTTCCCGCGCATCAGTACGTCGAGCTGAGGGTGACGGTGCCCCGCCCGCCGGGCATGAACGTGGATGGCGCCAAGACCCATTCCGGCCCGGGTTTCCCCGGCATCTCCGCCGCCGAGCAGAAGGCGACCGATGACTTCAACTCGACCTGGAACAAGACCAAGCGCTTCGTCGCCCACCACGCCGAGCTGCTGGCGGCCCTGATCACCGCCATCCTGCTCCTGATCCTCGCGCTGCTGCTCTGGCTGGCGCGCGAGCACCCGACCTCGGCGGCCAAGTACGTCCCGGAGCCGCCCGACGACGCGGGCCCGGCTCTGGCCTACGGGCTGGCCCACGAAGGAGGGGACTCGACGAACACCGTCCTCGCCTCCCTGCTGGACCTGGTCGAGCGCGGCTACTACGACACGAAGAACGCCACGACCAAAGACGAGAAGCTCGATCTCGCCATCAAGAAGGCGAGCAAGCGGCCGAGCGGGAAGCTCGAGCCATACGAGCAGGACACCCTCGACTTCTTCGACGAGCTGGTCAAGGACGACACCGTCGCGCTCAGCGAGATGAAGGACCGAATCCCGGAGCACAACGCGACCTGGCGCGCCCGCTGGGAGAAGATGACCGGCTCCCTCAACGCCGCTGACGACGGACAGCTCCAATGGGACCGCAACCTCAACCCGCTCAGCATCCTGGTCGCCGTCATCGGCGGGATCCTGGTGGCGGCGATCTGCCTGATGCAGAGCGACATCGAGCATCACTGGATCGTCACCGCGCTGATCGGCGCGGCTGGGGTGGCGATCGTCGCCTTCTGGCCGGCGAGACAGCTGAAGCGGCTCGCCCTCGATTACCGGCAGCGCTCGGCGAGCTGGGAGGCCTTCCAGCGCTGGACCCACGACTTCCCGCGCCTCGACGACGATCCGCCGGCCACCCTCAAGCTCTGGAAGCGGATCCTGATCTACGGCGTCGCCTTCGGCACCGCCGACCGGATGATCAAGTCGGGCCGCATCCCCGAGCCGGTCGTACAGAGCTCCGACGGGTCCTGGGCGACGGGTTATCTGACCGGCGCATACGTCGGCTCGACCTTCAGCGCGGGAAGCTTCAGCTCCGGCTTCTCCTCGCAGGTCGCGCCCGAGTCGTCGAGCGGAGGCGGGGGCGGGTTCAGCGGTGGAGGCGGCGGCGGATTCGGTGGTGGAGGTGGAGGGGGTTGGTAGACGGCTTCGCCATGACGCGATGAACCTAGTCGATGCCGGCCGCCGCGTAGTCGGCGACGGCCATCACCGTGAGCTGGGGGTTGACGGTCACTGACGACGGGAAGACGCTGGCGTCGCAGACGTAGAGGTTCTCCATCCCGTGGACCCGGAAGCGCTCGTCGACGACGCCCTTGGCGGGGTCCCGGCTGACGACGTTCCCGCCCTGCGGGTGGGAAGTGTGCAGGCCGATGTCGGTGTTGTCCCGGACGATCTCGTCGAGCTCGTCGACCTGATCGACGGACGTGTAGGAGGTCGACCGGAAGGTCATCGGCATCACCCGCAGCGCGCCGCTCGCGAAGTGGATCTTCGCGGCGAGCTTGGTCCCCTTGATCAGGAGCTTCAGGTCCGACACCGCGGGCTCGTAGTC
The DNA here is from genome assembly GCA_963821705.1 of uncultured Solirubrobacterales bacterium. Taxonomy (GTDB): domain Bacteria; phylum Actinomycetota; class Thermoleophilia; order Solirubrobacterales; family 70-9; genus DASUPK01. The sequence continues at coordinate 440,679 of CAWGEV010000007.1, read as the reverse complement.
GAGCTTCATCCCCTTGCCACGGAAGCCGGGCTTGATGGTGGCGTTCGACTGCGAGCCGACCACGACCCCGATGCAGCTCAGGTGGGCGTAGCGGCGCATGTTGGTGAAGTGGTCGGAGAACCAGCCGGGCATCAGGAGCGCCTGGGTGCCGACCGGGTTGAACCAGGACTCGAGGATGAGCTGGTCCTCACCGGGCGGCCTGTAGCCGTGGGTGATCTGGAGCCCGTCGAACGAGTTGAGCTTCTCCTCGAAGTCGGCCGTCAGCGGCGCGCCGACGTTGAAGGAGAGGTTCTTGCCCGCACGCCCGCCGCCGAGGTCGCTGCGCTGGAGCAGCAGGCTCGACGCGAGCGCGCCACCGGAGACCACGACCGTGTTCGCTGCGACGCGGAGTGGGCGGCCGTCGGAGAGCCGGCAGAGGACCTCGGTCGCGCGGTTTCCCCGGGTCCGGATGCTCTCCGCGAGGCATTCGCTGAGGATCCGGACGGCGCCGGGGAAATCCCGCTGGGCGCGAGGCAGGATGTTGTCGAGCGCTGAGAGCTTCTTGCCGTAGGCACAGCCGATGTTGCAGTAGCCGGAGCCGAGGCAGTCCTTGATGTTGGCTTCGACCACGCCATCGGCGCCGTCGAGCCTGAGCGCATTGATCCCCTCGGCCATCTTCGTTCCGCCGGCCTCGAGGTGCTTGTTGTCCTCCTGGCTGTAGACGGGCAGCCACTTGCGCAGGCGCTTGAAGGACTTGCCGAAGCGATCCGGGTCGATCCCGGCGTCGAGCCCGTCCGGGTCGTTCCAGCGCTCGAGTGTTCTCGGCGGGATGTCGTAACAGACAGCGTTGTTGACGACGGTGCTGCCGCCGACGCACTTGCCCTGGAGCACCTGGAAGCGCGTGTCTGTGGACATCTGGAGGCCACCGTCCGCGAAGAGGTTCGAGAACTGGACGCGCTCGTCCTCGGTGAAGTCTCTGGGCGCGACGTGCCGGCCTCCCTCCAACATCACGACCTGCCGGCCACGCTCCGCCAAGCGATACGCGAGGACCGATCCGGCGGCGCCGCTGCCGACGATCGCGACGTCGGCGTTGATCTGCCGGGCGTCCACCTCGTTGGGCTCGTTGACGTCGAGCGTCGCCAGCTTGCCCACCTTCTTCATGGCCTTCGGGTAGCGCTTGCGCTTGGAGAACGGGACGTAGCCGGTGGAGTTCGCGCTCCGCGGATCCGCGTAGTAGCCGATGATCGCCAGCTGCTGGGCGGCCGAGAGCAACGTCTGGAGCAGCTTCCGCAGCCGGTTGGGGAGCCGTCGCTCGACGACGTCGGCGATGAAGCAGCGCTCGATGAAGGCGAGGCGGCGCTCCGCGGGCATGTACGCGAAGGGGGGGCGCAGCCGGAAGAGCGGGTAGACGGTCAGGACCGAGAGCGCCAGCTTCGACTTCCACTTCTCGTGGGCGGTGAACGAGTAGAGGTAGTCGTCGATCCCGGCGGCGACCTGCTCCGGCGTCAGAGCCTCCTCGGGACCGATCACCAGGACCTCGGCCATCGCCATTGCGGTGTTGTGCTGGTGAGGCCAGAGGTACTTGAGCGCGTAGCGCCCCTTGACCGCGGCGTGCTGGAGCCACCAGAGCAGCCCGGCCACGAAGCTGGCCGCGGCGGCCCAGATCAGGAGCTGGAGGGTCGGGCTCAGGTTCGTCCCCGCCGGCTGGCCGAGGGTGTTGGCGACGCTGTCGTGGTTCCCGAAGGCGAGCATGAGCAGCAGCGCCGCGACGATCAGGACGTGGCCCATCACCACCAGCTGCGTAGCCCAGCCGTTCCGCCGGATGTCCCCGGCTGCGATGAAGCAGAGCACGCAGAAGAGGCCGTCCTTGGCGAACGAGTTCGCGACGAAGGGGAACTCGGCCGATCCGAACAGGCCGAGGACGGGATAGAGGAGCGCCTGACCCAGGAACAGCACCACGAAGATGCGGAGCACCAGCTCGAGCCGGCGCTCTGGCGCCGTCAGCTCAGGTGCCTGCACTCGAGCGATCCCCCCGGATGGAGCTCAGCGCGGCCGCTCGGTCGTAGTACTCGCGCACCCTCGTGCACATCGTTCCTTCGAAGTCGAAGACCTGGATGACCCGGTCGGAGATCTCGAGGCCGCTGTGCTCGCCCCGGCCCTGGCGCCGCGCGACGATCACGACCGACTGGCCCGCGTCGATCATCTCCTCGATCTTGAAGTTGAGCTGGCCCACTGCGGCTCGCCACTGGGCCCAGTACTGCTCGAGGCCCTGGTGTCCCCGGTAGGTGCCGTGGTCGGGGTCATCGGAGGGCGTGATCCACTCGACGTCCGGAGACATGTGTTCGAGCACCCAGTCCCGATCGCCTGAGTTCCAGGCGTCGTAACCCTTCTCCACCAGCTGTACGAGCTCCTCTGACATGCCTCCCCGAAAGCCAGTATCCCACCGCCGCGGCCTTTAGGCTCCGGGGTGCTCGATTTCTGAAAGGGGCTTCGTTATGAGGGCCAAGGGGATATTCGGAGCGGTGACAGCGACGGTGGTGGCCGGCGCTCTGCTGGCGGCCCCGGCGAGTGCCGGAGAGTCGGCGGCCAGCGGCGTGACCCTCAAGGTCGCCGGCGGCCCGCCCTTCCACGGCCGCGTGACGAGCAGGCAGCCGGCCTGCGTCGCGAACCGGACGGTCGTCCTGGTCGAGCTGGCCCCGGATCGAGGCCCGATCGACCTCGCCGACAACCGGACCAACGGCAAGGGCAAGTGGGTCTTCAGCTCGGAGTTGCAGGGAGCGACCGTGGTCCAGGCGAAGGTCAGGAAGTCGAAGTCGAGCGGGGTCAAGTGCCTATCCGCTCGCTCACCGGCGAAGCGGCTCTAGACCGACGCGGCTTCAGCCGGATCGCCCTGTTCGCCCTCGTCCTCCCAGTCGGCCGCCTTGCCGAGGCTGGCGCCCTTGACGACCTTGAGGCCGAGCATCGCGCACTTCATCCGGGTGGCCGAGATGTCGATCCCGAGCAGCTCGAGGACGAAATCCTTGGGGAGCGTGAGGATCTCCTCGCGCGTCATGCCCTCCAGCTCGTCCGTGAGCAGGGAGGTCGCCGCGGTCGAGATCGCACAGCCCTGACCCTCGAAGGCGACCTCCGAGACCCTGCCCGTCCTCGTCGAGCTTCAGGAAGACGTGCTGCTCGTCGCCGCAGAACGGGTTCGTGTCCTCGAAGTCGAGGTCGAAGTCCTCGAGGCGCCCGAAGTGGTGCGGCCGCTTGTAGTGCTCGAGGATCTGGTCTCGGTAGAGCTCGTCCATCAGAGCTCACCGAAGAACCTGCCGGGTGTCGAGCAGGCCCTCGACGAGCCGGTCCACCTCGGCGTGAGTGTTGTAGACGGCGAAGCTGGCGCGGGTCGTCGCCGGGACGCCGAGGCGCTCCATCAGGACCTGGGCGCAGTGGTGGCCGGCCCGAACAGCGACGCCGTGGCGGTCGAGGATCTCCGAGACGTCGTGGGCGTGCACGCCCTCCATCGCGAACGAGACGATGCCGCCGCGCTCGTCACCCGCCGGCGGACCGAAGACCGTAAGGCCCGGGATCTCGGCGATCCGCTCCAGCGCGTAGGAGGTGAGCTCGACCTCGGCCGCGTGGATCGCGGGGAGGCCCGAGCTCCTCGATCCAGCGGACCGCCGCCCCGAATCCGATCGCCTCAGCCGATGGGCGGGGTTCCGCCCTCGAACTTGGCCGGGCAGGTCGGCCCAGGTGATCCGCTCCTTGGTGACCTTGCGGATCATCGAGCCGCCGCCGATGAACGGCGGCATCTCCTCGAGCAGCTCGCGGCGCCCGAACAGCGCCCCGATGCCGGTCGGGCCGTACATCTTGTGGCCGGTGACCGCGTAGAAGTCAGCGCCGAGCTCGGCCATGTCGAGCTCGAGCTTCGGCCCGGCCTGGGCCCCGTCGACGACCAGGAGCGCCCCGGCGTCATGAGCCATCCGCGCGATCTCGGCGATCGGGTTGATCGTGCCCAGGACGTTCGAGACGTGCGCGACGGCAGACGAGCTTCGGCCCCTTCTCGAGCAGGGCGGCGAAGCGCATCCAGGTCGAGCCGTGCCGTCATCGTTGATCGGCGCCCAGTCCAGATGGGCGTCCCTTCTCCTGGGCCACCTGGTACCAGGGGACGACGTTCGAGTGGTGCTCCATCTCGGTGACCACGATCCGGTCGCCGGCCGACAGGTTGGTCCGGCCCCAGGAGTAGGCGACCAGGTTGAGGGCCTCGGTCGCGTTGCGGACGAAGATGACCTCCCGGCCGGTCGGCGCCGAGATGGGAGGCGACGGTCCGCCGGGCCCCCTCGTAGAGCGCGGTCGCCTCCTCCGAGAGGGTGTGCACGCCGCGATGGACGTTGGCGTTGTGCTCGCGCCAGTAGCGATCGAGCGTCTCGATGACCGCCAGCGGCTTCTGGGCCGTCGCGCCGTTGTCGAGGTAGGCAAGCGGCTGGCCGTGGATCTCCCGAGCCAGGATCGGGAACTCGCTGCGGATCTCGTCGATGGACCGAGGCAGGGCGGGGGCCGTTGTCGCCGTCGGCTCCATCGTCGGTACTAGGCCGCCGCGCCGGCCTCCACCTCGTCCTTGATCCAGCCGTAGCCCTTCTCCTCGAGCTGCTCGACCAGCTCGGGGCCGCCCTCCTTGACGATGCGGCCGTCGTAGAGGACGTGGACCGCGTCGGGCTTGATCAGGTGGAGGATGCGCTGGTAGTGGGTGATGATCAGGACGCCCATCCCGGGGCCGGCGAACTTGTTGACGCCCTCGGCGACGACCTGCAGCGCGTCGATGTCGAGGCCGGAGTCGGTCTCGTCGAGCACCGCCATGGCGGGCTGCAGCATCGCCAGCTGGAGGATCTCCATCCGCTTCTTCTCTCCGCCGGAGAAGCCCTCGTTGAGGTAGCGCGAGGAGAAGTCCTTGGGGATGTTGGTGAGGGCCATCGCCTCCTCGGTCTCCTTGCGGAAGTCCTTGAGCTTGACCGGCTCCTCGCCCTGCGGCCTCGCGGTGGGAGTTGACGATCATCCGCAGGTACTTGGCGACGGTCACGCCCGGGATCGCGACCGGGTACTGGAACGCCATGAAGAGGCCCATCCGCGAGCGCTCGTCGGGGTCGGCCTCGGTGATGTCCTCGCCCTTGAAGGTGATCGTGCCCTCGGTCACCTCGAGGCTGGGGTGGCCCATGATCGCGTTGGCCAGGGTCGACTTGCCGGAGCCGTTCGGGCCCCATCAGCGCGTGGATGCTCCCGCCGTCGACGTCGAGGCTGACGCCCTTGAGGATCTCCTTGCCCTCGGCGGTCACGTGCAGGTTGCGGATCTCGAGCTCTGCCAATTCGTACTCCTGGTCTCGGTTGAAGTTGTCGCTACGCCGCGCTGTCACGGCGGCGGCCGCTGGGGGACGGCTCGCGGCGTGGTGGTCGGAGAACTCGACCAGCTCGGCGAGGGTCGTGCCCAACAGCGCCTTGGTGACGCCGCCCTGCACCCGCGTCCAGAGAAGCTTGGTTGCGCATGCCTGGTCCCCGTCGCTCTCGTGCGAGCACGAGACCTTGCCCTCGGGATCGGGCTGGAAGCACTCCATCGGGGCGATCGCGCCCTCCAGCGCCTGGACGACCTCGAGCATCTCGATCTTCTCCGGCGGGACGGCCGAGGCGGTAGCCGCCGTGGGCTCCGCGCTGGCTCTCGACCAGGCCGGCCTTGCGCAGCTTGGCGACCAGGTGCTCGAGGTAGGAGAGGGGAAGCCGCTCGGACTCGGCGACCGCGCTGAGCGCGACGGGCGCGCCGTCCTCCTGGCGGCCCAGCTCGACCATCAGCCGGACGCCGTATTCAGCTCGGGTGGAGAACAGCATCGCCGGGAAATCCTAGCGGAGAGGTCGGTTATGCCCCGAACCGATCCCTTCAGGCTGCGGGGGACGGCTCTCGCGAGCGCGCCACCACACCGCGGAGGACGTCCCGGAAGCGCGGCGTAGTCCGCCCGCCGATCGCGGCCGCGTGCCGCGCCTCGATCTCAGCGACGATCTCGTCGCCGCGGCGGAGCTGGTCGAGCCCCCGATCGGTCGGAACGATGAGCTTGGCGCGCCGGTCCTCCGGGTCCGGCCGGCGCTCCACGTAGCCCAGCTCCTCGAGCTCGTCGATCAGGCGGCCGACGATCTGCTTGTGGCGGCCGGACAGCCGGGCCAGCTCGGTGGCCCGCACGCCGTCCTCGTCGAGATAGGCGAGCACCGACCCAGTGCCGGGGATGCAGATCGTCGTATCCGCCTTCGGCCAGACCTTGTGAAGAGCTCGCCCTGCAACGAGAAGAGTAAGCCGGCCGGCGAGGACGCCCAGATCCGGGTTCCAGCTCCTGTCGCTCGCGCGCCGCTTGGTGGTGGTCACAGTTCGAGATAGTAGCATGGACGTGACGATACGTGGGGCGTGACCAACCCTTATCGCCCGTTGAGAGTGCTCCGTATACTCGACTCGAGAAGACTTCAAGTCCCCAGAAGGAGACATCTCGGCATGACAACCACCGGACGTTCCAACTGGCAGGCGACCCTCAAGACCGTGGTCCTGCTGGCTCAGTCCTCGGCGGGCATCCTCGTCGGTGCCGGCTACCTGATCGGCGGACCGTCGACCGCCCTCATCTTCCTCTTCATCGCCGTGGCATCAACATGGGCAGCTGGTTCTTCAGCGACAAGATCGCCCTCGCCGCCGCCCGGGCGCAGCCGATCTCCGAGGAGGAGGATCCTCGCCTGTACCAGATGGTCCGTGACCTGACCACGCGCGCCGGCCTCCCGATGCCGAAGCTCTACGTCATACCGCAGGAGCAGCCGAACGCCTTCGCGACCGGCCGCAACCGAACCACTCGGCGGTGGCCGTGACGGCGGGCATTCGCAAGCTCCTCACGGAGGACGAGCTGCGCGGCGTGCTCGTCGCACGAGCTCGGTCACGTGCGGAACCACGACATCCTGCTGACCTCGGTGGTCGCCTCGATCGCGTCGGCGATCACCTGGATCGGCTACATGGTGCTCTGGATCGGCGGCGACAACAATTCCCCGCTGGGGATCATCGGCCCGCTGCTGCTCTGGCTGCTCGCCCCGATCTCCGCAGCGATCATCCAGATGGCGATCTCGCGGCAGCGCGAGTACTCGGCCGACGCCACGGGCGCCGAGATCTGCGGCAACCCTGAGTCGCTTGCCTCCGCGCTGCTGCGGCTCGAGTCCGGCGCCCAGGCGATCCCGATGCAGGTCAACCAGGCCAGCGAGCCGCTGTACATCGTCAAGCCGTTCAAGGGAAGCGGCATCGCCTCGCTGTTCTCGACGCATCCGCCGATCGAGGAGCGCGTCCGCCGGCTCCGCCAGATGCGCCCGACCATCGGGTAAGCCGCGAATACACTCGCCCGGTGGAACTGATCGCCGCGATCGTCGGCTACGGCCGACGGGCTGAGGAGCACGCAGCCGCTCTCAGCGGCGTCGGCGGTGTGCGGCTCGGCGGGATCGCGGATCCCGTCGAGTCGCGCCGCGACCTTGCCCGCGAGGACCTGGGCGTCCCGGCGTTCGCCGACGTTGACGAGCTTCTGGCGGAGGTGGAGCCGGAGATCGTCCTCGTGGTGACGCCGGCCGATGTGCGGCGCGATCCGGTCGAGCGGGCCGCCAGAGCGAAGTCGGTCCGGGCGATCATGGTCGAGAAGCCGCTCGCCCACAGCATCGCCGAGGGGGAGTCGATGGTGGAGGCCTGCGATAGGGAGGGAGTCCTCCTCACCGTGGGCCACCAGCTCCGCTTCGTGCCCTCGTTCCTCGCCCTCAAGCAGGTGATCGACTCGGGCGAGCTCGGGAGCATCGAGTTCGTCAGGGGCTCCTGCTTCGGTCATCTGCTCGACCAGGGACCGCACCTGATCGACACGATCCGCTGGCTGACAGGTGGGCGGAGGGTTCAGTGGGCGATGTCGCAGGGGGGTCAGGATGCCGCGCCGGGCTCGCCGCCCGGCAGCCGGGAGGGCCTGGCGGAGGGAGTCCCCGCCTGGTCGACGCACCACCTCGCGCTGGAGGGCGGCGTTCGGGTCGCGCTGGAGACGGGCGTGCTCCATCAGCGCAGCGACCAGTTCGGCACCGGCGACGAGCTGGATGACTATCTCGACAAGAGGCTGACCGTCGTCGGATCCCGCGGCATCGCCCAATGCGTGGCCGGCGGAGACTGCCGGGTGCTCGCGGCGGGAGCCGAGGAGTGGCGGGTGATGCCCGGTGGAGTCGAGGGGTACGTCGGGGCGAATCGCGCGTTTCACGAGGAGCTGCGCGACTCCGTGCTGAATGGGACCCCGCACCGGGCGGACGCGCACGACGCGCTGGACAGCCTCGAGGCGATGATCGGCTGCGCCCGCAGCGTGACCAGCGGCGCCGCGGTGCGGCTTCCGGTGGACCGCGAGATCGAGGCCGTTGGCCAGGCGCCAAGAGAGGTGACTCGCCGGGCCGAGCCCGAGGTCTCGATCGTCCTGCCCCTGGCCGACCACCGCGGCTACGCGAGGGAGGCGGTTCGAGCCTGGACCCACGAGCAGACCTTCGATCGCGAGCGCTACGAATTGATCGTCGGGTTCGACGGGGTCGAGGCCGGGCTTGAGGACTCGGTCAGCGATCTGCTCGGGCCCGAGGACCGCCCGCTCCGGATGGACGGCGCCCCCGAGATCGACATCTACGACGCCGGGGCGCGGGCGGCGCGCGGGCGGATCGTCCTCTTCACTGAACCGCACTGCATCGCGGACCCGGCCTTCCTCGAGGAGCTGGTCGGCTATCTGGCGCGCACGGGCGAGGTGGGGGCCTTCGGCCGCTCGATCGGGATCAACCGGAATGCCCTTGCCCGGATGGAGGAGATCCTCTACGAGGAGGGGATCGAGCAGTGGAGAGAGCCCGGCCACTGGTGCCGGGTGATCCTGCGGGCGATCGCGGTCGACAGGCAGGTCTACCTGGACTGCGGCGGCTTCGAGACCCAGTACGGCCGCTTCGCGGAGTTCGCTCTCGCCGCGACGCTCCACGCCCGCGGTCACCGGCTCGGCTTCGCGTCGGGGGCCGCGATCAATCACGCTTACACGACCGCGTTCTCCGAGCTCGAGCCGCACGTGTCGGACTTCCTCGATGGCGACATGGCCTACCGGCTCGACTACCCGGCCGAGTACTGCGAGCGCTACTTCGGAGTGCCCCGGGAATGGGCCGAGCGGCGCCTGCACAGTGCGGAGGGCGCCCGGGCGGCCTGGGCGCTCTCCGCCCGATCGCTGCTTCGCCCGCTCACCTGGCGGACACGCTCGGCGGGTTCCCACCTGGCGACCCTCTGGAGGGTGACCCCGGCCGCGTTGTTCGGCTCGGCACCGGCGAGGGCCCGGGTGAGCTTGGCGTACGCGCTGGGACGCATCCGCTGCTGGCTCTGGAGGTTCAACGACCGGCGGTTGCTCCGCGCGTACCGCTATGCATGGGCTGCCCTCGACCGTCGGACCCGGCTGCGATGGCTCGCCGGGCGACCCGCGGCCGACCTGGACGCCGGCGCCGCGTCGCCCTTCGAGCTCGCGGAGCTCTCGGACGACCGGCTGTTCGGCTTCCATCGTCAGGAGCAGAGCAACGGGACCCGTTTCCGCTGGTCGCGCTCGGTGGCGTTTGCGGACGTCCCGGTGGACCGCGGCGCCTACCGGGTGGAGATCGACACCGGGGGCCTCAGGGATCCACGAGGGCTCGACGTCCAGGTCTTCTTCAATGGCACCCGCATCCCCCGCGACGAGGTCGAGGTGGATCCCCGCTTGATCCGGTTCGAGCTGGCGCCTGATCACTTCTCGGAGGTCGGGGACCAGCGGCTCGGCCTGGCGTGCCGGCCGTTCATTCCGTCGCGGATCACCGAGTCTCCGGATTCCAGGGAGCTGGGCCTGCCGGTCTCGTCGGTCCGATTCGAGTCGGTCGGCAACGGAGGCGGGGGATGAGCTATCGGGTGCTCGAGGCGGGCGACGCCTTCTGGCGTCCCTCGAACCAGATGAAGGTCGAGAACACCGACCTCGCCAAGCAGCTCGAGGCGAGCACGCTCGGGGCGCGGCTCTGGCGGCTTCACCCCGGGCAGGCCAGCACCTGGCACCGGCACTTCGACCAGCACGAGCTCTACGTCGTGCTCGAGGGGAAGGGCCGGATGCGGATCGACGACGATGAGGCGCTCACCCTCGAGCCGCTGTCGGCCGTCATGGTCGAGCCCGAGCACGTGCGCCAGCTGTTCAACGACACCGAAGCCGACGCGCTCTGGCTGGTGGTCGGGGCTCTGCCGGAGGGCGTCAGCAGCACCCTCGAGATGACGGAGGAGCAGCTCGCGGCGATGTATCCGGACGGCCCGAAGGCGCTGCCCCCGCAGCTCGGTGGGGGACAATTCGAGGGCTGATCCGGCCGGGACTCGCGGTCCCGGGCTATACTTTTTGAAGTAATGAAACCCGATCAGGATTTGGGATATTTGAGACCATGAACTCCGTGGAGATGCCCCGCAAGTACGTGCCGCCCCCGTTGGAACTGGTGAAGGGGAGGATCGAGGAGCTCATGCCGCCCGAGGCCAAGCAGGAGATCGACGGCGGCGACGCGGTCCTGGTCGACGTCCGCGGCCCGGAGCGCTACGCAGCCGGGCACCTGGAGGGCGCCGTGAACGTGCCGGCGGGCGAGAGCGCCCGCGACGCGCACGACGCCGCCTACGTGGAGGCCCTCGAGCAGGCCGGAGCCGGCCCCGACGACCGCGTCATCCTGGTCTGCGGCGAGGGCAACCGCTCGGCCCGGGCGGCGGATGCGCTCAGGAACGAGCACGGCTTACGAGAAGGCCGCCTCGATCATCGGCGGCTCGAAGCTTTGGAGCGATCTCGGGTATCCCATCGAAGGCGAGATCGCGATCGGCGACGAAGAGGCCGAGACACACTTGGAAGGCGAGGAGGACACGACCTGATGGCCAGCACCGAGACCCTCGAGGACATCAAGGCGCGCATCGAGGAGGTCACGCCGGAGGAGGCGAGCGACGAGCTCGCTTCCGGCGACGCCGTCCTGATCGACACGCGCGACGCGGTCAACCGCCAGGACGTTCGCGTCGACGGCGACGAGTTCGCCCCGGCCGGCAACGGCGGCATCGAGTCGCACAGCGAGCAGTTCGGCGATCGCGTCGCCGAGCTCGCCGGTGGCCGCGACAAGCGCGTGCTCCTCTACTGCAACGTCGGCAACCGCTCGGCGGTAGCCGCGGACGCGCTGGTCCGGCAGCATCGGCTTCGAGAACGTCGCCTCCGTCGCCGGCGGGATCGCCGCCTGGGAGGCAGGCCGGCCTGCCGGTCGTGGTCCCGGAGGGCATGTCCGCCGAGCAGCGCAACCGCTACTCGCGCCACACGCTCCTCCCGAGGTGGGCGTCGACGGGCCAGCTCAAGATGCTGAACGCCAAGGTCCTGCTGATCGGCGCCGGCGGCCTCGGCGCACCGGCGGCCCTCTATCTCGCCGCGGCCGGGATCGGCACCCTCGGCCTGGTCGACGACGACGAGGTCGACGAGTCGAACCTGCAGCGCCAGGTGATCCACAACACCGAGCGGATCGGCCAGCCCAAGACCGAGTCGGCCCGCAAGACGATCGAGTCGCTCAACCCGGACGTCAAGGTGGTCGAGCACCGGACGCGGCTCGACGCCTCGAACATCATCGACATCATCAAGGACTACGACGTGATCGTCGACGGGGCGGACAACTTCCCGACCCGATACCTCCTGAACGACGCGTCCGTGCGGCTGCGCAAGCCGGTCGTCTCCGCCTCGATCCTGGCGTTCGACGGCCAGATCTCGACCTTCGTCCCCTTCGAGGGGCCCTGCTACCGCTGCCTCTACCCGACCCCGCCGCCCGCCGAGCTCGCCCCGAGCTGCGGCGCCGCCGGCGTGCTCGGCGTGATGGCCGGCGTGATGGGGCTGCTGCAGGCGAACGAGGTCATCAAGCTCGTCGATCGGCATCGGCGAGCCGCTGATCGGCCGCCTGCTGCTCTACGACTCGCTCGGCACCCACTTCACCGAGCTGAAGGTCCGCCGCGATCCCGAGTGCCCGATCTGCGGGCCGAACGCCCAGGAGATCCCGGAGTCGGAGATGGGTAAGTTCCCCGACTACGAGCTCTTCTGCGCCGGATAACCCAGCCACCCCGAACAGCGGGGGGACGCTCTCGGCGGAGGCCGTGCGATCGGACGAGGCGTTCCCGGGCTCCTGGTACTACTCGCTCGAGCTGGCCCCGGGGCTCTACACGGAGGGCCGCGAGCACCAGAACATCGTCCTGACCCGCGACCTGCTCGACCGGGTCGACGTCGAGGGGAGGCACGCGGGACGCTGGGCCGGCTCGCGGTCTGGACATCGGCACGATGGAGGGGCTCGTCCCGATCCTGATCGAGCGGCGCGGCGCCACGCCGTCATCGCCTACGACCGGCGGCTCCTCGGCGAGCGGCTGCGGCTCGTCCAGCGCGCCCTCGGCCTGCGATTTCGACCTGGTCGGCGACCTGAGGCTCGGCGATCTCCGCGCCCGGCTCGCTGAGACGGACGAACTCGCCCCCCTACGACCTGGTCGTCTTCTCAGGCGTCATGTACCACATGTTCGACCCGCTGGCCGGGCTCGCGATCGCCAGGGGCCTGCACCCGAGACGGCGGCATCCTGCTGGTCGAGACCCTGGCGAGCTTCGACGAGGGCAACTGGATGCACTTCAACGAGGCCGCCCGGATGGCTCCGAACACGATCTGGGTCCCGTCGATCCCAAGCCTCGACTACATGCTCCGCTTCCTGCGCCTCGAGGCCATCGACGTGACCCACCTCGGGCCGTGGGAGAAGGAGGACACCCCGACGCACGGCAGGATCGCGGTCGCGTGCCGGGCGAAGGCGGAGGCGCCGTCGAGCCCGGGGACTCGCGCATCGGCGGCGAGCAGACGCACGACGACCTGCGCTTCGCCGAGTACATCGACTGGGACGAGGTGTCCTCCGATCTGCCGGATCTCGCGTACCGGGAGAGCGATCGGACCCTGGTCCGAAGGGAGAGCGGCACGGTGGACCTGCTCGCGACCACGCGCGCGAACGATCCGCATCCCGTGACGGAGGATCAGGTCAAGCTGCCGCTGGATGCCGTTCGCTAGGTTTCCCGCTCATGCCGACGATCAAGGTTCCACCGGTGTTGCGGCAGCAGACCGACGGAGAGGCTGAGGTGACCGTCGACGGAACCACCGTCGGCGAGGCCCTGAACGCCCTCGCCGAGCGCTATCCGGCGACCAAGGACCAGCTCTTCTCGCCGGAGGGCGACCTGAACCGGTACGTCAACGTCTACCTCAACGACGAGGACGTACGCGTCCTCGACGGCCTGGACACGGCGGCAGGCGAGTCGGACACCGTGGTGATCCTGCCGGCTATGGCAGGGGGCTAGCCGGCGGACCCGCCGGTCAGCCCGACGAACGCGTTCCAGGACGGCTTTGGATCGAGCGTCGACGTGAAGAGGCCCGTGTGGTCGAACCAGATGCCGCCGGGCACGTCACGCCACGAGTACCAGATCACGCCGGCGATCTTGAAGCGTCCACGGTTGGCCGCCATCAGGTTGTAGGTCTTCGTGAGGTAGGAGGCCTGCCGCTGTGGCGAGACCGTCAGCGGTGTGGGGTTTCCTCCCGTGGCCCAGCCGATCTCGGTGATCCACAACGGCGTGTTCTTGTCCTTGTACCTGGCCATGATCTTCCGCGTCTCCTTGACGGCGTTCAGGGCGTCCTTCGGGGTCGTCGAGTACGGATGGACGGCGACGCCGTCGAAGAGGTTCTTGGAGCCCTTCCGCTTGTAGATCGCCGGGAGGAACCGGTCCAGCGGGATGCCGTTCTTGACGTTCGGCGTCCTGAACAGCCCGGCCAGGATGACGTGTGCGCTCGGGTCGCCGCCCCGGATCCCGGCGCTGAAGACCCTCAGGAGTCCCACGTACTGCTTCGGGCTCGGCTTCGAGTACCAGAAGCTCGGCGAGTTGACCTCGTTCCACAGCTGCCAGTCCGTGATCGGAAGCTTGGGAATGGTCGGATTCGTCGACCAGAAGGTGCCGTTCGCGCCGTACCGCTCGGCCGCGGCGCGGACGAAGGCCTGGAAGTCGCCCATGCGGGCCTTCGGTGGCGGGTAGTTGGTCTTCTTCGCCACCCAGGCCGGTGAGCTGTAGACGGTCGGCAGCACCCGGATGCCCTGCTGGGCCGCCGCGCCGATGATCGCGTCGTAGTGGCTCCAGTCGTAGCGCCGCGCCCTGGCTGGGCTGCACCGCGCCCCAGACGAAGTTGATGCGGAGCGTCCCCACCTTGCCGGTGCCCATGCGCGCGATCTCGGTCGAGTCCGGGTCGTTGGCGGCGATGACCCCGTAGAACCCACGTGGCGCGCTGGCGGCGACCGCGTGGGGTGCAAGTGCAAAGCAAATCAGCAGGGTCGTCGCGATGACGAAGCGGCGCAAGGCAATCCTCCCGTTCTTATGCGGCTTTGTCGCGGCCGGCGATGATCTCGCCGTCCGGGGTCCGTGGGCTGGCGGCGCCGAGGAGCCGGATCTTGGCCCTGCGGCTCCGTCGTCGTCCCCGTCGCCGACCTGCCTGCGTCGCAGGATCATTCCCGCGGCCGCCGCGATCACCGCGGCGATGATCAGCAGGACGATCGGGTTGAGCAGGATGCTCCCGGAGGAGCCATCGTCCGCCGAGCCGCCGGAGCCGGACGATGCCGGTGGGGCGGCCTGATTCGACTGGTCCTTGCCCTGCTTCTTGCGCCTGACCGTTGTTCTTCGAGCTGTTCGAGCGCGAGCCGCTCGACGAGTCCGGCAGGGTCGTGGTCCCGGTTCCGATGCGCCGCCGGCGGACGGGTGTGCGCCCGATTGTGGGACCTTGGGCAGGTACTCGCTGCCGGCTGGGCTGGCCAGGGCCGACGGAGCGACGGCGAGCGACAGCGTCGCCGCCGCGATTAGTCCGAGGACTGTTCTGCGGGCGGTCATGACGTAACAGTGAGGGGGCGAAGATACTGCCTTCCTCGCAAGACTGGCTGGGGATCCCATGGTTTCAACGATCAGACAACACGCAGGCGCGGGGCTGGTTGCGGCGGCGGTGATCATCGGCGCCTTTGCGCAGGGACTCTTCAAGCCCACCGGGTATGCAGCCGCCTCGATCGTGATCTGGGCAGCGGTGATCGCCGGCCTCGTCGGGCGAGCTCTGCCCTCGGCGCCCGTGGGCAGGCTCGCGGCGGTGGCCGGGCTCTGCCTCGGCGCGACCGCGCGTGCTCGCGACGGCCTCGGTCGCCTGGGCGAGCGATCAGGGGCTCGCCTTCAACGAGGCCGTCCGGGTCTCGTTCTACCTCGGGCTGTTCATGTCTGGCGGCCTGCACCGCGAGACGTGGCCGGTCGGGCCCAGTGGCTCGCCGGGGCTCACGATCGGCCTGGGCGCCGGTGGCGATCGTCGCGCTGCTTCGCTAACCTCCAGCCGGGCGTTCTGCGACAGCGGCGGCGAGCGATGTGCCCGGTGCCGCCGGGCGGCTCGCCTATCCGATCGGCTACTGGAACGGCGCCGGGGCCCTGCTCGCTGCCGCGGCGACGCTCCTGCTCTGGGCGGGAGTCAGGGCGCCCACCCGCGGGCTGCGGACGCTGGCCATCGCGGTCGTCCCATTGCCATCCTCGGCATCTGGCTGACCAGCTCCAGGGGAAGCGCGGCCGGCCTGGTCGTCGCGCTGGCGATCCTGGTCGCGGCGTCGCCCGACCGTGCCGGCGCAGGTGACCGTCATCGGCGTCGGGGTGCTCGGCGGCGGCTGTCCTGATTCTGGCCGCGCAGCAGCTTCATCACCTGACGAACGGCGTCGTCGATTCGGCGAGGCGGGCGGACGGCGACCGGATGTCGCGCGATCGCCTCGGTCGTCGCGCTGGCGACGGCCGCGCTGGCCTGGTGGATGGACGGCCGAGCCTGAGGATCCGGATGTCGCGCCGCGCCGGACTCGCGCTCGGCGCGGTGGGCGTGGCCGCACTGGTCGCCGGCGTCGATCGCCGCTCGACCCCGTCAAGAGGTTTCAAGAGTTCGAGGCGGCGCCGCCCACCCGCGACGGGGCTTCAGGTCGGCGGGAACGATCTGAGCTCGAACGGCCGCTGGCAGTTCTGGGGCGAGGCCCTGGATGCCTTCGCGAACTCCCCGGTCGGCGGGCTCGGGGCCGGTGGGTTCCGAGGACTGGTGGGCGCGGCATGCGAGCGTCGCCGCTGTTCGTCCGGAATCCACACTCACTGCCCCTACAGCAGGCCGCCGAGCTCGGTGTGCCGGGAATCCTGCTCTTCTCGGGCTTCCTCATCGGCGTTGGTGATCGCCGCGCGCCGCCGGCTGTCGCGCCGGGCTGCGCGGGGACGTCGGGATCCTGGTCGCCGTGGTGGTCGCGGGCGCGGTCGGCGCCGCTGTCGACTGGACCTGGGAGATACCGGCGGTCTTCGGCCCGGCGGTCATCTGCGCCGCCCTGCTGTTGGCCTCGGCGCCCGCTCGCCCCCTCGCCCGCGACGGCTACTGGCTGGGCCTGAGCACGGTGGTCGCCGCCTGGGTGGCGATGGTCGCCGGCGGCCTCGTCCTGCTCACGAACCTGGAGCTGACGCAGAGCAGGGACGCGGCCGCGGCGAACAGGATCCCCGAGGGCATCGACCGGGCCCGCGCGGCCAAGACGCGTCCAGCCCTGGTCGGCTGAGCCCTACACGCAGCTCGCGCTGCTCGAGGAGCAGCGCGGAGACTCTGACCCAGGCCCTGTCGTATCTGAGAGAAGCCGAGGCAGCGCGACTCCGAGGATTGGCGTCTGCCCCTGATTGAGGCTAGGCTGCTCAAGGAGAGAGGAGACGGGGCAGCAGCACTGGTGGCGTTCCAGAGGGCTCGGGATCTGAGTCCCGTTCGCTCAGACGTCGGACTGCTGGCAGCGAATCAAGGATGAGCCGAGAGAACCCGATAACCGAGCTGAGTCCGGGCAGGGCGGAGGCTTCCACAGGCGGGCGGGACTTCCTGGACGCCGAGTCTGTTCGCCGGACGCTGGTCGCGGCGGCCGCGCACTCGCCGACCGAGCCGAGGTGGTGGCGCGACGTGAGACGCCGGCGCCTCCTGGCCCTGGCGGACTGCTGCGCGGTCGGCCTTGGCCTGGCGATCGCGCTGCCGCCACAGCGCGCGATCTGGATGCTGGCGTTCCTGCCGGTCTGGATCCTGGTCGCGAAGCTGGCCGGCCTCTACGACGCCGACCACCGGGCGATGCGGCACCTGACCGTCGACGAGGCCCCGACGATCTTCGCCTGGGGGGTGATCGGAGCCGTTGCCACCAGCCTCCTCGGCGAGCCTGACGCCGGCCGGCTCGCTCGACACCGGCGAGCTCGCCCTGATCGCTGCGATCGCGATCGGAGCGGACTTCGTCCTCCGGGTGGGCGCCCGCGCCGCCTGGCGCGCGAGCACCCCGAGAGAGCGCGCCCTGATCGTCGGCGAGGACAGCCTGGCCCACGCGATGCGCCGCAAGATCGCCCTCTTCTCCGACCTCCACATGGTCGCCGTGGACCCGGGGGACTACTCGCGGGGGATCGACCGCGTGGTCCTGGCCCACGAGCGGATCGACGCCGGGGAGATCGCGGTGATCTCGGACCTCTGCCACCGGCACGAGGCGAAGCTCAGCCTGGTCTCGCCCCTGCGCGGACAGGCGACCCCGCACGAGATCTCGCGGCTCGCCGAGCTGCCCATCTTCGAGTACGTCACCTCCGACGTCTCGCGCTCGACGATGATGCTCAAGCGGGCGCTCGACCTGATCGTCGGCATTCCTCTCGCGATCCTGGCCGCACCGCTCTTCCCGGTGATCGCCCTCGCGATCTGGCTCGATGACCGCGGGCCGATTCTCTTCAAGCAGAACCGGGCCGGCCTGCGGGGCGCCCCGTTCCGCCTGCTCAAGTTCCGGACCATGCACGTGGGGGCCGACCGGTCGCTCGAGGACCTGCTCGACGAGCTGCCCGAGCCGATGTTCAAGTTCCGCAGCGACCCGCGGGTGACCCGGGTCGGGAGGGTGCTGCGCCGTCTGAGCCTCGACGAGCTTCCGCAGCTCTGGAACCTGCTGCGCGGCGACATGAGCCTGGTCGGTCCCAGGCCCGAGCAGCTCGAGCTGGTCGAGCGCTACAGCCCGGAGCATCGCTTCCGGCTCGACGTCAAGCCCGGCCTGACCGGACCGATGCAGGTGCACGGACGCGGTGAGCTGACCTTCGAGGAGCGCCTCGCCGTCGAGCTCGACTACGTCGAGAACCTCTCGATCGGGCGAGACCTGCGCATCCTCGCGCTGACGCCGGTCAGCGTGATCCGCGGCACCGGCGCGTTCTGAGCGCGACCGTCATCGTGCCAACCGTCACCCCGGCTCGGGTGGCGGGCCTGCTGAAGTCGCTGGGGAAGGCCGGCGGCGGCTTCGAGACAATCGTCGTCGACAACGGCACCGGAGCAGCGGAGCTCGACCAGGCCGTCGCCGCGCTCGACGAGGCACAGGTGCTCCGGCTCGAGTCGAACCAGGGATACTCCCGCGCCGTCAATCGCGCTGCGCGTCTGGCCCAGGGCGACCTGCTCGTCCTCCTGAACGACGACAGCCTGGTGGACCCCGGATACGTCGAGAGGCTCACCGCGGCGCTTGATCCGGGCGCCGGCGTCGTGATGGCCGCCGGCGTCATGCTGGACGCCCGCGCGCCCGGCCTGATCGAGACGGCCGGGATCGAGATCGATCGGACCCTGCTCGCGTTCGACTATCTCAACGGCGAGCCGGTCGGGATCCTGGACGGCCCGGTGGCGGACCCGGTGGGTCCCTCGGGTGCGGCCGCCGCGTTCTCCCGCGACGCCTTCCTGGAGGCCGGCGGCTTCGACGAGGCCCTGTTCGCCTACCTGGAGGACGTCGACATCGTCCTTCGCCTGCGGCGCGCGGGAGCCTCGTGCAGGCTCGCGAGGGACGCGCGTGGGCGGCACGCCCACTCGGCCACCCTCGGCTCGGGGTCGGCCGGGAAGAACGAGCTGATGGGCTATGGGCGCGGCTACCTGCTTCGCAAGTGGAACGTCTTGACGCCGGGGCGGCTCCCCGCGATCGCGGCCCGCGAGCTCACGCTGACGGTCGGCCAGGCGGTGATCGACCGGAATCTCGGCGGCCTGCGGGGCAGGCTTCGGGGCCTTCGGGACGGCAGGCCGGCTGAGCCCTATCCGCCCGAGGAGGTGCTGCCGGACCCACCCTCGCTGGCGTCGACGCTGCGCCGGCGCTGGCGCAGGCGCGCCCGGCTCCGCCGGAGCAGCGACTGAGCCATGGCGATCGCCATCTTCACCGCGATCCCGGCGTAGACCGTGGTGTTCACGATCCAGGAGCCCTGCGGTGCGTAGTGCTTCCGGTAGAAGCGGTACATGCCTCGGTGGAAGTGCCAGTTGAGCAGGGCCGACCGCTCACCGCCGGTGGTCCCGCCCTTCACGTGCATCACCGTGGCGGCGGGCTCGTACCAGGTGCCGAGGCCCGCGCGGCGCAGGCGTGTAGGAGAGGTCCAGGTCCTCCATGTACATCCAGTAGCCCTCGTCGAATCCACCGATCCGCTCGAACTCCGCCCTGCGCATCAGCATGAAGGCGCCGTTGACCGCGTCGACGGGGCCCGACTCGACCTCCGGCGCGCGGTAGGCGGCGAGCCTCCCGGTGGCGCCCTCGCGTCGCCCGACACCCGTGAAGTGGCCGAGGGCGCTCAGCGGCGTCGGGAAGGACCGCTTCGCCGCATGGTCGAGCGTTCCGTCGGGCCGGAGCAGCCGTGGCCCCACCACGCCGATCTCCGGATGCTCCTCGAGTGCGTCGAGCGCGGTGTCCAGCGCCCCTTCGGTCACCGCCGTGTCCGGGTTGAGCGCGAGCAGGTACGGGGCGTCGCCCCGGCGGACACCCAGGTTTGTCGCGGCGGCGAACCCGAGGTTGGTCCAGGAGGCGACCAGGTCCACCTCGGGGAACTCCGACGCGACCATCTCCGCCGTCCCGTCGCCCGAGGCGTTGTCGACGACGATCACCTTCATGGGGATCGACGGCGGATACGCCCGCAGCGACTCGAGGCAGCCGCGCAGCAGCTCGCGCGAGCGGTGGGCGACGATCACCACGTCGAGGGCCGGGTCGCCCGTCATCGCTCCGCGCCCCGGATCAGCCGGGATGCTGATGTCACGGGGCAGGAAGCGGTTCGGCCGTCGCCGTCCCGCCGTGTACGCGGAGACCGCGCGGCGCCTGACCAGGGCGTGCCCGTAGAAGAGCTCGCGGTCGAGCGTCTCGTCATGTCCCCACAGGCGACGGGCGCGGCGACCGAGCAGCCAGGTGAGCCCGGCCACCCCGCTGTCGGCGGACAGCAGACGTTGCAGGGTCCGGCGCTTCGCCGGCGCCATCCGCTCCCAGCAGCGCAGACGAAGGACCTCGGCGTAGAGCAGCTGCTGGTGCCAGTCGTAGAAGTAGACGACGCGCGACCCGCCGGTGGGGTTGCGAAGTCGCTCGATCAGGTGGCGCCGGATCGGCCGCGGCCGCTTGTTCGCCATCGAGTGGCCGATCACGGCGTCCGTGTGCTGGACGTAGTCGTAGAGCGGCTCGTCGACATACGCGATCCCCCCGCGGGCCATCGCCACGACCGCGACCCAGTGATCGTGGAAGGCCCGCGCCAGGCGCGGAGGGAACGGCAGGGCGTCGTCCAGAAGCTCGCGGCGGAACAGCGAGGCCGCCCCGGTGACGGAGTTGGCGAGCAGCAGGGAGCCGAAGTTCGTGTAGTTGTTGCGGCGCTCGGTCCAGTACGACGGCTGGACCAGGTCCCCCTCGGGGCCGACGATGCGCGCATCGCTGTAGACGAGCTGCGCGTCGCCGATCCTGCGCGATCAGCCGCTCCAGCTTCTCCGGCCGCCAGCGGTCGTCCTGGTCGCAGTAGGCGACGAGGTCCGCGTCGTCCGGAGCCATCGAGAGAGCCCGCTCGAAGTTCCGGTAGAAGCCGAGGCGCTGGGGGCTGCGGGAGATCGCGAAGCGCGGGTCGCCTGCGGTGGCCTCGAGCAGGTGGTCATAGGCCTCCTCGGAGGAGGCGTCGTCGCTGATCACGCAGATCCAGTTCTCGTGGGTCTGCGCCCGCAGCGAGTCGAGCTGGACCCGCAGGAGGTCAGCCGGCGGCTCGTAGCTGGCCATGCAGATCGCAATGCGGGGTCCGGGTCGATCGGGAAACGCCGGGGCCTGGTGGTCGCCAGGTGGCTGAAGGGAGGGTTCCACCTCCACCGCCCCGACAGCAACCGTCGACTCGCGCCCCCTCTCGAGGGTCAAGACGAGCTCGACCTCCAACCGCGCCGGGCGCTCCACCGGCGCCAGGTCGACCAGCGCGACGAACCCGCTCCTGTAGGCCCGCGCCGCGGCCGGGCCCGCGGACCCGAGCCGTTCGTAGACGTCGTCGCGGGGGAGCCTGAACCGATGCACCGGCTGACGCGATAGGCCGACCCGGACGTCGAGGCCCCGGGTGTCCTCGCCGGGGTGGTAGGCGTAGCCGCCGATCACGAAGGCGCTCCCGCGGCCGACCGCGATCCTCCGGGGCGGCGAGATCTCGAGTTCGGCTGTGGGCGCCGCCGTCATTTCGCCCGCTTCAAGCGCTGCCGACCCGCGACGTGGGAGACTCGCCGCAGGGTGAGCAGGGTGATCAGGTTCCGGATGTCGTAGCCGAATTGAAGGCCGGCCGAGCTGAAGTTAGCCGGCTGACACGTCGGCGCGCAGGTCTTCGGATTGCAGACCCGTATGCACTGCGGTCCGAGATAGACGCTCAGGTGAATGCCGTCGCTCGAGAGCCCCTGATTCGGAAGTCCGACCACCGCGCGCCACAGGTTCACAACCGGCACGTGTCGGGCGGCGGCGAGCTGGTAGAGCGCGGAGTTGAGCTCCTCGATCACGGGTTCGGCCGCCGGGTTGTCTGAACGAGGTGGAATCGTCGAAAGGATCGGTACGACACCGCGCGCCTGGGCTCTGGAGATGATTCGGGCGATGTTCGCGGTGAAGTAGCCGACCGGGTCGAGGCCGAGCCCGAGGCCCAGCGCCACATCGTTCGTCCCGAACAGGACCACGGCGTACGCCGGCCGAGTCAGACGGATCTCGCAGGACAGCGGGGACTCAGCGGAGGTGCACGCCGGGTCGTCGGAGGAGCCTGGCTTGAGCGGCCATTCAGACGTCTGACCGGCTTTCGTCGCGGCGCTGTCGCGGCTGAACGAGTTGACCGCGCGGCAGTAGGTGCTGTTCCCCGGGAGGCGACGGGCGGAGAAGAAGCGGACCGTGGCTCGGAGAGCCGGGAAACGGCCCGGGGCCCAGTGATGACAGCCGAGCCCCTGGGCGAACGCAGCGCTCCCGCTGAGCGAATCCCCCACCTTTGCGAAGACGTCGGCTCGGTTCCCCAGCCGCCTTCCCCTCCGTAGCGTGCCGGCGATCCGCTTGGTCTCGGCCCGATTGAGCTTGGGGATCACCGGAGCGTCGCGCCAGTCCGCCTGGGCAGCGGGCAAGGGACCCGCCGCGAGAGCGGTTCCGCACGCCACGAGGGCGAGGCCGAATTGCACTGCGGCCTTCATCTGCCGAGCAGCTTCCGGCCGTACTCGTAGAGCTCCATGTCGAGGCGATTGTCCTCGGCGATGCGGGCTCGGAACGAGTCGGGTACCTCGACGGGCCGAGTGGTGTTCTCGTGCACCGGGGGCCCCAGGTCCCATCCGAAGCGATCCATGAGGCGCTGAGCGAAGTCCTCGAGCTCGGTCTGGAGCCCGAACGCGTCCATCCTCTTCAGGGCGCGCTTCGCCTGCCGCAGGCGCCGCCTGTCGAGATCGACGACGCTCATCATCCCGTCGGTCATCTCGTCGAGCCTCAGCGAGAGCATCTTCACCATGTGGTCCTGGATGAAGTGCGCGCGGTTGCCGGGGTCCTCGTAGATCTGCTCGAGGGGGCTCTCCCGGTCGGCGGGAGTCGTCTGGCGGTGGTGGCGCAGGTAGCTGAGGGTGCGATCGACGGGGTGCCGGAGCACCGTGAAGACCCTGAAATCGGCGTCCAGGAGCTCGAGGGTGCAGAGCGGGAAATGGCCCGTCACGACCCGGATCTCGTCCTTGCGCGCCGCCCAACGGGAAAGCAGGACGTCGGTCATCAGCTGCGGGGCGACGGCCACCGCGTCGCCATCGGAGGCGCTCGGGTAGACGCCCTCCTCGCCGAACTGGCGCCGGAGGCGCATCAGCAGCGAGATCCCGCCGGTCTTCTGCATGTGGACGAAGAAGAACCGCTCGGGCTGGGACGAGCGCTCAGGCGGCAAGCGGCGAGTACTCCGCGGGTGAGGCGGAGGCCCCGAAGAACCAGCTCTCGATCGCCCACCGGCTCTTCTGCATCGTCGGCTCGGCGGCGGTCGAGTGGAGGAAGAGCTCATCGAAGAGCAACACGTCTCCGGGCTCGAAGATCGGCCGCAGCACCCCGCCCTCGCCGGCGGCGTCCTCCGCCACCTGCGGCGAGACGGACCACTCGAAGATCGCCCCCTCGGTTCCGGTCGGCACGAGGTGGTCGAGCCGCCGCGGCACCACGTCCATCCCGGGCGCCTCGTCGCCACACCGTGAGAGCGAGAGCCAGACGTTCAGCGCTCGAACGTCGCCCATGAAGGCGCCGTCCTGATGCCAGCCGTGCCCAGCGTCCGGGTCCACGCGTCGCAGCGTGCACTTCTGCACCGAGATCACAGGAGGCTCCCCGAGATAGCCCCTGATGGCGCTTCGGAGGCCGACCCGGTCGAAGGTGTCGAGCATCTCGAAGAGCAGGTGCGGGGAGTCAGCGGCCCAGAGGCCACCCCCGCCCGCGATCCAGTCCCGGCTCAGCGACTCGCGAAATGCCGGAGCCGGCATGAACTCGTTGTAGAAGGCCGAATCCCCGGAGCCTCCGGCCACCGTCGCATCGCGGGCATCGAAGCCCCGGTCGATGTCCCGCGCGAGCTCGAGTGCCGCCTCGCGGTCCACCAGGCCGCGAACCAGAAGGCATCCGTCGCGAAGGATGCCGGCGCGGATCAGCTCCGGCGTCACTTGGTCGGGCCCGACGCCCGCGAGGTCTCCGTTGCGATCGGGGAGCTGATCGAAAGCGGGCTCGGGGTATGAGGCACCGCGCTGCGGATCGTCGTGATGGCGGATCCCGGCCGCGTGGCGGAGCTCGACCAGCCGGATCTCCCTCTCGGGGTCAGGGCTCACCCTGTTCGCACGGGTTAGCTCATCGATCTCGGCGAGCAGCTCCTGGGTGTCACGCCCCGCGGCGACCTCGGGCTCGCGCTCGGCCACGGCGGTGTCTTTCCTGCGTGAGCGGAAGATCATCTGTCCCAAATCAAAGCAATCGAGGTGCTATTTCGTCGTCGGGCGCCCGGGCACGCCAACCACGGTCGCTCCCGCGGGGACGTCGCTGAAGACGGCTGCGTTCGCGCCGATCGTGGCGCCCTCTCCGACGGTGAGCCTGCCAAGGATGCTGGCGCTGGTTCCCACCATCACGTCCCTTTCGATCGTCGGGCCCGCGATGTCTCCCGAGACGAGCCCGATCGAGACGAAGGGCCCGATGACGACGCCGGGATGGATCTCGGTGACGCCGTCGATCACGACCTGGCCATGGAGGAGGTGGACGCCGGGGTGCATGACCACCGGATCGCCGATCGTCACCCCCGCGATCATGATCGCGAGCCGGTGCGCGAGGCGGGGGAGCACGGGAACGCCCCGTCGCTGAAGCGCAGCCTTGACCCGGTACAACGATTGGGCGAGGAAAGCGTCACTCGCCCACATCAGGCGGACGATCTGCATCGCAGCGTGCTGACGGGAGGGGAGCTCGAACCCCTCTCCGCGGTGGAGCAGCGCCACGCGGGCGTCCGCTACCAGCGCCTCGCCCAGCTTCGGGTGGCGCGCCTGTATCTCGCTCATCATCTGGTTCGCGAGGGCGTTGTCCGACTTGAACATCGGGACGGCAGCGTAGCCGGGACGGTGCTGGGCCTAGACTGCGGCTCGCCCGCCCTCGAGCCGGGATCAGCGCCATGCCGATGCAAGTCACCTCCTACTACCACCGGACGAATCCGGACGAGGCCGGCTACTCGCTCGGCAACTTCTACGAGATCTGGGCCGCCTGCTTCGACGCCGTCGGGGCGCGGTCCGTGATCGAGGTCGGCGCCGAGCGAGGCCGCCTGACCCAGGAGCTCTTGAAGTGGGCGGCGCCGAGCGGGGCGCATGTGACCGCGATCGAGCCGGAGCCGATCTCCGACCTGACCGAGCTCCTCGACGAGTACCCGGACCTGGAGATCGTCGAGGAGACGAGCCTGGAGGCGCTGAAGCACCTGCCGATCGCGGAAGTGATCGTCCTCGACGGCGACCACAACTACTGCACGCTCATCAACGAGCTGCGCCTGATCGCCGAGCGATCCGACCGCTTTCCGCTGCTGGTCTTCCATGACGTCTGCTGGCCGCTGGCGCGCCGCGACCAGTACGCAGCACCCGACCGGATTCCGGCGGAGGACCGCCACCCGTACGGGGAGGACATCAAGCTCGTCCCGGGGAACCCGGGGACGGCCGAGCGCGGGCTCCCGTTCGAATGGGGCGCGCTCGAGGAGGGTGGCCCGCGAAACGGCGTGATGACCGCGATCGAGGACTTCATGGCCGAACACGACGGGCTGCGCCTGGCGGTGATCCCGATCTTCTTCGGCTGCGGGCTGATGTGGCCGGAGAGCGCACCGTGGTCCGACGCCGTCGCTGAGATCGTCGACCCGTGGGACCGCAATCCGATCCTGGAGCGCGTGGAGAAGGTGCGAGTCACCCAGCTCGTGCAGCGGCACAGCCGTGAGCAGGAGATCGACGAGCGCTTCGCCTACTCACGCAAGCTGGAGGAGGCGGTGCGTCGCATCCTCAACTCCGGCGCGTTCTCGGCGGCGGAGTGGCTGTCGAAGGTCCGCCGCCGTGGCAAGCCGGCATTCTCGCGCCAGGAGCTCACCGAGCTCCTCGCCCAGAGCGAAGAGGCCCGGCGCGACGATCAGCGCTGACGGTTCGGCAGCGCGCCGGGCCGGTTGCCGTTCCGCGAGGGCTCATCGCCCCGGCGGAACAGGGACTTGACCCAGCGCAGCGGCTTCGTCAGGCGCCAGCTCGCGCTGCGCTGGACCGCCTGCAGCTGGCGCTCCATGTCGAGCGCCGCAGCCTCCCGGGCGAGCTCCGCGGCGTTCGCCTGCATCAGGGCGGCATCCCGGCGCGCCTCGGCCCAGCGGGCCCGCTCCCTCCAGTCGCCGGGGATCGTCTGGGCGGGGGAGAGCCTGCCGTCCCACTTCTCCGCGACCCGCATGTGGGCGGCGATCCAGCCCTCGACGTCGCCGATCAGCTCGAGCGAGTGATGGTGGATGACGCGGATGTGCTCCGTCATCACCTTCTTGCCGGCGGCCCGCACCTGCTGGCAGACGTCGAAGTCGTAGCCGTGCAGTTGCCCCAGCGACTCGTCGAAGCGGATGTTCTCGATGAACCAGGGCGGCAGGACCATCATGAAGCCGTCGATCACGTCGACCTCGCCGGTCCGCGCCTCCGGAGGAGCCTCCTCCCAGTTGAAGGTGGCGCCGAGGATCTCGCCGCCGCCGTACTCCTCGTACTGGTGTGAGAAGGACGCCAGGGTGACGGAGCCGTCCCACCAGGCGATGTTCCGCACGCCGACCGCCCCGGCGCAGCCGAGGATCCCCAGGTCCGGGTGCTGCAGTGCGCGTCTCACCTTGACGCAGAACTCCGGGTCCACGATCTCGGCGTCCTGGTGGACCAGCACGAGCGCCTCCAGGCCGTCGAGTTTGGCCGCCTCCTCGATCAGCAGGTTGTAGTTGCGGAAGATCGAGGCGTCGCCGAGGCCTGCGGAGCCGAGGGCAAGGATCTCGGAGTCCTCCTCGGCGACCAGCTTGATTCCGGGCTCGGCGAATGCCTCGTACTGGGCGTGATCGGTGATTGGGCACCCGAAGGCGATCATCTCGGGCGGAACATAGCGGCAGCCGTCACCTGCCTACTTGCGGCCGAGCAGGCCGATGGTGGCGATCCGGCGCATCGGATAGTCGTCGTAGGGGAGCGCCCCTCGCCAGCGTTCGTGGGTCTCGGCCGAGACGAAGTAGGCATCCGGGTCGTCCTCGAGATCGCGGATGACCTCGTGGAGTCGTTCCTCCGGCAGCCCGAGGCGGCCGACGATCTGCCGCAGCCGCTTCAGATGCTCCTCGGCCCCCCAGCCCGCGAGCACGTGATCCACGGCATGGATCGCGCAGCCGCCGGGGGCGAGCGTGGCGGTGGCCGCGCCCATCACGGCTCCCATCGCGCTGACCGGGATGTGCTCCAGCACCGAGATCGAGTAGATCCCCGCGACGGGGCCGGGCAGCCCCTGGCTTGGGGGGAAGCGCTCCCGGATGAACTCGATCTCCGGATGGGCGCGGCGGAACTCATCGAACTGCTCCGGGCCGCCGCCGCTGCCGTCGTAGGGGTCGACGACCGTGACTCGGTAGCCGAGCCGGGTCAGCAGATCAGCGACCAGCGGCTCTCCGGCACCGATCTCGATCAGGCGCCCATCGCGCTCGACGCTCCCGAGGATGGCCTTGACCATCCAGCAGCGCTGCATGTCCTTCATGTCGGAGTTCGCGCGGGCCAGCTCCCCGAAGTTGTCGAGGCTGTCGGCGAAGTCGCGGACCGTGCCGTAGGAGATCCCGTCGACGTCGAAGCGCCCGCGGTAGAGCTCGTCGAGCTCCCAGAGCCGATCCTCCGGGAAGGGGCTCATGCGGGCACCGGGGGAGCGGAGAGCTGAGCCCGATAGAAGCCGGCCAGCCGCGCCGCATTCTCGGGCCAGCTCAGGCGATCGAGGGCGAAACTGCGCGCCCCCCTGCCTAACCGGTCAGCCAGCTCGCCGTCGTCGAGCAGCTGCTCGACCCGGGCGGCGATCTCGAGCGCCGTCCCGTCTCGCAGCAGCAGGGCGTTCGCGCCCTCGGTGAGCTCGTTGGCGAGGTTGCAGGCGGGCAGGACGACCGGGCGGCCCATGGCCAGGAACTCCGGCAGCTTCGAGGGCAGTCGGTAGCGGTTGAAGTCGTCGGGCGCCCCGGGTTGCACGTAGGCGTCTGCGAGGGCGAGGTAGCCGGGGACGTCGCGCCACGCGACGTCCCCCAGGTCCGGCACGCCGTGCCGGAGCGCCTGAAAGGTGCGGGGATCGACGCCTCCGAGCTTCGTGCTTCCGAGCCGCACGAGCTTGACGCGGCGGCCCCGCCGCTGCAGCAGCTGGACGGCGAGATAGAGGCTGAAGAGCTCCCGCAGGTTGGCCCAGTGGCCGATGCCGTGGTAGACGAGCACGAAGTCGTCGGGGTGCAGTCCGAGCTCCTCGCGCGAGACGGCGGGCGGCAGATCGGGGCGGAAGCGCTCGTGGTCGACGCCGGGGGGCGCCAGGCGATGCGGCCGCCCGGCGAGGTTGAACTCGTTGAGCTCCTCGGTGATCACCGTGACGGCTGCTGCGTTCTCCATCAGGCGCGGGTAGTGGGCCGGGTGGATGAAGTCGTCGGTGCAGAGCTCGTCCTGTCGACCGCGCGGCAGGCGGCGCAGGGTCTCGTACGGCAGGCGCAGGGCGGTCGAGAGCAGGTGCTCCTCGTTGTCCTCGAGGTGCACGACGTAGGGCGCGTCGAGTGCCCGCGCCGCCTTCTCCGTGGCCTTCCGCACCACCTCGCGCGGAGTCCAGGCGCAGACGACCGTCTCGTCGGGATCGCGGCGCCACTCCCGGAGCTTCCGGTCGAGCTCCCCGTAGTTGATGCAGGCGAAGCTGGGCTCGCCGATGGTGGAGATCCGGTCCGTGTCGCCCTGGCCGCAGAGCATCACCTCGATGCCGTCGGCGGTCATCTCCTCGCCGAGGTGGAACGCCTGGATGACGCTGTTCACGTGCAGCTTCCCGAAGTGGAGGAAGAGGATCCTCACCCGACGGCCTCTCGTATCGCGATCTCCTGGGGGTCGCCGGCGAAGGGCGGCAACGTGTAGTTCGCCGCCTCGCGGAAGAACCGCCGGCTGTAGTGGGGATCGCCCCGCTCGAGCCGCCCGTACCAGCGGTCGACGAACAGCGCGCGGTCGATCACGTCGAAGTCGGAGCGGCGGCGCGCCTCGGTCGTGTGGCTGATCGTCCGCGTCATGGGAGCGCAGACGACGCTGAGACCGCGCTCCCGGATCCGCAGGCAGAGGTCGAAGTCGGAGAACTGCCGGCTGAACGCCTCCTCGAAACCGCCCAGCTCCTCGAAGAGGGAACGGCGCAGGAGCAGGCAGTCCATCCCGAGGGCCGAGACCTCGCGTGCGCAGGAGAGCGAGCCGTAGTAGCCGTCGCCATCGGCCGGGAAGCCGCGCATCACCGGCACGGCGGGGTCATAGAGGCCGATCGCGAAGCCGGCCGCATCGACGTGGCCGTCGGGACGGATGATTGTGGGTCCGACGGCGCCGACGCCGGGCATCTCCGCGTAGAGCAGGAGCTGCTCGATCCAGTCTGGCTCGACCACCTCGGTCTGCTCGCCGAGGAAGACGATGAACTCGCCGTTGCCGCGCCTGGCCGCCAGATTCGCCTCCTTGCCTGGATTGAACGAGCCGTCGGCGTTCCGGCGAGAGGGGATCACGACGTCCACCGTGGGCCTGTCGCTCCGGGGGGCCGGGCGCAGGCGAAGGCGGTGGGGGATGGACTCGTGCGGCACGGCCTCGGCGGCGATGCCGCGCCTCGCGAGATGGGCGTTCACGGCGCGGGCCTGGAGCTCCTCAACGCCCTCCTTCTCCGCCTCCGCCAAGGCGATGCTGCCCGGGATCGCTCGCCAGTGGTAGAGGGTCTCCGGGATGTGATGGATCCGCTGCGTTCTCTCCGAGAGCCGCAGCAGAAGCTCGAAGTCCTGGATCGTGTCAAAGCTGGGGTCGAAGCCGCCCGCGTCGTCGATCAGCTCCCGCTTGGCGACCAGAAGATGGCCGACATACATCGCGCCCAGCGCGTAGACGGGAGACCAGTCGGGCTTCAGGAAGGGGTCGGTCGTCCGGCCGTCCGCGGTGATCTTGTCCTGGTCGGAGTAGGCGACATCGATCTCGTGATCGTCGAAGGCCCGCGCCACCTGCAGCAGGGCGTCCTCGGTGAGCGCGTCGTCGTGGTCAAGGAAGCCGACCAGCTCGCCGCGGCAGAGCTCCAGGCCGGCGTTCGAGGCGCGTGAGATGCCCGAGTTCCGCGCCAGCAGGCGCGCCGTGATCCTGGGGTCCCGGGAGACCGCCCGCTCGATGGCCCGGCGGGTGTCGGCCCGCGAGGAGCCGTCGTCGACGACGACGAGCTCCCACTCCGGGTACGACTGGGCCCGAACGGAGGCGATCGCCTCCCGCAGGTAGCGAGGGTCCGTGTCGAAGACCGGCATCACCACCGAGATCAGCGGTCGCCGGGCGAGCGTCTCGAGCTCCGCGGCCGCCGCGGACCCGCGTCTAGGAGCCACGCCGAAGCAGCCTGCCGAGTGATCTGAGCGGCTTGGTCAGGCGCCAGCTCGTCGTTGCCTCGTATTCGGCCGCCACCAGGCTGGCGGGGGAGCCCGGGCCTCCGCGGGCCCACTCGGCGTCGGCGGCCTCGAAGGAGCGTCGCATCAGCTCGCGCCCCATTTCCTCCCTGAGCTCGTCGAGCTCGCGGCGGTGCCTGCTCTCGGCGTTCTCGAGCTGGCGGCGGAGCTCCTCCGCAGTGGCTTCGCCGCCTTCGTCGTGCTCAGGATCTGGCATGCGCGCAATCGTAGAACCGGCCCCTCGCCCGGTGGTGTGCGATCGAAGGGCCCTACGAGTTCCGGTGGTAAACGATGAACTGGCGGTCGATGTTGAGCAGGGAGAAACTTCCGACGTTGATCGTCCCCCGCCCGCCGGGGACTGTGAAGCGGCGGACCTCGTGGTACTGCCGGGCGTCCTGCGGATACCACTGAGACCAGATCTGTGCCTCGTTCGGGCGGAGCACGACCCAGTTTGGGTGCAGAAGGTGGACGATTCCGACGAGTGGGATCACCGGGTGTCCGCTGTCCTTGGCCTTCCGGAGGGCATTGACCACCGTGGTGGATTCGAGGCCGGGGTAGTCGTAGAGGGTGGCGTTGGTGTCCCAGCCGATGTACCCAGATGACTCCGTCGTGATCGTGTCGCCCGGCTTGGCCACCTCGCCGAGGTAGCGGCCGAGCGGCGCCCTGACCTTGTCCTCGATGTCGTGCTGCACCCTTGCCTCGGCGATGGTCCGGTAGGGCAGGGGCATGATGTAGACGACCGCCAGCAGGATGGCCGGGACGAGGGCGATCTCGCTGGGCGTGAACCTCGCGCGAACGCCCGACGAGACCCACTTGCAGACCCGATCGAGGCCGACCGCGGACATGAAGATGAGTAAGGCCGCCGCCGGTGTCCCATACCACTCGAAGTAGCCAACCGTGACGTAGACGATCTTGTAGATGACGAACAACCCCAGGTACGCGATGGCGGGCAGCCAGCTCCACCTCCTGAATGTGGCAGCCGCCCCGATCACCGCCAGGACCGCCACCCCAACGGCTATCGCCTTCGCCACCCCGTAGGCGAGGGGGGAGTGCACGATGAACGCGGCCTCGAAGAAGGGACCGAAGAGCGTCCAGTCGCCCTGGTTGAGAGTGACCTGGTGCCGCAGGAAGTCGAACCACGCCCCGAGGTGGGTGAAGCCGGGGAAGTCGGGTGCGAAGGCGAGACTCTTCGCGTCGATCGTGTTCGGGATCGGAGACCCGTAGTAGATCGTCGTGAAGATGATCCAGGGCAGCACCACGGCCGCCGTGAGACCGGCGGCCCTCAATGAGCGTCGCGGGTCGCGCACGATCAGGAAGATGTAGGCGGGTGGGAGCAGGAGGATGAAGTCCGGCCGCGCGAGGACCGCGAGACCCAGCGCGATGCCGCTCTTCGTGTAGTCCTCGACCAGCACGTAGTAGATCGCTCCGAACAGCACCGCGACCGCGATCTGCGTCTCCATCCCCGCGACGCCAAAGAAGACCTGGTTCTGGTCGAAG
Source organism: uncultured Solirubrobacterales bacterium (assembly GCA_963821705.1). Taxonomy (GTDB): domain Bacteria; phylum Actinomycetota; class Thermoleophilia; order Solirubrobacterales; family 70-9; genus DASUPK01. The sequence goes on along the minus strand of CAWGEV010000007.1, from coordinate 408,700 downwards.
GCCAGGTAGGCCAGGGCGAAGGCGAGCGGCCACCTGCCGACGTGGAGTTCCTTGGCGATGCGGTTCGCGTAGATGGCCGCGATTGCGAAACAGGCGAGTGAGACGAGCCGGATCGCGAGGAAGCCGCCGCCGCCGTAGATCAGCTGGCCGGGCAGCGGTACCAGGACGGAGAGCGCCGAGGTGAAGCCCTGCACGTGACCGTCCCCGAGGTTGTGGACCAGCCCGAACCCGTCCGCCAGGTTCTTGTCGAACTTGATCGTGATCACCGCGTCGTCGAGCTTCCGGTCGGTCACCGCCCAGAAGACGACGCGCGCGATCAGGCCCGTGACGATGAACCCAACCAGCATCGGGTTCTCGCGCGTGTAGGCCCAGGCGCGCGCCCAGGCTCTGCCTACTGCGCCTTCCGGAGGGCGACGGCGGCCCGGCGTGGCGTCCCCCCGCGGGCGCTCGAGGTTCCGCTCTTCTCTTGGGTCTCGATTCGGTTCATTTCCCGCACGCCTTCACCTTGCCCTCGGAGTTCACCTGCAACTCCCACGGCCGTGCCGAGCGATCGCGCGGGATATCGAGGCGAACTGCGCGGCGCAATCTAGCGGCGTCGACGGGGAATGAGGTGGCGGCGAATCGCCGCAGTCGAAGCTCGGCGCGACGCCCTGCGCCGCGTTCGAGAGCGATTCCGCCGCTTGGAAGGGTAATGACGGGTGGGGTGCCGCCGGCGGGCCATACGGTCCGGCACCCATGGGCGGGAATCGAGGGGATCGGCCGAACCAGGCGACCGGGAGAGCCGCTGCGAGGACCTTGTCGGCGGCGACCCGTGCTTCCTCGGGGGCCTGGCGAGCTCCCCCTGGTTGTACGCCGGCGAGCCGTACTTCGCTCGGCGGAGAGATACGAGCGAGCGTCGACGAAGTCGAAATACTCGAAGTCGAGTTGTCGCGGGTGAGGATGAAATCGGGAGCGACCGTGTCCGCGCGATCTCGAGCCCCGTCAGTCCGCCGCGGACGACCGCCGTCGTCCCCGTGTACGCGTCTGGTAGGAATCGTGAAGGATCGCAGGTTGCCGCCGTGGCGGCCAGGGACACGAGGCGACAATCCTCCCACGCGACCGCCGCCAGGCCTCCAGCCGGCGCCGTACTCCGCGACCATCAGCAGGAGGAAAACCGCACCGACGTACTGGTAGCGCGAGGCGACTGCGTCGCGTCCGAGGCCGCCATTCGCCGCGGTCAGGAACCAGAACGTCACCGTGGCCGCGAGTGGCACAGAATCCACCGCGCCCGGCGCGGGCGCGACCGCAGTCCCCAGACGGCGCGTGCGACCGCGCAACCAGGAGCGGGCGACCCCAATCGAGCCCTCCGTTTCCCGCCGAGAAGGTGCAGGGGCCCCAAGCCCGAGCAGGGAGCCGAGGCTGGTGGCGCACGCCGTCGAGCACGTATGCCGGGCTGGTCGCGACATGCGTGAACGCCAGGGAGCTGTGGCCGCTGCTGGCCCCAGATGAAGAGCCAAGGGATGTAGAGAAGCGAACGGCACCGCTGGGACCCAGAGACGGCGCCATGGCCCACGGACGAGGATGATTGCCACGACGCACCCGACCGCGAACGCAAGCGCGATCTCGGCGAAAGCGAGCGAGCCGATCAACAGAGACATGCAGCCAGTCGCCGCGGCTGTCCCGTCGCTCTATCGCAAGCAGAGCCGCGATCCCGAAGGCCATCGACCCGAAGAAGCAGATCTGGAAGACGTTCAGCAGGTCCTCATAGGCCGTCCCCATGAGGAGGAGCGGAAGGACCGCGGCAAGTGCGAGCCAATCGCTCAGCCGGCGGCGGATGTATATGAAGAGAGGCGAGCACGCTCGCCTGAACGTCCCTGTCGCCGCCACCGCGAACGGGAGCTGGTTGGACATTCCGAAGACGGCCTGGATCCCCTTCCAGAGGGCGATGGGTCCGACCATCAGGTGGCGCCCGTGCGGGTCCAAGAACACGTCGGCGCTCAACCCGCGCCGATGGAGGAGCAGGTCCCAGTCGTCGATGAAGAAGGTCAGGTGGGTCCGCCAGGCGATCAGAAGCGCGGCCGAGGTGGCCATCGCGATGGCGAGCAGAGCGCGCGGCAGCCTGGCCCGATCCGTCAGAGGCAATGACGAGAGGAACTGTGCGTCTGTGGCGCCGGCCTCCATGGCTCAGCCGGCTCCCGCCCGGCACGCCCTGACCCGGCTGCCGCCCGCCAGCAGGAGCGCCCAGGGCCGGGGCGAGAGGTCGCGGCGTATGCGAAGTTCCATCGTCCGGTCTGGGGGCAACGTCCCAAGCGCCACCGGAAACGAGGTCGCGAAGCGGTGCAGGCTGGCCGCGGCACTTGAGCCGAGCGCCGTCAAGAGGATGCCGTTCGGCGGCACCCCCACCACTGTCCCTGAGGTGAGGGTCGGGGCAGCGCGAGAGCGACGGCTGCGCCGCGGGCGCGAGGCCGATCCCGAGGGCGGCTGCCGACACCTTGTCGGCGGCAATCCGGCCGGCCTCGGGGACGGTGGGTAGCTCGGCGGCGGAGTATGCGGGAGAGCCGTATGCCTCCACCGCGGACAGATAGGAGCCTGCGTCCAACAGCCTCAGGTAGTCCACGTCCGAGTTCTGCTGGGCCAGGACCAGTCCCGGAGGGACCTGATTCCGGGCGAGCTCGAGGGCCGCGAGCCCTCCGCGCTCCTGCTGGCCGATCGTTGCGAGGGTGGCTGACGCGTCTCGCAGGGAGGTGAAGTTCGTCACTGCCGACGACGCCGCCACGGCAAGCGTTGCCGCCACCGCCAAACGAGGGATTCGTGCCCCGTTCGCTACCTCCGCCGCGAACATGACGAGGAGCACCACCCCGATGTAGATGTAGCGCGAGGCCGTCGGTGGGCCGAAGATCGAGGCATCGAGTGCGGTGAGCGACCAGAAGCTGAGCATGACGGCGAGTGCCGCCAGGCTCCGGTCCGTCGGTCGCCCGAGCCGGTACCACCGGTATCCCACGACCACCGCCGCCAGCACCAGGAGCGGCCGTCCCCATTCGAGAGGCCCCGCCTGTGCTCCGGCGAGCACAACGTTGAGCCCCAGCCAGCTTGCGAGTGCGGTCGAGACCCCGTCCAGCGCGTACGCCGGCAGGTTCGCGGCGTTATGGAGGGAGACGAAGGTGTGGGCAGTGTGGCCCCACCCGATGTACCAGATGATCCACAGGAAGGTCGGCACGCCGACGATGTAGGCGCGTCGCAAATCGATCGCTGCGCAGCGCCACCTCCACCGCGGCCCCCGCGACGAAGGGGATGCCCGCGTCGGAGAAGAGCAGCCCCGCGACCAGGAGCACCATGGCTGCGAGGTCCCAGCTCCTGGTGCCTCGGTCGAAGCAGAGGAACGCGGCAATGCCGCAGGCCATGGATCCGAAGAAGCCGATCTGGTACGGGAAGAGGAGATCGGACCAAGACGGGCCGAGGAACAGGATGGGAAGGATCGCGGCAAGGGCGAGCCACTCGCCGACCCGCCGGCGCACGTAGACGAAGAGAAGGGCGACGCTCGTCAGGAAGCCGATCACCGCGACCACCTGGTAGGGCAGCGGCGAGTCCATCCCGTGATCTCGAGCAGGACGCTTGTAGATCAGGATCGGGATCGCCGCGAGATGCTCGACCGCCGGGTCCAGGAACGTCCCCACGCCCCATCCGCGCCGGTGGAGGAGGAAGCCCCACTCGTCGCGCCAGAACGTCACGCGGGAAAGCCAATGCAGCAACAGGCCCCCCGAGACGAGCATGGCGCCCGCGGCGAGCAGGACGGCGGGATGGTCCCGCGGGCGGCGAGCGGTCTTCTCCATGCGGCGAAACCCTACGTGCTCGGGAGCAGGGATTTCCCAGGTCAGTGGGTAGCCTGCGTCGGTGCCGACGGGTCCCGTGATCATCGAGGCGCGCGGGGTGGAGAAGACCTTCCGGATCCCGACCCACCGGATCGACTCGCTCAAGGAGCGGATCGTCCATCCGTTCTCGACCGCGCGACCTACCGGGAGCTGCACGCCCTCCGCGGGATCTCCTTCGACATCCACCAGGGCGAGTTCTTCGGCATCGTCGGCCGCAACGGCTCGGGCAAGAGCACGCTGCTGAAGATCCTCGCCAGCATCTACAGGGCCGACGCCGGCTCGATCCGGATGGCCGGCCGCCTCGCCCCGTTCATCGAGCTCGGGGTCGGCTTCAACCCCGACCTGACCGCCCGCGAGAACGTCGTCGCTCAACGGGGTGATGATGGGTCTGTCGCCGAAGGAGGCGCCGCGACCGGCTGGACGCGGTGCTCGAGTTCGCCGAGCTCGAGGAGTTCGTCGACCTGAAGCTGAAGAACTACTCCTCGGGGATGCTGGTCCGCCTCGCCTTCTCGGTGATGATCCAGGCCGACGCCGACATCCTGCTGATCGACGAGGTGCTGGCCGTCGGCGACGCCGCCTTCCAGCAGAAGTGCGCGGACGTCTTCCGCGGACATGAAGGACGGCGGCAAGACGATCGTCCTCGTCACCCACGACATGGCCGACGGTCGAGCGCGTACTGCCACCGGGCGATGCTGATCGACGACGGCGAGATCCGCTTCATCGGCGACCCGGAGGAGGTCGGCCGGCAGTACCTGCGGCTGAACTTCGAGAAGCGGACGGTCGACCGGCGACGGCGACCGGCAGGTCGCGATCGTGCCGCGACTTCCTGCGCGCGTCGCGGATGCCTGGCTCGAGGACGAGAACGGCGAGCGGATCACCAACGTCGAGGCGGAGCAGCCGATCCGGCTGCGAACGCGGTGATCGAGGCGCCGCCGGGATCTGACCAACCCCGGCTTCGGTCTGCAGGTCAACAACGCCGACGGCGTCCACGTCTTCGAGCTCGACCGGCAGCTCGACGGAGGACGGAGGGCGCGCTCGCTCCCGGCGGGCGAGCGGGTGCGCGTCAGCGCCGACGCTCGAGAACCCGCTGATGCCCGGGCCGCTACGTCGTCGTCTGCTGGGTCGCGATGCTCCGCAACGACGAGGAGACGGCGCAGCAGGCGATGAAGCTCCTCGACTTCGTCGTCTTCGGCGATCGCGCAGGGCGCAGGCGATCGTCGTCGGTGCCGGGCGAGCTCGGACGTCGAGGTCGAGCTGACCCGGGCGCCGGAGGTGAAGCAGTGAACGCGCACGCCGAGCGCCTCGAGCTGCGGGAGGTGCGCGGCCCCTCGGCCCTCGGCGGCGGCTGGCGGCGCTTCGTCGACCTGCTCTACCTGATCTCGGTCACCGAGTTCAAGCAAGACCTACTTCGGCACCGTGCTCGGCTACCTGTGGTCGCTGCTGCGGCCGCTGATGCTCTTCGCCGTCCTGCTCTTCGTCTTCACGAAGATCGTCCGGCTCGGGTCCGGTGTCCCGCACTACCCGGTGCTGCTGCTCATGAACGTCGTCCTCTTCGGCTTCTTCCAGGAGTCGACCACGACCTCCGTCACGTCGGTCGTGACTCAGGAGGGCGTCGTCCGCAAGACGCAGTTCCCGCGTCTGGTGATCCCGCTCTCGGTGGTCCTCACCGCGCTCTTCAACCTCGGCCTGAACCTGATCGTCGTGCTCGATCTTCATCCTCGCCTTCGGCGTCACGCCGACGTGGACGTGGCTGCTCTTCCCGGTGATCCTCGGGCTGCTCTTCGCCTTCGACCACCGGCGTGTCGCATGCTGCTGTCCTCCCTGTACGTCCGCTTCCGCGACATGGCGATCATCTGGTCGGTGCTCGCCGCGGTGCTCTTCTACGCGACGCCGATCCTCTATCCGATCGAAGCCGTGCCGAGCACCTATCGCGAGCTGATCATGCTCAACCCGCTGTCGCCAATCTTCGTGCAGGCGCGGAAGTGGATCATCGACCCGAGCGCCCCGGGGCCGGCTGCCGCCGCGGGCGGCTGGACTCGACCTGATCGCGCCGATCGCGCTCTTCTTCGGGATCTGCGCCCTCGGCGCCTGGTTCTTCAACCGCGAGGCGCCGCGGATCGCCGAGGAGCTCTAGGCGCTCCCGCCGGTCTGCTCGACGAAGGCGTCCCATGACGGCTTCGCTGAGCCGTCCAGCTCGAAGAGGCCGCAGTGGCCGGGCCAGAGCGGGCCGGGCGTGTCGTTGAGCGAGTACCAGATCACCCCGTCGAGGCCGAGCTTCTCGCGCTCGGATGCCGCCAGCTCGAAGGTCCGCTTCAGGTAGTCGGCCTGGCGCTCGGGCCCGACGGTGAGGCCCGACGGCTCGCCGGCGGAGGCCCAGCCGACCTCGGTGATCCAGATCCTCCCGGCGCTGTCGCCGAGCCGGTCCATCGTGCTGCGCAGCGCCACCGTCGAGGCGAGTGCGTCCTCCGGCGTCGCCGCATAGGGGTGGAGCGCGGCTGCGTCGAACAGGCCCTTGGCCCCGCCGCGGTAGAGGCCCGTGATGAAGTCCCGCATCGTGATTCCGCCCTTGGGCGTGGGGAAGAGGCCGCCCGTGAGGATTCTCGCCGCCGGGTCGACCCGCCTGATGGCCGAGTCGAAGCCACGGAGCAACTGGACGTAGTCGGCGACGTTCGGCGTCGGCTTCCAGAACAGCGGGGAGTTGGGCTCGTTCCAGACCTGCCAGTCGACGATCGGGGTCTTCGGCAGGCTCGGGTTCTGCTTCCAGAAGGTCCCGTCGGATCCGTATCGCTGCGCGGCGGCCCGGACGAACGCCTGGAACTGCGGCAGCCGCGCTCCCAGAGGCGGGTACTCCGGCGTCGGCTCGGCCCAGGCCGGCGAGCTGTAGACGGTCGCGAGGATCCGGATGCCGTTCGCGGGCGGCCCCCGCCACCACCGGGTCGTAGTGGCTCCAGTCGTAGGGGGCACCGGGGCCGGCCTGGACCGACCCCCAGGCGAGGTTGACCCGGAGCGTCCCGACCCTGCCGCGGCCCATCCGGGCAAGCTGGGGGCTTCCGGGCAGCGGCTCGGCGCTGATCACTCCGTAGAAGGAGCGTGGGGCGTGAGGCGCCTGCCCCGTGCCTCCGCCGCCGCAGCCGGCGAGCAGGGCGCCGGCTAGCAGCAGCCCGATCCCGAAGCGGCCCCTTCTCAATGCTCGAGAACGAGCCCGACGAAGCGCTTGGTGCGCTCGTGCTGCGGCTTGTCGATCACCTGCTTGGCCGGTCCCTCCTCGACGATCACGCCGCCGTCCATGAAGACGACCCGATCGCCGACGTCGCGGGCGAAGCCCATCTCGTGGGTGACGACGATCATCGTCATGCCCTCCTTCGCCAGGTCCCTCATCACGTCGAGCACCTCCTTGACCAGCTCCGGGTCGAGGGCGCTGGTGACCTCGTCGAAGAGCATCAGCTTCGGGCGCATCGCCAGCGCCCGGGCGATCGCGACCCGCTGCTGTTGCCCGCCGGAAAGGCGTGAGGGGTACTCGTCGATCTTGTCCGAGAGGCCGACGCGCTCGAGGAGCTCGCGGGCGTGCGCCCGCGCCTCCTTCTTGTTCTCGCCCTTCACCCTGACCGGCGCCTCGGTCACGTTGCCAAGCGCGGTCTTGTGCGGGAAGAGGTTGAAGCGCTGGAAGACCATCCCGATCTCTGACCGCTTCCTCGCGACCTCGCTCTCCCGGAGCTCGTAGACCTTGCCGTCCTCCTGCCGGTAGCCCACCAGCTCGCCGTCGACGTAGAGGCGGCCGCCGTCGATCTTCTCCAAGTGGTTGACGCAGCGGAGGAACGTGGACTTCCCCGAGCCCGAGGGCCCGATCAGGCAGACCACCTCGCTCGGCGCCACCTCCAGGTTGATGCCCCTGAGCACCTGCAGGGAACCGAAGTGCTTGCGCACGTTCTGCGCCTTGACCATCGTCTCGCTCATCGGTTGTGCCCCGAGATGCCCGTGGCGGGACCCAGATCCCCGGTCGCCGCGTCATCGTGGCGCCCGGCGATCCCTCGGACGATGCGGTGGAGCAGCGGCTCAGCCTGGACTCCTGGGCCACCGCGGCCGTAGTGGCGTTCGAGGTAGTACTGGCCGATCGACAGCACCGTGGTGGCGGCGAGGTACCAGATGCAGGCGACGAGCAGCAGCGGGATCACCTTGTAATTGACGGAGTAGATCAGCGTGACCGTGTACAGCAGCTCTTTGACCGCGATCACGTACACGAGCGAGCTGTTCTTCAGCATCGAGATCGTCTCGTTGCCGGTCGGGGGGATGATCACCCGCATGGCCTGCGGGAGCACGACGCGCCGCATCGTCTGGCCCTGGGTCATGCCGACGGCCTTCGCCGCATCGAACTGCCCCTCGTCCACCGAGATGATCCCCGCCCGGACGATCTCGGACATGTAGGCGCCCTCGTTGAGCCCCAGCGCGAGCATCCCCGCGAAGAACGGCGTCACCAGGTTCGTCCCGTTGATGTGGACGAACGACGGGCCGAGGGGGATACCCAGGTCGATCGTCGGATAGAGCGCCGCGATGTTGAAGAAGAGGAGAATCTGAACCAGCAGGGGGGTCCCTCTGAAGAACCAGATGTAGACCCAGCTCACCGTGCTCAACACCGGGTTCGCCGAGAGCCGCATCAGGGCGAGGATCACGCCGAGCACGATCCCGATCGCCATGCCCAGCACGGTCAGCTCCAGGGTCAGCCTCAGCCCGTCGAGGACCCGGCTGTCGAACAGATAGTCGCCGACGACGCTCCACTCGAAGCGGGAGTTCGTCGCGGCCGAACGGATCAGCGAAGCGACGATCAGCAGGACGATGCCCGCCGCGATCCAGCGCCCGTAATGGCGGACCGGAACCGCCTCGATCTCGTCGGGCGGCTCCGGTCCTGGTGTCTTTGCCGCAGCGCCGGGGCTGGCTTCCACCGGCCTCCCTTCCGGTTGGCGCTAGCTGGTCGCTCCGTTGATCGTCGGGTTGGTGATCTGGTCCTCCGGGAGCACCCAGTAGTCAAGGATCTTCTTGTAGGTGCCATCGGCCATCAGCGCCTTGACGGCGGCGAGCACGGGCTGCTGCAGGCCGCTGTCCTTGGCCATCGCGATCCCGTACGGAGCGTTGCCGTAGGAGTTGCCGGAGATCTTGAACTTGCCACCCGACTGCTTGACCGCATACCCGGCGACGGGGGTGTCCGCCATCGCCACTTCGATCCGGCCGCTGGACAGCGCCAGGTTGACGCCGTTCTGGTCCGGGAAGACGCTGACCGACACAGCCGGCTTGCCGGCGTCGGTGCACTTCTTGCTCTGCGCGGTCGCGTCGTCGGCCTGGGTGGTTCCCTTTTCGGCCCCGACCTTGTGACCGCAGAGGTCCGCGAGCGAGGTGATGTTCGGGCCGCCGCTGGCGTCGCACGTAGAAGGACGTTCCGGCCCTCGCGTAGGTGACGAAGTCGACGGTCTTCTCACGGTCCTTGGTGTCCGTGAACGAGGACATGCCGAGGTCGTACTTCCCGGCGGCCAGCCCGGGGATGATGCTGTCGAACGGGATGTTCTGGACGTTGGCCTTGAGTCCCATCAGCTGGGCGATGGCCTTCGCCATGTCCGCGTCCATCCCGATCACGGTCTTGCCGTCGGACCCGATGAACTCGTCCGGCGCGTAGGTCGCGTCCGCAGCCACCGTGAGCTGGCCGCTCGACTTGACGCTGGCCGGCACCTGGCTGACGATCGACGGATCGGCTTGGACGTTGAACGACGCTGCGGTCAACGTGGCTGACGTCGTGCTGTTGCTTGTTGCTGCTTCCGCAGCCCGCTGCCGCCGTCACGGCGGCGAAGGCGATCACTGCGATCAAGGCAGTAAGTCGGGGTCTCATGGGTCTCCTCCCCCTGAACGGGGTTCGTGGGTACCGACGAAACCTACTCCAGCCTGAACAACGAAGAATGCCGCGGCGGACCTACTTCACTTTCTGAAGTATGCTTTCTGGCAGATGAGCACCGAGCCGCTCCTCAATCGTCCTTGCGGCGGCCATTTCGAGAACGTCCTCGAAGCGATCGGCAATACGCCGCTGGTCGAGCTGCCGCGGCTGACGCCGAAGCCAGAGGTCCGCCTCTGGGCGAAGCTGGAGGGCCGCAACCCGACCGGGTCCGTCAAGGACCGGGTCGCCAAGTACATGATCGAGGACGCCGAGTCCCGCGGCGCGATCGAGCCGGGCCACACCCTCCTCGAGCCGACCTCGGGCAACACCGGCATCTCGCTGGCGATGATCTGCCGGCGCAAGGGCTACCCGCTCAAGGTCGTCATGCCCGACAACGTCACCGAGGAGCGCACCCAGCTGCTCCACATGTACGGCGCCGAGATCGTCTACTCGGAGGGGGCCAAGGGATCGAACGGCGCGGTCGAGCTGGCGCTCGAGATGGCGGAGGCCGACGCCTCGTACTACATGCCCTACCAGTACGGCAACGAGGCCAACCCGCGCGCCCACTACGAGGGCACCGCCAAGGAGATCCTCGATGAGCTGGACGAGGTCGCGGCCTTCGTCGGCGGACTCGGGACCGGCGGGACCCTGATGGGCAACGGCCGCCGCCTCAAGGAGCACGACCCGGACACCAAGATCGTCGCCGCCGAGCCGATGCAGGGCGAGCTCGTCCAGGGCCTTCGGTCCCTCGAGGACGGCTTCATCCCGCCGATCATCGACCTGACCCTGCTCGACCGGAAGATCATGGTCTCGAACATGGACGCGATCGTCTGGACCCGCAAGCTCCTCCACGAGGAGGGGATGTTCGCCGGGGTGTCCGCGGGTGCGATCGCCTACGTCGCGCACCGGATCGCCGGCGAGCTCGACGAGGGCAACGTCGTCTTCCTCGTGCCGGACGACGGCTGGAAGTACCTCTCCTCGGGCATCTACACGAAGCCGCTCGAGGAGCTCGAGGGGATCGACAGCACCGTCTGGTGGTAGCCCGGCTCCTCATGAAACGGGTTGCTCCTCGGTTCCACTTCGGAGCACCCTCGCGTTAATCCCGTGGCAACCGATCCGGACGCACTGAAGCGCGTCGTCACGCGCGTCAAGAAGCTGGCGAAGGACTACGAGCCCCCGACCTTCGAGGAGGTGCCGCATCCCGACGCCGCGCTCTTCCTCTCCGCCATCGACCACCAGACCGGCTACACCGAGCCGCACACGGTCGACGGCGAGGGCCCGTACGAGGGCAGCGCCCTGCTCTGGGCATTGGGCCTGCGCGCGGAGCGCCGCGCGCCCGGAGCCCTCACCGCCCGCTCGCTGATGGGCGTTCCCGCGGAGGCGATCGCCGCGGTGTTCCGTGCCGGGCAGGACACGCTGCACGACCCCGAGCGCCGGGCAAAGCTCTGGGACGACCTCTCGAAGGGGATGCTGAAGAGCTACGGCGGCCAGTCCGAGCAGCTGATCGATGCCTCCGGCGGCAAGCTCGCCGGGCCCGGCGGGGTGCTTGTACGGCTCAGCGAGTTCGACGCCTTCGCCGATCCCCTCCGGAAGAAGGCCTTTCTGGTCTGCAAGATCTGGGAGCGGCGGGGCTGGCTCGAGGTCTCCGACCCGGAGAACTGGGAGGTCTCCTCGGACAACGTCCTCATGCGCCTCGCGCTGCGCTCGGGCCTCGTCCCCGAGGGGGACGTGGACGAGGTGCGCGAGGCGACCATGCAGGCCTTCAAGGGGGTCGCGGAGAAGGCGAAGATCTCGCCGCCCGTCCTCGACGACCTGCTCTGGGAGAAGGGCCGCGACGATCCGGACCTGATCGGCGACGAGTCCGGCGACCTCACCGAGCCGCCGCGCCGCGAGGGCGTCGTCTTCTACTGATGAAGATCCCCAGTGACGTCTACGACGAGCTGCTCGCCCACGCTCGGGAGGACGCCCCTAATGAGTGCTGCGGCCTGATCGGCGGCAACGACGGCGCCGCCAGGACCGTCTATCGGGCGCGCAACGCCGAGGCCAGCCCCCTGCGCTACAACCTCGATCCCCAGGACCAGTTCCGGATCATGACCGAGATGGAGGACAAGGGGGAGGAGCTGTCCGCGATCTACCACTCCCACACGGCGAGCCCGGCCTATCCGTCGCAGACGGACATCAACCTGGCGGCCTATCCCGACACGATCTACCTGATCGTCTCGCTCGCGGAGGGCGAGGAGCCGCTTCGCGGCTACCGGATCGAGGACGGGAAGGTCAGCGAGGTCGAGCTCGAGGTTGAGTGAGCTCATGCGAGGGTGCTCCGAGGAGCAACCCGTATGACATTGGTCTGTCCCCGCTGCGCCCTCCCACATCCGATCAGCGAGCGCTTCTGCCGGAACTGCGGGATGCCGCTGGTCTACGCCGGCACCCGCGAGGAGGAGCCGATCACGGACGCGCACGAGCGCGCTCGCAAGGTTCGACCGCAGTACGCGCACGGCGACCTCCTCAGGGTGACCGGCGGCAGGCACCTCGCCGAAGCCGAGTTGATCCAGAACATCCTGCTCGATCACGGGATCCCGTCCGTGTTGCGCCGGGCCCGCGGCTTCGACGTCCCGGACTTCCTCGCCGCGGGCCCGCGCGATGTCCTGGTCCCGGAGTCGGGCTACGAGGCGGCGCGCGACCTGCTGCGCGACGCGGACATGCTCACCCAGGAACGCGAGCCCGGCTCACTGCCGGGGATCGGGTCTCCGCTCCGCCTGGCGGTCGGGGTACTGCTCGCCGTAGGCCTCGCCGCCCTGGTCGTCTATCTGCTGTACCTCGTCACCTCGTGAGCGACGGGGCCGAGTCGGGTCGAAGCTGAACTCGGGCGGCGTCCCGAGCTCGAGGTCGATGTCGGGTCTCTCCAGGGCGTCGCCCAGCGATGAGGCCTCGAGCGAATCCGACTGCGGATAGAGGATCTCGTCGAGGTGCATCCGCCAGGCGCGCTCGATGTCCCGCATGCGCGCCTCGAAGGCGAGCTCGAGGTTGCCGCGCGGCCCCTGGCGATGAAGCCGCGATGCCATGCGAACGCACGCGTCCGGGCCCGCGTGGCGGTCGAGCAGGTCGAAGACGGTGCCGCCGAGGATGAGGGCGTCACGCCGGGCGGGCGGGAAGGCCGGGCGGTCACCCTCCCTGAGCCGGGTGATGACCGCCGCCCGGAACAGCGAGGTCTGCCCGGTGAAGTACTGGGCCGCCCCCTCGATCAGCCAGGCCCAGCGGAGGTACGCGATGAACCTTCGGGGCGTCCACATCGGCGGCAGGGCCGGGTTGTTGGCGGAGAGGACGATCTGGACGTACATGCGCTCGGCCGTGCCGCGGAGAGCGCGGAGCGAGTCCTCGCCGGCCGAGCGGCGCTCCATCCAGGAGTCGTTGAGGGTATGGATCTCGCCCAGCATCGGCCAGCCGGCCAGATACCGGCGGGCGGCCGGCGCCGCCGCCCAGCGAACGGCGGGGAGCAGCGGATGTGCCGCCGAGAGCCAGACCGGGTTGTCGTGCAGGATCACGGTGACGTTGCCGGGCGCCTGGTCGAAGCGGTCCTCGAGACGAAGGCGCAGGTCCTCGAGGGAATCCAGCACGCGGTGCGCGCAGGCGAGGTCGGCGTCGTCGTGGCGCGCGGTGAAGCTCAGCGAGTCGGTCTCGATCCAGGTCATCCAGCCAGGCTACTCGCGGGCCCCGGCGTCAATCCGAGGACGCCCGGGCGCGGGCCCGCTCCAGCTCGAGCTCGGTGCCCACGCCCATCGCGGCGAGAGCGTCGTGCGCCTCCTCGAGGCTGCCGGCGGGGGAGACCGCGGTCGCGAGCGGAATCCCGGTGTCCGTCGCCTTCAGGGGGTCGAAGAAGAAGGTGAGCGCTCCGAGCGGGGTGAGCTCGACGGAGCGGCGGCCGCTCCGGATCGCGACGCTGCCGCGCTCGCCGCGGGCGCAGCGGGCCGCCAGCAGGCTGGCCTCGGTGGGCACGACCTCGGCGGCGGACTCGACCAGCTCGCAGGCCCGCGGCGTGAGGCCCCAGGCGCCGAGCAGCGCGTCGGCCGACTGCAGGCCGGTGACTCGCTGGAGCACCTCGTCCGGGGTGAGCTCGCCGTCGCAGCCTGGCCCGTAGACGGCTCCGATGATCTCGCCGGACCAGTCGATCCCGGAATCCGGCCGCTGCGAGGCGCGGCCGAGGATGAGGCCGGCAGCGAGCATGACCGCATCGCAGAGCGGGCTGGCGAGCCCCGGCTCGTCGCCGTGGGCGAGCACGTCCCCGCCCACGTCGAGCATCAGGATCGCGTCGCAGCCGAGTTCGCTCGCCGCCTCGGCCAGCCCGGCGGCGACGGCGCGAGGGCCCGGATTGGGGTCGGTGAGGAGCACCGGCCTGCCCAGGTGGCTCGCCATTCGCGACTCGGAGAACTCGATTCCGTCCACGCTCATGGTCCCGCCCTCGGTGAGCACGGCGGCGGACCCGCAGGGCCGCCCGCCGCGGATCTCCTCGAGTGAACGGGGGCCCGGCCGCGGGTCGACCGGCGAGCGCTCCCAGGTGACGCCGCCGAGCATCCATTCGGTGCCCAGCGAATCGAGCAGGTCGGTGACCGCGAGCGCGCCCACGACATCGCCGCCCCCGCCGATCCCGACCAGCAGGGCGCGATTCGCGTCTTTGAGTGCGCTTAGGGGCACGGCTTCGCCATCAGATCGCGGCCACAAGCGGCCGCCGCGCACAAGTCGCTACGGGCTTCGCCCTTCGCTCCTGAATACAGCGGCCTGGTGGCCGCTACGCCGGAACCAGTTCGCCCTGGCAGATCTCGCGGATCGCCCCGGCGGCCCGCTCGAACTCCTCGTCGGCCATCACCGGCGTGCCCTCGAACGGGAGGTCACGGTCGATCTCGACCCACGAACGGCAGCCGTGGTGCTCGTCCTTGACCCGCACGGTGACGGGGCGCGGGATCCGGTGCACCCGGAGCAGCAGCACGTGCAGCGGGTGGGTCCGCTTCCACGCGAGCCGCTTCTGCGCGTAGTCGGACGTCCAAACGTGGAAGGGCGTCAGCGCCTCGACCACGCGGTGGTCGTCCGTCGTGAAGTGGTCGGTGATCTCGGCCCAGCTGCGGATCCGCACCCGGTCCGGCTGCGGGATGCCGCCGTCCTGGAGCAGCGCCCGCGGGGGCGGCTCCTCGTCGGGCCAGACGCCCTCCTCGAGGGCGCGACGAAGCTCGGGATGATGTGACTCACGGACCAGATCGTTCCGCTGGTGGTCGAAGGTGGGGTAGAGGAAGAACTGCTCGTGCTCCACCTCGAAATGCTTGTCGTCCTCGCGGATTCCACCCTTGCGGAGGGCGACGAGCTGCTCACCCTCGGCCAGCGCTCGCACGGTCACGGCCCACTCTTTGAAAGCAATCGGCATGAGGTTTCGGGTAGTCCTTCTCGGGTTCGAATCCAGGGGCGGGGCGCTCAGTGTTGGACGCCGGAGCCCCCTTGGGGGCGCGCAGTCTAGACGACGGATTGGGCTTTGACAACCCTTGTGACGGATTGTCACAAAGTCGGAGACTTAGTTGTAAGTATCTGAAAGGCGCATTCCCATGCGGTCCGAGGCCTGGTTGACCGGCCAATCGAACGCAAATTCCGGGGACCGCCGCCGCCCGCTAGGAATTTGGTTCGGGGCCGTACCCACCGCCCCCCGGAGTCTCGATCCGCAGGCGATCGCCGGGCGAGAGCTCGCCCTCGGTCTTCGCCGGGATGGGCTCGCCGTTCAGGTAATCCCGGCCCCGCCCGCCCGGCCGTCCTCCCCGCCTGCCGTGCGGCGAGTGCCGACGGCGCTCTGCGATCAGCGTGAACCGCATCGGCTCTCTGGCCTCCAGCTCACGAACGATCCCGTCCCCGCCGTGATGCTCGCCGGCGCCGCCGCTGCCCCGGCGCACGGAGAGCTCCCTGACGATCACCGGGAAGTCCGTCTCGAGGGCCTCGATCGGCGTGTTGAGGGTGTTGGACATCGCGACGTGCTCGGCGCTCGGCCCGTCCGAATCGGGGCAGGCGCCCTGGCCGCCGCCGATCGTCTCGTAGTACGTCCAGTGCTCCCCGGCGAGCGTCACGTTGTTCATGGTCCCCTGTCCCTTCCGCGCCCACCGGCGCGAACTCGGAGAGGGCCGCGAAGACCAGGTCGACGACGCGGCTCGAGGTCTCGACGTTGCCGCCGACGACCGCGGCCGGCGGCCGCGCGTTGAGCAGCGAGCCCTTCGGGGCGCTCACGGTCACCGGCCGCCAGGCGCCCGCGGACGGTGGAGCGTCCGGATCGCAGACGACCCGCACCGCATAGAAGCAGGCGGCCTTCGTGACCGAGAGCGGACAGTTGAGGTTGCCTTCGATCTGCTCGTCGGACCCGCTGAAGTCGAGGTCGAGCGCGTCGCCACGGACGGTCGCGGTGACGCGGAGCCGGATGTCGCTGTCGAGGCCCTCCAGGAGGTCCTCGGCGCTGCTCTCGCCGTCGGGCATCGCCTCGAGCGCGGCGCGGGTGCGCCGCTCCGCGTAGTCCAGGATCTCGCGCGTGGCAGTGGACAGCATGGCGGTGCCGTGCCGCTCCGCCAGCTGCGCCAGGCGCCGGATGCCCGTCAGGTTCGCCGCACGCTGTGCGCGGAGGTCGGCGAGCCGCTGCCCGGGATTGCGCATCCGCCCGGCGAGCTCCCGCAGCATGGCGTCGTCCGCCCTGGTCGGCGGGATCACGACCCCTTCTTCGTCGAGGGTGACCGACAGCGCCGCCATCCCGCCCGGCGTCGAGCCGCCGATGTCGGCGTGATGAGCTCGGCTGGCCGCAAACCCCAGCAGCTCGTGTCCGTGGAACACCGGCGAGATCAGCGTGATGTCGGGGAGGTGGGTGCCTCCCCGATAGGGGTCGTTGAGGATCCAGAGGTCGCCCTCGCGGTGCTCCTCGTCCACGATCACCGCAACGGCATCCGGCATGGAGCCGAGGTGGACGGGGATGTGCTCCGCCTGCATGACGAGCTCGCCGGCCGGGTCGAACAGCGCCGTGGAGCAGTCGTGGCGCTCGGTGATGTTGGGCGAGTGCGCGGATCGGATCAGCACGGCGCCCATCTCGTCGCAGGCGGCCCGCAGCGCGCCGGTCATCACCTGGAGCGCTACGGGATCGAGGGACGGCTTCGCCATCAGACGCGTTGCTCCCCGGCTCCGCCTCGGAGCACGCTATCCACCTCGGCCGTGATGGTTCCGGCCTCGTCCACGGACGCCCGCCAACCCGGTGGCACGACGAGCGTGGCCTCGGGCAGCTCGAACACGCAGGGGCCCGCGGCGCGGAAGCCGGCCTCCGGCTCGCCGCGGAGGATCCGCGTCTTCACCCAGCCGCCTCCGAAGCGGGCCTCGCGCTCGCCCTCGTCGAGTCCGCCACCGGGGGCCGCTCGCGGGCGCGGCTCGGGTCCCGGCTCGACGGCCGCGACCCGGATCGTCACCAGCTCGAGCCCGCCTCCGGGATCGCGATAGCCGTAGCGGGCCTCGTGCTCGCGCGCGAAGTCCTCCGCCAGGCTGTCCGGGTCCGGGCTGGGTGGTCCGGGAACCGGGAGCTCGAACGCCTGCCCCCGGTAGCGCAGCTCGTACACGACCTCGAGCTCCGCGGCCTCCATCCCCTCGAGCAGCGGGGCGCTGAGCGCCTCGACCTCGGCGGCGATCCGGTCGGCGGTGATCTCGTCCCTCGAGAGCAGCACGGTCCTCGCCGTGTCCCGCCGGTGACCTGCGGCGATCAGCCCGAGGGCGGAGAGCACCCCGCTCGCCCGAGGGCAGACGATCCGGGTGATCTCGAGCTCCTCGGCGAGTGCGGCAGCGTGCATCGGTCCGGCGCCGCCGAAGGGCAGCAGCGCGTAGTCCCTCGGATCGACGCCCCGCTCGACAGTCACCACCCGAAGCGCGCGGATCATCTCCTGGTTGGCGACGCGCGCGATGCCCTCGGCCGTTTCGATCTCGCCCAGGCCGAGGCGATCGCCAAGCGACGAGATGGCCGCTCGAGCGGCGCCCCGGTCGAGCGCCACGCCGCCGGCCAGGACCGAGTCGGGGGAGAGGTAGCCGAGCAGCAGGTTCGCGTCGGTCACCGTCGGCTCGATGCCGCCCTGCCCGTAGCAGGCGGGGCCGGGCTCGGCGCCCGCCGAGCGCGGGCCGACGCGCAGGGCTCCCCCCGCGTCCACCCAACCGATCGAGCCGCCCCCGGCGCCGACGGTGTGCACGTCGACCATCGGCAGCTGGACGGGCCTGCCGTCGATCTCGCGCGAGTCGGTGCGGCGGACCTCGCCGTCGTCGACGACGCAGACGTCGCACGAGGTGCCCCCCATGTCGAGGCCGATCGCGTCGGGGTTGCCGGCCGACTTCGCCAGCAGCGCGGCGCCGACCGCGCCACCGGCCGGGCCCGAGAGCACGCTCCAGGCGCCGGCCCTGGCCGCCTCCGCCGCGTCCGCCGTTCCGCCGGAGGAGCGCATCACCTCGGGTTCGGGGAGCCCGAGGTCGCCGCACGCCGCCGTCAGGGCAGTCAGGTAACGGCCGAGCAGCGGCGAGAGGTAGGCGTCGATAACGGTGGTGGAGAAGCGCTCGTACTCGCGGAAGGCGGGGAGCACCTCATGCGAGGCCGAGACGTGCAGCTCGGGGAGCGCCTCCCGCAGGGCGGTGGCGATCCGGCGCTCGTGTGCCGGGTCGCTGAAGGCGAACAGGAGGCAGACCGCGACGGACTCCGCTTCACTCCCCCGGAGCTCCTCGACGAGCCTCGCGACCTCCTCATCGGCCAGCTCCTCGAGCACCCCGGTGGCGCCGATCCGCTCGGCGGCCTCCAGTCGGTCCCCCGGCCCGACCAGCGCGCGCGGGCGGCCCCGGCACGGGTGGTAGAGGCTGGGGCGGTCCTGCCGCCCGATGTCGAGCAGGTCGGCGAACCCCCGGGTGGCCACCAGAGCGGTGCGCGCTCCGCGCTCCTCCAGGAGGGCATTCGTCCCGACCGTCATCCCGTGGGTGAACGCCTCGACCTCAGCGGGCTCGGCGCCGGCCCGCCCGAGCACCTCCTCGACGGCGGCGATCACCCCACGCGACTGATCCTCGGGGGTGCTCGGGACCTTCGCCGTGTGCAGGCGGTCGCCGTCGAGCAGCACGGCGTCGGTGAAGGTCCCACCGACGTCCACGCCCAGGAGCATCAGCGCAACCTATCCCTCTGATCGGCTCGGTCTCGCCGGCCGGCGTCAGACCGAACGACTGAATTGATACATCCGGGTCTCCTAGGAGGCCGCCCGCTGGGACTACTCCCACGCCTGCCAGAGCAGCTCGTCGTGCCGGCAGACGATGTGCATGCCGTCCAGCGCCGGGTCCAGGTCCGGGTACTCGAGGCGCTGATGCGACCCGCGCGACTCCCGGCGCTCCAGGGCGAACAGGGCGATCAGCCGCGCGAGCGGATACGGGTCCGAGCACAGCCTTTCCAGCTCCTCCTGACGCCTGAGGGGGCCGGCGAGCTCCCAGACGGCCTCCCGGGTGGCGACCTCCGGAGGCTCGAAGCGCCAGTCGGAGGGATCGGGCGCGGGGCCCGCGTCAGGCTCCGCCGAGGCGGCCCTCGCGGCCCGCGCGCCGAGCACGAAGCACTCGGTGAGGGAGTTGGAGGCGAGGCGGTTCGCGCCGTGGAGGCCGGTGCAGGCGCATTCGCCGACCGCAAACAGTCCCGGCAGGGATGAGCGGCCCTCGAGATCGGTGGCGATGCCGCCCATGACGTAGTGGGAGGCCGGCGCCACCGGGACCGGCTCACGGAGCGGGTCGAACCCGGCCTCGCGCAGGGCCGCGAAGACGCTCGGGAACCGGGCCTCGCTCAGCTGCCGCATGTCGAGCAGGACGTGGTCGGTGCCGTCCCGCTTCATCTGATCGAGGACCGCCAGCGTGACGGCGTCGCGCGGAGCGAGCTCGTCGGTGAACCGCTCGCCGTCCGCCCCGAGCAGCTTCGCTCCCTCGCCCCGGACGGCCTCGGTGATCAGCTGGCCGTCCGCATCGGTGCCCGGGGCCGACAGGGCCGTCGGGTGGAACTGGCAGAACTCCAGGTCGGCGAGGTCGGCGCCGGCGGCGTGGGCCATGACCGGGCCCGCCCCGATCGCGCCCCAGGGGTTGGTGGTGCGGGCCCAGAGGGCCGCGGCGCCGCCGGTCGCGAGGATCGTGGTGTTCGCCCGCATCGGTCCCGCGTCGGTGATCACGCCATGGCAGCGGTCGCCGTAGCTCCAGAGGGCGACGGCCGAGGTCTTCTCGATCACGTCGATCCGGCCATCTCGCTCGGCGAGCTCGGCGAGGCGCTCGGTGATCCGGCGGCCGGTCGCCGCACCGCCCGCATGGACCACTCGCCTGCGGGAGTGTCCGCCCTCGAGGGCGAGGGACAGGCTCTCGTCGGGCAGCAGATCGAAGTGGATGCCGCGCCTCTGGAGCTCCCAGACGACCCCCGGCGCCTCGTTCGCGAGCAGCTCGGCGGCGGATCGCCGGCACGCCCCCCGGCCGGCGGCGACCGTGTCCTCGATGTGCTGCTCCGGGGAGTCATCGGGTCCGATCGCGGCCGCGAGCCCGCCCTGGGCCCAGAAGCTCGAGCTCTCGCTGAGCGGCTTCCTCGAGACCATCGCCACCCTCGATCCGGCGTCCGCGGCGGTCAGCGCCGAGTAGAGACCGGCGGCACCCCCGCCCACAACCACGACGTCGAGGAGGTCGTCGGGCGTCATCGACCCGCGAACCGTACTGTGCTGCGATCGGTCTCTACCTGCGACACCCGAGCTCCTTCGAGCACGACACCGGGGGGCACCCGGAGAACGCCAGGCGGATCACCGCGATCGAGGAGGCGATGTCGGAGCGCGACTGGCTCGGGCTCGAGCTCGTCGAGGCGCCGGCCGCGACCAGGGAGCAGCTCGAGCGCGTTCACGATCCCGCTCATGTCGACTCGATCGAGGAGCTCTCGGCGCGGGGCGGGGGCAACATCGACCTCGACACCCTGGCGAGCGCCGGTTCCTGGGAGGCTGCGCTGCACGCGGCGGGCGGCGCGGTGCACGCGACCGAGAGGCTGCTCTCGGAGGGAGGCTTCGCGTTCTGCGGGCTCCGCCCACCGGGCCACCACGCCGAGCGCGGGCGCGCGATGGGCTTCTGCCTCTTCAACAACGTCGCGGTAGCCGCGGCTCACGCGATCGCGGAGGGCGGCGTCGAGCGGGTGCTCGTGCTCGACTGGGACGTCCACCACGGCAACGGGACGGAGGCGATCTTCTATTCCTCCCCGCAGGTCCTCTACTCGAGCATCCACCAGAGCCCGCTCTACCCGGGGACGGGCGCCGCGACCGACACGGGCAGCGGCGAGGGGGAGGGGTACACCGTGAACCTCCCGGTGCCGCCCGGAAGCGGGCCGGACGAGTTCCTCTCGCTGGTCCAGCGGGTGGTCGCGCCGCTCGCGCGCGAGTGGCGACCCGGCCTGCTCTGCATCTCGGCCGGCTACGACGCCCACCGAGACGATCCGCTCGCCAACTGCGAGCTCGACGACGCCGCCTACTGGGACATGTCGGCCGCGATGCGCGACCTCGCCGGTGAGCTCGGCGTGCCCCTCCTCATCTGCCTGGAGGGCGGGTACTCGCTCGGGGCGCTCTCGCGATCCGTGGTCGCGACGCTGGACGCGGTCTCGAGCGACGGCCCCCCGCGGGATGCCCCGACCGAGCCGGCGGCGCCGTACCGGGAGCGGCTATCCGGCTTCTGGAGCGGGCTGGCCGGGGCCCTCTAGGCGCAGCTCCTTCTCGGTTTCAGCCACGTCCGCGGCGCAGGCGGGCTCCGCGGTCGGTCATGCGCTCAGCTGGTCGCGGACCTCGTTCAGGAACTTCTTGGAGATGCCGGGGACGGTCTCGAGGTCGTCGACCGAGTCGAAGCTCTCCTGGCGCTCGCGGTAGGCGATCACGCGGGTGGCCTGGGTGACGGACATGCCGAGCTCGCGGAACTGCTCGAAGGTGGCCTTGTTCACGTCGAGCATCGAACCCCGCCGAGGCTTCGCCTTGGCCTTTGGCTTCGACCCCGTGGCCTTCGAGCTCTGCGCCTGCGAGGCGGTCTTGGCGGCGCCGGCCTTGGCCGTTGAGCCGCCGCTCGTCTGCCTGGTCTTGGCGCCCTTCCTGGCGGCCGCCTTCTTCTTGCGATCCTGCGCGGCCTTGGCGCGGGCCTTCTTGCGCTCCTCCGCGTCCTTCTCACGCTTTGCCTTGCGCTCCGCAGCTTCCTTCTCCCGCTTGGCCTTGCGCTCCGCGGCTTCCTTCCGCCGTGCCGCCTTCTTGTCGGCCGCCTCCTTCTCGCGGGCCGCCTTCCCGTCAGCCGCCTCCTCCTTCTCGCGGGCAGCCTTCTCCTCCGCGGCCTCCTTCTCCTGCGCGGCTTTCCTCTCGGCAGCTTGCTTCTCCTGCTCCGCCTTCTTCTCGGCCGCCTCTCCCTCGGAAGCCTCCTTCCCGGCGGGCTCCTCCTCGGCGGCCTTCCGCTCGGCCCTCTCCGCCTTTCTCGCCCGTCGCGCCTCGGCGCGCCGCCTGAAGAGGCCCTCCTTGGGCTCCGAGGGCTCGACCGCCTCCTGCTCGGCGGTGTCATCCTCGGCGCGCTTGGATTCCTCGGGGGCGACCTCCGCGGCCTCCGGCGCCTCGGCCTCGGGCTCCTCCTTTCCGCGCTTCGGCAACTCGATACCGACCGACGCGGCGTGCGCCTGGGCGCTGCTGGCGCGGTCGACGACGGACTTGATCCGGTCCTCGAGCTGGCGAAGGCGCCCCTCGCGCTCCTCGGTCGCCCTCTTCAGATCCTCGTCGGAGGCCTCGCCGAGCTTGCTCTCGGCTGACTCCGCCCGCGCCTCGGCCTCGCGCAGCTGGTGCTCGGCGCTCTTCAGCGCGCGCGCCGCCTCGTCGAGCTCAGCGGCGAGCACGTGCTCCCGCTCGGCGAAGGAGCGCTCGGCCTCCTCGGCGGCCTCGCGCCGGGCCTGCGCGGTCTGGCGCTTCACCCGCTCATCGGCCTCCCTCTCGAGCTTCTCGAGGGCCTTCTGGGTCCGGGCCTCGGCCTCCGCCGTGGCCTTCTCGGTCGCCTCGCGCCGAGCCGAGGCGATCTGCTCCTTGGCGCCGCGCTCGGCATCGCGCTGAAGGGACCGCGTCCGGCCCCGGATCCACTCGGCGGCGGCGGTCCGGGCCTCGGACTCAAAGCCGAGCCTGGCGGTCTCGGCCGCCTCGACCTTGGCCTCCGCGCGCTTTGCGCGGTCCTCCGCCTTCCTGATCAGCTGCTCCCGTGAGCCCCGCTCCTCCTCGAGCTGGCCGCGGAGGGACTTGATCTCGTCCTCGAACTTGCGCTCGGCCTCCCTGCGAGCGGCCTCGCGCGTCGTCCTCAGCCGTTCCTCGGCCTCCGCGCGGAGCTCCTGCTCCCGCTCGGTGAGCCGCCGCTCGGCGTCCTGCTGGGCCCGGGCCTGGGTCTCGGACTCGACCTTCGCGAAGGCCGCCTGGATCTTCGCGTCGGACTCCGCCGCCAGGCGGCGCATCTCGCCGTCGAGTTGCTCCTCCGCCTCCTTCTGAAGCCTCTCCTGCTCGGCCGCCAGCTTCGTCTCGGCTCCCTCGACCCGCTGGCCGGCCACCTCGATCTGCTCGGCGATCTCGTCGAGGCGGGCCTGCGCGGCCTCGGCGGCCTGGCTGGCGGCCTCTCGCTCGCCGCGCAGCGACCGCTCGCGGGTCTTGAGCTCGGACTCGAAGCGCAGCTCCGCCGCCCGACTCGCCGCGTCGATCTCCTCGCGCGTGCGGGTGTCGGCGTCGGACTTGATGTCAGCGATCCGGCGGGCGAGCTCCTGCTCCAGCTCCTTGCGGATGCTTCGCTCGATCTCGGCGCGAGCCTCACCGAGGCGCTCCTGCTCCTGCGCCGAAAGGCGCTCCTGCTCCTCGGCGAGCTCCTCCTTCGCCTCCGCGGAGAGCTCTGAGCGCATCTCCTCCTCGGCCTCGCGGCGGGCCTGCTCCACGGCGTCCTGGATCCGCGCCTCGGTCTCCTTCTCCATCGATTCGATCTGTGCCTGGAGCTGCTTGGTGTGCTCTCGCAGCCGCCGGTCGGCGTCCTCGCGGACCTGGCGCTGCGCCTCCTCGCGCGCCCCCTCCCTGTCGCCGCTCTCGCTCTCGGCCTGCTCCAGTCGCGCCAGAGCGTCCTTGAGCGCCGCGGCCGCCTCGTCGCGCTCGGCGATCAGCTCCCGCTCGCGCGCCAGCATCCGGCGCTCGAGCTCGGCCTCCAGCTCACGCCGGACGTCCCCCCGCTGCTCGCGCAGCCAGTCGGCGGCCTCCTCGCGGGCGCGCACGTCGGTGATAGTGACGTTCCCGGCGGCGTGGGCCTCGGCCGCCTCGAGACGGCGCTGGACCTCATCGAGGGACTTCGCCGCGCGCTCGCGTTCCCTATCGAGGTCCTCCTCGAGCGCGTGGATCTCGGCCGTCGCTCGCTCCTCGGGCTTGCGAGGGCCCGCGTCGACCGCCTGCTCCACTTGCGCTTCGGGCTCCCCGTCGGTCGGCGGGTCGGCGGCCCGGCTCGTCGATCGGCCGGCGGCGGGATGGTCCTCCGCCCCCATCACCGGAACCTCGAGCTCCATCGCGCTCCGCTCGAGCTCGTTGCCTCGAGCTCTCGCACGCCCTCCTCGGTGCGCCGGTGGAGCGTCTCGAGGCGCCACCGCATCGCCCCTTGCTCCTCAGCACCGAAGCCGGCGCCCTCTTGTTGGCGCTCGGTCATCGAGGCGGTCACTCTACGCGACGTGCCCTCCGGACCGTGGCCAGGCGGAGCTGGCCTTTCAGGGAATTCGGCGGCAAGATGTTCGCCTTCGGCCACACGACCGTCTGGATCCGTTCGCCCCCCGCGGCGAGGCTCACAGAAACGAGCCCGAGGAGGTTGTCGATGCGAGAGCTCTTCGCCCGAGGCCGGCTCGCCGCCCACCGGGTGAGCGCCCGGCTGCTGGTCCCGTCGTCCCGGAGTGGCCAGGGGACGGTCGAGTACGTCGGCCTGATCCTGCTGGTCGCCCTGCTGATGGTGGGGATGGTCGCCGCGATGAAGGGGTTTCAGGGCAAGCAGGGGCTGGAGCTGGCCCAGACGATCGTGGACAAGATCCGCGAGGCGGTCGGGCAGGTCAGCTTCAAGTAAGGGCCGGTCGTTTGGGCGCGGTCGTTTGATGGCAGACTGGCGCGCATGCCAGCCAGCCGCAGCTACGACCGCGCCCCGGCCGACCTCCGCCCGGTGACGATCGAGCCTGGCTTCGTCCGGACGGCGGACGGCTCCGCCCTGATCTCCCAGGGCGAGACGCGGGTGATCTGCACGGCGTCGGTGGACGAGAAGGTGCCGCGCTGGATGGAGGGCAGGGGCCGGGGCTGGGTGACCGGCGAATACGCGATGCTGCCGGCCTCGACCGGCGACCGGAAGGCCCGCGACATCAGCCGCGGGAAGCAGGACGGGCGGGGCGTCGAGATCCAGAGGCTGATCGGCCGGTCCCTCCGCGCCGTCGTCGACTTCACAGCCCTCGGGGAGCGGTCGGTCTACGTCGACTGCGACGTGCTGCAGGCGGACGGCGGGACCCGGTGCGCCGCGATCACCGGCGGATACGTCGCGCTTCACCAGGCGCTCTCGAAGCTGGTGGAGGCGGGGACGCTCGAGACCCTGCCGCTCAACCAGTCCGTCGCCGCGGTGAGCGTCGGCATGGTCGAGGGAAGGGCGCTCTGCGATCTCGACTACAGCGAGGACTCGACCGCCGAGGTCGACGCGAACGTGGTGATGACCGGCGACGCCGGCCTCGTCGAGGTCCAGGCGACCGCCGAGCGCACGCCGCTCTCCCGGACCTCCCTGGACGAGCTGCTGGCGCTCGCGGAGGGCGGCATCGCCAGGCTCCGTGAGGCACAGGAATCGGCGGTCGGAGCCCTTCCGGCCTGAGATCCTTGGCCGGCGATGTCGGCGCTCCTGGCCACCCGGAACGACCACAAGCTCCGTGAGCTTCGCGAGGCGCTGCCCGGGGTCGGGATAGAACTCCTGCCGGAGGACGTGGAGCTGCCGCCCGAGGATGGCGAGACCTTCGAGGAGAACGCGCTCGGCAAGGCCCGGGCGGCCCACGAGGAGACCGGGCGAGCCGCGATCGCGGACGACTCCGGGATCGAGGCATACGGGCTGGGCGGGCGCCCCGGGGTGCGCTCGGCCCGCTACGCCGGCGAGGGCGCGAGCGACGAGGAGAACCTGGCCAAGCTCCTCCGTGAAGTGGGCGAGGGGGACGATCGGCGGGTCTCCTACGTCTGCGCCATCGCTCTCGTGGACGAGGACGGCCAGGAGTCGGTCTTCGAGGGGCGCTGCGAGGGCACGCTCACCGACGAGCCGCGCGGGACCGGGGGGTTCGGCTATGACCCGGCCTTCGTCCCCGACGACACCGGGCCTGGCGACGAGCGGACCATGGCGGAGCTCGCGCCCGAGGAGAAGCACGCGATCAGCCACCGAGGGCGGGCCGCCCGCAAGCTGGCCGAGCATCTCGGCGTCGAGGCGCCGCGATGAGCCCCGGGATCCGCACCGAGCCGGTCGGCCCGGTGGCGCCGAGCCGGATCACGAAGCCGCGGGCGGCGGCGGTCTCCATCGCCTCGAACTTCTGCCTGATCTCCCTGAAGCTCGCGGCCGCTGCGATCACCGGGTCGGTCGCGATCCTGAGCGAGGCGCTGCACTCGATGATCGACCTGATCGCCTCCGTGATCGCCTTCGTCTCGGTGAGGCGGGCGGACGAGCCGGCCGACGTCGACCATCCGTACGGTCACGAGAAGCTGGAGAGCCTCGCCGCCTCGATCGAGGGGATGCTGATCCTCGCGGGCGCGGCGTTGATCATCTACGAGTCGGTTCACCGCCTCGTCACCGGGGCGACCGTCGAGAAGCTCGGTGTCGGCATCGCCGTGATCGGCTTCTCCGCGCTGGCCAACGGCGGCGTCTCGCTGTTCCTCCGGCGGCAGGCCAGCCGGCACCGCTCGCCGGCGCTCGCCGGGGACGCCGCCCATCTCGGGACCGACGCGTTCACCTCGCTCGGCGTGCTGATCGGATTGGCCCTGGTGCAGATCACGGGCGCGGCCTGGATCGACTCGGTGGTCGCGATCGCGGTCGCCGTCGTGATCGTGTTCGCCGGCGTCAGGATCCTCCGGCGGTCGGCGTCCGCCCTGGTGGACGAGGCGCCCCCTCCCACCGAGATGGACCGGATCGAGGAGACGATCGCGAGGGCGCGCGCCGGCACGCCGGAGGTCGTTGGCTACCACAAGCTGCGGGCCCGGACCACGGGTCGCCGCCTCTACATCGACCTCCACCTCCAGTTCCGGAGCGGGACGACCCTCGAGCGCGCCCACGAGCTCGCCCACCAGCTTCGCGACGCGATCGAATCCGACCTCGGCGACGCCGAGGTGCTGATCCACGTGGAGCCGGAGAGCTCCCGACGCGACCCCGACGAGTCGCCGAGGGCGTTTCGTGCCGGCTAGGTCAGGTTCACTGCCGCGGCCAGGCCCACGGTGCCGACCACGATGCTGTAGCCGGTGTAGCCGCCGAGCGCGAGCAGGATCACCGAGATCCCGCAGATGATCACGACGGTGAGCCACGAGCCCTGCTGGAGAGTCACGCTCGCTATTTTGGCTGAATGACCCCCGTGGAGGCCCCGACCCTGTCCGACGCCGGCAGGGCGGTTGCGTATCTGCAGGAGATCTCCCCGGAGATGCGCGGCTGCGCGATCCTCTCCGAGGATGGTGAGGTGCTCGCGGCCACCGGCGACATCGAGCGCTGGGGCGAGACCGGCCGCGACCTGCTGGCCGCGGCGGACGCTGCGGGCGCCGAGTCCGTCGCCCACGCGCACGTCGCCACCGGGGACGGGGAGGCGTTCTGCGTCCGCCAGAGCGGTCTCGCCGCGGTCGCCGTGACGGAGCGCTTCACGCTCGCCTCCCTCACCCTCTTCGACATGCGGAATACGCTGCGGCAGCTGGCCGCGGGCGGCGGGGGGTTCGGATGACGACCAAGCCGCACCGCGTCCTGCTGGATCGCGTCTCGGGCTACGCGGACGAGGCGGCCGCCTACATCCGCCGGCGCCGCCACCTGCGCAAGCCATTCGCAAGGACCTACTACGCCGGCGGCCGGAGCGCCGCCTTTCCAGCGGACTCCGAGGAGGGGCGTGCCCTCTTTCTCGCCGCCTCCAGGCTGATCGAGGTCGCCGGGCCCCAGCGGCGCTCGCGCAGCCCGAAGCAGGCCCAGGAGGAGAGGGAGGAGAGCGGCCCGTGAGCCTGGTCGACGACGGCGTCGCGGCCCGCGTTCTGGAGAGGGCTCTGTCCCGCGGCGGGGACTTCGCCGAGCTCTTCTGCGAGGACCGCCGCGGCTTCACCCTCTCGATCGACGAGTCCCGGGTTGAGCGGCCGCAGTCGGGCAGCGAGCGCGGCGCCGGGGTGCGGGTGATCGATGGGGAGGTCACGCGCTTCGCCCACGTCGACGGGCTCGCCGAGGAGGACCTGCTTCGCGCCGCCGACGGTCTTGCCTCGGCTCTCGGCGGAGACGCCACGGAGCCGGTCGCGCTGCGCGCGGCGGAGCCGCCGCAGCTCCAGGAGATCGAGGTCGATCCCGCCTCGGTCCCGGCGGAGCGCAAGGCGGAGGTCCTGCGCGAGCTGGATGAGCGGGCGCGGTCCGCGGGGGACGAGGTGGCACAGGTGTCGGCGAGCTACAGCGAGGGCCGCCGGAGCGTCGCCGTCTTCAACTCCGAGGGGCTGGAGGCGACCGACGACCGAACCCGGGTCCGCCTGGGAGTGCAGGTGGTCGCGCGCCGCGACGGCACCGTGGAGACCGGCTTCGAGACCCTGGGGGAGCACCGCGGCTTCGAGCTCCTCGACGGCGATCCGGGCCGGATCGCCGATCAGGCGGCCCGGAAGGCCCTCGACCTGCTTGGTGCCGACCCGGCGCCTGCCGGCGAGATGACGGTGGTCGTCGGGGGCGGCTTCGGCGGGGTCCTCTTCCATGAGATGACGGGCCACGGCCTCGAGTCCGACGCGGTCCAGAAGGGCGCCAGCGTCTACGCGGGCAAGCTGGGCGAGAAGGTGGCGGAGCCGCTGCTCAACGCCTTCGACGACGGCCGCATGCCGCACGAGTGGGGGACGGGCGCCATCGACGACGAGGGGACTCCCTGCCAGAAGACCGCGGTGATCGAGGAGGGGAGGCTCACCTCCTACCTCTACGACCGGTTGCGCGCCGGGCGCGACGGGGTGCCGTCCACCGGCAACGGCCGGCGAGCCAGCTTCCGCGACCTGCCGATCCCCCGGATGACCAACACCTACATACAGCCCGGCGACGCCGACCCCGAGGCGATGATCTCAGAGGTCGAGCGGGGCTTCTACGCGGTCTCCTTCGGCGGCGGCCAGGTCGAGCCCGCCACCGGCGACTTCGTCTTCGGCGTCTCGGAGGGCTACCTGATCGAGGGCGGCAAGGCCACGAAGCCGTGTCGCGGAGCGACCCTGATCGGCAACTGCCTGCAGGCGCTCGCGCGAATCGACGCCGTCGGCACGGACTTCGAGATGAAGACCGGCTTCTGCGGCAAGGCGGGTCAGACCGCGCCGGTGGGAACCGGCCAGGGCCACGTCCGCATTCGCGGGATGACCGTCGGGGGGACCGCCGTATGAAGCTCGGGGAGGCCGCGCGCAGGGCCGCCGAGGCGGCCACCGCCGCCGGCGCGACCGACGCCGAGGCGTGGAGCGAGGGCTCCCGCAGCCGCGAGGTGCGGGTGCACGGCGGGGAGGTCGAGAGTCTCACCGAGGCAAGCGGCCGCGGGGTCGGGGTGCGCGCGTGGATCGGCCACCGGACCGGCTACGCCTACGGGACCGACCTCTCCGACGCGGGGATCGCGGAGCTGGCGGAGGCCGCCGTCGCCGCGGCGCGGGTCGCGGACGAGGACGAGAGCTCGGCCGCCCCCGATCCGTCGGATCAGCCCGTCCCGGCGATCGAGGGTCTGCGGAGCGACGCGGTCGCCGGAACCGAGACGGCGGACGTGATCGAGCTCGCCAAGCGCATCGAGCGGGTCGCCCTCGACCGCGACGAGTCCGTGACCGGCGTCGAGGAGGTCGTGTACGTCGACGAGGACGGCGACGCGGCGATCGTCAACTCGCGGGGCGTCGCGGGCAGCTTCGGCGTCTCGACCGCCTACTCGTTCCTCCAGGCGATGGCCTCGAGGGACTCCGAGGTCCAGACCGGGCTCGGCTTCGGCGTCGGCCGCTCGCCGGCGGAGCTCGACCCCGAGGAGATCGGCGCGGAGGCCGGCGACGAGGCCGCTTCGATGCTCGGCGCCACCAAGCCGGAGTCCCGCACCTGTCCCGTCGTCCTGGCCGAGCGGGTGACCGCGAGCTTCGCCGGCTTCATCGGCGGCGCCCTCTGCGCCGACGATGTGCAGCGGGGCCGCTCCCCCTTCGCCGATCGTCTCGGCGACGAGCTCGCCTCCGCGGCCTACGCGCTGACCGATGACGGGATCGACCCGGGCGGGCTCGTGAGCGCCCCCTTCGACGGGGAGGGCACGCCCCGGGGGCGGACCCCGCTGATCGCCGAGGGAAAGCTCCTCGCCTACCTGCACGACAGCTACACGGCGCGCCGCGGCGGGACCCGGTCGACCGGGAACGCGGCCCGCAGCTCCTACCGGACGCCGCCCTCCGTCAGCACCTCGAACCTCGTGATCGAGCCGGGGGAGCTCACGCTCGAGCAGCTCCTCGCCGAGGCCGGCGACGGAGTCCTCGTCACCGAGGTCGCCGGTCTTCACTCGGGCGTGAACCCGGTGACGGGGCGCTACTCCGTCGGCGCGTCTGGGCGGGCGATCCGGGGCGGCGAGCTCGCCGAGCCGCTCCGCGAGTTCACGATCGCCGGTGAGCTGCTCGGCACGCTCGCCGCCGTGAAGGCCATCGGCTCCGAGGCGCGCTGGGTGCCGTTCGGAGGGTCGGTGCGAACCGCCCCGATGCTGGTCGCGGAGATGGCCATTGGCGGCAGCCAGGCCGCCCACTGATGAGCGAGGGCGAAAGCCCGAGCGGTTGTCAAGAGCGGCCGCTTGCTGCCGCGGTCTGGCGGCGAAGCCAGTTTGTGACTAACCCGCACAAGCCGCTGAATTTGGCTTCAGGACGCGCTGTTACGCTCGCGGCGAACTCCCATTCCTAGGAGGCGATGACGTGACCAAGGCTGAGTTCCTCGATGTGCTCGCAGGCGACAGCAGAATCGGCAACAAGAAGGCGGCGGGCCAGGCCGTGGACGCGGTCCTCGACGCCATCACCAATGTCCTCCAGGGGGGAGGCGACGTGAACTTCACCGGCTTCGGCAAGTTCGCGGTGGCCGAGCGCGGTCCGCGGCAGGGCGTCAACCCGCGCACCGGAGAGCGGATCTTCATTCCGGGCGGCAAGGTGCCGCGGTTCTCCGCCGGCTCAGGGCTGAAGAAGAAGGTCAAGGGCGGCTAGCGACACGCCATTCGCGGACCGGCTGGCGGCGCTCGTCGACGAGCGCCGCAGCCAGGTATGCCTGGGGCTGGACCCCGACCCCGCGGCGCTCTCCCCCGACGACGCCCCCGGCGCGGACCTCACCGACGTCGCGGACCGGGCGGCCGCCGCGGTCTTCGAGCACTGCCGCTGGCTGATCGAGAAGGCCGGGCCCGCCTGCGTGGCGGTGAAGCCGCAGCTCGCCTGCTTCGAGCGGCTGGGCGCCCCCGGATGGCGGGCGCTCGCCGAGGTTTGCGAGGCGGCTCAGCGGGAGGGCCTGCTGGTCGTCGCCGACGGCAAGCGCGGCGACGTCCCCGTGACCGCGAGGGCCTACGGCCAGGCGCTCGTCGGCGAGACCGAGACCCCCTGGGGTCCAGTCCGCGGCCTCGGGGCGGACGCCTTCACCGCGAACCCGCTGCTCGGCGAGGACGCGATCGAGGTCCTGGTCGACGCCGCGCGGGACGCCGGCGCCGGGGTCTTCCTGCTCGTCCGCACCTCCAACCCGGGAGCGGCGCGGTTGCAGGACGCCCACCTAGGCGAGCACCCGCTCCACGAGGAGCTGGCGGCGCTGGTGGCGGAGAGCGCGCCGAAGCTCGCCGGACAGTCGGGCCTCTCGGGGATGGGAGCGGTCGTCGGCGCGACCGCTCCCCAGCACCTCGGACGGCTGCGCGAGCTGATGCCCGACTCCGTCTTCCTGATCCCCGGGATCGGAGCACAGGGGGGCAAGCCCGAGGACCTCGGGCCCGCCCTGGCCTCCGACAGGCCCGCCTCGGTGCTCGTGGCGGCCGCGCGGAGCATCGCCGGTGCGGACGATCCCGCCGGCGCAGCGGAGGCGCTGCGCTCGGCCGTCTGGGGTCTGAGCTAGGACCGTCCCCAGTACCATCGCGACCCCGCGGATGCCGGATTACAAGCCGAATCAACTAGTCCGTGCGTTCGCCGTGCTGGCGCTGATTGCCGCCTTCATCGCGGTGGGCGTCGTCGTTGCGACCTCCGGAGGGGGGTCCGGAGGCGGAGGTAACGGAAAGCCGCAGAAGACCAGGATCAGCAAGGCCGGCCGGCAGGCCGTCCGCAAGGGCGTCTGGATCGTCCGCCCGGGTGACACTCTCGGCGCGATCTCGATCAAGACCGGGATCAGCCAGACCACCCTGGAGCAGCTCAATCCGAATGTCGATCCGCAGACTCTCCTCGAGGGCCAGCGGATCGCGTTGCACTGACGGTGCTCGGGATTCGATGCAGGCCGGGCGGGAGGGTCGTGCGCGGGTCGATCGCGCTTGCACTCGCCCTCACGGTGATGCTCATCGGCGCCCCGGCGTCGGGCGCGGCCACTCCCCCGGCCCCGCCCAGGGTCGACGCGAAGGCGTGGATCCTGATCGACCCCCGGGACGACTCGGTGCTGGCGAGCCAGGCGGCGGACAGGCGGCTGCCGATCGCCAGCACGACCAAGCTGATGACGGCATACCTCGCGCTCAAGCACCTGAAGCCCGACCAGATGCTCACAGTGCCGGCGTACCGGCCCGAGGCCTCCGCGGAGGTCAAGCTCGGCCTGCGGCCCGGCGAGCGGATGCGGGTTCGCGACCTGCTCTACGGGCTCCTCTTGCCCAGCGCCAGCGATGCCGCCGAGACGCTGGCCGTGGGAGCGGCGGGCTCGGTGCCCGCGTTCGTCAGCCAGATGAACCGGGCGGCGCAGCGCCTCGGCCTGACCGGCACCAGCTACGCCAACCCGATCGGGCTCGACGACCCGAACAACTACTCGAGCGCCCACGACCTGGTGACCCTGGCGCAGATCCTGCTGCGCAACAAGCTCTTCGCCCGGATCGTCAACACGCCGGTCGCGACGCTCGACAGCGGCGATCACCCGCGCACGGTGACCAGCCGGAACACGCTGCTCGGCTCGGTTCCCTGGATCGACGGCGTCAAGACCGGCCACACCCTCGACGCCGGCTACGTCCTGGTCGGCTCAGGGACGAAGAACTCGACGAAGCTGATCTCGGCGGTCCTCGGCACCCCGAGCGAGGCCGCCCGGGACAGCGAGACCCTGCAGCTGCTCAGCTACGGCTTCTCGCTCTACCACTCGATCCAGCCGGTTCGCCAGGGGCAACAACTCGCCGGCCCGAAGCTCGACTACCGCAGCGATCACCTCTCGCTGGTCGCCCAGCGCGCCCTCCCCGTCAACGTCCGGCAGGGTCAGCGGGTCGCCATCCACGTCACCGCTCCGCACCAGGTGAGCGGCGCCGTGCACCGCGGCCAGGTTCTCGGCCACGTCACCGTCACGGTCGACGGCAGGCTCGCGGCCGCCAGTCCGCTGGTCGCGGCGCGGCCGGTGGGCGCCGCGACCACCCTCGACAAGGCGACGTCCGTCGCCAAGAATCCATTCGTTCCACTTGGACTGGGCGCGATCGTGATACTTGTAGGACTGCTGCTGGTGGTCCGAGGACGTGGGTCGAAGGGGCCCGAGGAGGCCGCTCCCCAGCCTCTGGAACGATCGGCGGCAGGCACCCCGACAGCGGACCCCGGAGGAGAAGCGCAGGATGCACGAGGAAAGGATGCGCAGGAGGCGCCAGAGGATGGAGCGGGAGGGAGGCAGCGGATGATCCTCACGGTCACTCTCAACGCGGCGATCGACCGCACCGTCGCGGTCCCGAGCTTCCGGCAGGGCCATCGGCACCGCGCCGTCGAGGCGAGCACGGTCGCGGGCGGCAAGGGCGTGAACGTCGCCCGCGCCCTCAAGCTGCTCGACCGGCCCGTGATCGCGACCGGCCTCGCCGGCGGCCCCACAGGGGCCCGGCTGATGGAGCGGCTGGCGGAGGAGTCGATCCTCACCGACTTCACCTGGATCGCCGGCGAGTCGCGGACCAACCTCGCCGTCGTGGACCCGACCTCGGGCGAGCAGACCGAGATCAACGAGCGCGGCCCGGACGTGAGCTCGGAGGAGCTCGACCGGTTCCTAGAGAAGCTCCTGTACCTGGCGCGCGGCGCGCGCATCTGCGCGATCGCCGGCAGCCTGCCGCCCTCGGTCCCCGCGTCGTTCTCCGCCCGGATCGTCGAGGAGCTGAAGGCGCTGGGCGTCGAGACCATCGTCGACACCGAGGGTGAGCCGCTGGTCGCCTCGCTGCGCGCCGGCCCCGCCGCCGTGACGCCGAACGTCCGCGAGGCGGAGGGCGCCGTCGGCCACGAGTTCAACGACCGCGAGGACACGCTCAGCGGGTTGCGGAGCCTGGTCGAGCTCGGCGCCACCGATGCCGTGATCACGCGGCCGGAGGGCTGCTTCGCCTCGCTCCAGGGCGCCGACGACCAGCGCCGGACCTATGAGGTGACCGCGCCCGAGGTCGAGCCGGTCGCCACCGTCGGCTCCGGCGACGCCTTCCTCGCCGGGTTCGTCGCGGCCCGCTACGACGAGCGGCCACCGGAGGAGTGCCTCCGCTTCGCCGTCGCCTGCGGCGCCGAGTCGACGCAGCACTTCGGCGCGGGCGGCATCGACCCCGATGAGGTCGAGCGGCTGCTGGCCGGCGTCGAATCGCGTGAGCTCGACATTCCCGCGAAGGTCTAGACAGGCGGAGGCGCGGTTTACCGCTGTTATCCTTGGCAGGGCGTTGGTGAAGGACCTCCGAAACGCCGCTGTCACCGCATTTCCGGCCCCGCGACGCGGGGTTTTTTCGTCCGCGAACGAACGTAGGGTGAGCCAATGGAAGTAGAGATCGGCCGGGGCAAGAAGGGCCGCCGGGCATACGGCTTCGATGACATCGCGATCGTCCCCTCGAGGAGGACGCGCGACCCCGACGACATCGACATCACCTGGAACCTCGGCCCGTACCGCTTCGAGTTGCCGCTGCTCGCGTCCGCGATGGACGGGGTGGTCAGCCCGAAGACCGCCGGACTGATCGGGCAGCTCGGCGGCCTCGGCGTCCTCAACCTGGAGGGCATCTGGTCCCGGTACGAGAACGCGGACGAGAAGCTCGACGAGATCGCCGCCGCGCCGAAGCAGGACGCCACCCGGATCATGCAGGAGATCTACGCGGAGCCGGTCAAGCCCGAGCTGATCGCCCAGCGCGTCGAGGAGATCAAGGCGGCCGGCACGGTCGCCTGCGGCTCCCTCACCCCGCAGAAGGTGACCGAGCACTACGAGGTGGCCCTCGAGGCCGGCCTCGACATCCTGGTCATCCAGGGGACTGTGATCTCCGCGGAGCATGTCTCGACGCAGACGGAACCGCTCAACCTCAAGCAGTTCATCGCCGACCTCGACTTGCCCTGCGTCGTCGGCGGCTGCGCCTCCTACAACACTGGCCTCCACCTGATGCGGACCGGAGCCGTCGGCGTCCTGGTCGGCGTCGGGCCGGGCGCCGCATGCACCACCCGCGGCGTGCTCGGGATCGGCGTCCCGCAGGCCACGGCGATCGCCGACGTGGCCGCCGCCCGCGGGCAGCACATGATGGAGACCGGCAACTACTGCAACGTGATCGCCGATGGCGGCATGAGGACCGGCGGCGACGTCTCCAAGGCGATCGCGGTCGGCGCCGACGCCGTCATGATCGGCTCGCCGCTGGCGCGGGCCAAGGAGGCCCCGGGCCGGGGCTTTCACTGGGGCATGGCGACCTTCCATCCCTCCCTGCCGCGCGGCGCGCGGGTCGCCACGCAGCAGGACGGCACGATCGAGGAGATCCTCCTCGGCCCCGCCCAGGAGAACGACGGCACCTTCAACCTGATGGGCGCGCTCCGGACCTCGATGGCGACCACCGGCTACGCCGACATCCCCGAGTTCCACCGCGCCGAGGTGATGGTCGCGCCGGCCCTGATGTCCGAGGGCAAGCAGCTCCAGCGCGAGCAGTCGGTCGGCATGGGCTCGAACGGGCGGGCCACGGTCGCGGCGGCGGTGGCCGTCAGCGATGACTGAAGCGGCCAACGCCGCGACCACGAGCAACTCTGAGGCGCCTGGCGCGCGGGTCCTGTCGCCGGATTTGACCGACGCGCGCAAGAGCGCGCGTCGGGAATCAAATCCGGCGCCACCCGCGCGAGAGGCGCGAGAGGAAGTACTCGTGCTCGATTTCGGCGGTCAGTACAGCCAGCTGATAGCGCGGCGGATTCGCGAATGCGGCGTGTTCAGCGAGTTGCTGCCGCACGACACCTCGCTCGAAGAGATAGAGGAGCGTGGGCCGCGCGGCCTCGTGCTCTCCGGGGGGCCCGCCTCCGTCTATGCCGACGGGGCGCCGGCGCTCCGCAGGGAGCTGCTCGAGCTCGGCATCCCGGTGCTCGGCATCTGTTACGGGATGCAGCTGATGGTCCACGAGCTCGGCGGCCGGGTGGAGCAGGCACCGGCGGGTGAGTTCGGCCGCAGCCGGCTGACGCTCCGGGACGGCGGCGGGACCCTGCTCGAGGGGCTCCCCGACGAGCAGCAGTGCTGGATGAGCCATCGCGACACCGTCTTCGAGCCGCCTCCGGGCTTCACGGCCCTCGCGTCGAGCTCCGAGTCGCCGGTCGCGGCGGTGGAGGACACCGAGCGCGGCCTCTACGGCATCCAGTTCCACCCGGAGGTCGTCCACACGCCGTATGGGACCGAGATCCTCACCCGTTTCCTGCGGGACGTCGCGGGCTGTCGCGAGAAGTGGTCGCCGGCCTCGGTGATCGAGGAGCAGGTCTCGGCGATCCGCTCGCAGGTCGGCGATGCTCGGGCGATCTGCGGGCTGTCCGGCGGGGTCGACTCCGCCACCGCGGCCCTGCTGGTCCACCGGGCGATCGGCGACCGCCTCACCTGCGTCTTCGTGGACCACGGGATGATGCGCAAGAACGAAGCCGACCAGGTGGTCACCGCCTTCCGCGAGCAGCACGGCATCCACCTGATCCACGTCGATGCCGCCGACCGCTTCCTCGACCGGCTCGCCGGCGTCGAGGACCCGGAGACGAAGCGGAAGATCATCGGCGAGGAGTTCATCCGCGTCTTCGAGGAGGAGGCCGGCAAGGTGGAGGACGCGCGCTTCCTCGTCCAGGGGACGCTCTACTCGGACGTGATCGAGTCGGGCGGGGACGGCCGCGCCGCGGCCACCATCAAGTCCCACCACAACGTCGGCGGGCTCCCGGAGGAGATGGAGATGCAGCTGGTCGAGCCGCTGCGGATGCTCTTCAAGGACGAGGTCCGCGCCGTGGCCGCGGAGCTTGGTCTGCCGGAGCGCTTCGTCTGGCGCCAGCCCTTCCCCGGCCCGGGCCTCGCGATCCGCGTCGTCGGCGGCGAGGTGACCCGTGAGCGGCTCGAGATCGTGCGAGAGGCCGACGCGATCCTCCAGGAGGAGATCCGGGCCGCCGGCCTCTACCGCGAGCTCTGGCAGTCGTTCTGCGTGCTGCCGGTGGTTCGCTCGGTCGGCGTGCAGGGCGACGAGCGCTCCTACGCCCACCCGATCGTGATCCGCGCGGTCACCTCAGACGACGCGATGACCGCCGACTGGGCCCGGCTTCCCTACGACCTGCTCGAGCGGGTCTCCAACCGGATCATCAACGAGGTCCGCGGCGTCAATCGCGTCACGCTGGACCTCACCTCGAAGCCGCCGGGCACGATCGAGTGGGAATAGCGGCCACCAGGCCGCACCACTTTGAAGCGGCGGCGAGAGCCGCCGCGCCTGTTGTGGGGCGGCCGCTTGTGGCCGCGATCTGATGGCGAAGCCAGCTTTCCCCGCGTCGATGACGACGACGCGCAACATGTGAGCCTGGGGTCACCCCGAATCTCCGCCTAAGGGCGGATGCAGTACGCGTAGGCGG
The DNA here is from genome assembly GCA_963821705.1 of uncultured Solirubrobacterales bacterium. GTDB lineage: Bacteria > Actinomycetota > Thermoleophilia > Solirubrobacterales > 70-9 > DASUPK01. The sequence continues at coordinate 370,724 of CAWGEV010000007.1, read as the reverse complement.
TCGCTGTCGGGACGGAGCCGGCGTAGCCGTAGGCCGTCACCGACCATCTGCGGCTCCTGAGGATCGAGCCGGAGGCGAAGAACGCCGCACGGGAGCCGTGGAAGCTGAAACCCCCTGCGGTCAGCTGGCGGTCGGCGGGACAGCGGGGGGTCGTCGCTGTGGCGGTTCCCCGATGCGGCACCGTGAACGATCTCGACACCGCGGTGAGCAGCGGGCCCGGATGGGCGACGCAGTAGGCGATCGCGGTGAGCTCGCCTCCATAACGGCCGAAAGCCGCGCCGGACACCCGCCACGCCGACGAGTCGACCGCGTGTGACTCGGTGATGTAGTCGCCGCCGCCGTCGGAGAGCCCGAATCCCCTGAAGTCGGTGCGCTGGAAGCCGCCCGAGTACAGGTACTGCCCGCTGGGGCAGCGAGCCGTGACCGTGCCGGTCTGGCCGGGCCGGATGAAGACGGTGCGGTGCGGCGACGGAGTGGCGGTGGTGAACCCGCCCGCGCACTCGACCTGGACGGTGATCGTCCGGGCGGTCGTGTGCTGGGGGGTCGGGTCGATCAGCGTGGCGCTGATGTGCCACCCCCGCTGGACGCCGAGCCGCTCGTAGGAGTGCGGGTAGACGCCCTCGCCGTCCGGGCCGGGGGGAGGGCTGACCGTCATCCCCCCGCCCAGTGAGTCGCTTCCGGCCGGACAGCCGACGATCAGCCTTCGCGTCTCGTTCGCCTGTGTCATCCGGAAGGTCCGGGTGACGAGGGTCTCGCTCCCGAGATGGCGGATCCCGCCGCCGGTGTTCCGCTTGCCGATGCGCCCTGGGGCCTGAACCGGGCCCTGGTCGGAATCGAGGACGTACAGGCCGGCCGGCGCCCTGATCGCCATCCGCAGCCTGTTGCAGTTCGTCAGACGCCGGAGCACGTAGACGACGCCCGGGCGGCGAGCCGCCGAGTCGGTGGGAGCGACCCTGGCCGGCAGGTGCTCCCACCGGCGGATCAGGGAGACGAGGCTGGCCGGCTGCGGATAGCACCCCTGCGGATCGCCCGCCCGCTCGAACAGGGCGAGCTTGAAGGTGATCTCGAGCTTGTTCGAGGGCCCGTTGAAGCCACCGTGGGAGATGAAGCTGGGCGGCGCAGGTGCGGTGGACGTCGTGCTGGTGGACTTCCCGGATCCTCCGCAGCCTGCCAGCGCCAGCGGGCAGAGCGCGGCGATTGTGGCGAGATGTCTACTCCGCGCTGTCGTGGAAGAGCCGCTTGCTCGCCGAGTACTGGCCCGCCGGCGGCGTCGGCTCCGTCTGGAGCGGCCCTCCGGAGTACCTGTCCCAGGCGCGTAGGTGAGGCAGGGGGTCGGTACGGCTCCCGCCGGCGAACCAGCGGCCCTTCCAGAGCTCGAAGTGCAGGTGGCAGACGCCGCTGTCGGTCCCGGTCTCGCCAACCGAGCCGATTCGCTCACCGGCTCGGACACGGCGGTCCACCCCCACGCGCGAGCGCCCCTTCATGTGGCCGTAGACGAAGTCGAATCGCGTTCCCTGGCCGCCCAGGACCACGTAATTGCCGTATCCGGCCGAGTACCCGGCCGACTTCACGACGGCCTCATGCGCGGCGACGATCGGTGTCCCGCAGCTGGCGATGATGTCCTGGCCCGTGTGGACGGAGCCATCGGCCCGCTTCGCGCCGAAGCCGGTGACGTCGAGGTTGCCGTAGTTGTGCGGGCCGTTCAGTGGATAGCGATAGCGCTGGTAGGCGGAGGCGGGAACCGCCACCGTCGCCAGGGCGAGCGCGGTGAGCAGGGCGACCGGCAGGACTCGGCTACGTCGCATGCCCTTCACAGAACACAAGACGTGTCCCGTTGTAGCACGGGTATCAGGCGAACCTTCGCGGCTTCGCCGTCAGATCGCGGCCACAGCGGCCGCTAGTAGCCCTGGTAGGTCTGGAGATAGGGCATCGGGTCGACCGGATGCCCGCCGCGATACCACTTACCGAGCCAGAGCTCGAAGTGCAGGTGGCACGCCGTGGCGTCGCCCGTTTGGCCGACGATGCCCAGCTGCTGACCGGGCTGAACGACCTGGCCCTTGGTGACGGACGCGCGGGTGGCGAGGTGCGCGTACATGTAGTCCTGGTGGAGCTTCTTGTTGCGGATCACGACGTAGTTGCCGGCGAGCTTCTGGAAGCTCACCCACTTGACCTTGGTGCGGGTCACGGCGACCAGCGGCGTGCCGCAGGCGGCCATGATGTCCTGCCCCTGATGGATGTGTCCGCTGCGCGGCGCGCCGAAGCCGTCGCCGAAGGTGTGCGACCCGGGCACCGGGAAGATCATCGTCCCCGCCGGGGCCGGGGCGGCCGGATCGGTCGTGGTGCCGCCGGGGCTGCCGACGCCGCCGCTCTGGGCGGAGGCCGCCTGCGCGCCGATCAGGCCGGCGCCGAGCGCGAGGGCAGCGATGAGCACCGCGCCCCTTCGGTGCGTGCGACCAACCGGCTTGTCCAAACCTGCCCTCTTCAAGACTCTCTGCGGCCGACGGAGTTAGCTGGCGGGCTCGCGCCGAGAGTGGCGCTACGAACCAGTCGGTTGCGATTCGCCCCTGGGGGTTGAACCCCTTCGGGTCCCCCGCTCCCTCCGGCGCTAAACGGGGTGCTCCTCGGCTTCGCCTCGGAGCACCCTCGCGTTATCGGAGGGATTTGGCCTTTCCTGGCGCCGCAGTATAGGCAGCCGTCCCGTCGATGCGCCGGTAGCCGGCTCTTCCGCAGCGGGGCTTGAAATCTGCAGCGTGGCAGCCGCTAATATCGTCCGGCCGCGGATTCGTGCGCGGCTCTTTTTATGGCCACGACTGCGATCAAGACCTACCAGGCAACTGCCCAGGACCGTGAGCGAGACTGGTACGTCGTCGACGCCGAGGGCAAGACGCTCGGCCGGCTGGCGACCCAGATCGCGGACGTGCTGCGGGGCAAGCGCAAGCCGACCTATACGCCGCATGTCGACGTCGGCGACTTCGTCATCGTCGTCAACGCCGAGAAGATCGCCGTGACGGGGAAGAAGCTCGAGGACAAGCGCTACTGGCGCCACAGCGGCTACCCGGGCGGCATCCGCTTCCGGACCCTCGGCGAGCAGCTCGAGCACCGTCCGGGGGAAGTGATCCGCAAGGCCGTCAAGGGGATGCTCCCGCGCAACCGGCTCGCCCGCCAGCAGCTCCGCAAGCTCAAGGTGTACGCGGGTCCCGACCATCCCCATCAGGCCCAGAAGCCCAAGACCCTGGAAGTGGAGACTTGATGCCGGACGAAGAGCGGCAGGACGAGCAGCAGCAGGAGGACGCTCCACAGGAGGAGCAGCCACAGGCCGAGGAGCAGGCCCCCGCCGAGGAGCCGCCGGCTGAGGAGCAGACCCCGCCCGAGGAGGCGCTGGCGGAGGACGCCGCGACCGGGGACGACAGCGCCGCCGAGGAGGCGGCCGCCCCGCAAAAGGAGCAGGGCGAGCAGCCTCAGGCGCAGGGCACGGAGGGCAAGAAGCAGGAAGACGTCGTCCCAGGCGCCGAGCTCGATCCGATCGCGATCGAGCCCGAGCGGGAGCTCGACGCGGAGGAGCGAGCCCGCCGCGAGGCCGAGGAGGAGGAGCGTGTCCGCCGCGAGCGCGAGCTGATCGGCGACGAGGACGAGGCCGCGCCCGTCGCGGCACAGCCCGCGAAGCTCTCCGGCGATGCCAGCTACTCGGCGACCGGCAAGCGCAAGTCTTCGGTGGCGCGGGTGATCCTGCGCCCGGGTGACGGCTCGATCGAGGTCAACAAGCGCGCGCTCGAGGAGTACTTCCCGCGCGCCTACCTGCAGTCCGTCGCCAAGCAGCCGCTGGTGCAGAGCGGCTACGAGGGGAACGTCGACGTCCGGATCCGCGTACACGGTGGAGGCATCTCCGGGCAGGCGGCCGCCGTTCGCCACGGCATCGCCCGGGCCCTCTGCGACGTCGATCCCGCGCTGCGCCCGGAGTTGAAGCGCCGCGGCATGCTCACCCGGGATGCCCGGGTCAAGGAGCGGCGCAAGGCCGGGCTGAAGAAGGCCCGCAAGCGACCGCAGTTCTCCAAGCGCTAGCGTCCGCCCCGCCGTGGCGGAGAGGAGATTCTTCGGGACCGATGGCGTCCGGGGCCCGGTGGGTGACCTGCTCACCCCCGATCTCGCCGTGCGCCTGGGGCGGGCGGCCGCCCTCGTCGCCGAGGCTGAGCGGCCTCAGGTACTGATCGTCCGCGACACCCGTGAGTCGGGGCCGATGCTGGAGGAGGCGCTCGCCGCCGGGATCGCGGCGGGGGGCGGCGACGCGATGCTCGCCGGGGTGCTGCCGACGCCGGCGGCGTCGGTGCTGGCCCGGCGGCTCAGCTTCGATCTCGCCGCGGTGGTGTCGGCGTCGCACAACCCGTTCGGGGACAACGGGATCAAGTTCTTCAATTCCCGCGGCACCAAGCTCGACGACGACTCCGAGCTCGAGATCGAGTCGCGTATGGACGAGGAGACCGGAGAGCGCGTCGGCGGCGTCCGCACCCTCGAGGGGGCGTTCGACGACTACATCCGCGAGCTGCGCAGCACCTTCCGGATCGACCTCTCCGGCCTGCAGGTCGCCCTGGACTGCGCCAACGGGGCCACCCACCGCGCCGCTCCGGCGATCTTCCGCGCGCTCGGGGCGGAGCTCGAGCTGACCGGGGTCGAGCCCGACGGCAGGAACATCAACGCCGACTGCGGGTCCACCCACCCGGAGGGGCTGGTCGAGCAGGTTCGCGCGTCGGGCGCCGCGATCGGCTTCGCGTACGACGGCGACGGCGACCGTGTGCTCGCCGTGGACGGCGCCGGCCGGATTCACGACGGGGACGACCTGATCGCGCTGATCGCGCAGGACCTCGAGAAGCGGGGTGAGCTCCAGGGCGGGGTGGCGGTCACCGTGATGACCAACTTCGGCTTCATGAGCACGATGGAGAAGGCTGGGATCGAGGTCGCCCAGACAAAGGTCGGGGACCGCTACGTGATCGAGCAGCTGCTCGAGCGCGACTGGAAGCTCGGGGGCGAGCAGTCGGGCCACATCATCTGGTCCGACTTCACGCCGACCGGTGACGGGATCGCGGCCTCCCTGCTCACCCTTCGGGCTCTCGGCGGACGCCGCCTCGAGGACGTCGAGCCGTTCGAGCGGCTGCCCCAGCGGCTCGAGAACGTCCGCGTCGCCGACCGCGAGGCCATCCAGGAAGCCGACGCCGTCTGGAGCGCCGTCGAGGAGGAGAACGAGAAGCTGAAGGGCCGCGGCAGGGTGCTGGTCCGCCCCTCCGGCACCGAGCCGCTGGTGAGGGTCATGGTCGAGGCGCCGGACGAGGCCGAATGCGAGGCGATCTGTCGGCGCCTCGTCGCGCTGGTGAAGGAGCAACTGGCGTAGGGCTGCGATTTTCCTCGCAGCGGTTCGTGGTGAGCCGATCTGGCTCTACTCTTTACACCCCTTATGTGCGGCATCGTCGGATATGTGGGAGACCGACCGTGCCGAGACCTACTGATCGCTGGACTCGAGAAGCTCGAATACCGGGGCTACGACTCGGCCGGCATTTCAGTGATCTCGGACGGTGAGATCGACAGCGTGCGCGCTGTCGGCAACCTCGCGAACCTGCGCGCGGCCGTTGAGGAGCACTCGGCCAACGGCAACGCCGGCTCGGTCGCCGTCGCGGCCAAGCCCGCCACGATCGGCGTCGGCCACACCCGCTGGGCGACCCACGGGCGCGTCACCGAGGAGAACGCCCATCCGCACGGCGACTGCGACGACAAGATCCACATCGTCCTCAACGGGATCGTCGAGAACCATGCCGAGCTGCGCCGCGAGCTGATCGAAGAGGGCCATGAGTTCTCCTCCGAGACCGACGCGGAGATCGTCTCGCACCTGATCGAGCGGCATTACGACGGCGACCTGACCGAGGCCGTCCGGAAGGCGTTCGGCGACCTGCGAGGCCACTACGCCTTCGTCGCCATGCACAACGACCACGAGGACACCCTGGTGGCGGCGCGGAACGAGTGTCCGCTGATCGTCGGCCTCGGCGAGGACGAGAACTTCGTGGCGTCGGCGATCCCGGCCTTCCTGGCCGAGACGCGCCGGGCGCTCGGCATCAAGAACGACGAGATCGTCACGGTCCACGAGGGGGACGTCACCATCATCAATGCGAATGGGACGGTCGTCGAGGACCGGGAGCCGATGGAGATCACCTGGGACGAGGACGCCGCGGAGAAGGGCGGCTACTCCACCTTCATGCTCAAGGAGATCCACGAGCAGCCCGACGCCGTCGCCGAGACGATCACCGACCGTCTTCCGTCGCTCGACGGCGTGGATCTCTCGGACGTGGATCTCGACGACGAGTTCCTGAAGAACATCGAGCGGATCGTGATCGTGGCCTGCGGGACCTCATACCACGCCGGCCTGGTCGGCCGCTACGCGATCGAGCAGTGGGCGCGCGTCCCGGTCGAGATGGACATCGCCTCCGAGTACCGCTACCGCGAGCCGGTGCAGCGCCCGAACGACCTCGTCATCGGGATCACCCAGTCGGGCGAGACCGCCGACACCCTGGCGGCGATGCGCCTGGCGAGGGAGGGTGGCTCGACCGTCCTCGCCGTCACCAACGTGATGGGAAGCCAGGCGACCCTCGACGCCGACGCGGTCCTCTTCACCCGCTCGGGGATCGAGATCAGCGTGGCGGCGACCAAGACCTTCGTCAGCCAGGTGGCCGCGATGTACCTCCTCGGTCTCCGCCTCGCGGAGCTGCGGGGGACGATGGAGCCGGAGCGCAACGCCGAGCTGATCGCCGAGCTCAAGTCGCTGCCCCACAAGATCCAGGAGACGATCGTCTCCTGCGACGACCGCGTGAAGGCGATCGCCCGCTCCCACTGCGACAAGCGCTTCTTCATGTACATCGGGCGGCACATCGGACTGGCGGTCTGCCTCGAGGGGGCCCTGAAGCTGAAGGAGATCTCCTACATCCCGGCGGACGCCTACGCCGCGGGTGAGATGAAGCACGGGCCGATCGCGCTGCTCGACGAGTCGACGCCGGTGGTGGCCGTCGCGACCGACAGCCCGGTGATGGAGAAGATGCTCTCCAACATCGAGGAGGTCAGGGCGCGGGGTGCTGACGTGATCGCGGTGGCAACCGAGGGGTCGGACGGGATCGAGGACGTCGCCGACCAGACGCTCTTCGTGCCCCGGACGGACTGGATCGTCCAGCCCATCGTCGCGATCGTGCCGCTGCAGCTCCTCGCCTACTACATCGCCCGCGAGAAAGGTCTCAACGTCGACCAGCCCAGGAACCTGGCGAAGACGGTCACCGTCGAGTAGAGAGGCTAGGATCCCCGCCTCGTGAGTCGCCGCTTCTGCGCCATCGTGCTCGCCTGCTCCGCAATTCCCGCGACGATCCTCGCCGGCTGCGGCGGAGGCAGCAGCAACGTCGACGTCGGCCCCGCGGCGGCTGTCCCCTCGAACGCGGCCCTGTACCTGGACGCGACCGTCAAGCCGACCGGGTCGGCGAAGACCGGCGCCGAGGACGCGCTCAAGACGATCCTGCACACCGGCGACCCGGCCGGAAAGATCATCTCGCAGATCGACCAGCAGAAGACCGCCACCGGGCAGCCGGTGAACTACCAGCAGGACATCGCGCCCTGGCTCGGCCAGAAGGCGGGCGTCTTCTTCACCAGCCTCGGCCAGACCTCGCAGGGTGCGGCGGTGGTCGAGACCACGAACCCGAGCGCCGCCCTGGCCTTCGCTCAGAAATCCGACGGCACGAGCGGCCCGCCGAAGAGCGTCGACGGCGTCTCGTACCAGATAGGTCAGGACGGGAAGACCGCCTACGGCACGGTGGGCAACTTCCTCCTGGTGGGCGACGAAGCCGGCGTGCAGGGGGCGATCAAGGCGGACAAGGGCGACTCGCTCGGCGACCAGAGCGACTTCAAGAACGCGATCGGCGATCTGCCGAGCGACCGGCTCGGGACCTTCTACACCGTCCCCAAGACCTTCATCGACGCTCTGGGCCCGCAGGCCTTCGACCCGCAGAGCAAGCAGCAGCTCGAGAACGCGGCCGGCGACCAGCTCAACCAGCCCGCGGCAGGGGCGCTGACCGCCAACGCCGACAGCATCCAGTTCCAGGCCACCGGGGGCAACAACGGCGTCGACACGCCCGAGAGCTCGCTTCTGGGCGACGCTCCCTCGACCGCCTGGCTCGCTCTCGGTATCGGAAACCTGGGCGACCAGATCAAGCACACGATCGACCAGCTCAAGTCCCAGATCCCGAACTTCGACGCCGCGGCGCAGCAGATCCAATCGACCACCGGTGCCTCGCTCGACCAGCTCGAGAACTCCCTGGGCGACGCCGTCCTCTACGTCAACGGGACCACGCAGAACACGCTGAACGGCGCGCTCGTGGTCCAGACCAAGGACGCGGCCCTCACCGGCAGGCTGATCAGCCAGCTGCAGGGCCTGCTCCAGCTCGGCGGGAGCGCCAAGCCGCTCCAGCTCAGCGGAGGCGGCACAGGCCTCCAGTTCAGCGATCCGACCATGAAGCAGCCTCTCGAGATCGCCCAGCAGGGCGACAAGCTGGTGATCGGGTACGGCGCCGGCTCGGCCCAGCAGTCGCTCAGTCCGGCGCAGACGCTCTCGGGCTCCCAGCCTTTCTCGACCGGCCACGATCAGCTCTCCTCGCTGGGCACCGACCTCTTCCTGAACCTCCAGTCGGTCTTCGCGCTCGCCGAATCCTCGGGCGCCAAGTCCGATCCTCAGTACCAGCAGGCCAAGCCGTACCTGAACGCGCTCAGCTACCTGGTGACCGGCTCGGGCAGCGAGAACGACAAGACCGAGTTCAAGGCGGTCGTCGGCCTCAACAAGTAGCCGTGGCCCCCTCGGTCGGCATCGACCTGATCGAGATCGAGCGCGTCGAGCGCGCGCTGGAACGTAGGCCGCGGCTCGCCGAGCGTCTGTTCACCGCGGGTGAGCTCGACTACGCGCGGGGGCGCGCACGCCCCGGCCGCCACCTGGCGGCCCGATTCGCCGCGAAGGAAGCGGTGATCAAGGCGCTCGGCCGGGGATTGCCGCCTCGCGACATCGAGGTCGAGGCCGGCGAGCCGCCCACGGTCCTACTGCACGGCCGCGCCGCCGAGGTTGCCGGAGATGCCGAGATCGCGATCTCGCTGACGCATTCGCGAGAGAGCGCGGCGGCCGTCGCGATCGTCGTCTGACCGGCGCCGCCCCCCTCGGGGTAGCCTGGCGCCGATGGAGGACTGGCTCGACCCCTGCCTGGGCGCGGACGAGATGCGGGCGACCGACGGCTGGGCGATCAAGGACCAGGGCGTCCCCTCGCTCGAGCTGATGGAGACGGCCGGACGCGCGGTGGCCGAGGCCGCGGCGCAGCTCGCGGACGGCGGCAAGGCCGCGGTCGTCTGCGGCAAGGGAAACAACGGTGGCGACGGCCTGGTCGCCGCGCGCGCCCTCCGCGAGATGGGCTTCGAGGTCGACGCCCTGCTGCTCGCGCCACCGGATGAGCTCTCGGAGGACGCGCGGGCGAACGCCGAGCGGTTCGACGGCGCGCGTCAGGTCGACCCGGGCGAGCTCCGCTCCGCGCTCGATGGCGCCGGCATCGTCGTGGACGCCGTGTTCGGAACCGGATTCGCCGGGACCCCCCGAGGTCCCGCGTCATCGGCGATCGACGCGATGACCGAGGCGGAGGCTCCCGTCGTCGCGACGGACATCGCCTCCGGGGTCAACGCCTCCACCGGTGAGGTGGAGGGCGGCGCGGTGCGCGCGGATCTGACCGTCACGTTCCATGCCCCGAAGCTCGGCCACTGGATCGCCCCCGGCAAGCAGCACACCGGGGAGCTCCGAGTGGTGCCGATCGGCATCCCGGACGGCGCGCCGATCGACCCCAACGGCGGCCTCATCGACCCCCGCGTGCTCGGGCTTGCCCCGAGCCGGATGGCGGGCTCCACAAAGTTCAGCTCCGGTCAGGTCGTGATCATCGGCGGCTCGCGCGGCCTGACGGGCGCCGTCTGTCTCGCCGCAGTGGCGTCGATCCGCACGGGCGCCGGCTACTCGACGGTGGCCGTCCCGGGCGACCTCGAGGCGATCTTCGAGACCAAGCTCACCGAGACCATGTCGATCGGCTGCGCGAGCCGCGATGGCCGCCTGCGCCCGGCCGCCTCCGAGCAGATCCTGAAGGCGACCGAGCGGGCGGCGTGCGTGGTGCTCGGGTCCGGGATGGGCCGCGAGCACGGGACCCAGCGGCTGATCCAGGAGCTCACCGAGAGGATCGAGGCGCCGCTCGTGATCGACGCCGACGGGCTCAACGCACACGCCGGGCGGATCGAGAACCTCTCGAAGCGAGAGGCGCCGTTCGTCCTCACGCCTCACGCCGGAGAGATGGGCCGCCTCCTGGACCGGGAATCGAGGGAGATCGACGCCCACCGACTGCAGAGCGCCAAGGAGGCCGCGGAGCGCAGCGGCGGAATCGTCCTCCTGAAGGGCGACGACTCGATCGTGACCGACGGCAAGCGGGTGGCGGTCAACCGGGTGTCGGCCCCGCAGCTGGCGACGGCCGGGACGGGCGACGTCCTCGCGGGGATGATCGCCGCCATGATCGCCCGGGGTGTGGAGCCGTTCGCGGCCACCTGCGCCGCGGTGATCGCCCACACGCGCGCGGGACGCGCGGCCGGGGGCCGCGTCGGGCACGACTCCGTGATCGCCGGCGACGTCATCGAGTCGATACCCGCGGGGCTGGCCCTCTGAGCCCGCCGGAGGAGACGGGCCGGGCGCAGGCGACGATCGACGCCGGCGCCGTCGAGCGGAACTGCCGCGCGCTCAAGGAGCGGATCGGCGAGGACACCGAGCTCTGCGCGGTGGTCAAGGCGAACGGATACGGCCACGGTGCGGCCACCTGTGCCGCCGCGGCCCTGCGCGGGGGCGCGACCCGGCTCGCAGTCGCGGCCGCCTCCGAGGCGGAGGAGCTCCGGCTCCACTTTCCCGAGGTCCCGATCCTGGTGATGGGCGCACTCACCGTGCCGGAGCTGCGCGCCGCCCTGGACGCTCGCGCCGAGGTCGCCGTATGGCGCGACGGGTTCAGGGACGTCTGTTCGCGGATCTCGGAGGAGATCGGGCGAATGACGCGCGTGCACGTCAAGCTCGACAGCGGCATGGGGCGGCTCGGCGAGCGCGACCCGAACAGGCTGATCGAGCTCGCCCGCGCCTGCAACGACGACCAGCGGCTCGACCTCGCCGGAGTCTGGACGCACTTCGCCACCGCTGACGAGGAGGGGGACATGTTCATGGCCGAGCAGCTCGCCACCTTCATGCCGGTCGCCGAGGCGGTTCGGGCGATTGCTCCGGGTTGCACCGTCCACGGGGCCAACAGCGCCGCCACCCTGCGCGACCCGGCCACCCACTTCGACATGGTCCGCTGCGGGGTCGCCGTCTACGGCCTCGATCCGTTCCAGCGGGATCCCGCCGAGCAGGGCCTGGAGCCGGCGCTGGAGCTCCATTCCTACGTCGCCGACGTGAAGCGCTTCGAGGCCGAGGCGAGCGCCGGCTACGGCCGAACGTGGCGGGCTCCCCGGGAGACCTGGGTCGGCGTGCTGCCGATCGGCTACGGCGATGGAGTGCGGCGCGGCCTCTCCAACAACGGCGAGGTCCTGGTGGGCGGCCGGCGTTATCCGATCGTCGGGACGGTGTCGATGGACAACATCACCGTCGATCTCGGGCCGGAGACGGACGTCGGGCCAGGTGCGCCGGCGGTCCTGATCGGCGCCCAGGGCTCGGACCGGATCCTCGCCGAGGAGCTCGCGGCGCGCCTCGACACCATCAACTACGAGGTGACCTGCGGGATCTCGCAGAGGGTGCCCAGGGAGGTGCGTGATTGACCCCCTCCCTGGAAGACGCGCTGTCGTCCGCCCCCTCGATCGCGGCCGCCCGCACGGCACTCGAGGCGCGCGAGGGATCCGCCTGGATCGTCGGCGGGGCCATCCGGGATGCGCTCCTCGGAGTGGAGGTGGCGGACGCGGATCTCGCGGTCGAGGCCGGTCACGAGGAGGCGGCGGCGCGGGCGATCGCCAGGGTTGCGGGTGGCACCGCCTTCCCGCTCTCCGAGGAGCACGCGACCTGGCGGGCGGTCACCTCGAGCCACGATTGGCACATCGACGTCGCGGCGCTCCGCGCGCCCGACATCGAGGGGGATCTCCGGGCCCGGGATTTCGCGATCAACGCCATCGCCGTCCCACTCGACGGGGGAGAGCCGATCGACCCGACCGGCGGTGTCGCCGACGCCGAGGCCCGGCTGATCCGAGTCGCTTCCGAGTCGGCGTTCCGCGACGACCCGATCCGGCTGCTGCGCGCGGCGCGGCTGTCGGCGGCCCTCGGTCTGGGGATCGCCCCCGCGACGGCCGAGCTGGCCCGTTCACAGGCCGCCCACGCGGCCGACTCCGCGGGGGAGCGCCAGTACGCCGAGCTGAAGGGCCTGGTGGGAGGCCCCGATCCGATGCGCGGCGTCGAGCTGCTGGACGAGCTCGGCATCACTCCCGTGGTGCTGCCCGAGCTGGAGGAGCTTCGGGGCGTCGTCCAGAATCCCAACCACCACCTCGACGTCTTCGGTCACACCATGGCGGTGCTCGAGGAGTGGCTGAGTATCGAGGCCGACCTGCCGGGCTTCTCGGCGGATCTGGCTGACGAGATCGAGGGGTTCCTCGATGCGCCGCTCGCCGACGAGCTGACGCGAAGGGACGCCCTGCGCTTCGGAGCGCTCTTCCACGACCTCGGCAAGCCGCGGACCCGCTCCGAGGGCTCCGGTTACGTCACCTTCATCGGGCACGACGAGGTCGGGGCGGAGATCATCGCCGGGATCTGTCGCCGCCTCCGCACCAGCCGGGCGTTCAGTATCCATCTGCAGGGCCTGGCGCTGCACCATCTCCGCCTCGGCTTCCTGATCCACCAACGGCCTCTCTCCCGCCGGACCGTCTACGACTACCTGGTGGCGACCGAGCCGGTTGCCGCCGACGTCACGCTCCTCACCGTCGCGGACCGCCTGGCGGCCCGCGGGGAGGGGCCGCTCGCAAGCGAGGAGATGGTGGGGGCGCACCTCGAACTGGCGAGAGAGATGCTCAGGGACGCCCTCGCCTGGCACCGTGACGGGCCACCGCGCCCGCCGCTGAGCGGGGACGAGCTCGCCTCCGAGATCGGTCTGGCCCCGGGGCCGGAGATGGGGAGGGTCCTCGACGAGCTCCGCGCCGAGGTCTTCACGGGCGAGATCACCAGCCGCTCCCAGGCCCTCGAGCGCGCCCGGCAGCTCATCTAGCGGATATATAGCCTCCGCCTCGTATGGCCGACTGCCTGTTCTGCGCAATCGTCGAGGGCTCGATCCCGAGCCAGACGATCGACTCCGACGAGCGCACCGTCGCCTTCATGGACATCAACCCGGCAACGCCCGGGCACGCGCTGGTCGTGCCGCGGGCCCACTCCGCGGACCTGCTCGAGGTCTCCGACGATGACCTGACTGCCACGATGCTCGCCGCCCGGCGGCTCGCCGGCCGGATGAAGGACGTCCTCGACGCCGATGGCATCAACCTGGTCAACGCCTGCGGGGCCGCCGCCGCCCAGACCGTGTTCCATTTCCACATCCACGTCGTGCCTCGCTACGAGGACGACCCGATCGAGCTGCCCTGGGTGCCCACGCCCGGCGATCCGGACGAGATCGCCAAGGTGGCGAGGAGATTGAGAGGAGAAGATGGCTGAGACGAAGACGCAGGCGCCGATTCGCCTGGAGCGCGACGGCAACGTCGCGGTGATGGTGCTCTCGAATCCGCCTCTCAACCTGTTCGGCGACGACGCCTGGGAGGCGCTGGTCTCCTGCATCGACGAGGTCGAGGGCTCGGACGCCAGGGCGCTGGTCTGGCGTGCGGACGGCGACATCTTCACCGGCGGCGTCGACGTACAAAGCTTCCAGCGCGTGGTCGACGAGGGCGCGGCCTCCGACGCGTTCGGCTCGCTGATCCCCGTCGTGCAGCGGCTGGAGCTCCTGCCGATCCCGACCATCGCGCTCGTGCACGGGCTGTGCCTGACCGCCGGTCTCGAGATCTCGCTGGGCTGCGACATGATCTGGGCGACCGAGTCCGCGCGCTTCGGCCTCGTCGAGGCCGTGGTGGGCCTCACCCCGGGTGCGGGCGGCACCCAGCGGATGGCCGAGCGCGCCGGCCCGGCGCGAGCCGCGGAGTTCGTGATGAGCGGCGGGCTCTACGACGCGGTCGCGCTCGAGCGCTGGAACGTGGTCAATCGCGTCGTCCCGGACGACGCGCTCCTCGAGAAGGGCATGAAGTTCGCCCACAGGCTCGCGGACGGCCCGACCATCGCGCACGGCGCCACCAAGAAGATCATCCGTGCCCACCGCGCGGGTGGCGTGACCAACGCGGACAAGGTGACGCCGGACGTCTTCGCGGACCTGTTCGCGTCCGAGGACCTCCAGAACGCCGTGGCGAGCTTCCTGAAGGACGGCCCAGGCAAGGCGACGTTCGAAGGCAAGTAGTAGAGGGTCTGTCCCGCCAAGGTCGCACCCATGGTTGCCGCCCAGGACCGGCGCTGGATCGCCACCCACCTCCTCGCCGGTAGCACCCCTACCGGCTTCGTCGGCGGTCGGCGCCCAGCTTGGTCCTGGACTGCCCCATGGGCACTCCCCTGACGGGACCGACCCTCCGAGGCGCTACCCTGCCCGGTCGCACATGGCGAAGGAAGAGAAGATCGAGATGGAGGGCGAGATCACCGAGGCGCTGCCCAACACGATGTTCCGCGTCAAGTTGGACAACGACCACGAGGTCCTCGGCCACATCTCGGGCAAGATGCGCCGGCACTACATCCGGATCCTCCCCGGGGACCGGGTGAAGATCGAGCTCTCGCCGTACGACCTGGATCGCGGCCGGATCACGTACCGGTACAAGTGACGTTGCCGGCTCGCCGTCGAGCCACGCCCGCGCTGCTGGCCGTCGCCTGCGCGGGCATGGCGATGCTCATCCTCGCCGTCAACGCCCTCGCCGGGCCGAAGACGCCGAGGATCCCGGTGATCGTCCAGGCGACCAGCGCCCAGATCGTCAAGGGCTCCAAGCAGAAGAGCATCCAGGCGACGGCGCAGCTCGACTCCCGTTTCGCCCGCTGCGAGCGCCAGCGGTCGGTTCTCCTCTATCGGGCCGGGCCGAACGGAGGCCCAACCGGCGGGGCGATCGGCAGGGCGACGAGCCAGGGCGGGGGCTCCAAGGGCCGGGTCTCGCTGAGGGGTACCAGCTCCACCAAGATCAACCCGAACGACAACTTCGTCGCGGTCGCCGCCCAGCGGAAGGTCAAGATCAAGGGCAAGGCCTACGTCTGCAAGCGCGGCGTCTCCTCCGCCTTCTCCGCCAACTCGGTCTAGGCAGGCGCCCCATCCCGCGATACGCTGGCTCTCCAAGCTCGAGAGGAGGAGGGACTCAGATGAGAGCGGGAAGAATCTTCGTTGTGGTCGCGGTGGCGGCGCTCGGACTCGGCTTGTTCGCGGCGGTCGCCGTCGCCGGCAAGAAGAAGTCCACGAACGTCATCTACTTCAGCGGCAGCCCGAAGATCAACGGCAGCGGCAAGGTGACGGTGAAGGGCTCGCTCAACACCGCCAAGGCCTGCCGGATCTCGCGCGGGGTCCGGCTTCAGCTGCTCGACCAGACCGGGACGGTCATCTCGACCCTGGACGGGTCCACCTCGGACTCGAACGGCAATTTCGCGCTCTCCGGCCAGCTGCCGAACGGCCTGCCGCCCGGCACCAACTCGGTGCGCGCCAAGGCCCTGAAGGCAAGTGCCGGGAAGTTCGTCTGCAAGGCCGGGGTCTCGACGCCGTTCCCCGTACCGGCCAAATAGCGTCAGAGGCCCGCGACCTGAGCCCGCCGGGGCCTAGACCAGATACGAATCAGACGCGGCCGGGTCCGGTTCGGCGAGCTCGGCGATGAGAGAGGACCAGCCGAACTCCTTGGCTCCGAGGCCCTCGCCTGAATACGGCTCGTAGAACTCGCGGAGCCGCTCCGCCGCGACCGCGTCGCAGAGTCGCCTGGCCATCTCCGCCGCCTCCGCCGCGTAGCCGAGGCGCCGCAGCCCGATCCAGAGCAGCCACGCGGAGTTGAGCCAGGTCGGGCCGCGCCAGTAGAGCCGCCACAGCGGCCTCCTCCACTTGCGCGGCTCGAAGGCCGGCTCTTCCGCGGAGACGGAGGTCGGTGGGAACGGCAGCCAGTACTCGCGCTGGTCGAGCAGGTGCTCCTCGACCAGCCGCCGCCCGATCTCCTCCGGGAGGTCCGGCAGGGCGAGCGGGGCGAGCGCCGACCAGGTCGAGGTGCGGAGACGGCGATCGCCGCCGGCCTCGTCCGTTGTGTCCTCGTGCGCGAGCTTGCCTCGCGCGACGTCCAGGAAGAGGCCGCGACGCTCGTCCCAGAGGCGCTCCACCATCGCCGGTGTGATCGAGGGCTCGCCAGCCGCCAGCCGCGCCAGGCACCAGAGCACGTTCGTGACCACCTCGCAGAGCAACGGCCCTCCCGCATCGAGCAGGCGGCGCGCGTTCCAGCCCAGCCGCCGGTTCCGGGCGATCAGGAAGGGGAAGAGCGGCCGCGCGTGTGCCCGCAGGCCCCAGACTGCATCGAACTTGGGGGAGGAGTCGAGCCCGGATTCATCGGGCTGGACGATCCACAGCAGCCCGTCGCCGTCTAGGTCCCGGTTGGCCTCGAGCCAGCGGTGGTGGGCGGCTATCCGCGGCTCCCCGGCCGGATCGCCGACGGCGATCCGCCAGGCCCAGGCGAGGAGCGGTGGCTGGATCGTCGAGGTGTTGCGGGCCGTCTTCGAGGTGACGTTGTAGGTCCAGCGCCGCTGCCAGTCGACGTGGCCGTGCCAGAAGATCGTGTGACCGATGAAGCCGTCCTCGGAGCCGCCGGCGAGCAGGCTGCGGAGCTCGCGCTCCGCGCGCGCGGGGTCGAAGCGGCGCCACACGATTGCGTGGAAGCAGGAGTCCCAGTACCACTGCCACGGGTAGTGGCCGGGGCTCGGCCGCGAGTACCCGTAGGGCACCGCGTCGCGATCCCCCTCGACCCAATTGCCGCGCAGCGTCTCCTCGGCGATGCGCTGGACGGCCTCGCGAAGCCCGGGTTCGAGGGCCGCCTCACTCAATCGTCATCCGCCGCATGCCCCGCAGCGCGAAGTACGTGAAGAGCGCGCCGAGACCGAGCAGCGCCAGCAGGCCGGGCCACGTGTCGTGCCAGGTCACCTGCCCGACGAACCCTTGGCGGGCGGCCTCGACGACGTGCGTGACGGGGTTGATCCTGGCCACCGTCTGCAGCCACCCCTGCAGCAGGTGCAGCGGCGCATAGGCCGTGGTGAAGAGGACGAGAACGAACATGCCCGCCTGCATCAGCGGCGCCGCGGACTGCGTCCTGAAGCGCAGTGCCAGCGAGGTCCCCCAGGTCGCGGCCACGATCGCCATCCCCATGACGACCAGCAGCGCGATCGCGAGGCCGTCGATCCCGGGCCAGTGGATCCCCACGCTGAGCCCCACGATCAGCAGGAACGAGGCGGGAAGCAGCGAGCGGAGGCCGGCCGACAGCACGAGCCCCGCCAGGATCACCGGCCGGGGTGCGGGCGAGGCCAGGAGCCGGTCGAACCAGCCGTGCTCGATGTCACGGGCGAGGTTGACTCCCGTGGCAGCGCCGGTGAAGGCCGCCCCCTGCATGAGGCTCACTGGGATGATGAAGCTCTGGTAGCTGGTCGAGCTGAAGCCCGGCAAGAGGGTGAGGTGCCCGAAGACCGCGGTGAGGCCGAGGAAGAAGATCGTGGGGGCGAGGACGCCGGGGATCGCGGCGCCCGGGACCCGCAACAGCTCGTTGCGGGCGCGCACGATCAGCGCCCTGATCGTCGCGTAGTCGCCGGCCCAGCTCATCAGCCCCGCCTCGCCCGCGCTCGCACGGCTACGCCGCTCAGGGCCAGGCCGATCGCCGCGATCCCGATCACCGAGAGGACCGCCTTCAGCTCGCCCTGGCCCGAGAAGCCGGAGATGACCGGCTCGCGGATCCCGATGACGATGAAGCTCAGCGGGTTGTACCGGGCCACCGACGCGGCCGGCTCCAGCATCAGGTTGGCCGGGAAGAAGGCGCTGGAGAGGAACAGGATCACGAAGAGGAGAGGGAAGATCCCCTGGACCACGCTCGCGCTGCCGGTGCGCAGGGCGAGCGCGGCGGCCACCGACCCGAACGCGATTGCCGACGCGCTGGTCATCAGCACGATCCAGAGCGCCCCCCTGAAGCCCTCGTGGATCGTCGTTCCGAAGATCAGCCCGATCGCGATGAACCAGACCGCGACGAGCACCCCGAGCATCGCGGTCCCGGCGAGGCGGCCGAGGACGATGGCGAAGCGGGAGATCGGGGCGGCGAAGAGGCGGTCCGTGAAGCCCATCTCGATGTCGATCGCCAGCGCGATCGCCCCCGAGTTGCCCGCCAGTAGCACCGCCTGGATCATCGCCCCCGCGAGCATGAAGGCGAGGAAGCTCTGCACGGGCGGGAACCCCGGCAGGTTGACGGCGCGGCCGGCGCCGCCGGTCTGTATCGCCAGCAGCAGGGTCGGGAAGACGAAGAGGGGCGCGGCCAGCTGGGGCCGGCGCGCCGTCTGGCGGACCGAGCGCGCGCCCAGGGCCGCGACCACTCGGGCGTTGGCCGCCAGTCGCTCCATCGGGCTGTCGTGGTCCGTCATGTCGCCACCTCGTGCTCGCCGGTCTCCTCTTCGCCCTCCAGGTGCTGGCCCGTCTTCGCGACGAAGACGTCGTCGAGCGTGGGCTGCACCAGGTCCAGCGATTCCACCGCCAGCCCCGCCTCGTCGAGCGCCCGGACTATCGGGCCCACCTCGGAGGCCCCGTGCTCCAGCTCGACCAGCAGCTTTCCGTCGCGGGCGGGCATCGGATTCCCGAAGCGAGCGAGGATCTCCTCACCCTTCGCGTGGCCGTCGTCCTCGCCGGCCAGCGAGACCTCGAGGTGAGGCCGGCCGACCTGGGCCTTGAGCTCCGCGGGAGTGCCCTCGGCGACGAGCCGGCCGCCGCTGATGATCCCGACCCGGTCCGCCAGCTTGTCCGCCTCCTCGAGGTACTGGGTGGTGAGGAAGACCGTGGTCCCCTCGTTGTTCAGCTTCTGAACCTCCTCCCAGATCGCCTGGCGGCTCACCGGGTCGAGGCCGGTGGTGGGCTCGTCGAGGAAGAGGACCTCTGGGGTGTGCACGAGCGCCGCGGCGAGGTCGAGGCGCCGCTGCATGCCGCCCGAGTACGTGCCGACTCGGCGGTCGGCGGCGAGCGTCAGGCCGACCCGGTGGAGCAGGGAATCGGCCAGCTCCCGGCCGCGCTGTCGCGGAATCGAGTGGAGGGTCGCCTGCAGCTGAAGCAGCTCCCTGCCCGTCATCAGCGGATCGAGGGCCGCCTCCTGGAGGGCGACCCCGATCTTGCGGCGCACGGCCCCGGCCTCGGCCACCACGTCATGCCCGGCGACCCGCGCGGTCCCTCCGGTCGGGACGAGGAGCGTGGTCAGCATCCGGACCGTGGTCGTCTTGCCCGCCCCGTTCGGCCCCAGGAATCCGTAGATCTCTCCGTCGGCAACCTCGAGGTCGACGCCGTCAACGGCCTTGATGCCGCCCTCGAACTCGCGAGCCAGCTGCTGCGTCTCGATCGCGGCCACGGTCACGGACGATATCCGGCGGCTCCCTCCGGGCCGGGAGGGCCGTCACACAGGCGGGCCGCTCACCGGATCGAGGCCTCCGGCTCGAGCGACGGTCCCGCCCGGGCGCGCACCCGGGTCACCACCGCCCGCGGGCCCGGCGGCAGCCGGCCGTCGGTGGAGAGCCACGACCCGGCCAGGATCAGCAGCAGGCCGGCGATCGCCCCGGCCCCGGGGCTCTCGCCCAGGACGATCACACCGAGCGCGACCGCGATCACGGGGTTGATGTAGGTGATGACGGAGGCGCGGCCCGCGCCGACCTCGTAGACGAGCACCATCAGGATCACGAAGGCGGTCGCCGTGCAGAGCACCCCGAGGACCAGCACGGAGGCCAGCGCGTCCGCGGCGGGAACGGATGCCGGGAAGGTGAGGAGGGCCGCAGGGGTGAGCAGCACGGCGGCCACGCTGAGGCTCGCCGCCATCGTGGCGCGGGGATCGTAGGAGAGGAGGTGCCGCTTGATGATCATCGGACCGGCGGCATAGCCGAAGGCCGCCACCATGACGGCGGCGGCCCCGAGGAGCTCGCCCGGGCTGGCGCTCAGGTCGATGCCGACGAGGGCCACGACGCCGGCGAGGCCGATGAGCATGCCGACCATGCGCGCTCGGGTGGGCCGCTCGGTGTGATCGAAGCGGAGGGCGAGAAGCGCGATCAGGAGCGGCACGGTCGCGATCACGATCGCCGCGATCGACGAGGCGACGTGCCGCTCACCCGCTGCGATCAGCGGGAACGGGAGCGCCATCTCGACGATGGCGTAGGCAAGGAGCCAGCGCCGAGGTCCGCGCCGCAGCATCTCGACCCCCTGCCGCGGAACGAGCGCGAAGAGGAGGCCGGCGCCGAGCACGAGCCGGGCCCAGGCGAGGAAGAACGGCGAGATCCCGCCGTCGAGGGCGACCTTGATGAAGAGGTAGGGGACGCCCCAGATCAGGGACAGCGCTCCGAACGCGATCCATGCCCGCCGGCTCATGAGCTCGATATTGACTGCTTCGCCATCAGATCGCGACCGCGAGCGGGCGCCCAACTCAAGTCGCTACGCGCTTCGCGCTTCGCTCCCAGATGGAGCGGCCTGGCGGTCGCTTGGGCGCAATTCCACGAACTCGCGGTCCGTGGCGCGCTCGAGTGCCTCGGCCGCGTCGAGCAGCGCGGCGTCCGCGCCCCAGGCGCCGAGCAGCTGCAGGGACACCGGCATGCCGTCGTCCAGGCCGACCGGCGCGCTGACGCCGGGCACACCGGTGAGGTTGGCGAGCACGCCATGGCGGCCGTTGCCCGCGTCCGCGGACTCGGTGCCGGAGGGGAGCTCGATCATCGGCTCGAAGAGGGGAGGGGCCACGGCAGGGACGGTCGGCCACACGAGCAGGTCGACGTCCTCGAAGAGCCGGGCCAGGTCGCGCCTGACCTTGGCGCGGACGCGGAAGGCTCGCGCCGTCAGGCTGAGTGGCAGCAGGGCGCGCAGCTTGAGGACTCCTCGGTTGATCACGCTCAGCTCGGGACTGAGCGCGTTGAGGATCTTCGGCGTCAGATGCGCAGCCTCCTCGGACTGCGCGACCAGCAGTGAGGCCGGGAGGACCAGGTCAAGGTCGGGGAGCTCCACCTCTACGACCTCTCCGCCGATCTCGCCCCGGAGCGCCTCGAGCGCCGACTCGCATGCCTCCCGCACGCCGGTCGCGCTGTCGGTCCAGTACGGCTCTCGGATCACGCCGATCCGCAGGCCCTGTGCATCGCCCGCCGGGATCTCCTCGCCGAAGAGCGCCGAGGCGAGCAGGCGGCAGTCCGCCGCGTCACGGCAGAGCGGGCCGGAGACGATCGTCTCGGTGTTCGCGATGTGATGGCCCTCCATGGCGGAGCGGCCGAAGGTCGGCTTCAGCCCGGTGAGCCCGCAGTACGCGGCCGGATAGCGAATCGAGCCGAGGCCGTCGGCGCCGACTGCGCCGGACACCAGCCCGCCCGCGACGCCCGCAGCGGGGCCGCTCGAGGAGCCTCCGGGGCAGCGCTCGAGGTCCCAGGGGTTGTGGGCTGCCCCGTAGACGGAGGTGTTCCCGGTGCTGCTCGAGCCGAGCTCGTGCATGTTGGCGACGCCCGCGATCACCGCGCCCGCGTCGCGGAGCGCCCGATATGGCCCGGACTCCCCGGGCTCCAGCTTCACGCCGGGGACGCTCGCCGCCCCGACGGTCTCCGCGCGCCAGGGGAGCGCCCACTCGTCCTTGATCAGGACGGGAACCCCGCGCAACGGCCCGTCCGGGGCCTCGTCGAGCATCCGGCGCGACTCCTCCGGGAAGGTCGCCACCACCGCGTTCAGCTCGGGGTTGCGCTCCTCGATCCGGGCCAGACAGGCGTCGAGCAGCTCGGCCGGATCGAGCTCCCCGCCGCGATCTGCGAGGCCTGCTCGCGAAGGGACAGGTCCAGCCCGCTCATGCGGACGGCGGCTTGGAGAGGTCGGCCCGCATCTCGGGCTCGATGCCGTCGAGGTCCGCGTCCCGGAGTAGCTCCATGCCGGGCTCGTAGATCTCCCAGACCCCCATCATCACGGCGCGCTCCGACTCGTCAGTGGCGATGCCGAACGTGTCGAGCGCACCCTCCAAGTAGCTCTGGAATGCGGCTTGGCCCTCCATCCCTGCTCGAACCCTACTGACCCCGGTTGCAAGGAAACCCCGCAACCCTCCTCGAAAAGGCGTGTTCAATGAAGCTCATGGGCCAACACGCTCACCTATTGGCGCGCCTGCACAGGCTCGCCGTCATCACGGCAGTGGCCGTGTTCGCCGCCGTTCTCGCGGCCGTGATCGGCACCGAGACCGCGGGCGCGGCCCCGCGCGTGATCGTGCTCGGCGCGGCGGCACCGGCGATTCCGTCCTGCCCGACCAACTGCCAGGCGGTCGGCAAGACGACGGGCTTCCAGACGGCGATCATCGGGCAGAGGAACCCCTTCGTCGTTCCCGTCCGAGGCCAGATCGTCGCCTGGTCCATCAAGACCGGCGCTCCGAGCACCAAGCCCAACCCGAACAACAACAACCAGAGTGACTACGACTTCTTCACCAAGACGTTCGGCGGGTCCCCCAAGGCGAGGATCTCCGTCCTCAAGCCGATCATGAAGTCGATCAAGGTCGGCAAGCCGATCTACCAGCTCAAGGCCCAGTCGCCGGTCGAGGACCTCGCCGGCTTCCTCGGGCAGACGACCACCTTCACCCTCGACACGCCACTCCGCGTCAAGCCCAACCAGGTCGTGGCGCTGACGGTGCCGACCTGGGCCCCCGCCTTCGCGATCAACCAGAGCGCGAACACGAAGTGGCAGGCGAGCCGCAAGAAGGGCAAGTGCGACAACACCAACGACATCCTCGCCGGAACCCCGCAGGACGCGCTGGGCTCACAGCGCTCCTACGGCTGCACGTACAACACGGCCCGCCTGCTCTACTCGGCGACCGTCGTCGCCGACCCGAATCAGGCGCCGGTCAAGCCGCCGAAGAAGAAGAAGTAGTCAGCCGCAGCGCCTGCGACCGAGGTCAAGAGGATCCGTCGAGGGCCGGCTGGCGCAGTCCGCAGTAGGGGCAGTCGCTGACGTCCAGGCCGATCAGCTGATCGCAGCGGCGGCAGGTGCGCAGGTTCTCCGGCGCGCGGACCAGTGCGGACTCAGAGGGAGCTAGCGGCAGCTCGGCCGCCACGATGTTCATCTCCTCGCCACTCTCGCGGTCGACGTAGACCTTGCCCGGCTTTGCCTTCGCGAGCGCCTCGCGCCCAGACGCTGGCGCCCTCAACCGGTAGGTCTGCTCGGGGTTCTGCATCGGCGCGCACCTTACCGGTGCCCGCGGCACTACGGTGCCCCCGTGCGAGTCCTGATCTTTCACGGCTACCTACTCCGGGGCACCGGCAGCAACGTCTACAACGCCAGTCTGGCCCAGGCGCTTGCAGGCCAGGGGCACGAGGTTCATCTGCTCTGCCAGGACCGGCATGCGGCGGAGCTGGAATGGGTCGATGCGGTCGGGAGCTGGGAGGGGGGCGGCCTCGATGTCGAGGAGATCCGCGACGCGGGGCACCCCGGGCGGATCACCGTCTACCGACCCGAGATCGGCGGCCTGCTGCCGGTCTACGTGCCGGACAGCTACGAGGGCTTCGAGGTGAAGACGTTCCCCGAGCTGAGCGACGCCGAGCTCGATCGGTACCTCGCCACGAACGTCGCCGCGGTCCGGGACGTCGTCGAGGCGGCCGGCGAGCCGGAGGCGGCGCTGGCCAACCACCTGATCATGGGGCCGGTGGTCCTCGCCAGGGCCGGGCTCCGCTTCGCGATCAAGGTGCACGGCTCGGACATCTCGTACACGGTTCGCCCCCATCCCGAGAGGTTCGTCCCGTACGCGCGCGAGGGCACGAACGCCGCCGCCGGCATCCTGGCGGGCTCCTCGCACACGGCGCGCGCGCTCTTCGAGGTGGTTCCGGATCCGGAGCTGCGCGCCCGCACTCGGCTCGGGCCACCAGGAGTCGACGTCCATCGCTTTCGCCCGCACCCCGAGCCGGAGGCTCTGGCGGACCTCAGCGCGCTGGCGAGCCGGCTGGCGGCTGAGCGGCCGCAGGATCCGGAGGAGAGCGACGACTCCTTCGGCCGGGACGGGCCCGCCGTCGCGTCGGCGCTGCGGTCCTGGGGACGGGGGGACGTCCGCGTGCTCTTCGTCGGCAAGCTGCTGATCAGCAAGGGCGTCGATCTTCTGGCCGCCGCCTGGCCGCTCGTCCACCGGTCACGGCGCGCCGCCGGGCAGACCTCGCCGCGGATCCTCTTCATCGGCTTCGGGGCCTTCGACTCCGGGTTGCGGAGGCTGGTCGAGGCGCTCGAGCGAGGAGACCTGGATGCGGCCCGCGAGATCGCTGCGAGGGGCCGCGGCCTCGAGGGTGACGAGGATCAGCCTCTTCCGATCCTCTCGGGCTTCCTCGCCGATCCGCCCGAGGGCTATGCGGAGGCCGCCCGGGAGGCCGCCGGGTCGTTTCTGATCGGAGGACGGCTGGAGCACGACGAGGTCGCCGACGTGATGCCCGCCGGGCACACGTTCGCGATGCCGAGCACCTGGCCCGAGGCATTCGGGATGGTCCCGGCCGAGTCGGCCGCCTGTGCCGTGCCGCCGGTGGCCGCGGACCATTCCGGGATGCGGGAGGTCGCGCAGCTCCTCGGGGAGGCGGTCGGTCCGGATCTCCGCCGCCTGCTGAGCTTCCCGGTCGGGCCTCAGGCCGTGACGGAGCTCGCGGACCGGCTGGAGGGCTGGCTCGCGCTGGACCCGGAGCGGCGCCACCAGGCCGGCCTGGCCCTCGCCGAGCGGGTGAACGAGCTGTGGAGCTGGGAGGGCGTGGCGCGAGCCGTCATCGCAGCTTCCCGGGGGGATCTGGGCGGTCTGCCGCAGGTCGTGGCGAGCGGCGGTCGCTTCATGCTGCCTGAATAGAATGGCCGCCGCAGATGAAGGGCGTCCCGATTCCCAAGTTGATCGCGGCAGTCATCGTCCTGACGGTCGTCACCTCGGTGATCATGCTGATCCCGAACTGGAACGGTCCGCAGGACTCGACGGCCGCCCCGAAGATCGACACGCTGCTGGACGTGATGATCGTCCTCTCGTCGTTCGTCTTCTCGGTCGTGATGGTGATGCTCGTCTACGCGGTCTGGAAGTGGAGGGCCAAGCCGGGGGACGAGTCGGATGGCTCTCCGATCCACGGCAACACCAGGCTCGAGATCGCCTGGACCGTGATCCCGACGGTGATCGTCCTGTTCGGCGCGATCTACTCCTGGATCACCCTCAGCAACATCGAGGCGCACGACCCGAACCGCATGGTGGTCGACGTCTACTCCCAGCAGTACGAGTGGCACTTCGACTATCCGGAGACGGGCACTACCTCACGTGAGCTCCACGTCCCCGTCAACCGCCAGATCGAGTTCAGGATGCACGCCCTCGACGTGATCCACTCCTTCTGGGTGCCGGAGTGGCGGATCAAGAAGGACAACGTCCCCGGGATCACGACGCGCGCCTACATCACTCCCACCAAGACCGGGGACTTCACGCTCGTCTGCACTGAGCTCTGCGGCATCGGCCATTCCACGATGAGGGCGCCGGTGGTGGTGGAGTCGTCCCAGGCGGCCTGGCAGCAGTGGGCCTCGAGCCAGGCGCCGATCAAGTCGACCGAGCAGCCCGGGGAGAAGAACCCGAACGGGCCGACGACGCCACAGCAGGTGAAGCAGTGAGTGGCGGCACGAATGAGATAATCACCTCGATGGAAGGACGGCAGGAGTGATCGCGGCACTCTTCAAGCGGCCGGGCTGGTGGAGGGCGCTCACCTACACGATCCTCGCCGCGGCTTTCGGCTTCGCGCTCGTGGTGATCCTTCGCAAGATCTCCGGGCTGCCGGCCTTCCAGACCGAGCAGACCGGCTACCCGCAGGTGGTCGTCCCCGCGATCACTGGGCCCCTCGGCTTCCTGATCGGCATCGGCTGCTTCGACTACTGGTTCCGCTGGGCCGTCGGGGCACCCACGTTCCCGAAGGAGCGGGAGCACGAGAGCCACGGCGCCTACAGCTGGCGGGACTACTTCAAGGTGAACACCGACCACAAGGTGATCGGGATCCAGTACCTGGTCACGACCTTCTTCTTCTTCTTCGTCGGCGGCGCGATCGCGATGCTCATGCGGGCCGAGCTGGCTCAGCCGGGCACGCAGATCGTCGACCCGAGCACCTTCAACAGCCTCTTCTCGACGCACGCCGCGCTGATGATCTTCGTCTTCGTGATCCCGGCCTTCGCCGGAATCGCGAACTACGTCCTGCCGCTGATGATCGGCGCGCCGGACATGGCGTTCCCGCGGCTCAACGCCCTGAGCTACTGGATGCTGCCGGTCGCCGGGCTGCTCTTCGTGGGCAGCTTCGCTTGCCCCGGCGGAGCCTTCGACGCCGGCTGGACCGGATACGCCCCCCTCTCGACCGGCGCTCCGTTGGGGCAGTCCTTCTTCAACCTCGGGGTGCAGTTCGCCGGGGCCTCATCGATCGCCACCGCGCTGAACTTCCTGGTGACGATCGTGACCATGCGCGCGCCGGGGATGAACTTCTGGCGCCTGCCGCTGCTCGTCTGGGCGAACCTCTCGACCTCGCTGCTGGTCGTGGCCGCGACGCCGTTCATCGCCGGCGTCCAGTTCATGGTCCTCTTCGACCGCGCCCTCCACACGAACTTCTTCCAGTCGGCGTTCGGCGGGGACGTGATCAGCTACCAGCACATCTTCTGGTTCTATTCGCACCCGGCCGTCTACATCATGATGCTGCCGGGCTTCGGGATCGTCAGCGAGGTGATCTCGACCCACTCGCGCAAGCCGATCTTCGGCTACCGGCTGATGGCGCTCGCGCTGATCGGGATCGTGGTGCTCTCCTACTCGGTCTGGGCGCACCACATGTTCGTGGCGGGGATGTTCAGCTGGCTGCGCGTGCCGATGATGATCACCACCCTGCTGATCGCGGTTCCGACCGGGATCAAGATCTTCTCCTGGCTGGGGACCCTGTTCGAGGGGGTGATCCATCTCAGATCGACGGCGATGCTGTTCGCCCTCGGCTTCATAGCCACCTTCACCATCGGCGGCATCTCCGGCGTGATGCTCGGGATGATCCCGATCGACATCCACGTCTCGGACACCTACTTCGTGGTGGCGCACATCCACTTCGTGCTCTTCGGCGGCTCGGTGTTCACGATCTTCGCGGGCGTCTACCACTGGTTCCCGAAGATGACCGGGCGGATGTACGACGAGCGCCTCGGGCGAATCCACTTCTGGCTCACGCTGGTCGGCATGCTCGGCACCTTCATCCCGATGCACTGGATCGGGATGGAGGGGATGCCGCGTCGCGTCGCGGACTACGCCGCCACCTTCGGCGACTGGAACCTCTTCATCTCCTGCTGCGCGTTCGTGCTCGGGGCCGCGCAGCTGATCTTCCTCTACAACATGATCGTCAGCTGGCGGTACGGGCCGAAGGCGGGCCCCAACCCGTGGCGCTCGAAGACGATCGAGTGGCAGGTGTCCTCGCCTCCGCCGGTCTTCAACTTCGATGAGATCCCGCGCGTCGTCGGCGGACCGTACGAGTACGGCGTCCCCGGCGCGAGGCACGTGATCATGCCGGGCGAGGAGTCTGAGATCAAACAGCCCGAGAGAGCCGGGGTGGGGGCGCCCACGTGACCGAGGAGACCGCCACACGGGGGACGGGCGAAATCACCGACGTCGGCACCCCCTCGGAGCACGCTTCGGAGGTCATCGCGAAGCGCGAGGTCGCGACCTTCGGCGACCCGGACCCGCCGCCCTCGCGGGAGGGCGTCAAGCGGGTCCTCTGCTTCCTCAACGAGGTGGCCGGCGGGCGCAAGCTGCTCACGGCCTGTCGCGAGCTCGCGGGCGCGGGCGCGGACTACTTCGCTGTCGTCGCCCCGCAGAACCTCCCGGCCGTGGGGCAGCTGGTCGACGTCGAGGAGCGCCGCGACGCGGCCCAGAGTCGTGTCGACGTCACCCAGGCGGTCCTGCGCGAGTTCGGCATCGACTCCGAGGGGGCCGTGATGGACCCCGATCCGTCGCTCGCCCTGGACGACGCCGTGCGAGCCACCCGGCCCGACTACATCCTGATCTCCTGCCTGTACGAGACCCGCTTCGGCCTGACGCGAAAGGACCTGGTCGAATGGGCGAAGGCGCGCTACGGCAAGGTCGAGCACATCCCGGTGCGGGTCGACGACGACGCGGTCCGCTGGGACCTCACCCACACCCTGGTGGTGGCGACCCAGACCGTGAACAGCAAGGACCTGGTCAACCGGCTCGCGGAGCGGGCCCGGGAGAAGCCTCATCGCTACACGTTCATCTGCCCGCGCTCGGGACAGATCAGCCGCGAGGAGATCTCCTCCCGGCTCGCGGCGACGCTGGCCGAGATGTACCGCAACGACATCGACGCGACGGGCCAGCCGATGAGCCCCGATCCGTTTCACGCGATCGAGAACGCGATCGAGCACTACCGGATCGACGACATCCTGATCTCCACCCTGAAGGGCGAGCAGTCCAAGTGGCTCGAGGAGGGCCTGATCGAGAAGGTCCAGCACCTCACCGACAACCCGGTTGAGCACATCGAGTCCAGCACCGAGCCCGCAGCTTCGACGCGTGAGCCCGCTGCCGTCGGCGCCGGGGAGGCCGCCTGATGGAGTCCGCCTCAGTTTCCGTCGGCCACGCCGAGGAGCACCATCCCCATCCGCCGGAGGCGAACCAGAGCTCGCGGATCGACCGCCAGACCCTCGGGATCCTGCTCTTCATCGTCTCCGAGGTGATGCTGTTCGGGGCGTTCTTCGCCTCGTACTTCTTCCTCCGGGTCGTCTCCAACAACGGGCCGTGGCCGCCGCACCCCTTCGAGCTGCCGGTCGCCGTCGCCGGGATGAACACCGCGATCCTGGTGTCCTCGAGCTTCACGATGCACTGGGCGCTCGAGTCGATCCGGAAGAACAACCGTCGCGGCATGAAGATGGGGCTGGCGACGACGTTCCTGCTGGGCCTGACCTTCCTGTTCATCCAGCTCAACGAGTACGTCCACATCGGCTTCAGTGCACGCGACGACGCCTTCGGCTCGATCTTCTACGGCCTCACCGGCCTCCACGGCGCGCACGTCACGATCGGGTTGGTGCTGCTGGCGATCGCCAACATTCGTGCCTGGCGCGGCCACTACGGGCCGGACGCGAAGAACCACCTCGGCGTCGAGGTGCCCGGCATCTACTGGCACTTCGTCGACGTGATGTGGATCATCGTCTTCACGACGGTCTACGTCCTCTAGCTGCACAACATGGAGGCGGTCCGGTTCGCGTTCCCCGGGCCCGAGCGGGACCGCTTGGTGGATGCAGTCCTGAAGGCGAGAAGACAGCAACATCGTCACTGCTTGCCGAGTGGCTTCTGGATGATCAGGACCTGCCGGCGGTCGGCGATCGCCGGGAGGTGCTCGACTCGGAAGACAACCCGGTGGCGGTCATCGAGCTCACCGCGGTCGACCTCATTCGGCTGGTGAGCGCCGGCTGGTTGGCGAATTGTTCCGGCATATCCGGAAGAACTCGCCAAGTCCCCAGGCTGACGGACCCTGCGAAGATCGGCCCGTGAACGAGAGCCCCGCCAAGACGCCCCGCAACCCCCTCCGCAACGAGGCGGACATGTTCAGGGTGCTGATCATGTTCGGGGTGGGCGCGGCGATCGTGATCGCGGTCGCCCTCCTGATCGGCTCCCTGGCCGGGGTGATCGTCCTTGCCGTGCTCGTGGGGATCGGGCTGTGGCGGACCTGGGGCCTGATCCAGGACTGGCGCCGGTACGGATCCGACACCACGGAGCGCTAGCTACTTCGACAGCCCCACCGCCGCGAGGCCCTCCTCGGGGTCCGCGTACATCTGCATGCGAGTCACCTTGCCGCCCTCGACGGTGAACACCTGGGCGAAGGTCATGTCGACCTCCAGTTGGGTGCTCTTCGAGCGGCCCCGTTGGCGAACCACCGCCACGACCTTGTCGCCCGCGTCGTAGAGGCCTTCCAGATCGAGCTCCCATTCCTCCCAGGCGTCCGTCCAGGTGCGGATGAACTCCCGGGCGCCCTCGATGCCCTCATAGGTCTGCTGCTCCGGCCAGCCGCGGAATGTGGACATGTCCCAGACGTAGTGCGGGGCGGTGGTCTCCTCGAGGAACTCTCCGGTTCGGCGGAAGTGCTCGAAGCCCCGGCGGACGGTCTCGACGTTCTCCTCAGACATCGCTCGCGAACCTATCGCGGCGAGAGCGGCTCCCTGGGACGTGGCTACTTCTTGCCACCACCACCGCCACCGCCACCACCGCCGCCACCACCACCACCACCACCACCACCACCACCACCACCACCACCACCGGTCGCCTGCTGGAGGTAGGCGACCAGCTGCTGGAGCTGGGGCGGGGTGAGGGTCTGCCCGAAGTTCTGAGGCATGACGTTGGCCGGGTAGCCGGGCGTGATCTTCGCGTTCGGGTTGGTGATCGACTGGGCGATCTCGGCGGCGCTCATGCTCTTCAGGGCGGTGTCGAGATTCGGGCCGGTGGTGCCGCTGGTGCCGGCCTGCGCCAGGGTGTGGCAGCTGCCGCAGTTGGCGGCGAAGAACTGGGGCGGCGCGAACACCGGCGGCTTGATGCCCGGCACGCCGGCGACGCTCGCGACGTAGGAGGCGACATCCTCCGCGTCCTTGCCAGTGACCAGGTTCTGCGGCATGTAGACGTCGGTCGCCTGGGGCGGCTCGGGGCGGGCGTGAGCGATCTGGTACGAGACGACGCCCTTGATCGTGTCGCTGTCCATGCCGCTGGCGCGCGCCTGCTTGAAGGCGTAGTCGAGGTTGGGACCGATTGCGCCGTTGGTGCCGGCGCCGGCCAGGGTGTGACAGCTGCCGCACTTCTGCGTGAAGAGCTGCTGGCCCTTGTCGAGGTTCGCCTTCGGCCCGAGGTTGCAGCCGGTCAGGCCGACGATCGCGATCGTCGCGGCGGCGGTGGCGACAAGCCAGATCGCCCGTCCGTGGTCCCTGGGGTGCTGCATGAGCGCGGGAATCCTATCTGTCGACGGGGAAGCGCCCACCCGCCGCCCAGGCGTGGGATAAGCTTGCGCCGAACGGCACTAAGGCGACCCGCGGAGAGGAGATCCAGTGCAGGTTCGCGAGGGCATGTCGAGCGTGGTCCTGGCGGTAGGCCCCGGCCACACGCTGAGGGAGACCGCGACCAAGATGACCGAGAAGGGCACCGGGGCCGCCCTCGTCTTCGACGACGAGTCCCCGGCGCCGCGCATCATCACCGAGCGAGACCTTCTCAACGCGGTCGGGACCGG
This sequence comes from uncultured Solirubrobacterales bacterium, assembly GCA_963821705.1. Lineage (GTDB taxonomy): Bacteria > Actinomycetota > Thermoleophilia > Solirubrobacterales > 70-9 > DASUPK01. The sequence goes on along the minus strand of CAWGEV010000007.1, from coordinate 339,169 downwards.
GAAGGATCCCGACAAGGAGAAGGTCGCCGATCACATGAGCGAAAGCGTCATCTCCGCCGCTCCGGACTGGAGCCTCGAGCAGGCCGCCGAGGAGATGGTCCGCAGAGGGATCCGGCACCTGGTCGTCGTGGACCACGGCGAGCTGGTCGGAGTGCTCTCCATGCGCGACATCGTCCGCTGCTGGACGCAGATCGGTGCCACTGCCTCGATGAGCCCGCCCTAGGGCGCGTCAGGCCTCCTCGCGGAGTTGGTAGTAGGGTGCCCGTGGGACAACAAGAACTCGCGTCGGGGTCGTGGTCCGCGGAACCGGCTCGGGGATAGGAGGGAAAACCGACATGGCTGGACACCGGGCGCTTCGTCTTCTTCCGATTCTTCTCCTGCTCTCTCTGTCGCTCGCCGTGTTCGCCTCGACGCCGGCCGCGGCCGACAAGGGCGGGCGCGTCCTCCGTGTCGGCACCTACAAGGGGATCAAGGGCAAGTTCAAGTCGATCCAGGCCGCCGTCAACAAGGCCAGGCCCGGTGACTGGATCCTCGTCGGCCCCGGCGATTACCACGAGAGCTACGACCAGGTCACCGGGACCGGCGAGCGAGGGCGCTCCGCCGCCCGCCGGCGTCCTGATCACCAAGAAGGGCCTGCACCTCCGCGGGATGAGCCGCAAGAAGGTGATCGTCGACGGCACCCTGCCGCACAAGGGCAAGCACTGCAGCTCCGACCCGGCAGTCCAGGACTTCGGCGTCAACAGGCCCGGCGGCGCCACAGGGCCGCAACGGGATCGTCGTCTGGAAGGCGAACCACACCCGGATCGACAACCTCACCGTCTGCAACTTCCTCGCGGGGAGCAGCGGCCAGGGCAACGAGCTCTGGTGGAACGGCGGCGACGGCTCAGGCCAGATCGGCATGGGCTCGTTCAAGGGCTCCTACCTGAGCGCCACCTCGACCTATTACGGCGGCGACTCGACTGCGGCCGGGTACGGGATCTTCTCCAGCAACGCGAGCGGCAGCGGCAAGTGGTTCCAGACCTACGCCAGCAACTTCAGCGACTCGGGCTACTACATCGGGGCCTGTCAGCAGTCCTGCAACCAGGTGCTCGACCACAGCTGGTCGGAGTACAGCGCGCTCGGCTACTCGGGCACCAACTCGGGCGGCTGGCTGGTCGTCAAGAACTCGGAGTTCGACAACAACCAGGACGGCTTCGACACGAACAGCCAGAACAACGACGACGCCCCCTCGCCGCAGAACGGCGCCTGCCCGGGCAACGCCACCAGCTCGATCACCCACACGAGCTCGTGCTGGGTCTTCATGCACAACTACGTCCACGACAACAACAACCCGAACGTGCCGCGGGTCGGGGCGGCCGGCGCCGGGCCGGTTGGCACCGGGATGTCGATCGCGGGCGGCCGCAACAACACCGTGATGAAGAACAAGTTCGTCCACAACGGGTCGTGGGGTCTCCTCATCATTCCCTTCCCCGACACGGATACCCCTCCGCCCGTCGCACACTGCGAGGGCGGCGTTGAGACGGGCGGGCCGCTGGGGTGCCTGTACGACGACTGGGGCAATGCGGCGAAGAACAACACGTTCAAGGGGAACGGGTTCTTCGGCAACGCGACCAACGGCGACATCGGCCAGATCACGTTCACGGACGGGAACCCCATCAACTGTTTCTCCGGGAACTCCCTGCCCGACGGCACCTCACCCGCCAACCTCCAGTCGACGAACCCGGCCTGCGGGCCGACCGCGCCGGCCAACCCGAACTTCGATCTGGTCACGCAGGTGGAGTGCAACGCGATGCTGTTCGGGACGCCGTGCGGCCCGAACGACCACTACCCGCGGCGCCAGCAGGTCGTCATGCACAAGCTTCCGAACAAGAAGCTCAAGAACATGCCGCACCCGTGCAAGGGCGTGCCGCGGAACCCGTGGTGCCGCTCGTAATCCGGCCTCGCCATTAGGTCGCGGCCACAGGCGGCCGCCCAAGGTAACCGCTCGGGGCTACGCCCCTCGCTCAGGAGTGGGCGGTCTGGTGGCGGCTAGCGGAATCGGCGCCGTATCGGTGTGCTGGCGGCGCGGCATCCTGCGCGATCTCCGCGCGATTCTTCCGCAGCCAGCCGATCAGCGAGAAGCAGGGCGATCACCCCGCCGATCACCGAATAGGGCCACCACGCGAACAGTCCGACGAACAGGGCCGCGAGCCCGAAGGCGAACAGGGCCGGATGGATCGACGGCCTGGGCAGGTAGATCGACTCCGTTGCCTTGGGGGGCTGGCTCATCGCAGGTAGAGGATCGAGACGTAGAAGGCCAGCGCGAAGATGAGCAGGGCCAGGCTGCCGGCGACCATGCCCGCGCGGATTGTGGCTCTGGCGCGCTCGCGATCCACGGCGGGAAGCCTATATAACCGGCCGCCACAGAAACCGCGGCCGAATGAGGAACACCATCAGAGGGCGCGGTCGAGGGCCATCGCCACGAAGAGCAGCGCGAGATAGGCGAGCGAGCTCAGATAGAGCCGCCGCGCCGCCGCGCGGGACGGATGCGCCAGGAGGACCAGCGACAGGGCGACGAAGCCTGCGCCGAGCGCGAGCGCCGAGATCAGATACGCCGTGCCGAGCAGGCCGGTGATCACCGGGCCGATCGTCACCGCGACCAGGAGCAGCGAGTAGGCGACGATCTGGTGGCGGGTGGTGGTCTCCCCGCGCACGACCGGGAGCATCGGCACCCCGGTGCGCGCGTAGTCGTCGGAGATCAGCAGCGAGAGCGCCCAGAAGTGCGGCGGGGTCCAGAAGAAGACGATCGCGAAGGGCCAGAGCGCCTGCAGCGAGAGCGAGCCGGTGGCGGCCGCCCAGCCGACCAGCGGCGGCATCGCTCCGGCCGCGCCGCCGAGCACGATGTTCTGAGGCGTACGCGGCTTGAGCCAGAGCGTGTAGACGAAGACGTAGCCGAGCAGGCCCGCGGCGGCGAGCGCCGCGGTGAGCGCGTTCACGGTGATCCACAGCTGAATCACGGCGACGATCCCGAGCGTCGAACCGAAGAGCAGTCCCCGCCTCGGCTCGATGCGGCCACTGGCCAGCGGCCTGCCCCTCGTGCGGGCCATGCGAGCGTCCCGATCGCGCTCGATGTAGTGATTGATCGCCCCGGCGCCGCCGGCGGCCAGATAGCCGCCCAGGCAGGTCCAGAGGATCGTGGAGAGGGCCGGCCCGCCGGGATCGGCGACGAACATCGTCGCGACACAGGTGAGCAGCAGCAGGGAGATGATCCGGGGCTTGGTCAGCGTCACGTAGTCGTTGGCGACGCCGATCGCGGCCCGCATCGTCCGGGCGCGCGCGTCACCCGGCGTGACCGAGACGCCCTCGCCGCCGGGGCGGCGCGTCCGCGCCACGTCCGACCCGGTGCCGAGCTGGACGCTCATGCCGCCGCCGCCGAGGCCTCGGCCGTGGGGGCGCGCTGACGGGTTGGCGCCGGCATCCGCAGCCAGCCAAGCCGGTAGGTGATCGAGATCACCGTGGCCCAGAGCAGCGTGGCCGTCGCGAGGTGGGCGACGATCAGGGCCCCATGCTCACCGAGCCAGACGTTGAGCGCGCCCAGCAGCAGCTGGCAGAGCAGGAGCAGCGCCGCGAGCGCCAGCAATCGATCGCGCGAGCCTCGGGCGAACGCGACGCTGAGCAGCACGATGATCGCGATGGTCGCCGCATAGACGAAGACGCGGTGGGTGAGGTGAATGTCGGTCAGGCGGTTGTTGCCGAAGGGCAGGAACTTCCCGGAGCCGCACTCGGGGAACATGTTCCCGCAGGCCATGTGCGCGCCGGCGACGTTGGGGCCGATCCCGGCGGTTCCGCGCTCCTCGGTCCCGGCCATGTACCCGCCCGCCACGATCGCGGCGAGCAGCAGGACGGCGGCGGTGGCGGCGTAGGGCTTCAGCCGCGGGACGGCGGGCACGAGCCGAGCACCGGATTCGGCGCCGGACTCGGCGCGCGCCTTGGCTCCCAGCCAGAGCAGCAGGGCGAGCAGCAGCATGGCCGTGCCGAGGTGCGCGGCGACGAGCTCCTCGGCGAGACTGTGCTCGACGGTGAGGCCGCCGAGGCCGGCCTGGACGAGCACCAGGATGCCCGCCACCAGCGAGCCCTTGAACGCCCAGCTGTTGCGCTCGCGGAGGTTGCGATATGCGTGCCAACAGAGCAGCGCGATCAGGATCACCACGATGGTGGCGAGGAGGCGGTGCGAGAACTCGATGACCCGGTTCTCGCTGCCGACCAGCGGGATCACCTGGCCGCCGCAGAGCGGCCAGCCCTTGGTCCCGCTGCCGCCGGGGCCGCAGCCCAGGCCGGAGTCGCTCACGCGCACGACACCGCCGACGACGATCAGCAGGAAGGTGACAACGGCGGTGAGATCTGCCAGACGGCGAAACCGGCGGAGCCCTGCACCGCCGCCGCCGGCAACGGGACCGGCCATGCCCGTCAGGCTACCGGCTCAGTGGTCTCCGCCGGTGCGGGCGTGGACGCCTCGTGCCGGCGTACGGCCTCGCGGATGTCACGCAGCGGCTCGTGGCTGCGGACGTCGGGAACCACGTCGAAGTTGTGCGGGGGCGGCGGCGAGGTCGCGAACCACTCCAGCGTCTCGCCGCCCCACGGGTCATGCCCGGCCGGGGTTCCCCCCTTGAGACTCACGTAGGCGTTGACGATCGAGAGCACGATGCCGAGCGCCAGCACGAACGCCCCGATGGTGGCGATCAGGTTGAGCGCGTCGAGATGCATCGCGTTGATGGCGTCACTCGCCTTGAAGAACTTGAAGATGTCGACCTGCTGGCCCTGAAGCCCGGCGAGGAAGAGAGGGATGAAGGTCACCTGGGCGCCGAGCACGATGAGCGCCGCGGAGGCCTTGGCCAGCCCCTCGCTCATGGTCCTCCCGGTCATCTTCGGGAACCAGTAGCAGAGGGCGGCGAAGCCGCCGAGCACCGGCCCGCCCACCAGCACGTAGCCGCTGGCGGCGGTCGAGGCCGTCGTGTCCGCGATCAGCCAGTTGACCGGGATCACGCTCTGGATCAGCTCGCCGATCAGTCCGAAGCTCAGCGTCGAGATCGCCGCCAGGGCGAAGATCATCGGCGCTCGGGTCCGGATGACGCCACCGGCGATGGTCCCGATCCAGTTCACGAAGATCGCGCCGATCGGGATTGTCAGGAGCAGGGCCATCAGCATCGCGGCGTAGAGCCAGCCGATCGGAATCGAGGCGCTGTCCATGTTCTGCATCCATGCCAGGAGCCCGAGGGGCATGATCGCTGCCATCGAGGTCATCAGCGCGCCGCGAGAGAGCAGCGGCTTGCCCGAGAACACCGGCAGGATCTCCGAGATCGCCCCGAAGGCCGGCAGCAGGAAGATCAGGTAGCAGCCGGTGAAGAAGATCCAGCTCAGATGCTGGTAGAGGATCGGCGCGCCGCCCTCGCCCGGGTCGAAGAAGATCCCGCTGAAGTGCCGGTCGACCTCCATCATCACGAGGGCCGCGACCATCAGCGAGCCGGCGACGATCATCGTCCAGCTGGAGACAGCGCCGGAGAAGGCGAAGGGGGGCAGGCGGCGCCAGGCCAGTCCGGGGGCCCGCAGCTTCGAGATCGTCACCGCGAGGTTGATCGACTGCAGGACGAAGCCGATCACGGACAGTCCGACCGCGACGATCCAGACGTCGACGCCGTTGTTCGAGATGAAGATCGTGTTCGACAGCGGCGGCCACGAGTTGAAGCCGGCTTCGGGCGGCGTGTAGGCGAAGCTCACGTAGAGCAGGGCACCGCCGAAGATGTAGAGCCAAAGCGACAGGGAGGCGAGCCGCGGGAAGGCCAGCGATCGCGCCCCGAGCTGGAGCGGGACGACGTAGGTGTAGAGGCCGAAGGCGAGCGGCAGCGCGAAGAGGACGATCAGCGTGGCGCTCCCCACGGAGAGCAGCCGGTTGAAGGTGACCGGCTCGATCAGGTTGTTCTCCGGGACGCCGAGCTGCAGCCGCATCAGCAGCCAGCAGACGAGCCCGAGCACCAGGAAGGAGAGGGACGCTCCGATGTAGAGGCGCCCGACGTCCTTGTGGTCGGTGCTCATCGCCATCTCGAGCCAGCGCGGGCGGCCGGGCCGCGGGCCCTCGGTGACCAGCTCGGGGTGATGAGGGGTGAGTGTCCTGCCGTTGCTCATCAGATCTGCCCGTTCGCCTGTTGCACGAAGGTCTGTGCCTGCTGGATTCCGGCCGCCTGTTGCTGGAGCCAGGACTGGTAGGTCGGCACGTCGACGACGTGCACCCGGGTCCGCATCACCGCGTAAGACGCACCGGAGAACGCGTAGCTCGCGCCGTCGAAGTCGCCGGTGCGGTCCGCCCTGAACCAGGTCTGGTTGCTCTCACCGGGCGTCGCGTCGAACTTGCCGCTCAGGCCGGGGACGAACCAGCGATGGACCACGTCCGTGGAGCAGAGGTGCAGGATCACAGTGGTGTCCACCGGCACCACCAGCTCGTAGTAGGAGTAGGTGCCGTTCGGGTACTGGTACCGCCAGATCCACTGCTGCCCGCAGGCCAGGATGTCGAGGGGCGCGTTCGAGCTCGAGGTCGGCGGCAGGTTCAGCGACTTCTGCGCGAGCAGGTTGGAGGTCGCCTGGAGCCCGTTCGGGCCGGAAGCCTCGACCTTCTTCGCGTTGTGCGTCTCGATCACACCCAGGACGAAGGTGACCGCGACGATGGCCGCGAACAGACCGGCGGTCACGAACTGCGCGGGTCGGCGAATCACCAGCCGTCGAGGCTGGCGGCCACGAGCCGACCTGAACCGCATCACGATCCCCAGGAGCGCGAGGTTGATCGCCACCAGCAGCACGAGGCCGATGGCCAGCATCACCCAGTACAGGGTGTTGAGGTCCTCCGCGTTGGGCGAGTGTGCGGCGTGCGGCAAGGCGGCGGGAGTCTATTAACTCGCCCCCTTGCCTAGTCCACCCGCCGGCGCGGGCGCGGGCCTGGCTGGCCAGCCAAATCGCCCGCCTCTTCTGGCAGAATCGCCGCGAGAGGGGGAGGCCTCCAAGGAGGATGAGGATGTCTCGGAATGGCCACGCGCAGGATGGGACGGCCGCTCAGGCCCTTCGCCGGATGGCGGACTCGGATCCCGAGCTCGCCGCCAGGCTGGTGCTGCAGTCGTTGCCGGCCGCTGCAGCGAGCCTGCCCGCCGGACTGAGCTACCGCATCGAGCTGGAGGGCCTCGGAGCCTGGAACGTCAACCCACTCGGCGATCGCGCGGAGGTGACGGAGGCCCCGGCGGGCTCTGACCTCAATGGCCAGGCCTTCGCGATCTCCACCGACCCGGAGACGCTTGCCCTGCTCGCCTCCGGCCGGAGTTCGATCGGGGCGATGGCGCGAGGACGCGTGAAGCTTCGGGGCCGGCGCCGCAAGGCCCTCGCCCTGCGTCGACTCGCGACGGACGCGGGTCCACGGGAGCTCGCCAAGCTGGGTCTCCCGGTCGATCCCGACCTGGTCTTCCGCTCGCTCGCCTACGCAATCGAGCCCGAGTGGACGAGGGGCCACACCTTCAGCGTGGCCTACCACCTGGTCGGCGATGGGGGCGGTGAATGGCGCGTCACGGTCGACGACGGCCGGGTCCGGGTCGAACGGGGCCTGGGCGCGGAGCCCGACGCGATCGTCCGCATCCGCTACTCGGACTGGCTGCGGCTGCTCTCCGGCGAGGTGACGCCTTCGGACGCGATGCGGCTCGGCCTCACCGAGGTGGAGGGCCGGATATATCCGGTCACCCGGATGGGGCGCTGGATCGACCGCGCCGAGGGCGTGGACGGCCCCGAGCTGGAGCGCGAGGTGCGTCAGCGCCGCCTCCAGGCCGAGAACGCCGGCAGCTGGGGCAGCAAGGTGAGCACGAACGGCGCCTCGCGGGATGCCGGCGATCCCGCCGAGTCGAAGCGCCCGAGGGGCGGGCTGATGAGCTACGAGCAGCTCTACGCCCTCTGGGAGCGGCAGAACTGGCGGGCACACGAGCTGGACTTCTCGACGGACCGCGAGCACTGGCTGGTCAGCCCGGCCGAGTCACAGCGGCACACGGCCTTCAGCATCGGCAGCTTCTACGTGGGCGAGGAACGCGTCACCGCCGACCTCGCACCGTTCCTGCTCGCGGCACCGAGCGGGGAGGTGGAAGCGTTCCTGGCGACGCAGCTCGTCGACGAGATGCGTCACGCCGTCTTCTTCGACCGCTGGGCGAATGAGGTGATGGGCCTCGAGTCGGGCAGCTTCCGCGCCCGCCTGCAGGAGATCGAGGACCGGATGCTCGGGCCCTGGCGCTTCCTCTTCGACGACTCGCTTCGAGACATCGCCGACCGCATCAAGGCGAGGCCCGACGACCTCGAGCTGTTCGTCGAGGGCATCGTCACGTACCACATGGTCACCGAGGGGGTCCTGGCGATGCCCGGGCAGCGGATCATGATCGAGTACACCGAGGAGCACGAGCTCTACCCGGGCTTCAACGAGGGCTTCCGCCTGGTCGAGCAGGACGAGCACCGGCACATCGCCTTCGGAGTCCGGTTCCTGAAGGACGTCTGCGAGGAGAGGCCCCAGATGAAGCGGGTGGTCCTCAACCGCCTGACCGAGCTCCTGCCCAAGGCGGCCGAGGTCTTCTGCCCGCCCGAGGCCGACGATCCGTCGGACTTCTTCTCCTACGGGCACCACTCCTCGCAGATCTACGGGTTCGCCTACCAGGCGCTCAAGCGGCGGATGGCTGCGATCGGCATCGAGATCCCGGCGCCCGAGGACCTGATGCCCGGGCCCGTCGACTTCAGCGGGCTGGCCGAGCGGCGGGTGCTCGCCCAGGAAGCGCCCGCCGCCGGCTGACTTGGCTCAACCGATCAGGTGGGCAAAGGGCCGCCCCCGGTGCCGCCACTGCCTCCCCCATGATCACATGGGTGCGATCCGGAATGGCCATAGTCATGGCTCCCTCCGTAGGAGTGGTGGTGGCTCGATCCCCCGCAGGCCTGGCTCGCCGGCGCTGCAACGCCCGCGGCCAGCGCGGCCACGGCTCCGACGGTGGCGAATAGCTTCCCTCTCGACATCACTGCTCACCTCCGATGGTCTGCGCGACTTCCTTGTCGCGCCTTGTCCGACTTGGGTCGGGACGGGCGAGGGCTTCCTTGAGGCCCGTGGACGCAATGGCCGCAGTCTGGACGTACGGTCCAGACCGTAAGGTCAGGCCACAGGGATGGAACAGGCGCGGACAATCGTCGTGGGCACTCTCGTTGTCTCGGCTGCGCTCCTCGGCGCCGCCGGCGCCAGGGGGCAGAGTCCCGGCGCACCGGGCCTCGGCGATCCGTACTTCCCGCTGATGGGCAACGGCGGTTACGAGGTCGACCACTACGACCTCCGCCTCAACGCCCGCCCGAAACCCAACCGGGTCAGGGCGGTGGCGACGATCTCCGCGACCTCCTCCCAGGCGCTGAGCTCCTTCAACCTCGACTTCCGCGGGCTCAAGGTCACCTCAGTCTCCGTCGACGGAGCGCCGGCGGCCCGCTCCCGCCGGGGCGGTGAGCTGGCCGTCACTCCCGCCGTGCCGATCCCGTCCGGGGACCGCTTCGCCGTCGCCGTCGCCTATCGGGGCAGGCCGCGGCCGATCGGCGGGGACGGCTGGATCCGCACCCACGACGGCACGACCGTGTTCAGCGAGCCGGACGGGTCGCCGAGCTGGTTCCCGTGCAACGACCACCCCTCCGACAAGGCGACCTACTCCTTCACTGTGACCGTCCCGAGGCACTACCGCGCCATCGCCAACGGCCTGCTCGACTCGGTCCAGCGCCGAAGGGCCACCGCCACGTTCGCCTGGCACGAGCCCGAGCCGATGGCCACCTATCTGGCGACGGTGACCATCGGGCACTTCCGGATCAAGCGGTCTCTGATCGACGGCCTGCCCGCCTGGACGGCCATCGCTCGCGGTCAGGGAGCGCGGTCGCGCAGGAGCCTGCACAAGCTGCCCCGCATCATCGACCTGTTCAGCTCCCGCTTCGGCCCTTACCCGTTCTCGAGCGCCGGCTCCATTGTCGTCCCCGGGAAGTCCGAGACGGCGCTCGAGAACCAGACCCGGCCGATCTACCTCGGCGCTCCCTTCCCGGTCGTCGTGGCACACGAAACCGCTCACCAATGGTTCGGCGATGCGGTGTCCCTCGCCGCGTGGCAGGACATCTGGCTGAACGAGGGCTTCGCGACCTGGAGCCAGTGGATGTGGCAGGCCCGGGGCCACGACGCCAAGCTGCGCCGGGATTTCAAGCTCTATTTCCACCCGCGCAAGGCGTTCGGGGTGCGCGGCTTCTGGAGGCTGTCGCCCGGCGCGCCGGGGCCGAAGAAGCTGTTCTCGCTGGCCGTCTACTACCGCGGGGCCATGACGCTGGAGGCGCTGCGGGAGAAGATCGGCGACGCGGCGTTCTACGCCACGCTCCGCGACTGGGTGGCGCAGCACAGGTACGCCAATGCGGCCACGCAGCAGTTCATCGCCCTGGCGCAGGCCGAGTCGGGCGTCCCGCTCGGGCACTTCTTCGACCTCTGGCTGTATCAGCCGCGCAAGCCGAGTGGCTGGTAACTAGGGTCCGGTCTCGTGAGCAGCGTTCGCGAGGTCACCTTCGAGCTCTTCAGGGAGCACGGGATGACGACGATGTTCGGCAACCCCGGCTCCACGGAGCTGCCGATGCTGGCCGAGTTCCCCGACGACTTCCGCTACGTCCTCGGCCTGCAGGAGGCGGTGGCGGTGGGGATGGCGGACGGCTACGCGCAGGCCTCGGGCGGGCCGGCGCACGTCAATCTCCACACGGCGCCAGGGGTGGGCAACGGGATGGGCGCGATCTTCAACGCCCAGGCGAATCACTCGCCGCTCGTGGTGACGGCAGGCCAGCAGGTCCGCGCCCACATCACGATGCAGGCGAACCTGACGAACCGCGACGCCACGCGGGTGGTCCACCCGTTCGTCAAGTGGAGCTTCGAGCCACCCCGGGCCCAGGACGTGCCGCACGCCCTGGCGCGCGCGATCCACACCGCCTCGCTCGCCCCCAGGGGGCCGGCGTTCGTCTCGCTGCCGATGGACGACTGGAACGTGGACGCCGACGAAGAGTCAGGACGGGTGGTCGAGCGCAAGACGGAGCCCCGGTTCGGGCCCGATCCGGGCGCCATCAAGGCCCTGGCGAAGCGGCTCGGCGAGGCGAGCAACCCGGTGCTGGTCGCCGGCCCGGACATCGACGCCAGCGGCGGCTGGGACGACGCGGTGGCGCTGGCCGAACGGCAGAGGCTGCCGGTTTTCGCGTCGCCCGCCCCGGGCGGAGGGCGGCTCGGTTTCCCGGAGGCCCACCCGCTCTTCCAGGGGGTCCTGCCGCCCGCGATCGGGCCGGTCGCCGAGACGCTCAAGGGCCGCGACCTCATCCTCGTCGTCGGGTCCTCGGTCTTCCCCTACTACCCGTACATCCCGGGGCCGCTCCTGCCGGAGGGGGCCTCGCTCGTCGCCATCACCAGCGATCCTGACGAGGCTGCGCGCGCGCCGATGGGCGACGTGATCCTGTCCGACGTCGCCCTGGCGCTGCGTGCGCTGCTGGCGGAGGTCGGCGAGGCGAACCGGGCCGAGCCAGACCCCCTGCCCGAGCCGAGCGCCGGCGAGGAGTCGGACCCGCTGACACCGACGATGGTTCACAACACCCTGGCCCAGGTCTTCCCGGATGACGGGATCGTGGTCCTGGAGTCGCCGTCGAGCACCCTGGCGCTCCGCAACCAGCTGCGCATCTCGAAGCCGGGCAGCTACTACTTCGGCGCGGGCGGCGGGCTCGGCTTCGGGCTGGCCGCCGCGCTCGGGGTGCAGCTCGCGCAGCCGGACCGGCCCGTGGTCTGCGTCCTCGGCGAGGGCTCGGCGCAGTACGCGATCACCGGCTTCTGGACGGCGGCCGCCTACGACGTGCCCGTCTCCTTCCTCGTCCTCCGCAACGAGGAGTACTCGATCCTCAAGTGGTTCGCCGACATCGAGGAGGTGAAGGGCGCTCCCGGCCTCGACCTGCCCGCGCTGGAGGTGGCCAGGGTCGCGGAGGCCTACGGCGTCGCCTCCGAGAGCGTCAGCGGCCGCGACGAGCTCCACGCGGCGCTCGAGGCCGCGATCGGATCGGACAAGCCGCAGCTGGTCGAAGTCCCGGTCACGCCGGGCATGGCCCTGTTCTAGCGGGTTGTCCGCAGCCCGGACAGCTCCGGCGGTCTAGGCTGGCGCCAATGGACCTGCTTGCGCCGGACGTCCACCGGATCGCGCCGGAGGGGAGCGAGGCGTCCAAGGACCGGGCGCCGGATGAGCTCGCCTGGGGGACTCCCGAGCCCCTGCGCGGCGAGCTGATCGACCTGCTCGGCGCCGACCGGATGCTGACCAGGGTCATCGACCTGGTCGGCTACGCGTCGGACGCGAGCCCGTACCGGCTGTTGCCCAAGGCGGTGGTGATGGCGAGGGACGCGAACGACGTCTCCAAGGTTCTCGCGTACGGCCGGAGCAAGGGCGTGCCGGTGACGTTCCGGGCGGGCGGGACCAGCCTCAACGGCCAGTCGCAGAGCGACGGCATCCTCGTCGACGTGCGCCGGCACTGGACCGGGGTGGAGGTGCTCGAGGACGGGGCCCGCGCCCGGGTCAGGCCCGGGACGGTCCTCGGGCACGCCAACCGGGTCCTCGCACCCCACGGCCGCAAGCTCGGTCCCGACCCCGCCAGCACGGACATCGCCTGCGTCGGCGGCGTCCTGGCCAACAACTCCGGCGGCATGCGGTGCGGGGTGGTCGCGGACTCCTACAGCACGGTTCGCTCGCTGACCTTCGTGCTGCCGTCGGGGACGGTGGTCGACACCGCAGCGCCCGACGCGGCCGAGCGCTTCACCGCCGCCGAGCCGGAGCTCGCCAGGGGCCTGGCGCAGATCCGCGACGAGATCCGCGGCGACGAGAGCCTCGCCACCAGGATCCGCAAGAAGTTCCGGATCAAGAACACGACCGGCTACCGCCTCTGCGCGTTCCTCGACGCCGACGAGCCGGTCGAGATCTTCCGGCGCCTGCTGATCGGGTCCGAGGGCACTCTGGGATTCATCGCCGAGGCCGTTCTCGAGACGGTGCCGCTGCCTTCGCGGACAACCGTCTCCTGGCTCCACTTCGACGGGATCGAGTCGGCCACCGAGCCCGTCCCCGCACTGGTCGAGTCTGGGGCCACCGCGGTCGAGCTGATGGTCGCCCCGGCGCTGATGGTCGCGGCGCAGAACATCGCCGGAGCGCCGCAGGACTGGCTGGAGCTGCCGCCGCGGTCGGCGGCCCTGCTCGTCGAGTTCGGGGCCGAGAGCGAGGGTGAGCTCGATCGGCTGGTCGCCGGCGCCGAGGAGATCCTTCGCGAGCACGAGCTGATCAGGCCGCCCGACTTCACTCGCGATCCCGAGCGGATCGAGGTGTCCTGGACGGTCCGCGAGGGCCTGCACGGCCTGATCGGCCGCCTCCGGCCGCCGGGGACATCGCTGATCATCGAGGACGTCTGCGTTCCGCCGGAGCGAATCGCGGAGTCCGCCCGCGACATCCAGGGGCTCCTCACCGAGCACGCCTTCCTGCCGGGCGTCGCGGGTCACACATCCGCCGGGAACCTCCACTTCATGCTCACGCCGGACTTCTCCAAGCAGGAGGACACGGACCGCTACGAGGCGTTCATGGAGAAGCTTGTCGAGCTGATCCTGGAGAAGTACGACGGGTCGCTGAAGGCGGAGCACGGGACCGGCGTCAACATGGCCCCGTACGTCGAGCGGGAGTGGGGGGAGAGGGCGACCGAGCTGATGTGGCGGGTCAAGGCGCTTGCCGACCCCGACGGGGTGCTCGCCCCCGGGGTGCTGCTCAACCGGGACACCGGCGCCCATCTCCGCAACCTGAAGACGACGCCGGAGATCGAGGAGATCGCCAACACCTGCGTCGAGTGCGGCTTCTGCGAGCCGGTCTGCCCGAGCCGCCACCTGACCACCACTCCGAGGCAGCGAATCGTGATCCGCCGCGAGATGGCCCGCCAGCCGAAGGGCTCGCCCGTCCAGACGGCCCTGCTCGAGCAGTACGAGTACGACGGCATCCAGACCTGCGCCGCCGACGGCACCTGCCAGATCGCCTGTCCGCTGGGGATCGACACCGGCAAGCTGATCAAGGGCTTCCGCGCCCAGGAGCACGGCGAGGGCGACCAGCATCGCGGGGTGCGGCTCGCGGAGCACTGGCGGTCGGTGGAGCATGCGGCCCGCGCCGGGTTGCGCACCGGGACGTTCGCCGGACCTCTGATGAGAGCGGGCGCCGGCGCGGCCCGGTCCCTCTTCAGCGCCGAGCTCGTCCCGGCCTGGCCGCGCACCATGCCGAAGCCGGCGCCCGCGAAGCTGCCGCGGACCTCGCGCGAGGGTGCGGCCGCGGTGTACATGCCGGCGTGCGTCAACCGGATCTTCGGACCGCCACGGAACGACGGCTCCGGCCTGCCCCTTCCCGAGGCGATGGTCGCCGTCTCTGCGCGCGCCGGGATGCCCGTCTGGATCCCCGGCGACGTCGCCGGCAACTGCTGCTCGGTTCCCTGGACCTCAAAGGGCTACACCGACGGCGCCGCGAAGATGGCCAACCGGACCGTTGAGGCGCTCTGGCGCTGGAGCGACGAAGGCGAGCTGCCGGTCGTGATCGATGCCAGCTCCTGTGCGCTGGGGCTCGCCTCCGAGGTCTCGTCCATCCTCAGCGAGGAGAACCGGGAGCGCCACGGGAAGCTCGAGATCCTCGACTCGGTCCAGTGGGCGCAGCGCCTCCTGCCGAAGCTGGGGATCAAGGAGAAGCTCAGCTCGGTCGCGGTTCACCCCACCTGCTCGACGCGGCACATGGGCCTCGAGCGCCGGTTCCGCGAGATCGCGGAGGCGATCGCCGACGAGGTCGTGCAGCCGATCCGCGCCACCTGTTGCGGGATGGCCGGGGACCGCGGGCTGCTCCATCCGGAGCTGACCGCGTCGGCCACCTCCGAGGAGGCCGCCGAGCTTGCGGGCAGCTCCCACGACGCGTATGTGTGCAGCAACCGCACCTGCGAGATCGGCCTCCAGGAGGCGACCGGCGAGGCCTATGAGTCGTTCCTGATCCCGCTCGAGCGGGTCAGCCGGCCCTGAGCGCCCTGAGCGCGGAGACCGGCTCCGGCCTGCCCAGGTGGTAGCCCTGGGCGAAGTCGACTCCGAGCTCGCGGACCATGTCCATCCGCTCCTGGTCGCTGACGTACTCGGCGATCGTCTTGATGCCGAGCGCGCTGCACACGTCGACCAGGGCCCGCACGATCAGCTGGTCGGTGTGGCTCTCGGGCAGGTCGCGAATGAACTCCCCGTCGATCTTCAGGTAGCTGATCGGCAGGTGCTTCAGGTAGTAGAAGGAGCCGTAGCCCGCGCCGAAGTCGTCGAGGGCGAAACGGCAACCGAGCTTGGCGAGGTTGCGCGCGAAGGCCCTCGCGTGTTCGATGTCGGCGAGGGCGGCCGTCTCGGTCACCTCGAAGATGAGGCTCGAAGGATCGATCCCGCTGGAGGTCAGCTCCTGACTCACCTCGTCCGGGAACCGCGCATCGCCCATCGTCTTCGCCGAGAGGTTGACCTCGAGGATGAGCTCTCGTCCCTCCTTGTTGTGCGCGGCGATCAGGCGCACGGCCTGTTGGGTCACCCAGCGGTCGATCTTCCCGATCAGGCCATAGCGCTCGGCCGTCGCCAGGAAGGACGCGGGCTCCACGAGGCCCCCGCCGTCCTCCCGCATCCTCAGGAGCACCTCGTGCTGGGTGGTCTCGCCGGTCGCCAGCTTCACGATTGGCTGGCTCGTGAGGAGGAACAGGCCGCGCTCGGTCGCTCGGCGAACGCGCTCGGTCCAGACCCGGCGCTCGTCACCGTCCGGTTCGCCGTTCAGGTCGAAGCCGACGACGCGGTCCCGTCCGGCCGCCTTGGCGCCGTGCATCGCGCTCTCCGCCTCCGCCAGCAGCTTGCCGCCGACCATCGACCGGCCATTGAGCGCGGTGACCCCAGCGCTCATCGTGATCCGCACGCCCTCTCCTCTGATGACGAAGGGCTTCTGCCTCGCGATCTCGACCAGCTCCTCGGCGAGCGCGACGCCCTTCTCCAGCACGGTGTCGTGCGCGAGCACACCGAACGTGTCGCCGCCGACTCGAGCGAGGATGTCGGTCTTGCGCAGGCGGCGATGGATCAGCTCCGCCACCTCGACGAGCAGCTCGTCGCCCGCCTCCTGGCCCAGCGACTCGTTGATGTACTGGAAGTTGTCGACCCCGATGGCGATCACGGATCCACCGCCTCCGTAGCGCGCCGAGTGGACGACGTCCTCGGTCAGGGCGCGCTCGAATCCGATCCTGTTCGCGAACTCGGTCAGGCCGTCCTTGTTCGCCATCTGCTGGAGGCGAGCCTCGGCGGCCTTGCGGTCGCTGATGTCGCGCGCCACGGCCGCCAGAGAATGCGCCTGTCCCACCGCGACCTCGCTCAGCGTCAACTCCATCGGCAAGGTGGAGCCGTCCTGCCGGAGGCCGACCACCTCGCGCCTCTCACCGAGGAGGTCGATGCGCTCGCCTGAGGCCAAGCGCGCGAGCAGCTCCGCGTAGCTGGCCGCGAAGGGCTCGGCGAGGAGCGACGGGTACATCAAGCCCAACAGGTCCGCGGGTTGGCGGCCATAGAGCCGCTCGGCCTCGGCGTTCGCGTAGGCGATGGCGCCGTCGCTCTCGAGGAGCACGATCGCGTCTGGCAGCCCCTCGAGGATCGTGATCGTCGGCGGTGCTCCGTTCGTCGGAGCGGTTGCGATGCCTGTCGTGCTCACACTCCACCATCGGCAGGTTCCTATGCAGGGCTTTAGGCGTCCTGCACGACCCGCTGCCCGTAGACTCGCGCCGCGTTGGCCCGAAACGGCAGCGCACCCAGAACCTCGTCCCCGTGGCGCCCCCTGGTGAGGGGTGCGGCGGCAGCGGCGCTGGCCGCGGCCTTCGCGGTTCCTCTGCTGCGGAAGAAGCGCCGGATTCCGGCGGCGGTGACCACGGCGGCAATGGCCGCCGGGCCTCCCGCTCTGGCGGTGATCCGTCCGCGGACGCGCCTGCGGGACGCCGGCATGTACGCGCTCCAGATGTGGATGTTCACGATGAGTCACGAGCTTCCCTACGACGACCCCGAGGCGCTGCGCAGCCGCCTGCGGGTCGGCTATCCGATCCGCGCGGATCGGGTGCTGGGTGGGGGCGAGTTGCCCAACGTGAGGCTCCAGAGAACCCTGGCGGGTCTCGGCAAGGGCAACATCGTCGACCGTTTCCTCTCCTGGGTACATTGGTCCTGGTTCTTCGAGCCGCACGCGGCCCTCACGTGGATACTCAGTCGCGACCAGCAGCAGTTCGCCCGCTCGGCCAGACAGATGTCCGCCGTCTATGACCTCGGCTGCATCCTCTATGCGGCGGTTCCGACGGCGCCGCCCTGGTGGGCGTCGGAGGAGGGGCACACCGACGCGAAGGTCCGGCGGATCATGGTGGAGGTCGGCGAGGAGGAATGGGGGAAGGCCTGGCCTGTCCTCTACGACGCCTTGGGCGGCAACCCGTGGGCCGCCATGCCTTCCCTGCATTTCGGCACGTCGCTGATGGCGGCGCTGCTGCTCGCCGAGATGAGTCCGAAGGCCGGCGCCGCCGGCCTGGCGTACGCGGGGACCCTCGGCTTCGCCCTCGTCTACCTCGGCGAGCACTACGTGGTCGACCTGCTCGCCGGGGTGGCCATCGTGCTTGCCGTCAGGCGCGGCGAGCGCTACGTGGAGCCCGTGGCCCAGGCCGTGAGTCGAGCTTTGCAGCGCCTGGAACGCATCGCGAATCAGTAACGCCCGTTTGCGAACATCCTGTGCGTGAGGGAGGAGCGCACAGCGAGCGCTTCGGAGCACGAGGAAACGGCCCGCGAGATCGTCGCGGAGGCCGAGCCCAGCTTCTTCGCGGACCCGAAGCGACTGATCCAGACGGCGGTCGCCGTGGTCCTCCTGCTGGTCGCGATCTACGTGCTGATCCCCAAGCTCTTCGACCTCCAGGACGCGCTTGCCAAGATCGATCAGGGCGACCCGGTCTGGATTGCGGTCGGCGTGGTCTGTTGCCTGGCCATGTTCGCGGCCTACGTCGCCCTCTTCCGCGGCGTCGTCGGCGAGAGGGTGATCCACCTCGAGTGGAGAGAGAGCTACCAGATCACCATGGCCGGGCTCGCGGCCACCCGGCTCTTCTCCGCCGGCGGGGCGGGGGGCATCCTGCTCACCTACTGGGCCCTTCGCAAGGCCGGAATGGAGCGCCGCCAGTCGGTCTGCCGCATGGTGGCATTCCTGGTCGTCCTCTATTCGGTCTACCTCGCGGCGATCATCATCTTCGGCTTCCTGCTCTGGACGGGGGTGCTGTCGGGGCAGCGGCCGCTCGCCGGGACGCTGATCCCCGCCAGCCTTGCGCTGGTGGCGGTCGCTATCGGGCTCGCGATGGCGTTTCTGCCGAACGACTTCGAGCGTCGCATCGAGCGTCATACATCGGGACGCTTCGGTGCCGTCGCCAAGCGGCTCGCCACCGTGCCCGCGACCTTCGCGCAGGGGACGCGGACCGCGATCGCCTTGGTCCGGCATCCGAGCGCGGGCGCGATGACGTTCGGCGGGGCGATCGGGTTCTGGGGAGCGAACATCGCCATCCTCTGGGCGAGCTTCCACGCCTTCGGCGTCTCGGTGCCGCTCGGAGTCGTGATCCAGGGCTTCTTCCTCGGCACGGTCGCCAACCTCTTTCCCTTCGCGCCCGGGGGGGTCGGTGCGGTGGACGCCGGCTTGATCGGCGCATTCGTCCTCTTCGGGGTCCCCAGCGGCGACGTCTTCCCCGCCGTTCTCACCTATCGCGTGATCGCATTCTGGCTGCCGATCCCGCCCGGAATCATCGCCTTCTTCCAGCTGCGCAACACGGTGCAGCGCTGGGAGCGGGAGGGACGTGGCCACTCGGAGCGGATCGGCGTCGGGGAGCCCGAGACGGCCCCGGCCGGCCCGTAGCAAACGCGCGGACCCCGCTACTATAAAAAGTGAAGTAAGGGTCTCTCAACCGAGGCTCTGGGTAGGCTCCGAAAGGACGGAATGGCCGACACCACAGCGGAAAACGAGAAGCTCGAGGACGCTTCACCAGAGAACCTCATAATCCTCGGCGGCGGCCCCGCCGGCTACACGGCCGCGCTCTACGCCGCACGCGCCGAGCTCGAGCCCCTGGTGATCGAGGGATTCCAGTGGGGCGGCCAGCTCCAGAACACCACGGACGTCGAGAACTACCCGGGCTATCCCGAGGGCGTGATGGGGCCGGAGATGATGAATCAGTTCCGGGCCCAGGCCGAGCGCTTCGGCACCCGCTTCATCACCGACGACGCCACCGAGGTCGAGCTGACCGACGGCGGCATCCAGACCGTCAAGGTCGGCAAGGACGTCCACAGGGCCAAGGCCGTGATCCTGTCGATGGGCGCGGAGCCCAAGCGCCTCGGCATCCCCGGCGAGATCGAGCTCGGCGGCCGCGGGGTCTCCACCTGCGGCGTCTGCGACGGCGCCTTCTTCAAGGGCGAGAACGTGGCCGTGATCGGCGGCGGCGACTCCGCCATGGAGGACTCGATCTTCGTCTCGAAGTTCGCCGACAAGCTGACGATCGTGCACCGGCGCGACGAGTTCAGGGCCTCGAAGATCATGCAGGAGCGCGCTCGCGGCAAGGACAACATCGAGTTCCTGACGCCGTACGTCCCGGTCGAGTTCGTCGCCGGCGACGACGGCAAGATCGCCAAGGTCCGCCTCCAGCACGCCGAGACCGGCGAGGAGCAGGAGATCGAGGTCGGCGGCGCCTTCGTGGCGATCGGACACCGGCCCCGCTCCGAGCTGGTCAAGGACCAGGTCGAGCTCGACGACGAGGGCTACGTGGTCGTCGACGAGCCCTCGACCAAGACCAAGCTGGGCGGCGTCTTCGCCGTCGGCGATCTGGTCGACCACACCTATCGCCAGGCCGTGACCGCGGCCGGCAGCGGGACCAAGGGCGCCTTGGACGCCGAGTGGTACCTGCGCGACATGCCGCCCGACCCCGAGGAGCACTGGGGCACCAACACGGGCGCCATCGTCGAGGCCGTCGAAGCCTCGTAACCCGGCGCGCGGCCGGGCCGGAGCCCTGCAGCCTCGGCCTCCTCAGGAGGAGGCGAACTCGCGCAGGGCGGGCGCCGGCCGGTAGGCCTCGCCCTGGAGCTCCCTGAGCTCCTCGAGGAAGCCGAGCGCCCGGCTCCATCCCAGCCGCTCCCCCCATTCGAGCGGGCCGATCGGCCAGTTGTAGCCGAGGCGCATCGCCGTATTGATGTCGTCGGCGGAGGCGACGCGCTCCCCGAGGGCGAAGCAGGCCTCGTTGGCGATCGTGGCGCCGAGGCGCGTCAGGACCAGCGCGGCGTTCTCGCCGGCGATCTCCTCGAGCGTCTCCTCGTCGAAGATCGGGCGCTCGCCCCGCACGTCCGGGTCACGTGGCCGGTGGGGCGTCTCCCTCTCGTAGGTGTAGAAGCCGCGACCCGTCTTCCGGCCCAGCCGACCCGAGGCGACCATTCGCTCGTGGATCATCGTCGGTCGCCAGCGCGGCTCGCCGAACGACTGCTCGAAGAACGACTTGGCGACGGCGAAGTTGACGTCGATGCCGATCAGGTCCATCAGCTCGAAGGGGCCCATCCGGAGCCCAGCACCGAGGCGGACGATGCGATCGATCTCGTCGTGCGGGGCGACCCCCTCGCCGAGCATCCGCAGCGACTCGAGGAAGAAGGGCCGGACGCAGCGGTTGGCGACGAAGCCGACCGAGTCGCGGGCGCGGATCGGCGTCCGGCCCATGCCTTTCGCCACCTCTGTGGTGAGCTCGAGCGCCGCCTCGCCGCTCTCGTCGCCGGCCACCACCTCCACGAGCTGCATCAGCGCCGGCGGGTTGAAGAAGTGCATTCCGACGATCCGCTCCGGCCGGTCGATCCCGGAGGCGATCGCCGTCACCGAGAGCGATGAGGTGTTGGTGGCGAGAACGGCCTCCGGGCCGCAGACGGAGGCCAGCCGCTCGAACAGGTTCCGCTTCAGGTCGAGGTCCTCGGGCGCGGCCTCGATCGCGATCTGGCAGCCCTTGAGGGTCTCGATCAGCGTGTCGCCCCGGACCCGCGCGAGCGCTTCCTTGGCCTCGGTCTCCGTCCAGCGCCCGCGCTCGGCGCCTCGCCGCAGGCCGTTGCGCAGCATCTCCAGACCGCGCTCGAGAGCCTTCTGGTCGATCTCGTAGAGGCTCGTCTCGTAGCCGCCGAGCGCCGCGATCTGGGCGATCCCCGCGCCCATCGTGCCGGCCCCGACGACTCCGACGTTCACCCGCATCTCCTCCGCTTCGCGCCCGGGATGCGGACTACGAGTCGCCCGCCGAAAGAGGGATCAGAGCGTTGATTCCGGTCGCGTCCCTCCCGATGATCAGCTTGTGTATCTGGGAGGTGCCCTCGTACAGCGTGGTGACGCGGGCATCGCGCAGGTAGCGCTCGACGGGGTAGTCGTCGACGTAGCCGGAGCCGCCGTGGACCTGGATCGCCGAGTTGGCGCAGTCGACCGCAGCCTCGGTCGCGTAGTACTTCGCGATCGAGGTCTCGACGGTGTTGCGGACACCGCGGTCCTTGAGGTCGCCGGCCCGGTAGACCAGCATCCGGGCGGCGTCCCGCTTCACGATCATGTCGGCGATCAGCTCCTGGACGAGCTGGAAGCTCGCGATCGGAACCCCGAACTGCTTGCGCTCCTTCGCGTAGGCGACCGAGGCGTCGACGCACCCGTCGCAGATCCCGACGCAGCCCGCGGCGACGCTGTAGCGGCCGTTGTCGAGGGAGCTCATCGCGATCTTGAAGCCGTCGCCGACCTCGCCGAGCAGCGCTTCGTCCGGGACCGTCACCTCGTCGAGGGAGATCTCGGCGGTGTCGGAGGCGCGAAGTCCGAGCTTGCCGTGGATCTCCTGGGAGCTGTAGCCCTCGTTCGCGGTGGGGACGAGGAAGCAGGCGAGGCCGCGGTGCTTCTTCTCGGGATCGGTCTGGGCGAAGATCAAGGCGAGCTCGGCGACGTTGCCCATCGAGATCCACATCTTGTTGCCGGTGATCGTCCAGCCGGAGTCGGTCTTGGTCGCGCGGGTCCGCATGCTCGCCGGGTCGGACCCGGCGTCCGGCTCGGTCAGGCCGAAGCAGCCGAGCGCCTCGCCCGAGCAGAGACGTGGAAGCCATTCGCGCTTCTGGTCCTCGGTTCCCCATTTCTCGATCGACCCCGCCACCAGGGAGGTCTGGACCGAGACGACCGTCCGTGCCGAGGAGTCGACCCGCCCGACCTGCTCGACGATCAGCGCATAGCTCAGGTAGTCGAGACCGCGCCCGCCGTATTCCTCCGCCACCGGGGCGCCGAGGTAGCCCATATCGCCGAGCTTGGAGGCCAGCTCGCGGTCGAAGCGCGCGGCGCGGTCGTTGTCGCGGACCCGTGGGGCGATCTCCTTGTCGCAGAACTCACGGGCGCTCTCGGAGATCAGGCGCTGCTCGTCTGTGAGCTGGAAGTCCAAGGGCCTGGATCAGCTCAACCTTTGGCCGCGGCCCTCATCTCCTGGGCCAACACGTGGCCGAAGGTCTCGATCGCCTCGCGGGTCCGATCACCGTCCTGCGAGAACTCCCGGCCGTCGATCTCGGACACGGGCTGAACCTCGCGCACGGTCGAGGCGATGAATACCTCTTGAGCAGTGAGCAGCTCGTCGATCCGGTATTCGCCCTCGCTCACGTCCAGCTCGCGCACCAGCTGCTCGCGGGTGATCGAAGCGAGGATGCCGACCTCGAGGGAGGGCGTGCGCAGCTCGCCGTCGCTGACCCAGAAGATCGTCGAGGTTGGCGCCTCGAGCACGACGCCGTCCGGGCGCACCAGCAACGCCTCGTCCGCTCCGCGACCCTTGGCGAGCCGGGTGGCCTCCATGTTCGCCGCGTAGGAGAGAGACTTGACGCCGTTCAGGATCACGCTCGGGGAGTAGGTGACCGTGGCGAGTTTGACGTTCTCCCAGCCGGCGTAGTCGGGAAGGTTCTCGGTGAACGCGAGCCGGCGCCCGCCGCGCGTGACCACGAGCCGGAGCTGGGCCTCGTGCTCGCCGAACTCGTCCAGCAGAGCCGAGATCTCGCCCTCGAGAGCTCCGCGCTCGACGGGGAGCTCGATCGCCGCTGCCGACCGCTCCAGCCGGTCCAGATGCTCGGCGAGCGCGAAGGGCCTGCCGGCGTAGAGGCGGATCACCTCGAAGACGCCGTCGCCACGCTGGAGCCCGTCATCGGAGGCGGGCACGCGCGCCTCCGTGGTGGGAACGATCTGGCCGTCGACGCTGGTGAGCTCGGGCATGGGCATCGCAGCGAGGCTATCGGAGCGCGACACAGCAGGGAAGTAGCTCTAGAGCGCCTCGACGACGGTCGCGACCCCCTGGCCGACGCCGACGCACAGCGTGGCGATCCCGTAGCGCCCACCGCGCCCCCGGAGCTCCCAGACGAGGCTGGTCATCAGGCGGGCCCCGGAGCACCCGAGCGGGTGGCCGAGGGCGATCGCGCCGCCGTTGACGTTGAGCCGCTCCTCGTCGATCCCGAGGCCGTCGGCGCAGGCCAGCACCTGGGAGGCGAATGCCTCGTTGAGCTCGATCAGGTCGATCCGGTCGAGCTCGAGCCCGGCTTGCTCGAGCGCCTTCGGGATCGCGATCATCGGGCCGATGCCCATGTACGCCGGGTCGACGCCGGCGACGCCGATCGAGACGACCCGCGCCATCGGCTCCCGCCCGAGCTCCTTCGCAGTCTCCTCGTTGGCCAGGACCAGGCAGGCGGCTCCATCGTTGAGGGTCGAGGAGTTGCCGGCGGTGACCGTTCCGTCCTCTCGAAAGGCCGGCTTCAGCCTGGCGAGCTTCTCCATCGAGGTGTCCTCCCGGGGGCCCTCGTCCTTCGACATCGTCGTGGGCTCCTCGCGACGGCTCTTCGGCGGCACCTCGATCGGGGCGATCTGGTCGTCGAAGCGGCCCTCCTTCCGGGCCGCGACCGCACGCTGATGGCTCTGGAGCGCGAACCGGTCCTGCTCCTCGCGCGAGACCCCGTACCTGTCGGCGACGTTCTCGCCGGTCTCGCCCATCGACTCGGTCGAGTAGCGCTCGGCCATGCGCGGGTTGATCATGCGCCAGCCGAGGGTCGTGTCGTAGAGCGTCTGCTCGCCCCGGGGGAGTCCCGACTCGGGCTTCGGCATCACCCAGGGAGCTCGGCTCATCGACTCGACGCCGCCCGCCAGGTAGAGCCGGCCCTCCCCGAGCCGCAGTGCGCGCGACGCCTGGTTCACGGCTTCGAGGCCGGACGCGCACAGCCGGTTGACGGTCACGCCCGGCACGTCGACGGGCAGGCCGGCGAGCAGCGCCCCCATCCGGGCGACGTCCCGGTTGTCCTCGCCCGACTGGTTCGCGGCTCCCATGTAGACGTCGTCGACGCGGGAGGGGTCCAGCCCGGTGCGCTCGACGGCCGCCGAGATCACGTGCGCGGCGAGGTCGTCGGGGCGGACGCCCGAGAGGCCGCCTCGATAGGCGCCCATCGGGGTGCGAACCGCATCGATTATGAGTGCCTCAGACACGGTCGAGGACTGTAGCCTCCGGGCGGGAGATGGTCTTCATTGCCCTCACCCTCGGGCTTCTCGTCCTCCTCTTCGTGATCATGGTCGCTCTGGCGCGCCTGTTCGAGGGGAACAGCGTCGCGGACTTCCTCGACTGGAAGCCGACCCGCTCGCCGGAGGTCGAGGCCCAGAACGAGGTCGACGACGTCCGCCAGATGATCGAGGCGCAGAACGCGCTGCGCCGGAAGCGGGGCGCGAAGGAGATCACCGAGGCGGACGTCCAGCGCCAGGCCGCCGAGGACCAGGCGATCCGCGCGCGAGGGCGCGGGCCGTTCGCGGAGGGCGGCGGACTCGACGATGAGTAGTTGGCCCGCGGGCTGATCGTCGGCTGCGGCTGCCGCGGCCGGGAGCTCGGCGGGGAGCTGGCGGCGCTCGGCTGGCAGGTCCGGGGAACGAGCAGGGATGAGGCCGGCCTCGCCGCGATCGAGGCCGCTGGCATCGAGCCGTCGGAGGCGGATCCGGACCGGCCCGGGACGGTCCTCGAGCTTTGCGGCGACGTCGCGGTGGTGGTCTGGCTGCTCGGTTCGGCGGCGGGGGATCCTGCGGCCGTCGAGGCGATCCACGGCCCTCGTCTCGAGCGGCTGCTCGAGAAGCTGGTGGACAGCCCGGTCCGGGGATTCGCCTACGAGTCCGTCGGGGGCGTCGACCCTGCGGTGCTGGCCTCCGGCCGCCGGATCGTCGAGCGCGCGGGGGAGACCTGGCGGATCCCGGTCGCGCTCCTCAGCGAGGCGCGGGATGCGCCGGGATGGGCGGCGCGAACGGCGGGTGAGGTGAGCGGCCTTCTGGCCGTTTGAGACGGCCGGTAGGAGGCCGCGCCACTCACTTCACGACACGGTACTTGAGGTGCGCAACCCCGGGCGCCTCGACCGCGCGGAGCTGTTCGAGCGCGAGATCGCCGACGTTCTCGAAGAGGCGCTCGCCGCCGCCCAGGAGGATCGGGACGACGTGCAGCTCGATCTCGTCCACCAGTCCTGCCGCCAGGTACTGGTTGATGATCTCGGCGCCACCGCCGATGAAGACGTCCTTGCCGCCGGCGGCCTTCCGCGCTTGCGCGAGTGCCGATTCGATCCCGTCGGCGACGAAGGTGAAGGTGGTGTCGGAGAGCGTCAGGGGCTCGCGCTCGTGGTGAGTCACCACGAACACCGGCTTGCGGAAGGGCGGATCCTCGCCCCACCAGCCGGGCCACGGGTCATCGCCCCATGGGCCGCCGCCGGGAGGGCCGAACTTGCCGCGCCCCATGATCTCTGCGCCGACGTTGTCGTTCGCCTCCTCGACGATCGCGCCGCTCACGTTGTCCTCGCCGCCCTCCATGCCGTGTGGCTCGCGCCAGGCCCTGAGCTCGAATGCCCACCCATGAAGCTGGTCGCCGCCCACCCCCAGCGGGTTCTCCTCGCTCTGGCTCGGACCTGCCACGTACCCGTCCAGCGAGATCGCGATGTGAACTCTCACCTTGGCCATGTCCCTATAGACGAGTTCCGAGGCCGAAACTCATCGCAGCGGCCGCCCGAGATGCTCGAACAGGTCCCCGAGGATCCGGGCCGTCGCGCCCCAGATCAGCTTGTCCGAGATCAGGTACGTGTCTGTCTTGATCGGCACGCCGCGGCGGACCAGGCGGCGCCTGCCGTAGGCAGCGGCAAGGTCGTCGAGTGACGCGACCAGCACGCTCTCGACCTCCGTCGGGTTGGGCTCGAACCGCATTCCCTCCTTGATCAGCCCGACGAAGGGGTGGACCTTGTAGTTGGTGACGAAGGTGCCGATCGGCGGCAGCGCGCCCGCGACCTCGACGTTGTCGGGCGAGAGGCCGATCTCCTCCTGCGCCTCGCGGAGCGCGGTGTCGAGGAGCTCCTCGCCGTCGTCGCGCCGGCCGCCGGGGAACGAGATCTCGCCGGCGTGGCGCTTCAGGTCCGAGCGTCGCTCCGTGAAGACGAGGCCGGGGTTCTCGGGCCAGCCGTGCATCGCGACCAGCACCGCGGCCTCGGTGCGGCCGTGGGCGTCGAGGAGCTCCGCCTCCGCGGGCTCGAGCAGGAGCCTGCTCAGATCAGATGATGACTTGGACGGTTCCGCCATCGACGCTCCAGGCCGCTCCGGAGGTGTAGGAGGCGTGCTCGGAGCAGAGGAAGACGATCGCGCCTGCGATCTCCTCCGGCTCGGCCAGCCGCCCGATCGGCCGCTTCGATCCGGCGGCCTCCAGCGCCTCGTCCCTGCTCGAGTGCCCGGAGAGCTCCTTCGACTGATCCAGCAGGCCGCCCTCGTCCATCCAGAGCTCGGACTTGACGGGGCCGGGGCAGATCGCGTTGATCAGGACACCGTGCCGCGCGTAGCGGTCCGCGAACAGCCGGGAGAGCGAGAGCTCGGCCGCCTTGGCGACGGAGTACTCGGGCATCGAGGCGGAGGGGCGCTTGCCGGCGGTGCTGGAGACGTTGACGATCCGGCCCCAGCCGCGCTCGCGCATCGCGGGAGCGGCCGCGCGCATCAGCCTCATCGGCGCCATCACGTTCAGCTCCCAGGCCTCGTACCAGTCCTCGTCCGGGACGTCGTCGAGATCTCGCCACTTGGCCGTGCCCGCGTTGTTGACCAGCACGTCCAGTTGGCCGAGGCGTTCGTTCGCCTCCGCGGCGATCCGCTCGGCCGCCTCGGGGTCGGTGATGTCGGCGACGAGGGACTCGGCGCGGCCGTTCGCGGCCTCGCCGGCCGCGGCGCACTCGTCCGCGGCCTCGAGCAGCCGGTCCTCGGTCCGGGCCACGAGGAGGACGTCGGCGCCCTCGGCGCAGAGCATTCGGGCGGTCGCGCGGCCGATCCCGCGGCTGGCCCCGGTCACGACGCAGGCGCGGCCGCTGAGCCCGAGGTCCACGGCTACGCCCCGATCAGCTCGAGCGAGTCGTCGATCTCTACGCCGTCGGCGAGGAGGGCCCGGTGAACGGGACACTTGTGCGCGATCACGACGATGCGATCGCGCTGGTCGTCGCTGAGCTCGGCCGGGATCCTCATCTCGACCTTGAAGCGCGGCGGGGTGTCACTCGTCGCCCTGGTGAAGTGAGCGGCGACCTCGACCTCCCCGAGATCCCATCCCTTGCGGTCGGCGTACATCTCGATCGTCATCGCCGTGCAGCTCGCCAGCGCGGCGGCCAAGAGCTCGGTCGGGGTGGGGCCCTGATCCGTGCCGCCGTCCTCCTCGAGCTCGTCGGCGATCAGGCGGTGATCGCGGATCTCGATCTCGTGCCGGTAGCCACCCTGCGCGCCGGCGGGCGACCGCGGTCTTCGCCATCAGGCGCCCTCCCTTCCTTCGAACATCTGCGGGTTGGGCTCGTCGGCGAAGCGGGCCAGGGCGAAGGCCAGGTCGGAGGCCCGGTTGAGGTAGCGGAGGACGGCCTCGGAGGCGAGTCCGTCGGAGTCGCGGAGCTCGACGACGCGGCGCTCGGCCCTGCGGATCGCCGTTCGGGCGACGTCGAGCGCCGCCGACAGCTCGGTGCCGCCGGGGATGACGAAGTGGGGCGGCAGGTCGACCTGGTTCATGTAGCGGTCGATGTCCACCTCGAGCGCCTCGACCATCCCGTCGGTGATGCGGCTGACGCCGTCCTGGAGGCGATCCGCGGCCTCGGGCGACGTCGCCAGCTCGGCGCCGGCCACGAAGAGGTCCTGCTGGAGGGAGAGGATGGTGGCGTGGAGGTCGGTCTGGTTGTCGGCCTTGCAGAGGGCGCGCGCGACGCCGAGCGCGGAGTTGGCCTCGTCGATCGAGCCGTACGCCTCGGTCCGGCTGTCGGTCTTCGCGACTCGCCCGCCGTACCAGAGGCTCGTCGTGCCATCGTCGCCCTTGCGCGTGTAGATCTTCGCCATGAGACGACGATATCCAAGGAGGCTCGATTGACGGTCAACGTTCTCTTCGTCGGGATCGCGGTTGCCGACCTCGAGGCGGCTCTCGACTGGTACGAGCGGTTTCTGGGCGGCACGCGCAGGCTGCTCGTGTCCGATCCGGAGGGCAACCGGATCCAGCTGGGCGAGGTCAGCTGAGAGGGTTGAAGACGATCCCGGTGAGGAGCTTGGGGAAGAAGTAGGTCGACTTCGGGGGCATCGTCTCGCCGGCCGCGGCGACGGCGCGGACCTGCTCGACCGGCGTGGGGCGCAGCAGGAAGGCGGCCTGGTAGTCGCCGGCGTCGAGCTTGGCCAGGACCTCGCCGATGCTCGGCGTGTACCCGATGCCGCGCTTCGCGGCGATGTCGTCGGTGGTCATCCCGAGGATCCCCTTCAGGACGAGCTCCTCGAGGATCGCGGCGTCCAGCGTCAGGTACGCCTCCGAGCGATCGGCGAGCGCCTCGTCCAGGACGTCGGTGTCCCGAAGTCGAAGGCGGAAGCCTCGCTCGAGGTCGGAGTCGAGGTAGCCGAAGACGCCGACGCCGTCGGTGCCGCCGGGATCGAGCTGGTCGGTGGGCACCTCCTCGACCTCGAAGACCTCCTTCAGGCCGGAGCCGAGGGCCTCCCGCTTGGCGGGATCCTCCGCGAGGCCGGAGATCAGGCGGTGGGTGGGGAAGACGGTGAGGCCGGGGTCCTCCAATGAGACCAGCGCCATCAGGACGTAGTCGGCCGGGCCGCCCTCTCCGACCTCGCGCTGGTAGGCGAGCGAGGTCTCGTACCGGTGGTGCCCGTCGGCGATCAGGAGCTCACGGTCGGCCAGCTCGGAAGCGATCGCCTCGTGCACCGCCGGATCGCCGACGCGCCAGACGCGGTGGGTGGTGCCGTCCGCGTCGGTGACCTCGCCCCACGGCTGATCGGCGGTCGCGGGCTCCAGGTGCTGCCAGGCGTTGCCCGGGTGGAGGGAGAAGATGGGCGAGAGGTTGTGTCGCGTGGCGCGGGTCAGCCGGAGGCGGTCCTCCTTCGGCCCGGGCTGGGTGCGCTCGTGCGGCCGGATGCCCTCCCCGTACTGCGCGAGGCGGACCCGGGCCAGGAAGCCCCGGCGGGTGAGCCGCGAGCCGTCCGGGGCGGTGTAGTCCTGCTCCAGGGCCCAGACCTGCGGATCCTCGTCACGGGCCAGCGCGCCCTCTTTGAGCCACTTCGCGAGGAGCTCCGCGGCGTGCTCGTATGGATCGCCGCCGTCCGGGTCGCGGGGCAGGTCCAGCTCGACGACGTTGAACGGCGAGCGAGCCGCGAGCTCGGCGCGCTGCGCGCCGTCGATCACGTCATACGGAGGGGCGACGACGTCGGCGAGCGGCCCCACCTTCTCGAGGTCGTAGTGAACCCCCTGAATTGGACCGACCTCCGCCACGAGCGCGGAACCCTAGCCAGCCAGGAGTCGCCACACATTCGTCACCTTCCAAGCGCTACTCGTCACATCTGCTCGATTCGAATCGAGCCATGACCTATCCGCTCTACATGAGGGAGAAGGCGCGGAAGCTCCGAGCGGAGCAGGAACTGACGATCGACGAGATCGCGAACCGGCTCGCAGTTTCACGGACCACCGTGTACTTCTGGGTCGGAGACATGCCGAGGCCGAAACGGTGCCGCACCAGACCCGGATCCGGTCACGGGATGGGGAACAAGGCGATGCAGCTGAAGTACAAGCGCCTTCGTGACGAGGCGCACGAGCTCGGGCGTTGGGAGTTTCACCGGCTCGAGCGATTGCCAACCTTCCGCGACTTCGTCTGCCTCTATATCGCCGAGGGCTACAAGCGGAGCCGAAACACGGTCTCGGTCGCGAACTCCGATGCCGCGGCAATGCGTCTCGCCGTGCACTGGCTGAGCCAGTTCTCGACCAGACGCATGTTGTTTTCGATCCAGTACCACGCCGACCAGCGGCCAAACGCTCTGCAGAAGTACTGGGCGAAGGAGCTCGGGATCCCGAATTTTTCGTTGGACGCCCTGCGGAAGTCGAACAGCGGCCAACTGGGCAACCGGACATGGCGCTCGAAATACGGCGTCCTCAGCGTCAGGATCTACGACACGGTCTTCCGGGCGCGCCTGCAGGGATGGATCGATTGCATGCGAAATGACTGGCTAGACTCGCCGGCACGCGGGGCGTAGCGAAGCCTGGTATCGCGCCTCCCCTGGGAGGAGGAGATCCCCGGTTCAAATCCGGGCGCCCCGACTTCGCTCGTCAGTACAAAAGGCCCTCGGCCCGCAGCCACTCCTCGGTCTTCCGCATTCCCGCCTCCAGGTCGTGGGCAGGCTCGTACCCCAGGACCTCGCGGGCCCTGGCGATCGAGTAGCTGCCGCGCCGCGTCAAGTAGTCGATGGCCGCGGGCGTCGCCTCGCTGCGGCGGCCGCGGACCTTGGCGGCGAGGTCCATCGCACGGGCGACCTCGCGGACGACGCGGGTCGGCGCCGTCCGCGGCCCGTCGATCCCGAGCATCCGGCAGTAGTGGCCGATGAACTCCCCGATGGTCGGCTTCTCGGAGCCGGTCAGGATGAAGACCCGTCCCTCGGCCTCGGGCGCGGTCGCGGCCCGCACGATCCCGTCGACCAGGTCGTCGACGAAGACCGGGCTGTGCAGCCCCCTGCCTCCGTCGGGCAGGATCAGCTGCTTCGACTTCAGCAGGCGCACCGGCTCCGTTGTCCACGGCCGCGAACCCGGCCCGTAGACGTCGCCCGGCCGGACGATGGTGCAGGGGATCTCGCCCTCCGCGTGCGCCTCCAGCACCACCTGCTCGCTCGCGATCTTGGTGTCGACGTAGTGGACCCCGTTCGGCCGCACCGGCGTCCGCTCGTCGACCTGACCCTCGAAGTCGAACCCGAAGACCACGATCGAGGAGAGGTGCACGAACCGCTTCGCGCCGGCGGCGATCGCGGCGTCCATCACGTGCCTCGGGGCGACGACGTTCGTCTCCCAGTAGCCCTCGTGCGAGCTGTACATTCCGACCACTGCCGCGGTGTGGATCACCAGGTCACAGCCCTCCGCGTGTCCCTGCCAGTCGCCCGGCGCTGTGATGTCGGCCACCAGATGCCAGTCGTGGTCGGTCTCGATCAGATCGACGCCGCGCACCTCGCTGCCGAGCTCTCGGAACCGCTCCACCAGCGCGCCCCCGATGAAGCCGGCGGCGCCGGTGACCATGACGCGCCCGGGCGGGTCAGCCACCGTGCTCCACCCGGTCGATTGCGGCGTGGGTGCTCTTCGCCGTGTCCGGATCCGCTAGGTCGATGCCCGGCGGCAGCTCCACGTGCAGCTCACCCGATGGGTCCAGCCGTACGTGCGCGGTCTCGGCGCGGCAGTCGAGGACGTGTCCGCCGCGCCTCCGGTCCTCGCTGATGAAGTGGAGGTGCCAGCCCGCCACCTCGATCCCCTCGGCGTACTCGGGGAAGCGGAAGCCGAGCATCGTGCCGTCGATGTCGGAGAGCTCGAACACGTGCTGCTCGGAGACGACCTCGGTGAGCTCGCGGTAGGGCGGCTCCTGCCGCGCCACCGACCGGGCCCTGACCAGCTCGAACCGCCCGTCGATCCGGACTGCGCAGGACGCCGCGTCTGCCGGGATCCGCCGGTCGACCTCGCCGAGCAGCCGGTCCTGGTCGATCGAGCCCTCGATGTCGAACTCGATGTCGCTCTCGAACGGCACGACCACCGCGAAAGGGGTTCGCTGATCGGCCGGGACCTCGCTGACGTCGCCCTCGACGTCGGCCCGGTAGAACCGTCCGTCGAGCGCGATCATCTCGCCGTCGAGGTGGTTCAGGGTCCCGAGCCCGAGGTCGCCGTGCTCCGCCAGCTCGGCGAAGCTCACATCACCCTCGAACGAGCCCTCGATCAGCGCGCCGATCGTCGAGGCCTGGAAGAGGACGTGCGGATCGTGCTCGGCGTGCAGGTCGGCGTGCCGCATCGCCTCGACGTGGAGCGACCTGATCCAGCGCTCGTCGAGGCTCATCTCCTCAGCGCGCCGGATCCAGCGTGCGAGCCGTTTCGGACTTCCGCACCTCGCGCTGGTCGGGATTGGTGCCGAGGACACGGTCGCTGAGGTTGTTCGTGATCCCGTGCCAGAAGTGCTCGTTCTTGAAGTGGTGGAGGCGGTGGTTCTGCCAGATCGTCCTGTACGCCGTGGTCCGCGGCACGTACGCGGTGTGGATGAGGAAGTGGGTCCACTCGTAGACGAAGACCATGCAGTAGCCGGCGATCCCGGCGCTCAGCAATGCGCCGAGCGGCATCGATCCCGCCGCCAGGGTCACGATGAGCGCGACGACCCCGATCGTGAACGGCACCGCCACCAGCATCAGGAAGGCGGCCTGCCACCAGTAGAGCAGCACCATGTCCAGGTCGTTCGGATCGCCGTGGTGGGCCCGGTGCGCTCGGGCGGCCACGGTCTCCACCTTGCGGCCGCGGATCTCGATCGGCTTCGCGTGGAGCAGGTGGACGTGGATCGCCCACTCGCCGAACGGATAGATCGCGAGCATCGCGGCGACCGCGACCCCGTCACGCCAGGTGACGTCGCCGACGATCACGCGGAGGACGACGAGGACGAGGACCCCGGCGCCGAGCGCCCAGGGCGACTCCCTGCGCAGGAACTCCCGCCGCGCCTCCCCGAGCGAGCTGACGTCACCGGAACGCATCCCGCCACAGCCTATTCCCGCGGGAACTGCGACCCCGGCTCCGACCGGCTGCGTACCTGGTACGACTCGAAGACCTGGGCGCCCAGCACAGTATGCGCGCCAGGAGGGCTTCATTTCGCGGCGAGGCGCGCCGGTACGCTCCCCATGCTGGCCCCCGTAGCTCAGCTGGATAGAGCGTCGGCCTTCTAAGCCGGATGTCGCAGGTTCGAGTCCTGCCGGGGGCGCTCAACGCGCTTTCCGAAACTCCTGCACCCGCCGTGGGTTAGATTGCCGAGGCTTTTCGAGGGAGAGAGTTCGTGGGGAAATCCCGGGGAAGGAGCCCCGGGTCGAGAGAGGAGAAGGACTTGCACGCCCATGCCGTTTCGGATCGCGTCCGGAGGACGCTCATCCTGTCCGCCGTCGCACTGGCGGGACTTCTGCTGTTCGCTGCCCTTTCGCAGCGGGCCGAGGCGAAGGCCAAGAGCCAGACCAAGGTGACGAAGGGGCCGAAGGGCCTCAAGTTCTACAAGCCGCCCAAGAACCTGCCGAAGCAGCACGGCGCGCTGATCTGGGCCCGCAAGGCGACCGGTCTCGTGCCCCTGGCGAACGCCAAGTACACGAAGCTGGTCCTCTATTCCTCGCGCACGCCGCAGGGAGCGAAGGACGCGGTCTCCGGCTCGGTCAGCGTCCCGAAGGGCAAGCCGCCCAAGGGCGGCTGGCCGGTGATCACCTGGGCGCACGGCACGACCGGCGTCGCCGACGTCTGCGCACCGTCGCGCAACAGCGTCGACCCGCCGGCCAAGCCCGGCAGCTCCTACATCAACCCGGACCTGAACGCATGGCTCCCGGCCGGCTACGCGGTCGTGCAGACCGACTACCAGGGCCTGGGCACGCCCGGCAAGCACCCGTATCTGATCGGGACCGCCGAGGGCCGCAGCGTCGTCGACATCGTCGCGGCCGCCCGTCAGCTCGACCCCAAGATCGGCAAGCGCTACCTGATCTCGGGCCACTCGCAGGGCGGTCAGTCGGCGCTCTTCGCGGCCGGCCTGGCGAGCAGCTGGCAGCCGAAGCTGAAGCTCCGCGGGACCGATCGCTTTCGCGCCGGCCTCGCACATCCTCGATCAGGCCGCTCTGCTGCCGCTGCTGACGTCCCCGAGCTCGCTGACGGCGCTGGCGACCCTGATCATCGATGGCGCCTCGACGCAGTCGAGCGCGATCAACGTCAACGCGATCCTCTCGGACCCGGTCCTGCAGTTCTATCCGCTGCTGGAGAGCCAGTGCCTGTCGCAGCTCGGCGCCTCGAATGAGCTCGGCGGCATCCCGCCGTCGCAGCTCGAGCGCTCCGGCGCCGACCTGAGCGCCCTGAACCCGGTGCTGGCGGCGATGAACCCGCTGGTGAAGACGGCGGCGCCGATCCTGCTCCAGCAGGGCACGGCCGACACGACGGTCTTCCCGACCTACACGGACCAGCTCAACACCCAGCTGGTGAACGCGGGCGACCAGGTCACGTACACCAAGTACCCGGGCGTCAGCCACGGTGGCGTGGTCACCGCCGGGGAGGCCGACGCGCTCGCCTTCTTCGAGGGGCAGCTGCCGCCGCGCAGCTGAGGCGCAGTATCCGCGTGCACCCGGGGCCGCATGGGCGGCCCCGGGTCACGCTAGATTGAGAGCACGCGGTGGGCGTAGCTCAGTTGGTAGAGCTCCTGGTTGTGGTCCAGGTGGTCGCCGGTTCGAGTCCGGTCGCTCACCCTCAGTCCGAACCGGTTGTGGCTAGGCGTCGTACTGGCCGCCGAGCGCCGCCGCTTGGGGCGGGCCCTTGTGCCCGGCTTCCTTCATGATCGGCGGGACCTCAGGGTCGGAGACGAAGCTCTGGAAGCCCTCCTGATCCCAGTCGAAGATCACCCAGATCCGGTCATCTTCATTGGGATCGCGAAAGACGGTTGAACCCTTGGAGCCGTGCTGCTTGCGCTTCTCGGCGCCCTTGGTTGAGAAGACTTCCAGCCAGTGGTCGAAATCGTCTGCCTGCGTGGTCATCAGAATCAATTGTCTCTCCTTGGACCGCGTGCCCCCTATGCAGATGACCCTACTAGGCGATACTGCTCGCGATGTCGCGCGAGAACGTGGAGACGATCAAGGCGGGATTCGCCGCCCACAACCGTGGCGACCTCGAGGCCCTCGAGAAGCTCTATGACCCGGAGGCGGTATTCGAGACGCTGCTCCTGGGAACCCACCATGGCAGCGAGGCCATACGGCTGATCTATGAGGAGAATCAAAAGACCATGGCCGGATATGACGTGGTCCCCGTTGAGCTGATCGATGCCGGGGACATGGTGGTCGCGGTCGCTCAGATGAAGGGGGCTGGTCCCGTGAGCCAGATCTCCATGGACGATCAATTCGCTTTCGTGTTCACGTTCAAGGGCGGGCGAATAGTGCGAGAGCAGGCCTTCCGAAACAGGGAGGAAGCCCTCGAAGCAGCCGGGCTACCGACGTAGTCCGCCTCGGAGACGACTCGCCCAGCGTCTCGAAGGCACGGACTGTTCTCTACCGGCCGGGAGTCGGGCTCGGCGCGACCTCGGTCCGAGAGCGAATCGGGCGTCGAGTCGTCGCCGGCGTACGCCGTCCGTAGCGGAAGAGGAGCAGCGCAAGGATCGGCAGCGCGGTGCCGACGACCATTGCCTTGAACCAGAGGCTGGCGCCGTCGGTCCCCGATCCCAGCGAGTGCATCACCGCCAGGACGTAGACGAGAACGGTGGCCTGGTGGATCCGCCTCCAGCGGCGGGCTCCGATCCGCCGCCGCAGGTAGAACGTCGGTCCGAGCACGAGCGCCAGGTAGCCGGCCAGGATGCCGAGGCCCGTCCAAGCCGGCCGGTAGCTGAGGGTGAAGGGAATCGCGATGCCGGTGACTCCCGGATTGAGGAACCTGTCGCCGAGCAGGAGAACGCCATGTGCCCCGATGGCCGCCAGTCCGGCCAGTGCGAGCTGCTGGTGGACCTTGACCAGGTTGCGCTTCATCCCGGGAGGCCACGAGAAACGAGAGGCCAGGGCGAGCCCGACGATGACGGCGCTCGCGATCAACACGAACGCGACGATCCCGGCGGATCGAGACGCCAGCCACCATGGATAGTTGGCGGGGTCCGGCTCAGTCACCGCGACCTCCTTCTCTCTCGGGCTCCCTGGCTGGCGGGAGGAGCGACGTTGCTCGGCGCGCCCGTCTGCGGCCCCCCGACGGAAACCCGAGTCGGCCCGCTGAACACCGCGTAGGCCGCGAGCGCTGCGAGGGCCAGAACGACGGCGACTGCGGCGACTCGCACCCTCAGACCCGGACCCCCGGGGGTCGCCTCGGCGGCGCTGAGAGGGGACCCGCTCATGGCGGGACCGGGGAGGTGCGGGTGACGATCTGGGTGGCCTGCTGGGTCTGATTGCCCTTGGCGAGGGGTTGACTCTGCTGCGGCACAGCCGGCCCGGGACCCAGCGCCGGGTCCCTGCCGTTCCGAACCTGAATCGCGAGCAGGGTCAGCACGACGAAGAAGAGGCCCAGCGTGGCCGTGATCACCGCAAGCGGGCTCGGCAGTGGCCGGCGCGGCCTGGCCGGCGGCCGAGGTTCGGGCGCGACCGACGGTCCATTGGTCGCGGAGGCGGGGGAAACGGGCGGCGGCTCGGGAATGTTGGGTTGCTCAGCCATCCGCCTAGTCCTCCCCGCACACCCTGAAGCCGTATCCACGCGCAAAGGCAGTCACCGATCGGCTCAGGTCGTCGAGCTGGGTCTGCAGGGCCTGCAGGCGTGTGACGTCCAGGGAGGGAAGCGCGTTGCGAATCTCGCTTCGGAGCGCGAGCTGGCGGCGGATCACGTCGAAGACATTGGCGCGAAGCAGTCGGCCCTCGCCCGGAGGCGGCGGAACGGCCTGGATCCGGCGAAGTTCCGCCTGCCCCCAGGTGATGGTGTTCTCGTAGGCGGCGCCCGCCTCCTGGCCGTTCGCGGCGCCCGCCACGCTCTCCTTGGCGCTGTTCCGCTCCGGGTCGAGGCTGCTGCAGACGCGGTCGACTCGCCTGATG
Source organism: uncultured Solirubrobacterales bacterium (assembly GCA_963821705.1). Taxonomy (GTDB): domain Bacteria; phylum Actinomycetota; class Thermoleophilia; order Solirubrobacterales; family 70-9; genus DASUPK01. The sequence goes on along the minus strand of CAWGEV010000007.1, from coordinate 301,934 downwards.
TAGGCGCGGCGCGCGGGGTCAGCGACCTGCGCCACGACCACCGGTCCCGGACTGGACGCCGGCGGCGCTTGTGCCGCAACGGTGGCGGCAGCCGTTTGGCCTCCCTCGCTCTCGGCACGGCGGCTATCGCCGCCACAGCCGCCGAGCACGAAAAGTGTCAGCGAGCTTGCCAGGACCACCGTCGCTGTCCGGGGAGTTGGCACAGGCGGTCAGGGATAGACCTGTTCGCCCGTTTCCTCGTCGATCACCGTGATCGCAGTCGAAGGGCAGACCTCGGCGGCTTTCATGATCAGATCCGGTGGTCCCGCGCCGATCACATGCGCGGTGTCGTTCAAGGCGAACACGTTCGGGGCGACGTCGACGCAATCGCCGTGGGCGGCGCAGGCGTTCTCGTCGACTTGCGGTACGTAGGCCATCTCTCTCCTTGCGGCTGTGATTTGAGGTCGTGTCCTTCCGTGAAAACTAAGACCGTCCGAGCTCCGCTGCATCGGCGCCCCGCAACGACCTGCTGTCGGTAGTCACCCCCTAGCCGCGAGGCGGCCAGGCGCGGCAACGCCGGTCAGGAAGCCTCGGCTCGGGGAGCTCCGTGCCCACCCGTCAGCTGGCAAGCGCACTTCGCGGGAGGTGGCCGTGCGGGAGAGATCCTTTCCTCGGCCCAATGCGACTTCGCTCCGTGCCAACGCTGATTCGGGAAGGTGGCCTCGGTTTCCGCCAGGCGCGCAGCGCGTCGCTTCGAATCTGGGCTGCGAGGTAGTGGTCCGTTCGGTCGGCTTGCTCGCTCTTCATCTGATGCCCTCCAGGTGCCGGGGGATTTGTCCTACCGATCCTCCGCCCGTTCCTGAAAGGCCGGCGAAGGGTTACCGAAAGATCACGTGAAAGCAGGAGGGAAGAGACGTGGCTTTCCCCGGCCTTTGTGTGGAGCTTTGCGTTTCTTGACCGCGGCATGTCCTGGCTGATCCGAAGCCGCGACCGGCCAAAGCAACCTCGCCTGCCAAGGTGGACCCATGGAGTTCGACCTCGATGCATGGCTCCCCGACCCACGGGTGCGCACCAGTCACCGCCACTCGGCCGACGCCGACGCCGACCGGCTGTGGCACGCGGCTGAGACGGTCCGGCTCAGCGACACGCCCACCCTCGGACGGGCGGTGCGGTGGCGAATTCCCGGAACCTCTGCGGACCTGTCCTATCGGGATCTGATCCGGCAAGACCCGTTCGCCGTGATCGCAGAGGGGCATCGCTGGTCGGTCTCAGGCATGTGCGGGCGAATCTGGACGCTTCGCAGGGACTACCCGCATCTCGACCGGGCGGAGGACTTCATGGCCTGGCGCGAGGCCGGGACGGTGCGGGTGATCCTGGCCCATTGGGTGGAGGAGGACGGCGAGGGCCGGTCCGCGCTGGTCAGCGAGGGACGCATCGCCCCCGTCGACGCCCGTGCTGATCTTCGCCTCCGCGCGCTTTGGGCGCTGGTCGGTCACTTCGAGCGCCTGATCGGTGGCGAGGTCCTGCGGGTGGCAGCCGGACGCGCCGAGCGGGACTGATTTCGGGCACCGAGCCTCCAGGATGGCCCACCTGCACGGACTGACCTGCTCCGGCTCAGCAGATCCCGGGCCGGTCGATCTGAACGTCGATCGTCGCGCCGGGCCGGACCGTGGCGCCCGCGGGCGGGGACGTGGAGCAGACGTTCCAGTCCGAGGGAACGAGCACGCCGAAGAGCCCGCCGCCCTGCTCGTTCGAGTGCAATCCGAGCCGATCGAGCTGGCTCTCCGCGGTGTCGAGCGGCTGGCCGGCCAGCGATGGCACGGTGACGCCGGTGGGCGACTTGGTCTTGCCGCTGTCCGAGAGCCTCGGCACCGCGATCAGGGCCGCCACCCCGAGGGCGACGAGGACCGCCAGGACGGCGAGGATCGCGACCAGCCGCCGGCGGCCGGGCCTGCGCCTCCGCGGGAGCGGCGCGGTCGTCTCCAGCGGCGTCTCGCTGAGCCGGACCGTGTTCGGGAGCGGGGCGGCGTCCCCGGCGCCGACCGAGTGCTCGGGCTCGGTCACGGCCTCGCCGCAGGTGGCCGCGACCGCCGCCCGTCCGAGGTCGCCGGCCGACGGATAGCGGTCCGTCGGCTCCTTCGCCATCGCCCGCCGGGTCACCGGCCCGAGGGCCGAGGCCGCCGGCCTGATCGCGGGCGGCGGCTCGTTGAGGTGGGCCCACATCTTGGCCGAGCTCTCGCGCTCCGCGAACGGAACGCTCCCCGTGACGGCGTGGAAGAGGACGCAGCCGAGCGCGTAGACGTCGGTGCGCGCGTCCACGCGGCGGCCCTCGATCTGCTCCGGCGGCATGTAGTCGACGCTGCCGATCACCTCCCCGGTAGCGGTCAACCCGGAAGTCGAGGCCATCGCCTTGGCCAGGCCGAAGTCAGTCAGGAAGGCGCCCCCGCCGTCGTCGGCGACGATCACGTTGGCCGGCTTGACGTCGCGGTGGACGAGCCCGGCGGCGTGGACCGCGTCAAGGCCCTCGCCGACCTGGCCGATCAGAGCCGCGGCCTGATCGGGCGGCAGCGGCCCGTCGGCGGAGATGATCCGGCCGAGGTCTCGGCCGGCGACATACCGCATGGAGACATAGAGCAGGCCGTCCCGCTCCCCGGCGCCGTAGACCGTGACGACGGCGGGATGCTCGACGGCGGCCGCGGTCCTGGACTCCGAGCGGAACCGGGCCCGGAAGCTCTCCTCGCCGGCGAGCTCGGGACGGATCACCTTGAGGGCGACGGGCCGCTCCAGACGCAGCTCGCGGGCCAGGTAGACGATGCCCATGCCGCCGCGGCCGATCGTCCGCTCGATGCGGAAGCCGGCGAACTCGGCCCCCGCCGACAGCTCGGCCGAGCCGTCCCCTCTGGTCGTTCCCTGAACAGACATCGGGATCCCAGTATCGCGGGTGGCCCGGAGTCGGCCCGTTCGGTTTACTCTCGCCTGGAATGGGCGAGCCGCTGACCGGAGACGAATTGCGCGAGCTCCAGGCGCCGATCAAGGAGCGCTACCGCGACGATCCGAATGCCGCCCGGATCACCCTCGAGGCGGATGGGTCCCTCGACGAGGACATCGCCTGTTCGGTCGAGACGGGGCGGGCCCTGGTCAAGGCCGGGCTCCATCCCGGCACGGGCGGCGACGGGACGCTCGCCTGCTCGGGCGACATGCTGCTCCAGGCCCTGGTCGCGTGCGCCGGGGTCACGATGCGATCGGTGGCGACCTCGATGGGGATCGACGTGACCGGCTCGGTTCACGCTGAGGGCGACCTCGACTGGAGGGGCACGATGTCGATCGACAAGGAGGCTCCCGTCGGCTTCAAGGACATCCGGCTCCGATTCGAGCTGGAGAGCGATGCCGGCGACGAGGAGCTCGACACCCTCCAGCGCCTGACCGAGCGCTTCTGCGTGGTCTTTCAGACCCTCGACGAGCTCGCCATCGCTGTCGGTCTCCTGGGAGCGGGGTTGACCGGGGCCGGCGTCGAGGCGGGCGGCGTCCGTGGCTTCTCGCTGCTCTCCGCGGCTGGTCGCATCGCGATCGGCGTCGGCATGCTCACGGCTCCCGAGCTCTCCATGCGGGCCCTCGGCTTCTCCGAGGTGACCCCGGCAACCGCAGCGGTCGCCCGGATCGCGGGCATCCGCGACCTGGTGCTGGGCGCCGTCACCCTGGCGGCCATCGATGACCCGGCGCGTCTGCGGACCGCTTCTCTCGCCAACGCGGTCGCCGACGCCGGGGACACGGCTGCCTTCGCCGCCGCCCTGGGATCGGACGAGCGAACCGCCGGCGTCCGCGGCCTCGCGGCGGCGCTGCCGGCGGCCGCGGCGGGTCTCTGGGTGACTTGGCGACTGAGCTGAGCTCGCCCCGCGCGCGGAGGGTGATCGCGCGCATCCGGCGGGTCCCCGCCGGCTTCGTCACGACATACGGCGACCTGTGCCCGGAGGCGCCGCGTTTCGCCGGCGCCGTGCTCTCGCGATCCCACGACCCGACCGTGCCCTGGCAGCGGATCGTCAGGGCGGACGGATCGCTGGCCAAGGGCGACCGGCAACGTCGCCTTCTCCGCCGCGAGGGCGTGCCCTTCAGGGGGGCCCGGGTCGACATGGACGTCGCCTGGGTCCCAGTCGAAGACTGAGGATGCGAGGGCGCGCGACAGCGCGACCCGTTATGTGGCGAAGCCGTGCAGCGGCAGGAAGACGGCCCTTCGACCGGAAAGGGAACGCGGAGCCGCACGATGATCGTCGACTGCGCCCACTACAAGGACGGCGTGCGCCAGCACCAGGAGGCGCTGACGCCGGAGCAGGCCGCCGAGGCCAGGCGCAAGGCCGGCCAGGGCGAGTTCGTCTGGATCGGTCTTCACGAGCCCGACCCCGGCGACCTCGAGCGCCTGCAGAAGCTCTTCGGCCTCCATGAGCTCGCCGTCGAGGACGCTCGAGGAGCCCATCAGCGGCCGAAGATCGAGGACTACGGCGAGGACTCCTTCATCGTCCTGCGGACCGCCCACTACCACGAGGCAGAGGAGGAGGTCCACTTCGGCGAGGTGCACATGTTCGCAGGGCCCGGCTACGTGATCACCGTCAGGCACGGCCCCGGCAGCGAGCTGGCGTCGGCCCGGCGGCGACTCGAGGCGCGCCCTGATCTGGTGAAGCTCGGTGCGGCCTCGGGGGTCTGGGCGGTCCTCGACAAGGTCGTCGACGACTACCTCCCCGTGGTCGACGCGATGGAGGCCGACGTCGAGGAGGTTGAGAAGGACGTCTTCGACGACGAGGTCCCCGCGCCGACCGCCCGCATCTACCACCTGAAGCGCGAGGTGATCGAGTTCCACCGCGCCGTCTGGCCGCTGCTGGCGCCGCTCGCCTCGCTCGAGGAGGGCGGCAGCGAGCGCATCCCGGACGAGCTGCTGAGCTACTTCCGCGACGTCGCCGACCACGCTCGCCGGGTGGACGAGCAGGTGAACTCGCAGCGAGAGCTCCTGACCAGCGTCCTGCAGGCGAACCTGGCGCTGGTCAGCGTCAGCCAGAACGAGGTCGTCAAGAGAATCTCGGCGATCGCCGGGATCGTCGCGGTGCCGACCTTCATCGCCTCCGTCTACGGCATGAACTTCGACCACATGCCGGAGCTGCACTGGCGGATCGGATATCCGCTCTGCCTTGGGGTGATGGCGCTCTGCGTCGTCGCCCTGGTCACCTTCTTCAGGCGGATCGACTGGCTCTAACCTGAGCGGCGTGCCCGTCGCTCACGTAGGCGGACCGGTCTTCGAGCCGCTCCAGGTCGCTCTGCTCACGCTGGTGGCGACGGCGTACGCCTTCCGGCTGATGACGCTCTCCCGCGAGGGCCGGCCGGTTCGAGGCTGGCGGATCGCCTGCTTCACCTCCGGGCTCGCGCTGATCGCGATCGCCTTCATCTCCCCGTTGGGCCGGATCGACGACCAGCTCGTCTTCGCCCACATGATCCAGCACCTGCTGATGGGGGACATCGGGGCGCTGCTGATCGTGCTGGGCCTCACCGGCCCGCTGCTCCAGCCCCTGCTGGCGAATCGCTGGCTCGCCTGGATGCGCCACCTGGCACACCCGCTGGTCGCTCTGCCGCTCTGGGCGATCGACCTCTACGTCTGGCACATCCCCGTCCTCTACCAGGCGGCGACCGAGCACAACGCCATCCATGCGCTCCAGCACACCTGCTTCATCGGCTTCGGCGTCCTGATGTGGATGCCGCTGGTCGGGCCCCTCCCGCAGCCGAAGTGGTTCGGGATCCCGGCGAAGATCGGCTACGTGATCGCAGTCCGCTTCGCCGGCATCGTGCTCGGCAACGTCTTCATGTGGTCCAACACGGTCTTCTACCCGCACTACGCAGCCGGCGAGGCGAAGTGGCACATCTCGGCGGTGACCGACCAGAGCATGGCGGGCGTGATCATGATGGTGGAGGGGACCTTCGTCACCCTCGGGGTGCTGGTGTGGCTCTTCCTGCAGTGGGCACAGCAGGACACGGAGCGCCAGCGGCTCATGGACCTGGCCGACTCGCGCGGCGTCGCCCTGAGCAACGAGCGCGCCGCCCGCGCCGCGGCCGCCGGGCAGGGCGGCCGCCTCGAGGAGCGGATCAAGGCCGAGGGATCGAGCTGACCCTCTCCCAGGCCCGCTTGGCGCCGTAGAGGCCGAGCGCCGCCAGCGAAAGCCCGAGGTCGATGGAGAACGAGGCGAGCCGGCCGGGGGCGCCGGTGTACAACCAGGCGCCGACTCGCTCGCGTCGTGTGGTCTCTAAGGTGGTCACTTCCATGGAGACGACCGTAAAGGAGCTTCCCGACTCACGGGTCCGCGTCGATGTCGACGTCGATCCCAAGGACGTCGAGGGCAGCATCAAGAGGACCGCCGGCGAGCTGGGCAAGGACATGAAGATGCCCGGTTTCCGCCAGGGCAAGGTGCCGCCGGAGATGGTGGTGCAGCGGCTCGGCCGCGAGGCCGTCCTCACCCAGGCGCTCGAGTCGTCGCTCGGGGACTGGTACGAGCGCGCCATGCTCGAGTCCGGCGTCAACCCGGTCGGCGACCCCAAGCTCGACCTGTCGGACCTGCCGGACGAGGGCAAGCCGCTGAAGTTCTCGATCGAGGTCGCCGTTCGGCCCGAGGCCGAGCTCGGCGAGTACAAGGGCCTCGAGGTGGGCCGCGACGAGCCGGAGGTTCCCGAGGAGGCGATCGACACCGAGATCAATCGCCTGCGCGAGGGCTTCGCCCGCCTCAACCCGGTCGACCGGGAGGCGAATGAGGGCGACGTGGTCCTGATCGACTACGAGGGCAAGATCGACGGCGAGCACTTCGAGGGAGGCGCCGCCAAGGACTACCTGCTCGAGTTGGGAGAGGGGCGCGTCCTACCCGAGCTGGAGAAGGGCCTCGAGGGCGCGAAGGCCGGCGACGAGCGCCAGGTCGACGTGCCCTTCCCGGACGACTACCCCGCCGAGGAGGTCGCCGGCAAGACCGCCCAGTTCGACGTCAAGGTCAAGGAGGTCCGCGAGAAGGAGCTGCCGGAGCTCGACGACGACTTCGCGGCGGAGGCCTCGGAGTTCGACACCCTCCAGGAGCTCCGCGATCACATCTCCGGCCAGATCAGGGAGATCCTCGAGCGGCAGATCGCCGAGCGCTTCCGCGAGGCCGCCCTCGACGCGGCGGTCGCGAACGCGAAGGTCGACCTGCCGGATCCGGTGGTCGACGCGAGGGCGGCGGAGATGTGGCGGCGCGTCGAGCGCCAGCTGCAGCGACAGGGGATGGAACCCGAGAATTACCTGCAAATCCAGGGAAAAACTCGCGACGAGATGATTCAGCAGGCCCGGCCCGACGCCGAGCAGGCGCTGAAGGGCGAGGCCGTCCTCGAGGCGATCGCCAGGGCCGAGGGGATCGACATCACCGAGGAGGACATGCTCGAGGCCCTGCAGATCCCGCCGGGCCACGAGGACCACGGGCACGATGAGCCCAAGGTCGCCCTCCAGAAGATCCGCGACTCCGGGCGGGAGGAGTTGCTCAAGGAGGACCTGAGGATGCGCCGGGCGCTCGAGCTGCTCGCGGAGGAGGCCAGGCCGATCCCGCTGGAGCAGGCTCAGGCCCGCGAGGAGATCTGGACCCCGGAGAAGGAACGTGAGGAGAAGGGCGGCCTCTGGACGCCCGGCTCCGACTGACTCCCCGCAATGTCCCAGTGGGGGCGGCGGGCCGGACTCCATAGCGAATATGCTGTTGGCCTCCCAGGGATGAGAGGCCAAGGAGTGGCTAAGGGAATCTGCTTGACGGTGGCGCTTGCGATCCTCGCGATCGCTCCCGCCGGCGCGTCTGCGGCCAACGGCCTCAACGTCCACGGCAGCGTCAACCAGGTCTACGTGACCGGAGCGCAGCCCGGCACGAGCCTTCGGCTGGTCGACCGCAAGGGCAAGAAGGTCTCCACCAAGCCGGTCGGCTCGCTCGGCGGAGTGGTCTTCCGCAGGATCCCGACCGGGAAGGGCTACCGGGTCCGCGCCGCCGACGGCTCCTTCTCGAGGAAGGTGGCCGTGATGTCCGACCGGCCGCCGAAGAACACCTCGATCTACAACCAGACGCTGCCCGCCGGCGGCTACGGCTACCTCCACACGCGCGACGGCACCAGCCTGTCGCTCGACGTGCGGCTGCCGGGACCGGCCTCAGCCGGCCCCTATCCGACGCTGGTCGAGTACGCGGGCTACGGCTTCGCGAACCCCGCCGGCGCCGAGAGCGGCATCAGCCAGCTCCTCAACCTGCTCGGCTACGCGGTGGTCGACGTGAACATGCGGGGCACCGGCTGCTCGGGCGGAGCCTTCGACTACTTCGAGAAGCTCCAGGGCCTGGACGGCTACGACGTCGTCGAGACCGTCGCCCGCCAGCCCTGGGTGCTCCACAACCGGGTCGGGATGGCAGGCGTCTCGTACGGCGGGATCAGCCAGCTCTTCGTCGGCGCGACCCGCCCGCCGCACCTCGCCGCGATCACTCCGCTCTCGGTGATCGACAACTCCGCCACGACGCTCTATCCGGGCGGCTACCTCAACACCGGCTTCGCCCTCCGGTGGGCCGAGGACCGGGTCCACGACGCGAAGCCCGCCTCGCCGACCGAGGGCCAGGGCTGGGCCTACAAGCGGATTCAGAACGGCGATGAGCTCTGCAAGGCCAACCAGACGCTCCACACGGCCGCGGCCGACCTGATCGACAAGATCCACCGCAACCGTGTCTACCGACCCAAGGTCGCCAACCCGCTGTCGCCGGCCACGTTCGTCAACCAGATCCGGGTGCCGGTCTTCATGGCCTGCCAGTTCGAGGACGAGCAGACCGGCGGGCACTGCGCCAACCTCGCCGACCGCTTCACCGGGACCAGGCGCAAGTGGTTCACCTTCAGCAACGGCTTCCACATCGACTCGCTCGATCCCGAGACCTTCAACCGATGGTTCGACTTCCTCGAGCTCTACGTGGCGCAGCGAAAACCGCAGTACCCACCTGGAGCAGCGGCGTCGGCGCCGCTGATCTACCAGACCGTGATGGGAGTGCCGGGCGTCACGCTGCCGCCGGACCCGATCCAGAACGAGCCCAGCTATCAGGCCGCGCTCAGCGCGTTCCAGGCCCTGCCGTCAGTGCGGGTCATGTTCGACAATGGGGCGGGCGGGGCGCCCGGGGCGCCATACCCCGGCTTCGAGCGCGACTTCAACCGCTTCCCGATCCCGAAGACCCGGGCCCGTTCCTGGTACTTCGGGAACGGCGGCACCCTCACCAACAAGGCGCCGAAGAAGAAGGGCGGCAGCCAGACCTTCACCTGGAACAAGGGTGCGCGTCCGGCCACCGACTTCGCGGGCACCGACACCGGAGGCGGCGACCTCTGGACCGCCCATCCCAGCTTCGACTGGCGCCAGCCGCCTGCCGGTACCGCGGCCTCCTTCGTCTCGGCGCCACTCACTCGCGACACCGCGATCATCGGCGCGGGCGCGGTCCAGGCCTGGATCCGGGCGTCGGTACCCGACGTTGACCTGCAGGTGACCGTCTCGGAGGTCCGGCCCGACGGCAAGGAGAGCTACGTGCAGAGCGGCTACCTGCGGGCCAGCATGCGCCGCCTCGATCCGCGCAAGAGCACGCTCCTCGAGCCCGTGTTGAGCCTGCGCCGTGACGACATCGCCAAGCTGCCCAAGGGCCGCCTCAGCAAGCTGATCATCCCGCTCTACTACCAGGGCCACATGTACCGCGCCGGATCGCGGATCCGTGTGACTGTCAGCGCCCCGGTCGGCGATCAGCCGGTCTGGGCCTTCGCCGAGACCGTGCCGCAGCACAACGCCAACGTCACCGTCGCCTTCTCGCACAAGCGGCAGTCGCGCCTGATCCTGCCGCTCGTCCCCGGCGGCGCCGCGCCGACCCCGCTGCCGTCCTGCACGGCGCTGCGCGGCGAGCCCTGCCGCAACTACCCCTAGACGCCCAGCGAGGTCTGGCGGGCGGGGTAGGTGACCACCCCGTTCTCGACGACCGCGAAATCGGTCAGCTCGTGCGGGGTGTATTCCCCGTCCGGCCCAAGGTGCAGGACGCGCCAGCCGCGCACCGTCAGCGCATCGGCCAGCAGCCGGCGATGGCAGCGGGTCCAGTCGGCCTCGGCGCACATCACCGCGGTGCGGCGCTCGCGCGCCAGGTCCTCCAGCATCCCCAGGCCCGCCTCGAACTGCTCGCTCGCCATGTGGTCGGCGTACCCCCGGAAGGCCTCGACCTCCCAGCCCTGGTTGATCGAGTCAGGGGATGGGACCCGCCGTCCGCCGAGGTCGGCGCCGAGCGGGGCATATCCGATGCCCGCCGCCTTCATGGTGCCGGCGAGCGCCGAGCGGTTGAACTGCGGGTAACGGGAGCGGGGGTTCGCGCGCACGTCGGCGATCAGCTCGATGTCGGCTCCGCTGATCAAGTCGAGGAATTCCGTCTCCTCGTGATTCGAGTGGCCGACCGTCAGGATCTCCCCTTCTGACGCCACCGGGGGATTCTCCTCGCTCCGGCCCGACTTTGGTGGTCGCTATGCTCACGCCCCCATGAGTCCCCTGGTCCCAATGGTGGTAGAGCAGACGTCCCGCGGTGAGCGGGCGTTCGACATCTACTCGCGCCTGCTCAACGAGCGGATCATCTTCCTCGGCACCCCGGTGACCGAGGACATCGCGAACCTGATCGTCGCCCAGCTCATCCACCTCGAGTCCGAGGACCCGGACAAGGACGTCTCGATCTACATCAACTCGCCGGGCGGATCGGTTTACGCCGGCCTCGCGATCTACGACGCGATGCAGTTCATCAAGCCGGACGTGCAGACCATCTGCGTCGGCGTGGCGATGTCGATGGGCGCCCTGCTCCTCGCTGGAGGGGCCGAGGACAAGCGGATGGCGCTGCCCAACTCGAAGATCCTGATCCACCAGGTCTCGGGCGGCTTCTCCGGTCAGGCGACCGACATCGAGATCCACGCCAAGGAGATCATCGACGTCCGGCGCCGCCTCGACGAGATCATCGCGAAGCACACCGGCCAGGCGCTGGACAAGGTGGCCAAGGACACCGAGCGGGACTACTTCATGAGCGCGGAGGAGGCGAAGGAGTACAACATCGTCGACCGCGTGATCGAACATCGGTAGGGCTCTCGCACCGCAACAGTTGAGGCGCCTCGCTCCATTCCTCCTGGCGATCGCCGCGCTCCTGATCGCTGCACCGGTCACCGCCGCGGACGACGCCGTCGTCCAGAGGGCCTCCGTCTCGCCGAAGACCGGCTTCACCGATTCCGCCGACGGCGTTCAGATCGACTTCAGGCTGAGCGGCTCGGCGCCGGCCGACGTGACGATCTCGATCTCGGGATCCGGCGACGAGGTTCGGCGGATCGAGATGCCGGGCGTGCAGCCGGGGGTCGAGAAGACGGTGAAGTGGGACGGCCTCACCAACGGCGGGCGTCTGGTCCCCGACGGGACCTACCGCGTCACGGTCTCGGTGGCCGGTGGGACCCAGAAGGACGCCGGCTCGGTCGAGCTCCACCGGAACTTCTTCCCGGTCCGCGGCCCGCACGGAACCCGCGGGGCGGTGGGGCGGTTCCACGCCCCCCGCGACGGTGGCCGGATCCACCAGGGCTTCGACGTCACCGCCAGCTGCGGCACGCCGCTGGCGGCCGCCGTCACCGGCACGGTCATCAAGCGCGCTTATGACGCGCGGCTCGACGGCAACTTCGTCGTGATCAAGCAACTGGGCGCGCCGCACCAGTACCTCTACGCGCACATGATCCATCCCTCGACCGTCCAGAAGGGCGACCTGGTCCACGTCGGCGAGATCGTCGGCCACGTCGGCAAGACGGGCAACGCGCGCACCGTCGGCTGCCATCTCCACTTCGAGATCCATCTGCACGGCCGGCCGATCAACCCCGAGCCCTACCTGCGGGCCTGGGACAGCTACAGCTAGCCGGGCGTCGGTTTTCTCGGCGTCTAGCCCTTCTTCTTCACCAGCTTCAGGCCCTCGGACTTCGTCAGGGCACTGCCGCCGCTGGGAGTGAACGTGACGTCCACGGTCACGCCGGCCTTGCCTCCGCCCTTGAGCTTCTTGGCGAGCTTCTTCGTCGGAACCACCTTCAGGGGGAGCGTCCCGCCGCTGGGGGTCCCGAACGCGGCCGATTGAGCCTTCACGCCCTGGCCCATCAGGGTGGCTGACCCGGAACCCGGCAGGTTGACGGTGACCGTCGCCTGACCCTTCTTCTTGTTCTTGGTCAGTCCCGCGAAGCCGAAGTCATTCGACGGGTCGAGCTCGGCGGAGACGTCGACCCGTTTCCCCGGATTCGGGTTGACGGTGCCTGACTGGCCATCTGCGGGCGGCCCGCTCGGGAAGGTGGTGAATTCCCCGGTCTCGCCCGGCACCACGAACCCGCACTCCGTCGGGAAAGAGGTGGCGAGGTCGGGATTCAGGCCGAGGACGTCTCCGGCCTTGACGGCGAGGTTCACCTGAAAGGTGTTCACCGTGGAGGCGGTGAGCGGGTGCGGCCCGTCGTGCGAAACCGTCTGGTAGGTGCTCCCACCGAGGGGGCGGAAGATGAACAGGGAGACCTGCTGGCCCGAGGTCGCGACCGCGCGGGTGCTCCACGACCTGATCTTCCCGGCGGTGGGGGCGACGTAGGAATTGCCCGAGGTGACGCTCGCCTGGAGGAAGGCCCCTGAGCTTCCCCCGCAGTTCTGCGGGGTGTCGGAGATCTGCGGGAGCTGCCCGAGCGTGACCGTCGCCTCGGCCTCCGAGGTCCAAGCGAGCGTCGCGAGCAGGGCCGCTAAGAGCATCAGGCGCCTGATGCCGCCACCCTTTCACGAACGGCGGCTACCGACAAGCAAGGTGGCGGCGTGCACGAGTGCCGCCGATGTAACAGCGGAAGGAAACCGGCCGCTCGCGGCGTAACGAGAATCCATCAGGCCGAGGCCGGCTGGCGTCTAAGCTTTCGGCGAGGAAGCAGCCGGCCGGGCGAAGCGAGACCGAGGGAGTAATCCGCTGGCACGTCCCACCGAATCCAACGAGCAGCTCCTCTGCAGCTTCTGCGGCAAGTCGCAGCGCCAGGTCAAGAAGCTGATCGCCGGGCCCGGCGTCTACATCTGCGACGAGTGCATCGACCTCTGCAACGAGATCATCGATGAGGAACTGACCGCTCCGCCGACCTTCGAGCTCGAGAACCTCCCCAAGCCGAAGGAGATCTGGGAGGTTCTGAACGAGTACGTGGTGGGGCAGGAGGGCGCCAAGCGCGCGCTCTCGGTCGCGGTCTACAACCACTACAAGCGCATCCAGATGGCCTCGAACGAGGAGCAGGGCGAGGACGCCATCGAGCTTCAGAAGTCGAACATCCTGCTCCTCGGCCCGACGGGCTGCGGCAAGACGCTGCTCGCCCAGACCCTGGCCAAGATCCTCAACGTCCCCTTCGCAATCGCCGACGCCACGGCGCTGACCGAGGCCGGCTACGTCGGCGAGGACGTCGAGAACATCCTCTTGAAGCTGATCCAGGCCGCCGACTTCGACGTGAAGAAGGCCGAGACGGGGATCATCTACATCGACGAGATCGACAAGATCGCCCGCAAGGCCGACAACCCGTCGATCACCCGCGACGTCTCGGGCGAGGGGGTGCAGCAGGCCCTGCTGAAGATCCTCGAGGGTACGACCGCCTCGGTCCCGCCGCAGGGCGGCCGCAAGCATCCGCACCAGGAGTTCCTCACGATCGACACTTCCAACGTGCTCTTCGTCTGCGGCGGCTCCTTCGGCGAGCTGGACAAGGTGATCGAGAAGCGGATCGGGAACCACGGCGTCGGCTTCGGCGCCGAGGTCACCTCCGCAGCCGACAAGGACACCGGCGAGTACTTCGAGCAGGTGCTGCCCGAGGACCTCATGGAGTACGGGCTGATCCCCGAGTTCATCGGCCGCCTCCCGGTCGTCGCCGCGATCCACCAGCTCACGCGCGACGACCTGATCACGATCCTGACCGAGCCGCGCAACGCGCTGGCCCGTCAGTTCCACCGCTTCTTCCAGTTCGACGACATCGACCTGGTCTTCGCCCCAGACTCGCTCGGGGCGATCGCCGACAAGGCGCTGGAGCGCGAGACCGGCGCCCGCGGGCTGCGCTCGATCCTCGAGGAGACGCTGCTCGACGTGCAGTTCGAGCTGCCCTCGCGCGGCGACGTGCAGAAGTGCGTCGTCACCAAGGAGACGATCGAGAAGGGCCAGCGGCCGATGCTGGTCACGGACTCCACGGGCGAGCACGAGATGGTGCTCGAGGACCCGGCGCTCGGCGAGCAGACGGCCTAACCGGACGTCAGTAGTACACCGCAGTTCCAGACGGGCGTAGAGCGCCGATGGCGCCGGCGCTGGGCCCTGCGACCGTGCGGGCATGCAGCGCATGGCCCGGTTCACTCTCGTTCCCGTCCTCCTCTCTGCAGCCTTCGTGGTCGCGGTCGCTCCCGGCGCGGGTGCGGCGACGATCTCACCCACCTTCTGGGACTTCGGCACGGTTGGCGAAGGGGCGTCGAGCGCCACGCACGACTTCGTCACGACCGGCGAGTCCGGGGACAACTTCACCGGGTCGACGTCGCTCCTCGGCTACTACCCGGACGAGTTCAAGGTCGTCTCGGATGGCTGCACCGGAAAGCACATCACCAACGGTGTCACCTGCTCGGTCGGCGTTGCCTTCGTCCCCAGCTTCGAGATCGAGGGTGACCTGGACGCCACCTTGTACACCCAGCCTTACACCGGGCTCGCGGGCCAGTACCACGCCGACCTCCTCGGGCACACCGCCGAGCTGGGTGAGGGCGGCGGAGGCAAGCGCGGTGGCGGCCCATCGCCCGCGGCCAAGAAGAAGTGCAAGAAGATCAAGAACAAGTCGAAGCGGAAGAAGTGCCTGAAGAAGCAGGGGGCAGGAGGGCGCTGAGCCCCGGGATACTCCCGCCATGTCCAGGGAGAACGTGGAGATGGGGTAGACGAGGCCCTGCGGGTCGCCGGGGTGTCCGAGTAGGCCGAGCTTCGCAACTATCCTGTTGATATGAGCACGCGCTCGTCCCGCGAGCCGATCGAGGCAGTCAGGCACCAGCTGCGGCCCCTGTTCGATCAGGTGGTCCTCAAGGAGCTGGACCAGGACCGGATGCGCCGGTCCGGCCTCGTCGTGCCCCAGGGGATCGACGAGCCGCCGCCGCAGCAGGGGATCGTCCTGGCCGTCGGACCGGGTCTCGACTGGTGGGAGTCGGCCGGCGTCGACATGCCGGTGCAGCCGGGCGACCACGTCGTCTTCCCCTCCTCGGCCGGCGTCTGGGTCGAGATCGACGAGGAGCGGCTGCTGGTCTGCCGCGTCGGCGAGATCCTCGGCGTGCTCGAGTCGCTCGATTCCGACCCGAGCGGCTCCTAGCCCGCTCGCGAGCCGCAACTAACATCGCGGCGATGGACGCTGGGCGCCGCAAGACCCTCGAGAAGACCACCCGCTGGGATCCCGGCGCGGTCGAGCAGCGCGTCTTCGAGCGCTGGCTGGAGGGTGGCTGGTTCCATCCGCAGGCGGAGGGCTCGCCCGAGGAGAACTTCTCGATCGCGATCCCGCCGCCCAACGTCACCGGCGCGCTCCACATGGGCCACGCGCTCAACGGGACGATCCAGGACGTCCTCATCCGCCTCAATCGGATGCGGGGCCGCAACGCGATGTGGATCCTCGGCACCGATCACGCCGGGATCGCCACCCAGTCCGTGGTCGAGAAGGAGCTGGCCAAGGAGGGCGTGGACCGCGCCGAGCTCGGCCGCGAGGAGTTCGAGAAGCGGGTCTGGGAGTGGCGGTATGAGTACGGCAACACCATCGTCGACCAGTACAAGCGCCTCGGCGCGTCCTGCGACTACCTGCGCGAGCGCTTCACCCTCGACGAGCGCTACGTCACCGCGGTCTATCGGGTCTTCGCCGAGCTCTACCGCAAGGGCTGGATCTACCGGGACAACTACATGGTCAACTGGGATCCGGGCCTCGGCTCGGCGATCTCGGACCTCGAGATCGAGAACCGCGAGGTCACCGACACTCTCTACGAGATCGCCTATCCGCTCGAGGATGGCGGCGAGCTGATCGTGGCGACGGTCAGGCCCGAGACGATGCTGGCCGACACCGCGGTGGCCGCGAATCCGAAGGACGATCGTTACAAGGACGTCATCGGCAAGCACGCGATCCTGCCCCTGGTGGAGCGGCGCCTGCCGGTGATCGCCGACGAGCACGTCGACCCTGAGTTCGGCACCGGCGCTCTCAAGATCACGCCCGGCCACGACCCCAACGACTTCGAGATCGGCCGCAAGCACGACCTGCCGGCGATCAGCGTGATCGGGGAGGACGGGCGGATCACCGACGAGGCCCCCGAGCGCTTCCGGGGTCTGACCGTGGCCGAGGCACAGAGGGCCGTGGTGGCCGAGCTGCAGGAGAAGGGCCTGCTGCGCGGCGAGCAGCCGTATCCCCACACCGTGCCCTTCTCGCACCGCTCGGGAGAGCGAATCGAGCCTCTGATCTCGCTCCAGTGGTTCTGCCGGATGGACGAGATGGCGACACGGGCGGTCGAGGTCGTCAACGAGGGGAAGGTCCGGATCGTCCCCGACGGCGCCCGGCGCCAGTATCTGGCCTCGATGGAGCGCATCCCGCCGTGGTGCATCTCCCGCCAGCTCTGGTGGGGCCACCGGCTGCCGGTCTGGTACCGAGGGGACGAGACCTACGTCGGCGAGAACCCTCCCGAGGGCGACGGGTGGGAGCAGGAGCAGGACGTCCTGGACACCTGGTTCAGCTCGGCTCTCTGGCCTTTCGCGACGCTCGGCTGGCCCGACACCGACGCGCCGGAATACAGGGCGTTCTTTCCGACCGACGTCCTGGTGACTGCGCGGGACATCATCGCCCTCTGGGTGGCGCGGATGATCATGACCTCGCTCGAGTTCACCGGCGACATCCCCTTCTCGGACGTCTACGTCCACTCGGTGATCCAGGCGCCGGACGGGCGGCGGATGTCGAAGAGCCTCGGTACCGGCATTGACCCGCTGGACGAGATCCAGGAGCACGGGGCTGACGCGCTGCGGTTCGGCCTGCTGGCGATGACCTCGACCCAGGATGTCCGGTTCTCCCAGGCGCGAGTCCAGCAGGGCCGCGACCTCGCCAACAAGATGTGGAACGCCTCGCGGCTCGTGCTGATGGAGGCGCGCGACGACGTCGAGCCGGGCTCGCGCTCGAATCGCGTCGAGGACCGCTGGATCGCCTCCCGGCTCCAACGCGCGATCCGGGCGGTCACCGAGTCGATCGAGGCATACGACTTCGCGCACGCGGCGCTCGACCTCTACGAGTTCTTCTGGTCCGAGCTCTGCGACTGGTACCTCGAGATCGTCAAGCCGCGGCTCTACGACGGCGACGAGGACGCCTCGGCCACGCTGCTCTGGGCGCTCGAGGAGGTGCTCGCGCTGGCGCACCCGCTGATGCCGTTCGTGACCGAGGAGATCTACTCGTATCTGCCCGACAGGCCGGCGGAGGCGCTGGTGGTCCACTCGTTCCCGTTGCCGGACGACGGGCTGCTCGATCAGGAGGCGGAGCGGGAGATCGGCGAGGCGATCGCGCTTACCCGGGCGCTGCGGCGCTGGCGCGACCTGGCCGGCGTCCCGGTCAAGCAGGTCCTCGCCGCTCGCGCAGACGGTGGGACGCCCCACGAGCTCGTCTCGCGGCTCGCCAAGGTCGAGTTCTCCGAGGACGGCGGTCGGCCGATCGCGAGCGTCGGCGGCGTCGAGCTGCTGGAGACGGAGGGCGTCGACGGCGAGGCCGTGCAGGCCAGGATCGAGGAACGGCGCGAGAAGCTGCGGGCCGAGGTGAAGAGGGGAGAGGGCAAGCTCGGCAACGAGGGCTTCGTCGCGAAGGCCCCGGCGGATGTGGTCGACGCGGAGCGCGAGAAGCTCGCCGCCTACCGCGCCGAGCTCGAGGAACTAGGGGGTTAGGCGATAGCCGCCACCTCCGACGAGATCCTGCGCCGGCGGGAGGTCCTCGGTTGGAAGCTCGGCCTGGAGCGGATGCGCCGCCTCTGCACGCTGCTGGGTATGCCGCAGAACCGCTTCGCCTCGATCCACGTCGTCGGCACCAACGGCAAGACCTCCGTCACACGGATGACCGCCGCCCTTCTGGAGGCCCATGGCGTCGCGACGGGGGCCTACGTCTCCCCTCACATCTCGTCGTGGCGGGAGCGTGTCCTGATCCGCGGCGAGCCGATCTCGGAGGAGGCGTTCACGGAGGCGCTGGAGCGCGCCGAGCAGGCCGCCCAGGTCGCCGACCGCTCGGCGGGGGACGAGGGCCCCGTCACCCAGTTCGAGTTGCTTACCGCCGCGGCCTTCGTCGCCTTTGCCGCCGCCCGCGTCCGGTACGGGGTGATCGAGGCGGGTCTCGGGGGACGACTCGACGCGACGAACGTGATCCCGTCGAAGCTCACGGTGCTCACCTCCGTCGGGCTGGACCACACCGACTGGCTGGGGGAGACGCTCGAGGAGATCGCGGCCGAGAAGGTGGCGGTGCTCCGAGATCACACCACGCTGCTGGTGGGAGACGTCCCGGACGTCGTCAACACGGTGATCGACCGGGAGGCCGCGGAGAAGCACGCGAAGAAGCTCTGGGCGGCGAGCGTCGCGAACAACATGGTGCCCGGGTACCAGGGCAGGAACCTCGCCCTCGCGCAGGCCGCCGTGAGCCAGGTGCTGGAGGGGCTGGATCGCGCCGCGATGGCCGCCTTCATCAAGAGTCTCGCCACGCGGGAGTTCTCGATCCGGGGGCGAGCTGAGCTTGTCACCGGCGATCCGCCGACGATCTTCGATGCCGCGCACAATCCCGACGGAGCGCGGGCCCTGGCGGAGGCTTTGCCGGAGCTGGCCGGGAGCAGGGACGTCGTCTGCTGCCTGGCGGTCCTCGAGGGGAAGGACGCGACCGGGATCGTCAACGGTCTCGCGCCCGCGGTGTCGCATTTCGTCTGCACGGAGATCCCTTCCGAGCAGATCGAGGGCTCAGGACGGCCGGGAGGCCGCGGTCGGCCGGCGCTGGAATTGGCCGCCCTGTGCGAGAAGTCGGGGGTGAGCGCCGAGGCGGTGCCCGAGCCCGTGGAGGCGTGGGCGCGAGCACGAGAGCTTGCCAAAGCGCGAGACGGGGTCGCGCTCGCGGCCGGCAGCCACTACCTTCTGTCCTGCATATGGACAGAGAGGCCCGCTCAGAGCTCGTGACGATGATGGGCTTGGTGGCCATCGTCGTCGCGGTGGTGATCCTGGTCTTCTTCGCCTTCGGCTACGTGTTCGGCCTCCTCTTCCTTTAAACGTCCCTGAAAGCCTCGACTCAAATGCCAGGCAGGGTTCCACCCCTGAATAAGGAAGTACGTACACTCGCGGCTCCCATTCGCCCATGCCTCTAGCAATCTTCGGAATCGGCGGAACGATCGGGCTGGTGCTCGGCCTGTTCGTCCTTTTCCTGATCGTCGTCTACCTGGCGCTGATCTACTGGACCTACCTCGACGCCCGGCGGCGGATCGAGGACCCGGTCCTGATCGCGTGCGCGACGGCGGCCTCGGTCTTTCCCTATCTGGGCACGATCGTCTACACGATCCTGCGCCCGCCGGAGTTCCTCGAGGACCGCGAGGAGCGCGAGCTGGAGCTGAGGGCCGCGGAGCTCGAGCTGCGGCAGCGGATCGAGAACTCCTGCCCGCACTGCGAGTACCCGGTGGAGCGCAGCTACCTGCGCTGCCCGAACTGCGAGCGGCGCCTGCGCAACCCATGCCGCAAGTGCCACAAGCCGCTCGATCCGCGCTGGGGGATCTGTCCTTACTGCGAGACCGAGGTCCGGAAGCAGCAGCGCCCGGAGCGCGACACCCGCCGCACGGACCGAGCCCGCGCCCAGCGCGCGGCCGGCCAGCGCAGCTCCGGATCGCGGTCGTCCGAGTCGCGATCGTCTGACGGGCCCACCCGCCGTGAGGACCGCCCCGCGGTCGGCGCGCGGCCCCCGCAGCGCCCGAGCGGCTCGGCGCGCTGACCCAGCGAAAAACCGCGCAGTGTCGCTTTCTTTCCGCATAGCGAAAGGAGTGCGCCACCGCACGGTGCTTAGGGGGATCGGCGAAGCAGCGCGCGGATCGTTCTCGCGACGCCACGCCGATCCTCGGTGACTTGCCTCCATGTAAATCGAAGTACTTCGTAGCCGAGGAGTTTCAGCCGTGCGTCGCGGCTCCGATCGTTCTCGAAGGCTGTCCTCGATCGGTGCGACTCCCAGCCATCCACCTCGACGATCAGGCGAGCAGGTGGCCAGAGGAAATCCACGACGAATCGATCCACCCTCGAGTTCACTGCCGGTTGTGGCAGTCGATGCCGGCGACACAGGGCGAGGAAGCGGGACTCCAACTCGGTTCGGGCGCCATCAGACGTGAATGCCTTTCCGACCGGCAGGCGGCGGAATTCGGCTTCCCGAAGCGCCGCGGCGAACTGGGCTGGGGAGACGAGGTGACGGAGGTCTTCGAGCGTGCGGCCCGGTTTGGTCACCGGAATGCCGTTTCGTCGGGTGCAATCCGAGGCATTGAGGCTGGGGGATCGGTGGAGAGCGATCCCGGAGCGTTTCCTTTTCCCGGACCTGCCGGGGACAGTGACATGAACTGAATCCGGTCCGCCTCCACTGATGATCGGACGCCGGCGGCGGCGGTGGATCTCCCAGAGCTCCGCGGCGCTGATGTGGCTGAGGACAGCGCCAGCTCCCGAAGCAAGCACGGCCGCCATCCAGCGTCCGGCATCGCTGAGTCGTGAATGCCCCACGGAATAGACCCCGCGATGAATACGGTGCAGCCGGGCGGCCCGGAGACGCCGATCAATCCCGGCTTGGGAAAGCCCTGCGTTTGCAAGTTGCGCGGCGGTCAGGACCCCATGCTGGTTCGCGGCGATTCGAGCGATGGCGTTGTCGGGACGCCGAGTGTCGCCTTCTTTCCGCACACCGAAAGGAAGGCGACACCAGCGCCGATTTCGCCCCCCCGCGCGGCTCGAGCTGGCTCGCTCCCTTCATCGCCGGTTCTTCCCGGCACGACGCGGCGTGACCCCATTCCGATACGGTCCCGCGCCGATGGCGACCGAGCGCACACTGATCCTCGTCAAGCCGGACGCTTTCGAGCGCGGGCTGACCGGCGAGGTCATCGCCCGTTTCGAGCGGAAGGGCCTGCGGCTCGTCGCCCTGAAGCTGATGCAGGCCGACGAGGAGATCGCCAACGTCCACTACGAGGAGCACACGGACAAGCCGTTCTTCGGCGAGCTCGTCGAGTTCATCACGCGCGGCGAGCTGGTGGCGATGGTCCTCGAGGGGCCGAACGCGGTGAAGGCGGCCCGCCAGGTGATCGGGGCGACCGACCCCGTCGAGGCGGACGCCGGCTCGATCCGCGGCGAGTTCGGCACCGAGGTCACCTTCAATCTGGTGCACGGCTCGGACTCGCCCGAATCCGCGGAGCGCGAGATCGGGATCTGGTTCCCAGAGCAGTAGCGGCCACCAGGCCGCCCCACTTCGGGAGGGACAGCGCGGCTGTTAGACGCGAGGGCGCTCCGCAGGAGCGACCCGTCATATCGTGGGAGCGGCCGCTGGTGGCCGCGATCTGATGGCGAAGCCAAGAATCATCCTTGCTTCGAAGTCACCACAGCGGAAGGCCCTGCTGAAGGCGCTGGGCGTCGAGTTCAGAGCCATCCCGTCGGACGTCGAGGAGACGACGGAGGGGGACCCCCGCGAGGTCGTGCTCGCCAACGCCCTGGCCAAGGGCCGCGCCGTCGCGAAGCGGCGCCGGCAGGGCACCCTCGTGATCGCCGGGGACACGGAGGTGGTGGTGGACGGAAGGGCCCTGGGGCAGCCGGCGATCGAGGGTGAGGCACGCTGGTGTCTCGAGACGCTCTCGGGCCGCTCCCACGAGGTCGTCGGGGGCCTTGCCCTGATCGGCCCCGATCGCGTCGAGGGCGAGCTCGCCGTCCGAACCGGCGTCGAGTCGAGTCGCGTCACCTTTGGGGAGCTCGACTCGCAGCTCATCGACATCTATCTGGCGAGCGGCGAGTGGCGGGGACGCGCCGGCGGCTACGCGATCCAGGGCCTGGGCTCGGCGATGGTGGAGGGAATCGATGGAGACGTGTCGAACGTGATCGGTCTGCCGGTCGGTCTGCTGATCCGGCTCGCCCCCGAGCTGTTGACGCGTTAGCCGACGGATTTTTCGCCCACTTTGGGCATTTAGTGCGAGCCGCTAGGCTGGGCTCGAGTTCCCGAATTTGCGCTCCGGATGAGCATTCTCACCTCTATATCCCCTGCTCGCGACATGGCCGTCGATCTCGGGACGGCCAACACCCTCGTCTATGTGCGGGGCCGCGGCATCGTTCTCTCCGAGCCCTCGGTGGTCGCCGTCGACGTCAGCTCCGGCGAGGTCCACGCCGTCGGGGCCGAGGCGAAGCAGATGCTCGGCCGCACCCCGTCGACCATCAACGCGATGCGGCCGCTCAAGGACGGGGTGATCGCCGACTTCGAGGTCACCGAGGCGATGCTGCGCTACTTCATCAAGCACGCCAATCCCAGCCGCTTCACACATCCGCGGGTGGTGGTGTGCGTGCCTTCGGGCGTGACCGGCGTGGAGAAGAGAGCGGTCGAGGAGGCATGTCTCGGGGCAGGCGCGCGCGAGGCCTATCTGATCGAGGAGCCGATGGCCGCGGCGATCGGCTCCGGTCTCCCGGTGAGCGAGCCGACCGGCAGCCTGATCGTCGACATCGGCGGAGGCACCACGGAGGTCGCCGTGATCTCGCTGGGCGACATCGTCGTCTCCCAGTCCATTCGCGTCGGCGGGGACGAGATGGACGAGGCGATCGTCAACTTCTGCAAGCGCGAGCACCAGCTGCTGATCGGCCACCAGACCGCCGAGGACGTGAAGCACGAGGCGGGCTCGGCGGCGCCGCTCATCAACGAGATCGAGATCGAGATCCGGGGGCGGGACCTCGGCTCGGGGCTCCCCAAGGCGGTGAAGCTGAACTCCGAGGATGTCCGCAAGGCCCTTGACGAGCCGATCAACCAGATCATCGCGGCGGTCCGCGACACGCTCGACCGCACGCCGCCGGAGCTTGCCGGCGACCTGATGGAGCGCGGGATGACCCTCGCCGGCGGCGGCGCCCTGCTCCAGGGGATGGCCGAGCGGATGAGCGAGGAGTGCCAGGTGCCCGCGCGCCTCGCGGAGTCGCCGCTCACCTGCGTCGCCACCGGATCGGGTCAGGCCCTCGAGGAGTTCGAGGCGATCAAGCGGGCGCTGAAGAACTCGCGGACCCGGAGGCGGTTCTAAGGAACCGGCCACCAAGGAGCAGACGCGGCCATGTACCTCCTACAGCGACCCGAGGACATCCCGCCGCGGCTGAGCAATCGCCTCAACGTCCGGATAGCGGTCATCACTGCGGTCATCGTTGCGGCCATCGCGCTGGTGGTGCTCCGGCTCTGGTCCCTCCAGGTCCTCTCCGGTCCGCACTACCGCGCGCTGGCCAACGACCACGGGGTCCTGGACGTCCGCGTGCATCCCCCGCGCGGCGAGATCCTCGACGACACGGGCAGGGTGCTGGTCGACAACCGCACCGTGATGAGCCTCGAGCTGCGGCCCTCCGACCTGCCGAATGACCCGGGGGAGCGAAAGGCGGAGCTGCGCCGGATCGGCGGCCTCCTCGGCCTCTCCCCGGCGGAGATCCAGCGGAGGGTGCGCGAGACTCCGCAGTACGCCGGGTATCCGGTCGTGCTGCGCCAGGGGCTCGATCGGCAGCTGCTCTTCTACCTGCTCGAGAACAAGAACCGGTTCCCCGGCCTGAGCGTCGATCGCACCTACGTCCGCCAGTACAAGGACGGCTCCCTCGCGGCTCACGTGCTCGGCCTGGTCGGCCAGATCAGCCCGCACCAGCTCACCAGGCCGGCCTACCGGGGCCTGCGGCCCGGCGACATCATCGGCCAGGCGGGCGTCGAGTACACCTACGACAAGTTCCTCCGCGGGACGGCGGGGAGCCAGCGGATCCAGGTGGATGCGCTCGGTCGTCCCCGGGGTCAGCTGGGCAGCAGGGCGGCCCAGGCCGGCGACAACCTGAAGCTCGCGCTCAACGCCGGCATCCAGGAGGTCGGCGAGGCCGCCCTCCGCGCCAAGGGGCTGCCGGGCGCCTTCGTCGCGATGAACGTGCGAACCGGCGCGATCCTCGGGATGGGCTCGTACCCGACCTACGACCCGTCCTTCTACACGCAGCCCCACACGAAGGCCCAGTACGACGCCTTCGGGAGCCGGCCCGGGGACCCGTTGGTCGATCGCGCGGACCAGGGAGGCTATCCGACCGGGTCCGCCTTCAAGCCGATCACCGCGACGGCAGCCCTCGAGGACCATCTGATCTCGCCGAGCACGATCTTCGACGACACCGGCTCGCTCGACATCGGCGGAATCACCCTTCACAACGCGGGCGGCGCCGCCAACGGCCCGGTCGACATGAGCACTGCGCTCAAGGTCTCCTCGGACGTCTACTTCTACAACCTCGGGTTGCACGCGCATGCGAGCGGCAACGGCGGCCAGATCCAGGACTGGGCGTTCAGGTACGGGCTGGGGCGCAAACCCGCCATCGACGTCCCCGACGCAACCTCGGGCCTGATCCCGACGCCGGCCTGGCGCGACCGCGTCTTTCGCAGCCACTCGAACCCCTACATCGACCGGCCCTGGACCCAGGGCGACAACGTCAACCTCGCCGTCGGTCAGGGCGACGTCCAGGTCACGCCCCTCCAGCTCGCCCGGGCTTACGCGGCGCTCGCCAACGGCGGCTCGCTTGTCACCCCCCACGTCGGCGGGCGAATCGTCGACGTCCACGGCAAGACCGTCAAGGTGATCAATCCGCCGCCGCAGCGGCACGTGAACATCTCGCCCGAGACGCGGAGCGTGATCCTCGGCGGCATGCACCGGGCGGCCGACGAGGCCGGGGGCACCTCCTATCCGGTGATGGGCAGCTTCCCGATTCCGGTCGCCGGCAAGACCGGCACCGCGCAGCGCGACGGCCAGCAGGATCAGTCCTGGTACGGCGTGATCGCGCCCTACAACGATCCGCAGGTCGTCGTGACGGTCACAGTCGAGCGCGGTGGGTTCGGCGTCCAGTCCGCGGCGCCGATTGCGCGCGCCATCCTCGAGCGCTACTTCAACACGAAATCGGCGGGCGGCGTCAACGCAGCCGCCGCCGCGGCAGCGGGGCCGGGCTGATGGAAGCCGCCAAGCCCTCACTCACCATCGCCCCGCGCCGTCCGCTCGCCGAGCGACTCGGCTTGACCGGCGTCGACGGCGTCATGCTCGGCGCCGCCGTCGGCCTGATCGCCTTCAGCGTCTTCACGCTCGCCACCTCGACGCAAAACGAGATCGCCGGGCGGCCCTTCTACTTCGTGGAGCGCCAGGCCCTCTACGCGATCGTCGGGATCGCGCTGATGCTCGCGATCAGCCGGTTCGACTACACGCGGCTCCGCGAGGTGCGCATCGCGATCTACGCCCTGATGGTCGGCTCGATCGCGTTCGTGTTCATGGTCGGCACCGCGGTCCGCGGCTCGAACCGCTGGATCGATTTCCCGCTCTTCCAGTTCGAGCCCTCGGAGCTGGCGAAGGTGCTGCTCTGCGTCTCGCTCTCGGCCATCGTCTACGAGCGGATCCGGCGGCCGTTCGGCCTGCGCGCCACGGTCGCCCTGCTCGGGATCGGGCTTGCGCCGGCCGCCCTCGTCTTCCTGCAGCCGGACCTGGGCACGGGGATCGTGCTGGTCGCGATCGCGCTCACGATCCTGTTCGTCTCCGGGATCCCGTGGCAGCACTTCGCCGCCATCGGCGCCGCGGTGGCCCTGATCGGCGGCGGGGCGTACGTCGCCGGGTCCGCGGCGGGCGTCCACTTCCTGCAGGGCTACCAGCAGGACCGGCTCACGGCGTTCCTGCACCCGAGCAACGACCCGGGCGACGCGAGCTACCAGGTGAACCAGGCGGTGATCGCCGTCGGGTCGGGCGAGGTGGTCGGACGCGGCAGCGACGCCACCCAGACCGAGCTGCTCTTCCTGCCCGAGCGGCACACCGACTTCATCTACGCCGTGATCGGCGAGCGCTTCGGCTTCGCGGGCGCCGCCTTCGTCGTCCTGCTCTACGGGATCCTCTTCTGGCGCGTCATCCGGGTGATGCGGCTCTCCAGGAGCTTCTACGGGACGATGATCGCCGGGGGGGTGGCGGCGATGCTCGCCTTCCAGGTGATCGTCAACATCGGCATGAACCTGGGGGTGATGCCGGTCACCGGCATCACCCTGCCCCTGATGAGCTACGGGGGCTCCTCGGTCCTGGGCACGTTCCTCGCGCTCGGGTTGCTCCAGAGCATCCATGCGCAGTCCCGTGCCAACGGCTCCCGGTACTAGTCGTCCGCTCAGGGGGGAACTCTTTCAGTGTCGTTGAAGGTAGGCGCTAAATTCGGGTACGGCCAGGGTGCCCCGACGGGGTGCCCCCGAACCATGCGGTGGGGCGACCAACGCAACCTTGAGAGCTAGGAAGAGCACATGTATCGCAAGCAAGTGCGCCGTCGACGGGCGGTGCTGTTGCTGCTCGTCGCCGCCTCGCTGACACTCCTCAGTCTCTATTACCGCGAGAGCAACGCGGGCCCGCTTCACGGCGCCGAGAAGGTCGTCTCCACGATCTTCTCGCCGATCCAGAGCATCGCGGATCGGGCCCTGAAGCCGGTCCGGGACGCGGTCAACTGGTTCCACGAGACCTTCGATGCCCGCGGCGACAAGGCCCGCCTCGAGAGCCAGGTGGCGAGCCTTCGCGACCAGCTCGCCCGAGAGCAGACCCAGCAACGGGAGGCGAGGGAGCTCGCGGCGCTAAACGAGCTCACCAGCGGCGGCATCGTGCCCAACGGCACCGACCCCGTGACCGCCCGGGTGGTCGGCCGCTCGCCGACGGTCTGGTACTCGACCGTGACGATCGACAAGGGCTCCGGCGACGGCATCCGGATCGACGACCCGGTGGTCGCGGCCCAGGGGCTTGCGGGCAAGGTCACCCAGACCACCCCGATCACAGCCCAGGTCACCCTGATCACCGATTCCAGCAGCGCGGTCACCGCGCGCGTCAACCCCAGCGGCGCGACCGGCGTGGTCGAGCCGAATGTCGGCAACCCGAACGACCTCCAGCTGGACTACCTGGAGCGCAACAGCCACATCGCGGAGGGGCAGATGGTCGTGACCGCCGGCTTCTCGACCGGCGGCCTCGGCTCGATCTTCCCGCCGGGGATCCCGATCGGCCGGATCACCCACGCGACGCTCGAGGAGCAGCAGGCCTACCAGCGGGTGCACCTCACCCCCTTCGCCGACCTCCGCAACATGGACTTCGTCAAGGTCCTCACCACCCACTCCGGAGGCGGCCACAAGTGATCCTGACGCCCGGGATCATCGTCCGACTCGCCGTGCTCGGCACCTTCTTCGTGATCGCGCAGGTCGTCTGCTTCTCGAAGATGGATGTCTTCGGCAGCGATCCCGACGTGCTGCTGCTGGTGGTCTTCTCGGTAGGAGTGCTCGGGGGGAGCCTCACCGGAGCGGTGTTCGGCTTCTCGGTCGGGCTCCTGATGGACTGCCTGCTCCTCCAGACGCTCGGCGCCTTCGCCCTGACCCTGCTGTCGGTCGGCTACGTCGCCGGGCGCTACCGCGAGACGGTCGGGCGCCCGACTCGCGGGGCGGTGCCACTGTTGGGAGCGGCCCTGACCATGCTGGGCGCGATCGTCATCGCGGCGATCCAGATCGGCACCGGGGTGGACGCCAACGTCAGCTTCCTGGTCGTCCGCGACGCCCTCGTCACCAGCGCGATCGGAGCGGCTCTCGCCATTCCCGTCCTCCTTCTCGTCAGACTGGTGGTGCGCTCCGCCCTCGTCGACGAGAGACGGGGGGCCCGGCGCAGCAGGAGCGCGCCCCGGGCAGTGGAGGCACCGTAGCCGTGATGTACCTGAGAACACCCGAGTCCGAGCCGGAGCGGCGGAGCTCGCCGCTTGCGCTCCGGATCTCGATCCTCGGCGGGCTGGCCGTCGCGATCTTCGCGGTCCTCTTCCTGCGCCTCTGGTACGTCCAGATCCTCTCCGGCGACAAGTACCGGGCGCAGGCGAACGACAACCGCATCCGCACGGTCCGCGTCCAGGCGCCTCGCGGCGACATCCTCGATCGCAACGGAAAGGTGATGGTGGCGAGCAAGACCGAGCTGGCGCTGGAGGTGAGCCCCGAGGACCTGCCCGCGGCCGGCCCGTTCCGCGCGAGGGAGCTCCACCAGCTCTCGACCGTCAGCGGCATGTCGATGGGCGACATCCACAAGGCGCTCGCGAGCGGGCAGCGCGCCGCTTCGGGCGGGCCGGTGATCCTGAAGAAGGGGCTCGGCCTGGACAAGGTCTACTACCTGCGCGAGAACCAGTCGAGCTTCCCGGGCGTGAGCGTCCAGCGGATCTTCACCCGCGACTACAAGGACGGGGACGTGGGCGCGCACCTCTTCGGCAACGTCGGCGAGGTCACCGCCCAGCAGCTCAAGGAGCCGCGCTACGCGGGCCTCCAGCAGGGCGACCAGATCGGGCAGTCGGGAATCGAGTACGAGTACGACCGCTTCCTGCGCGGCCGACCCGGCACG
Source organism: uncultured Solirubrobacterales bacterium (assembly GCA_963821705.1). Taxonomy (GTDB): domain Bacteria; phylum Actinomycetota; class Thermoleophilia; order Solirubrobacterales; family 70-9; genus DASUPK01. The sequence continues at coordinate 273,280 of CAWGEV010000007.1, read as the reverse complement.
GACCGGGTCCAGGTCGACGCCCTCGGCCGGCCCACCCAGCAGCTCAGGGGCAGTCCCGCGGAGCCGGGCGACGACGTGCGCCTCACGATCGACCAGGGCCTGCAGAGCTACGGGGAGGGCGCACTCGACTCGTTCGGGCTGCCCGGCGCATTCGTCGCGATGAACGCGCAGGACGGCTCGATCCTCGCGATGGGGTCGGCTCCGACCTTCAACCCGTCGATCTTCACCCACCCGATCTCGGAGGCGCAGTATCGCGCGCTCACCTCGCGCAAGACGGACGCGCCGCTGGCGAATCGCGCGATCCAGGGCCTCTATCCGACCGGCTCCGCCTTCAAGCCGATCACCGCCACGGCCGCGCTCCAGGACCACGTGATCTCGCCCAGCACGATCTTCAACGACACCGGCTCGCTGAAGATCGACGCGAACCAGACCCTCCACAACGCCGGCCACGCGATCAACGGCCCGATCAACATGAGCGACGCGCTCAAGGTCTCCTCGGACATCTACTTCTACAACCTCGGGATGAAGCTGCATACCTCGGGCAGCGGCGGCCAGCTGCAGGACTGGGCCCGCCAGTACGGGCTCGGGCAGCGGACGGGGATCGACCTCCCCGCCGAGGTCAGCGGCCTGATCCCGAACCCGGCGTGGCGCAACCGGCTCTACCAGGAGCACCTCACCGACCGCCCCTGGTCGGTCGGCGACAACATCAACCTCGCGGTCGGCCAGGGCGATCTGGAGGCGGATCCTCTGCAGATGGCAGTCGCCTACGCGGCGCTCGGCAACGGCGGCAAGGTCCTGACCCCTCACATCGGCCAGGACGTCGAGAGCGTCACCGGGAAGGTCCTCCAGGAGATCCAGCCGGCGCCGCGGCGGCAGATGAACATCTCGCCGATCACCCGCAACACGATCATGACCGGGCTGACGCGGGCCGCGATGGAGCCGGGCGGGACCTCGTATCCGGTCTTCGGCCACTTCCCCTTCGCCGTGGCGGGCAAGACCGGAACGGCCCAGCGGCCGAATCAGCCCGATCAGTCGTGGTACGTGGTGCTCGCGCCCGCCAAGAACCCGCAGATCGTGGTCGCCGTGACGCTCGAGCGAGGCGGCTTCGGCGTCGACACGGCCGCCCCGGTCGCCGCCCGCATCCTCGAGCACTACTTCCATCTGCCGATCACGCCGGCCGCAGGGACCGGGAAGACGCAGGAGTGATGGCAGCGCGATCGCCGTCTACCCTTACCCTGCAGGTGGGCGGCTCCCTAGGGAGCCTGGCCTAGTTATGGAAGCAGCACCTCTCACGCTCACACCGCGGCGCGCCCGACTCGGCGAGCGCCTCAACCTGCCGTACATCGACGGCTGGCTGTTCGGCGCTGCCCTGGCGCTGATCGCCTTCAGCTGCTTCACGCTCGCGGTCGCGACGCCCAACGACGTCCCGGGGCAGCCCCTCTTCTTCGCGATGCGCCAGGGGATCTACGCGGTGATCGGCATCGCGCTGATGTTCGCCGTCGCCAAGATCGACTACTCCCGCTTCAGGGAGATCCGGGTCGGCATCTACTCGCTGATGATCGGGTCGATCTGCCTCGTCCTCCTCTTCGGGGCCGCAGCGCGCGGCTCCCGCCGCTGGATCGAGCTCCCGTACTTCCGCTTCCAGCCCTCGGAGCTCGCCAAGCTGCTGCTCGTCGTCGCCCTCGCGGCGTTCGTCATCGAGCGCACCCGCCACGGCACGCCCATGCGCCAGACGATGCGAATCCTGGCGCTCGGCCTGGCCCCGGCGGCACTCGTCTTCCTTCAACCCGACCTCGGCACGGGCATCGTGTTCGTGGTCATCACACTCACGATTCTTTTCCTCGCCGGGGTGCCCTGGTCGCACTTCGCTGCGATCGGGGGATTGGCGGCACTGGCCGTCAGCTTCGTCCTCGTCATCGCCCCGGCAACCGGCCTGCCGAGCCCGCTTCACGGCTACCAGCAGGACCGGCTGACTGCATTCCTGCATCCCTCGAACGATCCGAACGATGCGAGCTATCAGGTCAACCAGAGCGTCACAGCGATCGGGTCCGGTGAGAAGACCGGACGCGGTTCGAACTCGACGCAGACCGAGCTCCTCTTCCTTCCCGAGCGGCACACGGACTTCGTGTTCGCCGTGATCGGGGAGCGCTTCGGCTTCGCGGGGGCTGCGTTCGTACTGTCCCTATACGCCCTGCTCATCTGGAGAATGCTGCGCATTCCGACGCTCTCCGAGAACTTGTACGGGACCCTGATCGCCGGCGGCATCGCCGCCATGCTCATGTTCCAGATCCTGGTCAACGTGGGCATGACCCTCGGCATCATGCCGGTAACAGGCATCACCCTGCCCCTGATGTCATACGGGGGCTCCTCGGTGTTAGCCACATTCCTGGCGATCGGGATCCTGCAGAGCATCCATTCTCGTGCGCGGCTTGAGAGCTCCACACGCAGCAGGGCGCCGACCCCAGTGTTGCGCTGAGCCACCGAGACCACACCCACATCAACACCCGCCGATTCGACCCCGTCCCTGATGACGGCAGGTCGGCGTTGTGTGGCGCATGGCTCGCGCAGAAAGGAAACTCATGAAGAAGAACATCCTCGTCAGCGTCGACAGGGGTGAGACCCGTGTCGCCGTGCTCGAGGCAAAGGGAAGCCCGAGAGAGGGCAAGCGCCGCAAGAAGGCGGCCCCAAGCAACGAATGGAAGGTGGCCGAGCTCTACGTGGAGCGCCGTGGCCGCCGCTCGATCGTCGGCAACATCTACAAGGGCAAGGTCGACAACGTCCTGCCCGGGATGGAGGCGGCGTTCGTCGACATCGGCCTGGAGCGAAACGGCTTCCTCCACGTCGACGAGATCGTCCTGCCCGGCGGACAGGCCGTCCCCAAGCGGGGACGCGGCCGTGGCCGCCGCATCGACGAGCTGATCAAGCCCGGCCAGGAGATCATCGTCCAGGTCGTCAAGGACCCGCTGAAGACGAAGGGCGCCCGCCTCTCGATGCAGCTCTCGATCGCGGGCCGCTACCTCGTCTACATGCCGCAGGGCGGCGGCATCGGCGTCTCGAAGCGCCTGCCCGACGGTGAGCGCACCCGGCTTCGCAAGCTGATCGAAAAGGTGGACATCGGCAAGGGCGGCGTGATCGTCCGCACCGCCGCGCAGGGCGCGAAGAAAGAGGACTTCGTCCGCGAGATCGTGTACCTGCACCGTCTCGACGAGGTGGTGCAGGAGCGGGCCGAGAAGTCCGAGGTGGGCCAGATGGTCTTCCAGGAGGCCGACCTCTCGATCCGCGTCGTCCGCGACGTGCTCGTCGAGGAGTTCGAGGGAGCGATCATCGACGACCCCAAGCAGCACGAGCGCGTCACGAAGTTCCTGCAGCGGACCGCCCCGGAGCTCGCCGAACGCGTCGAGCTCTACAAGGACAAGACGCCGCTGCTCGAGAAGTGGGACGTCGAGAAGGCGTTCGAATCGGTCCTCTCCCGGCGCGTCGACCTACCGTCGGGCGGCTACCTGATGATCGACTACGCCGAGGCCCTCACGGTCATCGACATCAACACCGGGAGCTTCACCGGCAAGGGAAAGGGCCGGCTCGAGGACACGATCACCAAGGTCAACGTCGAGGCCGCGGAGGAGGTGGTCCGCCAGCTCCGCATGCGTGACATCGGCGGGATCATCGTCATCGACTTCATCGACATGGCCCGGGCGCGAAACCGGGACCAGGTCTTGAAGACCCTGCGGACGGCGCTCGACGAGGACCGGACCAAGACCTACGTGGTCGAGGTCTCGCCCCTCGGGCTGGTCGAGATGACGCGGCAGAACGTCACCGACGGCGTCCGGGAGATCCTCACCAAGCGATGCCCGACCTGCGACGGCGAGGGGGTCGTCGCCTCCGAGGAGACGGTCGCCATCTCCATCGTCCGCAAGCTCCAGGAGGTCGTCGAGGAGAACCCCGAGCCGGAGTCGTACCTGATCCGGGTCAACCCGAGGGTGGCGGCCGAGCTGCTCACCGCCGACTCGGGCCTGACGGACCTCGAAGAGGAGACCGGCAAGCGCTTCCACTTCGAGGGCGGCGACGCGCTGCCGCTCGACACCTTCCACCTGGTCGAGATGGGCAAGCGCGACGAGATCGAGGAACGCGCGCTGCCCTTCCAGGTCGGCGAGGAGGTCCTCGTCTCAATCGAGGAGCCGCACATGTACAACGTCGACGACGCGGTCGCGCGCGTCGACTCCTACATCGTCAGCGTCGCCGGGGCCGGGCCGCACGTCGGCGAGCAGCGAATGGTCCGCATCGAGAGCGTGGGGCGCTCCTCGGCGACCGCGGCCCTGCTCGACAGCGACGGCAACGTGATCCCGGCAGGTGCCAATCGAAACGGGGATGAGAAGCTAGAATCCCGCAATTCCGGAGGGCGTGGGAGTCGCGGCTCCAGAGGCGGCAGGCGACGTTCACGCGCCAGCAAGAACTGAGGCGATGAGAATGGCCAGCTACGCAGTGATCGAGACAGGCGGCAAGCAGTACCGCGTCGAGAAGGGATCGACCCTCCTCGTCGATCGCCTGTCCGCGAAGGAGGGCGACAAGGTCGACCTCCGCGCCGTCGCCTTCCGCGACAAGGAGATGGTCTTGGGCAAGGACCTCGAGAAGGTGAAGGTCGAGGCCAAGGTCGCCGGCCACGAGCGCGGGCCGAAGCTGCGCGTCTTCAAGTACCGGCCCAAGAAGGGCTACCGCAAGCGCGCCGGTCATCGCTCGGAGCTCACCCGCCTCGAGATCACCGACGTGAAGATGCTGTCCCGCAAGCCGGCGGCCAAGAAGCCCGCCGCCGGCGGCGCGGAGAAGAAGGAGGGAGCCGGCGATGGCTCATAAGAAGGGACTCGGATCGAGCCGGAACGGCCGCGACTCCAACCCCAAGTACCTGGGCGTGAAGGTGTTCGCGGGGCAGGCCGTGAACGGCGGCGAGATCATCGTGCGCCAGCGCGGGACCCGCTTCCGCCCCGGCGACGGGGTCGGCATCGGCCGCGACCACTCGATCTTCGCCACCCGCCCCGGGGTCGTCCGGTTCAGCACCGGCCGCCGCGGCCGGACGATCTCGGTCGTCGACTCGAAGTAGCCAGGCCGCGCGGGGAATTCCCCTGGATTCGCGCTGAGGCGCGGTGTAGGTTGGCGCCGTGCTGCGCCGACCCGGAAGGCTGGCGGCGTCCCTTGCCGCAGCCGCGTCCGCCTTCCTCCTCCTGGCGGCAGGGGCGGCCCAGGCGGCCACCTCGCCGGCCGAGCAGCAGCTCGTCGAGAAGTACTCGCCGATCCTGATGCTGCGCGAGCAGCAGGACGCCCTCTGCGACACCACGGTGGAGCAGTACAAGCCGCCGACGACGGTGGACACGGTCCTCGGGAACCCCGCGGTGAAGCTGGTCCACTACACCGGCGGCAAGGACGTGGTGGTCAAGAAGGGTCCCACCGCCGCCGACGTCGCGGGGCTGGGCGACGACTATTACCTCGACCTCCCGGGCGATCCGCTCGGGAACACCTGCAGATACGCCAAGGACTTCGCGAACCTGAAGGCCGAGGGGCGGGCGCCGGCGATCACGTATGCGCACATCGCGAGGGAGGCGGGCGTCCCGGGCCTGGTCGTGCAGTACTGGTTCTTCTACTACTTCAACCAGTTCAACGACGTCCACGAGGGCGACTGGGAGGGGATGCAGATCTCCTTCGACGCCGACACCGCGGCCGAGGCGCTTCAGAAGGGTCCCTCGCAGATCGCTCTGTTCCAGCACGCCGGGGGCGAACGCGCCGGCTGGAGCGACTCCAAGGTGCAGAAGGACGGCAACCACCCGATCGTCTATCCAGCCGCCGGCTCACACGCCACCTTCTACGACAGCGCGATCTACATCCAGAACGGCTCGCACGGCTCCGGCGTCGGCTGTGACAACACCTCGAAGCCGCTGATCCGCTCCGACCCGAGGCCCATCGTCATCCCGACCGCGGCGGCGGCGGGGAGCGCGTTCCAGTGGCTCAGCTTCCTCGGCCACTGGGGGCAGCGTGAGAAGGGGTTCAACAACGGGCCGCAGGGACCCACCACGAAGAAGCAGTGGCTGCGCCCATTCACCTGGATGGATGGGATCCGCCAGGACAGCCCGCGGCTTCCGGGCGGCTCGATCCTCGGCCCAGCCGCCTCGACCGCCTTCTGCGGCGCGATCGCCGGCATCTCCGGGTTCATCAACCTCGAGGCGAAGAGCACCATCGGCGCGATCGGGCTGGGACTGGCCCTGATCCTGCTGATCGTGATTCCGGCCTTCCTCACCCGCTGGCGGCCCGTGGATATCTCGAGCCTGCGACATGAGTGGACGGTCGGCCAGCTCTTGCGTGGTGCCCGGCAGCTCTACGGCCGGCATTGGCGCACCATGCTCGCGATCGCGCTGACCGGTTTCCTGATCCTCGCCGCCATTCAGGGGATCCAGTACGTCTTCACACAGCTCACCGGGAGCGGCGATATCCGGATTCATCCGTTCGGGCTCACGCTCGAGTTCAACGGCTCAATCGGGGTCATTGCTCACCCGATCGGTTTCGCCCTCGTCTCCGGAGCAGTTGTCGCCTTCGTCAAATTGCGCGAGGACGGCAGGGACACCGGCTACCTCGAGGATTACCGGGCGATCTGGGCTCGGCTCTGGCGCGTCGTCGCCGCCCAGCTGCTGGTCGATGTGTTCCTCACCCTGATGTTCGTCACCATCATCGGAATCCCCTTTGCTGCCTACTTCTATATCGCCTGGCAGTTCGTCCAGCAGGAGATCCTGTTCGAGGATCGCTCGATCAGGGATTCGCTGCGCGGCAGCCATGCACGCGTCCGCGGGCACTGGTGGCGCACGGTCGTGGTTGCCGGGATCCTTGCGCTGATCGGGATCGTCATTGGCCCGGTCCTCGGCTTCTTCCTGATCTTCCTGAATCTCTCGGCCGTGCTCGTCAACTTGATCGGATCGATCGTCTACGCGCTGGTGATCCCCTACGTCGCGCTTGGGCGGACGCTGCTCTACCTGGATCTGTGCGCGCGGGAAGAGGCGGAGGCGGCGGCGGGCCTGACCCGCCGACGCTGGTTCTCGCGCGCCCGCCCGGTGACTGAGACGGGATAGGAACCCCGCCCGGCCGGTCCCTCTGCGGCTACCTTCGCGGGGATGCTGTTCGACAGAGCGAAGATCCACGTGGAGGGCGGCCGCGGCGGCAACGGCGTGGTCAGCTTCCGCCGTGAGGCGCACGTGCCGCGCGGGGGCCCCGACGGCGGCGACGGAGGCCGCGGCGGCGACGTCGTGCTGGTCTGCGACGCCCAGCGCCGGGACCTCGGGTCGCTCGGTCGCAGCAGGCACTTCCGGGCGGGCAAGGGCGAACACGGCCGCGGCAAGCGGCAGCACGGGGAGCGGGGCGAGGATCGCGTCATAGCCGTGCCGCCGGGCACCGTCGTCCGCGGCATCGACGGCTCCGAGACCGAGCTGCTCTCGGACGGTCACCGGGTGGTCGTGGCCCGCGGCGGCTCCGGCGGCCACGGCAACAAGCGTTTCGCCACCTCAACCCGCCAGGCGCCCCGCTTCGCCGAGCGGGGCCTGGAGGGGGAGTCGGGCGAGATCGAGCTGCGCCTGAAGCTGCTGGCCGACGTCGGGCTCGTGGGGCTGCCCAACGCCGGCAAGTCCTCGCTCCTGGCCCGTCTGACCCGCGCGGACCCGAAGGTGGCCGACTATCCGTTCACCACCGTCGAGCCGAACCTCGGGGCGATCGAGCTGGACGACCGGCAGTTCGTCCTGGCGGACATCCCGGGCCTGATCGAGGGGGCCGCGGAGGGTGCCGGCCTCGGCCACGAGTTCCTAGCCCACCTGGAGCGCTGCCGCCTGCTCGTGCACCTGGTGGAGGTCGCTCCGGCGGACGGCGATCCGGAGGCGAACTACGAGACCGTGCGGAGCGAGCTCACCGGATACGGCGCGGACCTCGAGAAGCTGCCGGAGATCATCGCCCTGTCGAAGATCGACCTGCTCACCGACGACGAGGCCGAGCGGATGGTCTCGGAGTGGCGGAAGCGGCACGGCGCGAGCGCGGTCGGTGTGGTGGGGATCTCCTCGGCGACGGGGGCGGGCCTGGACGAGCTCCGGCGGGCGGTCTTCACCGCCCTGCCCGACGACGCAGCCCCGGCCGGGCGCGACGGCGACTTCGAGGCCGAGCACAGGGTCTACCGGCCGGGCGAGGAGGAGGGCTTCGAGATCGTGCCGGAGGGGGACGGCCGGTTCCGGGTGACGGGCCGCGGCATCGAGCTGCTGATCGCACGCCACGACCTCGAGAACGAGGAGGCGCTCGACTACCTCGAGCGGCGCCTGCGCGAGATCGGCGTGATCGCCGAGCTGCAGCGGGCCGGGTTCGAGCCGGGCGACGAGGTCGTCGTGGGGGACCTCGAGTTCGAGCTGCGGCCATGAAGGCCGCTGTCCTCAGGAGCGGAGGGCGTAGCCCGGAGCGACTTATGCCGGGCGGCCGCAAATGGCCGCTTCTTGGTGGCGAAGCCGGGTCACGCGTACGCTGCGCAAGATGACGGTGGTCGCGAAACTCGGCTCCTCGATCGTCGCCGGAGAGGACGGCTCGATCCGCGCCGACGTGCTCGATTCGGTCTGCTCGCAGGTCGCCGAGCTGCACGCCGGCGGCGAGAACGTCGTCATGGTCACCTCGGGGGCGATCGCTCGGGGGATGCGAGTTCTCCACCTGGACCGCCGTCCGTCTGCGATCGACGAGCTGCAGGCGGCGTCGGCCGTCGGCCAGGGAAGCGTCTTCCGCGCTTACGAGGAGCGGCTGGCCAGGGGGGAGGTGCAGGCCGCCCAGGTCCTGCTCACGGCGTCCGATCTCCAGCTCCGGACGCATTACCTGAACGCCCGCCACACGCTCGGGCGCCTGCTCGACTGGCGGGTGGTCCCGGTGGTGAACGAGAACGACACCACCGCGACCGACGAGATCACCTTCGGCGACAACGACTTCCTCGCGGCGCAGGTGGCGATCATGCTGGAGGTGCGGCTCCTGGTGCTGCTGACCGACCAGGCCGGCCTCCACACCAAGGACCCGCGCCGCCACGACGACGCGGAGCTGGTTGCGGAGATCAGCGACGAGTCGCAGCTGGCGGGGTACGAGATCGGCGAGCACACCTCCCCGCTCGGTCTGGGTGGCATGCAGAGCAAGGTCGCGGCGGCCGCGATGGCCGGCGCTTCCGGGATCGGGGCGGTGATCTGCGACGGGACCGCCGAGGGCACCCTGGTCGCGGCGGCGCGCGGGGAGGCCACGGGGACGCGATTCACCCCGCATCCCGAGCGCACGCCGAGCTTCAAGCTCTGGCTCCGCTACGCGAAGCCGAGTCACGGGTCACTGCGCGTCGACGACGGCGCGGCCCGGGTCCTCCGCGAGAGCGGTAGCAGCCTGCTCCCCGTCGGGATCACCGAGGTCGAGGGGCGGTTCGACGCCGGCGACGCAGTCGACGTCACCTGCGACGGCAAGACGATCGGCAAGGGGATCGTCAACTACTCGGCGGATGAGCTGCGGCGCATCAAGGGCATGAGGACCGAAAAGGTCCGCGAGCTGCTTCCGCACGCCTCCGAGGAGGCCGTGCATCGCGATTACTTCGTGCTGACCTAGTCGGCTACGCGGCTTGTGATCAGGGCGGGCCCGGGATCTGGGTCAGCTGCACCAGGGAGAAGATGAGGAGCACGGCCCCGAACCCGACGAGCGCGTAGCGGACGCGGGGAATCGAGAACTGGGTGCTGATACCGACCAGGAACAGGACGCTCGCGAGGAAGACCGTGACCCGGACGTACTTGTCCGACGTCTCGCCGTCCTTGGAGCCCGTGGCAAATGCCTCGGTCGCCTGATCGTCGAGGGTCGCCCCCACTCTCAACCCCGGCTGCCGGTACTGGGGCATGTAGGTGGGCCCCTTGGGTGCGTGCGGGTTGGTCTCGGGTCGCGTGGCCCGCCAGGCATCGAAGGCGACTCGGAACTGAGGCCGGAAGCGGCGCTTCGCCAGCGCCATTGCCTTCTGGTTCCCGACCGTGTAGGCGGTGAACCAGGCTTCGAAGGTCGATGAGTCGAAGTTGCGCAGGCTCATGGCATGGAGGTTTGCCCGGTTGGCCTCCGCACGCTTGGTCGAGGCCTCCGCCAGTTGGACGCGCGACTCGGTGCTCCACTTCGCGGCCGCATACCCCGACCACCCCGCCAGCAGCGCCACGATCGAGAGCAGGATCGCTTCGACGATCGAGACCCTCCCGAACCACCGCTCCGGAGTCTCGTCCTTGTGTCCGGACTTGGCGTGGTGGCTGATCTCGTTGCCGACCTCTTGTGCCGAGAGTCCCTCCGGCATGCCCGGCCAGTATCCAGGGTCGTGTGGCCGGAGGATCTGCCACGGGCTTTGGCCAGCTGGCCAGTCCGTACTAGAGTCCCGTGTCGATGGGTCAAGGAGAGGACGCAGGAAGCGTGCTGAGCGACTCCCAGCAGGCGATCCTGGCCGCGGTCTGCGACACGGTCGTCCCGTCGCTGCAGCGCGATCGCGATCCCGAGGGGCTCTGGGGACGCAAGGCGAGCGACCTCGGCGTCGACCAGGGAGCCGCGCAGCTGATCTCCGGGATCCCGGATCCGGAGCTGCAAGGGGGGCTGCTCCAGCTGATCGATGCGCTCGGTGGCCAGGGAATCACACGCGCCCCGACCCAGGAGTCCCGCGAGCAGATCCTTCGCAATACGGCCCTCGCCGATCCGCGGGCGGCGGCCGGAGTCGCGGCGCTGATCGGGATGACGCTCTTCCTCCACTACGGGGCCCCGGATCCACAGACGGGTAAGAACCCCAATTGGGAGACATTCCGTTACCCGGGGCCGATCTCGGCGCCCCCCCAGGTGGCCAAGCCGCTGACGGTCCACGAGCCCTCGGGCGCCGAGGAGACGCTGGAAACCGATGTCTGCATCGTCGGCTCCGGCTCCGGCGGTGCCGTGGTCGCAGCGGGACTGGCGGCACGCGGCCTGGACGTCGTCGTGCTGGAGGCCGCCGGCTACTACAACGAGTCCAACTTCAACCAGCTCGAGCTGCCCGCGTACCAGGAGATGTTCTGGCGGGGCGGCCCGACGCCGACAGCGGACGGCAACGTCAGCCTGGTCGCGGGGACCACGCTCGGCGGCGGCACCACGATCAACTGGACCAACTGCCTGCGAACCCGGCCCTGGGTCCGGGAGCAATGGGCCGAGCAGGGCCTCGAGGGTGTGGATGGCGCCGAGTACGACCGCCACCTCGATGCGGTCATGGAGCGGATCAGCGCCAACGCCTATTGCAGCGACCTGAACGGCACCCAGCAGAGGCTGAAGGAGGGGACCGAGGCGCTGGGCTGGAGCTTCGAGACCATCGTTCGCAATACCGACCGCGACCGCTATACGCCCGAGCAGGCCGGTTACCTGGGGTTCGGCGATCAGTCCGGCAGCAAGCAGAGCGCGGACCGCACCTGGCTCGCCGACGCGCAGAAGAACGGCGCCAGGTTCCTCACCTTCACCCGTGCCACCCGGGTGCTGACGGATGGTGACCGGGCGACCGGGGTCGAGGCGGTGTGGCAGACGCCGGACGGCCGTGGCGCCCAGGTCATGGTCAAGGCGCCGCGGGTTGTGGTGGCGTGCGGCTCGCTGGAGTCACCGGCGCTGCTGCTCCGCTCGGGGATCGGCGGTCCGGCAGTGGGGCAGAACCTTCGCCTGCATCCCTCCAGCGTCGTCGGCGGCGCCTATGGCACCGACCAGGAAGCGTGGTGGGGCCCGCCGCAGGCGGGCCTCTGCGACGAGTTCGCCGACACGGGGGACGGCTACGGCTTCCTGATCGAGACCGCCCAGTACGCGCCCGGGCTGATCGGCTCCGCGACCCCGTGGATCAACGGCGCCGACCACAAGCAGCGGATGGAGGAGTTCCCCTTCACCGGGACCTTCATCTCGCTGACGCGCGACAGGGGCGCCGGGCAGGTCATGGTTGATGGCAACGGCGAGGCGCTCCCGACGTATTCGGTGACCGACGATCTCGACCTCGGGAACCTGAAGAAGGGGATCGAGGTACAGATCCGGCTCCACGAGGCCGCCGGGGCGCATCAGATCGGGCCGCTCGCGGAGGGCGCGCCGACCTGGAGGCGCGGCGACGACCTCGAGGCCTTCATCGCCGGCGTCCAGCGGATCCCGTTCCGCGCGGGCGGGCACAAGCTCTTCAGCGCCCACCAGATGGGCACCTGCCGGATGGGGTCGGATCCGCAGACCTCGGTGGCCGGCCCCTTCGGCGAGCTGCACGACACCAAGGGCGTCTGGATCGGCGACGGCAGCGCGTTCCCGACCTCTTCGGGGACCAATCCGATGATCTCGATCATGGCGCTCGCGCACCGGACCGCGGAGACGATCGCCGATGACGCCGGCGCGAAGTCCGCGGAGTCGGCGGCCGCCGAGGCGACCCCCGCATAATCAGTCTCGATCCCCAGATCACTTCGATGAGAGGAGCACCCCTTGGCTACTGAGACCGCGGCACCCGCGCAGGCGGGGCACCCCACCGACGAGATCGTTCGCGACCGCCTCTACATCGGAGGGGAATGGGTCGAGCCGTCGGGCTCTGGGACGATCGAGGTGATCGACTCGACGACCGAGGACGTCATCGGCCGCATCCCGGAGGGGACGCCGGAGGACGTCGACCGCGCCGTCAAGGCGGCTCAGGCGGGGTTCGAGGCCTGGCGCGAGATTCCGGTCGAGCAGAGGGTAGAGGCGTGCACCGCGATCAGCGCGGCGCTCGCCGAGCGCGGCGATGAGATCGCGGCCCTGGTCTCCGCCGAGGTCGGGATGCCGCTCGTCCTAGCCCGGACCATCCAGGCCGGCCTGCCGGCCATGGACTTCGGCTCGATGGCCCAGGTGGCCTCGGAGATCGAGTGGGAGGAGCGGATCGGAAACTCGCTGATCGTGCGCGAGCCGATCGGCGTCGTCGGCTGCATCACGCCGTGGAACTACCCGCTGCACCAGATCTGCGCGAAGGTCGGCCCGGCGATGACGGCCGGCTGCTCCGTGGTCGTGAAGCCGAGCGAGGTGACCCCGCTCACCTCCTTCATCCTCGCCGAGATCATCGATTCGCTGGACCTCCCGGCGGGCGTCTTCAACCTCGTGACCGGCTTCGGCCCGGTGGTGGGGGAGGCGATCGCCGCGCATGACGACGTCGACATGGTGTCGTTCACCGGCTCGACCAAGGCCGGGCGGCGGGTCAGCGAGGTCGCCTCACAGACAGTCAAGAGGGTGGCCCTGGAGCTGGGCGGCAAGTCCGCGAACGTGATCCTCGACGACGCGGACATCCAGTCCGCCGTCGCCTACGGCGTTTCCAACTGCTACCTGAACTCGGGCCAGACCTGCAGCGCGCACACCCGGATGCTGGTGCCGCGCGAGAAGCTGGCCGAGGCGGAGCAGGTCGCGGCGGCCGCGGCCGAGAAGGCCACGCCGGGAGACCCGTTCGAGCAGACCACGCGGCTCGGGCCGCTGGTCTCGGAGGCGCAGCGCGAGCGGGTGCGCGGCTATATCAGGAAGGGCGAGGAGGAGGGCGCGAAGCTCCTCACCGGCGGCGCGGAGCCGCCCGAGGGGCTGGAGAGCGGCTACTTCGTGCGCCCCACCGTCTTCTCGGACGTGAAGCCGGACATGACCATCGCCCAGGAGGAGATCTTCGGGCCGGTGCTCTCGATCATCCCCTACGACTCCGAGGACGAGGCCGCTGAGATCGCCAACGACACCATCTACGGGCTGGACGGCGGCGTCTGGTCGGCCGACCCGGAGCGTGCCAAGGCGTTCGCCCGTCGGATGCGCACCGGGCAGGTGCAGATCAACGGCGCGACGTTCAACCCGCTGGCCCCGTTCGGCGGCTACAAGCAATCCGGGCACGGCCGCGAGTACGGCCGCTTCGGCCTGGAGGAGTTTCTGGAGGTAAAGGCCATACAGCTGTAGCCACTCCGCCTCTCGCGCGGGTGGCGCCGAATTTCACCGTCGACACGCGCCCTTGCGCGTGTCGATGAAATTCGGCGACAGGACCCGCGCGCCGAGGCCGTTTCGTCACCCTGACTTGGCTCGCAAACGCGGCGATTGGCGCCTTATGCACCGTATAGCGGGCACAAAGCGCCAACTCCCCAGATCTCACCGCGCGTGCCAGAACCAGTGCCTTCCATGTGGGAGGCGCCGGCATCCCGCCCTCCGTCGCGACTCCCTTGGCGTGCATGCGGGAGTCAGTCGGGGCAGCAAACCGGATACCCCAAGTTCCATGCGAAGCAGCGCCTTCGGCCGCGCGACGCCGCGGTTACTCTTAGTGCGTGGCCACCGCCGCGAAGACCGTCGAGCAGAGCTGTCGCGAGGCGAAGGACGCGTCGCACCTGCTTGCGCGCGCCAGCCGCGACGAGAAGGATGCCTGCCTGCGGGACCTCGCCGATCGCATCGGCGCGAGCGTCGAGCCGCTGCTGGACGCGAACCGGGCCGACGTGGATGCCGGGCGCGAGGAGGGGCTGAACGAGGCGCTGATCGACCGCCTGACGCTGACCGAGGCGCGTATCGCCGAGATGGCGAAGGGCGTCAGGGAGATCGCCGATCTCGATGATCCGGTGGGCGAGGTGGTCGAGGGCTGGACCCTGGAGAACGGACTCGAGGTCGCGAAGAAGCGGGTGCCGATCGGGGTTGTCGCGGTCGTCTACGAGGCGCGGCCGAACGTGACGATCGACGCGGCCGCGCTCTGCCTGAAGAGCGGGAACGCGGCGGTATTGCGCGGGTCGAGCAGCGCGGAGAGCTCGAATGCCTTTCTGGCCGGCCTGATCGCGGATGCGCTGGCTGCCGCGGAGCTGCCGGCCGCGTCGGTGGTGCTGCTCTCGGGCGGGGGTCATGAGCAGCTGGGGGAGCTGGCCACGCAGGAGGGCCTGGTCGACCTGATCATTCCGCGAGGCGGAGAGGGGCTGAAGAACGCGCTCAAGGCGGTCGCGAGGGTCCCTGTGATGTACGCGGCGGCGGGCAACTGCCACGTCTACGTGCACCAGGACGCGGACCTCGAGATGGCCGAGCGGGTGGCCTACAACGCGAAGGTGCAGAGGCCCGGCGTGTGCAACGCGGCCGAGACGCTGCTCGTCCATCGCGATGTGGCGGCCGAATTGCTGCCGAGCCTGCTCGCCAAGCTGAGCGAGGCCGGGGTGGAGCTGGTCGGGGATGAGCCCACGCGCAAGGCCGCGGGGACGGTGTCGGTCGACGAGGCCACGGACGCCGATTGGGACACCGAGTACCACGGTCTGAAGATGGCGGTCGGGGTGGTGGATTCGCTGGGCGAGGCGATCGAGCACATCAACAGGCACGGCACGGGACATTCGGACGCGATCGTGACGCGCTCCCAGCAGGTCGGCGACGAGTTCACGGATGGGGTCGACTCCGCCGCCGTCTACGTCAACGCGTCGACGCGCTTCACCGACGGGTATGAGTTCGGGATGGGCGCGGAGATCGGCAATTCGACCCAGAAGCTGCACGCCCGCGGGCCGATCGGCCTGCGCGAGCTGACGACCACCAAGTACGTCGTCCACGGCAGCGGACAGATCAGGGAGTAGTGCGGTCGCTCGGATCGGGGTCCTGGGCGGGGCCTTCAACCCGCCCCACGTCGGACATCTCCTCCTTGCCCAGGAGGCTCGGTGGCAGCTCGGCTTGGACCGGGTGCTGCTGATGGTGACCGGGCGCGCGCCGCACAAGGAGATCGAGGACGAGCCGGGTGCAGAGGTGCGGCTGGAGATGGCGATGCTGGCCGCCGGTGGCGACGAAGGTGTGGAGGCCTCCGGGCTCGAGGTGGAGCGGGACGAGATCTCCTACAGCTACCGGACCCTCGAGTTGCTGGCCGAGTCGCGGCCGGAGGACGAGTTCTGGTTCCTGCTCGGGGCCGACATGGCGGCCGGGCTGGCGAGTTGGAAGGAGCCGGCGCGGGTGCTGGAGCTGGCACGGCTGGGGGTGGTGCCGCGGCCGGGAGTCGGGCTGGGGGCGGTGCAGTCCGCTCTGGAGCGGCTCGGTGCATCCGACAGGGCGGAGATAATCGACATGCCACTTTGCGGAGCGTCCTCGACCACAATCAGGCAGCGGGCTCGGGAGGGAAAGCCGCTGCGGCACCTGGTGCCGGATCCGGTGGTGAAGGTGATCGAGGAGCGGGGGTTGTATCGATGACCCGCGGGACGGGGCTGACCTCGGAGGAGCTGGCGCGGCGGCTGGCCGCGATCGCGGACGAGAAGGGGGCGACCGATCTGGTCGCGCTCGACGTGCGTGAGCTGGTGGGGTACACCGACTTCCTGGTGATCTGCACGGCGCGCAACGAGCGGCAGGCGAAGGCGATCCATGACGAGGTGCATGGCCGGATGAAGGCCGACGGGTGGCTGCCGGCCCGCGTGGAGGGGGAGCGGGAGGCGGAGTGGATCCTGATGGACTACCTGGACGCGGTGCTGCACGTCTTCACGCCGGAGTTGCGCGACAGGTACCGGCTGGAGGTGCTCTGGGGCGAGGCGCCGAACCTGGAGCTGAGCGGCCGCCAGGCCGCTGCATCCGGGAGCGGCGGCTAAGCCGTCCGACACCCACCCTAGGCTGGCCACGTGTCGACGGAGAGATTCCGCCGCGCATTACGGGGCTACGACCCAGACCAGGTCGACGCCGCCATAGAGGCGCGCGACGCGCGCCTGGCCCGCTTGGAGCAGGAGGCGCAGCGGCTCGCCGAGAGGGTGGTGGAGCGGGAGAAGCGGCTGCAGGACGTACTCAAGAAGCCGATGGCCGCCGCCGTCAGCAAGGGGATCGAGGAGATCTACGGCCAGGCGCGGCGGCAGGCGACGCGGATCCGGATGAAGGCGCTGGAGGATGCGGTGCAGATGGCGGACCGCGTGACCGAGCTTTCGAACCTGCGGGACGAGCTGGGTGCGCGCGTCTCCGAGCTGGCGGACGTGGCGCGGGTCCGGCTGGGGATCGAGGAGGAGCAGGACCGGCCGGCCGTCGGGACCGCGCCGACGAAGGGCGGGGTGTTCGCGGGGCTGGTGGAGGTCGAGGTCGGGCCGCTCAATGACTTCGCGCAGTTGACGGGGTTCGAGGATGCGGCGGCGGGGATCGATGGAGCGTCCGAGATCAGGGTGAAGAGGTTCTCGGGGGGCCGGGCGACGGTCTCGATGAACCTGGAGAACCCGATCGATCTGCTGCGGGAGCTGGAGGAGAAGGCTCCGTTCGACTTCGTGGTGCGGGACACGCGCCGCGGCCGGCTGATCCTCGACATCGACGAGGACGGCCGGCAGGAGCGCGCGGCGTAGCTGCGCGCTTCCACCACCGTCCCGTCACACACTCCTGACATTTCGCGCGTCCCGCGCGACATCACCCGCGCGAGTATCGCCGGGTGCTCTCCTCTAACGACAAGGGCGACATAGCGGAGGCTGAAATCGCACTGGCGGCCATCCGAGCGGGCTGCGTCGTGGCACGACCGCTCACTGATCACCCGCCCTACGACCTGGTGATCGAGGTCCCTGGTCGCCTCCTACGGGTTCAGTGCAAGTGGGCTGCGCTCAACGAAGGCACTGTGGAAGTCCGCCTACGACGCAGTTCTTATAGCCCGACCCAGGGCTATATCCGTGAGTCATACAGCGCAGATGAAATCGACGCGGTTGCCGCATACTGCGATTCTTTGCGTGAGACGTACCTGATTCCCATTGATCTGATCGCCGGTCAGGGATGGATTTCCCTCCGGGTGGACCCTCCCCGGAACGGCCAAAGGGCGGCGATACACTTCGCAGCCGAGTACGAACTCGTTGGGGCTGTAGCTCAGCTGGGCAGAGCGCCTGCATGGCATGCAGGAGGCCGTGGGTTCGAGTCCCACCAGCTCCACTCTCCGGACCCGCCGAGTCACCATCAAGTCGGGGCGCACGAGTTCCGCAACCACTTCGGCTACTGGATGGAACGCGCCGCAGCCGGCGACGAGATCCTGATCACGCGCCGCGGCCGCCGCTACGCCCGCCTCGGCCCTCCGGATCCGCAGCTCGCCACCACAGATACCTCTCCGGCCGAAGAGCCAGCAGAGGACCCGGCGGCGCCTCCCCGCGGTACTGCTCATACTTCCCCGTGAGCGCCGCCAACCCCGCCGCACCCGCCTCGAGATCCATGATCTTCACCGCTCCAAGCGCCTGCACCCAGGCCAGTTCCTCCCAGTCGTCTGAGTACCGATCCACCGTCAGCGCCCCCCGCGGATCCCTCCGCAGGAATCCCACCCGCGCCGGCTCCGCCGCCGACTTCGGCTTCCGGTCGATCGCGCTCCAGATCCGCCCCTCGGCCACCGCGAAGGTCACCGGCAGCACCCTCGGCGCCCCCTCGTCATCCAGGAAGCCGAGCCTCCCTACCCGCTCGGTCTCGAGCAAAGTGTTTGCCCACGCAACTAAGCCGGTAGATTGAGAAGCGCTCACCAAACGAACTTAGCGACGAAAGGAGCACGGAATGGAAATCGGAATCGGCCTCCCGAACGCCGTGCCGGGCACCGCCGGAGACCAGATCACCGACTGGGCCCACGCCGCGGAGGACGCCGGCTTCAGCACCCTCGGGACCATCGACCGCATCGTCTACCCGAGCTACGAGCCAGTGGTCGCCCTCTCGGCCGCGGCGGCGGTCACCGAGCGCATCCGCCTCGCCACCGACGTCATGCTCGGTCCCCTCCGCCAGAACCCGGCCCTGATCGCCAAGCAGTTCCTCTCCCTCGACGCACTCGCCGGCGGCGGCCGCGCCGTCCTTGGCATCGCACTCGGCGGCCGCGAGGACGACTACGAGATCAGCGGCATCGACATGTCCACCCGCGGCCAGTGGCTGGACTCCGCCCTGGAGCGGATCCGCGCCATCTGGGACGGCGACGGCGACCTCGAGTCGAAGGTCGGCCCCCGCCCGCAGGGCGACAGCCCCACCCTCCTGGTCGGCGGCTCGGTCCAGAAGGCGTTCGAGCGAGCCGCCAGATTCGCCGACGGCTGGACCCAGAGCGGCGCCGGCCCGGACCAGTTCAAACAGGACGCCGAGAACCTCGACAAGGCGTGGCAGGCGGCCGGGCGCGAGGGCAGTCCGTACAAGATGGCCCTGATCTACTTCTCACTCGGCCCGGACGCCGTGAAGAACGCCGAGCACGACCTCTTTGACTACTACGCCTGGCTGGGCGAGGACATCGCCCGGTTCATCGCCGACTCCGCCGCCAAGGACCCGGAAACGGTCCAGCGGTACATCTCGGCATTCGAAGCCGCCGGCTGCGACGAGCTGGTCTTCTTCCCCGCCGCCAGCGACCCGGAGCAGGTCGACCTCCTCGCGGAGGCGGCCAACCTCCCCTCACGCCAGGCGGCTGCAGGCTGAGAATCAGGCTCCACGACTGACGAGCAACCCACGACGGACGGCGCCGGTGCAGGGGGCCCGGCCCGCCTGTCCGGCCGCGATAGGTTGCCTTTACGGACTTACGAGAAGGAGTGAGTAGAGATGGCGACTGAGGGGAACATCGAGAACCTCGAGAAGCAGCTCGAGTCGATGCTTGACATCGAGAAGTTCCCCCCGCCAAATGAATTCCGGGAGCACGCGCTCGTCCGGGACGAGTCCATGCACGAGGAAGCGGCCAAGGACCTCGAGGGCTTCTGGTCGAGGCGGGCCGACGAGCTGGTCGACTGGGCGAAGCAGCCGACCCAGACCCTGGACGAGTCGAACGCCCCCTTCTACAAGTGGTTCGCGGACGGCGAGCTCAACGTCTCCCACAACTGCCTGGACCGTCACGTCGAGGCCGGCAACGGCGACCGGGTCGCCTATCACTGGCGCGGCGAGGAGGGCGAGGAGCGCGACATCACCTACGCGGACCTCCACCGCGACGTCCAGCGCTTCGCCAACGCCCTCAAGTCCCGCGGCATCGGCAAGGGCGACGTCGTCGGGATCTACCTGCCGATGATCCCGGAGGTCGTCGTCGCCATGCTCGCGTGCGCGCGCATCGGCGCCCCCCACAACGTCGTCTTCGGCGGCTTCTCTCCCGAGGCCGTCCGCGAGCGCATGGAGTTCTCGGACGCCAAGGCACTGATCACGGTGGACGGCGCCCGCCGCAAGGGCAAGACCGCCGCGATCAAGAGCGCCGTCGACCCCGAGATCGAGAACGTCTCCTCGATCGAGACGATCTTCGTCGTCAAGGCGACGGACACCGATTGCGAGATGAAGGACGGCCGCGACGTTTGGTTCCACGAGGAGATGGAGAGCGCCGATGACGACTGCCCGTCCGAGCCCCTCGAGGCCGAGCACCCGCTCTTCGTCCTCTACACGTCGGGTTCGACCGCCAAGCCGAAGGGCGTCCTGCACACCACCGGCGGCTACCTGGTCGGCGCCACCTACACCCACCGCTACGTCTTCGACCTGAAGCCGGAGTCCGACGTCTACTGGTGCGCGGCGGACGTCGGCTGGGTCACCGGGCACTCCTACATCGTCTACGGGCCCCTCTCCAACGGGGCCACGAGCATCATGTTCGAGGGCGCCCCGGACTACCCGGACAAGGACATCTGGTGGGAGATCGCCGAGCGCTACAAGGCGACGATCCTCTACACGGCCCCCACAGCGATCCGCGCCTGCATCAAGTGGGGCGCCGAGCACCCCGCGAAGCACGACCTCTCCTCGCTGCGCCTGCTCGGCACGGTCGGCGAGCCGATCAACCCCAAGGCCTGGCTCTGGTACTACGAGGTGATCGGCGGCGAGCGCTGCCCGATCGTCGACACCTGGTGGCAGACCGAGACCGGCCACATCCTGATCAGCCCGCTCCCCGGCATCACGGCCGCCAAGCCCGGCTCAGCCACCAAGCCCCTCCCGGGGATCGACGCCGCCGTGCTGGACGATGACGGCAATGAGGTGGACGGCGGTCAGGGCTACCTCGCCCTGAGGCGCCCCTGGCCCGGCATGCTCCGAACCCTCTTCAAGGAGGAGGACCGGTTCGTGGAGACCTACTACTCGAAGTGGGACAAGACGACCTACTTCGTCGGTGACGCCGCGCGCAAGGACGAGGACGGGTACTTCTGGATCCTCGGCCGCGTCGACGACGTCGTGAACGTCTCCGGGCACCGTCTCTCCACCGCCGAGGTGGAGTCCGCCGTGGTCTCACACCCGAAGGTGGCGGAGTGCGCAGTGATCGGAATCGCCGACGAGGACACGGGACAGGCGATCTGCGCCTTCGTCACGCTGGAGGGCGACCTCGAGGGCTCGGACGAGCTGGCGAAGGAGATCAACGACCACGTCGCGAACCGGATCTCGAAGATCGCCCGGATCAAGCGGATCATCTGGGCCGGCGACCTGCCCAAGACCCGCTCCGGCAAGATCATGCGCCGGCTGCTTCGGGACATCGGTGAGGGCCGCGAGCTCGGCGACGTCACGACCCTCCGCGATCCCGCGGTGGTTCAGCAGCTCGAGGGCAAGGTCAAGGAGACCGAGAGCCAGGAGAACTAGCGGGAGAGGGTGCGCGCCGCGCGCAGCGCCGGCCGGACGTCGTCCGGCAGCTGCCACCTGAGGCGCCAGGCGGCGCCCGAGAAGTTCCGGTTGGCGACGGTCGCGAAGCCCTCCTCGTCCTCGCGCAGCGCCAGCAGCAGGTGCGCGACCCGGTCGCCCTGAGGCAGGTCATCGGACTCACCGACCCGCACGCAGAAGCAATGCACCCGGCGCCCGCCGGGCCGGACGAGGATCGCGCCCTCCTGACCGATCAGCCACGCTCCCAGGGCCCCGGTCTGGAGCGCCAAACCGGTCTCATCCAGCAGCCCACGGGCGTCGTGCCCGACCAGGTCGCCGAGCAGGCCGAGGGCCCTGTGCTCGGCGGGTGCCGCGGCGTCGCGAATCCGCTTCACGCCGCGCGCGCCCCGGCGCGCCTGCAGGTGGAGCACCGCGATCCCGTGTCCGAGGAAGATCGCGGCCACCGGAAACGCGAGCGGCTGGATCCAGATCAGTAGGGCGGCCGGCAGCCCGAAGGTGACCATCACCCCGAAGCTCCACAGCGTCCAGATCCGGCCCTCCTTCTCGAGGGTCCTCTCACTCGCCCGCCGCCGCCACGGCATCGCCGCGGCCTCGGCCAGGACGCCCGCCTCCATCCCTAGCCCCCGGCGATGGGCCGGCGCATCACGACCAGCTCCGCCTCGAGCGGCAGCTTTCGCACGACCTCCGCCGAGCCGTCCGAGAGGGTCGCGCTGGCCAGCATCCCCTCGTCGAGCTCGCGGCGGAAGGCCTCGATCGCGGCCGCCTGGGCATCGGCGTCATCCGCGGTCCAGGTCGCCAGCTCCGTGTGGCCCGTCCGGTCCAGCCTGATCAGCCTCGACATGCGTCCTCCTTTCGTCTGGATCGAATATACGCCGCGCCATACGCGCCTCCATGACTCCTGAGGTGAGGGGCCGCTTCGTACACTGGCCGCCGTGGGAGAACCCGAGACCAAGAACACCGCCGAGACACCTGAGCGCTACGACCCCCAGGCGATCGAGCGCAAGTGGCAGCTCGTCTGGCAGGCAGAGAACACCTGGGTCGTGCCGAACCCCGGCTCCCCGGAGTTCGACGCGTCCGTGCCGAAGAGCTACGTGCTCGAGATGCTGCCCTACCCCTCGGGCGAGCCCCACGTCGGCCATTTGAAGACCTATTCGGTCGGCGACGCGATCGCCCATTTCCGCCGGCGCCGGGGCTTTCGGGTCCTGCACCCGATGGGCTACGACGCCTTCGGCCTGCCCGCGGAGAACAACGCGATCCAGACGGGTGAGCATCCTCGCGAGGCCACGGAGAAGTCGATCGACTCCTTCCGCGAGCAGTTCATGCGGTGGGGGATCTCCATCGACTGGACCCGCGAGCTCGGCACCCATCAGCCGAGCTACTACCGCTGGACCCAGTGGATCTTCCTGAAGCTCTACGAGCGCGGCCTGGCGCACCGCCACGAAGCGCCGGTCCACTGGTGCCCGAAGGACCAGACCGTGCTCGCCAACGAGCAGGTCATCGACGGCCACTGCGAGCGCTGCGGCACGCTGGTGGAGCTCCGGCAGCTGGAGCAGTGGTTCTTCCGGATCACCGAGTACGCCCAGCAGCTGCTCGACGACTTCGAGCTGCTCGAGTCATGGCCGGAGAACGTGATCACGATGCAGCGCAACTGGATCGGCCGATCGGAGGGAGGGGAGGTGATCTTCCGCTGCGAGGAGCTCGACCTCGACTTCCCGGTCTTCACAACCCGGCCGGACACGCTCTTCGGCGCCACCTTCTTCGTCCTGGCGCCCGAGCATCCCGAGGTCGAGCGACTTGCAGCCGGCACGGAGCATGAGGAGGCCGTCCGCGAGTACGTCAACGAGTCGGCTCGCGCCACCGCGGAGGAGAGGGCGGCGGAGGAGCATCAGAAGACCGGCGTGCCGCTGGGCCGGGAGGTCGTCAACCCGGTGAATGGCGAGCGCATCCCGATGTTCGTCGCCGACTACGTGCTGATGGAGTACGGCACCGGCGCGATCATGGCCGTGCCCGCTCACGACGAGCGCGACTACGAGTTCGCCAAGGCCTTCGACCTGCCGATCCGCCGGGTGATCGAGGGCACGGATTCCGAGCAGTCTCGCGACGACGAGGGCCTGCCCTATTCGGGCGACGGCGTCATGGTCAACTCGGGCCGCTTCGACGGCAAGCACAACCGCGAGGCCTACGACGAGATCGTCGCCTGGCTGGAATCGGAGAGCAGGGGCAAGCCCGCGGTCAACTACCGCCTCCGCGACTGGCTGGTCTCGCGACAGCGTTACTGGGGCGCTCCGATCCCGATCGTCTACTGCGAGGAGTGCGGCATGGTCCCGGTGCCCGAGGACCAGCTGCCGGTCCTGCTGCCGGACATCGAGGAGTACGCGCCGAAGGGCAGGAGCCCGCTGGCGGCGGCCGAGGACTGGGTCAAGACGGAGTGCCCGAAGTGCGGGGGAGAGGCCCGCCGCGAGACCGACACGATGGACACCTTCGTCGACTCGTCCTGGTACTTCCTGCGCTACCTCGACCCGCGGAACGACGAGGAGTGCTGGGGGAAGCAGGTCGCCGACTACTGGATGCCGGTCGACCAGTACATCGGCGGCGTCGAGCACGCGATCCTCCACCTGATGTACGCGCGCTTCTTCACGAAGGCGCTCCACGACATGGGTCTGCTGGAGGCGCGCGAGCCCTTCGCCAACCTCTTCACCCAGGGCATGATCACTCGCGACGGGGCGAAGATGTCGAAGTCGAAGGGCAACACGGTCAGCCCCGCCGAGTACGTGGAGCGCTTCGGCGCCGACACCCTCCGGACCTACATCTGCTTCATGGGCCCGCCGATCAAGGGCGGCGACTGGTCCGATGAGGGCGCCGAGGGCATCTTCCGCTTCCTCTCGCGCCTCTGGCGACTGGGCCGTGAGGTCGCGGACCGGACCGAGCCCGGCTCGACGGACGGGGCGGAAGGTGAGGCGCGCGAGCTGCTCGCCAAGGCGCACTGGGCGATCGACAAGGCCACCCGCGACATCGACCCGCGCTTCCAGTTCAACACGGCGATCGCGGCCGTCATGGAGCTGGTCAACGACATCTACCGGCTCAAGGACGACCTCTACGGGAACGCGACGGGCGCGGCCACCGTCCGTTTCGCGACCGCCACCGCAGCGTCGCTGCTCTTCCCGTTCGCGCCACACCTCGGCTCGGAGGTCTACGAGTGGCTCGAGGGCGTCCGCGTCTGGGAGCAGCCCTGGCCGGAGGCGGATCCGGAGCTGCTCGAACGCGACACCTACATGCTGGTGGTCCAGGTGAACGGCAAGCTCCGCGACCGGATCGAGGTCGAGAGCGACGCCACGGAGGACCAGCTGCTCGAGGCGGCGCGCGCCAGCGAGAACGTCCAGCGGCATCTCGACGGCAAGGCGATCGCCAAGGAGATCGTGGTCCCCGGGCGGCTCGTGAACCTTGTCGTGAAGGGATGATCTGCTAGAAAGGCCCCGTGCTGGTCAGGCGGCTCGCGGAGGCTCCCACCGAGGAGTGGCACAGGCTTCGGAACCACATCCTCATGGATGCAGGCGAGTTGGGCTCTCGCAACATGTCCGTGACCTGGCTGGAGGTCCCCGCCGGCATCGACCAGGAGCTTCACTCCCACGAGGAGGCCGAGCAGGTCTACATCGTGGTCAGCGGCAGCGGGACGATGACCGTCGCCGGCGACAAGCAGGAGGTCGCCGAGGGCGACCTGGTGCTGGTGCCGCCGGCCACCGACCATTCGATCGCCAACGGCAACTCGGCCGATCTCTGCTGCGTCTCGGTCCAGTCGCCGCCGGTGACCTCCTCGGAGGTCTTCGGGCGCTCGGGCGTCGGCGTCGCCTCCGAGTACGACGACGAGGAGTAGCGCCGACGGTCCTGGCGCGCGGGTCCTGTCGCCGTAGGAACCCGAAGCAGTGAGGGTTCGCCGCCGAGTAGTCATTCGCGGGCGCGTCCAGGGGGTCTTCTTCCGGGACGCGACGAGGCGCCGCGCCGAGACGGCCGGGGTCGCGGGCTGGGTGCGAAACACTCGAGACGGCTTCGTCGAGGCCGTCTTCGAGGGCGAGGCGGACGCCGTCGACGAGCTCGTCGAGTTCTGCCGCCGCGGCCCGAGCCGCGCCGAGGTGGCGTCGGTCGAGGTGGGGGAGGAGGACCCCGAGGGCCTCTCCGGGTTCGAGATTCGCTGAGCTGACGCGCTCCCGGCACTGAGGCGTCACGAATCGCGTGCGTCCGCGGTCGTCCTCGCGACGAGGCTGGCCGCGTGCCCGAGCTAAGCCGATCCCAGCTCCTGGTCTATGGCGCGATCGCGATCGCCGTCCTGCTGATCGGCGCCCGCTGGATCCGGTCCGGCGGGAGCGGCCCATCGTCGGGTGGCCCGGAGGTGAGCTTCGCGGCCGATTCCTCACGCGAGGGAGGGGGTACGCGCGATGTGGTCGTGCACGTGGCCGGGGAGGTGCGGCGACCGGGGGTGTACCGGCTGCCCGTCGGAGCGCGGGTGACCGACGCCGTCCGGAGGGCCGGCGGCCTCGCCGGCGGCGCGAACGAGGACGCGATCAACCTCGCCGCCCGCCTGAGCGACGGCCAGCAGGTGGTCGTCCCCGGGGCGGGGCCCGCGGCGGCCGGTGCCGCCGCGGGCGGGCAGACCGGGCCGATCAGCCTGGGGAGCGCGACCGTCGAGCAACTCGACGGCATCGACGGCATCGGCCCGGTCACAGCCCAGAAGATCATCGAGTTCCGCGACCAGCACGGCGGTCTCTCCTCCGTCAATCAGCTCGATCAGGTCGACGGGATCGGCCCGTCGACCATGCAGACGCTCAGGGCCGCTCTGCAGCCCTGACGCCTGGTGGCCGAGGACGCGGTCCCACGTGGCCACTGGGTGAAACCCGAGTGGCGATTCGCGGCACTGGCGGGGCTCGCGCTGGGCCTCGCGCTGGCGCCGGTCGCCTATCCGGACCCGTCAACGGCTGCGCTGGGCGCGGCGCCGATCGGGGTCATCGCGCTGGCTGCGGCCCGCCCACGGGCCGGCGCTGTCGCAGCGACCGTCGGCTGGCTCGTCGTGGTCGGGCTGGTGGGGGCGCTGGCCGGCCTGCTGGTCGGCGGGGCCCGGCTCCACGCGATCGACGCCGGGGCGCTGCGGGCCCATCCGGGTCAGCCGGTGACACTCGACGGGTACGTGGCGGGCGTGCCCCGGCGCAACGGGGACGAGGTCGCAGTCCGTCTCGATACGCCCGCGGGGCGGGTGCTGGCGGTCGCCCCCGAGCCGGTCGGGGACCTGCCAGTGGGCTCGGAGGCGAGGGCCGAGGGGGTGCTGGAGGAGCCCGAGCCGTGGCTACGGGGCTACCTGCGGCGGCAGGGAATCGCGCTGACCCTGAGGACGGACCGGATCGATCCGCAGCCGGGCCGGCGTGGCGGCCTCAACGGCTGGATCGACAAGATCCGAGATCGAGCGGAGGGGGCGCTGGGCCGGGGGATGCCGCAGCGCGAGGCCGCCCTGGCGCGCGGGTTCGTCCTGGGCGAGGACGATCGGATCGATCGGGAGACGCGCGACGACTTCCAGCGCTCGAACCTGACCCACCTGCTCGCGGTGAGCGGCGAGAACGTGATCCTGCTCTGCGTCCTGGCCTGGCCGTTGCTGGCCCTGCTCGGCCTCACGCTCCGCGCGCGGCTGGTCGGAGCCCTCTGCCTGATCGCGATCTACGTGCCGGTCACCGGAGCCGGCCCGTCGATCCAGCGGGCCGGAGTGATGGGCGCGGCCGGGCTCGTCGCCGCGCTGGCTGACCGGCCGAGATCGCGGTGGTACGCGGTTCTGCTCGCAGCGGCCGTCACCCTCGCTCTCAATCCCCGCGCGGAGGGCGACGTCGGCTGGCAGCTGAGCTTTGCCGCGGTGATCGGGATCATGCTCTGGTCCCGGCGGCTCGCGTCCGTGATCGCTGGGGATGCGAGTCGCACCTCGGCCCGCCGCGCCCTGGCCGAGGCCATCGCGGTCACCGCGGCCGCGACCGTGGCGACCGCGCCGCTGATGGCCGAGGCCTTCGACCAGTTCTCGCCCGCGGCGCTGCCCGCCAACGTCCTCGCCGCCCCGGCCGTGGCGCCGGCGATGTGGCTGGGAATGCTGACCGGGATCCTCGGCCAAGCTCCGCTGATCCCGGTGGAACCGCTCAACTGGCTGGACTCGCTCTTCCTCGCCTACATCGCGCAGATCGCTCGCTGGCTCGCCGCTCCCGATTGGGCCCTGCTGACGGTGCACCTTCGCTCGATCTGGGCCGTCGCTCTGGCGTACACGGCGTTGCTCGCGGCAATGGAGCTACTGCTCCGCTGGCTCTCACGGCGCGAGGAACTGCGGCGGGACGGCCGGCCCGCCATATTGCGACGTCCCCGCTGGCCCGCCGTTGTGCCCCTCGTGGCGCTACTCGGCCTGATCGCCTGGTGGCCATTCGGCCCCAGCGCTTCCCCGACGGCCCCGGCGAGCGACCTGGTTGTGCGCGTCCTCGACGTCGGGCAGGGCGACTCGATCCTGTTGCAGCCGCCCGATGGGGAGTCCCGTGCTTGTCGACACCGGGCCGCCCGACGATGGCGTTGAGGGCAGGTTGCACGACCTCGGGATCGAGCGGTTGGCCGCGATCGTCATCTCGCATGACCAGTCCGACCACTCCGGCGACCTCGGTCCGCTGCTGTCGTCGGTCCGCGTCGATCGGCTCGTCTACGGCCGGGATGACCCGCGGCTGCGCCGCGTCGCCCTGGCGGCGGGCGTCGAGCCGTACCGGCTGGCGGAGGGAGGGGAGGTCGACTCCGGCTCCCTTCATCTCAGCGCCCTGTGGCCGCCGCGTGAGCTGGTGGGCCAGACGGCCGAGGACCCGAACCTGCTGTGTCTGGTGCTGGTCGCCCGCTGGCGGCATTTCACGATGCTCCTCACCGGAGACGCCGAGGCGGAGGCGGTGCCGATCGACCCCGGCCCCGTCGATGTGCTCAAGGTTGCTCACCACGGTTCCGTGGACGCCGGGCTGGGAGAGCTGCTCGACCGATCTGTCCCCAAGCTCGCCGTGATCTCGGTCGGCGCCGGCAACCCGTACGGACACCCGACGCCGGCGACGCTCTCGGCGCTTCGCTCGCACGAGGTGCCGACGATGCGGACCGACGCGCAGGGCGAGATCGACATCGAAGCGAGCGGTTCCGGGTGGACTGCGGACGCCGGTCGCGGATAGCCTCTCACCCGAATGGCTGACCCTGAGATGAAGCCGGTTTACCTGATCGCCGGAACCGACGAGGCCAAGATCGCCCGTACGCGAGGACGGCTGCGCGAGCGCGCCGAGCGGGAGGGCGGACCCGGTGCCCTCGAGCTCTTCGAGGCCGGCGAGGGACGCCGCTCACCGGACATCGACGCGCTCGTCTCGTCCCTCGCGGCGATCTCGCTGATCGCCTCCCGCCGGTATCTGCTCGTGGACGGGGTGGAGGGCTGGGGAAAGGGCGACACCGAGCGCGCCACGGAGACCATCGGCCAGATCCCGTCCGAGACCACGGTGGCGCTGGTCGCCCACGGCAAGGCTCCGGCGGCCCTGGCCAAGGCGGTCGAGAAGGCCGGGGGAGAGGTCCTCTCGTTCGACGTTCCCAAGGAGCGCGAACTCCCGAAGCAGCTCGTGGCCGAGGCGCGCGAGCTCGGTTTCGAGCTTGAGCCGGCCGCCGCGCGGCTGCTCGTCGAGCGCCTCGGGCCCCGGCCGATGCGACTTCGGACCGAGCTCGAGCGGCTCGCGTTGTGGGCCGGCGACGGCGGGAGCGTCGGCGTTGCCGACCTCGAGTCGATGATCGCGGACACCTCCGAGGAGGCGATCTGGACCCTCGCGGACGCGGTCGTGGCCGGCGACGAGGAGGAGACGATCCGGGTCGCCGAGCGGCTGGTCGCGCAGGGAGAGGCGCTGCCGCGGATCATCTATTCGCTCGCGCCGCGCCTGCGCCAGGCTCTGCGAGCGGCGACCGAGCTCGAGGCGGGCCGGCCGCCCGGCGAGGTGGCGAAGGGCCTCTCGATGCATCCATACGCGGCCAAGATGCTCGTCTCGAAGGTGAAGGACCGTACGCCGGAGGATCTGGACGCCTCGATCCGCGCGCTCGCCGACCTCGAGCTCTGGTCGCGAGGAGGCTCCGACTACCCCGAGGGGGTCGCGTTCACGCTCTCCCTGCGCAGGGCGTTGGGGCTGGTGTCCGACGACACCGAGCCGCTCGCCTGGGAACTTCGGTGATGCGGCCTACTTCGAGGCCGCGCCGACGATCCCGGCGGCGCGGGACTTCTTCCGGGCGCCCGTATTGCGGTGCAGGGCGCCCTTCTGGACCGCCTTGTCGATCCGCGAGACGAGCGCCTTGTGCTCCGAGGCGATGGTGTCGGAGTCGCCCGACTGGACCGCGGCCTCGAGGCGCTTGAAATGGGTCTTCACCGAGCTGCGAAAGCGCAGGTTCTCGAGCCGCTCACGCTCTGAGCGGGCGATCCGCTTCTTCTGGGAGGCGATATTGGCCATGAAAAGACCCCCGTCGGGGGCGGCGAAGAGAATAGAGCAATGAACGAGAGGGGTAAGGGTGATTTCGGCGAGCCCCCCGTGCCGCCGGAGCCGTTCGATCCTTCGACCCGGGACTTCCCTGCGATCCGCCCGGATGAGGGGGCGGACCCCGGCCGCCCGTTCGAGCCGCTGACCGAGGAGCAGCGCCCCGAGCGATCCGAGGAGGAGGACCGGCGGCTGCTGGAGGCGGAGCAGATCGAGCGCCGCCACGAGGCGGTCTCGATGGACACCTCAACCTTCATGGCGATCCCGGCGCCGACGCCGACGATCCCGTTCGTCCCGCCGGAGTTCGACGAGAAGGAGGGAAGGCTGGGCCGCTCCACGGCCTTCTTCTCGATCGCCACCGCGTTCTCGCGTGTGGCAGGGCTGGTGCGCGAGATCGTGGCCGCGAGCTACTTCGGCGTCACGGGACCGATGTCGGCCTTCACGATCGCGTTCCAGGTCCCGAACCTGGTGCGCTCGCTGTTCGCGGACGCGGCGATCCAGGCCGCGTTCGTCCCCGTCTTCACCGAGGAGCTCGAGAAAGGGAACAAGCGCGAGGCCTTCCGCCTGGCCTCGACCATGATCTACCTGGTCACGCTCGTCCTAGGCGCGCTCACCGCCCTGTTCGTCCTGCTGGCGCCGGTGATCACACCCATCTTCGCGCCGGGCTTCAGCGGGGAGATCCTCGACCTCACCGTCACGCTCTCCCAGATCCTCTTCCCGATCCTGATCCTGCTCGGCGCGACGGGGATGGTGGTCGGGGTCCTGAACAGCTACGACCGCTTTGCGGCGTTCGCGATCTCGCCGTTCTTCTGGAACGTCGTGATCATCGTCGTGCTGGTCCTGCTGGTGCCGGCGTTCCACGGCAACGACCGCATCTACGCATACGCCATCGGTGTGCTCGTCGGAACCGTCGTCCAACTGGCGATTCCGGTCTGGGACCTGCGCAACACGCCGTTCCGGTTCACGCGGAGCATCAATTGGCGCATGCCGGAGGTCCGTCGCGTCCTCCTGCTGATGCTCCCGGTGACGCTGAGCCTCGGGCTGATCAACTTCGACCTGCTGCTCAACAGCATCGTCGGGACGCTGATCTCCAACGAGGCGCCGGCGGCGATCGACAAGGCGTTCCGCATCTACATGCTGCCCCAGGGGATCTTCTCGGTGGCCGTGGCGACGGTGACCTTCCCGACCCTGGCCCGATTCGCGGCGCGCCATGAGTGGGACAACCTGCGGTCGACCATGTCCAACGGGATGCGGCAGATCCTGCTGCTGCTGATCCCGGCCGCGGCCGCCGTCCTGGTCCTCTCGGTCCCGATGACCCGGCTCGTCTACCAGCGCGGCGAGTTCAACGCTCACCAGACGCAGCTGGTCGCCCAGGCGCTCTTCTGGTTCGCGTTCTCGCTGCCGTTCAACGGGCTCTACCTGATGCTGACCCGGACGTTCTTCAGCCTCCAGCGGCCGTGGGTGCCGACGGCGGTCGCCGGCTCCAACCTGGTCGTCGACGTGATCTTCTCATTCGCCCTCTACTCGCCCTTCGGGATCGGCGGCGTGGTCGCCGCCACGGTGATCGCGACGATCTCGAGCGTCGTCGCGGAGATGGTGATCCTGCGCCGCCAGCTTCACGGGCTGGACATGGAGCGGCTGATGGGGACGACCATCCGGGTCCTGATGGCCGCCGCGCTGCTCGCGGGCGTCACCTATGTGGTCTGGGACGGCCTGGACCAGGCGCTCGGCCGCAGCACGATCGCCCAACTGGTCTCGGTGGGCTCGGCCCTGATCGCCGGCTTCGCCGCCTACTTCGGCGCGGTCCTGGCGCTGCGGGTCCCCGAGGCCAGGCAGATCACCAGACTGCTGCGGCGGATCTAGCCAGGAGGACCCATGACCGACACCAAGTCAGCGAGCGAGACGATCACCGCCGAGGTCACCTCGTGGCCCGGAGTCGAGGCCGGCTACGGCAAGCGCGGCGAGTGGGGCTTTCACGTCAACCACCATGAGGTCGGACACCTGCACGGCGACCACGCGGCGCATTTCGCGTTCGGGAAGGAGGTTGGGGTCGCGCTGAGGGAGCAGGGGCGCGTCGCGGACCATCCGGTGTTCCCCGGGAAGAACGCCATGGCCGCGCGCCGGATCGACGGCGAGGAGGACGTCCGCGAGGTGATCGCGCTGATGCGCCTGAACTACGACCGAATCGTCGCCCGATACGGCCTGTCGTCGCCTACTGCGGCGTGAGCCGGATGACCACGTAGCGGCTCGTCACCCTGAAGCCGTCCGGATCCTCGTTCGCCTCCTCGTAGAGGCGAATCAGTGATTCCCGATGCTGGTGGCATCACCTGGCTCGAGGTCGGGTGCGAGGAGGCGGAGCTCGACCGCCGCCTGCGCGGGGAGCAGCTGCCCGTCCGGGTCGCGGATGGGATGCCCGGCGTGCACGCGATGGGCATCGGCGAAAGGGAGTTTCGGACCGGCTGACGGCTTCGCCCCATGACCGCGGCCACAAGCGCCCGCCTAACATCAGTCGCGCCGCTGAGCGACGCTCCCAAGTGGAGCGGGCTGGTGGCCGCTCATGGAGCAAATCAGGAACTTCTCGATCATCGCCCACATCGACCACGGCAAGTCGACGCTGGCCGATCGCATCCTCGAGCTCACGGGCGCCGTCGACGCGCGCGACGCACGTACCGCAGATGCTCGACTCGATGGATCTCGAGCGCGAGCGCGGGATCACGATCAAGGCGCAGGCCGTCCGGGTCGCCTATCAGGCCGAGGACGGCGAGACCTACCACCTGCACCTGATCGACACGCCCGGGCACGTCGACTTCTCCTACGAGGTCTCGAGCAGCCTGGCCGCCTGCGAAGGCGCCCTGCTCGTCGTCGACTCCGCTCAGGGCGTTGAGGCGCAGACCGTCGCCAACGCGTACGCCGCGATCGACGCCGGGCTCGAGCTGATCCCGGTGCTGAACAAGGTCGACCTGCCCGGGCGCCGATCCCGACGGGGTCGCCGTCGCAGGTCGCCGACCTGCTCGGCGGCGACCCGTCGGAGGCGCTGCGGATCTCGGCCAAGACCGGGGAAGGGGTCACCGAGGTGCTCGAGGCGATCGTGCGGAAGATCCCGCCGCCCGAGGGGCAGCCGGAGGCGCCGCCGCGGGCCCTGATCTTCGACTCCGAGTTCGACCAGTACCGCGGCGTCGTCGCCTACGTGCGGATGGTCGACGGGCGTTTCGACAAGGGCGAGCCGATCAAGGCGATGGAGGCCGGGACCCAGGCCGACATCGACGACATCGGCTTCTTCACGCCCGAAGATGACGCCCGCGACGGGGATGGTCGCCGGCGAGGTCGGCTACGTGATCACCGGCATCAAGGACGTCACCAAGCTTCGCGTCGGCGACACGCTCACGAGCCGCGAGCGTCCGGCGGTGGAGGCGCTCGCCCGGCTACCGAGAGGTGAAGCCGATGGTGTTCTGCGGGCTCTTTCCGATCGACACCGACCGCTACGAGGACCTCCGCGACGCGCTCGACAAGCTCGCGCTCAACGACGCCGCGCTCACCTACGAGCCCGAGACCACCGACGCGCTCGGCTTCGGCTTCCGCTGCGGCTTCCTGGGCCTGCTGCACATGGACATCGTGCGCGAGCGGCTCGAGCGCGAGTACGACCTCGAGCTGCTCGCCACCACTCCGAACGTCCGCTACGAGGTGGAGGTGCACGGTGGTGAGATCGTCGAGGTCCACTCAGCCCACGGAGATGCCGGACCCCGCCGCGATCGAGCAGATCTTCGAGCCCTACATCCGGGCGACGATCATCACCCCGAGCGAGTACGTGGGCGCGGTCATGGAGCTCTGCCAGAAGCGCCGCGGCACCCACGTCGACATGCACTACCTCTCGCCCGAGCGCGTGCAGATCCGCTACGACCTGCCGCTCGCCGAGATCGTGCTCGACTTCTTCGACCAGCTCAAGTCACGGACCGGGCTACGCCTCGCTCGACTACGAGCCGATCGGCAACCGCCCCTCGGACCTGGTCAAGCTCGACGTGCTGCTCGCCGGCGACCGCGTCGACGCGCTCTCCCTGATCGTCCATCGCGAGTCCTCGCTACGAGCGAGGTCGCGCACTGGTGGAGCGCCTCAAGGACACGATTCCGCGGCAGCTGTTCGACGTGCCTGTGCAGGCGGCGATCGGCTCCCACGTGATCGCCCGCGAGACGGTCAAGGCCGCTCCGCAAGGACGTCACGGCGAAGCTCTACGGCGGCGACGTCACCCGGAAGCGCAAGCTGCTCGAGAAGCAGAAGAAGGGCAAGAAGCGGATGAAGCAGGTGGGCGCGGTCGAGGTGCCGCAGGAGGCGTTCCTCGCCGTCCTGGAGATGGATGGCGGTGGCAAGTAGCGAGCAGCGGAAGGCGCTGGCACAGGGAGGGATGGACGCCTTCAACGAGGGGGACGTGCCGCGGATGCTGGCCGCGCTCTCGGAGGACGTCGAGGTCTACGCCTCGCCCGAGATGGCGAACGCGGGCCACTACAACGGCCACGAGGGGTTCGTCTCCTGGATCACGGCCTGGATCGACGCCTGGGAGGTGGTCACGGCTGAGGTGACGGACCACACGACCGTGGGCGAGCGCCACGTCGTCACGGCGATTCACCAGGAGGGACGCGGGCGCGGCGGAATCGCGGTCAGCATGGACCTCGCCTTCCTCTTCGACGTGAACGACGCGGGGAAGTGCACCTTCCTCGCGATGCTGCCGACCGCCGAACAGGCCGTCGCGATGGCGGAGGAGCGCGAGGGTCTCTAGCCGCTCACCCGCCGGAGGGGCAGGGAGAGCCTGGTCTCGATCTTCGCCAGCGGGTCCTTGCCGTTGGGAAGGAGGAGCACCACCTCGTCGGCGGCGTAGTCCCTCAGCTCGTCCTCCAGCGCCTGGGCCGGGTCGTGATCCCCGACCGACCCGCTCACCGGCAGCCCCGCCGCCACCAGCGCCCCGGCCGAGCGCGCAAGGCGAGCCTCCGCCTCGCGGCGGGCGTCGTCCTCCGCCGACAGCCAGCGGTCGAGGCGGTGGCTGGGAACCGGGACCACCAGCCGGACGTCGGCCGGCCTGCCGGCGAGCTCCGCGATGCGCTGGGCTGTGACGGCGGTGGCCTCGACGGTGGCGAGCACGAGTATGCGATGTTCGTCGTCGTCTGCCTCCGCGACCTCGATCGCCCGGTCCGGCTTGGTGTTGGACGCGAAGACGATGAGTGCCGTGGCGGCAATGGCACCGACCGCGACACCCACGCCGGCCCCGAGCACGCCGGCGAGCCCCATTGCGGCCACGATCGAGCCGCAGATCAGGGCCAGGATCACCGGGATCGCCCACGACCGGAAGCGAGTCACGCCCTCGGCGTCCGTCGTGGTGATACGTGGGCGCATCCAGGGATTGTTACGCGAGCGGGAGGGGGCCGAGCGGCGTCACCCGCCCACTCCTCGGAGCGCCGAGGTCCTTAGACTTGCCCGTCGCTCATGCCCGTGAAGACGGATGCCATCGGCAAGCAGTGGCCAGCCGCGACCTACGAGGTGGCCACCGAGAAGATCCGCGAGTTCGCCGACGCGATCGGCGCCGGCAGCGACGTGCACCGCGACCACGATGCGGCCAAGGCCGCCGGCTACAGGGACCTCGTCGCCCCGCCGATGTTCTGCGTCGTCTACAGCGCGCGGGCCATGGGCCCGGCGATTCTCGATCCCGAGGTCGGCATCAACCTCGCGACGATGCTCCACGGCTCGCAGGAGTTCGAGTGGGATGAGCCGGTCTGCGACGGGGATGTGATCGAGACGACCGCCACCTGCAAGGAGGTCTATGAGAAGGACGGCAAGGGCTTCTACGTCTTCGAGACGGTCTCCACCAACCAGGACGGGAGCCAGACCG
This sequence comes from uncultured Solirubrobacterales bacterium, assembly GCA_963821705.1. GTDB lineage: Bacteria > Actinomycetota > Thermoleophilia > Solirubrobacterales > 70-9 > DASUPK01. The sequence continues at coordinate 237,387 of CAWGEV010000007.1, read as the reverse complement.
TCAAGGGGACCTGGACCAACATCGTCAGAGGAGTCTGAGATGCCTGATCTGAAGGACCTGAAGGTGGGTGACTCGATCCCGGAGCTGAAGGTGACTCCCGACAAGTACCTGCCGCACCGCTACGCCGGGGCATCCGGGGACTTCAACCCGATCCACATCGACCCGGAGTTCGCCAAGGCCGTCGGCCTGCCGGGCAACATCCTGCACGGCCTCTGGATGATGGCCCAGGTCGCGCGCGCCTCCGCCTCGCTGGCCGGCGGGGATCCGAAGGCGCTGAAGCGGCTCTCGGTCCAGTTCCGGGGGATGGGGTTCCCGGAGCAGGAACTGGTGGTGAGCGGCACCGTCAAGGAGGTCGCCGACGGCCGCGTCGTGGTCGATACGGTGGCCGCGCAGGGCGAAAACCAGGTGATCCGGAACGCCGAGGCGGAGATCAGCGCCGAATAGGGCCCGCCGCGTTCCTATCATCAGCTCTGTGCTGAGCGAACGCCAGAGCCAGATCCTGCGATTGGTGGTCGAGCGCTACCTGGACGACGCGCGTCCCGTCGGCTCTCGCGCGCTCGCCAACGGCCCCGACATCGACTGGAGCGCCTCGACCGTGCGCGCCGAGCTCGCGGGCCTCGAGGAGGAGGGCTTCCTGACCCACCCGCACACCTCCGCCGGCCGCGTCCCGACCGACGCCGGATACCGCTTCTACGTCGAGCGCCTGCTCGCCCACCAGGACCGGCTCCCGCAGCCGGCCTCGGACGAGCTCGGCCTCTCCCGCATGAGGCGAGAGGTCGATGCGGCGATCCGCGAGACCACCACCACGCTCTCGCAGGTGACGGACCTCGTGGCGCTGGTCACCGCGCCCCCGCTCGACACCGCGACGATTCACCGGATCGAGGTGCTTCGGCTGCAGCCGCGGGTGGTGATGGTGGTCGTGATCGCCTCCAACGGAGGCGTCACGAAGCGCGTCTTCACCTTCGACCACGAGGTCGACACGGGGCTGGTCGAATGGTCCGCGAGCTATCTCAACGAGCGCCTCGCCGGCCTCGGCCTCGGCGCCCGCATGGCGGCGGACCGGCTGCGCGACCCGGAGCTGAGCCCACAGGAGACGGGCTTCCTGGCGGAGATCTCCGGCGCGTTCACGGATCTGGACGAGTCGGGCGAGGACACCCTGTACGTGGACGGGACCGCCCGGCTGCTCTCGGAGGAGCACTTCGCCGATCTCCCGCACGCGGACGACCTCATGCGCGCCCTGGAGCGTCGCGTCAACGTGCTGCGCGCGCTCCGCACCGCGCTCGACCGTCGCTCGGTCTTCGTCTGGATCGGCGGCGAGAACCCGGCGCCGGAGCTGCGCTCGGTCAGCGTCGTCGGCGCGAACTACGGCCTCGGCTACCGGAACCTCGGCGCAGTCGGGATCATCGGCCCGCTGAGGATGGACTACGCAACCGCGATCGCCAGCGTCAGGGGGGCGGCCGGCGAGCTCTCCCGCTTCTTCGAGACGGTCTACGACGAGTAGCACCCGGTCCCGTGGCCAAGCGCGACTACTACCAGGTGCTGGGCGTCGAGCGGAACGCGTCCGACTCCGAGATCAAGAAGGCGTTCCGGAAGCTGGCGCGCGAGCTGCATCCCGACGTCAATGCGCACGACCCGGAGGCCGAGGAGAAGTTCAAGGAGGCGGCCGAGGCCTACGAGGTGCTGGCGGACGCGGACCGTCGCAGGACCTACGACCGCTTCGGACATGAGGGCCTGCGCTCCCACGGCTTCGACCCGGGCTCCGGGTTCGGCGGCTTCCAGGACATCTTCGGCGCCCTCTTCGGTGACGGCGATCCGTTCGGCGGCTTCGGCGGCGGGCCGGCCGCCGGGGCGGACGTCGGCGCCGTGGTCGAGATCGACCTGGAGGAGGTGCTCACCGACCAGCAGCGCGAGGTCTCGTTCGAGGCGGTAACCGTCTGCGAGCGCTGCCGCGGCAACGGCGCCGAGCCCGGTACCCCGATCGAGACCTGTCCGAAATGCGACGGGGCGGGCCAGATCCGCGAGGTCAGCCGGAGCATCTTCGGCCAGGTTGTCCGGGCGATGCCATGCGACCGCTGCGGAGGAGACGGACGGATCCCGGAGACGCCGTGCGAGCGCTGTGGCGGCGCCGGGCGCATCTCCGAGATGCGCACCTGGGAGGTCGACATCCCGGCAGGGATCGAGGACGGCCAGCGGGTCCGGATAGCGGGCGCCGGTCACGCCGGCGCTCCCGGCGGGCGCCAGGGCGATCTCTACGTCGAGATCCGCATCGGCTCCGATGAGCGCTTCACCCGCCAGGGCACCGAGCTGATCGCTCGCGCCGAGGTTCCCGTGACCATGGCGATCGTCGGGGGCGAGGTCTTCGTGCCCACCCTCGAGGGGGATGTCGCGGTGGAGGTGCCGGCCGGAACGCAGCACGGGGATGTCTCCGTCCTCAACGCCCGTGGCCTGCCGCCGCTGCACGGGGGGCGGCGGGGGGACGAGCACGTCGTCTTCGAGCTTGTGGTCCCGATCGACCTGGACGACGAGCAGCGCGAGGCCGCCGAGCGCCTGGCCGACGCGCTCGGCCAGCAACAGGCGTCACCACGTCAATGATCCGACTGGCGGTTCGCTGCGCTCCGGAGTACGCGGAGGCGGTGATGGCGAATCTCCTCGAGCTCGCGCCCAACGGCCTGGAGGAGGAGCGCGGCCCGGGCTGGGTCGAGTTCGCCATCTACGGCCCGCCCGGCGAGGTTCCGGACGTGGGAGAGCTTCAGGCCGCCGCGGGTGGAAGCCTCGTCGATGTCACCACCACCTCGGTGCCCGACGACTGGGCCGACAAGTGGACCGACTTCCACCGGCCGATCGAGGTCTCGGGCCGGATCGGCGTCCGGCCATCGTGGTGGGACCCGAAGGAGGGCCTGATCGATGTGGTGGTCGATCCCGGCCGCGCCTTCGGGACGGGTGGGCATCCGACCACGCGCCTCTGCCTCGAGCTGCTGGTCGAGCTCGAAGAGGGGGGAGAGGCCTCGGGGCCGATCGCCGATTGGGGCACGGGCTCAGGCGTCCTCGCGATCGCCGCGGCGAAGCTCGGCTGGTCGCCGATCACCGGCTGCGACCGCGAGCTGGCCTCGCTGGGGACGGCGCAGGCCAACGCGGAGGCGAACGGGGTCGAGATGTCCATCGAGCGCGCCGACGTCCGCGAGGGCCCTCCCCCGGTCGCCCCGACCGTGGTCGCGAACCTGACCGGGAACCTGCTCAGGGACTGCGCCGGCCATCTCGTCGCCGCCGGTGAGGCGCCGGAGACCCTGGTCTGCTCGGGGATGCTCGAGGCCGAGATCGACGAGGTCATCGCCGCCTTCGCTCCCACCGGCCTCTCGGAGTCCGAATACCGCATCGAAGGGGGCTGGGGCGGCCTCCTTCTCCGCGGCCGCTCCGCCTCCTGATGGCCGAGCTCAGCGCCGACCTGCCGATCGCGATGTTCGACTCGGGCGTGGGCGGGCTCACCGTGCTCCACGAGTGCCTGGTCTCGCTGCCCGAGGAGGACTACGTCTACCTCGGCGACGACGCGCGGTTTCCGTACGGCGCCCAGTCGACCGAGGACCTGCGGGGACACGTCGAGCAGGTGAGCCGCTTTCTGCTGGAGCGGGGCGCGAAGCTGCTGGTGATCGCCTGCAACTCCGCCGCCTCCGCCGGCCAGGAGGTCGCCAGGAAGATCGGCGAGCAGGCCGGCATCGAGGTCGTGGCGGTGATCGAGCCGGAGGCCGAGATCGCTGGGGCGCTCACCCAGAACGGCAAGGTGGGCGTGCTGGCCACGCCGGCGACTGTGCAGAGCGGCGCCTACCTGCGGGCGCTCGCCCACCACCACCGCGCTCTCACGGTGACCGAGGTGGAGGCGCCAGACCTCGCGGCGGTGATCCAGCGCGGCTTCCCGTTCGAGCAGAGCGTCGTGGACATGGTGCGTTCCTATTGCGAGCCGCTGAAGAGGGCGGAGGTGGACACCGTGATCCTGGGCTGCACCCATTACCCGCTCGTCGCTCCGATGCTCCAGCGCGTCCTCGGCCGCGACGTCCGGCTGGTGACGGCCGGCCATGCGATCGCGGCGACAGCGCAGAGGGTCCTCGAGGAATCGAAGCTCGAGAAGACGGGCAATGAAGAGGGGACGTATCGGTTTCTGTGCACGGGTGATCCCGCGGCGTTCAGGGAGCTCGGCACGCGCTTCCTCCAGATGCCTCTCGGCGACGTGGAGCTGGTCGAGCTCCCATGAGCCGATTGCAGCCTTTTAGGGCCCATAGCCCCGGAAAGGCTGCAAACGGGGTCTGATGGCGAGCCTCAGGCCCGAAGACGTCCCGTTCTGGCCGTGGGGCGTGCTCTTGATCGCCGTGGCTCTGTACCTCATCTCGGTCGCCGCCCTGATCGCGGCCGGGCGCCGGGAGGATGCCCGGGCGCTCGCCGGCTTCATCCCCGACTGCGCGGTCATGGTCTCCAGGCTGGCCAGGAACCCGCAGATCTCACGGCTTCGCAGAGCCGTCCTCTTCATCGTCCTCGGATACCTGGCCCTCCCACTCGACCTCGTGCCCGACTTCCTCCCCGGGATCGGCCAGCTGGACGACGCGATCCTGCTGGGCCTGGCTCTGAGGGTCGTGGTCCGCGGGGGAGGCGGCGAGCTCGTGCGTGAGGCGTGGCCCGGCCCTCAGGCATCGCTCGAGCTCGTCTTGCGAGCCGCGGGTCTGCAGTCCAACGGGGCAACCACGCCGCCGACTACGCTTTAGGCGATGAGCATCCTCGAGCAGGTTCAGGAGGACGTGAAGACGGCGATGAAGGCCGGCGAGAAGGAGCGCGTCGGCCAGCTGCGCATGCTCGTCAACGCCCTCCAGGCCGAGGAGAAGGAGGGCAAGGGGGATGAGGTCGCCGCCCTGCAGCGCGAGCGCAAGCGCCGAATCGATGCGGCCGAGGCCCTGCGCGAGGGCAGCCGGTCCGAGCAGGCCGACGCCGAGGAGGCTGAGGCGAAGCTGATCGAGGGCTATCTGCCCGAGCAGCTATCCGACGAGGAGCTCTCCGAGCTGGTCGCGAACGCGGTCGAGGAGTCCGGCGCGAGCGAGCCCAAGGACATGGGGGGAGTGATGAAGGTGCTGATGCCGAAGGTCGGCGGACGAGCCGACGGCAAGCGGGTCAGCCAGGCGGTGCGCGAGAAGCTTGGCGCGTAGGCAGCTCACGATCGACAACACCGTCGCCGCGGAGCTGGCCGGCTCCGAGGACGCCGTCCTCCGGGCGCTGGAGGGTCACCTCGACGTCGACGTCTTCCTGCGCGGGAACGTCCTCACCCTCGACGGGGATGCGAGCGAGGTCCGGACGGCCGAGACGGTCGTCGGCGAGCTCGTCGACCTGATCGAGCAAGGACACGAGATCGCCCCCGGCACGATCGAGGCGGTCACCGGCGCGCTGGACAAGCACGAGAGTCCGGTGGAGATCCTCGACGACGTCGTCTGGCAGCACCGCAACACACGCGTCGCGCCCAAGACCGTCAACCAGAAGCAGTACGTCGACTCGATCCGCAGGCACACGATCACCTTCGGGATCGGGCCCGCCGGGACCGGCAAGACCTTCCTCGCAGTGGCGATGGCGGCCGCCGCTCTCTCGCGCGGCGACGTCAGCCGCGTGATCCTCACCCGCCCGGCCGTCGAAGCCGGCGAGCGCCTCGGTTTCCTGCCGGGGGACATCCAGGCCAAGGTCGATCCATACCTGCGTCCCCTCTTCGATGCGCTCTACGACATGCTCGACCCGGAGAAGGTCAACTCATACTTCGAGCGCGGGACGATCGAGGTCGCGCCGCTCGGGTTCATGCGCGGCCGGACTCTGAACGACTCCTTCGTGATCCTCGACGAGGCCCAGAACACCAGCCCCGAGCAGATGAAGATGTTCCTGACGCGGCTCGGCTTCAACTCGAAGATGGTCGTCACCGGCGACATCACGCAGATCGACCTGGAGCGTGGCTCGCGGTCGGGGCTGGTCGAGGTCGGCAACATCCTCGACCAGGTCCAGGACATCAGCTTCATCCGCTTCGGCGGCGAGGACGTGGTCCGCCACAAGCTCGTCCAGCGGATCGTTGCTGCCTACGGAGAGGCCGAGAGCCGCAGCCGCGAAGAGTCCGACGAGGACGGCTGACATCGACCTCTCGGACGTCCCGGGCGACCTGAGGCGAGCCGTGGGGGCGGCGCTGCACGCGGCCGGGGTCGATGACGGCCACCTGGGGGTCGAGATCGTGGGCGAGGGCCGGATGCGCACCCTCAACTACGCGGCGCGGGGGGTGGACGAGGCCACCGACGTGCTCGCCTTCCCGATCGACCCCGACACCGGAAAGGCTGGGTTGTGGGAGGGACCGGGCCCGCGCGAGCTCGGTGATGTCTTCATCTGTCCGGCCAAGGCGACCGATGTGACCGAGGCCGCCGTGCACGGCGCGCTCCATCTCTGCGGCTTCGACCACGAGACGGACAACGGGGAGATGCTCGAGCTGCAGGCCAAGGTGATGCAATCCCTCCGGTGACCAGGCCGGCCCCGGACGCGAAGCGGAGGAGCCGGCCATGACGAAGTCCGGGTTCGTCGGGTTGGCGGGCCGTCCCAACGTCGGCAAGTCGACGCTGGTGAACGCGATCGTCGGCGCCCACGTCGCGATCGTCTCCGAGCGGCCGCAGACGACCCGGCGCGCGATCCGCGGCGTCGCGACCAACCTCGATCAGGGCTGGCAGCTGGTGATGACCGATCTTCCGGGGGTCCAGCGGCCGCGGGACGCCCTGACGGAGCGGATGCAGCGCCGAGTCGAGCGCGAGATCGCGGACTCCGACACGGTCCTCTTCGTCGTCAACGCCGAGCAGGGCATCGGTCCCGGCGACCGCTTCATCTCCAAGGCGCTCCTGAGCGCCACCGCCGACACGCCGGTGGTCTGCGCGGTGAACAAGATCGACCGGGTGAACAACGCCGAGGTGGCCGCCGTCCTCGCCGCCGCGGCCGAGCTGCAGGGCGTCGATGAGATCTTCCCGGTGAGCGCCAGCAAGGGGACCGGGCTGGATCCGCTGGTCCGAAAGCTCGTGGAGCTGGTGCCCGAGGGTCACTTCCTCTTCCCGCCCGAGCAGCGCTCCGATCTCCCCAGCGAGGTACTGCTCGCCGAGTTGATCCGTGAGCAGGTGCTGCGCCGGACCCGCGACGAGCTTCCGCACGCGGTCGAGGTCCAGGTCTCCGAGGTCGTCCACCGCGACGACGGCGTCGTCGAGGTGCACGCCCACGTCTGGGCCGAGACCGAGTCCCAGAAGGGGATCCTGATCGGCGGAGGAGGCCGGAAGATCAAGGAGATCGGCAGCGCCGCGCGGGCCGAGCTCGAGCGCGAGCTCGGCGGCAAGGTCTTCCTCGATCTCCAGGTTCGCGTCCGGAAGCGCTGGCGCCGCGACGAGGGCCTCCTCGACCGCCTCGGCATCGAGTAGTTCACAGGACGAAGAGGGCTGAGCCCACACGCTGCGCTGAACCGGCAGCTTCAGGCCGCGGCCGGGGGCTTCGTACAATCGCCCGATGGTCGTGCAGACCGCGAGAGACGCGGCGAAGGTGCGCTTCGACGAGCGCGGCCTCGTGCCATGCGTGATGCAGGACGCCCGCTCGGGCGAGGTGCTCACCGTGGCGTACATGAACGAGGAGTCCCTGCTGCTCACCCTCGAGACGCGGGAGATCCACCTCTACAGCCGCAGCCGCCGGGAGATCTGGCACAAGGGGGCGACGTCCGGGAACTTCCAGCGGGTCCGCCAGATCCGCTACGACTGCGACGGCGACGCCCTCGTCGCGCTGGTCGACCCGGTCGGCCCGGCCTGCCACACCGGCGAGCGCTCCTGCTTCTACCGCGATCTCGAGGGCGCGTCGGATCCCGGCGTGGATGCGCCCGGGATTCTCGGTGAGCCCAAGCCGTTGCCGTACGAGGCGCTCGCCGCCCTGGAGCGCACCCTGGTGGTCCGCCAGCGCCAGCGCTCAGCCGGCAGCTACACGGTCGAGCTGCTGGAGGATCCGAAGCTGGCCGGCGACAAGGTGCGCGAGGAGGCCGCGGAGGTCGTCAAGGCCGTCAACTCGGAGTCGGAGGAGCGGGTGGCCGAGGAGGGCGCGGACGTCGTCTACCACCTCGCGGTGCTGCTCCTCTCGCGCGGCGTCTCGATGGCCGAGGTGCTCCACGTCCTGAACGGGCGTCGGCGCTCCCGATAGGGGACTCGCCATGAGCGCGGTAGGGGCGACCACCAAGCTTCCGGGCCTCGAGCCCGCCCTCGATCGGGCGCGAGAGCTGGCCGAGACGGCGAATGTCGTCCCGGTCCGCTACCGCTTCATCGACGATTGCGAGACGCCGGTGAGCGCCTTCCTCAAGCTGCGCGGCGACGGGCCGGCCTTCCTGCTCGAGTCGGCGGAGCAGGGCGGCCGGCTCGGCCGCTGGTCCTTCCTGGGCTTCCGGCCCCGCGCGGTGTTGCGCTGGGCGGACGGTCGCCTCTCGGAGTGGGGCAGCGACTCCGCGGGGGAGTCCGGCGCCGGCGCAGAGCCTGAACGGGTCACCGATGCGCCGGATCCCTACGCGGCCGCCGCCGAGTACCTCGACCGCTACGAGATCGCCGAGCCCGACGAGCTGCCTCCGTTCGCCGGCGGCGCGGTCGGCTTCTTCGGCTACGACCTGGTCCGGACCGTCGAGCCGCTTGGCGAGCCGAATCCCGACCCGGTCGGCCTGCCCGACATGGCCCTGATGGTCACCGACCTGATGATCGCCTTCGACCACCAGCGCCACGAGGTCACGCTGGTCGCCAACGCGTTCGTCGAGGATGGCGGGATCGAGGAGGCCTACTCCCGTGCGGTGGAGGCGATCGGAGAGGTGCGCGAACGCCTGCGAGAGCCCGTGCCAATGACCGGGGTTGCCAAGCCGCCCGCGGTTGATGCCCATTTCGAGTCGAACATGACGCGAAACGAGTTCGAGGGGACTGTAAGCCGGATCATCGAGTACGTGCACGCGGGCGACGCCTTCCAGGTGGTGCCGTCGCAGCGGTTCACCTCACCGGCGCCCGTCGAGGCCTTCTCCATCTACCGCGGGCTGCGCACCGTCAATCCCTCGCCCTACATGTACTTCCTCGACTTCGGTGACTTCGAGATCGCCGGCGCCTCTCCCGAGCCGCTGGTCAAGGTCACCGGCGACCGGGTCGAGACCCGGCCGATCGCCGGCACCTACCCGCGCGGCGCCGACGAGGAGGAGGACCGGCGAAACGCGGAGCGCCTGCTCCAGGACCCGAAGGAGAGGGCCGAGCACGTGATGCTCGTCGACCTCGGCCGCAACGACCTGGGGCGCGTCTGCGAGTACGGCACGGTCACGGTCGACGAGCTGATGGTCGTCGAGACCTATTCCCACGTCCTTCACATCGTGAGCCAGGTCTCGGGGAGGTTGAGGGAGGACGTCAGCGCGATGGACGCTCTGCGCTCGATTCTCCCGGCCGGCACCCTCTCGGGCGCTCCGAAGGTCCGCGCGATGCAGATCATCGACGAGCTCGAACCGCACAAGCGAGGCCCCTACGGGGGAGCGGTCGGATACCTGAGCTACACGGGAGACCTCGACACCGCGATCTACATCCGGTCGGTGGTCGTCAAGGACGGCCTCGTCCACCTCCAGGCGGGCGGCGGGACGGTGGCGGACGCCCAGCCGGCGTACGAGTACAACGAGTCGGTCAACAAGGCGAAGGCGGTCTTCCGGGCCGTGGAGCTCGCCGCCGAGCAGCCGGAGTGGCCATGACGAGCGTCCTCGTCATCGACAACTACGACTCCTTCACCTACAACCTCGTCCAGTACCTGGGCGAGCTGGGGGCGGAGGTCGGCGTGGTCCGGAACGACAAGGCGGCGGTCGGCGAGCTGCTCGGGCTGAAGCCGGACCGCCTGGTCGTCTCGCCCGGTCCGTGCACCCCGACGGAGGCAGGAATCTCAGTAGAGGCGGTCCGCTCTTTCGCCGAGGCCGGCACGCCGGTCCTCGGCGTCTGCCTCGGGCACCAGTCGATGGTCGAGGCCTTCGGAGGCAAGGTCGTCCGCGGAGAGCCGATTCACGGCAAGGACGCGGAGGTGACGCATGACGGCAAGGCGATCTACGACGGCCTCTCCAATCCGCTGGTCGCCGGGCGCTACCACTCGCTGGTGGCCGATCCAGAGCTGCCCGACGAGCTCGAGCTGACCTCGTCCCTCGGCGACGTGGTGATGGGTGTGCGACACCGCGAGCTGCCGGCCGAGGGGGTCCAGTTCCACCCCGAGTCCGTTCTCACGCCGCAGGGCAAGAAGCTGCTGGCTAACTTCCTCGGGGTCTAGTCCGCGTCCACTGCTTCGATGCCGAACGACATCCTCACACGCGCGATCGATGAGATCTGCGACGGGACCCACCTGACCGCTGATCACACCTCGGCGGCGCTCGCCGAGATCATGGAGGGCCGCGCGGGCGAGGTTCAGATCGCCGCCTTCCTGGTCGCCCTGCGCGCCAAGGGCGAGACGGTCGCCGAGCTGGTCGGCCTCGCGCGAACGATGCGCAACCTCTCGGCCCACGTCGACGTGAACCGCGACGACCTCGTCGACACGGCCGGGACCGGCGGCGGCCCGACGACCTTCAACATCTCGACCACCGCGGCGCTCATCGCCGCGGGCGCCGGTTGCGCCGTCGCCAAGCACGGCAATCGCTCGGCGACCTCGAAGTGCGGCTCAGCCGACCTGCTCGAGGCGCTGGGCGTCGAGATCGAGCTCACACCCGACCAGGTTGCGACGTGCATCGACGACGTCGGCTTCGGCTTCATGTTCGCCCCCAAGCACCATCAGGCGACGATGGCGGTCGTCCCGGTGCGGAAGGAGTTGGCCGTGCGGACCATCTTCAACCTGCTCGGCCCGCTCACCAATCCCGCCGGAGCCAGGCGCCAGCTGCTCGGCGTCTCGGACAGGACCTTCCAGGAGACGATCGCGGAGGCCCTGCTCAGCCTCGGCTGCGATCACGCGATGGTGGTCTCCGCCGACGACGGCCTGGACGAGCTCAGCATCGCCGACAGGACCCGCGTGGTAGAGGTCGCGGACGGCCGGACCGACGAATGGTTCGTCGAGGCGGACGACTTCGACCTGAAGCCGGCGCCGCTCGACGAGATCGCCGGAGGGGACCCCGAGCACAACGCCTCCGTCACGCGGTCGATCCTCGCCGGCGATGCCGGGCCGAAGCGCGACGTGGCCCTGCTGAACGCCGGCGCCGCGATCTACGTCGGCGGCGGAGCCGTCAGCCTCGCCGACGGGGTCGGCGAGGCGCGCGGCGCGGTGGACTCCGGCGCGGCGCGCGACGTCCTCGAGAAGCTCGTCTCCCGGTCCCGCGAGCTGGCCCGCGCTAGCTAAGGTCCACCCGACGAGATGGGAATGATCGAAGAGCTGGTCGAGTCCGCGCGGGCGGGTGCGGAGCGGCGCCGCGCCGAGGTCCCGCTGGAGGAGCTCGAGAAGCGCCTGGCGAACCGCCCCGAGCAGCGCCCCTTCGGGGAGGCGCTGGTCCGGCCGGGGCTCTCGCTGATCGCCGAGTTCAAGCGCCGCTCACCCAGCGCCGGTGAGATCCGGGGCGGCGCGACCCCGGCGGAGATCGCCCGGGCGTATGAGGAGGGAGGCGCCGCCGCGCTCTCCGTGCTCACGGACGAGGGGCACTTCGGCGGCTCCCTCGACGACCTGAGGGCGGGGCGGGAGGCCTGCGCTCTCCCGGTGCTGCAGAAGGACTTCATCGTCGTGCCGTACCAGCTGTACGAGGCGGCCGCGGCGGGGGCCGACGCCGTCCTGCTGATCGTCGCCGCCCTGCGGCAGGAGGACCTGGCGACCCTGTACGAGGAGGCTCGCGGCCTCGACCTCGACGTGATCGTGGAGGTCCACCACGAGAAGGAGCTCGAGACCGCTCTCACGGTGGATGCCGAGGTGCTCGGCATCAACAACCGCAGCCTCGATGACTTCACCGTGGACTTGCAGACCACATTCGAGCTGATCACCGACGTGCCGGCCGGGATGACGGTGGTCTCCGAGAGCGGGATCGCCGATCGCGCGACGCTCGAGGAGCTCGAGAGGGTGGGGGTGGACGCTGTCTTAATCGGGGAGGCACTGATGCGTGCCGAAGATCCCGCTGAAAAAGTGCGTGAGCTCACCGCCGACGAGGAGTCGACGCGCGAGCACTTCCTCTAGGCCGGCGAATCTCTTAATGAACCGGAAGAGGGGGCTTAGAAGGGGTTAAGCGGCGGGGCCGACACTGGCCCGCGTGAAGTCGCTGAGGAACTTCTTCTCGACCAGCTTCGGGTCCGCCGTCGGCGGCGGCCTCGTCGTGCTGATCGTCGGCCTGATCCTGATCCAGGCCGGCGTCGTCGACACCAGCAAGAACGACTCGTCCGCTCCGATCATCGCGCCGGCGGCGCTCGCCCGTCCCGCCAGCAACTCGAACCAGGGACTGACGGTGCACGACATCTACCAGCGGGATGCGAGCGGAGTCGCCTTCGTGCGCTCGCAGATCGTGCAGAAGACCCAATCGGTCTTCGGCTTTCCGCAGCGGCAGCAGAGCGAAGCGACCGGCTCGGGCTTCCTGATCGACCATGACGGCCACATCCTCACCAACGCCCACGTCGTCGAGGGGGCGAAGAGCGTCACGGTCCAGCTCGGCAGCGGCGCCGAGCAGAGCGCCCAGGTCGTGGGCACCGATCCCTCGAGCGACGTTGCCCTGCTCAAGGTCGCCAACACCGAGGGTGCCAACCCGCTGCCGCTCGGCGACTCCTCCAAGGTCCAGGTCGGCGACCCGGTGGTCGCGATCGGCAACCCGTTCGCGCTCGACCGGACCGTGACCAGCGGCATCGTCTCGGCGCTCCAGCGCCAGATCCAGGCTCCGAACGGCTTCTCCATCAGCGACGTCATCCAGACCGACGCCGCCATCAACCCCGGCAACTCCGGCGGCCCGCTGATCAACGGCGCCGGCCAGGTGATCGGGATCAACTCCCAGATCGAGAGCCAGAGCGGCGGCAGCGAGGGCGTCGGCTTCGCCGTCCCGATCAAGACCGCGGCCGACGTCGTCTCGCAGCTGGAGAACGGCGGCCAGGTCCACCAGCCCTACCTCGGCATCAGCGGTGGCGACATCGACCCGCAGATCGCTCATGCCCTCAACCTTCCCGTCACCCAGGGCGTCCTGGTCGAGCGCGTCCTCAGCGGCGGGCCCGCGGCGGACGCCGGAATCAAGGGCGCGACCGGCCAGGCGACCATCGCCGGCCAGACCTTCCCGGTGGGCGGCGACATCATCACGAAGATCGACGGCAAGACCATCACCGGTATGGACGGCCTGATCTCCGCGGTGAACGGGAACAAGCCCGGCGACGAGATCACCCTGACGATCTTGAGCGGCGGCCAGCAGAAGGACGTGACCGTGAAGCTCGGCGACCGCCCGTCCCAGGCCCCTCAGGACTCGAACTCGAGCTCGCTGCCGTAGCGGTCACCAGGCCGCTCCACATCCGGAGCGGAGGGCGAAGCCCGTAGCGACTCATGCGGGGCGGCCGCTTGTGACCGCGATCTGATGGCGAAGCCGTCGACTTAGGCCGCGACAGGAGAGTCGACCACGCCGTGCCGGATGAGGCTCTCGCCGGTCTCGGCGATGGTGTCCTCGATCGGCCGCGGCGACCAGCCGAGCGTCGTCTTCGCCTTCTCTGAGGAGAGCTCGGTTCGCTTGCCGAGACCCCCGACGACCGAGCGGATGCCACCGTCGAACAGCGCCATGCCGCGGACGACGAAGTTCGGGATCGTCCGCGTCGGCACCTTCGACGCCGACTCACCGAGGCGATCGCGGAGGATCTTGGCCGTGTCCTCGAACCAGAGGAACTTCGTGACGGCGATGAAGCGCTGGCCGCCCGCCTCCGGCGAGGTCATCGCCCGGATCTCGAGGTCCGCGACGTCGCGAACGTCGACGAAGCTGAAACCGAGCCGCGGCACGCCGGGCATCCCGTTGAGCAGCCGCTCGATCGACTGGAGCGAGTAGGAGAGATCGTCGTTCAGGACGGGCCCGATGATCGCGCCCGGGTTGACCACAGCAACCCGGTCCTCGGCGCCCCGTTCCCTCGCCAGGCTCCATGCCGCCTGCTCCGCGATCGTCTTCGACCGCACGTAGGGCGTGAGGCCATCCTCGTCGGGATCGGTCCAGTCCTCCTCCGTGAGGACCTTCTTCTGGGTGCCCTTGGCCAGCCTGACGGCGGCGATCGAGGAGGTGATCACGACGCGCTTGACGTCGTGGTCGAGCGCAGTTCGCAGCACGCGGAGGGTGCCCTCGCGCGCCGGCACGATCAGCTCGTCCGGGTCCTTCGGCTGCTTCGGCGGGAACGGGGACGCGACGTGGAGGACGTAGTCGCATCCCTCGATCACGTTGTCCCAGTGGTCGTCGCTCATCAGGTCGGCCTGATGGACGGTCAGGTGGTGGGTCGGGTCCACTTGGGAGGCCACAGCCTCGTGGACGTCGCGCTCCTTCGACGGGTTGCGGACCGTGGCGCGCACCCGGTAGCCGCGCTCGATCAGGCCGATGCTGCACCAGCCGGCGAGGTAGCCGGAACCCCCGGTTACCAGAACAGTCTTGCCGTCGCCCTCGGCCATTGGTCCTCCATGACCCTATTCGACCATCCCGGTTTGGCGAAGAGCACCTGCACGTCGCGCAGGCGGCGCTCGCGGAAGCCGGCCTCGCTCATCGCCAGCCACAGCGTCCACAGCCGGCGGAAGGGCTCGTCGTAGCCGAGCTCCGCGGCGAGGTCGGAGTTGGCGGCAAAGCGCTCCCGCCAGAGCTCGAGCGTCCGGGCGTAGTGGGCGCCGATGTCCTCGAGCCAGATCGTGCTCATGTCCGTCTCTTGCGCGACGGAGCGCTGGATCATCTCGACCGACGGCAGGCACCCGCCGGGGAAGATCAGCTTGTTGGAGAAGCTCTGGCTCGCCTTCTCCTGCTCGTAGAGGCGGTCATCGATCACGATCGCCTGCAGGAAGAAGAGGCCGTCCGGCTCCAGCAGCGCGGAGCAGCGCCGGAAGAACTCGTCGAAGTACTGCCAGCCGACGGCCTCGATCATCTCCAGGGAGACCAGCTTCGAGTAGCGGCCGCGGAGGTCCCGGTAGTCGTCGAGCAACACCGTGACGCGGTCCTCCACGCCGGCGTCACGGATACGGCGGAGGGCGCCCTCCCGCTGCTCCGTGGAGATCGTCGTCGTCGTGACTCGGCACCCGTAGTTGCCGGCGGCGTAGGCGGCCATCGCCCCCCAACCGCTGCCGATCTCGAGCAGGTGGTCGTCGGGCCCCAGCTCAAGCGCCTGGCAGATCCGCTCGAGCCGGTTCACCTGCGCCTCGGCGAGGCTCGCCTGCGGGTCCGGGAAGACCGCCGCCGAGTACATCATCGACTCGTCCAGGTAGAGGGCGAACAGGTCGTTGCCGAGGTCGTAGTGCGCGGAGATGTGGCGACGGGAGGCCCGTTTGCTGTTTCGGGGGACGCGCCAGATGGTCCGCTGCACGGGGGAGAGGACGGGATGAAGGCGCCGGCGCAGCCGGTCCAGCGGCCTGATGCTCCGAAGGGCGATTCGGGCCACCGAGACCAGGTCGTCGCAGTCCCACACTCGGTCGCGATAAGCCTCGCCGAGGCCCACGCTGCCGCCGAGCATCGCGCGGTAGAAGCTGGGGGAGTGCACCTCGGCCGTCGCGGCCAGGTCGGCGGTTGGATCGCCGAAGCCGAGTCGCCTCCCGTCAGGCTCGATCAGCTCGAGCCGCCCGCCACGCACTCCCGCCAGCGCCCGGAGGGCCAGACGGCGACAGCTGCGCTCCACCGCGGTCATCGCTCCCGCAGCCTACGCCTCGGCATCGTGGCTCGCATTGCGCGAGGGCGCGCGAACGGCGCAACCCGTTTCACGAGGGGAACATGCCTACCCTCTATGCGGTGCCCCGAGGCAAAGCCGAGGGGCAACCCTTCAATCATGGTCAAGGTCAAGGTCTGCGGAATCACGAATCTCGCCGACGCCGAGCACGCGGCGAGCCACGGCGCCTGGGCGATCGGGATGATCCATCACCCCGACAGCCCGCGCTACGTCCAGCCCGATGTTGCCGAGGAGATCGGGGCGGCGCTCAAGCGCCGCTGCGAGATCGCCGGCGTCTTCGTCAACTCGCCGCTGGACGAGGTGATCGACGCTGCCGAGCGGGAAAACCTCACCCTGCTTCAGTTCCACGGAGAGGAGGGGCCCTCGTTCTGCCGCGAGGCGAAGCGGCGGACCGGCGCCAAGGTGATCAAGGCGATGCGCGTCTCGAGCCCCGCCGATGTCAGGGCGGCCGAGGCGTTCCGCACGGACCTGCACCTCTTCGACGCCTACTGGCACGGCATCCACGGCGGCACCGGCAAGAGCTTCGACTGGGACCTGGTGGCGAAGCGCCGCTCGGAGGTCCCGATGATCCTTGCCGGGGGCCTGACCCCCGAGAACGTCGCGGACGCGATCGAGCTCGTGAAGCCCTTCGGGGTTGACGTCGTCAGCGGGGTCGAGGCAGAGCCCGGCCGCAAGGACCACGCGAAGGTTGAGGCCTTCCTGGAAGCTGCGACGCCCGAGGTTGCCGGGGCAACGGCGCCCTCGCCCGGCACCCCCGGAAGCGAAGCCGAGGAGGTGGCCGGTTGATGCTCGCAGTCGAGGAGCGCTTCGGCCCCTACGGCGGCCGGTTTGTCCCTGAGACCCTGATCGCAGCGCTCGACGAGCTCAGCGCGGCCTGGGCTGCGGCACGCGGGGACGAGGGCTTCCAGTCCGAGCTGGACGTTCTCCTTCGCGACTTCGTCGGCCGGCCGACCCCCCTCTATCTGGCGGAGCGGCTGTCCGAGCGCGTCGGCCGCCGCGTCTACCTGAAGCGGGAGGACCTTGCTCACACCGGGGCCCACAAGATCAACAACGCCGTCGGCCAGGCGCTGCTCGCGAAGCGGATGGGGAAGACGCGCGTGATCGCCGAGACGGGCGCCGGCCAGCACGGCGTAGCGACCGCGACGGCCTGCGCCCTCTTCGGCCTCGACTGCGCCGTCTACATGGGGAGCGAGGACATCCGGCGCCAGGCTCCCAACGTCGAGCGGATGAAGCTACTCGGCACCGAGGTGATCCCGGTGGAGGCGGGCGCCCGGACGCTGAAGGAGGCGGTCAGCGCGGCGATCCGCGACTGGGTCGCGTCGGTCGAGGACACCCATTACGTGATCGGCTCGGCGGTCGGGCCCGCTCCGTACCCCGCGCTCGTCCGAGACCTGCAGCGGGTGATCGGTGACGAGGCCCGCGCGCAGGCGCTCGAGCTGGAGGGTGCTCTGCCCCAGCGGGTGATCGCGTGCGTCGGCGGCGGCTCCAACTCGATCGGAAGCTTCTACGCGTTCCTGGACGACCCGGTCGAGCTGGTCGGCGTCGAGGCGGCGGGGGAGGGCCTGGACAGCGGCCATCACGGCGCCTCCCTGGTCGCCGGCAGGACCGGCATCCTGCACGGTGCTCTCTCCTCCGTCCTCGCGGACGAGGAGGGGCAGATCCTCGAGGCGCACTCCGTCTCGGCCGGCCTCGACTACCCGGGGGTCGGGCCGGAGCACGCCCATCTGCGCGACTCCGGGCGCGCCCGCTACGAGGCGGTCACCGACGCCGATGCGCTGAGGGCCTTCCGAGAGCTCGCCCGGCTGGAGGGGATCATCCCCGCCCTCGAGCCCTCGCATGCCATCGCCTGGCTCCTTGACCAACATGAAGCCGCCTCCTCCGCTTCGCGTCCGGGAGCGGCCGGCGGAGGCGACGGCTACGACGTGCTCACCCTGAGCGGCCGCGGCGACAAGGACATGGACGAAGTGACCGCGAAGCTTGCGGAACTCGATGACTGAAGCCACCGCCACCTCGATCGAGAGGGCCTTCGCTGCTGCCGCCGCGGACGGGAGGGCGGCTCTGATGCCGTACCTGATGGGTGGCTTCCCGGATCAGGGGACCGCCACCGCGGTTGCGACTGCCTACGCCGATGCCGGGGCGGACCTGGTCGAGTTGGGCGTGCCCTTCTCGGATCCTCTCGCCGACGGTCCGACCATCCACGCGGCGGACACCGCGGCCCTCTCGGCCGGGGCGACCCTCGAAACCGTGCTGGAGACCTGCGCCGCCGTGGGGGATCGCGTCCCGGTCGCGCTGATGGTCTACGCGAACATGGTCCTGGCGCGTGGCGTCGAGGAGTTCGGCTCGCTGGCCGCCGACGCGGGCGCCGCCGGCGTGATCGTCCCCGACCTGCCGCTCGAGGAGCAGGGCTCGATCGGCGAGGCGCTGGGGAAGAGGCGTCTCGCACTGATACCCCTCGTCGCCCCGACCACGCCGCCCCCGCGCCGCTCGGAGATCTGCGCGGGCGCGCGCGGCTTCGTCTACGTGGTCTCGACCGTCGGCGTGACCGGCGAGCGCGAAGAGCTCCCCGCCGAGCTGACCGACCTGGTCACGGCGGCCAAGGCCGAGGCGAGCGTGCCCGTTGCGGTGGGCTTCGGGATCTCCACGCCCGAGCACGCGGCCACCGTCGGCCGGATCGCCGACGGGGTGATCATCGGGACGCGGCTGGTCCGCGCCGTGGCGGACGCGGCGGACCGCGATGCCGCTGTGGACGCCGTGACCGGGTTCCTCACCGAGACTCGCGCCGCCCTCGCCAGGTAGGGTTCCGCCCGTGCAGGTGATCCTCTTCACGGTCCTGGGCGCGTGCGTGATGGTCATCGCCTACGCGCTCGGCGTCCCCGGCCCGATCGACGCGATCCTCTTCCTGGGTGGCGTCTTCACCGGCGCCTTCCTCAGGTACGCCCAGCCGCTGATCGACTGGCTGACCCGGCCGTAGCGCCGAAATCAGCCCGCGCGAGCGGCGGGCCTCCGCTGCACGAGCCCCCGGCGCTCAAGCTTGGTGAGCCAGCCGGGTCACGTCACCAGCACAGGTAGATTGCGGCCCATGCGGATCGGCGTCCTGACAGGCGGAGGTGACTGTCCCGGGTTGAACGCCGTGATCCGCGCCATCGTCCGCAAGGGGGTCGCCGAATACGGGCACGAGTTCGTCGGCTATCGCAACGGCTGGGCCGGGCCGCTGGAGCGCCTCAGCTCCCCGCTCGGCATTCCCGAGGTGCGCGGGCTCCTGCCGCGCGGGGGGACGATCCTGGGTTCCTCGCGGACCAACCCGTTCAAGGAGGACGGCGGGCCCGAGCGGCTGGCGGAGAATCTCCAGGCGGACGCGGTGGACGGCCTGATCGCGATCGGCGGTGAGGACACGCTGGGCGCGGCGGCCAGGCTCTTCGAGCAGGGGGTGAAGGTCGTCGGTGTCCCCAAGACGATCGACAACGACCTCTCCGCCACCGACTACACGTTCGGATTCGACACCGCGGTCAACATCGCCATGGCGGCCATCGACCGGCTCCACACGACCGCCGAGAGCCACAAGCGCACCCTGATCTGCGAGGTGATGGGGCGTCACGCCGGCTGGATCGCCTTTCATGCCGGGCTCTCCGGGGGCGCCAACGTGATCCTGATCCCGGAGATCGAGTTCGACCTCGACCGGGTCTGCGACTACATCGTCAAGCGCTTCGAGAGCCAATACTCGCCGATAGTGGTGGTCGCCGAGGGAGCCCTGCCGAAGGGCGGCATCCCCGACGCTGAGGACGCGCCGAAGGACGCCTTCGGCCATGTCCGGCTGGGCGGCATAGCGCACTGGCTGGAGGCTGAGATCGAGGAGCGGACCGGCCATGAGGCCCGCGCGACCGTCCTCGGCCACGTGCAGCGGGGCGGCACCCCGACCGCCTTCGACCGGGTGCTCGCGACCCGCTTCGGCCTTCACGCCATCGACGCGGCCAACGAGGGCCGGTGGGGGAAGATGACGGCGCTGCGCAGCACGGACATCGAGCTGGTCGATCTCGGCGAGGCGACCGCCGAGCTCAAGACCGTCCCGGAGTCGCTCTACCGCGAGGCCGAGGTCTTCTTCGGCTAGTGGGACGATGACCCGCCTGGCGTTCGGCGCGGCGCTGCTCACCGTTGCTCTTGCGGGTTGTGCGATCGGCGGCAGCGCCAAGATCGAGGCGCCCGCGGCCGTCTACGTCAGCCTGCCGCTGACGGGCCCGCGCGGCGCTGACGGGCGCGACGCGGCCGACGGTGCGCGGCTGGCGCTGGAGCATGCGCAGGGCACCGCGGGCAGCATCCGGGTTCAGGCGAGGTACCTCGACGACGCGAGGGGGAAGGCCTGGGACCCCGTGGCGGTTGGGGCGAACGCGCGTCAGGCGATCCAGGATTCGTCCGCCGCCGCCTACATCGGCGAGCTCGACTCCGAGCCGACCCGGGCCTCCGTCCCGATCACGAACGACGCGGGAATGCTCCAGGTGTCGCCCGGCGCCGGCGCGGTCGATCTCACCCGGGCGGCCGTCGGCTACCCGGACACCCCCGACCGCTATCGGCCCTCGGGCTCGGTCAACTTCGCGCGCACCGTCCCGGCGGACGACGTGGTCGTAGACGCCGCCGCGGCGTGGGCGTCGGAGCTGGGGATCGCCCGGGCCGCGGTCACCTCGGACGGCTCGCCCTTCGAGAACCTGGCCGCCTCCGAGTTCAAGTCCGCGGCCGCCGAGCATGGGATCCAGGTTCCGGCAGGGAAGCCGCCGAGCCAGGTCGCAGTGGCGGCGAACACCGGCAACCGGGCGGTGTACGAGCCCGGATCACAGCGCCTTGACGTCTTCGGCAAGGCTCCCGGCACCTACGCCGTGAGCGCCGAGCTCGACCCGAGCCGGCTACCGGGACAGGGGTTCGTCGGCCAGTTCCAGCGCCGGTTCCACCGCGCTCCCGGCCCGTACGCCGCCTACGGCTACGAGGCGATGGAGCTGGTGCTGCAGGCGATCCGCGGCGCCGGGACCGATGCCTCCTCGTTCCGCGACAGCGTTCGCAACGGCGCGTTCGGCGCGCACAGGGACGGCACCCCCCTCGGCAGCTATGCGATCACCGGGGAGGGCGACACGACCGAGTGCATGATTCAGCGCTACCGGGTACAGGGTTCGTCGCGGGTGCCGCTGAACGCTCCCTGTCCGCCGCGCTAGCGCGCCGAGGGCGGGCCCTCGACCACCGGCTCCCCGGTGATCACCGAGCGGACCCAGTCGCGCATCTCCGGGATCAGCGCGGGATCGACCGAGTGCTGGATCCGGGGCTCGCGGTAGGTGACGGCGAGACCGCCCTCCTCGAGGAGGTCCCGGGCCTTGCGACCGAAGCCGACAGGGATGACGGGGTCGTAGGCGCCGTGGGTCAAGTAGGCGGGCATCCCGCGCTTTGCGGACGGGTCCATCTTCCAGCCGCGCACCATGGGGAAGAAGCCGCTCATCATCAGCAGGCCGGCGGCCTTCGGGCGGCCCATGCCGAGGGCGGCCGCGCACGCCACCGCGGCGCCCTGGCTGAAGCCGCCGATCACGGTTCTCTCCCAAGGGATGCCCCGGTGGCGAAGCTCGTCGTCGAGGAAGCGGCAGAGCATTGTGAGCGAGTCGATGAAGGTCTGCTCGTCCGGGTGCCCGACCTCCCTGATCACGTACCAGTGGCGCCCGCCGGGCGGGACGTTCGTCAGTTGTGCGCCGGGCGTCATCCCGATGAGCCGGCGATCCGGGTCGAGTTCGTCGAGCATCGGATAGAGGTCGCGCTCGTCGACCGCCCGGCCGTGGAGGAGGATCAGTGCGCCCTCGGGCTCGCCCGCCGGCTCGCGAACCAGGTGGACCATCTCGACCACCTGCCCCGGGCGATCGCCCGGCGGTCGCTCAGGCGGGGACACGCGGGTTGTTGATCGGCCGCAGCACCGGCTCGACCTGCTCCCGGAGGTGCTCGTAGTCCGGCGGCAGCGAGAGCTTCTCGCCGAGCGACTCGAGCGGCTCGTCGACCGTGAAACCGGGACCCAGCGTGGCGATCTCGAAGAGGACGCCGCTCGGCTCGCGGAAGTAGATCGAGCGGAAGTAGAAGCGGTCGATCACCGGAGTCGGCCGCGCGCCCTTCGCGATGACGCGATCGCGCCAGGCCTCGTGATCGTCCAGCCGGGAGGCCCAGGCGATGTGGTGGACGCTGCCCGCGCCCTGCAGGCCACGCTCGGCGGGGGCCGGGTCGAAGCCGTAGAGGCCGCCCCGCGTGTCGCCGCGGACCTCCCAGCCGTCCTCGCGCGGCTGGAAGCCGAGGGCCTCCTCGAGGAGATCCCCGCTCGCCTCGGGGTTGCTCGAGGAGGCGCGGGCGCCGTCGAAGCCCTGCAGCGCGACCTCCTTGGGAACCTCGGGATGGTCCGCGATCAGGGGCTCGTCGTCGACGCTGCTGACGCGAAGCTCATGACCGAGGCCCTCGGGGTCGGCGAAGCGAAGGGTGTCGCCGTCGCGCTGCGTCTCGATTCCGTCGCCGCCGAGGCGCTCCGCCCAGAAGTCCAGTGCCTCGGGCGAGGCGATTCGCCAGGCGACGGTGTGGATCATCCCGTCGCCGGCGCGGCCCGCCGGAGCGCCGGGGTACTCGAAGAAGGTCAGGTCGGATCCGGCGTCGCCATTCTCGTCGGCGAAGAAGAGGTGGTAGACGGTCGGATCGTCCTGGTTGACCGTCTTCTTGACCAGCCGGAGGCCCATGACTCCCGCGTAGAAGTCGACGTTCTTCTGCGCGTCGCCCGTGATGGCGGTGATGTGGTGGACGCCCTCGAGCTTCACGCGTCAATCATCTCCTATCGCAGTGCGCTGCGCAGGGCCTCGTCCAGATCCGGATGCCGGAACTCGTAGCCCATGTCCAGGGCGCGGCGCGGCAGCACGCGCGCGCTGCCCGCGACCACGTCGGCCAGCTCGCGCCCGCGCAGGGCGGCGACGGCGAACTTCGGGACCGGCGCGAAGGCGGGTCGGTGAAGCGCGCGCCCCAGCGCCTTGGAGAGCTCGCGGTTGGTCACCGGGTTGGGCGCGGTCGCGTTGACGATGCCGTTGACGTCGTCGTTGTCGAGCGCCCAGAGCAGCAAGCCGATCTCGTCGTCGATGTGGATCCACGACATGTACTGATCGCCGCCGGCGATCGGCCCGCCGACCCCGAGCTTGAACGGCAGGAGCAGCTGCTTGAGCAGCCCGCCGTGCTTCGTCAGCACCAGGCCGGTGCGGAAGATGACGACGCGCGGGACGGTTCGCTCCGCCTCGCGCTCGGCGGCCTCCCAGTCGATCGGGACCTCCGCGGCGAAGCCGTCTCCCGGCTGTGACTCCTCGTCGAGGATCTTGGCGCCGCGGTCACCGTAGTAGCCGATCGCCGACTGGCCGATGAACACCCTGGGCTTGGTGGCAGCGGACTCGATCCCCTGGAGCAGGTTGCGCGTGCCGACCAGGCGGCTCTCGCGGATTCGCACCTTCGCCTGGTCGGTGAGGCGCTGGTTGATCTCCTCACCGATCAGGTTGACGACCGCGTCCACGCCATCGAGCGCCTCGGCCGGCGGACGCTCGATGGTCGCCTGCCAGGGGTGCCAGTGAACGGTCGGGTTCTTCGGCCTCGCTCTCTTCGGGTCGCGGGTGAGGCCCACGACCTCGTCGCCCCGCGCCAGCAGGGCGTCGCATAGGGCCGAGCCGATCAGACCGGTTGCTCCCGTGACGAGAACGCGCATTCGGGGGCGGATGCTAACCACGACGGGCCGTTAGGTTCCCCGCCGTGGCCTCGGAGATCAGGCATGCCCGCCCGGGAGAGGGGATCCGGCTCAGCGAGATCCACCTCGCCTCCGGGCGCGCCGCCTGGGCGGGCCACCTGCCGCCCGCCGGGCTGGCGGTCGTCACCTCGCATCCCGAGCAGTGGGAGGGCTGGATCTCCGACCCGGAGTTCGTCTGCCTGGTCGCGGAGCATCGCGGGGAGGCCGCGGCTCTCGCGGTGCTCTGCCCGAGCTCGGATCCGGACACCGATCCCCAAACGGTCGCCCTGCTAGATCGGCTGTGCACGGAGCCGCGGGCCTGGCGGCGGGGACTGGGGAGGGCCGTGCTGACGGCCTCGATGGCCGAGCTGCGAGAGCGCGGCTATCGCGAGGCCATCCTGTGGACGGCGCAGTGGAACCGCTCGCGCGGGTTCTTCGAGGAGAACGGATGGGCGGTCGACGGGGCGACCGGAGAGCGGACCTTCGCGGGGGCCACCTTCACCGAGGTGCGCTACCGGACCTCCGTTCCCGGATGAGCGCCGGCGCTAGCGCGCTCCCGTCACCTCCGCGTAGGCGCGAAAGGCCGGCTTGGGGTGCCCGTCGGCGGTCAGCAGCCCCCAGTGGGCGCTGTCGGCGCCGCCCGGCTGGTCGAGAAGCGTGAACCAGCCGAGCCCAACGACCTGCGGGACCGCTGCGGCGACCGCATATCCGGCCCGCAGCCACCGCGCCTGGGCCGCGCGGCTGACCGACGCCTTGAAGATGGTCGAGGTGTGGTCCGACTGGACCGTGAACTCGGAGAGCCAGAGGCGCGGAGCGATCCCCCGGGACCGGTAGACGTCGTCGACCTGTTTCGCGAGGGTGTCGAGGTCGCTCAGGTCCCGCCATCCTCCGGGATACGGGCGATTCCGAAGGTCGGGAAAGCGAAACGGATACGGATTCGCCCCGAACCAATCGAGCCTCGGGGGCTGTCCGGACGGCAGTTTCATCCAGTTGATGAACTGCTCCGGCTTGACGTCGCCACCCGTGAAGGGCATCCCCCCGATCACGATGTTGTCGGGGGAGACCTCCTTCAGTGCGCCGTACGCCGCATCGAGCAGCGTCGCGTAGCGTCGCGGGCCGACCGGGTTGTCGGGCAGGTTGGGCAGGAAGCGGTCGCGCCGGTTCGGCTCGCCCCAGATCATCCAGCGCCGCACGCTGGGGTAGCGGCGTGAGGCGGCCATCAGGAACTGGGCGTAGTCCGAATCCCGCTGCGGCGCCCAGATCCGCTTTCGGTCCCCGTTCGCCCAGTGTGGGCTGGTGGTGACGAGAACGGCGACCTGGATTCCGTACCTTCTCGCCTCGGCGATCGCGTAGTCGAGGTCTGCGGGCCACCGGTAGGCCGGGTCCGCGGGATCCTCCGCCGAGGCCGGGCGGGTGGGGGCCACCTGTGACCAGCGGAGCTGCATCTGGAAGGTGTCCACACCAAGCTCCGAATACGTGTGAAAGGCCGAGCGGCCGTCCGGGAGCGTGGTCGGCCCCCAGATCAGCTTCTCGACGCCCTGGCCACCGGGTGGCCTCTCGAGTCCGGCCGTGACGTTCTCGTTGAAGCTGCCGCCGCAGCCTGACGATGCGGCCATGGCGAGCAGGACCGCGGTGCAGCAGGCCCACCGCCGCAGGCGGAAACGGCGCCCGCTACGAGGCGATCGATGCAACTTCGCCCGAGGACCGCTCGGGAGGCGGGCCCGTGAGCCCCAGCACCTCATCCCACTGCGGCATGATCTCCTCGAGGCTCCAGCGCTCGGCGAACTGCGCGGCGCGGCGCTGCTCGGCCTCGAGCTCCCCATCGTCGACCAGCCCGAGGATGGACTCCGCCGCCTCCTCGGGGGAAGCATGGACCCATCGATCCCCGTACTGCTCCCGGGCGCCGGGGCGATCGATCACCATCGGCAGGCAACCGGATGCCATCCCCTCCGCGAGCGCGACCTGGTGTCCCTCGTAGTCGCTGGTCGAGACGATGATTCCCACCTTGCGCAGGAACGCGGGCACGTTGGGGCTGAATTCCTCGAAGGTGACGGCGTCCCGCAGCAGGGGCGCCGAATCGATCCGTCGATATGCCTCCTGGTACATCCGCCTCTCCTCCTCGCGCTGGCGCATCCAGGGGAAGGCCCAGGGAGGCTTTCCCTTGACGATCAGGCGGAACCGTGGCTCACGCGCCCGCAGCAATTCGAGGATGTCGAGGGCCCGGTCGAGGCGCTTGATCGCCGGGACGTATCCGACCATCCCGAGGTTGAACTCACTCCCAGGGAGCTTCTGGCGGCGCAGGGCGCGCAGGTCCACCGCGTTGGGCACCAGACGCAGCTTCTCCTCCGGCCAGGAGTACCGCTCCATGGCCTCGTCCCGCAGGTGGGGTCCGACGAAGACCACGCAATCGACCCTGTCGATGTCGACCGAGGCCGGAAAATCGGTGGTGCGCTCTACCCGGTGGAAGCGGATCACCAGCCGCTGCTCCGTCCCGACGCGCTGGCTGTACCAGACGGCGTTCCCGAGGCACCACTCGCAGAGGACGACATCCGCCCACTGGAGCAGCTCCTCGCTGGCCTCGGGGGAGTGGCGGTCGAGTGAGGACCAGTGGTCCTCGCGGATCTCCGCCCCCAGGGCGCGAGCCCGGTCGGGGATCCCCGAGAGGAACTTGAAGTCGTGGCCGGCGATCAACATTCGCGGCCGGCCCTTCCCGCCGGAGCTCGGGACTGTCACCGCGCGGTTGCCGAGGAACGGCTCCAGATCCGCGGCGACCCGCTCGAACGTGAATGCGGCGGCGGCCAGCCTGCAGCGCGCCGCCGCTTCCTCGCGCGTTGCGGGGTCCTCCTGAACCAGTGACAGCGCGGCGAGCGTGCCATCGGGCCCGCTCGCGAACAGGGGGTAGTCCGCCCCCAGCAGCTGCTCGTAGAGCGGGGTTCGGTTCAGCACCACGGCGCAGCCCGCCGCCCCGTACTCGAGCACCTTGGTTGACATCTCCTTGCTGCGAGACATCATCGGGTGCCGCACCGACATGGCGACATCGGCCTCGCGGAGCAGCTCGGCGACCCTCTCGCGGCTGACGCCCCCGTGCCAGACCAGGTTCTCGGTCTCGACCAGCGCCGCCTCGGCCGCGGGCTTGAAGCTCGGATCGTGAGCGGGATTGTGGACCTTGTCGCCGACGAGGTGAAGCTCGGCCTCGGGATGGCGCCTGCGCAGCCGCTTGAACGTCTCCACCATCTCCATGAAGTGGTACTCGGGCGCGAACTTGCCGGCGTAGAACAGCTTCAGCGGCCCCTCCCTCTCCGCCCTCGGCACCGGGTCCGAGGGAGCGGGGGAGGGGATCATCGGGGGCAGCAGCGTCATCTTCCCGGCGTGCTCCGGCGCAGCAGCCTCCGCCAGGGCTCGGATGGGCTCGGTCTGGCAGAGAATCCGCTCAGACACCTTGGCGATCTGCCGGAGGTGATCGGCCTCGCTCCCCGGGCGCGACTCGGACAGGTGATAGACCCAGAGCCGGCCGTGGAACGCGTCGCGCCGGGAGGCCTCCGCGGTCACCCGCTCCCCCCGGAGAAGGACGATGTCGAAATGGCGCTCGGCGTCGATGCGCTCGAGATCGTCCATCGCGTTCACGGGGCTCAGTTGCGCACGCCCCGGATCGACCAGCTCGATGCGGGGGTGGGAGCGAAGGGGTGCGGTCAGGACGTGCCGTTCCTCGGGGTACCGGAGCAGCAGCGTCACCTCCACCCACGGCAGGGAGGTCAGCATCTGCGCCATGGACTGCACCCAGACGGACGAGCCGTCGATCAGGTTCATGTTGACCTCGCCGTAGAGGGCGACCTTCACAGGCCCCCCGCCGACGACGCCGGATGAGTGCCGGACCTCGGGGTCCGCCGAGGCCATGGTCCTACCGCTCCGGGCCCTGCTCGGCGGTGGCTTGGGCAGTACGGCTGGGCAATCCCACCGCTGCGGCCGCATGGAAGCTGCCTGCGTCGCCGGAGTAGAGGCGGACTCCGTCGCGGAACCACTTGCGGAGCTCCTCATCGGCGCCGGGAATCTGGTCCGGCCAACCGCGCCTGGCGACCAGCTCCCGTCTCACCAGGACGGAGTGCGGGTGGACGAAGTCGACGAAGCGGTGCTCCAGGCTCCGATCGATGGCGCCGGCACCCTCGCTCGTCTCGAAGGATGCGCTGCCGATCACGTCGGCATCGGTGAACCGCGTCGACAGCACCAGGTCGGTGATGTGGTGCTCGCCGTAGGTGTGGGCCGGATGGAGGATGGCCAGCCAGGGAGAGGAGGCGAGTGCGGCCAGCTCGCGATAGCGCTGTGTCCGGCCGCTGTCGGGGTCCTGTTGCACGACCCGGACCCGAATCCCCCGCCCGCCGTCGGAGAGTTCCTGGAGGTCGCCCGCCACCGAGGTGTGGGTGCCGACCAGAAGCTCGACCGGAGGGGTCTTCTGCGCGGAGATGCTCGAGACCACCTCGCGGAAGCGACGTGCCTGGTCGACGTCGTCCACCAGCGCCAGGGCGGCCACCTCCTCGCCGGAATAGGCGGCGACCTTGAAGCCGAGCGTGCTCGCGATCTCGGCGAGCCGGTGCCTGTAGGTATGCCGGCCGATCACCTCCCGCCGGCCCCGCAGCGCGAGCTGCCGCCGGTAGCCCTCGTCCTCGAGCTTGGTCAGAGCCTCCGTGGCCTCCTCCGGAGCGGTGACCACGGGCACCAGATCGCCGAGCGTCCTCTCCACACCCAGGCCCTCGGTGCTGACCACGGCGGTGCCGCAGGCGAGGAGCTCAAACACCCGCCGCGAGAACATCGTCGGGGAGTCGGTGACCGAGTTGACGTTGAGGAAGATCCGATGGCTCTTGTACGCCTCGATCATCTCGTCGTAGGAGAGGCGGCCCTGCACCCGGTCCTTGAAGCGCTCGGGGAACCCGAATGCCTGATCCTCCGAGCCGAATCGCCGATCGTAGATCTCGAGGCCGAACGGCATTGCGGCGTCCAGGAGCATCTCGAGGCTCTCCTGCCGGCTGATGTGCCTGTCGCGGTAGTAGGCCCCCGCGAAGACGGGCGAGCCGCTGCGCGCCGCCGGAGCGCCGACGGGGTTGTGGATGCGGGGTTGTGCGGCGAACTGCAGCGCATCGATCGGACCGTCGGTGTCGCGCTCCAGTTCCGCGTAACGCTCGATGCAGTTGCTGTCCGACGTGAAGACGTAGTCGAACAGGGCGGCCGCCTCCGCGAAGCGCTCGAAGTGGACCGGATCCTCCTTGTTCCAGAAGACGGTCGGGATGTCCCTCTCTCGGCACCAGGCGACCAGCGCCTTCAGGTTCGGCAGCCCGATGTAGTCCGGATGGGTGTAGGAGGCGACCTGGTACTGCCAGGAGCCGCTGTTTCCCTGCCAGGTGGACTCGACCAGCAGGAGGTGGGGCTCGTGGGCCCGCAGGGCGTCCTGCCAGCCTTCGGACTCGAACCTGAGCAGGTCGCAGTCGGGCGCGAAGCAGGCGGCGGACATCTCATCGAGCACCGCCGCCACGCGGAGCTCACCGACGTCGGCGGGCGGTGACTGCGGCTTTCCGAGCCATCGCTCCCTCTCCTCGTCCACGGACGACGCGGGCTGCGCCGGCTCGGGAGCCGGCGCAGGTGGCGCCTGCTCGGGCTCGGCCGCCGGCGACTCCGGACCCTGGGTCGGGGGCGGGGGCGTGGCCGCCGCCGCCCTCATCCGCGGTTTGGGCATGGCCGGCTTGACACCGCTCTTCTGGGCCGGCCCTGGCTTCGCCTCCCCGGCGCCGAGGGCGGGCGTTCGCTCGCCCCGCGGCCGGGCGGCCTCCGCGGTTCCCCGGCCCTTGTCCAGGGCCGGTCGAGCCGATCTCCGGAATGGGCGCTTGATCGCCGCTCGGAAGCGCCAGCTCAGCCTCATCACCCGGTAAGCGCGACTGCTCTGAAGCTGCTCGAGGCGGGACTTGAGGCGCTCGCGCTCCGACTGGAGCCGGTCGCGCTCCACGGCCAGGCCGGTCAGCTGGCCCTCGATCCTGGTGATCTCGCTCCGGACGGTCTCCAGCGATCGCTGGAGCTCGTCGCGCTCCGTCTCGAGCGTTGTGATCCGCTCCTGCGCGCTCTCGGCCTCGGCGGCTCGCTCGTCATGGAGGGTGGCCGCCTTGCCCAGCTCCTCGTCGAGAGCGCGCTGCACGGCCTCACGCTCGCCCTCGAGTCGCGCGACCTCCTCCTGGCTCGTCTCGACCCTGGCACGCAGCTCGCGCTCCCGTTCCTTCGAGGCGCCCTGCAGCTCCTCCCGCGTCGCCTCGAGCGCGGCGACCTTCTCCCGCGCGCTGCCGAGCTGCTGCTCGAGCTTCGCCTCCCGGCTCCGCAGAGTGAATCGCCTGTCCTTCTCCTCGGCCAGGGAACGCCTCAGCACGTCCTCGTGGGCTTCGAGACGCGCGACCTGCTCGTGCAGGATCACCGCCCTCTCCTGGAGGGTGCGCTCCCGCTCTCGCAGCTCGGCGCCATCCCGCCTCTCACGCTCGAGATCCCGGTCGAGGGCCTCGTGCTCGGCCTCGAGCGTCGCGACCCGCTCCGACCGTGCGCTCAGCTCGGAGGAGAGCTCGACGTTTCTCTTCTCGAGCTCGGCGGTCCGCTCCCTGTGCTCGTCCAGCTCCTCTTGGAGTGCGGAGATCCGATCCTGATGGACGCTGATCCGCCCACCCAGGTCGGCCTCCCTGTGGCGCAGCTCGGCGGAACGCTCACGCTCCCCGGCGAGCTCCTCCGCGAGCTCGTCGCGCTTGGCCTCCAGGGCGGCGACCTGGCTCAGGGCCTCCGCCAGCTCACGCTCGTGTGCGGCGGATTCCCGCTCAGCCGCGGCGGATCGAGTTCGCTGCTCATCGAGGAGCTCGTCGCGCTTCGCCTCGAGGGAGACGATCAGCTCACGGGCGTTGACGAGCTGCTCGGTGAGCTTGGCCTCTCGGCGCTCGAGCTTGGCGGAGCGCTGCCTCTCGGACTTGACCTCGCGGCCGAGCGCCTCGCGCTCCGCCTCCAATGCGGCGATCCGCTCGCGATGCCCGATGATCAGCTCGTTCAGGTCGCGCTCGCGCCCCTCGAGCGTCGCCACGCGGTGGGTGAGGGCGAACGCCTCGTCCTCGCTGGCCTCCTTCTCCGCCGTCAGCTTCTCGATCCTCGCGTCCACGCTCGCCGCGCGCCTGCGGGGCGTGGTCGTCCGTTTGGTGGGCTTCTTGCTCGACGCCATGTCGTTCGCCTAGATCTCTCTCACCGGTTCGCGATTCGCGCCCCGCAGCTCCGCCACGATCTCGGGCTCCAGCCGCTCGGCGACGCGCCTGAACGTGTACCGGCGCGCGGCCGCGGCGCAGCGATCGGCCGCCTCTTGGCGAAGATCGGAATTCTTCGCGACCTGCTTGAGCGCTGCGAGGATCTGCCGCGGGTCCGTGGCGAACAGGGGGTAGTCCGCGCCGAGGAGATCCTCGTAGAGCGGGGTCCTGTTGAGGATCACGGCGCACCCCGCCGCGCCGTACTCGAGCACCTTGGTGGCCAGCTCCTTGTCCATCATCGGGTGGCGTACCGAGAGGGCGACGTCGGCCTCCCGGAGCAGCTCGTCGACCCGCTTGCGACTGACCCCTCCGTGCCAGACCAGGTTCTCGGTCTCGGCGAGCGCGGCCTCGGCGGCCGGCTTGAATCCCGGGTCGTCCGGGGGGTTGTGGAGCTTGTCGCCGACCAGGTGGAGCTCCGCGTCCGGGTGGGTGCGGCGAAAACGCCGGAAGGTCTCGATCGTCTCAAGGAAGTAATACTCGGGCGCGAACTTGCCGGCGTAGACGAGCCTGAGGGTCGTGTCGTTCGCTGGCCGCCGGGTTGCCCTGGGGACCGCCGGAATCATCGGCGGCAGCAGCATCAATTTGTCGGCCTGGTCCGGGAGAACGGCCTCGGCCAGGTCGCGGATCGCCTCGGTCTGGCAGAGGACGCGCTCGGACGCCGAGGCGATCAGTCGCAGCTGGTCCACCTCCTGTCCCGGCTTGAACTCGTGTGGGGTGAGGTAGTAGGACCAGAGCCGTCCGGCGAAGGCAGCACGGCGGCTTGCCTCGGCGCAGATCCCCGCCCCGCGCAGTAGGACGAGATCGAAGTGGTGCTCCTCATCCAGGCGCTCCAGAGCCTCGATGCCCGACTCGGCGTCGAGTGGCGCCTCGAAGCCGAGGCGGTCGGGCTCGACCAGATCGATGCTGCTGTTCGCCTTCATCGGAGCCGTC
Source organism: uncultured Solirubrobacterales bacterium (assembly GCA_963821705.1). Lineage (GTDB taxonomy): Bacteria > Actinomycetota > Thermoleophilia > Solirubrobacterales > 70-9 > DASUPK01. The sequence continues at coordinate 205,519 of CAWGEV010000007.1, read as the reverse complement.
AGGACGTCCCGCTGCTCCGGGGCCTTCAGGAGCAGCGTGACCCGCACACCGGGGATCTGCGCGAGCGTCAGGCCGACCGACTGCACCCAGACCGAGGAGCCGTCGATCAGGTTCATGTTCACCTCCGCGTAGAGCGCGACGCGGATCGGGCGAGCTGCCTCGCCGGCGGATGTGGGTGGGAGGTCGGAGGGCGTGGCGGTGGCCGCTGTCATCGCTGGACCTTCGGGCCTGGGACCCTGGAGTTGAGGCTACTCGGCGCCGGGCCCGTGCCGGCAACTTGGGTCGCAGCGAGGGTCAGTGCCTGCGCTTCTTCTTCCGGCACTTCCCATGGGCCTTCTTGCTGCCCTTCCCGCACTTCGCCGCTGACTTCGCGCGAGCCGGCGTCGCCCCGGCCGCAGCGCAGGGCACGGTGACCCCGACGGTCGCCGCGGAGCCGCCGTTGAGGACGTAGTCGAAGGTGTCGGGGCCCTGGCCGGCGTTGTTGCAGTAGCCGGGGTTGGGCTGGTAGGTGAGCGCCTTGCCGTCCCCGGTGACGGCCGCCTGGCCGTGGCCGGGCTGCGTGACCGAGGCGATCGTGATCGGTTCGCCGTTCGGATCCGTGTCGTTCGCGAGCACGTCGATCCTGGTTGCGCTCGCATTGCCGGGGACCGTCACGGAGTCGCCCATCGCCAGCGGCGGGCTCGAGCAGAAGACGGTCATCGAGACGGTCGCGGTCGAGCCGCCGTTGAGGGTGTAGGTGAACTTGTCGGCCTGGGTGCCGGGGATGTTGCAGAAGCTCGCGTTCGGCTGGTAGGTGAGCCCGGTCCCGCCGCCGGTGATCGTCACCTGACCGTTCGGCGACTGGGTCACCGAGGCGATCGTCATCGCTCCGCCGTTCGGGTTCGGGTTGATGTCGTTGACGAGGACCGGGATCGGCGTGGCCGGGTCGTCCTTGGAGACGCTGGCGGCGTCGTTGCGCGCCACGGGCGGCCGGCAGTTGACGGTCATCGAGACCGTTGCGGTCGAGCCGCCGTTCAGCGTGTAGGTGAAGGTGTCGAGGCTGGTGCCCGGCGGGTTGTTGCAGTAGCCGGCATTCGGCTGGTAGGTGAGCCCGGAGCCGTCGCCGGCCTTCACGACGGTGCCGTGGGCCGGCTGGGTCACCGACGCGATCGTCATCGTGCCGCCGTTCGGGTTCGGGTTCGTGTCGTTGGCGAGCACCGGGATCGACGTTGCCGGGTCGTTCGCGGTGACTGTCGCCGAATCGTTCACCCCTGTCGGCGACTGGCAGTTGACGGTCATCGAGACCGTCGCGGTCGAGCCGCCGTTCAGCGTGTAGGTGAAGGTGTCGAGGCTGCTCCCCGGCGGGTTGTTGCAGTAGCCGGCATTCGGCTGGTAGGTGAGCCCGGAGCCGTCGCCGGCCTTCACGACGGTGCCGTGGGCGGGCTGCGTCACCGACGCGACGAGCTTCGCCCCGCCGCCGTTCGGGTTGGGGTTGGTGTCGTTGGCGAGCACGTCGATCGAGGTGGCCGAGCTGTTCGCGGCAACGGTCGCCGTGTCGCCGTGGGCCACCGGCGGCAGGCAGGTGACGGTCATCGTGACCGTCCCGGTGGAGCCGCCGTTGAGCGTGTAGGTGAAGGTGTCGAGGCTCGTGCCCGGCGGGTTGTTGCAGTAGCCGGCGTTGGGCTGGTAGGTGAGTCCGGTCCCGCCGCCGGTGATCGCGACACTGCCGTGGGCCGGCTGCGTCACGGAGCCGATCGTCATCGCCGCGCCGCCGTTGGGGTTCGGGTTGTTGTCGTTGGCGAGCACCGGGATCGCGGTGGCCGGGTCGTTCGCGGCCACGGTCGCCGAGTCGTCGTGCGCCACCGGCTGCCGGCAGTCGACATACATGCTGACGGTCGTGCTCGAGCCGCCGTTGAGGGTGTAGGTGAAGGTGTCCGGGCTGGACCCCGGCGGGAAGTTGCAGTAGTTGGCGTTCGGCTTGTAGGTGAGGCCGCTGCCGCCGCCGGTGATCACCACGGTGCCGTTGGCCGGCTGGGTGACCGAGTTGACGAACTTCGGCCCGCCGTCGACGTCGGTGTCGTTGGCGAGCACGTCGATCGCCGTGGCCGGGTCGCCCGCGGTGACGCTGAAGCTGTCGTGGACCGCGACGGGCGCATGATCGACGCAGAAGACGGTCATCGACACCGTCGCAGTCGAGCCGCCGTTCAGCGTGTAGGTGAACTTGTCGGGGCTCGGGCCGCCGTTGTTGCAGAAGCTCGGGTTGGGCTGGTAGGTGAGCCCCGTGCCGCCGCCGGTGATCGCCGCCTGGCCGTTGGAGGGCTGGGTCACCGAGACGATCGTCGCGGGGCCGCCGTTCGGGTTCGGGTTGGTGTCGTTGGCGAGCACCGGGATCGCGGTCGCCGGGTCGTCCTTGGAGACGCTGGCGGCATCGTTGTGGGCGGTCGGCAGGCGGCAGTTGACGGTCATCGAAACGGTTGCGGTGGAGCCGCCGTTCAGGGTGTAGGTGAAGGTGTCGAGGCTGCTCCCCGGCGGGCTGTTGCAGTAGCCGGCGGTCGGCTGGTAGGTGAGGCCGGTGCCGCCGCCGGTGATCGCGACGGCGCCGTGGGCGGGCTGGGTCGTGGAGGTGATCGTGATCGGCCTGGCGTCGACGTCGGTGTCGTTGGCGAGCACCGGGATCGAGGTCGCCGGGTCGTTCGACGTCACGGTCGCCGAGTCATTCACCGCTGTCGGCGGGATGCAGTTGACGGTCACCGAGACCGTCGCCGTCGAGCCTCCGCCCAGCGTGTAGGTGAAGGTGTCCGGGCTGCCCCCCGGTGGGTTGTTGCAGTAGCCCGTCGTCGGCTGGTAGGTGAGGCCGGTCCCGCCGCCGGTGATCGCAACGGTCCCGTTGGCGGGCTGGGTCACCGAGATGATCGACTTGGACCCGCCGTCTGAGGCTGTGTCGTTGGCGAGCACATCGATCGCCGCCGCCGCCGAGTTCTCGGTGCGGGTCGCCGTGTCATCGCTCGCGACCGCCAGGTTCTCGGTGACAGCCCCGGAGAGCGCCGGGCCCGAGTCGTTCCACTGGTCCCCGGCGACCGAGGCGTAGCGGTAGGTACCGGCCGGGGGCGAGTCGGTGCAGTCGCCGGTGCTGTTCTGGCAGACCAGCGTGACTCCGGGATCACCCGGCTGGAAGTCTCCGGTCCCGGCGTGCCGGTAGACCTTGTAGGTGGTGATCCGGGGGTCGTTTCGCGGGGTGGTGTCGAGCTCGACGGTGTCGCCCGCCTTGACTGCGTCGATGCCGGCGGGGGAGGCCGGGTCCTGCATGTCCGCGAGCATGTTGCGCGTGAACTGCTGGATCGCCGGGTTGGTCGGGGGGATGCCCGTGAACAGGGTCGGGTCCCAACGGTAGGAGTCGAGTCCCCAGGAGAACTGCTCGGTGCCCGAGGAGAAGACGCGGGCGCCGGAGCCCGGGGCGACGTACTTCACCGCCGCGGCATCGATCGACGCCGGCGTCTCGGGGCCCTGGTAGTCGAACAGGACCGTCGGCGGGCCCGGCGTCACACAGGTGGGGTCGAAGCTGTCGTACTCGAATCCCACCAGCCCGGTGATCGTGCTGCCCGAGGTGAGGCCGGTCCCCTGCGTCCAGGGGTCGGCGGCTCCGTCGCTGGTCACGGTGTAGTCCCGGTAGCCGTCGTTGGGGAAATAGCTTCCGTACTGCACCCCGCCCATCAGCTGGCACTCCGGCCGCCCCAGGTCGCGGAACTGGATCGTGTCCAGGGACGGGTCCGAGATCGGGTCGGGGTACTCCTTGTAGACGACCATCGTGCGCCGGTTGCCGACTCCGGGGCTCGCGGGGCAGACGGTGTTGTCCGACGGGCAGGAGCTGTCCTCGTAGCGGACCTGCCAGTAGGCGTCGTTGGCGCCCATGAAGGCCATGTTGGTGCCCTGGTCGCGGGCGGCGTCGAAGCCGTCGCGCATCGCCTTGGTCCAGTACTCGCCGTGCCCCGAGTAGATCACCGTCCGGTGCTGCATCAGGATGTTGGGATTGGCGTCCACGTCCGCGTCGCTGACGTAGGAGACGTCGTATCCCTCGCGCTCCAGGAAGCGGAGCAGCGGCAGGTCCCAGAAGCGCCAGTCGCGGCGGGCATAGGGCCGGTTGAAGGACATCTTGGTCGCGTGCGCGAGGTTGAAGATGGAGCCGTTGGTGTTGTTCTCGTACGCGCTCGTGCCGCCCCAGTTGTTGTAGGCGAGGTAGGTGTTGGTCGGGACGACCACGAGGATCGAGGACGCCGACGCCTGCGGCGCGTTCGAGCGCACCACGAACGGCGAGTAGCGGGCGTAGCCCTGCTCGGAGCCGCTGGTCAGCACGTATTCGGCCACGTACTCGCCGGTCGTCCAATTGGCGGGAATGGTCAGCGAGTTCTGCGCCGCCCAGCCGGCGTCGATCTTGCCCGTGGCGGCGTTGGGGTTGGGAGTTGAGCGCGCCACCCCCGTGGTGCTCGTGCCGCAGCTCGGCAGGCAGGTCATCAGCCGGGCACCAGCGCCGTTGTACCAGCCGAGCCGGTAGATGTTGACCCGGTAGTTGGCGACGGGGGTGGTGCTGACGCTGAAGCTGATCGCCTCGCCGGGCGCGACACTCACCTTGCTGGTGTAGCCCTCGATGTTGGGTGCGTCGGCCTGGCCTAGCTCCCAGCCCGGGCTGCCCGTGAGCGCGTTCTCGGTGGTGATCGGGTTGGCCGCGGCGAGCGTCGGCAGGCCGAGCAGCAGGCCGATCGCGAGGACGACGCAGCAGAGCAGGCCGAGCAGCCCGCTGCGACCGTGCGGGCGAGCCTGCTCCGAGCCCGGCGCCTTGGCTATCCGGGTAGCCATTCTGAGTCGACCCATCGTGTCCCTAACCCCTCGTGGCGAGCTTAACGGCGGAGTCCGGTGACTGCAAAGGGTGGCCTTGAGAATTTGAGGTAGTCCTGGACGAGTTAACGATGCCCCCTTCGTCGCTTAAACAGGCGCCAACCGCAGAAGTCGCTCCAGCTTCTTCCTTCGGCATTTCCCGCGGACCTTCTTGAACCCCTTCTTGCACTTGGTCACGGGGTTGCCGGGCACCGCCTGCTGCTGCGAAGTGGTCGTCGGCAGCGGTGTCAACGATGCGCACATCACCGTCATCGCCACGATCGCGGAATCGCCGCCGTTGAGCGTGTAGTTGAAATTGTCGGTCGGCCCGCCCAGCGTGTTGCAGTAGCCGGGGTCCGGCTCGTAGGTGAGGCCGGTGCCGCCCCCTGTGATCACCACGGTCCCGTGCAGCGGGTCGTTCGCCGCGTTGATCAGCATCGGACCACCATCGGAATCGGCGTCGTTGGCCAGCACGTCGAGCGGGGTCGCGGGCGCGTCCTCGGGGACGCTGAAGGCATCGTCGTTGGCGGTTGGTGCAGCGCTGCAGTCGATGGTCACGGTGACCGTCGCGCTCGAGTCTCCGTTCAGTGTGTAGTTGAAGGTGTCCGCCGAGCTCGCCGGGGCGGTGTCGCAGTAAGTGGCGTTCAGCTGGTAGGTCACGCTGGTCCAGGCATTCGTGGGGCCGTTGCCCGTGACCGTGCCGTGACCCGGCTGGGTGAAGGAGCCGATCGCCTTCGGCCCACCGTCGACGTCGGAGTCGTTGGCGAGCACGTCGATCTGGACCGAGCCCTGGGCAAGGTTGGCCGTGATCGCGGGAGCGCCGCCCCCAGGGTCGTTGACCGCGACGGGAGGATCGTCGACGCAGGTGACGGTCACCGAGACGGTGGCGGTCGAGCCGCCACTGAGGGTGTACGTGAAGCTGTCGGGGCCGCAGTAGTTGGCGCTGGGCTGGTAGGTGAGACCGGTGCCTCCGCCGGTGATCACGACGTTGCCGCCTGTCGGCTGTGTTCGGGCTGTGATCGCCTTCGCCGTGCCACTCGGCGTGTCGTTGGCGAGCACGTCTATCGAGGTGGCCGCGGTGTCCTCGGTCACGGTCGCCGAGTCGTTCACCGCGCTCACCGGATTGGTGGTCACTTGGCCGGAGAGCGCAGCACTCGAGTCGTTCCACTGGTCGACCGCTACGGACGCGTAACGGTAGGTGCCGGCCGGCGGTGCGTCGGTGCAGTCCCCGGACGCGTTCTGGCAGACCAGCGTGACGCCGGAGTCACCGGGCTGGAAGCTGCCCGTTCCGGGGTGACGGTAGACCTTGTACGAGCTCAGCCGAGGGTCGTCGCGCGGGGTGGTATCGATCTGGACCGTGTCGCCCGGGTTGGTCGCGGTGACGCCTGCGGGCGGGGCGGGGTCGGCCATGTCGGCGAGCATGTTGCGCGTGAACTGCTGGATCCCGGGATTGGTCGCCGGGACACCCGTGAACAGCGTAGGGTCCCAGCGGTACGAGTCGAGTCCCCAGGGGAACTGCTCGGAGCCCGAGGAGAAGACACGCGCCCCCGAGGTCGGGGACGTGTAGCGGACCGCGGCGGCGTCGATCGCGGCCGAGGTCTCCGGGCCCGCGTACTGGAAGAGGATGGCCGGCGTTCCCGGCGGGTGGCAGTCCGGCCAAAAGCTGTCGAACTCGAAGCCGACCAGGCCCTTGACCGTGCTGCCCGACGTGAAGCCGGTCCCCTGCATCCAGGGGTCGGCTGCGCCCGACGCGGTCGTCGTGTAGTCCCGGTAGCCGTCGTTGGGGAACCAGCTGCCGTACTGGACGCCGCCCTGAAGCTCGCATTCCGGCCGCCCGAGGTTGCGGAACTGGATCGTCTTCAGGGAGGGGTCGGAGATGGGGTCCATCTGGTTTGACGCTTCCTGCTTGTAGATCACCATCGTGCGACGGTTGCCCACCCCTGGGCTCGCCGGGCAGACGGTGTCGTCGGAGGGACAGGAGCTGTCCTCGTAGCGGACCTGCCAGTAGGCGTCGTTGGCGCCCATGAAGGCCATGTTGGTGCCCTGGTCCCGGGCGGCATCCGCGCCGTCGCGCATTGCCTTGGTCCAGTACTCGCCGTGACCCGAGTAGATCACCGCCCGGTGCTGCAGCAGGATGCCGGGGTTGGCGTCGACATCGGCATCGCTGACGTAGGAGACGTCGTATCCCTCGCGCTCGAGGAAGCGGAGCAGCGGCAGGTCCCAGAAGCGCCACTCGCGGCGGTTGTACGGGCGGTTGAAGGAGACCTTCGTGGCGTGGGCGAGCTTGAAGGTCGACTTGTTGGTCTCGTTGTCGTACGCGCTCGTCCCGCCCCAGTCGTTGTAGGCGTTGTAGGTGTTGTACGGGACCACCACCAGGAGGGAGGAGGCCTGCGCCTGGGGCGCATTGGAGCGGACCACGAATGGCGAGTAGCGGGCGGAGCCGCTCTGGGAGCCGCTGGTCGGCACGTATTCGGCCACGTACTCGCCGGTCGTCCAGTTGGAAGGGATGATCAGCGAGGTCGTCTGCGCCCAGCCGGCGTCGATCTTGCCGGTGACGGAATTCGGGGCGGGCTTCGAGCGCACCACGCCGGAGTAGCTGGTGCTGCAGGTCGGCAGGCAGGCCATCTGCCGGGCGCCCGCGCCGTTGTACCAGCCGAGCCGGTAGATGATGATCCGGAAGCTGGCGACCGGGTTGGTGCTGACGCTGAAACCGATCGTCTCGCCCGGGGCGACGCTCCCCTTCGACGCGTACCCCTCGATGTTCGGCGCGTCGGCCTCGCTCCGCTCCCATCCCGAGCTCCCCGTCAGCGCGTTCTCCGTCTGGATCGGATTGGCTGCCGCCGAGCCGGGCTGGATGAGCAGCAGGCCGAGCGCGAGCGCCAAGAAGCAGAGCAGAGCGCGAAGCCCGGCGTGGCCGGGTTGGTGAGCCAAATCCAGCGAACGTTCCGGCGCCTCGGTGGGCCGGGTGGACAACCTGAGTCGAAGCATGGTCTCCCTAGCGCCTCACGGCGAGGGTAACCGCAGCTGCCCCGGAGTGCCAGGGGATTAGTAGGGCTTCAAACCGATGCGAGTGGAGACAGCCGGCCCAGCTCCTCGCCGGTGCGGCCCGAGGTGCCGCGAAACCAGATCAGGGTGGTCCTCTCGGTCAGGTACCGCAGGGTCTCGGTCGCCTCGTCGAGCACCTGCCCGTGGCCCAGCTCCTCTCCGCCGGCGTGGCCGGTCTCGCCGATCAGAAGCCTCGTCGGGTACCGCTTCCAGAGCGATGCGACCCGCTCGGACGTGCCCGCGGCGAGCACGAGGTGCAGGCCCGGCGCCGACTCCAGAGCGGCTGCCACCGACTCCTCGTGCGGGACCTCGGAGTCCGGGGCGGCGAGGCCGCTCAGCGTCGGGTCGACGATCAGCAGGGGGGAGGCCAGCGAGCTCAGCCGGCGGGCCACCTCCCCGACCTCCGCCCACGAGGCGGGCTCGATGTAGACGAGGGTCCCCCTGAAGCCGGCCCAGAGCAGCAGCGGCAGCGATTCGGGACGCAGCGCTGCCTCGAGCTCGAGCACGATTCCCTGCAGCCGCTCCGCCTTCCAGCCCCGATCCAGCGCGTCGATCTCGAGGGGGGCGGCGGGATCGGGGCGGCGCACCAGGAAGCGGTCCTTGCTCTCGGTCGCGGCCAGCAGCTCGTCGGGGTCGTCCCCCTCGCGCTCGACGATCACCTGGCGCCCGCGCGCCCGCCACTTATCGTCGGCCCCCCGGCTCGGCGAGGCGCGGTCGACCGGGACATAGGCGTCTCCCGGCAGCTCGACCATCGGCGGCTCCGGCACCCAGGCCCCCTGGTCCTCGAGCGCTCCGCGATCGAGCTCGAGGCGCATGCGGGCCATGCCGGGGTTCAGCCGCAGACGCATGGTCTCGGCCGTGGCCGCCTCCGAGCCCCGCCAGGTCCAGACGGAGAGCGCGAACTCGCCGGGTTCCACCGCGACCAGCCGGGCGCAGAGGGAGAGATCCAGGATTGCGTCGACGCCCGATCCCGCTGAGACCGAGGGGAGCGTCACCCGGCAGCCGAAGGAGCGCTCGCCGTCGCCGACCTCGAGCGCGACGGCCTGCTGGTCGCCGGCCGGGCCGGGCGGCCGAATTCCGGCTGCCAGCTGCATCTCGCCGCCGGCCTCGTGTTCGATCACGAGCTCCCCTTCGGCAGGGGCGCCCGATTCGGGCCCGGGCCCCCGCGCCCGGACGACCGTGTTGCGGCGGTCCTCGGGCTGCTCGACCCGGAAGTCCTCGAAGCCGGCCGCGCTGAGCATCCGGCTGAAGGCCGCCTCGCCATAGGGCGTCGTCCGCACCTGGTCGCCGAGGGCGAGACCGGCGCCCGCCAGATAGAGGACCATCAGGCCACCGGGAGCGAGCAGCCGGCGGGCCTCGCGAAGCACCTGCTGCACCCCGATCGGCGACATGTAGTCGAGGGCGTAGTGGCTGAAGACTCCGTCGAACGATCCCGACCGCAGGAAGGGCATCGGCAGCGTCAGGTCGTGCAGGATCACCGTTCGCCCGGCGGCCTCGGCATCGCGGCGGAAGCCCTGCCAGCGATCGATTCCGATCGGCTCGCGCACCCCGTGCGCGCTCAGGGCGTCCAGGCAGAGGCCGGGTCCGGTGCCGATGTCGAGCACGCGATCGAGGCCCTCGAAGTCCCGGGTGGCATTCGCGTACCAGGAGGGCTCGCGATCGCCGTAGAACCCGGTCAGCGCGGAGTAGCGCTGCGAGCCGTGCGAGGACTTCTCGTCCGCCGGGTCCTCGAAAGCCGAAAGGCGCGCGGGCGGGAACGCGTGCACCCGGCGAAGCGCGATCGCTGTGTCAGGATCCACAGGCTTGGTCATCGGCCCGGACGCCGGCGAGAAGAGGGCATGCTGAGTTTCAGAAGGGTGTCAGAACGCGACAGCTCCCATGAGAGCCGGGTGGCCACGCTGCTGACCGCGCTGGAGGAGAGCGCGTCGAGCCTGGGGCCCCGGCGGTTCGTCGGCATCCACAGCAGTCATCCGCAGGAGACCGACCTCGAATCGGCTCGCGAGGGGCTCTTCCGGCTGGGCGACGGGCTGCGCGAGCTCCGGCCCCCGGTGGACTGGGCGCTTGCGCCGTATGCCGAGGGCGACGAGTACGCCTTCCTGATCAACTGCTTCATCTTCGCCGACCCGGTGCTGGCCGCCGAGGCCACGGATGAGATCCGCGCCCCGCTGCTGCCGGCGCTGATGGTCCTGTTCGAGGACTGGATCGAGCAGAACCCGCAGCTCGACCCGGTCCACCCTCACAAGTACGCCTGGTACGACCACTCGGCCGCCGCCAGGCTCGTCAACCTGGCGCACGTGCTGCGGGAGGGCACCCGGCTCGGGGTCCTGACCCCCGAGCAGAAGGAGCTGCTGGCCGGGTCCGTGATCGAGCACGCCGACTACCTGCTGGCCGAAGAGAACTACAAGGGCGGGCACAACCACGGGATGTTCAGTGACGCCGCGCTGCGCCTCGCGGCCGAGACCCTGCCCTTCGTGCCGGAGTCAGCGGAGTGGTCATCGGTCGCCACCACCCGCTTCCGGCAGACGGTCGAGAACACGATCGAGACGACGGAGGGGGTGCACCTAGAGCACTCGCCCTTCTACCAGCTGGTGGTCCGCGGGGCGCTGGAGCGCTTCGGGCCGAGCGGCCTTCTCCCAGAGGACGAGCTGCATGCCCTGATGGAGCGGATGGACGAGGCGACCGCCTGGATGACGGCACCGGACGGGACCCTCCCGCCGATCGGCGACAGTCCGGCGGGGGTCAAGCCCACCAACGCCGTGCAGGAGGCCGCCGCGCGGGGCACCGGCCTGCGGGCCTTTCCCAGGTCCGGCTACTGCATGGTGCGCGACGGCGACAGCTACCTGTTCGTCACCGCCGCTTTCCACAGCGAGGGGCACAAGCATTCCGACGACCTCTCCTTCTGTCTCTACGAGGGCCGCCGGCCGTTCGTCGGCGATTCCGGGAACCCGGGGTACGACTACGCAAGTGCGGCGCGGCGATACTGCGTCTCGCCCGCCGCGCACAGCGGGATCGAGGTGGACGGCTACAGCTGGATCCGGGATCCTCGGGGCGGAGCCGGCAGCGGCCTGGTCGGAGCCGGCACCTTCGGGGACACGCACGCGATCCTCGCCGAGAACCCGAGGATCGCACCCGACGATCGCGTCGCGCGACGCCTCTTCCTCTACCGGCCCGGACGGTCGCTGGCGGTCATCGACGAGATCAGCGCGCTCGACGACGAGGTGGTGGAACGCCACCTGCAGCTCAGCCCCGAGTTGAGCGCGACGGTGCTGAGCAACGGGGCGGTGGAGATCGCACGTGACGGCGGTCGGGTCGGGCACCTGGACCTGTTCGAGGAGGAGGGAGGAGCGCCCGACTCGGTCACCGCGTTCCGGGGCCGCACCAATCCTCCGATGGGGGGCCTGTTCTTCCCGCAGGTGGACGTGGTCGAGGCCTGCACCACGGTGGTGCTCTCGCGGTATGGCGGCGGGATGTTCGGATACCTCCTCACCCTCGACGGGGGCGAGGCGCCGTCGATCCGCGCCGAGGGCGCGTTGGCGGGTCCCTCGGCCGAGGTCGTGATCAGCGGGTTGGGTGACCCGCCCCTCGAGGTCAGGCTCGCGGACGGCGTCCTTCAGCTCTCGCGGCGCTAGACGAGGGGGACGATGTCGGGGTGGGGGGAGGCGGCGCGACGCTCGAGCCCGTCCACCGCCGAGGCGAGTGTCTTCACCTCGACCCTGCGATCGGAGGCGAGCGTCTCCGCGAACCGCTCGAACCCGTCCCGCAGCGCCGGCTTGGTCCCGTAGATCTCGACGAAGCGCGACCTGACCGGCGGGCTTCGGTAGAGCGCCCTGGAGGTGCCGGGCTCGTCCTCCTTGATCGAAGCCTTGTCGATGAACGAGAAGCTGTGCATCATGAACATCGCCTCTCCGACCCCGAACTCGCTGATCCGGTCGATCACCCGATCGAGCTCATCGGCCGACAACCAGTTCAGATCGAACTTGCGGTGGTCGATGAACCCGTCGCTCTGCACCCGCGGGACGTACGTGACCGGCACCTCGATCACACGGCCCCGCATGCGCACCGCGTTGACGGTGAACGGCGTGATCCGGTTGTTGGCGGAGCTGAAGAAGACCGACGAGTCGATCCGGAAGCCCAGACTCTCGAGCGCGTCGAAGGTCTCGTCGTTGAGGACGTAGCCTCCGGCCCGGAAGCTGATGGGGCGCCGGCCGGTCCACTTCTCGATCAGGTCGGCCCCATAGCCGAGGATCTCCTTCTGCTGGTCTGCGTTGAACCAGTAGAGGGGCCGCGGGTAGAGCTCGAGGTCCTCCGACGGGTGGGTGTGCAGGGCGACCTCGTGGCCGCGCTCCGCGATCGCCCTGACGAGGCGCTCGACGGTCGTCGGGTCCTCATGGCGATGGGCCTCGTAGACGTTGACGAAGAAGGTCGCCTCCAACCCATGGCGGTCGAGGATGTCGAGGATCCCGTAGGCGCCGTATTCCTCGCCGAGCCCTTCACCCGTGAGCATGTGCGGGACCGCGAAGTAGTCGTCCTCCGTGTCGATCGTCAGGAAGACCTCGGCCGGGGTCGCCGGCGCGGGTGCCTCGTCGTCCTGCGGTCCGACCCAGGGGTCGGGCAGGACCTCGGGCGGGGTGGGGTGCTCGTACGCGCCGTCGGCGGAGTCGACCCCGGCGAGCGCCGACGGGTCCGAGAGCGAATGAAAGCGTCCGCCGGAGATGACCAGGGCCTGCGGTGCCGTTCCTCGGTTTGACCGCCTAGCGCGCATCTCGCCTCAATTCTTAACCAGTACCCCGTCGAGGGCCGCTCTCAACGCCAGGCTGGCGTGCTCCGGGGTGTTGTGGGCGAGGACGTGGTCGCGGCCGTTGCGCCCCAGGCGCTCGCGCTCGGCCGGGTTGGCCCCGAGCTCGAGGATCGCGGCGGCCAGCGCCTCGGCCGAGCCGGGCGTGACCAGGCGCCCACCGCTCGAGTCCGAGACGATCTCGTTCAGTGCCGGGAGATCGCTGGCAAGCACCGGGACGCCCATCGCCAGCGCCTCGAAGGGCTTCAGCGGCGTGACGGCGCGGCAGACCTCGAGGTCGTGCCGCGGGATCGCGAAGAGGTCGAGGAGCCCGTAGTGGGCGGGAACCCGCTCCTGGTCCAGCCTGCCGGCGAAGGCGACCGAGTCCCGGATCCCGAGCTCGTCCGCGAGGGCCTCGAGACCGTGCCTCTCGGGCCCGTCACCGACGATCAACGCGGCGACCTCCGGGCGCTCGGCGCGGGCGAGGGCCACCGCGCGCAGCAGGGTGTCGATCCCCTCGTAGTCCGTCAGCGAGGTGACCGAGCCCACCACCAGCTTGCCCGCGATCCCGTAGGAGTGCGCCAGGGTCTCGTCCCTGGGCCGAGGGGTGTAGCGGCCGGTGTCCACGATCTGAGGGACCGTGAAGATGCGCCCGGCATCGACTCCCCGCCCGGCGAGCTCCCACCGCATCGTCTCGCTGAGCGTGATGACCGCGTCGGCCTCCGAGGCGCAGGAGGTCTCGGCCTCGCGACGCTTTCGGTAGAGCTCGCTCTCCGATCCGCCGGCCTGGCTCGCCCAGCTCATCTCGGGGAATCCCCGCACGTCATAGACCATCGAAGTGCCGGTGGCGGACCGCAGTGCCAGTGCGACCACCCCGTTGAGCTCCGGCGTCGCGGCGACGATCGCGGCGGGGGCCATACGGCGGACCAGGTCGATCAGGCTCTCCGCGTTCTCCTGAACCCGGAGATCGAGCGGCAGGCCGCTGTATTGCCTCAGCCCTGGGACGTTGAACCGGTGGTGGACCACGTTGTCGACGATCTCCACCGGCGACCATTCCCGGATCCCGCGGCTCGCCGGGAACCCGAGCCTGGTGGCGGCCACCGGCTCGAATCCGTCCCGGCGAAGCGCGGCGAGCAGCTCCAGGGACCGATAGGCGTAGCCCGACGGCGCCTGGGGGAGCGAGACCTCGAGCAGCACGAGCACGCGGCTCGAATCGGCTCGCCGATCCTCGGCGGCGGCGGGAAGCCGTGGAATCCAGCCCGGGCCGAGCTCGCGAAGCAGGCCGGCCAGCCTGCGCTCCTGGCCTCTCTCGCCCGAGCGATGCGCCAGCTCCAGAGCCTCCGACGGCTCACCCGCCTGTTCCAGCGCCAGGGCGGCCGTCCGCTGCGCCGGAGAACGGTCGGAAGCCATCGCGGCGGCCCGCCGGGCGAGCTCTCGGGCGGACCTCAGGTCCCCGAGCGCCACGCAGACCTGAGCCGCTTCGGCCGAGGCGTCGGCGGAGTCGCTCCCCTTCTCGCCGGCCCGCTCCAGCCGCCGGACCACATCTCGCGCCTGCTGTTCGAGACCGAGGCGTGCGAGCTCCACGCCGACCTCACCGAGCAGGCGTGGGTCGTCATCGCCGACCCGTGCGGCGAGCGCCGACAGTCTCTCCATGGCCCGATCCCGCTCTCCCGACTCCCGCAGCGCCCGGACCAGATGAAGCTCGTAGAGCGGGTTGTCGCCGTCGCCTCGACCGGCGCGCGCCAGGGCCTCGGCCGCCTCCCGAGGGCGCCCGCCGGCTCGCAGGCGCCGGCCCCGCAGGTAGGCCAGCAGGGCTCCGGGGTGGCGCAGCGCCCCGCGGCGAACCGGCTCCGCCAGATCCTGGACCCGCCTGCGACCCGCGCGCCCGCCGGCGCCGGCGTCGGGAGTCCCGGGGTTGAGCCGGGGTAGGCGGTCGTAGACCGCGAGGAGCACCGCGATCCCGGGGGCGCTCTCGGCGAGCTCGCCGATCACGGGCGGCAGGTAGGGAAGGCCGGATTCCGCCCGCACTCGGGCCGCCTGGGCCTCGTCGCGCGCCAGGACGGCGCCCCCGCGAGGTCCCGTTGCCACGGCCCGGATCGCGCGCCGATCCCGTGCGCCGGGTTCCGGGTCTCCGCGGAGCGGCTCGTGGACCACCGCCGCACCGGTCAGTCTCGACGCGAGCACGGCGCGTTGCAGGGCGCCTGAGCCGACCGAGTGGATCACGTCGGGCGACTCGCGGAGCGTGTGCCAGAGCGAGGCGGGAGTCCCGGACGCGGAGTGTTTGCCGATCCGGTGCCCAGCGGCCTCGAGAATCGACGTCACTCGGGCCGCGCGCTCCGGCGCCTCCCCAGTCTGGCGAAACATGATCGAGACCCTCATCGGCAGCGTGGCCGGTGAGCGTAGATCATCACTCAGGCGGACCCGCAGCGCCTACCCTGTCCCGTGGCGACCGCCCACCAGAGGTGCGGAACCGAGGGACCGACCGTGCCGACCGGGACTGAAGAGCAAGCGTTCGAGGAATCAGGAGCCGGGAGACCCGCGCTGATCATCAGGCGTGGGCCCTGCCTCTACGACTCGAGGATCCTGAGGGAGGCCGACACCCTGCGCCGAATCGGATACCGGCCACTGATCCTCGGGGTCGTCTCCGACGACGTCCCGGAGGTGCACGACGTGCAGCGGGGGACGCCGGTCCTGCGCCTGCGGCCGACGTCGCCATTCGCCTGGGCGCGCTCCCTCCGGGGGCGCCTGAGCCGGAAGGCACCGCCGGCCACCCCGGCGGCCGACGCCGGGGGACCCACGCCGGCTCCCCCGAGCGAGAGGCCACCGAGCCTCCCGATGCGGGCCGCGATCCGGCTGCACCGCTGGATCCGAACCGTCGACTTCTACCGCCGGGCGATCGCGGTGGTGCGTGAGCAGCGGCCCGAGCTGATCCACTGCAACGACTACAACACGATGTGGGTGGGGGTGGCGGCTCGCCTGATGGGCGGAAGCGTGGTGATCTACGACTCCCACGAGCTCTGGGCCGATCGCAACCAGCGGCCGGAGCCGCGCTGGTGGCTGTTGGCGTGCGAGTCCCTGTTCGTGCGCTGCGCCCATCGGACGATCACCGCGAGCCCGGGATATGCCGAGGTCCTCGCCCGGCGCTACCGGATCCCGCGCCCCGGGGTCATTCGCAACATCCCCGACGTCCCCTCGCAGGTGTCCGGGGCCAGGTCGAACGGCGGCGGGTCGTCGACCGAGAGGGATCGACTCGCCCTCTACGTCGGCGCGCTGACCACCGGCCGCGGGCTGGAGCAGTCGATCATGGCCATGGCGCAGGTCGACGATGTGCGGCTCCGCCTGGTCGGGCCGGGCCGGCCCGCCTACCTGGCCGAGCTGGCCGAGCTGGCTCGCAGCGCCGGCGTATCGGACAGGGTCGAGTTCGCCGGCGCCGTGCCCTCCGACGAGTTGGTCGATGCGATCAGCCAGGCGAGCGTGGGCCTTGCGCTGATCCAGCCCGTCTGCCTCTCGTACCGGATGAGCCTCCCCAACAAGGTGTTCGAGTACGTCGCCGCGGGCCTTCCGGTGCTGGGCACCGACCTGCCGGCGATCAGCGGCCTCGTCAACGAGCACGGGATCGGTTTGCTCGCGAAGCCCGGCGACGTGAGTGACGTCGCGGTCAAACTGAGCGAGATGCTCGAGCCCGCACGAAACGAGGGTTTCCGTCGAGCCGCCCATGAGGCGGCGGCGGAGCTGAGCTGGGACCACGAGGGCGAGCGCCTCGCCGACGAATACCGTGAGGCGGCTTCCTCAGCCGGCCGATGAGCTCGGCGGTGGGGAGCATCGAGTCACGCTCGGCGCGCACCAGGCCTCGGTTGTCGAGGACGTTCTCCCGGGCGCGCTGGCGCGAATACGAGCGGTTCCTGCGCTCGGCGCTGGACCGCGGCTACCGAATCGTCTCGCTGGAGGACTGGGTCGCCGAGGGGATGCCGGAGAACGGCGAGCCGATCCTGATCCTCCGGCACGACGTGGATCAGCACCCGCGGTCGGCGCTGACGATGGCGGCGATCGAGAAGAGGCTGGGCCTGAGGTCGACCTGGTACTTCCGGTGGCGCACCGCGCATCCCGCCGTGGTCCGGTCGCTGATCGCCGACGGCTTCCAGGTCGGCCTGCACTACGAGACGCTGACCCGCAGAGCGCTCGAGCGTGGGCTCCACGAGCCGCCCGCCCCAGAGCTGATCGAGAGCTCGCGGACGGAGCTTCGATCGGAGCTCGCCGCCTTCGAGCGGCTGTTCGGGCCGTGCCGCAGCGCGGTCCCCCACGGCGACTCCCGGGTCCCTGCCGTTCACAACGCCGACCTGCTCCGGGACGAGGACTGCTCGAGTTATGGGATCGCCTACGACGGGAACGAGGTGATGCGCGGGCATGACCTCGGACATTGGCTCACCGACCGCACCTCCGCCGAGGGGGGCTGGAAGGACGGCGTCGACCCGTCGGAGCTGTTCGCGGTGCGCGCGTCGCCGATCCTGTGCCTCAGCCATCCGAACAACTGGGCCTCGGGTCCGA
Organism: uncultured Solirubrobacterales bacterium; assembly: GCA_963821705.1. Taxonomy (GTDB): domain Bacteria; phylum Actinomycetota; class Thermoleophilia; order Solirubrobacterales; family 70-9; genus DASUPK01. The sequence goes on along the minus strand of CAWGEV010000007.1, from coordinate 188,307 downwards.
GCCTGTGGATCGATCGGGCCATGCGGGCGGCGCTCCCCGGCAGGCCGCTCGCCCCGGGACGGCGGCCGAGGCCGATCCGAACCGGCACGGACCAGCCCCCGACATGACCACCCGCGACTTCACGCCGATCGCCGAGTCGCTTCGCAGCAGCGTGCTGGAGTTCTATGCCGAGCGCGGCGAGAGCCTCGACGGCCCGGCCGGCGTCAACACCCTCGAGACCAACTCGGGCTTCGTCGAGCGCCGGGCGACGCCGTTGCTGGAGACCCTTCGGCAGGTCACCGCTCGCGACTCGATCGAGGGTCTGCGCCTGATCGACATGGGCTGTGGCTTCGGCGCCCTCTCGGTCTTCTTCGCGGGACGCGGAGCCCGGGTGACGGGCATCGATCCGATCGCCTCCCGCCTCGAGGTCGGCAGAGCCGTTGCAGCCGAGCACGACCTGCCGGTGGAGTTCAGCGAGGGGCGAATGGAAGCGCTCGAATTTGCCGATGAGAGCTTCGATATTGCCGTCCAGAACAACAGCCTCTGCTACATCGTGGATCGAGAGAACCGGCGCTCGGCCCTGGCGGAGACCGCCCGGGTGCTGAGGCCCGGAGGGATCCTGATCGTGAGAAACCCGAACCGCTGGCACCCGCGAGATCAGTTCACCGGCCTGCCGCTGATCCAGCTGCTCCCCGCGCAGGCGGCGACCCGCCTCGCCGGGCGACTCGGCCGCCCGCGCTCGGAGGTGCGCCTCGTCTCACCCCTCGAGGCGACCCGGGAGCTCCGCCGTGCCGGCTTCGCCGAGGTCACCCTCGCCGCCTCGCCGGCCAGCCGCTGGCCCTCCTTCATGAAGCCGGTCGCCCGCTACCAGCATGTGATCGCCCGGAGGCCCTCGTGAGCGAGAACGGAGAGACCCGAACCGTGAAGAGGCGCAAGGCCCCGAAGGCAAACGAAGCCTGGGGGGCGAGGCTGACCCACGACACCAGCCTCTACGTGATCGCGGCGGTGATCGGCTTCGTCCTCGCTCTGTTCAGCACCGCCGTGCTGACGCACTTTCTCTCGGTGGCCCAGTTCGGCCAGCTCGCCCTGCTGCTGGTCTTCGCCTCGTTCCTGACGATCTTCTACAACACGGGAAGCCTGCAGGGCACCTTCATCTGGGTCTTCGGGTCCGCGGGCGAGGAGGACATCGAGGACGAGGGCGAGTCCTCACTCGCCGGCACGAAGAAGCGGGCGCTCGGCACCGGGATGCTGATCACGATGGCGATCGCGGTGGGGGGCACCCTGCTCATCATCCCCCTGTCTCCCTGGCTGGCCGGCTCGATGCTGCACGACTCGGGGAAGGACAACCTGATCATCCTCGCGGCGCTGTCGGGCGGCGCCGGCGCCGTCTGGAGGCTCGTCTCAAACATCATGCGGATGGAGCGCAAGCCGATGCGCTTCGTCGTGCTGCAGTCGGTGCGGCCGGTGCTGGTGGTCGCCTGCGTGGTCGCCTTCGTGGTCGCCGGCATGGGCGTCGAGGGCGCGATCCTGGGCACGACGGTCGGCGGCGTCGCGGCGATCCTGATCGCCCTGGTGGTGACGCGGCACAGCTACGTGTGGACGTTCGAGCGCACCCACGCCAAGATGATCCTGCGGCGGGGTTCCATCTTCGTCCCGATCATCGTCTCCCTCTGGATCGCGCAGAACGTCGACATCTACGCGCTCTCCTTCTTCACCTCGAACGATCAGATCGTCGGTCTCTATCGCCTGGCGAATCGCTTCGCCGCCTTCCTCGACTACTTCACCGCCGCCCTGTTCATGGCGTGGACCCCGCTGGCGCAGACCCCGACCTTCGCCGCGGCAATCGCTCAGCGCGGCCAAATGGCGCTGGGCGGGCGGCTGCTGAGCTACTTCGTGATGGCCGCCTACTTCCTGGTGCTCGCGATGACCGCCGGCGCCGACACGCTCGTCCGAATCGCCCCGCCGGCCTATGCCGACGCGGCCAAGCTGATCCCGCTGATGGGCGGCTGCTTCCTGTCCTACGGGGCGATGATCAGCGTCTACCGGCTCTCGGCCTTCCCGAAGAAGCGAATCGCGTATGTCTCCGCCGCGATCACCTCTGCTGTCGTCTTCCTGGCCTCGGCGCCGATCTTCGTGCCCTGGCTGGGCGCCTACGGCGCGGGGCTGTCCGTGATCAACGGCTTCATGGTCGCGGCCGCGGGCCTCACCTATTTCTCCCAGCGGGGACCGACGCCGCTCGAGATCGAGTGGCGGCGGATCGGCATCGCCACCGCCCTCGCCGCGTTCTGCCTGACGACGGCTCGCGTGGCGGGGCCCGCGCTGGGCGGAGACTGGGATTCCGCGATCGAGATCGCGATGGTTGTTCTGTATGTGACCGGGCTGTTCCTGTTCGGGGTGATCACGCGGGACGATCGCGAGGCCGCCGGGCGCCTGGTCCGGCAAATCCTGCCGAATCGCTGGTCGCGCTCGCCGGACATCGAGGACGGCGTTCGAGCGCTCAGCCCGGATGCGGTCTCCGCGCTCAACATGGTCGTCGCGCGCAAATGGACCCCGACCAGGGCAGCCGATGAGCTGGGCAAGGACCTCGGCGAGACCGAGAGCCTGATCGTCGCCTCGCTGCGCCGGCTGGACGGGGACAGCGAGCCCACCGAGCACGACACCCGAATCGCCGCCTACCTGTTCGACGAGGTCCCGGTCGCCGAGCACGACCAGATGGGGCGCGAGCTCTGGGAGGAGGGCGTCGATCCCGAGGATCTCCACGCCCTGGAGAGCGTGGTTCGCAGCCTCAAGCGGATGCCGAAGCGGCTGTGGACGGAGGCGGGCAGCCACGACGGCGGCATGGTCGCTCCGATGATGGATCTGGCCGCGGGCGGCTGAGGCCGCGGGCCGGGCTCAGGCGGGGAGCCCGGAGAACCTGGTGATGTCCTGGAGCTCGAGGGGCCGCACCAGCCTGCAATCGAGGGCGGCCCCGGAGCGATCGGCGGCGAGCAGCTCGAATCCGACTCGAAGCAGGCCCACCAGGATCGTGGTGACCGTGGCCGGGCCCGCCGCCTCCTCGGCGATCCTGAGGAGCAGCTGGCCCCCGGGTCGCAGCACCTGGTAGAGGCTCGCGCAGGCCTCCTCGAGCCTCTCCAGGTTGATCTCCTCGAGTGTCTCGGAGCAGACGATCACGTCGTTGCTCTCGGCCTCGAGCTCGGGGGAGAGCAGGCTCTCGGGCCCCGCCGTGTTGAAGACGACGTCGTCGGCCGCGGGCGGCTCCAGCGGCTCTCCACCGGGCACCGCGATCTCGAGGACATCGTCGCCGGGGGCGACCACGTGGAAGCGGTCGAGCAGCCGCGCGGCTTCCCCGCGGGTCGCGGGCTCGGGCCCGTTTCCCGAGGGCTCCTCGACCGGCTCGGGGCCGGAGCGTCGCAGGGTGAAGTCGACGGCGTCGACATGAAGCTCGGAACCTGGGATCGCGCCGAGCTTGTCCGCGAAGCGCTCGAGCTCGGCCAGCTCGATGCCGCTGCGCGGAACACGGTGCTCGGCGACGGCCCCGAAGCCCTGGTTCGCGAACCAGGCGGAGAACGTGGTCGCGTCCCACGCGGTCACGTCGGCCGCCCCGTAGCTCGGGAATAGCAGCTCGGCCAGGGGAGGGTGGCCGTTGCGCTCGAGCGGCGAGGCCAGGCCCAGGGTCCGGACCCGAAGCAGCAGGGCGCCGTCGTCGCGAAGCATCGCGGCCGCGGCGTCGAGCCGGCCGCGCAGCTCGGTGGGCGGGCAGCGCTCGAAGCCGGCCGGCCAGATCACGACGTCGAACTCGCCGGCGGCCTCTGGCTCGGGCTGCTCGAAATGCGCCACCCGAGCGACGCCCCTTCTCTCGAGCCAGGCCGACACGGCGGGCGAGCGCTCGGCGATCAGGGCAACCTCGCTGTCCCGCCAGGCGATGTCGGCGTTGACCAGGGAGGTGATCGCCTCGTCGGCCGATCGGCCGGGGAACGGATCGTCGCCATCGCTGGAGGTGAGGCGCTCCAGGAGCCCCTCCGAGTAGACGCGGGTCCCGGTCACGGTGGACGCCCGATGCGGACGATCGATCACCGGCACGGGATCGACCGGCTCGCGACGCCGCTCGCGGGGAAAGCCGGCGGACAGGTCACGAAGCTCCGTGAGCGTGACGCAGCGAGCGTCCTCGCGGTCGGCGATCCGGCGCAGGATCCCGGCGACCCGGAAGACGAGCTCATCGTCCACGCGGCCGTCGATCAATCGTGGATTCTCACCCAGCTCGTGCATCACCCGATCGGCGATCTCGGCCGGAACCGCGGAGCGGAGCGTCCGCTCGTAGGCGGCCATGGCCTCCGGGCTCAGATCCCGGATCACCCGCATCAGCTCACAGGAGTGCGAGACGTAGGTCGCCACCCGCGGCACCCCCGTCGTGGATGCCGGCATCCCGGAAACCGGGTCGCCCGCCGTGGCGTTGGGCGCGAAGGAGCGCGTCTCCGGGGCGGAGCGATCGTCCCGCAGCAGGGTCCAGGTGGGGGGCAGCTCGAGCACCTCCCCGACCCAATAGGGCTGCGTCCGCGTCTTCATCCACTCGGAGACCCGCGAGTTCCAGTACGCGTTGACCGAGGAGTCGATCTGGATGCCGAATTCCTCCAGTACCGGGAAGTGATCGTCGGTGATCCGATAGCCGCCCGCCCGATAGGCGAGCGGAGGCCTCCCGGTCCGGCGCTCGAAGAGCTCGACGCTCAGCTCGAACAGCCGGCGAAAGCTGTCGCGGTCCTTGCGGAGGAGATCGCCGGCCAGCGCACGCAGGGCGGGGTCCTCGGCACGCCGCAGGTGCTCGTCGTGGAGGTGGAGCTGGATCTCGTGGCCACGGCCCGCGATCGCCTCGATCGTCCGCTCGAGGGCCTCCTGGCCGTACTGGTACTCGAAGAGCACGTCGACGAAGAAGCAGCCCCGGAACCCGAAGTGCTCGAGCAGATCCATGTGCAGCCCGATCCCGTTCTGCTCGGAATTGCCGAAATCGCCGAAGACCAGCTCGTCGATCGTCTTCGCCGGGTCCGGATCGTTTTGGCGCACGATCCACCCCTCGGTGTCGATCGTGAAGGCGAGGAGGACTGCCGGCTCCTGTCCGGGCTCGATCGGTGGCGGCGGATCCCGCCGGTCTCCCAGCAGGATGGACAGCGGCAGGGGCCGCCACTCGGTCCCCTCGTCCCAGTCGCCATCCCGTCGGCCATGAACGCGCATGACGAGTTCGTGTCCCCGCTCAGCGGGCGAGGGTGTGTACGGGAAGCTCGTGCCGAGCACCGGCTGCTTGAACACGGTCCTCCCCGCAGTCTGGTCGGCGATCACGAGCCGGTGCACGGGGCTGATGCCCTCCCAGCGAAGGGTTGTGGCCCGTCCGCCGGGATCGGGGAGCGGCAGCCTTGCCGGGGGGCCCGCCTCCTTCCACTCGGATTCCTCGGCACCCTCGCCCAGCACCTCCAGCTTGGCCAGGATCTCACGGCCGTTCGCGATGGACGGCTCGAGCGCATATTGCGGTTCGGTCAGGGACCCTGAGCGGGCGAGAGTCTCACCGCTGTTCGCGTCCGTGACGGTCAAGCGGTAAGCCTTCGCTCCCTTCAGCGGAGTCCACTCGAGATCGATCACGTCCACAAAGGTCAGCTCCAGGTGCGAGCTAGGCTACGCCACGAGGTGGTTGCCCTGTGCAACATCTGTGGGGGGGCGGAGTTCGCGCCCGGTCCACGCGGACGCCTGGGCCCCGACGGAGGCCCACCTCGCTGCGTCAAGTGCGACTCGCTGGAGCGCCACCGCGCCCTGCGGCGCGCCTTCATGCTGATCCCCGAGCCGATGCTCGCCTGGCGCCGCGCGCTCCAGTTCGCCCCGGATTCATCTCTGGAGCAGTCCTGGTTCGGAAGCTACGAGGGATCGACGTACGGTGGCGAGAACAGCCTCGACCTGCAGGCGATCGACCGCCCGCCGGACAGCTACGACTTCATCAGCCTCAGCCTCGTGCTCGAGTTCGTCAAGGACGACCGCGGGGCGTTCGGCGAGCTGGTCCGGATCGGCTCGGAGATCCTGATCCTCCACATCACGTTCGCCTCGGGGCTCACCGACGAGAGGTCGACGCACGTCGACGAGCCCAGCGGCGAGTACGGCCACTACCACGACTACGGCAGGGACTTCGAGGAGCGGCTCGGCACCGCGGAGCACGGGCTCTCGACCCTGATCGCCGAAATCGCCGATCCCGTCACCGGAGACGACACCTACAAGTTCTGCTTCTTCTGCCGGCAGCGCAACGACGCCGAGACCCTGAACGCTGCGTTCGCCGCCGGGGTGCCGACCTCGGTCGATGCGTACAGCCCGGTCTCGCGCTGACCCGAGCGCGGTTCAGGCGACCGTATCGGCGGTGGGCGCGTCCCCGTCGACGATCTCGAAGGTGCCCGTCTCCTCCGAGAAGCGGGCGAGGCCGGCCGCCTTTGCCTCCTCGACCACGGCTCGGGCGACGCACGGCGCGACATCGCGGTTGAAGACCGAGGGGATGATGTAGTCCTCGGCCAGGTCGTCGTCGGTGACGACCTCGGCGATCCCGCGGGCGGCGGCGAGCTTCATCTCCTCGGTGATGCGGGGCGCCCCGGCATCGAGGGCGCCGCGGAAGATGCCCGGGAAGCAGAGGACGTTGTTGATCTGGTTCGGGTAGTCCGAGCGGCCCGTGGCCATGATGCGGACGTAGGGCTCGGCGTCCTCGGGCATCACCTCTGGCGTCGGGTTGGCCATCGCGAAGACGATCGCGTCGTCGTTCATCTTCTCCAGCGACCTGGGCTCGATCAGGCCCGGGCCCGAGAGGCCGATGAAGAGGTCGCAGCCCTCGATCACCTCGTTGGGGCCGCCGGAGAGCTTCTCCTGGTTCGTGTTCTCGGCGAACCACTTCTTGATGCCCGACATCGAGCCGTCGGCGTAGTCCGGGCGGTCGGTCGAGATCGCGCCCTGGCGGTCGCAGCCGATGATCTGGCTGATCCCGGACTCCTGCATCATCTTGGTGCAGGCGATGCCGGCGGCGCCGGTGCCGAGGACCAGCACGCGCAGGCTCTCGATCGGCTTGCCGGTGATCTTCAGGGAGTTGAAGAGGGCGGCCATGACGACGACGGCCGTGCCGTGCTGGTCGTCGTGGAAGACCGGAATGTCCAGCTCCTCCTTGAGGCGCTCCTCGATCTCGAAGCAGCGCGGGGCGGAGATGTCCTCGAGGTTGATGCCGCCGAAGGTGGGGGCGATCAGCTTGACCGTCTGGATGATCTCCTCGGGGTCGTTGGTGGCCAGGCAGATCGGGAACGCGTCGACCTGGGCGAACTCCTTGAACAGCATCGCCTTGCCCTCCATCACCGGCATTGCCGCCTCGGGGCCGATGTCTCCGAGGCCGAGGACGGCCGAGCCGTCGGAGACGACCGCGACCGTGTTGGCCTTGATCGTGAAGTCGAAGGCCTTGGTCTTGTCCTCGGCGATGTACTCGCAGACGCGTGCGACTCCGGGCGTGTACGCCATCGAGAGGTCGTCGCGGGTCTTCAGCGGGTACTTGTTGTGCTGCTCGATCTTGCCCTTCTTGTGCATCTCGAAGGTGCGGTCGGTGAAGCTGAGCACCCGCGCGCCGCGGGTGGAGCCGATCGAGCGGAGGATCTGCTCCCAGTGCTCGGGGCCGTTGGCGTCGATCGTGAACTCGCGGACCCGCTTGCCCTCGTCGCCTGCGCCGGGGATCAGGTCGACCGACTGGAGCGCTCCGCCGGCCTCCGCGATCTGCGCCGTGAGCTTGCCGAGCGGCTCCTGGCGCGCGTCTAGCTCGACGCGGATGGTGACGCTGTATTGAGCGGAGGCAGCCATCGGGCGCTGATCATAGGGGGGAGCCTGCGGCGGCCGTCAGGCACAACACCGGCAGTGAAGGCCGGCGCCGCCGCCTACATGTGCCTGCGCGGGACGAACACCCGCAATGAAGGGGAGAGGGACCGGAGTTGGCGCCTTATGCCCGGTATGCGGGCGGAACGCGCCAATACCGATGTTGTGTTGGCCAGGCTCGCTGCCCGACAGCACGGGGTCGTGAGCTCACGCCAGCTCCGCACCGCCGGGATCGACCACCGGAGCATCTCCCGGCGTGTCCAGAATGGCCGGCTGCACCGTATTCATCGCGGTGTGTATGCGGTCGGACACACCAACCTCAGCTTTGAAGGCAGGTGCATGGCCGCGGTTCTGGCTCTGGGGCAATGTGCCGTGATCAGCCATCGAAGTGCTGCAGCGCTGTGGGGCCTGCTGCCTTCCCCAGCAGGGTTCGTCGACGTGACCGTTTCGGGTGATGGCGGGCGCCGAAAGCGAGTTGGTGTGACGGTGCACCGCTCGTTCACGCTTGCTCCTCGAGTCATGACTCGCCGCAACGGCATCGGGGTCACGACGCCAAGCCGGACCCTCCGCGACCTCCACCGCGCCGTTCCCCGGCAGGTGTACCGCCGGGCGCTTCGCCGGGCCCTCGATCTCCGCTTGATCCGGTCCGACCAGCTGCGTGACGCCGACCTCACCCGCAGCGAACTGGAGCGTCGCTTCGTCGCCCTCTGTCGACGCCACCGGCTTCCCCAGCCGGAGGTCAACGCCCGGGTGGGCGGGTATGAGGTCGACTTCCTCTGGCCGGACCGCCATCTGATCGTCGAAACCGACGGGTTCCGGCATCACGCGGGTCGCTCGGCGTTCGAATCAGACCGGGCCCGGGATGTCCACCTTCAGAGCCTGGGATATCGAGTGCTCCGATTCACCCACCGGCAGGTTGAGGAGAGGACCACCGTAGTCGAGGCGCTGTGCGGTCTGCTGAGCCCCGCACCTCTGTTCACTTGAGGCGATCCTCCGTCGTTGCGGTCTTGCGGGCCCTGCTCGGCCAGAGGTCTCTGAGCCCCAACCTATGATGGACACGTGCCCACTACGACCCGGAAGAAGACCCCTGCAAAGGGCAAGAAGGCTGCCGCTGAGGGCAAGAAGGCCCCGGCCAAGGGCCCGAAGGCGAAGCAGAAGCCCGGCGAGCTCTTCCTGATCGACGGCAACTCGCTCGCCTACCGTGCTTTTTTCGCCCTGCCCGAGTCGATCGCCACCCACGACGGCCGCCCGACCAACGCGATCTACGGCCTGGCCTCGATGTTCGCGAAGATGCTGATCGACCACGACCCCTCCGCGGTGGTGGTCTGCTGGGACGCCGGCTGGTCGGGCCGGGAGAAGACCTACGAGCCCTACAAGTCCCAGCGCAAGCCCCGCCCCGACCTCCTCCGCGACCAGTGGCCCCACCTCATGCCGCTGGCCGACGCGTTCGGCTTCACCAACATCAAGGTGGACGGCTATGAGGCCGACGACGTCATCGCCTCCCTCACCACGCGGGCCCGCGAGCAGGACCTCCCCGTGATGGTGGTCTCCGGCGATCGCGACGTCTACCAACTGGTCGAGGACAGGGTCCGCGTCATGACCACCTCCCGGGGCGTCACCGATACCAAGATCTACGACCGCGATGGCGTCATCGAGCGCTACGGCGTCCCGCCCGAGCTGGTCACCGACCTGATCGGTCTGAAGGGCGACACCTCGGACAACATTCCCGGCGTCCCCGGCATCGGCGACAAGACCGCCGCCCAGCTCCTCCAGGAGTACGGCGACCTCGAAGGCGTCCTCGCGAACATCGACAAGATCACCGGCGCCAAGCGCAAGGAGAACCTGACCAACCACGCCGAGGACGCCCGCATCTCGAAGCAGCTGGCGACGGCGATCACCGACATCGACGTCGAGCTCGACCTCGACGAGCTGATGTCGAAGCAGATGGACCGCAGCCGGCTCCGCGAGGTCGCGCGTGAGTTCGAGCTGCGCGTGATCCTCCAGCGGCTCGAGGAGGAGCTCGGCGCGGACTTCGTCCCCGACGCCAAGGTCGAGGAGGAGCTCGACGCCACGGCACAGGAGGGCTCCATCGGCGACCTCGCCGAGGGCGAGGTGGCCCTTGCGATCTCAGGTGAGATGCGAGGGCGCGGCGACGCCGAAGGCGAGGCGCGACCCGTCTTATGGGGGGGCTACGACGGCAAGAAGCTGGTGGAGGGGGAGTGCGCGGACCTGGCGGCCCTCGCCGAGTCCCTGGGCAAGCGCCGCGTGATCGGCCACGACCTGAAGACCCTCGGAGGCGGCGCCCGTCACGGCCTCCTGGCCGCTGCCGGCCCGGGCGGCGTCAGCCTCCGCCACGACACGATGGTCGGCGCCTACCTCCTCGACCCGGCCCGCCGGACCTACGACCTGGTCGACATCTCGGCCCAGCGCGGCCTAGCCGCCGCGCCGAAGGCCGAGGAGTCGCCCGACGGCGACCAGCTCGAGCTGGGGGAGGAGCCGCCGCCCGATCCCGCCGCGGAGGCCCGTCTCGTCTGGGAGATCGCCCAACTCCAACGCAAGGGAATGAAGGAACAGAAGATCGAGCCCCTCATGGACGAGGTCGAGATGCCCCTGATCGAGGTGCTCGCCGCGATGGAGCAGACCGGCGTCCTCCTCGACCAGAAGCGCCTCGCGGACATCGGAGAGGGCTTCGAGCAGCGCATCGAGACGCTCCAGGCCGAGATCTTCGAGCTGGCCGGCCACGAGTTCACGATCGGTTCGCCGCAGCAGCTCGCCGAGGTCTTCTTCGACGAACTGGGCCTCACCAAGAAGCGTCGCGGCAAGACCGGCTTCTCGACCGACGCCCGCGTCCTCTCCCAGATCCGCGAGGAACACGAGATCGTCGCCAAGGTCGAGCAGTGGCGCGAGCTCACCAAGCTGAAGAGCACTTACCTCGACGCGCTGCCGGAGCTGATCGACCCCGACACCGGCCGCCTCCACACCACCTTCAACCAGACCGCGACCGCCACCGGCCGGCTCTCCAGCACCAACCCCAACCTCCAGAACATCCCGATCCGGACCGAGGAGGGACGCCCGATCCGCTCCTGCTTCGTCGCGCCGCGCGGCCACCGCCTGCTCTCCGCGGACTACAACCAGATCGAACTGCGGATCCTCGCCCACATCGCGGGCGAGGACGCCCTCAAGGAGATCTTCGCCCGCGGCGAGGACATCCACGCCGCGACCGCCGCGGAGGTCCTCGGCTCCGACCCCAAGAAGGTCAGCCCCGGCGAGCGCTCCAAGGCGAAGATGGTCAACTACGGCATCGCGTACGGCCTCTCCGCCTACGGCCTCGCGGACCGCCTCAACATCGAGCAGGACGAGGCCGCCCAGTACATCGACCGCTACTTCGAGCGCTTTCCCGCGGTCAAGCGCTACATCGAGGAGACGATCGAGTTCGCGAGGAAGAACGGCTACGTCGAGACCCTGCTCGGCCGCCGCCGCCCGATCCCCGAGCTGCGCTCCGGCCGCCCGCAGGTCCGCGGCCAGGGGGAGCGGCTCGCGGTCAACATGCCGATCCAGGGCACCTCGGCGGACATCATCAAGATCGCGATGGTCGGCGCCCACCGAGCGCTCGAGGAATCGGACCTCGAGACCCGTCTGGTCCTCCAGATCCACGACGAGCTCCTCTTCGAGGGCCCCACCGACGAGATGGAGGCGGCCTCAGAGCTGGTCGAGCGCGAGATGTGCGGCGCCTTCGAGCTGGACCCGCCGCTCGCGGTCGACGTGGGCGTCGGCAAGGACTGGCTGGCCGCCAAGTAGGACGGTAGGGCGACCGGCCGCCCGTCCGCTCGGCTAAGGGACGGTTCCCGCGCCCGTCCCAGGATCACGGGTGCCGCCGTTCGGGCAATCCCGCGTGCTCGAGCCGGAGGACGTCTGAGCCATCGGCCCGGCGTCCTGATGCATGCCGCCGCCCCCGCCTCCCGCCCCGCCGGTTGGGGGCGTCGACCCGCCCTGGGCACCGCCGCCGTGCGGCCCCTGCGGTGTCGAGGCGGGCGGGTGCGTGGACGGTGTCGAGGAGCGCTGCGTGTTGACCGCCTTCGGGGCGACGATCACCTGATGGCGGAGGCCGGTCGCGGTGCTGCGCGTCAGGTGAGACGCGTACGCCGTGGATGCGGTCGTGGGGTCCGCCGCCTTGGCCGCGGAGGGCTGTCGATGGCCGGCCGGTGTGACGTGATACTTGACGGAGTTGGTCCCGGCCACGAGCGCGCCGGTGGTGAGCAGCGCCCCGATGCCGAGCTTGGCGGCGATTCCGGCCCCCGTCGCCGCGGCACCCGAGCTCGTCTGGTCCACGGCGCCGGACAGAAGGGCGGCCCGCAGCAGCTGCATGGGAAGCAGCGCGCCGAGGCCCGCGCGCAGAGCGGAACGTGCCCTGAAGATGAGCTGGCGAACCGCACCGGGAGTGACCTCGAGGTCCGCCGCGATCTCGTCGTGCCCCTTGCCCTCGAGTTCGCGTTGGACCAGCGCCTCGCGCTGGGCGCGGGGCAGGTCGCCCATCGCCTGTACGAGAGTCCGCAGCCGGCGTCGGCGATCCGCCGCCTCGGGTGGCTGCTCGACACCGTCGAAGTTCTCGTCCAGGAGCTCATGGACACGGTTGTCGCGGAGCTCGTTCAGCGCCGTGTTGCGGACGATCCTGAACAGCCAGGCCTGTGGAGCATCGGGCCGGTCGCCGCGGATCAGCGCGGAATGGGCCTTGACCAGCGAGTCCTGGACCACGTCGTCCGCCGAGTCGCGCGAGCAGATCCTGGCGGCGAACGCGACCAACCCGGAGCGGTGGCGCCGCACGATCTCCTCGAACGCCGCCTCGGATCCCTCCCCGGCGAGCGTCGCCAGCCGGCTGTCGGGCTGTGTGCGAAGCAGCGCGCCCGCGAGACGCGGCGCGGCGGTCTGCGAGGCGGTCGAGGCGGCGATCACGGCGGCCCTCATCAAACCCCCCTTCCCTGAGATGTTCGTGAGAACGGCATCGACACTCCTCGGACACCTCCGATGGGGCAAGATCACGCGAATGGACAGGGGATTCGCCGTCCTGATCATGGCCGTAGTCGGCGGTTGCATCGCCCTTCAGGCACCGATCAACGCCGGCCTCGGCAAGCACACGGGCAGCTTCGCCGCGGCGACCGTCTCCTTCGCCGTCGGCACCGCGCTCCTGGGCGCGATCGTCGTGCTCAGCGGCAAGGCCGGTGGGATCGGCGAGGCCGCCCACGTCAACTGGTACCTCCTGCTCGGGGGCGCGCTCGGCGCCGCCTATGTCTTCTCGGCGCTCGTCCTGGTCAGTCAGATCGGCGCGGGGGCCGTGGCCGCCGCAACCGTCACCGGCCAGCTCACGACGTCGGTGATCCTCGACCGGATCGGCTTCCTGGGCCTCGAGCAGACGCCGCTCAGCGCCAGCCGTGTCGCCGGGGTGGGCCTGCTGCTGGCTGGGACATACCTGGTCGTTCGTTGACTGGGGCGGCGGGGTTTCTAGGCACCGCCACCCCTTCCACGCATAAGACCGGCAGAAGGTTTGCCTTCTTCTTGCAGGCCCCCAACAACCGCTACTGTGGCTGAGCGGCTCGTTCGCGAACAGCGCGGACGAGACGTCAAGACGGACGGAACCGATTGCGCCGCACGCGCTCTCGCCATCCGGCCGGAAAGGAACCACCAATGACGGATCACAGAGTCGACGAGGCTCAGCGCCGCGCCGAACAAGCTGTCGGTGCCCGATGAAGCCTCTACTGAGAAGGGCCAGAAATCACCTATCGCCAGGGCTGGTTATCGCACTGGTCGCGTTGCTGGTAGCGCTCGGGGGCACCGCTTTCGCGGCGGTGAAGCTCCAGGCCAACAGCGTCGGCGCCAAGCAGCTGAAGACGGTCGTGGTGAAGACCGCCGGCGGTTCGGTCGCCCCTGGCACACGGGGTGATTTCACCGCCAACTGCGCCGCTTCCCAGCAGATCCTCGGTGGTGGCGTCGACATCGACACCAACACCACCGCGGTTCAGCTCGAAGAGTCTCATCCACAGGGCAATGGTTGGCAGGGCGTGGTGTTCAGCACATCCGCTGCGGCCCACCAGATCACTGTCCAGGCACTATGCCTCAACAAGTAGGGCGGTTCTAACCGTTCTCGTCCGAAGCGCCGGCCTGGTAACGGGCCGGCGCTTCCTGCTTGTCACGCGACTTCGCCATCAGTCGCGGCCACACGCCGCCCCCCGTAAGTCGCTTCGGGCTTCGCCCTTTCCCCAGAGGTGGAGCGGCCTGGTGGCCGCTTCGCGAAATCCGGCGGCGCGATGCGGAGGTAGTGGCCGAAGGCCCAGTCGACGAACCGCTTCCGGCCGCAGGCCCTGATCACGGCGCGCTGCACCCGCGCCGGCAGCTTGGGCAGCAGCCGCTGCGCGCGCAGCATCCAGCGGAACTTCCGCTCGTGCGCGTCGACGAACTCGCCGTAGCCGCGCAGTGCCGCCTCCCGGTCCTGTCTCCCCTCGACGACCGCGCGCAGCTCGTCGCCCAGCTTGATCCCGAAGTAGAAGGCGGTGCGGATCCCCTCAGCGGTCAGGGGCAGGCAGTGGCCGGCGGAGTCGCCGACGAAGAAGATCCCGTCCTCGGTTCCGGAGCGGATCTTGTGCGGGATCCAGTTGCCCTGGTAGCGAACGGCGGGCCGCTCGAGGTCGTCGGCGAGCAGCACCGTGGTGTCCCTGACGTGGAACCGGGGGTCGAACGAGCCAACGCCGATCCGCTGCTCGTCGCGCGCCGGGAAGCTCCAGCCGTACCCGGCGGGCACGTAGCGGCGGTCGATCCACACCTCGAGGTCGTCGCCGCCCCCGTGCGGATGCACCTCGAGGCCGCGCGAGAGCGGCGCGTCGGGCGGCTGGTAGCCGCCGTCGGAGGCCAGGATCCGCCTCCAGCCGAGCGCGTCCACGATGAGCGGCGCGGAGACGTCGCCGCGATCGGTGTGGACCGTCTCGCCGATGCGCCCGTCGACCTTCGCGGTCTCGAACTCGGCGTCGCACTGCGCCCAGAGCATCTCGCAAAGCTCGCGGTAGTCGAAGGTGGAGAACGTCCAGGGCAGCTCGTACCGCGACGTCCCACGGGGCGTGTGCACGACCAACTCGCCGAACTCCTGCCGCTTCGACCCCTCGAGTCCCATCGCCTCCAGCCAGGCGGTCGGGATGCCGCAGGCGGAGGTCTGTCGCTCGCCGATCTCGTAGCGATCGAGCACCAGCACCCGGGCGCCGGAGCTGGTGAGCTGTCGGGCGACGGCCAGCCCGGCGAAGCTCGCCCCACAGACGATCACGTCGTACGTGCCGCTCAGCGGGGTGCGCTCGTCGCCGCGCTTGGTCTGGCGCTTCGGCATCGCTCGCAACGGTAAACGAAGGCTGCGCACGACTGGTTCAGCGGCACCGTGCCTCACGCATACGTCTGCCACACTATGCGACTCGTGGCCGCAGGCGACGCAACAACTGAGGCTGGGCAGACGGAGGAGACGCAGGCCCCCGAGCAGCAGGTTCCCGAGACACAGGCTCCCGAGACACAGGCTCCCGAGCCGCAGGCTCCCGAGACACAGGCTCCCGAGCCGCCGAGCGCCGGCAACGGTGTGGCGAGCTCGGACAACCTGCTGATCGAGGTCGACGGCAAGCTCGTCCCCAACTACGACGCCACCATCCACCCGTTCAGCGAGGGGGATGTGGTGAGCGGCAAGGTCGTGCGCATCGACCAGGACGAGGTGCTGGTCGACATCGGCTACAAGAGCGAGGGCGTCATCCCCTCCAACGAGCTCTCGATCCGCAAGTCCGTGGACCCGGCGGAGGAGGTCGAGCTCGGCGAGGAGGTCGACGCGCTGGTCCTCACGAAGGAGGACCAGGAGGGTCGCCTGATCCTCTCGAAGAAGCGCGCCCGGTTCGAGAAGGCCTGGCGGCGCATCGAGAAGGCCGCCGACTCCGGCGAGCCGGTGGAAGGGACGGTCATCGAGGTCGTCAAGGGCGGCCTGATCCTCGACCTGGGCGTGCGCGGCTTCCTGCCCGCCTCACTCGTCGACATCCGGCGCGTCCAGAACCTCGACGAGTTCATGGGCCAGAAGCTCGAGTGCAAGGTGATCGAGCTGAACCGGTCGCGGAACAACGTCGTCCTGTCGCGCCGCGCGGTCCTCGAGGAGGAGCGCAAGGAGGTCCGCGAGCAGATCCTCGGGCGCCTGCAGCCCGGCCAGGTGGTCGAGGGCAAGATCTCGAACATCGTCGACTTCGGCGCGTTCGTGGACCTCGAGGGCATCGACGGGCTGATCCACATCTCCGAGCTCTCCTGGAGCCACGTGAACCACCCCTCCGAGGTCGTCTCGATCGGCGACACGGTGCGGGTCAAGGTCCTCGACATCGACCGTGACCGCCAGCGCATCTCCCTGGGCCTCAAGCAGACCCAGGAGGACCCGTGGCAGCGCGTCCTCAACGAGTACAAGGAGGGCGACGTCGTCGACGGCAAGGTCACAAAGATCGTCGCCTTCGGTGCCTTCGTCCAGATCCTGCCCGGCGTCGAGGGCCTCGTCCATATCTCCGAGCTTGCGCAGCACCACGTCGAGAGCCCCGCCGAGGTCGTTCGCCCCGGCGACGAGCTCCAGGTGAAGATCCTCGAGGTCGACGACACTCGTCGCCGCCTCTCGCTGAGCGTGAAGCGCGTCGAGGGCCAGGAGCTGCCCACCCGCGAGGTGACCGACGACGTCGTGATCGAGGAGGTGCCGGAGCCCGAGGGCGAGCCGCCCGCTCCGCCCGAGGCGGAGGTTGCGATTGAGGCGGAGGCCGCCCCCGAGGTGGAGGCCGCACCTGCGCCCGAGGCGGCGCCCGAGGAGGCGCCCGAGGAGGCCGCCGCCCCTGCAGCCGAGGAGCCACCCGTTTCATCGGGGGAGGAGATCGTCCCGGACGAGGCGCCGTCCGAGGGCCCGACGGAGGAGCCGCCCTCCGAGGAGCCTCCGGCGGAGGAGCCGCCTCGCACGCAGGATTGACGCGCTTCGTCGGCCTCACGGGGGGAATCGGAGCGGGCAAGTCTGAGGCGCTGGCCGCGTTCGAACGAGCCGGTGCCGCCGTCCTCTCGACCGACAAGGTCGCCCATGACATCCTCGACGACACCCAGGTGCGGGCGGCGCTGGTGAAGCGCTGGGGCGATGAGATCGCTCCCGGCGGCAAGGTCGACCGAGACAAGGTCGGCGAGATCGTCTTCACCGACCGGGACGAGCTCGCGTGGCTCGAGAGCGTCACCCATCCCCGCGTGGGAGCGCATGTGGTCGAGTGGCGCCAGAGCCTGGGGCCGGACGTCGAGGTCGCCGTGGTCGAGGTCCCGCTGCTCTTCGAGGCGGCCATGGAGGACGCGTTCGACGCGACCGTGGCGATCGTCGCGGATGACGGGATCCGGGACGCCCGCCTGCGCGAGCGCGGCCAGGGAGGGCTCGAGGGCAGGGAGGACCGTCAGCTCGACCAGGCGGAGAAGGGCCGTCGTGCCGACCACGTCATCCGCAACGATGCATCGCTTGATGAGTTGGATAGAGAGGCGAACAAGTTGATCGGCGAACTGCGCAAGGGGGGTGGTGGATGAGCCCCAGCACGTCCGTGAGGTCGGCGCGTACGCGCTCGCGCCGCAGCGCGTCTCGCTCCATGGCCCGGAGGACGACCCGCTCCAAGGACCGCCAGCGCTCCCAGACCCGGCGCCGCGCCCGGGTGATCGGAGGCTCGCTGCTGGTCGCTGCGCTCGGCGGCTTCCTGCTCGTCAACAGCGACCGCTTCCAGCGCACGCTCGAGGAGGTCACGCTGCCCCTCCAGCACGAGGACATCATCCGCCAGCAGGCGGCCGAGAAGGGCGTGCCCGCAGACCTGATCGCGGCCGTGATCTACACCGAGTCGCGCTTCCGGGACCAGACCTCGCACGCGGGGGCTCGCGGCCTGATGCAGATCACCCCCAGCACCGCCCGGGTGATCGAGAGGTTGAGCGGCGGCCAGACGTTCAACTTCAATGACCTCTCGAACCCGGACATCAACATCCGCTACGGGACCTTCTACCTCCACTACCTGATCCAGAAGTTCGGGGACAACGAGATCGCCGCGCTGGCCGCGTACAACGCGGGGGAGACCAATGTCGCGGCGTGGGGCGGATCCAGTCTGAGCCTGAACGACATTCCGTTCCCCGAGACCCGCGACTACGTAGAGAATGTGCTGGAGAAGCGCGACGAGTACGCGCGCCACTACCGTCACGAGCTCGGACTGGACCACCCATGAACCTGAGTCGCCGAAATCGCAGCCTGCTCGCCGGACTCGCCTGCGCGTCGGCGCTCGGCCTGGCGGCGCTGCCCTCCAACGCGGCCGCCGCGCCGCGCGCCCGGGCGTCCGTCGTCGGCGGCTACCGCGCCGATCCCGCGCAGTGGCCGTTCGCCGTCGCGATCTTCCGAAAGGGGCACATGCACTGCAGCGGCTCCGTGATCGCGCCGACGAAGGTCCTGACCGCCGGCCACTGCGTGGACGGCTTCAACCTCGCCAACTTCCAGGTGATCATCGGCCGCCCGACGCTGCGCGACACCGCGGTCGGCCAGTCGATCGGGGTCACCTCCGGCAGGGTCCACCCGGACTTCGAGCAGACCGGTCTGCACGACGTGGCCGTGCTCAACCTCGCCCAACCGGCGGGCGTCCCGCCCGTGACGCTGGCGACCCCGGACATCAACAACGCGACGACAGCGCCGGGCGCGCAGCTGCAGGTCGCCGGCTTCGGGGCGACCAATCCTTTCGGCACGCATCTCTCCGGCTTCCTCAAGACGACGACCGAGCAGGCGAGGCCCGACAGCCGCTGCCTGAAGGCCTACACGCAGGACCTGTTCGCGCCGGAGAGCATGATCTGCGCGCTGGGCGCCAAGCGAAAGAAGCCGGGCCGCTTCAAGATCCACACCTCGGCCTGCTCCGGCGACAGCGGCGGCCCGCTGGTCGCCGCCACCTCGACCGGCCCAGTCGAGGTCGGGACGGTCTCCTACGGCGGGGCGCTCTGCGGCCTGCCCTCGGCGCCGAGCGTCTACTCGAGGGTCTCCTCGAGCCTGGACTTCATCAACGCCCCGTAGCGGCCACCGCCTCTAGCTCCAGGCGGCTGCCCAAGCGTCCTGGTCGACCTTGTTCTCGAACCGGACGACCTTGCCGTCGCGCATCGTGTTGTGGTGCTCAAACGGGGCATCGAGCACAGCGCCATTCTTGTTCTTGCCCTTGAAGCGGCCCTTGGCGACGACGGTGTCGCCCTGGTCCTCGATCTCATCGATGTCCGCCGAGAACTCATCGAAGTTCTCGGGCACGGCCGCGAACACGTCCTGGGCGACGCTGTCGGGCCCCGTGAACGTCCCGGAGGGGGCGCTGCCGCCGCCGGGCTCGATCCACTCGATCTGATCGTCGTAAGCGGCCAGCACGGCCGGGATGTCGCCCTGGTTGAAGCTCTCGTAGGCGGCTTTCACCGTGGCCACGTCTTGCTCTGACATATCTTCTCCTCGCAGACGGAAACCGTTAAGCCAACCCTATTGCAGGCAGGGCGTCGATCAAGAGCTCCCCGTGCGTGAGGGCACCCAGTACTGAGTGTTGACCCCGAGTCAACCGGGACTATCCTGACCCATCGCCTCACGTCCGCTGACAACCGAGCGAGCCGGAGAGCGGCGCCAGCAGCTTCTCGCCGCCGCGCTCGAGGTCTTCGGTGACAGGGACTACGACGAGGTCTCCGTCGATGAGGTCGCCGAGGCCGCCGGCGTCTCGCACGGCCTGGTCTTCCAGTACTTCGGCAGCAAGAAGGGGCTCTACGTCGCCTGCCTCGAGCCGCTGATCGAGGGCTTTCGCTCCCGGGTCGAGCCCGATCCGGAGCTGCCCTCGATGGAGCGGCTTCGCGAGGGCCTTCGCAACTTCGCCGACGCGATCAGCGAGCATCCGGAGGGCTATCGCAACCTGATGAGGCGCGCAGCTGGCTTCAGCGAGGTCCGCGACGCCCTCGAGCGGGCGCGCTGGTGGCGGGTCAGCCGTCTCGCGGAGGGGATGGGGCTGGATGCGGAGCTACCGGCCGTCCGGGTCGGCCTGCGCGCCTGGACCTCCTACGTGGAGGCCGCGATGCTGACCTGGCTCGAGGAGGGCGCCCCGGATCGCGACGCGCTCGTCGAGATGCTGGTCAAGGCGCTGGACGCGACCGCCGAGGGGATCGCGGCAGCCGAGTAGAGCGGGACCCCCGGGTAGGCTGGGGGCGTGCCGAAGTTCAAACTCAATCCCGCCTACACCCCGACCGCGGACCAGCCGAAGGCGATCGACGCCCTGGCCGCGGGCATCGATTCGAAGGAGCGATTTCAGACGCTGCTCGGCGCGACCGGCACCGGCAAGACGTTCACGATGGCGGCGACCATCGAGCGGGTCCAGCGCCCGAGCCTGGTGATCGCCCACAACAAGACCCTGGCGGCTCAGCTCTGCAACGAGTTCCGCGAGTTCTTCCCGGACAACGCCGTCGAGTACTTCGTCAGCTACTACGACTACTACCAGCCGGAGGCGTACGTCCCGGCGCAGGACCTTTACATCGAGAAGGACTCGTCGATCAACGACGAGATCGACCGGCTTCGGCACGCCGCGACGGCCTCGCTGTTCGCACGCGACGACGTGATCATCGTGGCCTCGGTCTCCTGCATCTACGGGATCGGCTCGCCCCAGCTCTACCGGGAGCAGATGCAGCTCTTCAAGGTCGGCGACTGGATCGACCGCCAGGAGGTGTTCCGCAAGCTCGTCGGGATGCAGTACCGCCGCAACGATCAAAATCTTGGACGTGGCGCATTCCGGGCTCGGGGAGAGGTGCTCGAGATCTATCCGGCCTATGCGGAGTCCGCGTACCGGATCCAGCTCTTCGGCGACGAGATCGAGGGAATCCAGCACTTCGATCCGCTGACCGGCGAGATCCTCGACGTGATCGACCACGTCTCGGTGTGGCCGGCGAGCCACTACGTGGTCAAGGAGGAGACGATGGAGCGGGCGGTCGACGAGATCGAGCGGGAGCTCCGCAACCAGGTAGCCCATTTCGAGGAGCACGGGAAGCAGCTCGAGGCGCACCGGCTCCAGCAGCGCACCCGCTACGACCTGGAGATGCTCCGGGAGCTCGGCTTCTGCCCCGGGATCGAGAACTACTCGCGCATCCTCGACGGCCGCCCGCCCGGCAGCCCGCCGTACACGCTGATCGACTACTTCCCCGATGACTTCGTCGTCTTCATCGACGAGTCGCACCAGACCATCCCGCAGCTCGGCGGCATGTACGAGGGCGACTACTCGCGCAAGTCGACCCTGGTCGACTTCGGCTTCCGGCTGCCGAGCGCGGTGGACAACCGCCCCCTCAAGTTCAACGAGTTCCTGGATCGGGTGCCCCAGATGGTCCTCGTCTCGGCGACGCCGGGGCCGTGGGAGCGCGCCGAGTCCTCGAGGATCGTCGAGCAGATCGTCCGCCCGACCGGGATCGTCGACCCGGACGTCGAGGTCCGCGAGACGAAGAACCAGATCGACGACCTGATGAACGAGGTCCGGACGCGCGCGGAGAAGGACGAGCGCGTCCTGGTGACGACCCTGACCAAGAAGATGGCCGAGGACCTGACCGAGTACCTGCTCGAGCACGGCTTCCGGGTCCGCTACCTGCACTCGGAGGTCGACACCCTCGAGCGGATCCAGATCATCCGCGAGCTACGGCTGGGCGAGTACGACGCGCTGGTGGGCGTGAACCTCCTGCGCGAGGGGCTCGACCTCCCGGAGGTCTCGCTCGTCGCGATCCTCGATGCCGACAAGGAGGGCTTCCTCCGCGGAGAGACCAGCCTGATCCAGACGATCGGGCGGGCCGCCCGGAACGTCGAGGGCCGGGTCCTGATGTACGCCGACAAGGAGACCGACGCCATGCGCAAGGCGATCTCTGAGACCGACCGCCGGCGCGCCATCCAGCTCGCCTACAACGAGGAGCACGGCATCACCGCCGCAACGGTCACGAAGGGAATCTCCGACATGGCGGAGTTCCTGGCGATGGAGTCGCAGGCTCCGCGCCGTCGCCGGCGCCGCCGCGAGGAGACGGCGACCAAGACCCCGGAGGAGCTCGAGAAGCTGGTCATCGAGCTGGAGGAGGAAATGCTGGCCGCCGCCGACGACCTCCGGTTCGAGGAGGCGGCGCGGATCCGCGACGAGCTCAAGGAGCTCAAGGCCGACCTCGACGCCATCCGCGCCTAGGCGACGCCGACGCCGCCGTGATGGAGGTGCCGCGTCGGCCCGGTGCCGTCCACGGAGAGGAGTACCGGTTACCGCACGCGAAGAAGGTGGTGCAGACGGTCAGGGTCGGGGACGAGATCCCGCCCGCGCCGTCCTACGGATGAGCAGTGAGTGGCGCGGCCTGACCCTGCGCCGAATACGCTTTCTGCGATGAGTTCCGGGCAACACTCCGACGACCTGGCGGCCAAGGCCGCTGAGGCTGTCCGCCGCGTGGTGGCCGAGGCGGAGGACCGCGCCGCCGAGATCATCCGGGATGCGGAGGCCAAGGCCGCCAGCATCCGCGAGCAGGCCGAGTCCGACGCCCGCGGGCAGATCGAGGCCGCCAAGCGGGCGCTCGACGAGCTCGGGGGGACCTTGGTCGCCGCGGCATCCGAGGCGCTTCCCAAGGCGGAGACGCCCGTTCCGGAGCCCGAGCCGGCTCCCGAGCCCGCGCCGGCGCCGGCGCCTCAGCCCGAGGCGCCCGAGGAGGCCCCCGGCGCACCCGAGGCGCCTGTCTCGCCGCCCGCCGCCGAGCGCAACGACGCCGCCGAGCGGCTCGTTGCGATGAAGCTCGCGGTCGACGGCCAGGACCCCGCCGCGATCGAGGCGGAGCTGATCGAGAGGTTCGGTCCGGGCGACCGCTCAGCGCTTCTCAAAGACGTGATCAGCCGAGTTGCGCACTAGCTGGGGCGCTTCCGCTCACGAGCCAGAAGCCCCGGGCGCCAGAGGCTGACCAGCCCTGCAACCAGGGTGACCAGGAAGATCTGTCCCATCAGCATCTCGAGCCCGGCGAACATCTTGCCCGGCTGCCCCGCCGGGACCAGGTTGCCGTAGCCGGTGGTGGTCAGTGTGGTGAAGCTGAAGAAGAGGAAGTCGCCGCTCTGGATCGAAACGCCGGTGCCGAAGAAGGGAGTGGATTCCACCCGGTCCATCGCCGCATAGAGGAAGCTGAACAGCAGTCCCAGGATCGTGTAGACGCTGATCGCACCCAGGATCGTGCGAAACCCCACCTCGGTCTCCATCAGGACGGCACGCAGGATCGCCCCCGCCGCGAGCAGCAGGAGGCTGACGATCACGAACGAGCTGGCACCGAGCAGGTGAACGTTGTCGGCGAGCTCGGCCAGCACGGCGAGCACCACAGCCACTAGGGCCAGGACCGCGGCGGCGCGAACAACGACTGGGCGTACGCCCGCCCCGGCGAGTCCCACCACGGCCGCAAGCGCAGCGATCAGCGTGGTGAGCGCCCCGGTCCAGCCATGGAACGCGGTCAGGGAGCCAAGGGCATAGGTGGCAAGCACCAGGAGCAGGACAAGTCCAAAGGCGTTCGCGACTCTCTCGGCGAACTGTCCCCAGCGCTCGCCCGGCTGCCGCGACAGTCCGAGCGGCCGCCTCCTGTCTCGCCCCTCGCGGGGATTTCGGGCCACTTCCGACGGTTCGGGCTGCCTGGCGGCTTTCCTGCCGCTGGGCCGAACGGGTCAGGCCAGGGTCAGGCGGCGGCTTTCGCCACTTCCGGCTCGGTGGCGGGCACGACGGCGGACGTCGGCAGCTTCCTCGTGAACCAGAGGCAGAGCAGCGCGATGGCGGCCACCGCACCGATGGAGATGCGCAGCGCATCGAGCTGCGCATCGCCGTAGTCGGCCGCCACCGCCTTCGCCTGCTGCTCGGGGAGGCCCTTCGAGAGCGCCTGCTGCTCTACCTGGGCGACCGGGACGATGTCGATGCCCTCCTCAGTGTTGGTGGCGATCGCTTCGCGCGTCTGGGGGGGCACCAGGGGGTTGTCGGCGACCTTCTTGTTGAATCCGTTGATCAGGTTGAGGATGAGAATCGCGCCGATCAGCGCCGTGCCGATCGAGGCCCCGAGGTTCAGGGCCGTGCCCTGCAGGCCCCCGGTCTCGCTTGCCTTGGAGGGGTCGGTTGACGACATGATCACATTGCCCAGCTGCGAGGCGAGGAACCCCCCGCCGGCGCCGACCAGGACCATGGCGATCTTGAACCCGGTGTCGTTGAGCTTCACGTCGAGCGTGGCCAACATCACGACGGCTCCGACACTGATCAGGATGAGACCAATCTGCGCGACCGTCCTCGGCGAGCGCCTCCCCGCGACCTTGGGACCGGCCATCGCCGCGACCAGCATCGCCGCGGAGAGGGGGAGCAGCCGCTTGCCCGTCTCGAACGCGTCCAACCCGACCACGACCTGCAGGTAGACCGGAACGACGAAGAAGAGCCCCATCAGCACGAGCTGCTGGCCCATCAGCGTGGTGAGCCCAGCGCGAAGCTGCGTGATCCTCAGGAGGGCCGTGTCGAGGAGGCGGTCGAGCCCAAGGCGGTGTCGGCGGTCCTCCCAGTGGACGAATCCGGCGAGTATTCCCAGCCCAGCCAGGACCATGAAGGGCACCACCGAGAAGCCGAGCGGGGTGATCTCGGTCCCATTGATCGTCGGGGCCCCGAGCGGCCTCACGAATCCCCACTTGCTGCCCATCAGGATCCCGAAGACGGCCAGTCCCAGGCCGGCCACGGAGAGCACGGACCCGATGACGTCCAGCTTGGGGGGATGCTCGGTCTTCGGCGCCTGCGCGACCTGTCCCCGCAGCAGGATGATCACGGTGACGATCACGGTCTCTCCCGCGAAGACGTAGCGCCAGCTGGCGTTCGTCGTCACCCAGCCGCCGATCAGCGGGCCGGCCGCGACCGCGACCGCAGTGATGCCGCCGATCAGCGCGTAGGCGAGGGCCCTGTCCTTGCCCTGGTAGTTGGCGGCCGTCAGAGCGGCGATTCCCGGGATCACCATGATCGCCCCGAGTCCCTCGATCCCGGACCAGCCGACGAGCAGCACCGGCAGGCTCGGGCTCAGGGCGGTGGTCAGGGAGCCCACGCCGTAGACCGCGAGCCCGATCGCGAACATCCGGTTGCGGCCGTAGATGTCACCGAGCTTGGCGCCGGTGAGCATCAGGGCGGCCATCACGAGGGCGTAGAGCGTGATCGCCGCCTGCACTCCCTGGATCGAGGTGTTGAGGTCGGCGGTGATCTGGGAGATCGAGACGTTCATCACGCTCGTGTCGAGCGTCATCACGAATTGACCCGAGGCCAGGATGATGATGGGGACCCACTTGCGCATGAGCGAGGCGCGGACGCCGCGGCCATCCTGTCAGAGGGGCTCCGCCGTCGCTCGCCGGACTAGGCGTGAGCGCCCTCGGCCTGCGCGGCCGGGTCCTGCCGGAGGATGCTGATGTAGGCGACCGCGCCCGGGATCGTCGGCAGCCAGAACGAGAAGGCGCGGTAGGAGAGGACCGCGACGATCGCCAGTCCGCCGGGGACGTTGAAGGCGATCAGCGAGCCGATCATGCCGCCCTCGACGCCGCCGATCCCGCCCGGGAGCGGCAGGAGGTTCGCGGTCATGCCGATGAAGTACGAGGCCACGATCACGCCGACCGGCGGCGGAGACCCGAAGGCGTGCAGACAGGCCCAGAGGACGGCGATGTCGAATCCCCACCAGCCGACCGCCCACATGCCGTTGATCGGCCGGTCCCTCATGAGCGCGATCGCGCCGCGGACGCCGCCCGCCAGGGTGTTCGGAACGGTCGCCAACGCGGCCCGCCAGCGCTCGCGCCTGCTCGGATGGCGCAGCCGCTTGGTCGTCTCCCGCAGCTCTCCCCCGAAGTAGCCGATCAGCAGGGCCGCGACGATGATCAGGCCCGCCACGACCGCCGGGATCAGCGTGAACGCAACGGGGCTCGGGCCGGAGAGGGCCCCGGTCCGCAGGCCGAGGCCGGTGAGCAGCACCGCCCCCATGTAGACGGCGTAGAGCAGGACCAGCATCGTCGCCATCCGCAGGGCGACCAGCGCCGGTGAGAGCCCGTCGCGCCGCAGCGCCCAGGCCGACAGGGCGATCCCGCCGATGCCTCCGGCCGCCAGCAGCCGGGTGGCGGCCAGGCTCGCCAGCGTGATCCGGTAGCTCTGCGCCCAGCTGATGTGCGCCTCCTGGCCGATCACGCCCCTGAACAGGGCGATGTAGCAGCCGAAGGAGGCGATCTCCAGGAACAGCCCGGTGATCAGCCAGCCCGGCTCGCCCTGGTCGAACCGCCTCCAGGTGTCGCCGAGCCCAGCGAGGTTCGGCAGCAGGATGTAGAGGGCACCGAGCGAGACGGCGGCGAACGCCAGGCCAATCAACACCTGTCGCCTGCTTGGGCCTTTCGGTGTTTCGTTCATTCGTTCCGAAAGGTGCCCGGTGGGCCGCCCGCGCGGGCGCCCTCCGCGTACCGGGCCATGGCGATCGCCAGGATCCGCGGAGCTCCGGAGGTTTAAAGGCGGGCTTGGCTCAGCTCGACTGCGCGTAGCCCTTCAGCCCACCAAAGTCAAGAAGGACACAGGCTTCATCTCCAACGATCCAAGCGTCGTGCCCGGGCGGCATGTGGAAGCTGTCGCCGGGCCCAAACTCGCGCTCGGTTCCATCGTCCATCTTCAGCGCCATGCGGCCTTCGAGGACGTAGCCGATGTGCTCGACCTGGCACGAGTCCGTGCCCGCGATCGGCTTGACGTGATCCGACCAGCGCCAGCCTGGCTCGAATGTGCCCCGGCCGACTGCGTGTCCGTTCAGATCAACGAGCTCGACACGCCCCATCCCATCCTGGAATTCGCGGACCTCATCGGGATTATCGAATCGCTTGCCAGCTAGCTCATCCATACGGACTCCTTCCTCGGGTTCGAGCCACCCTACTCCTCGCCAGCAAGGAGTGAGTGAGCTTCATGGTCAGCGGACTAGGACAGGCTGCGGGCCTTCGCGGCGTAGGCGGCCATGTCCTGCGACCAGAACTCAACGACATTCCCGTCGGGATCGGTGACGTAGATCGCCCGGCCGGGGCCCAGCTGGATGGGGCCCTCGACCCGGGCTCCCGCCTTCTCGATCCTGGCCCGCAGCCCGTCGATCTCCGAGTCGGGGACGTTGAACGCGAAGTGCACGTGGGCGCCGCCTCGCCCGCCCGCCAGACCGACCTGCTCGGTCCACAGGCCGAGCCTGGCCGTGTCCCCCACCAGGTACCAGTACCGGCCCTCAGCGCCCTCGCCGTAGAGCGTCTCCTCGAACCCCAGGATGTCCCGATAGAACCGACGGGCATCGTCGAGATCGGACACCTCCAGGACGAGTTCGGAGATGCCGCTGACTGGGAGCCTCCCGCTCATCGAGCCGAGCTTAACCTGGGCCCGGATGTTGCCCGAAGCCTACAAGCGCGTGATCGGCGCCCCCGGCGTCGCGCAGCCCCTCGTGGGCGTGGTCATCGGCCGCCTGTCGATCGCGGCCGAGCCGCTCTCGACGGTGCTGCTCGTCCACGGCACGACCGGCTCGTTCGCCGCGGCCGGCGCCGTGATGGGCGCGTACTCGCTCGCCGCGGCGGTCGGCCTTCCGATCCAGGGGCGCGTGATGGACAGGATCGGGCAGACGCCCGTGATCCTGACCACGACCGCGATCAACGCCCTCGGCTTCGTCGGCCTCATCCTGCTCGCGCACGGCGGCGCGTCGACGGTCGCGCTTTGCGGGATCGCCGCGGTCGCCGGCCTCGGCACGATCCCGACCGGGGCGGCGATGAGGACCCTGTGGACGAACCTCGTGCCCGACGTCGAGCTCAGGCAGGCGGCCTTCGCCGTCGACGCGGTCGCCATCGACGTCGCCTTCATCTTTGGTCCGTTGATCGCGGCGGCGGTGATCGCGATCGCGACCCCCGCGGCCTCCCTTGGCGTCTGCGTCGGCCTCGGCCTGACCGGATCCGCGATCTTCGCCACATCGCCGGCATCGCGCGCCTGGCAGGGGCATGGGGGAAGGGATGGCGCGCCCCCGACCCCGGTGCGGTCCCGCGGCATTCTCGTCCTGATGGGCGCCGCTCTGGGCGTCGGCCTGGCGCTCGGCGCGATCGAGCTAGCGATCACGGCGTTCGCCTCGCATCACGGGGCAGCGGAGCTCGGCGGGGCGCTCATCGCGATCCAGGCGGTTGGGAGCGCCGCCGGGGGGCTCTGGTACGGAGCGCGCCGGTGGCGCCGCGGACCGGGCGAGCGAATGCCGCTGGTCGCGCTGGCGTTCGCGATCTCGCTGGCGCCGCTTGTTGCCGTGCCGTCGCTGGCCATCGCGTTCCCGTTGATGGCGATCAGCGGGCTCGCGCTCGCCCCGACCATCTCGCTGATCTACCTGCTGCTCGACAGCCATGCCCCCGCGGGAACTGGCGCCGAAGCCACCGGCTGGATCCTCACGGCCATCGTGGGCGGTGCATCGGTCGGCAACGCGGTCGCCGGAATCGCGGTTTCCGAAGTGAGCCCCAATCTGGGCCTGGCGGTCGGCTTCGCCGGCGGCCTGGTCACGCTGGGAGCGACCTGGCTCGGCCGTCAGAACCTGCGCGCGCCCACGGTACGGGAACAACCGTTCGCCCGCGTACACTCGATGTGAATGGCTCCGTCGGAACGCATAGTCATTCGCGGGGCTCGGGAGCACAACCTCAAGGACGTAGACCTCGAGCTGCCGCGCAACACCCTGATCGTGATCACCGGCCTCTCCGGGTCCGGGAAGTCGAGCCTTGCCTTCGACACGATCTACGCGGAGGGGCAGCGCCGCTACGTCGAGTCGCTCTCCGCCTACGCGCGTCAGTTCCTCGGCCTGATGGAGAAGCCCGACGTCGACTCCATCGACGGCCTCTCACCGGCGATCTCGATCGACCAGAAGACGACCTCCCGCAACCCGCGGTCGACGGTCGGCACGGTCACCGAGATCTACGACTACCTGCGCCTGCTCTGGGCGCGGATCGGGCATCCGCACTGCCCGGAGTGCGGGGAGCCGATCGAGGGCCAGTCCGTCGAGCAGATCACCGATCGGGTGATGACGCTCGCCGAGGGGACGCGCTTCATGGTCATGGCCCCGGTCGTCCGGGGGCGGAAGGGTGAGTTCGAGAAGCTCCTCGAGCAGTTCCGGCTGGAGGGCTACAGCCGGGTGCGGGTCGACAACGATCTGCGGCGCCTCGACGAAGAGATCAAGCTCGACAAGAAGTACAACCACGACATCTCGGTGGTCGTTGACCGCCTGGTGATGAAGGGCGATCTCCGCCGGCGTCTCTCGGAGTCGATCGAGGCGGCGGCCGGGCTGGCGGGGGGCGTGGTCGAGGTGGACATCCTGGCTGAGGGAAGCTCCGGCGAGGCTAACGAGCGCGCGTCCGGCGAGAACGTCGGCGGCGTCAAGGGCGCCAAGGGCGCCGGTGAGCTCCCAGCGGGCGTCGCCGACCGCCTCACCTTCTCAGAGCGCTTCGCCTGCCTCAACTGCGGCACCTCGATCCCCGAGCTCGAGCCGCGGATCTTCTCCTTCAACTCTCCCCACGGCGCCTGCGAGCGCTGTCACGGGCTCGGCTTCCAGCGCGTTGTTGATCCGGACCTCGTGGTCCCGGATCCGACGCTGTCCCTGTCCGAGGGGGCGCTCCAGCCGTGGCGGCTGGGCCACTCCCGCTACTGGAAGCGGCTGGTCGAGGCCGTCGCCGAGGACTACGGTGTCGATTCCGACGCCCCTTGGCAGGAGCTGTCGGACGAGGACCGCGAGATCTTCCTCTACGGCACGGGCGGCGAGCGCCACAAGGTCAGCTACACGAACCGGTTCGGCCGGCGTCGCTCCTACAGCGTCCGGTTCGAGGGCATCGTCAACAACCTCGAGCGCCGCTACGAGGAGACCGATTCCGACGGCGTCCGGGAGCGCGTCGAGGGCTACATGGCCGAGCAGCCGTGTCCGGACTGCAAGGGCGCCCGGCTGCGGCCGGAGAGCCTCGCGGTCAAGGTGGGCGGGATCTCGATCCACGAGTACACGGAGATGTCGGCGCGCGCGGCGCTTCGGTGGATCAGCGAGCTGGAGATGACCGACACGGAGAAGGCGATCGCGCGCCTCCTCGTTCGCGAGATTGACGAGCGGCTCGCCTTCCTCGACAACGTCGGGGTCGGCTATCTCAACCTGGCCCGGTCGGCGCGCACCCTGTCCGGCGGCGAGGCGCAGCGGATCCGGCTTGCCACCCAGATCGGCTCGAGCCTCGTCGGCGTCCTCTACATCCTCGACGAGCCGTCGATCGGCCTGCACCAGCGCGACAACGCCAAGCTGATCCAGACGCTGGAGCGGCTTCGCGACCTCGGCAACACGGTGATCGTCGTCGAGCATGACGAGGGGACGATGCGCTCCGCCGATCATCTGCTGGACCTGGGACCCGGCGCCGGCGAGCACGGAGGGCACGTGATCGCCGAGGGCACCCCCGAGGAGGTCGAGCAGGATCCGGCGTCGCTCACGGGGCAGTACCTGGCGGGCCAGCGTCAGATCGAGGTTCCGGAGGAGCGGCGTGAGCCTCGCGGCGAGCTGGTCGTGAAGGGCGCCCGCCAGCACAACCTGAAGAAGATCGACGTTCCGGTTCCGCTGGGCGTTTTCTGCTGCGTCACCGGGGTCTCCGGGTCGGGCAAGTCCACCCTGATCAACGAGACGCTCTACCCGGCGGTGGCCAACCGGCTCCACCAGGCCAAGCTCCGGTCCGGCGCCCACGACCGGATCGACGGGATCGACCAGGTCGACAAGATCATCAACATCGACCAGTCCCCGATCGGGCGGACGCCTCGGTCGAACCCGGCCACCTACACGAACGTCTTCGACCACATCCGCCAGCTCTACGCCCAGACCCGCGAGGCCAGGGCGCGCGGGTACAAGCCGGGGCGATTCAGCTTCAACGTCAAGGGCGGCCGCTGCGAGGTATGCCGGGGCGACGGCCAGATCAAGATCGAGATGCACTTCCTGCCGGACGTCTATGTGCCGTGTGAGCAGTGCCACGGCAAGCGGTACAACCGCGAGACGCTCGAGGTCCGCTTCAAGGGCAAGTCGATCGCCGACGTGCTCGAGATGTCCGTCGCCGAGGCCTGTGAGTTCTTCAAGGACATTCCGAAGATCTCCCGGCGCCTCGACACCCTCCGAGACGTCGGCCTCGACTACATCCGGCTCGGCCAGCCGGCCACCCAGCTCTCGGGCGGAGAGGCCCAGCGGGTGAAGCTCGCCACCGAGCTCTCCAAGGTCGCCACCGGCGACACCCTCTACATCCTCGACGAGCCGACCACCGGACTGCACTTCGCGGACGTCCAGCGGCTGCTCGACGTGCTGGACCGGCTGGTCGACGCGGGCAACACGGTGATCGTGATCGAGCACAACCTCGATGTGATCAAGACCGCGGACCGGATCATCGACCTCGGCCCGGAGGGCGGGGAGGAGGGCGGCAACGTCCTGGCCACCGGCACGCCCGAGCAGGTCGCCGCGACGCCCGGCTCCTACACCGGTGAGTTCCTCGCCGAGCTGGTCGAGCCCGAGATGAAGGTTCGACGGACGCAGAAGCGCAAGACGGCAGTCGCCGCCTAGGACATACTGGGGACGTGGGAGAG
This sequence comes from uncultured Solirubrobacterales bacterium, assembly GCA_963821705.1. Taxonomy (GTDB): domain Bacteria; phylum Actinomycetota; class Thermoleophilia; order Solirubrobacterales; family 70-9; genus DASUPK01. The sequence goes on along the minus strand of CAWGEV010000007.1, from coordinate 156,799 downwards.
CGGTTGCTGGCCAGCTTCAGCTTCGAGATCCACTCTGGCGCGACGCTCGACTCGGTGAGCCAGCGCGCCGGGCTGATCCTGCTTGCGGCGATGCTGCTCTCCTTCGGCTTCATCCGCTTCAGCACACGGATGATCCGGGCGGAGGTCAAGTGGTGGCCGGGAAACGTCACCCCCGGCGGAATGCACATCCACCACCTGGTCTTCGGAATCGTCGCGATGATGGCGGCCGGATTCCTCGAGTTCGCGATCCAGCCGGGGGATCCCTGGATCGAGGTCCTCGCCGCCGTCTTCGGGATCGGGATGGGGCTGACGCTCGACGAGTTCGCACTCTGGCTCTACCTCGAGGACGTCTACTGGTCCGACGAGGGGCGCAGCTCGGTCGACGCTGTGATCTTCGCCACGATCATCGGCGGCGGCCTGATCGTCGGCTTCGTGCCGCTCGACGCCGGCAACGGCGGCTCAACGCTCGCGATCATCACCACCGTCCTGATCACCCTGAGCATTTGCGGCATCGTCGCCCTGAAGGGCAAGATCAGCTCGGCGATCATCGGGATGTTCATCCCGCCCGTGGCGTGGGTCGCGGCGATCCGGCTGGCTCGCCCGGGGTCCTGGTGGGCGAAGCGCCGCTACAAGCCCGGCAGCGGCAAGCTGGCCAAGGCACAGGCGCGGAAGGCGAGGCACGACAAGCGCGTCCGGCGCTGGCAGGACCTGATCGGAGGCGCTCCCTCCCTGCCCAGCCCCCGTGCGTCCCGGTCCGGCCGATCCGAGGAGTAGCTTCAGCGCACGGGTCGCGCTGACGCGCGCTCTCGCAGATACGGCCACCCAGAGCGTGGCCGGCGAAACCAAGGAGGAGGGCCCAGATGAGAGGTGCGGGTCGAGTCGTGTTCGTCGCGATCCTGCTGCTGATGGTGGGAACGCTCAACATCATCTATGGCATCGGCGCCATCTCCGATGCGAAGTTCTATGCCAACGACACGAGGTACGTCCTCACCAACCTGCACGCGATGGGCTGGGTGCTGGTGATCCTCGGCGTCGTGCAGCTCACCGGCGGTTTCTCGCTGATGGCCGGCAACGCCTGGGGCCGATTCGTGGGCATCGTCGCGGGCAGCCTCGGGGCGATCGGCGCACTGCTGTCAATGGGCAACGGCCACCCCTTCTGGGAGTTGGCGATCTTCGCCCTCTGCGTCTGGATCGTCTACGGGATCATCGTCTTCGGCGAGGACGAGCGGGTCGGCGTCTAGCGTCGGTGGCGGGGCCCGGCGAGCGCCGGGCCCCGCCCCTTCCGTCAGCGCTTGTCCACCGGCTCGTCGACCAGTAGCGCTGCGCCGATGGCGCCGCCCAGGTCGCCGAGCGTCGCGACATGCATGTGGGGCGGGCGGTCAGGGACGAAGAGGTGCGGGTGCATCCGAGTTGCGATTCGGCTCACGTACTTCTCTCCGAACCGCACCCCGAGCCCGCCGCCGATGATCACCGCCTCGGGGTCCAGCAGGTTGACCGCGGAGGCGATCCCGACGCCGAGCGCCTTCACAGCCCGGTCGATCAGGGTCGTGGCCAGGTCGTCACCATGCCTCAGCGCGCGCGCCCAGATGCCGCTGGTGAGCCGGTCGCGGCCGCGCTCCTCCATGATCCGGAAGAGGTCCGTCTTCGCGCCCCTCTCGACCTCCTTCCGGGCCTTGATCTCCATCGCCGCGCGTCCCGCGTAGGCCTCCATGCAGCCGCGTCGACCGCAGGTGCACCTTGCGCCGCCTCGCTTGATCACCATGTGCCCGATCTCCCCGGCGGCGCCGCGCCCCAACCATTGCTTTCCGTCGAGAATCAGGCCGCCCCCGACGCCGGTGCCCCACCAGACACCGAGCACGGTGTTGAACTGCTTTCCGGCGCCGAGCTCGAACTCGCCCTTGACGGCGACCGAGACGTCGTTGCCGATCCTCACCGGGGTGCGGAGCTGCTCGGTGAGGTGCTCGGCGAGCGGGAACGCGCCCGTCCAGCCGGGGAGGTTGCGGGCGTCGGAGACCACGCCGGTCTTCTCGTCGGCGTCGCCCGGGGAGCCGACGCCGACCCCGGTCAGGTCGCCCGTGCTCAGCTTGGCCTGGGCGGCGGCCTCTCGCATCGCCGCGGCCATCTCCCTCGCGACGTCCTCGGGGCCACCCTCGGTCGGCGTCGGGCGGCGTGACTCACCCAGAACCCTGTTCTCGGAGTCGACGACGACGGTCTGGATCTTCGTCCCCCCGAGGTCGATTCCGCCGCGCGCGGCCTGCTTCGAGGCTGGGCTCACGCCGGAGACAATATCCCGCGGCAACCGGGCGTTCTGGGAAGCTCCCATCGTGGCGTCGCTCGCCCAATGGCGCACCTGGTGGGTTAAGAGGCGCTGGTACGAGCGCAACCGGCGCGGCCGGCGCCGCTGGAGGATCAGCCGTCACGCCGCCGAGGGCGGCTTCTTCATCCGTTACCCGGTCGAGGGCGAGGTCCTGGAGGCGCTCGATTCGGGACGGTTGGAGATCGGCAAGGACACTCTGCTGGAGCCCGGCTGCTGGCTGACGCTCTCGGGCGAGGCGCGGATCCGGATCGGCGAGGGCTGCTTCCTCAACCGCAACACGATGCTCGCGGCGCTCGAGCTGATCGAGATCGGCGACCACGTGATGTTCGCCAACAACTGCTTCGTCGGGGACTCCGACCACCGCTACGACGATCCCGCCAAGCCGGTCACCTGGCAGGGATTCGAGCCTCGGGGTCCGGTGCGGATCGGGTCGAACTGCTGGTTCGGCGTGGGCTGCGTCGTCACGGGGGGCGTGCAGATCGGCGAGCGCTGTGTGATCGGGGCGAACTCCGTGGTGACGAAGGACCTCCCGGCGGGCATGATCGCAGCGGGTGCCCCGGCCAAGGTGATCAGGGAGATCGAGTTCAAGCAGTAGAGCCGTCCCGGCTCGTTCCTAGACTCGCCGCGTGCTCCGCCTCCGCCTCGCGATCGAGGACCACCGTGCCGACGTCGTCACCCAGGCGCTCGAGGAGACCGGCGGGGTCCACCGGATCGTCGCGCTCAGTCCCGAGCGGACTGGAACCGGCGTGGTGCTCGCGGCGGACGTGATGCCGTCCGTGGCCGACCGGGTGATGCAGCTGATTCTCGAGTGGGAGATCTCCGATGCCGACTACTTGCTCACGCGGCAGGAGGTGGTCGCGCCGAATCCGCCCCACGGAAGGCTCTCACGGGGTGAAGAGTTCGCCTGGATCGAGGTGATGGGGGAGGCCAGGACGCACTCCCGGCCGCTCGGCCGTTACCTGGCGCTGATGGCGGTGGCCGGAGTCCTCGGGGCACTCGGGGTGATCACGGACAACCCGATCCTGGTCGTCGGTGCGATGGCGGTCAGCCCTGACATCCTGCCCATCTGCGCGGCCTGCGTCGGGTTGGTCGCGGGCCGGGTTCGACTGGCCTGGCGCGCCACCGTGACCCTCTTGCTCGGCATCGTCCTCACCTGGGGGGTGGCCGCCGCGCTCGCCTGGAGTCTCCAGGCCGCGGGCATCCTGAGCTCGAGCTTCCAAATCCACGACAGCTCCCTTCACGGCCTCGCTCACGTCGACTACTCGACCGTGCTCGTGGCGCTGGCGGCGGGCGTCGCCGCCATGCTCTCCTTCGAGACCCGAGCAGCGGCCGCGGTCGGGGTCGCCATTTCGGTCACCACCATTCCCGCGTCGGCCCTCTTCGGAGTCTCACTCGGCCTCGGCGAGGTCGGTGTCAACTGGGGCGCCGCCGCAGTGCTGGCGGTCAACGTCACCCTCCTCCTGCTCTCGGGGACCGCCACGCTGGCTGCGCAGCGGTGGCTGGTGTCCAGGTCGGGCCGGCCTCTCAGGACGTAGAAACGCGGCGCATCAGGCGACGATCTGGACGACCACGGTGCGGTCGCGCGGGCGATCGTCGAAGTCGATCAGCACCAGCTGCTGCCAGGTCCCCAGCGCCAGGCGGCCGCCGATCACGGGCACCTGGTCCGAGGCGCCGATCAGCGACGCGCGCTGGTGGGCGTGCGAGTTGGTGTCGTGGTTGAGCCGGTTGTGCTCGTAGTCGCCGTCGACCGGGATGAGGCGGTCAAGCAGCGCGCGCAGGTCCGCGACGCCGCCCGGCTCGAACTCCATTGTCGTGATTGCTGCGGTCGAGCCTCGGACGAAGGCCGTGACCAGGCCGTCGTCGATCGGCCCGGAGGACACGACCGACTGGACCTCGGCAGTGATGTCGATGACATCGGTGTCGCCACGGGTCGAGAGCCGAAATTCCCCGCTGTGCACGCCCATCGCGGCCACGCTAGCGATATCACCCGTTCCGGGCGATGCGAGTGCCCGGACGCATGACAGAATCCCGCCCTATGCCCGGGACCGAGCCTGTGAAAGACGCGCGCTCCCAAGCGCCGCGAGAGCCGGAGCATCGTCACCGCGCCCTCGTGTGGGCCCTCGTCGTGTTCGCGTCCATCGTGCTGATCGTCTCGATGATCGCGAACTGGGTGCAGACCGAGCTCCTCAGCAGCGGCCAGCTGTCGAATCAGACGGAGAAGATCCTGCAGAACAAGGACGTCCAGGAGCAGCTCAGCATCTTTGCCGTCGACCAGCTCTACTCCGACATCAACGTCCAGGCGCAGATCGAGCAGAAGCTGCCGAGCGCAGTCCAGCCCCTCGCCGTTCCGATCACGACGGCAACGCAACAGCTGGCTACGAATGTGGCGCAGAGGGCTCTCGCCTCGCCCAAGGTTCAGGCCCTCGTCTCCAACGCGGTCGATCGAGCGCAGCAGCAGTTCGTCGCCTTGGTCGAGAACAAGGGCCGGTTCGTCTCCACCCAGGGCGGTGTGGTCACGTTCGAGTACGGCAGCGTCGTTGCCGACCTTGCCTCCCGCATCGGGGTGAACCCATCCACGATCTCAAATATCCAGGGCCTCATTCAGCAGTACTCGACGCAGCTCAAGCAGCGACTGACCACGGCGCAGTCCCATCTCAAGTCCACGCAGGCGGCGCTCGCGCAGGCGCAGGCGGGAACGCTCAGCGCTCAGACGCGGCAGAACCTGCAGACGCTCCTCACGGACACCACCGCGCTTCACACGGCGATCGCGGGCATCCAAGCGAAGATCAAGAGCGTGCAGCCGCAGGTGCCCGCCCAGCTCCAGGGCCGGTTGTCCGACCTCCAGGGGCGGCTGGCTCAGCTCGACACCCGTCTGACAGGTCTGCAGAAGCAAACCGCGCTGGTGCTCGCGGACCCGAGCCAGGCGAACATCCTCAAGCTCCAGCCCACGCTGGCCCAGCTTCAAACGCGCATCACCACGCTGCTCAACCGTCAGGCGCTCCAGCACCCCGGCGAGCTCGTCCTGATGAAGTCCAGCCAGCTGAGCGGGCTTCAGGACATCGTGAGCCTCCTGCGGAGTCTCGGCTTCGTCTTGCCGCTGCTGGCGCTCCTGCTGTACATGGCGGCCATCTACCTGGCCAAGGGGTGGCGCCGGGAGACGCTGATGGCAGCCGGTGGCGGAATCCTGGGGGCAGCGCTGATCATCCTGTTGACGAGGCGCCTGCTCGGCAGTGCGGTCACAGGCTCCGTGGCGAGCTCCGACACGGTCAAGCCGGCCATCACCGCCATCTGGAACATCATCTCCGCCGGGCTGCGCCAGCGGGCCCTGTTCGTACTCGTGATCGGGCTGGCGTTCATCGCCGGCGGCATGCTCGCCGGGCCCGGCCGCCACGAGATCGCCGTGCGACGCTTCCTCGCGCCATACCTGCGCGACAACCCGGTTGTCGTCTATGCGGTTCTCGCCCTCGTCTTCCTGCTCTGGCTGGCGTTCCTTCCCACGATCAACAACTTCGGCCAGATCCTCGTGATCGTCATTCTCGCCGCGCTGGCCGTGGTGGGCGTCGAGATCCTGCGCCGGCAGACGGCACAGGAATTTCCAGCCGGCTCAACGGCTCCTGACCAGACGCCTCGCCCGTAACGAGGACTACCAGTCCCAGGGCGTGTCGTTGCCCACCAGACTCTCCTCCTCGAGGTAGCGGGCGAACTCCTCCAGCTCCTCCTGCGGGATCGAGTAGGTGTGCTGGTCCTCGTTCGGGAACCTCCCGGCGCGGACCTCTTCCGTGTAAGCCCGGACTCCCTTGAGGGACTCCTTCCGGACGTTCGCGAAGCGCTTCACGAACTTCGGGGTGCGTCCCTCGTAGACGCCGAGCAGGTCGTGGAGGACGAGCACCTGGCCGTCCGTTGCGGGACCCGCCCCGATCCCGATCACCGGGATCTGGAGCTTCGGCATCAGCGCCTCGGTGACGGCCGAGGGGATCGCCTCGAAGACGATCGCGAAGCAGCCGACGGCCTGCAGAGCCAGGGCCTCTTCGGTCAGCTTCGCCGCGGTCTCGGCGGTGCGGCCCTGCGCCTTGAATCCGCCCAGCGCCGTGGCCGTCTGCGGCGTGAGCCCGACGTGTCCCATCACCGGGATCCCCGAGCGCACGATGGCCCGCGCGCGGTCCACGGAGGGGCCGCCGCGCTCCAGCTTGACGGCGTCGACCTGGGCCTCCTTGACGAATCTCTGGGCGTTCTCGATCGCCTGCTCGTTCGAGGACTCGTACGAGCCGAAGGGCATGTCGCCGATGAGCAGCGGATGCTCGAGGCCGCGCCTCACCGCGCTGGCCATCATCAGCATCTCCTCCATTCCGACGGGAGTCGTCGCGGGATGGCCGAGGACGACCATCGCGGCGGTGTCGCCGACGAGGACGATGTCGACGCCGGCCTCGTCGACGATCTGGGCGGAGGGATAGTCGTAGGCGGTCACCATCACGATCGGCTCGCCGGCCCGCTTCATCTCCGCGATCCGGGGCAGGGTCATCCGCTCGCGGGCCTTCTGATCCTGCCTCTCGGGCGGGTGGCTGCTCACAGCAGCGCCCCCTGGTCCGGGTTGCCGTCGGCGAGGACGCCGAAGCTGGCGACGATGACCTGCATCGGCTCGGGGTCCAGCGTGATGCTGCCGACGTAGTCGACGTCACAGTCCGTGATCGTCGCTCGGTGGATCTTCGACTTGAGCATCTGACGCTGCATCAGGCCTCCGTTTTCGGGGCTATCAGGACGTTGTCTATGAGGCGCGCACTGCCGACCCGCGCCGCGACCGCCACCAGGACGGGCCGCCCGTTCAGGCTCGCGATCGGGGAGAGGTCCTCCGCCGCACGCGCCTCCACGTACTCCGGCTCGATGCCGGCCCTGCGAAGCTCGTTCTCCGCCGTCTCCACCAGAGCCGCGATGGAGGTCTCGCCCGCGCGGGCCGCGTCCTCGGCGGCGCGCAGGGCGCGGGAGATCGCGGCGGCCTGCTCGCGCTGCTCCGGCGTCAGGTAGGCGTTCCGGGAGCTGAGCGCCAGGCCGTCGTCCTCGCGGACGGTCGGGAGCACGGCGATCTCGACGGGGAAGTCCAGGTCCCTCGTCATCCGCTCGATGACTAGCGCCTGCTGGGCGTCCTTGCGCCCGAAGTAGGCGACGTCGGGCTGAACGGAGTTGAAGAGCTTGGCGACGATCGTGGTGACGCCGCGGAAGTGGGACGGACCGCGGCGGCCCGGATCGCCCTCCAGGACCCCGGTCAGCGTGTCGGCCACCTCGACCGAGGTCGCGAAGCCCTCGGGGTACATCTCCGCCGCGTCCGGGATCCAGAGGAGGTCGACCCCCTCGCGGGAGGCGAGCTCCCCGTCGCGATCCTCGTCCCGTGGGTAGGAGTCCAGATCCTCGCCGGGGCCGAACTGCGTCGGGTTGACGAACAGGCTGACCACGACGACGTCGCAGTCCTGGCGCGCGGCGCGCATCAGCGAGAGGTGGCCCTCGTGGAAGTAGCCCATCGTCGGCACGAGCCCGATCCGCTCGCCGTCACGACGGAGCCCCTCGAGCGCCTCCCGCAGCTCGGCCCTGGACTGGACGATCCTCATGACGAGACCCCGTGGACGGACTCCCACGCCAGGGCTTCGGCGCGCATCGCCAGGGCGTCGTACATGCGGACGAGCTCGGGCGCGCTCTCGGCCAGGGCCTCGCGATGGCGCTGGACGGTGGCCCGGTCGCCGCGGGCGATCGGCCCGGTGAGGGCGGCCGGTCCTCGCTCCGCCCAGTTCGCGGCGGTCCGCAGGACCAGCGGGGCGAGCAGCTCCCTTGCCTCGTCCACGCCGATCCGGTCCAGCAGCTCCGCGGCGGACTCCTCGAGCGCGACGAGCAGGTTCGAGGCGATCGCAGCGGCTGCGTGGTAGGCGGCCCGGCTCTCCTCCGGGACCTCGAACGGCCGCATGTCCAGCGCCTCGGCCAGGGAGCGGGCGAAGTCAGTCGCCTCCTGGTCCGAGCCCGCGACGGCCGCGGGGGTTCCCTCGACCGGCGTCTCGGGGTCGGCGAAGGTCTGCAGCGGGTGAAGCGAGAAGGTGGCGGCGCCGCGATCGGCTGCCGAGGAGAGGACCTCCAGCGTGCTCGCGCCGCTCACGTGGCCGACCAGGCGCGGGGCGGACGGCGCGATCCGTGCGCGGACCTCGGCGATGGCATCGTCCGGGACGCAGATCAGGACGGCGCCGGCGTCCTCGACCGGGTCGCCGCTGCTGACCAGCCTCACGTCGATGCCGGCCAGCTCTGCCGCCTTCGCGAGGGAGCCGCCCACGCGGCCACGGCCGACGACCACCAGCGAGGTGGCGCTCAGGGGGGAGGGGAGGGAATCCCGTTCCAGTTCCCGCATCGGAGATACCAGACGGTTGTGGTTGCGATGGACGAGGTGAGGGGTGTGAGGTTTGTGGTCCACGCTCGGCTTCGAGTCGTGGCCGTGGCGAAGTATAGAGAGGGGCCCTGGCCACCCAGCCAGTTCCTGTGTGAGTCCGAGCACGCCGAATCGGCGGAATTTGCGGCGCGAAACCCGGCCCGGATGGTCGTGCCCCCGAACTACCATCAACCCGGTGCCGATCTACGAGTTCGCCTGTCAGTCGTGCGGCCACCGCTTCGAGGAGCTGGTCGGCTCGCACGTCGGCGTGGAGGCCGCCGACCTGAGGTGTCCGGAGTGCGGCTCGGCAGAGATCGAGCGCCTGCTCTCCACCTCCTACGCGCCGCTGCACCGCCAGCTGACGCCGAACCAGCGCCGCCGGCTGGAGGACAAGCGGGGAACGGATCGAGGCGGCGCCAAGGAGCGCTTCAAGGCCCAGCGGGCCGCGGAGAAGAGGGCCGCCGCCCGCCGGCGCGAGGGAAGCTCGTGAGCGACGCCGAGTCGCGCCGCCAGGCACTGGTGGAGGTCTACAACGAGGCGTCGGTCTGCGAGCGCTGCCCGCTCTCCGAGACGCGCAACCGGGTGGTATTCGGGGCCGGCAACGCCGACGCCGACCTGATGTTCGTCGGGGAGGCGCCGGGGGCCGAGGAGGACCGCCAAGGCTTGCCGTTCGTCGGCCGCGCCGGTGGCTTCCTCACCGGGCTCCTGGAGGGCATCGGACTGAAGCGCGAGGACGTGTTCATCAACAACGTACTCTGCTGCCGGCCGCCGGGCAATCGCGACCCCCAGCCCGAGGAGATCGATGCGTGTCGTCCATGGCTCGAGCAGCGGATCAAGCTGATCGAGCCGAGGGTGATCGCGACGCTCGGCAACTTCGCCACCAAGCTGCTCACTGCCAACCCGACCGGGATCACCAAGGTCCGCGGCACGCCGCAGGCGCACATGCTCGGCGGGCGACACCTTTACCTGCTGCCGCTCTTCCACCCGGCGGCGGGCCTGCGCACCCCGCGCGTCGCGGAGCAGCTGCGGGAGGACTTCCGCCAGATTCCCGAGCTGCTGGGCCGACCCCTTCCAGAGCCGGAGCCGTTGGTGCCGGACCGTGAGCCCGAGCCGGATCAGATGGGCCTGTTCGGCTAGCGCCAGTACGCTCGTCACGTGTTCAAGGCGGTACGGCATGCCGCGGATCTCGTCGGCTCCGCGGCCACCAGGCGGAGCCGCATGCGCGAGGACGCGGCGGCGCTGCACGAGCTGGAGGGCGGCGGCCTCGCTCTGCCCCCGGGGCTCGAGCTGGAGTGGCTGGGTGTCTCCGGATATCGGATCACCTATGAGGGGCAGACCCTCTACGTCGATCCGTATGTCTCCAGGGTCCCCCTGAGCTACCTGTTGAGGCGCAGGCCCGCGCTACCGGATCCGGGGCAGGTCGAGCGGTTCTTTCCCAAGGGGGAGTCGGTGGTCGGCGTCCTCGTCGGCCACACCCACTGGGACCACGCGGTCGACGCTCCGGCCGTGGTTCGCAGGTACGGCTGCAAGGCGTACGGGTCGGAGTCCCTCGGGGCGCTGATGAGGCTGCACGGCCTCGGCGAGCGGGTCGTCGAGGTGGAGCCCTACCGGACGTACGAGCTCGGCTTGTTCGAGGTGTCGTTCGTCCCCAGCGTCCACTCGAAGCTGTTCCTCGGGCTGGCCGTCCCGTTTGCCGGGGACCTCACGTGCGAGCACCTCGATTCGCTCTCCCCGGCCGCCTACCGCTGCGGCCAGGTCTGGGGGATCCACATTGCTGTCGCCGGCATCAGCTTCTACCACCAGGGCAGCGCGGACCTGATCGACGACGCGATCCGCCACCGTGGGGTGGACGTGTTCCTCGCCGGGATCGCGGGTCGCAACTTCACGGAGCGCTACTGGCAGCGGATCCTGCCGCGGCTCGATCCGGCCACGGTGGTGCCCACGCACTACGACGACTTCTTCGTCCCGCTCACCGACGACATCAAGCTGATGGGCAGCGCGAGGCTCGCCGAGCTCGAGAACGAGGTGGCGGGTGTCAGTGGCGACGCCTCGGTCCGGGCGCTCCCACGCCTTCATACCCGGCGAGGCTGAGTGGCCGAGAGGACGTCAAGCGCGGCCGAGACGGAGGCTGTCGGCGAGCGCCTCGCGGCCGAGCTCGGCCCCGGTGACGTCGTGCTGGTCAGCGGCGAGCTGGGCGCCGGGAAGACCACCCTGATCCGAGGGGCGGCCCGCGCCCTGGGCGTCACCGAGCCGGTCACCTCGCCGACCTTCACGATCGGGCACACCTACAGCGGGAGGCTGCCGGTCTCCCACCTCGATCTCTACCGTCTCTCGGAGCTGGACCAGGAGGATCCGGCGCTGCTCGAGGACTACGTCACGCCGGAGGCGGTCGCCTTCATCGAGTGGCCGGGCGCGGCCGAGCCGTGGCTGGAGCGGATCACCCGCCGAATCGAGATCCGCCACGCCGGCGGTGACGAACGCGAGATCGATCTCTAGGGAGTTCACCATGTGGTCATCCGCCCGTCACGGCCGGTTCATCCGGTCCGTGTACGTTCGCCGGGATTGTTCGCTCCAAAGGAGGCAGAGCATGAACTGGAGAATCGGACGAGGGTTCGCGGCGGTGGGGGCCGTGGCGCTGGTCGTTGTAGCACTCGCCGGAGTTGCGTCGAACGGGGCGGCTCGGTCGCTGCCGACCCCGAAGGCGTCCCACTTCGGGCGTGACTCGACCCGCATCGAGAACCCCTGGTTCCCGCTCGCCCGCGGCTCGGTCTATGTCTATGACGGCCAGAAGGATGGGAAGCAGGCGCACGACGTGGTGACCGTAACCCGGAAGACGAAGACGATCGCCGGCATCCGGGCGGTTCCGGTCGCGGACCGGCTCTACCTGGACGGCACCCTCGCGGAGCGCACCACGGACTGGTACGCCCAGGACAAGCACGGAACCGTCTGGTACCTGGGCGAGAAGACGGCCGAGCTGAACGTGCGGGGACGGGTCACCAGCACGGAGGGCTCGTTCCTCAACGGCCGCGACGGGGCGAAGGGCGGCATCTTCATGCCGGCGCATCCGGCCGTCGGCGAGTCGGCCCAGCAGGAGTCGTTCAAGGGCCAGGCGGAGGACCGCTTCCGGATCCTCAGCTTGGCGACGAGCATCGCGACGCCCGCGGTCTCATCGCAGCAGGCGATGCTGACCGAGGAGACGACGCTGCTCGAGCCCGGCACGGTGGACCACAAGTACTACGTCCAGGGCATCGGGACCGTCAAGGAGCAGCAGGTCGCCGGTTTCACGTCGCCGAGCCAGGCGGAGGTGACGCAGCTCGTCTCGTTCCACGCGGGCTGATCGAGCGCGGGAGCGCCGCGGCTAATAGCCGTAGTTGCTCCCGCCGCCCTGGCCCTGCTGGGAGCCCTGCTGCTGCTGGAACTGGTTCTCGACGCTCTGCACCTGCTGCTCGGCCTGGCTCGCGGCCTGCTTGCCCTGCTGCTGGAGCGACCGGGCGGTGTCGACCGCCCGCTTCAGGCCCTCGCCGCAACCGGTCGCCCCGACCGCGACGATCGCCAGCGCCGCGCACAGGGCGGCTACTCGCCGGCGGGGACGGGTCGGCTTCAAGGCACCCCTGGTAGCCCTACTGGCCGCCGCCGTTCGTCTTCTGCTGGATCTGCGTCTGGATGCTCTGCGCCTGCGACTGGATGCTCTGAACCTGGGACTGGACGCTCTGCGCCTGCTGCTGTGCGCCCGTCACGGCGGTCGAGGCCTGGCTCAGCACGCTCTGCGCCTGCGAGCTGGCGCTGTTGATCGCGTTGCTGATGCTCTTCGAGTTGTTGTCGCTGCCGCACCCGGAGACCGCAAACCCGGCCCCGATGCCGAACACCGCGATCCCGAACGTGGCGGCGACAGCCGCGGCACGTCGCCCGTGCGAGGATGCGCGGTCGCGCGACCCGTCGTCTGTCGGGAACCTGCTGGACTGCTCTTTCATGTTCACTTTCCTTCTCCCAGGCTCGATGGACGCCGATCCGCCGCTGCACGGACTCTATTGATGGTCGTGGTCGGTGTCGATACCGCGACGGCCGACGCTGTCGTCGGGGTGACCGAGGGGCACGAGGTGATTCACGAGTCCCGGGTCGGACCGGGGAACGACGGCCGCCCTCGCCATGCCCAGGTCCTGCTGCCGGAGATCGAGCGGTGCGTCGACGCCGCCGGGGGTTGGTCGCGGATCGAGCGGATCGCGGTGGGCGTCGGCCCGGGGTCCTTCACCGGCCTGCGCATCGGAATCGCGACCGCCCGGGCCCTGGCGCAGGCGCGGGGCATCCCGATCGCCGGGGTGGGCACCCTGGCCGCGCTGGCCCGGGGCATCCGATTCGATCCCGGAGGGGAGGGACTGCTCGCCCTGCCCGTGATCGATGCACGGCGGAGCGAGGCCTTCGCCGCCCTGTTCGATGCCGATCGCGAGGTCTGGCCTCCGTTCGTGGCGCCGCCGGAGGACCTGGCGGATCGGGTGGGAGAGCTCGACCGGCCCCCCCTGGCGGCCGGAGACGGAGCGCTACGATTTGGCGCAGAGCTGGAGGCCGCCGGTGCCACGGTTGCCCCGCCAGAGGACCCGATCCACAGAGTCGCCGCGAGGCACGTCTGCGCGGTCGGGGAGGCGGCAATCGAGGCGTCACTGGACCAGATCCGACCCCTGTATCTGAGACCGCCCGATGCGAAGAGATGGCTTGAGCGAGATCGATCGGAACCCGGGGGCTGAGCCCGGGGGGCTGACGCTGCGGCGCCTGGGGTACGGCGACCTGCCGTCGGTGATCTCGATCGAGCGCCGGTCGTTCCCGACCCCCTGGTCGCTCGCGATGTTCGTGCTGGAGCTCTCCAAGCCCTCGGGCATCTGCCTGGCGGCCGAGGACGACGAGGGCCTGGTCGGCTACCTGGTCTGCGCGCGCTACGACGATGTCTGGCACCTGATGAATGTCGCCGTCCGCCCCGAGCGGCGCCGCCGGGGGGTCGCGACCGACCTGATCGAGCGGCTCTTCGACGAGGCCGGCGACGGCTCCCGCTTCACCCTCGAGGTGCGGGTCTCGAACGCGCCCGCGATCGAGATGTACCGCCGCTTCGGCTTCCGATCGGCAGGCCGCCGCCGCCGCTACTACCACGACAACGGCGAGGACGCGCTGATCATGTGGCTCGAGGCGGCCGAGGGCGCCTCGGTGGCTTGAGCTCGATCCTCGCGCTCGAGACCTCCTGCGACGACACCTGCGCGGCGGTCGTCGAGGGCGCGCGCATCCTCTCCAACGTGGTCTCCTCGCAGGCCGAGTTCCACGAGCGTTACGGCGGTGTGGTCCCGGAGGTCGCCTCCCGCCATCACCTGGAGCTGGTGAACGCGGTGGTGGCCGCCGCGCTGGAGCAGGCCGGGACCGGCCTCGACGAGGTGGACGAGGTCGCGGTCACGCAGGGTCCCGGCCTGATCGGCGCCCTGCTGGTGGGGCTGAGCTCGGCGAAGGCACTGGCGGCCGCCCACCGCAAGCCGCTGATCCCGGTCGACCACCTGCATGGACACGTCGCCGCCAACTTCCTGGAGCCCGATCCGCTCGAGCCCCCCTTCCTCTGCCTGATCGCGAGCGGCGGCCACACGCTGCTCGCCGGTGTCCGCGAGCCCTCGTCGTTCGGGACGCTCGGGGCGACGGTGGACGATGCCGCGGGGGAGGCCTTCGACAAGGGCGCGCGGCTCCTCGGCCTCGGCTATCCGGGGGGCCCGGCGATCCAGGGGGCGGCGGAGGGCGGCGACCCCGAGGCCTTCGAGTTCCCGGTGGCGATGAGCGAGAGGGGGCTCGACTTCAGCTTCAGCGGGCTCAAGACGGCTCTGGTGTACCGCGTGCGGGACCTCGGTCCCGAGGAGACCGAGCGCCGCCGAACGGACCTCGCCGCCGCCTTCCAGCGGGCCATCGTCCACCAACTGGTCAGCAAGCTTGAGCGCGCCGCCCGCGCGGGAGATTGGCCGGCAATCGCGCTGGGTGGCGGGGTCGCGGCGAACGCCGAGCTCCGCGAGCGCACCGAGGCCCTCTGCGATCAGCTCGGGCTGCGCCTCAAGCTCGTCCCGATCTCGCTGTGCACGGACAACGCCGCGATGATCGCCTCGGCCGCGCGCTTCAGCGAGCGGATCCCCTATCCCGACTACCTCGGCTTCGATGCCTTCACCGATAGTCCGGCTGTACGGGCGGCCTGACTGCCATCTCTGCGATGAGGCGCGCGCCGGGCTCGAGGGGCTCCGGTCGGACGGCCTCGGCTTCGAGCTCGAGGAGATCGACATCGAGACCGACGACGATCTGCTGCGGCGCTACCTGGAGCGGATCCCGGTGATCGAGCTGAACGGCGAGATCGTCTCCGAGCTCTGGCTCGACGCGGACGGCCTGCGGGCGAGGCTCGATACCTTGTCCGGATGATCGAGGACGGTGCGGCCGGGACCGCGGAGCAGCAGGCTTCGGAGCTCATCGACGGGGATCGCCTTTCCCTCGGCGTGGCGGCGCGGCTGTCGCGCTATCTCCAGGTGCTGACTCAGGCCCGGAAGATGGGCAAGGACACGATCTCCTCCCAGGAGCTCTCGGACTACACCCACATCAACTCCACCCAGATCCGACGCGACCTCTCCGGCTTCGGCAAGTTCGGCAAGCGAGGCGTGGGCTACAACGTCGACTCGCTCGTCCGTGAGATCCGCAAGATCCTCCGGACCGCCGGCCAGCACAACATCGCGCTGTTCGGGGCCGGCCACCTCGGCCAGGCCATCGCCAGCTCCGACATCTTCGCCGACCATGGCTTCCGGATTGTCGCCATGTTCGACGTCGATCCCGCGGTCATCGGCCGCCGCGTCGGCGGGCTCGAGGTTCGCTCCTTCGACGACATCGACGCCGTGGTGGAGGGCGAGCAGGTGGTCGTCGGGGTGCTCGCCGTGCCGGCGGACGCCGCCCAGGAGGTCGCCGACCGGCTGGTGAAGGCCGGGGTGAAGATCATCTTCAACTACTCCGAGAGGCTGCTGCAGGTGCCGCCGGACGTGACGGTGCACACCTCGAGCCCTGCCGTGGACCTGCTCTACGCGCTCTACTTCTATTTGACCTAGGCCTGACCCTCAGCCGGTGACAACCGATCCGGAGCCAAACCACGACGGGCTGGACCTCGAGGCCGTCCGCGAGACGTTCGAGTCCTCCGCTGACTTCACGGTCGGCATCGAGGAGGAGTTCGCGATCCTCGATCCCGCGGTCCTCGACCTCGAGCACCGCTTCGAGGAGATGCACGAGGCGGCCCTGCGCGACGAGATCCTCGCCCCGGCGGTCAAGGGCGAGCTGATCGACACCGAGATCGAGATCCGCTCCGGGCGCGGCGAGACCTTCGCCGACGCCGCCGATCGGCAGCGGGCCCGGCGCGAGCGGCTCTTCGGAATCGCCGACGAGATGGGCCTGGCACTGGCGGCGATGGGGACCCATCCCTGGGCGAACTACCTCGACCAGCACATCATCCAGACCGAGCACTACCGCCGCCTGGAGGGGGACCTCCGCTGGGTTGCCCAGCGGAACAACACCTGGAGCCTCCACGTCCACGTCGGGGTGCGGGGCGCGGACCGCGCAGTCGTGGTCTCGGACCGGATGCGCGAGCTGCTCCCACCCCTGCTGGCGCTCTCCGCCAACTCGCCGTTCCTCGACCATCGCGACACCGGGCTGCACTCGGTGCGCACGGAGATCTTCACCAGGACGTTTCCGCGCTGCGGCGTGCACGAGCCGTTCGGAGACTGGGCGACGTACGCCGACTTCGTGCAGCTGCTCGAGGACACCGATTCGATCGTCGAGGCGACTCAGCTCTGGTGGAGCGTGCGGCCGCATCACTCCTTCGGCACCGTGGAGGTCCGGATCTGCGATGCGCAGACGCGCGGCGACGAGTCGTTCAACCTCGCTGCCCTGATCGCGGCGTGCGTCGCGCAGGTGGCGATGGACCTCGACGACGGCAGCTCGCCCGAGCCGTTGCGCCAGCGTGAGATCGAGGAGAACCTGTGGCGCGCGATCCGCTACGGCATGGACGGCGAGATGATCGACTTCCGCGAGCGCCGGGTCGTCCCGACCCGGGCAGTGCTCGAGGGAATCGTCGCCTGGGCCGAGCCCGCTCGGCAGGCCCTGGGTCTCGACCTCGACCTGCCGGAGCAGAACGGCGCCCAGCGCGCGTACGCTCGATTCGCGGAGGGTGCGCCCATCGAGGAGATCTACAGGCGCGCCGTCGAGGAGACCCGGAAAACCTACGCACCGGAGGGAGCAGTCAGTGGCCGATGAGGAGCAGCAGCAGAGCGGCGCCGCGGGGGGCGGCGAGCAGCCGAGCGAGGAGGAGCTCCGCGCCCAGCTGGAGGAGGAGATCCGCAGGGTGCGCGTCGAGGACGTGGTCCTGCAGAGCGTGGTCAGCATCCTCAACCTCTCGGCGCGCCGGATCGCGAAGGACGACGAGCGTGACCTCGACCAGGCGAAGGTCGGAATCGACGCCGCGCGGGCCCTGGTGGACCTCGTGAAGCCCGATGCCCAGCCCCAGCTTCGTCAGGCGATCTCGGAGCTGCAGCTCCTCTACGCGCAGCACGCCGGCGAGGGCCCCGCCGACGAGGGCGGGGACGGGGAGGAGAAGCCCGAGGGCCCTGCCCGGCCCAAGGGAGATTCCGGCCTCTGGACCCCCGGTTAGCCGCCGACGGCGGGTCGCCTCCACCGGGTAGACTCCCGCGCCGCTTTTTACGAGCGCTTAATCCCGAACCTAACGCAGGAGCATTCCTTGACTAAGTTCTTCACCGATTACGGAATCGTCGTCGCGCTCGGTTGCGCCGCCGCGGCGGTTGTGTACGGCCTGCTCATCACGCAGCGACTGCTGGCCAAGTCGCCCGGCAACGAGCGGATGCAGGAGATCTCGGGCGCCGTCCAGGAGGGCGCGAGCGCCTACCTCCGGCGCCAGTACACGATCATCGCCGGGGTCGGCGTGGTCGTCGCGATCCTGCTGATCCCGCTGCAGAACGTCGAGACCGCGATCGGATTCGTGATCGGGGGAACGCTCTCCGGCGCGGCGGGATTCATCGGCATGAACCTGTCGGTTCGCGCCAACTCGCGCGTGGCCGAGGCGGCTCGAGGCGGGATTCCACCCGCGCTCGACATCGCGTTCAAGGGCGGCTCCGTGACGGGGCTCCTCGTCGTCGGCCTGGCGCTCCTCGGGGTCGCCGGGTATTTCGGGGCCCTGCTGATCTTCACCGACCTCACCGACAAGGAGTGCGTCAACGCGCTCGTCGGGCTCGGGTTCGGCGGCTCGCTGATCTCGGTCTTCGCCCGGCTCGGCGGCGGCATCTTCACCAAGGCCGCCGACGTCGGCGCAGACCTCGTCGGCAAGATCGAGGCCGGGATCCCGGAGGACGATCCGCGCAACCCCGCCGTGATCGCCGACAACGTGGGCGACAACGTCGGCGACTGCGCCGGCATGGCGGCCGACCTGTTCGAGACCTACGCCGTGACCGCGGTGGCCGTGATGCTGCTAGGCGTCCTCACCTTCACCCACGACACCCGCGAGGTGGCGATCTTCCCGCTGGCGATCGGCGGCGTGGCGATCATCGCCTCGATCGTCGGCGCCCTCTCAGTGCGCACGCGAACCGGGAACGTGGAGGCCGCGCTCTACCGCGGGCTCGCCGTCTCGGCGGTGCTCTCGGCGGCCGCCTTCTACCCGATCACGAGGTGGCTGATGGACGGTCCGCTGAGCTCGGGCGCCCTGGGCGACGTCACCGTCACCGACCTCTGGCTCTGCGGGCTGATTGGCGTCGGCGTGACGGCGCTGCTCTTCGTGCTCACCGACTACTACACGTCCACGCGATTTCGGCCGGTGAAGACCATCGCACGGGCCTCGCAGACCGGCCACGCGACCAACATCATCCAGGGGCTCGCGCAGGGGCTTCAGTCGACCGCGCTTCCCGTGATGGTGATCGCGCTTGCGATCCTCGGCTCCTGGCAGCTCGGTGGCGGCGGGGTGCACGGGATCTACGGCATCGCCGTCGCCGTGATGGCGCAGCTCTCGCTCACCGGCCTGATCGTCGCGCTCGACGCGTTCGGCCCGATCACCGACAACGCCGGGGGCATCGCCGAGATGGCGGACCTGCCCCAGGAGGTCCGTGACATCACCGATCCCCTCGACGCGGTGGGGAACACGACCAAGGCAGTGACGAAGGGCTATGCGATCGGCTCCGCCGCGCTGGCGGCGCTGGTCCTCTTCAACGCCTTCACCGAGGAGCTGAAGCAGAAGTATCCGGACCACTCGTTCAGCTTCCAGATCTACGATCCGCCGGTGCTGATCGGCCTGCTGATCGGCGGGATCATGGTCTACCTGTTCTCATCGCTCGCGATCGAGGCGGTCGGGCGGGCGGGCGGCCAGGTGGTCGAGGAGGTCCGCCGCCAGTTCCGTGAGAAGCCGGGGATCATGAAGGGCGAGGACAAGCCCGAGTACGGGCACGCGGTGAGCCTCGTGACCGCCGCGGCCCAGAAGGAGATGATCCTGCCCTCGCTGATCCCGATTCTGGTCCCGCTGATCGTCGGCTTGATCTCCTACAAGGCGCTGGGCGGCCTGCTGATCGGGGTGATCGTCGTCGGCATCTTCGCCGCGATCTCGATGACCGCCGGCGGCGGCGCCTGGGACAACGCGAAGAAGCTGATCGAGGACGGGTTGTACGGCGGCAAGGGCTCCGAGGCCCATGCGGCCGCGGTCACCGGCGACACTGTCGGCGACCCCTACAAAGACACGGCGGGCCCCGCGATCAACCCCATGATCAAGGTGGCCAACATCGTCGCGATCCTGATCATCCCGATCATCGCGCTCAGTTAGCTCGGGACGGGAGCCTAAGCTCCCATCCATGAGCCAGCGGCGTCCCTCGCCCGATGAGGGTTACCAGCTCGCGGTCCGGATCTTCTCGGTGACGATCATCGGGTTCGGTCTCGCGATGCTGGTGGTGACGCTGGCTCGGGGAGGGGGTCCGCTGGCCGTCGGGGTGCTCTTCGGGCTGTTGTTCATAGCCCTCGGCTCGGGCCGGCTGTATCTGTCGATGCGAGGATGACCATGGGAAGGAGACCGGCGTGAGGCGCCAGCTCGGCGTTCCCTTCCTCTACGCGACCGCGTCCGCCGCCGTCGGCTTCTCGATCTACTTCTCGATCGGAGTCGTGGCCGATCGCGGCCTCGGGCTGACGCCGCTGATCTTCCTCGCGGCGGGCCTGATGTTCGCGCTCACCTCGCTCTCCTACGTGGAGGGCGGGGCGATGCTGCGCGAGCGGGGCGGGTCGGCCACCTTCGCGCGCCACGCCTTCAACGAGCTGATCAGCTTCATCGCGGGGTGGGCGATCCTGATCGACTATCTGATCGTGATCGCGGCGGCGGCGATCACCGTCTCCCACTACCTGACGCCGATCTCGGGCCGCTTCGGCGGCGGCGACGTGGAGCTGGCGGTCGCGATCGTGGTGATCGGGCTCGCCGCCTTCCTCAACATCGCCGACGTGACGGGCCGGAACCGCCAGGCCCGCCTCGTCGTTCTCGCTCTGGCGGAGCTCGGGCTGCAGCTGCTGGTGATCATCGTCGGCCTGATCGTCGTGCTCCACCCGGACCGCCTGACGGCGCAGCTCGACCTGTTCACCTCCCCCAGCGTCAAGGACATCGTCTACTCGCTGGTAATCGCGACGATCGCCTACGCCGGGATCGAGGCCGCGAGCGACCTGGCGCCGGACCTCGAATTCGAGCCGAGGGACCTGAAGCGGGTGCTGGGGGTCGGGGCGATCGCGATTCCACTGATCTACGCGGGGATCGCCGCAGTCGCGCTGATGGCGGTCCCGGTGGTGGCGGGGCCGGACGGGCCGGAGACCGCCCTGGCCGGCAAGTACATCGAGGAGCCGGTGCTCGGAGTGGTCGCGAACTACGACCACGGCTTCGTCTCCGACTTCATGAAGTGGGCGGTGATGCTCGTCGCGGTGCCGGTCCTCTTCTGGGCCGCCAACACCGCGATGCTGGGGCTCTCGCGCCACGTCTACGTGCTCGCGACCAACCGCCAGATCCCGAGCTGGGCCGGCAAGCTCGAGCGCGACTACTCGACCCCCTACATCGCGATCGGAATCGCGGCCGTGCTCGCGATCGGCTTGGCGATCCCGGGGGACATCCGGTTTCTCGCCCGGGTGTACGCGTTCGGCGCGCTGCTCGCGGTGACCATCGCGCAGATCTCGATCGTCCGATTACGCCAGGTCGAGCCCGACCTCGAACGCCCGTATCGAGTGCCGCTGAACGTGAGGATCGGGTCCCACGAGCTGCCGTTGCTCGCGATCGCCGGGGCGACGATCAGCGGGCTGGCCTGGATCAGCGTCTTCGTGCTCCACCGCACCGCCGTCTATGTCGGCGGCGGCTGGATGCTGTTCGGGCTCGTCTTCTACGTGATCTACCGGCGCTACGTGGAGGGGACGCCGCTGACCAGGCGAGTTCAGGTTCCCGAGGCGTCGCTGAAGAAGCAGCCGACCGAGGTCGAGTACTCGACGATCCTGGTGCCCGTCTTCGGCACGCAGCTCGACGACGACATCGTCAGCACCGCCGGGCGGCTCGCGGACGCGGAGGTGGAGAAGGGGGAGCGCCCGCCCCGCCTCGACGTCGTCTACGTGGCGGAGCTGCCGCTCACCGTTCCGCTCGATTCCCCGCTGCCGACGGCCGTCCGAGAACAGGCCGAAAAGGCGCTCGATCGTGCCCGGGAAGTCGGCGACGAGTACGAGAACGTCGAGGTGACGACGAACCTCCTCCCGGCTCGGTCGATGGGGTCCGGGATCATCCAGGAGGCGCGGGACAAGGGGGCGGAGGTGATCGTCATGGGAGGAGAGCCCCCGACCCGCATTCGCGGCGGCGCCGTGCTCGGCGGGATCGGAGGGGCCCGTCCCGACGAGATCGGCGAGGTCACCGAGTACGTGCTGAAGCGGGCGCCCTGCCGGGTGCTGTTGACGGCTCCGCCGGAAGAAGCCTGATCCTCAGGCGGTCGCCTTGGCCGCCGACGGCTTCGGCCGCCTGGCCCGGCGGGGGCGACGCGCGCGCTTCGTCGAGCTGAGGTCGCGAACGCGGCGGTTCCAGGTCACGAGCCAGGCGGGGATCTCCCTGGCCGGAAGCGGCTCGGCGATCAGGAAGCCCTGGGCGCGCTCGCAACCCATGCTGCGGAGCTGCCTCCAGGCGTCCTCTGTCTCGACGCCCTCGGCGACGACCCGAAGGCCCATCTGGTGGGCCAGGTGGATCATCGAGCGGACGATGGCCGTGACCTCGTCGTCGTCGAGATCCGAGACGAAGGAGCTGTCGATCTTGAGCTCGTCGATGGGCAGGCTGTTCAGCTGGGTGAGGGAGAAGTGCCCGGTGCCGAAGTCGTCGATCGAGATGGCCGCGCCCAGGTCCGCGAGGCGCCGGAGCGAATCGGCTGCCGCGTCGGGCTGCTCGAGCAGGGCCTTCTCGGTCACCTCGAACTGGAGGGCTTCGCCGGTCAGGCCGGTGGCGGAGAGCTCTCCGGCGATCAGGGCCGGCAGGTCCCAGCCGGGCTCCACGAGGGCTTCGGGAAAGAGGTTGAGGGAGAGTTGGAGCTGAAGGCCGGAGTTCCACCAGTCCCCGGCAGCCCGGGCGGAGGACGCAAGCACGCGTTCCGTCAGCTCCCGCATCCGGCCGCTTTCGCGAACCAGGTCCAGGAACCGATCGGCGGGAAGGAGACCCAGCTCCGGGTGGTCCCAGCGTGCCAGCGCCTCGACGCCGATCACGCGTCCGCTGCGCAGGTCCACGGCCGGCTGGAAATGGGCCAGGATCGCATCGCCCTCCAGGGCCGAAACCAGTTCGAGCTCGCGAGGGACCACGCTGAAAAGTGTGCTGCCCTGCCCGGGGGGGCCGCAACGGGTCGAACTACCCGCACTTGTCAGTAGTTGCCCCGGAACGGGCTGGGCACGGCCCGGGCGTGGCGCTGACTAAGATCAGGTTCGAATGTTCATTCTGATCGTCGGCTGTGGGAGGGTCGGATCCTCGGTCGCCCGGACCATGCTCCGCGAGGGGCATGAGGTTTCGTGCCTCGACGAGGATCCGGAGGCGCACGCGCGCCTGGAAGTCAACCTGGACCGCTCCTGGGAGGACTCCGGCGGTCAGTTCACGGTGGGGACCGGACTCGAGGAGGAGGCGCTTACCTCGGCCGGGATCGAGCGGGCCGATGCCTTCATCGCATCGACCGACGGCGACAACACCAACATCGTCATCGCGCAGATCGCGAAGCGGAAGTTCAACGTCCCGACGGTGATCGCGCGGATCCTCGATCCGCTGCGGGCCGAGTGGTACGAGAAGCAGGGCGTGAACACGATCTGCCCCACCCGGGTGGCGATCGAGATGCTCGAGAAGGAGGTCCTGGAGGCCGCCGGGAGCAGCTGATGGCCGAGGGCAAATACATCATCATCGCCGGGGCCGGCAAGGTCGGGTGGAATCTCGCCAGGGAGCTGATCGACAAGGGTCACGAGGTGACCGTGATCGAGGACAACCGGAGCCGGTATACGACCGTTGAGCAGGAGCTGGAGCACAACATCCAGTACGGCGACGCGTCGGAGCTTTGGGTTCTCGAGAGAGCGGGTATCTCCCGAGCCGACATGGTGATCGCGGTGACCGGCGACGACGAGGACAACATGCTGATCTGCCAGGTGGCGAAGGAGAAGTACCTGGTGGATCGGATCATCGCGCGCGTCAACAACCCGCGGAACCGGTCCCATTTCGAGCTGCTGGGCATCAAGCCGTACGTGTCCGCGACCGACCTGATCCTGCGGCTGCTCGAGCACGAGGTCCCGGACTACGGGCTCGTGCATCTGCTCGACCTCCCCGAGGAGCGGCTCGAGATCATCGAGATGATGCTCGCGGAGGACAGCCGGGTCGCCGGGAAGAGGGTCGGGGACCTGAACATGCCGGAGGGCAGCCTGCTGATTTCGATCCTGCGCGAGGGCCAGGGCGGGTTCGTGCCGACGCCCGACACGGTGCTCGAGTCCGGTGACGAGGTGCTCGCGGTTCTCGATCCCGGCCTGGAGGAGGAGCTGAAGGTCTTCTTCGGCGCGGACGGGGCCGGGTAGTGGCCGCGGAGGGGGTCGAGTACCTGCTGATCGGGGGGTTCGCCTGCGGCTACGCCGCCGCCGAGCTGCGGAAGCGCGGTGCGGAGGGGGGCATCATGGTGGTGGGGAGGGAGCAGGATCCGCCGTACGAGCGGCCGCCGCTCTCCAAGGAGTACCTGCGGGGCGAGGCCAAGCGGGAGGACGCGTATGTCAACCCCGCCTCCTGGTACGAGGAGAACGGAGTGGAGCTGCGGACCGGGACCAACGTGATGGCGCTGGACCCTGAGGCGAGGACGGCGAAGCTGCAGGGTGGCGACGAGGTCTCGTTCGAGAAGGCGCTGATCGCCACGGGCGCGAACGTGAACATCCTGCGGGTCGAGGGCGCGAACCTCGATCGCATCCACTACCTGCGCGCGTTCGGGAACTCGGACAAAATCCGCGCCGATGCCGAGAAGGCCGACCGGGTGGTGCTGGTGGGAGGGAGCTACATCGCCTGCGAGGTGGCCGCGTCCCTGAAGTCGAAGGGGACGGACTGTGCCCTGGTGATGATGGAGGATGTCGCGCTCTCCCGGACCTTCGGTGAGGACGCCGGCCGCTGGTTCCACGAGCTGTTGGAGTCGAGGGGGATCGAGATCAACGGCGGGGAGACGCTTGCGACGTTCGAGGGTGACGATCACGCGAGCGCGGTCGTCACCGAGAGCGGCAAGACGATCGAGGGCGACATGGTGGTCGTCGGCGCCGGGGTGAATCCCGACGTGATGCTGGCGCAGAAGGCGGGGCTGAGGATCGACGAGGACAGCGGCGGCATTCACTGCGACCAGACGCTGCAGACCTCGGTGGAGGGGATCTACGCGGCGGGCGACGTCTGCTCGTACGACAGCGTGGTCCACGGCCGGCGGCTGAGGGTCGAGCACTGGGACGTCGCGATGCAGCAGGGGCAGCACGCAGCGGCGGCGATGACCGGGGACGCGACGCCCTATGAGGTCGTGCCGTACTTCTTCAGCGACCTGGCCGACTGGGCCGGGCTCGAGTACGTGGGCCCGGCGACGGACTGGGACGAGGTCATCTGGCGCGGGGACCGCGAGGGGGGGGAGTTCACGGTCTTCTACCTGAAGGACGGGAAGGTGGCCGGCGCCCTCACGGTGGAGCGTTCGGAGGAGCTGGCGCATGCCCGGACGCTGCTGGCGGAGGGAGTCGACGTGGGTGGGGACGAGGCGAAGGCGCTGCTGCGGGACGCCGACAGCGACCTGGCGAAGCTCACCGGTCCCTGAAGGGCCCGCAAAGCCAGTCGCTATCGTTCTCGCGGCCTTCCGGGGTCGTCTAGCCGGTAAGACGCCGGCCTCTGGAGCCGGAGACCTAGGTTCGAGTCCTAGCCCCGGAGTTAGAGGAGTCGGCATCGTCGGCTCCTCGTTCATTTCCAGCTGTTTATGTCCGAGGCTGCTGCGAACATCTGTTCGATGGATGAGGATCGGGATAGGCGGATCGCAGTGCTTCTCGAGCGTGGCGTCCCGAAATTGCGCGTAGCGGAGGAACTTGGGATCACACGGGAGACAGTGAGCCGCGTGGCCGCATGGCTTGGGTATCCGTCACGGAGACGACACCCGGACGATCGGGAATGGGTTGAGATTCGTGAGTTCTATGAAGCCGGGCATAGCGCGGCAGAAACTCAACGCCGCTTTGGGTTCGGAGCCTCGACCTGGAGCGCGGCGATAGCAAGGGGGGAGATCGTCCCGCGCCCTCGCAACTATCCGGATAGGCGCGGGGCGAGACGCGTCGCGCTGTGGAGGCGCTTCTCAATGACGGGATTGGCGTCGCAGAGATCGCTGAGCGTCTTGGGATTTCAAAGCCGACAGTCTGAGAGCATCGCATCCCGCTCGAGGAGCTCCTGGTGGTGGGACGACGCACGGGCCGCGGGCATCTGAAGGCCCGATTGATTGCTGCAGGCCTCAAACAGGACAGGTGCGAGCGGTGCGGCATCTCAACTTGGATGGATCGCTCACTGAGCATGCACCTGCACCACAAGAACGGCGACGGCACTGACAACCGCCTGCCGAACCTCGAGTTCCTGTGCCCCAACTGCCACTCGCAGACGGACACCTACGGGGGTCGCAATGGGCACCGCAGGCCGGATCGGAGGCTTCGCTTCGTGAAGCCGCCCGATGCCGAGCAGGCGGCCTAGTCGGCTCCGGTATCCCTGCTACCTTGCGCGACCGTATGTGGCGCGTGAAGCACCTGATCGGTCCTCGGCGTTGCAGTGGGCGCGGGGATCGTGCTCTCGGCCTGTGGCGGTGCCAGCTCGCCGGAGACTCCCATCGTCGTCCCCACGGAGACGACCTCCACCGGGTCCCTCGGCAAGTCCCAGTTCATCGCTCAGGCGGACTCGGCCTGCGCCGAGGCGAACGCCTCGATCGAGCAGTTCGCCGCCGCCGGACAGGGCGAGAGCCAGGCCGCCCAGATCGCCCAGCTGCGCCAGGGCGTGATCGACTCCATCAAGCAGCTCCATCCGGCCAGCGACCCCAACCTCGACGCCTTCCTGAAGGCGATGCAGGACCAGGTCTCGGCCGGCCAGAAGATCGGGCTCGCCGTCCAGCGCGGCGATAACCCCAGCCAGTTCGAGACCCAGCTCGACAGCGCCAAGTCGCAGGCCGAGCAGGCGGCGTCCGCCTATGGCTTCAAGCAGTGCGGGTCGGCGATCAACGGCTCGAGCTCCTCGTCCTCCTCCTCGAGCAGCTCGAGCTCGGGCAGCAGCGGCGGCGCGGTCGCACCGAGCGCGCCGAGCACCGGCTCCGCCGGCGGCACCAGCGGTGGCGGGACATCCGGCAACTCCGGCTCGAGCGGCTCGAGCGGCAGCTCGGGATCCTCCGGAGGCTCCGGCTCCGGCGGCATCGCCCCCGGCTGAGCGCCGCTACGCCGCGGCGAGATCCGCCCAGGTTCCGTACAGCTCCGCGTAGCGGCCGCCGGCCGCGATCAGCTCGTCGTGGGTGCCGCTCTCCACGATCCGGCCGTTCTCCAGCACCCCGATCCGGCCGGCGCCGCGGATGGTTGAGAGCCGGTGGGCGATCACGATCGCGGTACGCCCCTGGAGCAGCCGCTGGAGCCCGTGCTCGATCGTCCGCTCGGTCCGCACGTCGACGTTCGAGGTCGCCTCGTCGAGGATGAGGATGCGCGGCTCGGCGAGCAGCGCCCGCGCGAAAGCGATCAGCTGGCGCTGGCCGGCCGACAGCGCGACGCCCCGCTCCCCGACCTCCGTATCGAAGCCTTTCGAGAGGCGCCTGATGAACTCGCCCGCGCCGATCGCGTCGGCGGCCGCCTCGATCTCCTCCTCGCTCGCGTCCGGGCGGCCGAAGGCGATGTTCTCCCGAACGGTTCCCGAGAACAGGAAGCCCTCCTGCGGGACGATCCCGAGTTGGCTCCGCAGGCAGCTCGCGCGAAGGTCCCGGAGGTCGTGGCCGTCGACCAGCACCCGGCCCCGCTGCGGGTCGTAGAAGCGGGAGACGAGCTTCGCGAAGGTGGACTTCCCGGCGCCGGTCTCGCCGACCAGCGCGAGCGTCTCGCCAGGCGGGACATGGATCGAGACGTCCTCGAGGGCCCATTCGTGCGAATCAGCCTCCTGGTCGAGCCGCTCGATCTTCCCGCTCGATCGCTTCAGCCCGGCGGCCTGGTCGAGCCCGTAGGAGAACCAGACGTGATCCATCTCGATCTCCCCGCGGAGCGTCCCCGGATCCTCGGCGCCGGGCTTGTCGACCATGTCCGGCTCGGTATCGAGCAGGTCGAAGATCTTGTCCAGCGCCGCCATCCCCTGCTGATAGGTCGTGTAGAGGTTGGAGAGCTGCTGGATCGGGTCGAAGAAGGTTGAGAGGTAGCCCACGAACGCCACGACGGTTCCGATCTGTGCAACCCGCTCCGCCTCCGTCGGCAGGTCGAGGGCCTGGTAACCGCCGAACAGCAGGATCACTGCGGTCCCGATCGCCGAGAGCAGCTCGACCGCCGGGAAGTAGGAGGCGTTCAGGTAGACGGTCTTCAGGTTGGCCTGGCGGTTGAGCTCGTTGAGCTCGCCCATCCGTCGCACGTGCCGCTCCTCCTGGGCGAAGCTCCGGACCACCCGCACGCCGCTCAGGCTCTCCTGGAGGTAGGCGGTCACCTCGGCGATTCGCTCCCTGGTGATCCGGTAGGCGCTCGCGGCCACGATCCGGAAGATGAGGCTTGCCAACGCGAGGACCGGGAGCGTGAGGAAGACGAGCAGTGCCAGCTTCACGTCTAGGGCGAGCATGACGATGATCACTCCCACCAAGGTCAGGGTGCTGGAGAAGAGGGTCACCACGCCGCTCGAGATCAGCTGGTCGAGCGCGTCGACGTCATTGGTGATCCGCGAGATCAGGACCCCGGGCCGGTTACGGGTGAAGAAGCCGATCGACATCTCCTGGAGGTGGGTGAAGATCCGCACCCGCAGGTCCTGGAGCGCGCGCTCGCCGACCCATTCGACGAGGTAGGTCTGCACGTACCCGGTGCCCCAGCCGATCAGCGCGGCGACAAGGAAGGCCGCGACGATCAGGATCAGCTTGTCCGTGTTGCCGCTGAGCGACACATGGACCGCCTGACCGACGAGGTACGGGGGAGCCAGGGTGGCGACGGTCGCGAGCACCAAGGCGACCAGCATCAGCATGACCTGGCGCCGGTACGGGCGCAGCAGCGAGAAGAGCCAGCGGACCTTCCGGCCGCGGTTGTCCTCGCCGCGAATCAGCCGCCAGAGCGAGCGGAAGAGTGCGAAGAAGTCCTGTGCGCCGTTGCCGTCGTTCACAGCTTCGCCATCTCCCCGCGCTCCTCGAGGTCGCGCTGCAGGTAGACGGAGTCCTCGAGCCCCTTCTCGGCGATCTCCTCGTAGAGGGGGCAGCGCTCGAGCAGCGCCTCGTGGGTGCCGCGGTCGACGACGCGGCCGTGGTCGAGGACCACGATCTCGTCGGCCAAGGAGATCGTGGAGAGCCGGTGGGCGACGATGAACGTCGTCCTGCCCTTCATCGCCTCCCTGAGACCCTGCTTGATCGCGGCCTCGGTGCGGGCATCGACCGACGACGTGGCGTCGTCCAAGATCAGGATCCGCGGCTCCGCCAGAAGAGCCCGCGCTATCGCCACCCGCTGCCGCTGCCCGCCGGACAGCGTCAGGCCGCGCTCGCCGACCACCGTCTCGTAACCGTCGGGCAGCCGGGTGATGAAGTCATGTGCCTGCGCCTTCTTCGCGGCTTCCTCGATCTGCTCCTGGGTCACGTCCGGCCTGGCGTAGGCGATGTTGCCGGCGACGGTGTCGGAGAAGAGGAAGCTGTCATCTGCGACGAACGCGATCTCCCGCCGCAGCGAGGCGAGGTCGACGTCCTTGATGTCGGCGCCGTCGATCACGACCTTGCCCTCGCTCGGGTCGTAGAGCCGCGCCAGCAGGCCCACCAGGCTGGTCTTGCCCGACGCGGTCGGGCCGACCAAGGCGATGATCCGGCCGGGATCGACCTCGAGGTCGATCCCCGTGAGAGCGGGGTCGGAGCCGTCGTAGCGGAGCGTCACCCGCTGCAGCGAGACCTGCCCCTTGCCCTCCGGCAGCGGCGGCGCGTCCGGCGGAGTCTTCATCGACGGCTCGCGGTCGAGGATCTCGAACATCCGGTTGCCCGAGGCGGTCGCGCGCTGCGCCATGCTCAGTGACATGCCGAGCCAGCGCACCGGGCCCGCCAGCATCACCACGTAGAGGTAGAACGCCGTCAGGTGGCCGACGCTGGTTTGGCCGTGCATCACCTGGAGGCCGCCGACCAGCAGCACGGCGGCGAGGCCGAGGTTCGGCAGGAAGCCCATCAGGGGCGTGTAGAAGGCCTGCAGCCGGGCGGAGACCATGCTCTGCTCGAAGACGCGGTTGACCGAGTGCCGGAAGCGGTCGAGCATGTGGCGCTCGCGGGCGAACGCCTTGACGATCCGAATCCCGGAGATGCTCTCCTCGGCGCTCGCGGTCACCTCGCCGATTCGCTGCTGAACCTCCTGCTCGGCCGGGCGGTTCCGCCGGCTGTATCGGGTCGCCGTGGCGACCAGGAACGGGACCGGGGCGAGCGCGAGGAGCGCCAGCAGCGGATCGAGGATGAACATCGCGGCCGCCGCGAACAGAATGGTCAGCGCGCTCTGGCTCACCCAGATCAGCCCGTAGCCGAGGAAGAAGCGGATCGACTGCAGGTCGACCGTCGCCCGCGACATCAGCTGGCCGGTCTGCTGCGTGTCGAAGAAGCCGAGCTCGAGCTTCTGCAGGTGCTGGTAGAAGACCTGGCGGAGGTCGAATTCGACCGCCAGGGAGACCTTGCCGGCGATCAGCCTGCGCCCGACGGTCAGCGCGAGCCTGAGGACGCCCGCCCCGAGCAGCGCCAGGACCAGGGGGAGGATGTCGTTGCGCTGCTCGTCCTTGATCGCGTTCACCGCCGCCCCACTGAGCAGCGGGATCAGCACGGTCATGCACATCGCCAGCCAGGCGAGGAGCAGCGAGAAGATCAGCGGCCGGCGATACGGACGCAGGAAACCGAGCAGGCGCCGGAAGGTGCGCATCCACCGACTATACAAAGTGAAGTAAAGGAGCCTGGCGGGCATCCCTCATGCAGGCCGGCGGTCGCTCGCTACGCTCCGCCACGTGCTCAGAGAGCTGGTCACCTTGCCCTTCTCGGTCGCCCGGGCGGCGATCGAGCTGCCGCGGAGCATGCAGCGCAGCATCGATGAGGCGAACGACCTGATGGAGATCTCCCGCGAGCAGCTCGAGCTGATCCGCCGCCAGGCGGATCAGGCGCTCGAGCAGGCCGAGCGGATGAACGTGCTGCTCGCCCGGGTCGTCAAGCTGACCGAGCCGCTGGAGCGAGCCCAGCGCGGCGGCGAGTACGTGGGCGGGGCGCTCAAGCGCGCGATCTTCGGCGAGGAGGAGCGAGCGCTCGAGGCCGAGGCCAGGGCACTGGACGCTGAGGAGGCGGCCGTGGACGCCGAGGAGGCAGCCGTGAATGCGGAAGAGGCCGCGCTGGACGCGGAGGCCGACGCGGAGCGGTGAGTCGTCCCGCCGCCGGTCTCTGCGATCGCTGCCGGCACCAGCGCGTGATTCGAAACACTCGGGGCTCGGAGTTCTCGCTCTGCGAGCGCTCGAAGACGGACCCGGATTTCCCGCGGTACCCGCGCCTGCCGGTGACGAACTGTCGCGGTTTCCAGGAGCAGGCGCGCTGACCCTCAGGGGGTGGTCTTCGGGACCGGCGCGGTCGGGGTGGAGCCCGGCTTCGTCGTGGCGGGTGGCGCGGTCGTGGTGGCCGGCGGCGCAGTGGTGGTCGGCGCGACCGTCGTCGGCGCAGTGGTGGGCGGATGGATGGCCGGCTCGGATTTCTCGCCGCACCCGGCGGCGGCCAGGGCGGCGAGCGCCGCGGTCACCAGCGCCAACGGCAGCAGCCGCCTACCCGTCTTCATCCCGGAGGTCACGGGCGGCACGCTAACGGACTAGAGGAACTCGACCTCCGCAAGCGGGCTGCTCGTGCACCTAGGCCGCCTCCGAGTAGGCCGTCTCCTCGGCCTGCGGGAACTCGCCCGGCGACTCGTCGCCGGCGAACTGCTCCGCGGCCCTCTCCTCGGGCTCGATGACCACCACGGCCACGGCGATTGCGGCGACCACCAGCCCCGCGGCGACCCAGAAGGCGAGGTGGTAGCCGCTGGTGAGCGCTGACGCGGTCGAGTGGCCCGCCGCTTGGAGTGCGTTGGAGCGGTTGGTGGAGAGGGTCGCGAGGACGGCGAGCCCGATTGCGCCTCCGACCTGCGCTGACGTGTTCACGAGGCCGGAGGCGAGACCCGCGTCGCTGCGGGTCGCGCCGGACATCGCGATCGTCATCAGCGCCGGGAAGCAGATGCCGATGCCGGTGCCCAGCAGCACCAGAACGGGCAGGATGTCGGTGACGTAGGTGGCATCCACCGGCGCCCGCGTGAAGTAGACCAGGCCCAGAGCGACCAGACCAAGACCTGGGAAGAGGAGGCGCCGAGCGCCGAATCGCATGATCAGCGGCTCTGAGTACCGCCCGGTCAGCGTGCCCATGATGATCGTCACCGGCAGGAAGGCCAGCCCGATCTGCAGGGCGTCATAGCCCTGCACCAGCTGCAGGTACAGCGAGCCCATGAAGAACATCCCGAACATTCCCGCGACGGTCAGCACCTGGACGATGTTCGCTCCGCTGACGTTCCGCGAGCGGAAGATCCGGAGCGGGATCAGGGGGGTCTTCGCCGTCGCCTCGCGCGCGATGAAGAGCGCGAGCAGCACAAGCGATCCCGCCCCGAGGAGGAGAGTCTCACTGGCGCCCCAGCCTTGCTCGGCCGCTGGCTTGACGATCGTGTAGACGCCCAGCATCAGCGACGTCGTGATCAGAGACGCTCCAAGCAGATCGGCACCCTTGCTGAAGCCGATGCCCTCGTCGTCCTCGAGCAGGCGTC
Source organism: uncultured Solirubrobacterales bacterium (assembly GCA_963821705.1). GTDB lineage: Bacteria > Actinomycetota > Thermoleophilia > Solirubrobacterales > 70-9 > DASUPK01. The sequence continues at coordinate 124,529 of CAWGEV010000007.1, read as the reverse complement.
TCGCGAGCAGTGCGGTCACTAGTCCTATCGGAGCGTTGATGAAGAAGATCCAGTGCCAGCTGATCACCTGGGTGATGACCCCGCCGAGCAGCAGGCCGACAGCTCCGCCGGCGGAGGCGACGAAGGCATAGACGCCGACCGCCTTGGCCTGGTCCCGCTGCTCCGGGAACATCGTCACGATCATTCCGAGGATCACGGCGGAGGTCATCGCGCCGCCGATGCCCTGGAGCAGGCGTGCCCCGATCAGCGTGCCCTCGCTCTGCGAGGCCCCGCAGAGGATCGAGGCAGCGACGAACAGAGCGAGCCCGATCAGGAAGATCCTCCGGCGTCCAAGAAGGTCACCGAGGCGGCCTGCGAGCAGGAGCAGACCCCCGAAGGTGATCAGGTAGCCGTTCACGACCCAGGCGAGGCTGGACTGGCTGAAGCCGAGATCGCTCTTGATCGAGGGCAGCGCCACGTTCACGACGGTGACGTCGAGAACGATCATCAGCATCCCCGCGCAGAGGACGTAGAGGGCGATCCAGCGGTTGCGGTCGCTCATCTGTGCCTGTCCTGTTCCCACCTGTGCCTGCATCCGGTCGTGGCCTCCTCTGCCGATCAGTGACTCGGTCGTTTCCAGTTACGACCGAAGCCGCCCTCGAAACTCATCGGTTCTGCGAGAGTCAGTCCAGCTGCGCCGGCAATCCGAACCGCGCGTACGCCTTCTCCAGCTTCGCATAGTTGGCCGGTTGCTCCGGCGTGCGTGCCTGGACGTCGGGGTCCGGGTCCTGCGACGCACGGACGATGAACGCGTCGACCTCCTTGATCCGCTCGCCCTCGAAGGTGAGGACGTTGACCGCGAAGGGGACGCGCGCCTGCTGCTCCTCGTCCCAGCTGTAGAAGGCGAGCGCCGCCTGCCCGTTGGCGGTGGTCGGAATGGAGCGCCACCCCCAGTCCGGGAGCATCGACCACATCTCGAGGAATCCGCGGATCCCGTCGCGCCCGTGGAACCAGCGGGCCATCGGGGGCATCGTGAACGACGCGTCCTCGGCGAGCATCGCGACGACCGTGTCGACGTCATTGCGCTCCCAGGCGTCCGCGTACTGCTCGACCAGCTCCCGAAGCTTCTCGTCCCCGAGCCGCCGCAGCGTCTCCTGCTGACTCTGCTCGGGCAGGCGCTTCTCGACGGTGGCCCGCGCCCGCTGGAGCGCGCTGTTGACCGATGCGACACTCGTGTCCAGCGTCTCGGCCGCCTCCTGGGCCGAGAACCCGAGCACCTCGCGGAGGATCAGGACCGCGCGCTGATTGGCCGGCAGCAGCTGGAGGGCGGCGACGAACGCGAGCTCGACCGACTCGCGCTGCTCGTAGCGGGCGTCGGGCGAGGCGTAGCCGTCCTCGATCCCGAGCGTCTCGTCCGGGAAGGGCTCGATCCAGACCGACTCGACCAGCGGCTCCCCGACGCCGCCGTGGGGATCGGCGGCGGGGCCGTAGTCGATCGGCAGGATCCGCTTCGGCCGGCGGCCGATTGCGTCGAGCGACGTGTTCGTCGCGATCCGGTAGAGCCAGGAGCGCAGCGAGCTCCGTCCCTCGAACTTTTCGAGGGACTTCCAGGCCCGGACCAGCGCTTCCTGGAGCGCATCCTCGGCGTCCTGCACCGAGCCGAGCATCCGGTAGCAGTGGGCCTGCAGCTCCGAGCGGTGCGGCTCGATGAGCCGCGCGTAGGCGTGCTCGCTGCCGGCTCGCGCGGTCTCCAGCAACTCCCGTTGCTCGACGGTCGACTCTGTCGGGGTCGGGCCCATCGGGTTCTCTGGAGAGTAGACCGAGGCCGGCCCCGGAAGTCATCGCTGCACCGATGAATTTCCAGGGCGCGCCCGGTCTAAGTGGCAGGGATGAGCCCACCTCCCTCCAACTCGGTGATCCATCTGGAGCTCCACACGGGCGACCTGAAGGGGGCGGTCTCGTTCTACAGGCAGCTCCTCGGCTGGCGCCCCGAGCGCATTCACGCGGGCACCGGGTCGTACCTGTCGATGGAGATGGGGGAGCGACTGGGGGGCGGGGTGGTCGAATGCGAGGCCGCGGGCGAGCACCCGCTCTGGCTGCCCTATGTCGAGGTGACGGACGTGGTCGGGGCCACGGATCGGGCGGAGTGGCTGGGCGGTGCCGTGCTCCTCGCGCCGCGCGAAGGCCCCGAGGGCTGGCGCAGCGTCGTCTCGACCCCGACGGCCGGCGAGGTCGCCTTCTGGCAGGCGAAGAACGGCCACTGAGCGGGAGGACTGGCCCCGCCGCCAGCGGGGGCCGTAGGATTGGCCCTGCCGATGGCGAGGGTGAACGATGCAGCGTGAGCCCGTGAGCGCCCCGGTCCGTGGCGAGCTTCGCTACGGGCTGGAGCTCGCCAGGCTGCTCGCCGACGGCCGCTTCTACCGCGTGCGGAGGAGGAGCGACCGGCTCCCGGTCCTCCTGATCCCGGGCTTCATGGCCGGCGACGCTTCGCTCACTGTCCTGGCGGGCTGGCTGCGCCGCCGCGGTCACCGCGTCAGCGGGAGCGGAATCCTGATGAACGTCGGCTGCGCCGGCCGGGAGCTCGATCGGCTCGAGGAGAGGCTCGGCGGTTTCGACAGCCCGGCGATCGTCATCGGCCAGAGCCGCGGCGGCACCCTGGCCCGAGCCCTGGCCGCGCGCAACCCGGAGGCTGTGGCGGCCGTCGTCACGCTCGGCTCCCCGGTGCTCGATCCGCTGGCCGTCAGCACCCCGGTGATGCGCACCGTCCGCTCGGTGGCCCGGCTCGGGGACTTCGGGGTGACGCAGGTCTTCTCCACCGAGTGCGCGGAGGGCGACTGCTGCGCGGAGTTCAACGAGCTGCTCGTCGCCCCGCTGCCGCCCGACATGCCCACGCTCGCCGTCCACTCCCGGAGCGACGGCATCGTCGACTGGCGGGCCTGCCTCGACCCCCACGCCGATTGCGTCGAGGTGGAGGGCAGCCATTGCGGGATGGCGGTGAACTCGGGCGTCTACCGAGAGCTCGAGGGGTTCCTCGAGCGGGCGGAGGCGGCGTGATGCAGGCGATGAGCGCCCAGGACGCGATGTTCCTCCACGTCGAGAACGACGTGACGCCGATGCACATCGGCGGCGTCAGCATCTTCGAGGGACCGCCGCCCGCCTTCGACGACCTGCGCGCGATGGTCGAGGGGAAGCTGCACCTGACCCCGCGCTACCGCCAGAAGGTCCGCTTCGTCCCCCTCGGCCTGGGTGAGCCGGTGTGGGTCGACGACCCGCATTTCAACATCGGCTACCACCTGCGACACACGGCGGTGCCCTCTCCGGGCAGCGAGGAGCAGCTGCGCAACACGGCCGCCCGGGTCTTCTCCCAGCACCTCGATCGCTCGAAGCCGCTCTGGGAGATCTGGATGGTCGAGGGACTCGACGACGACCGCTGGGCGCTGCTCTCGAAGGTCCATCACTGCATGGTCGACGGGGTCGCGGCCACGGACATGATGTCCCTGATGTTCGGGGAGAGTCCGGGGTCGGCGAACGGCGAGCCCTGGCAGCCCGAGCCGGAGCCCTCCGGGCTCGACCTGATCGTCTACAGCGCCCGGCACCGGGTGCGGGACCCGGCCGCGCAGGTCCGCTTCGCGCTGCGCGCGCCGAGCGAGGTGCTCCGGACCGTGGAGGGTGCGGCGCGCGCCCTCGCGGCCGCCGCCCCGGCGATGCGCCCGGCGACGAGCTCCCTGACCGGACCGATCGGCCCTCACCGGGTCTGGAGCTGGGCGAGGGTGCCGCTCGCCTCGGTGAAGGAGGTCCGCTCCGGGCTCGGGGGGACCGTCAATGACGTGGTGCTGACCCTGATCACCAACGGATACCGCAAGCTGCTCGAGAGCCGCGCGGAGCCGGTCGCGCCCGAGACGGCGATCCGGACGATGGTCCCGGTGTCGGTGAGGAAGCCGGGGGAGAGCGGCGTCTACAACAACCGGGTCTCGGCCGTCTTCGCCCGCCTGCCGGTCGGCATCGACGACCCCGCCGAGCGGCTCGCGGAGATCAGGCAGCAGATGGACGGGATCAAGTCCTCGAAGCAGGCGGTCGCCGGCGATGCGCTCTCGCAGCTCTCCGGCTTCGCGCCGCCGATGCTGCTCGCCCTTGGCAGCCGCCTCGCCACGCGCTCGGCGCGGCTCAACATGGACACGGCGACGACCAACGTCCCCGGCCCGCAGACGCCGCTTTACACCCTCGACCGGAGGCTGATCGCGTCATATCCGTACGTCCCGATCGTCGGGACCATCCGGATCGTCGTCGCGATCTTCTCCTACGACGGCCAGCTCTACTTCGGGGTCACCGGGGACCGGGACTTCGCCGGCGACGTCGACATCCTCACGGCGGGAATCGAGGAGGCCATCGAAGGGCTGACGACCGACACCGAGATGGCGCCCGCGTAGATGTTCGGCCGCGACTGGCAACCCGCGACGGCCAAGATCGTCGCCAAGAAGTTCAAGGAGTCCACGGAGACCGCCGGCGTCTACGAGTACGTGGCGGACATCACCCCGCAGGCCGGGGCAGCGTTCCGGGCCACGCTCAAGCAGCCCAAGCTGATGAACCACGTCGTCAGGCTGCAGGAGGGCGACGAGGTGAACGCTCTGGCGGACGTCGACCGCCAGAAGGCGAAGTTCGACCGCTCGGACCCGCGGGTCAACGGGAAGGGCGCCAAGAGGGCGAAGGACTCCTTCGACGAGGCGCTCGACGAGCCGCCCGGGACGTCGCCCAATTCCCCTTGACCTGGTCGAAAAGCGGTATAGGGTGACCGCGGAACGGTTGCCGAACTCGCTGACGAGCCGATCCTGACCCGCCATCCCGGTCGGCTGCCGGTCCACCGGATGCAACAACGAAAGGGGACGCCCGCTGACCACCGCGCGGGCGGCCGTGGATCAGCTGTCTATCTGCGGAGGTCAAGATGAGTGGCACTGACGCAACTGGTCAGAGTGCGACGGCAAGCCCAAGTCCGACGGTCAAGCCCGGGGAGATGTGGCTCGAGGTTGTGACCCTGCCCGTCGCCGACGTCGATCAAGCGAAGGCCTTCTATGAGGGCTTGGGCTGGAAGCTGGACATCGACTTCGAGCCCGGCCCGGGCCTGCGAGCCGTCCAGCTGACGCCTCCCGGTTCGCCCTGTTCGATCCAGTTCGGCATCGGAGTTACGTCGGCGGAGCCCGGCTCCGCACAGGGGATCTTCCTGGTCGTCTCCGACATCGAGGAGGCTCGAGCGAAGCTGATCGAGGGAGGCGCGGACGTGAGCGAGGTGAATCATCGTGACGAGAACGGCGAGCTCGTGAGCGGGCCCGACCCGGAGGGGCGCAGCTACTTCTCGCGTGCGTCGTTCGAGGATCCCGACGGCAACACCTGGGTGCTCCAGGAGATCACGGAGCGCCTTCCCGGACGCTGATCCTCACAACCGAAGGGAGTGAGAATGGACGTTGAGACCCTTGCCGACCTCCTGAAGGAGGCCGAGGAGCACCACGGTCCCTACGAGGCCACTGCACCGAAGCACCATTGGTCCGGCTTCTACGCCGCCTACATCGTCGCCCGTCAGGAGGGGCGTACCCCGGAGGAGGCGGACGCCGACGCCCGGGCCTATATGGACAAGCAGCTGGCCGGAGAGGGGGCGGGCGCTTGAGCAACGACTATGACGTCATCGTGATCGGCGGTGGCTCGCCCGGCGAGCACTGCGCCGGCGCACTCGCGGAGGGCGGCCTGCGGGTCGCCCTCGTCGAGCGCGAGCTCGTGGGCGGCGAGTGCTCGTACTACGCGTGCATCCCCTCGAAGACGCTGCTGCGCCCCGGCGAGGCGGCACATGCGGCGAACGAGGCGGCCGGACACGCCGAGGTCGACGTCGACGCGGCACTTGCCTGGCGCGACTTCATGGTCTCGGACTACTCCGATGCAGGGCAGGAGAAGTGGCTGACCGATAACGGGATCGACCTGCTGCGCGGCACCGGCCGGCTCGCCGGCACGGGTGTCGTCGAGGTCGACGGCGTCCGTCATACGGCTGAGAGCGTCGTCCTCGCCTGCGGCGCCGACCCGATCGTGCCGCCTGTGCCCGGCCTTCGCGAGCTCGTCGGCATCTGGACCAACCGCGAGGTCACGGGCATGAAGGCGGTTCCGCGACGGCTGCTCATCCTGGGCGGCGGGCCGGTCGGTGTGGAGATGGCGCAGGCCATTCGCCGCCTCGGCGGCGAGGTGGTGATCATCGACATGGCCGAGCACCTGCTCGGCCGGGAGCCCGCGCCGCTGGGCGAGGCGCTCGGTGAGGTCCTGGAGGAGGAGGGCATCGAGCTGTTCATGGGTGCCAACGTGAACGCCGCGCGCCGGGACGGCGACGACTACGTCCTCGAGCTCGACGACGGCCAGGAGCTGCGCGGCGACCGGGTGCTCGTAGCCACCGGCCGCCGCCCGAGGGTGAACGGCATCGGGCTGGATAGCGTCGGCGTCGAGCCGGACCATCGCGGAATCCCGGTCGACGCGCACCTGCGGGCGGCCGAGCGGCTCTGGGCGATCGGCGACGTCGTCGGGATCTGGCCCCTGACCCACGTCGGCAAGTACCAGGGCGACGTGGTCGCCGCGAACATCCTCGGGGAGCCGCGGAGAGCCAACTACGACGCCGTCCCGCGAGTGACCTACACGGATCCGCAGGCGGCGGCGGTGGGGTCGGATGCCGGCCGTTTCATGGCGGCGGTCCCGGTGAAGGAGGTGCCGAAGACCGCCACCTACACGCGCGCGTACGCCGAAAGCAAGGGCTTCCTGACGCTGCTCAGCGACGGCGAACGGCTCACCGGCGCGTACGCGCTCGGCCCGGAGGCGGGCGAGTGGCTGCAGCAGGCCACTCTGGCGATCCGGGCGCACGTCCCGCTCGACGTCCTGAGCGACACGATCCAGCCCTTCCCGACGTTCTCGGAGATCTACGTCGAGGCCCTCAAGGAGCTCCGCGCCCATATCGCCGCGGCCTCCAAGCCGGTCGGCGCGGGGCCGCCGATGGCGAGCTGATGGAGCTGGACGGGCAGACCGTCGTCGTGATGGTCCCGGCCGGTGGCCCGTACTACGGGCCCTTGGAGGAGATGGACCTCGAGGAGGCGGGACGGTGCGCCCGTCGTCCGGCGGTCAACATCACGACCGGCTCGGCGATCACCAACACTGTGCCGGCGCTGACCGGCGCGACCTATGACATCGACGGCGGGCAGCAGTTCGTCTCCGCGTCATGAACGCGGATGTGGCAGGACCCAAGGGAAGGAGCACACATGTCCACCCTCCACTTCAACCTGATCACTACCGCGACGCCTGAGCAGTTCGTCGCCGCGCTCACCGACTTCGGGCCCGGGCGGTCGAAGCTCTTCGAGAACAGCTCCGACGACGACCTCGAGGTCCATGACAAGGGCCCTGATTGGGCAGACGTCACAGAGGGCTCGAGCGGCGTCTGGGAGCGCCTGCACTACGACTGGTCCGATCCCAACCGCGTCGTCATGAAGACCACCGACTCCAACGTGTGGGGAGGCGACTCGGGCCATACGTACACGTTCACGCGGCAAGCCGACGGGACGACCGACCTCGACGTGGTGGTGGTACGCGAGGGCAAGAACCTCAAGGGACGGCTGCTCGGGATCGTGGTCGGGACCGTCGGCAAGGGGCGCCTCAGAAAGGCGCTGGAAGACACCGTGAAGGCCATCGAGGCCCGACACCAGGCCACCACAACCTGAAAGGAGCCGACCCTTGCGTCCCGACATCAAGCCCGGCGCCACGTTCCCGGACTACGAGCTGCCCGATCACGAGAAGACGCCTCGGAAGCTCAGCGAGATCCAGGGCGATGATCCGCTGATCCTGACGCTCGCCCGCGGCCACTACTGCCCGAAGGAGCACCATCAGCACCTCGACCTGGCCGCGTTCTATCCGAAGATCAATGTCGCGTACACCCAGATCGCCACCATCGCGACCGACCCGCACCACCAGCTCCAGGAGTTCCGCAACTCCGTCGGCGCCCAGTGGCCCTTCCTCTCGGACCCCGAGCGGATCGTGCAGAAGGACCTCGACATACAGGAGTACACGGACCCCATGAACGACCCGATGATCCCCCACACCATCGTGCTGAGGCCGGGGCTCGTGGTCCACAAGATCTACAACGGCTACTGGTTCTGGGGCCGCCCCTCGGTGTACGACCTCTGGGACGACCTGCGTGAGGTGATGAGCGAGGTCCGCCCGGACTGGGACCTGAGCACACCGGGGCTCCGCGAGAAGTGGGACGCGCGTGAGCTCTCGTCCTTCCACGGATGGGACAGGCGCGACCCCGCGGAGCTGGAGAAGATGCTCGGGAGCACCGACCTGGAGGAGTGGCGCAAGGTAATGCCCGACGTGATGGAGAGGCCCTGATCTCCGGCTAGTCGGGTGAGGCCAGTGGCGGGTCCGCGTCGTCGTAGATGCGGGCGGCGGCGAGCTTGCCGCTCTCGCCTCGGACGTAGACCGCGATGCCGGCCTGGGGCTGCAGGTCGGTCTCGCCCCAGCGCACCACGTTGTACTCGAGCGCGCAGGCGCGCTCATTCTGGATGACGGCGCAATGCTCGAGCGGGATGCCGCCCCCGTTCGAGAAGAGGGACTCGTAGAAGCGGCGGAGGCCGTCGGGGCCTCGGTGGACATACCCGGCGCCGGCCGGCTCGCGGGCGTGGCCATCGGGCTCGAACATGGCCACGATGGCGTCGGCGTCACCGGCTGCAAGCGCGCTCTGGTATTCGGCCACGAAATCGGGCTCCCCAAGGTCGGGGCCGGGTTGGAGCGCGGGGGACCGGATGGCGTGCCGGCCGGTCAACGGCCAGGAGCTGTAATAGACCCGCAACTCCTCGAGCCCACCGTGGGACTTGTTGGCGGAGACCGCCACCGGCAGATCCACCCGGCCCTGCTCTCCGCCGAGGTGGAGCACCACCTCCTCGACGCCGTCCGAGGGGTTGACGATGTGATCGACGTCCTCGATCGAGGCCTTGCGCTGCTCGAGCCATTCCTTGGTCTCGGTTGCGTACTTGGCGAACGCTCGGGCACCCCGGATTCGCCCGCGATAAGGGTGATGGAGCTCCGGCTCGCCGTTGAAGGACCCGACCAGGGCATCGATTTCGCCGGTCAGGATGCCGGCGAAGTACGGGACGCTGAGGAACTCCCGGCGCCGGCGATCCTCCTCCAGGCGAACCTGCGCCGACGGGGAGAACAGGTCGGTGGTCCAGGGCACCCGGGAAGATTCCCACAGCGGATCGACTTGTCCGGCTTCAGCGGATCGGGGGAGGGTTCCCCTCGACGCTTTCCGCGAGGGCCGGATCCCACTCGCAGACGGCGCAGGCGTGCTGAGCCGCGGAGCGGGCGAATTCCAGGGCGAGCGCGTGCGGGTCGCCCTCCGACCGGATGTCGTCCCAGTCGAGGACGAACTCGCCGATCGCGTCCTCCCAGTGCGCCGGCCCAGGATCGAGATCGGCGTCGGCGAAGTCATCCGGCGCCGGGAACGCGTAGGCGAAGAACGCGGTCCGTCCGTATCGGTGATCACCCGGCCACCAGCCGACCGAGATCTGCTCGGCGTCCGCCGAGTTCCGGGTGATGAAGTCCTGCGCCGGCGGCTCCGCCGGTTTCCCCGAGTACAGCACCACGCTCAGGTCGAACGATCCCCACCACGCGTTGACGGGAGAGGAGCGGCCGCGGAACGGTGCGCGATATTCGCCCAGGACGTGCGCAGCCTCTCGCGCCGCCGCGAAGTACGCGGCGACCTGCTCGGCGTCGTAGGTGGAGTGCTCGCGGTCCTCGTCCAGAGGGACCGTCCACGGCACCTCCTGGGGCGTCGGGTTGATCGTGACCGTCCCCGCGAGCCGGTCCACGGCGGCGAGCACATCCTGTGTCACGTCCGCCACCGGCCGGTCCGGGGTCAGGGGGACGCGAGCGTCACTGCCGTCGGAATGCTCGACGACCGCTTCGTGCGTGCGAAGGTCGAGCGCTCCCACGATCGACCCCGAGCCGTTCGGCGCCCGCAACGTCGGCGTCTCCCAGCCGCGAGGCGTCACTCGCAGGGCTGTGTGCTGCAGTCCCGGCTCGGGCGGGGCCAGCTCGACCGCCAGCTTCCCGAGGACCTGCGTGTGCGCGTGCAGCGTGTCGCAGGTGGCGCTCCAGCCCTCGTAGTCGACCCGAGGCCACGCTGACGCGGTCACTCCTTCGAGATCTCCTCGCGGTACGAGACGTCCTCGGCGCCGACCTTGCGCGCCCCCTCGAGCACCTCTTCGACCTGGCCGTCCGGGATCACGACGGCGCCCGATCCGTCCGCGAACACGTACTGGCCCGGCATCACGGCGACCCGATCCACGACGACGGGCACGTTGGCGAGGAAGGGTGTCACCTCGCCGCCGCCCCACCGCGTGGCCTCCCCTGAGCAGTAGGCCGCGAAGTCGTAGCCGGCCAGCTCGTCGAAGTCGCGGAGGCGGCCGTCCGTCAGCACTCCGGCGCAGCCGTGCTCCTGCAGCCGCATGAGCTTCGTCCCGCCGCCCATCGAAGTGTCCGTGTAGCCGTTCGACGCAAGGACGACGACCTTCCCGGCCGGGTCGTCGCCGACCGCCTCGTAGAAGAGGTTGCCGAAGTTGAATCGCTCGGGGTCGAGCCCCGCCGAGCAGCTCGGGAAGTAGGAGATGGTCACGGCCGGTCCGAACAGGACCCGGCCCGGGGTGGGACTGACCAGGTCGAGCAGATGACAGCGGTGCCGATGCAGCCTTCCCATCGCATCGACGAGCTCGGCGGTCTTCAGGCCATCGACGTGCATCCCCTGGTGACCAGCCTACTCAAGACTCGTTCAGGGCCACGGCGGCCCGAATGAGAGCCTTGAGAGCGTCATCGTCCACCTCGTCGCCCTGGTGGAAGTCGATGGCGCGCCTGACGTTGCCCTCGAGGCTGGAGTTGAAGAGGCCCGAGGGGTCGTCCAGGGAGGCCCCCTTGGCGAAGGTCATCTTCACCTTGTCCTTGTAGGTCTCGCCGGTGCAGATCAGCCCGTCGTGCGACCAGACCGGAATTCCGGGGCTCGTGGCCTTGGCCCATTTCCACTCCTCGACCACCTCGGGGTCCGCCTCCTTGATCAGGGCGCGGATCCGGGAGAGCAGCTCGCCCCTCCAGTCGCCCAGCTCCTCGATCCTCGCGTCTATCGCCTCTGACGGAGTCTCGTTCACGTCACCCGAGCTCCGGCAGCACGTCCCGGCCGAACAGGCGGACCTGCTCGTCCAGGCCGGGTAGGCCCTCGATCTCGATGTCGGCCAAGGAGCGAAGCGTGAATGGATCCGTGAACGAGACGAGGGCGTGCTCGAACCCGGCGGCGGCATACGTCTCGGTCAGCCACTGCAGCCAATCATCGGGCGTGCCCGCGACGACCAGGCGGTCGGCGATCGAGTCCGGGGTCAACTCCAGAGCTCTCTTCACGTCGCCGGCGGCGAAGGCCTCATTCACCGGCGCGACTTCTTCCGGGCTGATCGCGTGGCGCTCCAGCAGGGCCGGCGGCATCGAGGGGATGTAAAAGGCGGCGAGGACCCTGCCCGCGCGTTTCGCCGCGTCCCCGTCGGCGGCAATCGCGCCGAGCAGCGAGTCGTTGAGGTCGAGGCCTTCGCGGGTCCTGCCGGCTCGCTCGGCGCCCGTCTCGAAGCAATCGACCGTGTAGGTGAGTGCCTCCGGCGAGTACGCGCACGCGGTGACGAGCCCGTCCGTGATCTCGCCGGCGAGCTCCATCGACTTGGGACCGCCCATCGCGCCGATCTTCAGCGGCAGGTGCTCCTGGACGGGCCGTGCCGCGGTGGTGACGCCCGTGTACGCATAGAAGTCGCCCGCGAAGTCGATTGAACCCTGGTCGAGGAGCGTGCGCATGACCTCGTGTGCTTCGCGAAGGCGTGCGATCGGCCGGGTTCCGCGCCACTGCACGCCGTACTGCTCGAGCATCGCGATGTTCCCGATCCCGAAGACGACCTCCGCCCGCCCATCGCTCAGCTCGTCAAGCGTTGCGGCCAGCTGTGCGATGTAGGTCGGCTCGCGCATGAAGATCGGCGAGACGCAGGGCCCCATCCTGATGCGCTCCGTCTCCCGCGCGGCAGCGGCAAACAGCATCCAGGCGTCCTTGTGGTAGATCTCGTCCGCGCTGTAGCAGGCGTGGTAGCCGAGTTCGTCCGCACTCCGGATCGACTTCAGAAGCTCGTCCGCCGACTGCTCCGGGAGGAGTTGGAAGCTCGCCAACACCAGGCGCCAGCCTATCGAGCGCTTGCACAGGCGTTGGACGCATCGCGTTGATCACCCAATCCGAGTGATGACGGGCTCGGCATGGCCTCCTATAAGTGCGTTCATGCCAACAGACTCCAAACAACAAAATGGGAAGCGTGGGCTGGCTCAAGGCGCGGACGTATCCGACTTGATCGGCGTCAAGCTGACGCTCGGTCTGGCGCTCTGGTTCCTGGTGGTCCTGGCCTGCTTCTTCTTCGTCGGCCCGGTCGCTGGAATCATCGCGATCATCGGCGGGGTGGTGGTTGGGGCGATCCTGGCCGTCGCGGTGATCCGCCGGACGGATACGACCGGCTGATCGGCTGTTCCTCGGCCGCCGATGGCCAAACCAAGCCGCTTTCACCCCGATCGGATGATGCGGTTCTGCGGATCAGGGAGTTAGGTCTGTGCGCGAAGTAACGCGAGGGAGCAGTGTCCCCTAACCACTTGGACCTCCGGAGGTAGACGATGAGCCAGCCCGATCGAAGCAAGCTCCCGATCCAAAGGCAGCCGTTCGCGGGGGTGGCTAACAGGACCCTCGACGGCTCGAAGCCGGACTGGGAGTCGATCGGTCACGTCGAACCGCCGGACGGGGCGCCGAACGTCCTGCTGGTGTTGATCGACGATGCCGGCTTCGGAAACCCCTCGACCTTCGGCGGCCCGATCGACACGCCCAACTACACGCGCATCGCGCAGGAAGGCCTGCGCTACAACCGCTTCCACGTCACCGCGCTCTGCTCGCCGACCCGCGCCGCTCTTCTCACCGGCCGCAACAGCCACGCGGTGGGCATCGGCACGGTGGGGGAGTTCTCGACCGGGTTCCCCGGCTACACGGGGTTCTTCCCCGAGGATTGCGTCCCCTACCCGAGGATCCTGCGCGACAACGGGTACAGCACCTCAGCCTTCGGCAAGTGGCACCTGACGCCCGACGGCCAGCAGGGCCCGGCTGGGCCATTCGACCGCTGGCCCGTCGGCTGGGGCTTCGACTACTTCTACGGGTTCCTCGGCGGAGGCTCGGGGCAGTGGGATCCGTGCCTGACTGAGAACCAGAAGATCATCGGCACCCCGGACGCCTACTACGAAAACGATGAGGATGACCCCTACTACCTGCCCGACGATATGGCGGACAAGACGATCGAGTGGCTGCACGCCATCCGGGCACAGGATGCGACCAAGCCGTTCTTCACCTACTTCTCCACCGGCTGCAGCCATGCTCCGCACCACGTCTCCGAGGCGTGGGCCGAGAAGTACAAGGGCAAATTCGATCAGGGCTGGGACAAGCTGCGTGAGGAGACCTTCGCCAGGCAGAAGGAGCTCGGCGTCATTCCGCCCGACGCGGAGCTGACGCCGCGGGACGACGCCTTCCCCGCCTGGGAGGACGTCCCCGACAAGCTCAAGGCCTATTACGCACGCCAGATGGAGGTCTACGCCGGCTATTCCGAGAACGCCGACTACAACGTCGGCCGGGTGATCGACGCGATCGACGAGCTCGGCGAGCTGGACAACACGCTCGTGCTCTGGGTCTGGGGCGACAACGGCGCCAGCATGGAGGGCACGATCACGGGCTCGTTCAACGAGCTGACCATGCAGAACGGCATCCCGCTGACCGACGAGATGCAGCTGCAGCTCGCCGAGCGCTATGGCGGGATCGAGGCGTGGGGGAACCAGATGATGGCGCCGCACTACTCGGCTGCTTGGGCGTGGGCCGGCAACACACCGTTCAAGTGGGGCAAGCAGGTGGGCTCGCACCTCGGCGGCACACGGAATCCGCTCGTGGTCCACTGGCCCGACACGGTCAGGGAGCGAGGCGCCCTGCGGACGCACTTCACGCACGTCACCGACATCGGCCCCACGATCCTCGACATCACGGGAATCCCTATGCCGACCCACATCGACGGGATCGAGCAGCAGCCGATGCACGGCGAGACCTTCGCCGACTCGCTGACGGACGCTGACGCTCCCGAGCGCCACACCCAGCAGTACTTCGAGACGATCGGCAACCGGGCGATGTACAAGGACGGCTGGTGGCTCGCGATGAAGACCGAGCGCATCCCCTGGGTGATCACGCCGGATGCGTTGAAGCCCTACACACCTGGAGCTTGGGACCCTGATCAGGACCCCGTCGAGCTCTACTTCCTGCCCGACGACTTCACCCAGGCGAAGGACCTTGCCGCGGAGAATCCCGAGAAGGTGAAGGAGCTCAAGGAGCTCTTCTGGTCCGAGGCCGAGAAGTACAAGGTGTTGCCGCTGATGGCGACGCTGGCGCCCTTCTTCGGCATCGTCCCCCCGCTTCCGGGGATCACCAAGCAAGAGTTCCGCGGCGATGTAGAGAACGTCCTCTCGGGGATGATCCCGCGGATCTACAACCACTCCTACGCGATCAGCGCCGACCTCGTGATCCCGCAGGGCGGCGCCGAAGGGGTGATCGTCGCCGAGGCCGACCATATGGGCGGGTTCTCTCTGTTCGTCGACGGCGGCAAGCTGACCCACACCTACTCGATGATGGGCGTCTTCGTCTTCCGTCAGCAGGCGGAGGACTCACTGCCCGAGGGCGAGGTGACGGTTCGAATGGAGTTCGTCGCCGACGAGGCCAAGCCGGCCACCGGCGGCGAGGTGACGCTGTTCATCGATGACCGCCCGGTCGGCAAGGGGCGGATGGATCACACGGTGCCGATCCGCTTCTCCGGCTATGCCGGGATGGACATTGGCCGTGACAACGGCGGCGTTGTCGACCTGGGATACGAGGACAGGAAGCCGTTTGCGTTCACGGGCACGATCAAGAAGGTCGTCTTCGACGTCAATCCGCACGAGTCGGAGGAGGAGGCGCACGAACTCCACAAGGCCATGCACCACGGGCACGCAGCGCACGCGATCTCGGCGTGATCGTGCCGACCCTGCGAGGAGGTTCCGATGAAGCTGCATGACACGATCGACGTGCTGATCGGCGGCTACCTGTCGAAGGACGCCGCCGAGGAGGACTACAACGCCGTCCGGGAGAGCAGCGCCCACCTACAGGGCATGGCGCTCGTTGCAAAGGACCTCGAAGGCAACCTGTCGGTCGAGGAGACCGATCACATGGTTCGCGAGGGGACGGCTGCCCTCGGTGTCGTCGGGTTGGCGGTCGGGCTAGTCGCGCCACCGCTGTTGCTGACGACCGCGATCGGGGCCGCGCTGGGTGCAGGCGCCGGCGAGCTGCTTCATCACAAGACCGCCGAGAAGATCGGGGAGCAGGCCGGCGAGACGATTCCGATCGGTGGCGCCGGTCTGATCGTCGTCTACTCACGGTCGGAGACTGAGAAGGTCGAGCCCGCGGTGACGCGCACCGTGAAGCAGGTGAAGGGCGAGGCGGAAGGGCGCCACGTCCAGGCCGTGAAGGCCGCGCTCGCGGACGCTCAGCAGAAGATGGCCGAAGAGCCGGGCTGAAGCTCAGGCGTCGCGGGCGCAGCGAAAGCCCGTGTTGCCGGTCGGGCTGTCCGGTGAGTTGCCCTGCCGGGCGGCCACCCTGTACCGGCGGCAGTAGGAGTCGTGGCAGAGGTATGAGCCGCCCTTCTGGATCTTGAGGGCGCCTGCACTGGGACCGCGGGGATCGTGATCTCGGTCCTGCTGGTGAAACCGTGGATCGAACCAGTCCGCGCCCCATTCCCAGACGTTGCCCGTCACGTTGTGGAGCCCGTAGCCGTTGGGCGGGAAGGCGTGAACGGGGCAGGTTCCGTAGTAGCCGTCGGCCTCGGTGTTGTTGGTCGGGAAGGCGCCCTGCCAGACGTTCATCCGGTGCTCGCCGCCCGGCTCACGCTCGTCGCCCCAGGGGAAGGCCTTGCCATCGAGTCCCCCGCGGGCCGCGAACTCCCACTCGGCCTCGGTCGGCAGTCGCCTGCCCGCCCAGGTGCAGTACGCCTGGGCGTCGTTCCAGGAGACATGTAGGACGGGGTGATCGAGGCGATCCTCGAGCGAAGACTGCGGGCCCTCCGGGTGTCGCCAGTCGGCTCCCTCCACCTTGCGCCACCACGGGGCCTCGACCACGGCCTGGGTGGGTGGGAAGTCGTCCGGCAGGAGCCCTGCGAAGACGAACGACCAGCCGAATCGCTCCGCCTCGGTGGCGTAGCCGGTCGCCTCGATGAAGGAGGCGAAGGCCTCGTTCGAGACGGCCATGGCATCTATCCAGAACGAATCCAGCGAGATCTCGCGGACCGGTCCCTCGCCGTCGGCCGGGTAGGCCCACTGGTCATCGCTGCCCATCAGGAAGGAGCCGCCGCCGATCAGCACCATGTCGTCGGTTGGACGGGCCTCGCTGCTGGCGGTGATCCCAACGGTCGGCTCGGCAGGCTGCCTCATGCTGCGCGTCCGGGGCACAACACGGGGCCCTCGTCGAGGCCGCCTCTTCCGGGTGCGGCCCGTCCTTCACCGAAGCCAGCCTACCCGGGCCGCCGCGGCTCGAACGGCCGCTGGTCGACGGAACCGTTCTCGATCTGGAGGGCGGTTGACTCCGGGACCTCGATCCAGGCGCCGGAAAGGTCGGCCAGCGGCTCGGATACCACCAGTCGGTCGCCCTCGGTCAATTCTCGGAGCCTGGGGTTCTCGGGGTGCAGACGCTGAACAGCTTCGACGTCCTCCGACACGAACAGGGTCCTGGACTCGCGCTTGCTCGAGTAGCGAATCGCCCAGAGCCGCTCGCCATCGGCGATCCCGATCGTCATCTGCAGGGGCGATTCGATGTCCTGCGACTCGGCGAGCTGCTCGACGAATCCGACAGCCTGCTCCATCGCGCCGAGCGGGTCATGCTCGAGCCCATGTCCCAGGGCCAGATAGAAGAGCGTCTCGGAGTCGGTCGAGCCTGTGACACCGTGAAACAGCTCGGGATCGATGGCCACCAGGAGCTCTCGACGCATCTCCGCGAAGCCGGCAATCATGCCGTTGTGGACGAAGAGCCAGCGTCCGTGGCGAAACGGATGGCAGTTGGTCTGCTGCACCGGACTGCCGATCGCGGCGCGGATGTGTGCAAGGAAGAGGGGGGACTCGATGTGCTGTGTCAGGTCGCGCAGGTTGGCGTCGTTCCAGGCCGGGTTGACGCTGCGGTAACGCGCCGGATCGGTGGGCATGTCGGGTGGGTACCAGCCGAGGCCGAAGCCGTCCCCGTTGGTGGTCTCTGCGCCCATGCGGGCGTGCAAGCTCTCGTCGATCAACCCGTGCGTGGGCTTGTAGAGCAGCTCGTCGATCAGCAGCGGCTGTCCGATGTAGGCGTTCCAGCGGCACATCAGGTGCCCTCGGCGGTGAACCTCATGGCTTGCCCCGCTCGCTGACCTCGGTGAACAGTCCGCCCTGCGCAGCGGCCGAACCGGACCTGCCGCCACCCGGGCCGCGCAGGACGAAGGCGATCACAGCGGCCACCGCTGCGCCGGCCACAGGGCCGGCGACGTAGACCCAGTAGCTGGTGAAATCGGTGCCGACCAGGTCGGGTCCGAATGTGCGGGCCGGGTTCATCGAAGCGCCGGAGATCGGGCTGCCCCAGAGGCCGGCCAGGGCGATGTACGCGCCGACCCCGAGGGCGGCGATGATGCCGACGTTCTGGGCGCCGGAGGAGACGCCGAGGATCACGCTGACCAGGCCCACGGTCAGGACCAGCTCCATCCAGAAGGCGGCCATCGAGGAGTAGCCGTGGGCGGGGTAGTTGGCCCCGTAGGTGGCCGAGACGTCGATCACCGCGTGCAGGAAGAGGGCGGCGAGCGTGGCCCCGATCAGCTGCACGACGATGTAGCCCGGGACGCGGCGCCAGGGGAAGTCTCGGCGCAGGGCGAAGGCGACGCTGACCGCGGGGTTGAGATGCGCTCCAGAGACCCTGCCCATGAAGAGGATGATCGCCATCACCATCAGCCCCGGTGCGACGACCGCCGCCGTGTGGCTGACCTGGCCCGGGAAGGCATGGCCCATCATCCCGCCACCGGCCGCCACCAGCACCAGGAAGAACGTGCCGAGCAGCTCGGAGAAGAGGCGCCGCCATTCCTGATGCGGGTCGTCGAAGTCCCGGATGCGCTCGATCACGCTCTGCTCGTAGAGGGCGATCGGACCCGGGGCGTCCGAGGGCGCTGCATCAGCTTTCGTTGTCATCAGCGGCTCATCCCAGGGTCGCGTCGAGTGAACCGCACCCAACCTCAGGCTTCATCACCCGGACCGGGTGAACCCTGACCGTGGCGTCGCCGTCGTCGTAATCCAACTTGTCGGCTGCTCTGCGCTCATGACCCCGCCACCTACCCCGCGGGCGCTGGATTCCGATCTGGGCCAAGCCGGTAGGATTGCCGCCTTCCAAGGGAGGGGTGATGAGGAGATTCGGTTTCGCAGCACGGACGCTGTCCCGCTGTGGCTTGTTCGGGTTGCTGGCCTCGATTGGGGTCATCTTGCCGGCCGGGAGCGTGCTGGCGGGCGGTGGCTCGGGCGGTCTGGTGTATCCGTCGCTCCTGACCGGGGTTTCGGACGCGGGGGGAGACGAGAGCCAGGGGCGCCGAGCCCTCGATATCCCCTGCCCCAAGAGCCATCCCGAGCCAACCGGAGGTGGTGTCGCGATCGACGGAGACCAGCGCAACTTCAACCTCGAAGTCGCATCGACCACGGTGACCGACTCGGGTTGGCACGTCGAGGTGGACAACAGCTCCGGATTCTTCGCGAAGATCAGGGGCACGGCGGTCTGCGCCAAGAAGGGCAAGTACACGCATCCGTTCGTGACCACGGACATTCCTCCCCGCGGCCAGGCTCAGGCGCAGGTTTCGTGCCCCAAGGGGGCCAAGCTGGTCGGGGGCGGCGTTGACACCTCTGGCACCTCTTTCAAGGTCGAGGTCGCTTCGAGCGAGCCGGCTGACGGCAAAGATCGCGGACAGAAGCACAACGACGGCTGGCTCGGCAGGGCGAACAACGGCACGCTCACCGGCCAGACCATGGTGGTGCAGGCGGTCTGCTCCCGCTTCGGCAAGTACCGCTACGTTCAGTCGGACCGCTCCCCCGTAAGAGACAACAGTGCGGTCTCCCAGGAAGCGCTCTGTCCCAAGGGGACGAGTGTCACGGGGGGAGGGATCGACATCTCGGGTGCTGACCTCGGGGTCGAGGTCGCCAACAGCTTCCCGACCTCAGCCGCGGGCGGGTCCAACCCAAGTGCGGGATGGTTGGGGACCGCGAACAACGACGACACCGGGTCGCCACAGACGATGCAGGCGTTCGCGATCTGCCGAAGGGGTTAGTCAGACCGGCGCATAGATGGGCAACATCTTCCTCTACTCGCTGGTCGCCGCAGCGAACGCCACCCTGCTCGCCGCTGTGACGGTGATGCTCTTCCTGCCGAACCCGAAGCGCCTGCTGATCGGCTACCTGCTGGGCGGCCTGCTCGTCAGCCTCACCATCGGCTTCGTGTACGTCTTCGTTGTTCACCAGTCGGGCGCGACCAGCACGAGCCAGAACAGCATCAGCCCGGCGATGGACATCGCGCTCGGGCTGCTCTTGCTGGTGGTCGCCTACGTGCTCAGGAGCGAGCGCATGGAGCGGAGGCGGGAGCGCAAGAAGAAGGAGAAGGAAGGGGTTGAGAAGGGCCCGTCCAAGGTCGAGAAGGTCCTGGGGAGAGGCTCCGCCCGGATCACCTTCCTGGTCGGCATGGTCCTCACCCTCCCCGGGGTCTCCTACCTCGCCGCGCTTCACGAGCTCGACAAGCTGAACTACAGCGTGGCGGTGACGATCCTGGTCATCCTCGGCTTCAACTTCATGCTTCTCATCCTGCTCGAGATCCCGTTGATCGGGTACGTCTTCGCCCCGGAACGAACCGTCGTGGCCGTGCAGGATTTCAGGGCGTGGCTCAGCCGGAATGGCCTCAAGGCCGGGATCTACGTCGCAGCGGGACTGGGTGTGCTGCTGATCGTCCGTGGCGTGATCGAGCTCCTCACCTGAGCGCTGAGCGAAGCTGGTGACGCCAGGCGCTCACCCGGCGGGAAGCGTCGCCTCGGCGATCACTCGCACCTCATCCCTGACCTTGAGAGTCCGAACAGTCCTGAATAGGGCTTGATGCCCCAGATGACGAGCACCGTTCATGTTGAGCTCGCCACTGACCTCGAGGCGCCGTCCATCGTCCGATGCCTTGACCTGGGTCGATTTGAACTCCACCTGTCCGGCTTGGAGCACCTCGGCCTCGAGGGTCTTCTTGATCTCGTCGCCCGACGATGCTACGCGCGGCCGCCCCCGAGCTTGGGGACGGCCGCACGCAGACGAACCGCTAGTGGTTCTTGAGGATGTGCACGACCTTCGTGTGCACGGTCAGCTTCTGCGAGTCCTTGCTGGCACAGGCAGGAGCCGAATCCGGGGTGGTCTTGATCGAGAGGACCAAGTCCACCTTCGTGCCCAGCGGCAGGGCGCTCTTCAACTTCTTCGGAATCGCGATGCGCAGCTTCTTCTTGCCGGAGTTGTGCTGCGCGAACGTCCCGAGGCTGAACGACTTGCTCGCCGACGCCTTGCCACCGACGTTCAGCGACGCATCGATCAGCAACTGCGATGGCGTGTCCACATAGATCCAGGCGCGCACGCCGGGAACCGTGGGCGTCAGGGACACCTTGGGCTTGTAGCTGGTGGCCCTCGCCTTGACCGACCCGCAGGCCGCGCCGGCGACGGCGCCGACGTTCACGTCGGCCGCCGAGAGCTGCTCCTCCAGGGCCCAGTAGGCGGATCCGCCGGGCCCGACTGGGTTCGTGAATACCACGCGCCCGGACATCTGGTCCGCGCTGATGTTGTCGAACGTGTTGTTCGGCCCTTCGTAGCCCGTGGGCCCGAATCCCGCTGGGCTCGGGCAACCGGGTGCCGCGCCATTGCCGGGCCCCCCGGGCCAGCTCGCCGGATCGCAGATGCCGTCGGCCTCGAAGCCGAAGATCGGCAGCGTCGCCGACGACAGGTTCACGCTCGTCACGTTTCCGGCCGCGTTGTTCTGCAGGCCGACGAGCGTGTCATCGGACCCGTCGTACGGACCGTTGTTAGGCGGATTCGGATCCGCAGCAACGCTTCCCTGGCCGTTCGCATCAACCGTGATCAGGATGGAACAGCCATCGTTCGCACCGACGGGCGGACATTGAGGGAACATGGCAGCCGAGGCGCTCGGAACCCCCACGGCAAAAAACGCCGCAATGGCGGATCCGAGAGCGATCAGGGCCACACGCCCCTTGCGAGTCACTCCTTGTGAGTCCATTTCCTCTCCCACTTCGCTTGGCGGCCCGCACCGGCGAACTCCCGACTCGGGTCCCCCCTACGAACAGCATCGGATCCCCAGGTGACCGCTCCAACCCGGTCGCCTTGCGCCGACCGTATCCGCGCAAAATGCGGGAAGTCAACCCCGAAATTGCCCCTTCGCCATCATCACCCCTGGCGGGGGACGCTTGAGAGCGCTAGTTCACGGTGACAAGGTGGCCGCGCTCGACCTAGAGCAAGGGCTGTCCGCCCGTCCCGCAGTCGCTCACATCGGCATGACATTGGGATCAACAACCGATTCAGGACGCAACGGCACCTCCCAGAATGACGAAGCCCGCTCGCTGCGCTTTGTCTCGGCGCCGGTGTCGGCTTACCGCAACTGAGCCGACGCTGAATGTCGCGCATCTCAACCTGTTCGCAGATGTTCCAAAACAGCACAGATACCTAGACAGACACGCGGGACCCTCATGACATTCCATGCAAAGCGATAGCCGCTTCTCGTCCAAAGCGGCGGTTTTAAGGTGGCTCTTGCCCTGGCAGCGAGGATTCTGCTTTCCGCGAAAGCGGGGCGCTCATGACATTCCATGCAAGTCGACCCGGCCACCGGGCTGTAGTCGGCGTTTTGGTTCAGCGCCGTGCTAGCCGATCGCTGCTGTAAACGCGGACGCCTGCTTGCACTTGCCCAGGCTCTTGACCTGTGAGGTAGCGGTCACCCCACCGGAAGCGGTGCCACCGATCTCGAACTGACCGCTGATCCGGAGGGTGAGGGTCTCGGTCGGGCCGCGATGCTCCACGGAGAACCCCGAGAACTTGCCGCCGCGGATGGGGCGCGACCCGAAGGAAAACTTTGCGCTGACTGACCCCGTGCCGGATTGACAACTCGGATCGAATCGGAAGACCATCTTCTGGACCGACTTGCCGTCCTTCGAGACCTTGAAGTGAAGTGGGAAGCCGGGACCCGATGTGCCGACGTACCGTGCACCCTTCTTCGGCGCCGCAGCGATCGCCACCGCACCGACGGAGAGGAGCAAGATCCCAGCGATGATCGCGACCGATAGACAAGTCCTGCGGGGTTTCTGACTGGGCGAGATCATCTGACCAGGGCGAAAGGGTCCAACCGGACAAGTCAACCTGCTTCCAGCCCGACTTGTCAATTGGTGATTTTCACCCGTCCGGGCGGCGTCCTCGGGTGCTGTCCTCAAGAGCGCAGCTTTCCATGCAAACCGATAGCCGCTTCTCGTCCAAAGCGGCTATTCCGGGAGGTCCCGTCCCAACAGCCGAAGTCTTCCGCTTCACGCGAAAGGGGGGCGTTCCGTTCATCGCCCGTGAAGGCATGGGGCCCTCCTAGCGCACAGAACGGGCCGCCGAGTCGGCGGCCCGTTCAGAAGGCGGCTCGAACCTCGGCCGGTGCTACTTCAGTACCAAGGAGAGCACGAGCGCACCGAGGACAACCGACTGCGCGCTGTGCACGGCGATCCCGACGAGCGCGCTGCGGTAGCGCTTCGAGGGGTAGGCGATGATGAACGTGTCGAGCAGCGCGCTCGGGATCACCCACGGCACGTGCAGGTGGTAGACCGCGAAGAGCACGCCGTTCGCGACCCAGTCCCGCCGGCCGAACACGCCGTCCATCCGGGGAAGCAGGAATCCGCGGAACAGCAGCTCCTCGCCCAGCACCGTGTTGAAGACGAACCCGCACGACGATGATCGCGAACCAGCCCCAGGATCCGGCCAGGAGCACGTGCCCGGCGTGTGATCCGAGGAAATCGCCGAAGTCGCGGGCCGCGGAAGGGGGCATGCGGGCACCAGCTGCTCGGCGGCGAGGGCGACGATCAGGACGGAGGACGATGAGCCAGGCCCGGCCTCCGCGACGACCCGTACGCGGAGCACGCGGGGCGCGAAGCCACAGAGCGTCTCGCAGCACCGACCAGCGCAGCGTTCCCTGCTCGCGGAGGACGAGCATCATCACCAGTGCGAACTGCCAGATGAGCCCGCCGGTCAGCATGATGAGCAGTGACGCGGGAGAGAGCGCCGGACCGCTGAGCTGGTCCGCAAGCAACGGTGAGACCACCCAGGCGAGCAGCCCCATCGGCAGGGCGGCTGCGGCCCAGACGGCGAGGATGCCGCGCAGCGAGAGCTGCGGCAGACGCCGCTGGTCGTTGGGTAGCTCCGAGCGGCGTCGCCTCCGGAGCTGGCGGTCGGCCGCCGACGAGTCCTGCTCGGTGTCGGGGCTGGGCCTGTACGGTGCGGTTGGGGGTCATGTTGATCCTCCTCCTTGAGTGAATTTCGAAGATGGCGCCAGGCTGCCAGCGGAGGGCCCCGCAGACCAGGCGGCTGGCAGGCGTCTTGGGGGTTCGGCTGGAGCCCGCGGAGGTACGGGTAACCGCCCGAGCCGTGCGGCCAGCCGTATGGACGCCAGCCCTTGGGCGAGAATCAGGCCATGGGGAAGACCGTCCTGATCGTCGATGACCACCCGAGCTTCCGGGCCAGCGCCCGGCGCATGCTGGAGGCCGACGGCTACGAGGTCGTCGGGGAGGCCGAGGATGGCGCCGCCGCGCTGGCGGCCGTCGAGCAGCTGCGCCCGGATCTCGTCCTGCTCGACGTGCGGCTTGCCCGACATCGACGGGTTCGAGGTCGCGAGGCGCCTGCTCGGCGCGGAGGGCCGGACCCCGCAGATCGTGCTTACCTCCAGCAATGACCCCACGGACCTCGGCGAGGCGATCGGTGCCAGTGGCGCTCGCGGCTTCATTCCCAAGGGCGAGCTGACCGGCACCGCCGTCGCCGCCCTGCTGCGATGAGCAGCCCCGTCGCGCGCTGATACCCGTGGTCGTTGTCGCCTTCGTGTTCGGGGTCGGCGCCTTCGTCGTGGTCCTCAACGGCGGGCACAACGTCCACCGGGGTGCCTATGCGGTGCTGACCCTCGCGATCGGCTGGGGATTCATAGGCACCGGGCTCTACGCCTGGCGGCGGCGCCCGGGACAACAACATCGGTCCGCTGATGATCGCGGTCGGCTTCAGCGGCCTCTTGAAGGCGCTTGCCTTCTCCAACAACAGCGTCGTCTTCACGATCGGTTCGCTCGGAGAGGTGCTGATCTGGGCCCTGCTGATCCACCTGCTGATGTCGTTTCCCTACGGACGGCTGGAGAGCGGGGTCGACCGCCTCCTAGTCGCCATCGCCTACTTCAACGCCACGGTCGTCCAGGTGGCCGGGTTCGTCCTGACCGATCCCGCCAAAGCCGGCTGCGCCGACTGTCCCGCCAATCCGCTGCTGATCACTCACTCGCAGGCGTCCGCGGCGATCACGCGCGGCGCAGGTGGACGTCTCGATCGCACTGTTCGGCGCGGTGGTGGCGATCCTCTACCGGCGCTGGCGGGACAGCGCGCCGAATCAGCGGCGGGCCTTCGCCCCGGTCCTCGCCGTCGGCAGCCTCACCCTCGCGCTCCTGCTGAGCGGAGCTGATCGTCGAGCAGGCCAACCTGTCCGGCACGGTCGCCGACCGGATGACCCTGGCCATCTTCGCTTCCCTCGCCTGCCTGCCCTTTGCCTTCCTCGTCGGTCTGCTGCGAACCCGCTTCAGCCGCGCCGACGCGATCAGTTCGGTTGTCGGGCGGCTTGGCGGCGAGCGGCGGTCGGGGTGCGTTGCGAAACGCCCTCGCAGAGGCGCTCGGAGACCCGACCCTCGAGCTCGTCTACTGGGTTCCGGACCAGGACGCGTATGTCGACGCCGACGGTCGGCCGAGGCCGCTCGATTCGATCCCGGAGGGGAAGATCGCCACCACGATCGACCACGAGGGCCGGCGGATGGCCGCGATCATCCACGACGCCGACCTTGCCGACGAGAGCGATCTTGTGCAGGCGGTCGGCGCCGCGGCAGCGCTCACACTCGAAAACGAGCGGCTGGACGCGGAGCTTCGGGCGAAGGTCGAGGAGCTTCGGGCCTCACGCTCGCGCATCGTGCAGGCCGGATATGACGAGCGGCGGCGGCTGGAGCGCGACCTGCACGACGGCGCTCAGCAGCGGCTGATGGCGCTCGGCATCAACCTGCGCCTGGTCGCGAGACCGGATCGCCCGCGACCCCGATGCGGCGCCGAGCTTGTCGATGCCTCGCTCGAGGAGCTGAACGAGGCGACCGGCGAGCTGCGCGAGCTGGCGCGCGGAATTCACCCCGCCGTGCTCACCGACCGCGGCCTCGAGGCGGCGATCAACGGGCTCGCGCGGCGCTCCCCGGTGCCGGTCGAGCTGGTCGAGACGCCGGATGACAGGCTGCCGTCCTCGGTCGAATCGGCGGTCTACTTCGTCGTCGCCGAGGCGCTCACGAACGTGGCCCGCTATTCCCAGGCCGGAGCGGCCACAGTGACCGTGGCGCGCCGCAACGGCCACGTCGAGATCCAGGTCAGCGACGACGGCGTCGGAGGCGCCGACCCGGAGCAGGGCTCCGGCCTGCGGGGGCTCGCCGACCGCGTCTCGGCGCTCGACGGCCGCCTCTCGGTCGCGAGCGCCGCCGGCGAGGGCACCACCGTGAGGGCAAGCATCCCGTGCGGGTGATCGTCGCCGACGACTCG
The DNA here is from genome assembly GCA_963821705.1 of uncultured Solirubrobacterales bacterium. Lineage (GTDB taxonomy): Bacteria > Actinomycetota > Thermoleophilia > Solirubrobacterales > 70-9 > DASUPK01. Next base: position 98,516 of record CAWGEV010000007.1, on the reverse strand, counting down.
GTGCTGCTGCGCGAGGGAGTCGCCCGGCTGCTCGGGGACGCGGGCTTCGAGGTGGTCGGGCAGGCGGCGGACGCGGAGGAGCTGATGCGCAAGGTCAAGGCTCACAAGCCCGACGTCGCGATCATCGACATCCGCATGCCGCCGACCCACACCGACGAGGGCCTGCGGGCGGCGCGCGCGATCCGCGAGGAGATGCCGGACACCGGCGTGCTGGTCCTCTCGCAGTACCTGGAGGAGGAGTACGCGCTGGAGCTGCTGGGCGACGACGCCGCCGGCGTCGGCTACCTGCTCAAGGACCGCGTCTCCGATCTCGACCGCTTCTCCGATGCGATCCGGCGGGTGGCCGAGGGCGGGTCCGCGCTCGACCCCGAGGTCGTCTCGCAGATGCTCGGGCGCCGGCGAGTCGAGGACCCGCTGGAGGAGCTAACCCCGCGAGAGCGCGAGGTGCTCGGGCTGATGGCCGAGGGGCGCAGCAACCAGGGCGATCGCCGACGCGCTGGTGATCTCGGACCGCGCCGTGGAGAAGCACGTGACCAGCATCTTCTCCAAGCTCAACCTGCCGCCGGCCGCCGAGGACCACCGCCGCGTGCTGGCGGTGCTGGCGTTCCTAGGCACCTAGCAGCTCGTCAATCCACCCGAATTCGCTGTCCCGCAGCGCACGTCTCCGTTGCGAGAGAAGCAGGAGAGTCACAGTTGGGTGCTGCTTTCCATGGAGGGTGTCGCACAAACCCGGAGCTGAGGACAGGTACCCCTACGCCGTGCTGAGGCCTCGCTTCAGCGAGCGTGCGACGAGAGTCCTGAGGGGCCAACTTGGCCCCCTGGTGAAGTGCTCGTCGTCCGGCTGAAGAGACCTCACACGAGCTCTCAGGGCCTCCACTTTGGGTTTGTGCGACAGCCTCCATGCAAAGCGGCAGTGTCGGAAAATCACAGCTCTAAGCGGTGCACGGGGGTCCACGAGGAGGCTGCGAACGGCGTCAACGGCTTCCGTAAGGCGGGGCGAGGATGAGCGGAGACGCCCGTCGCCGTCCCGCCCACTAGCGCCGTGCGGTTGCGCCCTTCGCGCGGGTCTTTGTGCCCTTCCCGCGGGCCGATCCGCCCTTCGCACGGGTCTTTGTGCCCTTCGCCCGGGCCGACCCGCCTTTGGCGCGGGCCGTTGTGCCCTTGGCGCGGGAGGACGCCGGCTCCTCGGTCAGCGCCTTCTGGAGCTTGTGCATGTCGGCCGAGAGCGTACGACTCAGCTTGCCCATATCCCGGCGCTGATCCTTCAATAGCTGTTGCACATTGCGGAACATGTCGCGCCTGCCCCGGCCCAGGTCCTTCTGCAGCTCGGCCAGCGCCTTCTGGACCTGATCGAGCGAACCGCCCGCACGCTTCAGCGCAGCCTCCGCCCGCTTCCTCGTCGCATCGGCCGACGCACGTACGCGCTTGGGCGTCTTCTTCGTTGCTGGCATGGGCGCTCCTTACCTCGGGAACTACACAAGTCTACGGCCGCCGCCGCAGGACAGCGGACGGACGTGAGCATCTACGAAGTCGTTCTGCGCAAGGAGCGCTGAGCCTGGCGCCGGGCTGCGGGGGTAGCGGCTCGGTACCGCTTTGGACGAGAAGCGGCGCTTGAATGGAGCCTCAGGCGCGGGCGGCCCCACGGGGCCGTTGGGCGTTGAGCTGGAAGTGGCCTTGCCCCGTGCCCCCGGCGCGGAGTAGGGTCGGGCAGACCCAGATCCAGGGTCGATCAAGGAGAGGAGAAGGAAATGGCTGACGCCGCACTGTTCATCGGGTGGGGTCAGGTGGTGCGCGGACGCGAGAAGCGCGCGATCCAGGTATTCAACGAGAGCGTCGAGTACTGGGGAGGGCTCCAGGGCGATGGCAAGATCGAGGACTTCGAGGTCGCCCTCCTAACGCCGCACGGTGGCGACCTGCAGGGCTTTGCTCTGCTCCGCGGCAGTGAGGAGCAGATCGCCGCTTTGCGCGACGACGAGGAGTTCCAGCGCCGGATCGTACGGGCCGACCAGATCATCGAATCCCAAGGTGTCATCACCGCGGCGATCGGCGATGGCGTCGCTCGCGGCATGGCCCAGTACCAAGGCGAGATCGACGATCTGGATTAGTCCTTAGGCATCGGGTGGTCCTCCAAGCTTGGGCCGGGGCGCGGTTGGGCGTTTCGCGCCCCCGGCTCAGGTCCACGGATGACCGCAGGACTGCTGCTTTGCATGGAAAGGAGTAGTTCCCGTTCCCTGGCGGAGGTGATCCCTCGCCAGTGGTCGCTGGCGGGAAGCGACTCGACGCTGATCCCTTGACCTGATCACCGATTGCCCACTAGCCTCGCGGTGGGAGTCATGGAAGAAGAGACGCGCAGAGTTCTCTTTGTTGGCTTGGCAGCAGCGGTCTCCGTGACGCTCCTTCTTGGAACCGCGGCCTCGGCGTCCGCCGGGACCCTCGATCAGCAGCAGCCGACTATCGGCGCCATGGGACTCTTCGCTCACTCGACTCAGAGCCTGGCCCAGACCTTCACTGCGGGCGTCAGCGGTGGGCTCGACCAAGCCGATCTGGCTCTCTCGAACTTCGGCTCGCCCGTCGCGAACCTGTACGTCGAGATCCGAGATGGATCATCCGCTGGGGCCGGGAATCAGATCCTGGCGAGTCGGAACCTGCCGCCCTCCAGCGTCACCAGCACCACGCCGGCGTTCGTCCCGGTCGGCTTCAGTCCGCCGGCGCCCGTGGTCGCGGGTCACCAATACGCCATCGTGGCGTACAGCGCCGCGCCGTTCCCGAACAACTACATGTGGCAAGAGGCCGGAAGCGATCCGTACCCGCCCGGCGCCGCGTTCACGAACGGGGCCTCCCCGCCGGCCGGAAGCTGGACCGATCAGTCCCCGGCTGACTTCGCGTTCAAGACCTATGTCATTCCCACGCCCGGCCCCTCGGGTCCGACCGGACAGCGGGCCGCGGCCCTTGCGAGCTGCAAGATGCGCGCGCACAAGCACAACTGGTCCCACAGGCGCTTGAAGAAGTGCCGGAAGAAAGCGAATCTGCTGCCGGTTTAGTCGCTGCCAGGACTACCGCTTTGGACGAGAAGTGGCGCCTTGCATGGAAAGCAGCGGCCTAGGATCCAGATGGATGCCCCGCCGAGTCGCCGCTGTCACATATGAAAGAGTCTGATTTGAGTGACTACGGTCGTCTGCCCAACTTGTCAAGGATCAGTACAAGATGGGACGTGGTGCCCGCTATGCGGGGCAGCTCTTCGCGATACCTCTTTCCTTCCAGCAACCAACTCGCAGGTTGGAGCAGATGCTCCTCCGACTCCGGAACGGGGAACGCCTGGCTGGTACCCGGACCCACTGGTCTCTGGCCAACAGCAATACTGGAATGGGTCGGCTTGGACAGCTAGAACGCGATCAGTCCCCGACCCACCGAATGCCGCCCCGCCTCCCCCAATTGACTCTCCGGTCATGGGCGCGGACGCGACCACCCAAGGTGAGCAGGCCGATCCAGTGAAACAGCTCGCGGAAGATGACGACGATGCAAGCGGGCGATGGTCGCTCGACCACCTCTTCTTGGATCAGGGCGCGGTGCCAACCCTGGTCGAGGTCAAGAGGAGTTCGACACCCGGATCCGCCGCGAGGTCGTAGGTCAGCTGATCGATTACGCAGCAAACGGCGTTATCTACTGGCCAGCCGAGACGCTCCGCGCCTCGTTCGAGGCTCGCGTAGAACGCGATGGAGGCGACATCGACGTCGAGCTTGCTCAGGTCCTCGGAGAGGACGGTGACATCGATGCCTACTGGGAGAAAGCGACCGTCAACCTGAAAGCAGGAAACGTCAGGCTGGTCTTCGTCGCGGACAAGATTCCGAGCGAGCTACAACGCGTGGTCGAGTTCCTCAACGAGCAAATGACGGCAGAAGTCATTGCGATTGAGGTCAAGCAGTACCTCGGCCCGGAGGGGCTCCGTACCTTGGTACCGCGGGTGATCGGGCAAACCGCCGCAGCGGAAGCGCGGAAGGGCGAGGGGCGCAAGAGGCGCCAGTGGGACGAGGAGTCGTTCCTGACAGAACTGAGCGAGAGCACGGGGCGGACGCGACGCAGGTCGCCCGCGAGATCATCAACTGGGCGCGGAGCGCCAACTGGCGCGACTGGTGGGGCGTTGGCGCGGTGAACGGATCGTTCAGACCGCATTTCGAGCGCGCCGGCCGAGAACACTGGCCGCTCGCGCTCTGGACTACGGGCAGTGTCGAGATCGGGTTTTCAGACATGGCCGAGGGTCCGGCATTCGACGACGTGGAGCTGCGCCGTGAGTTCCTGCACCGACTGAACGAGATTGAGGGTGTATCGATCCCGGAAGACAAGATCGACGGTGCGCCCACCATCGACCTAGACCTCTTCGCCAGCGATGAGGCGCTCGGCTCGTTCAAGGCGACGCTCGACTGGTACGACGAGACAATGCAGGCGGTCCCGGAGGGGTCAACAGCCGAAGACCGCTGAGCGGGGGAAGTAGCGGGCGCCAGCTATCGCGTTTGCGCGAAAGCGAGCGCCAGGTCGAAAAGCGCTCCTTTCCATGCAAAGCAGCGGTGCTGCTTTCGTCCAAAGCGGGCGGTTTCGGTTCGCAGCGATCCGGGCTTTGGTCTGGGCCTGCCCTAGAGCGGCAGCAGATTCGCCTTCTTCCTGCACTTCTTGAGGCGCTTGTGCGACCAGTGGTGCTTATGGGCCCGCTTCTTGCAGCTCGCGAGGGCCGCGGCGCGATGGCCGGTCGGCCGTGGCTTGCTGGCGATCGAGACGGCGTCCGTGCTGGCATTGAAGTAGCCCGATCCGTCGACCTCGGCGAACCGGAGGCGAATCGTCTGGCCTGCGAACGGGGTCAGATCGGCCGTCATCATGGTCGGCGCCAGCGTCGTGGGATCGCCGGTCGCCGTTCGAAAGATCGGCTGCAGGATGTCGGCCGGGTTGATCGAGGTGAGCGGGGCGCTCGGCTTCATCACGTCGATGCGGTATTGCTGATTAGGCGTCACGAAGTAATCGAGGCTGTCCGTAGCGGGGTGGGCGATCGGTGAGTTGCTCTTGTAGTAGATGTAGAGGCTGAGCGTGTGGGTTTGGCCGGGCTCGAGCGCAACGTCCTGATAGAGGATGCGGGTGCCTTGGCTGCTCTGGTCGGTGACCGCGGCGAAGGACCCCTGCGGCGGAGCAGCGATCGACAGGGCGTTTGTTGGGGAGGCCGTCCCCGAGTACGCGAACCAGCCGCTACCGGTGTTCTGGGTCTGCCAGCCCGAGAGGCTGCCGGTCTCGAAGTCGCCATTGGTGACGATCGCGGCATGCGCTGCCGCGGGCGCAGCAAGCACTGCCATGGAGGCTGCGATGAGAGCAATCCAGCGGCGCATCCCTGACACAAATCCTCCTTAGCGAACCGACCCTTTCCCTCTCAGGCCTGACTATTCCAGAGGTCTCAGCAGCGTGTCGAGCCCCTTGCTGGCGCCAGACAAGATGAGCGCGTCCGGTTGTGGCTGGCCAAACCGCTCCTTTCCATGCAAAGCGGATACAGGCGAGCACGTCGGCCCGGCGCAGCAGGCGAACCGAATCGGCCTCGCCTTCACCTGGTCTGGCTGTCCGTCGCCACCGGCCCGCCCGTGGCGAGCACGCGTTCGAGCGTGTCGAGAGCGAACGAGACATCGTCCGAACTGTTAAAGAAGTGAATCGAGAACCTCGTCGATCCGAAGCGCGGGGAGACAATCACTCCCGATTGATTCATCCACGCAGCCACCTGCTCGCCGTCGCGCTCGGGAAAACGTGCGGTGACGATGCCACTTCGCCGCTCGTCCTCGCGTGGCGTGATTACCTCGGCTCCCAGGTGTTCGAGCCCCTCGGTGAGCGTCGAAGCCAGTTTCAGGTTGTGCTCGAGGATCCGATCGGCGCCGATCACAGAGATCTGTCTGATCGCGGCCGCCAGCGCAACGCCGGCGGAGTAGGACATGGTGGCGTACTCGAGTCTCTCGACCACCGACGAGGCCAGCCTGAGCGAAGAGGCGTGCAGCGACCACGGGTCGAACCGCACTCTTCCATCCGACGAAGGGAGGGTCGAGCCGTTCGAGCAGCCGCTCGCCGACGTAGCAGAGCGCCGCCCCGAAGGGCCCGCAGAGCCACTTGTAGCCCGCGCAGAGCAGCGCGTCGACTCTCACGCTGGAGAGATCAATCGGAACCGCCCCCAGCGACTGCGAGGCATCGACGACCAGCAGGGCGCCGTTGGTCTCGGCCAACTCCGAGAGCTCCTCGAGCTGGTAGCGAAAGCCGGTCGAGTACTGGACGTGGCTGACGCTGATCGCTGCGGTTCGCTGGTCGACGGCCTCAGCGAGCCCCTCGAACGAGAGCTTGGCCGGGTCCCCGGCCGCTGAAACCAGGCGGACCTCCGCCCCGGTGTCTCGCGCGACCCTCATCGAGGGATAGGTGACGGTGGGGAACTCGAGGTCGATTGAGACCACATTGCTGCCGCTCTCTGGACGCAGCGACCAGGCGACCTGCAGGAGCGCCTCAGTGACGCTTGTCGTCACCGCGACCTGTTCGGCCGGTGCGCCGAGCAGCGCGGCGCCCTCGCGGCGCGCCTGCTCGAGGACGCCCACCTCGGTCGGCTCATCGAACCAAGTGGTGCCATACAGGCCGAGCTGGCGCTGGAACTTCTCCTCCTCGGCCAAGGCGCTCCGCGACATTAGACCGATCGAGGCCGTGTTCATGTAACAGATGTCGTCGAGTGAGGGGAATTCGCCCGCGGGGGCCAGCGAGGCGTCTACGTTCTCCTCCGACATCGCCCACGCAGTATCTCGCGACTGACCGGAGGTGCTGCTTCCATGCAAAGCGCTAGCGCGAGAGCTCCTGCAGGCTTCACCAACGACACCAGTTCCGCGCTTCCGGCGCGCCAGCTCGCGCCAGGTTCCGTTGAGCTCCAGCGTTGCCAGCGCCGCAGTCGGAAACTTGCTCCTTAACCGCGGGATCTCAGAGCGGGCGCTGGGCGAGGCTCAGGGCGAGGTCCTGGATCCGGGGTCGCGGCCGATCAGCATGACGGACTCGACCTCGTCCGGCAGCTTGTGCAGCACCTCGAGGAGGTCGCGTGCCGGGGCCGCATAGAGCTCGGGCTCGATCTGCACGTCGGCGTTTTTCCCCAGCCCCGGCGCGAGCCGTTTCAGCGTCTGGCGGGTGCGCGTCGATGGCGAGCACAGCACCAGCTCGGGGGAGATCTCCTTCCGCCTCAGGTGCTTGGCCATGACCTTGGCGGCGCGGCGACCGCGAGGCGCCAGTGGCCGGTCGTGGTCGGCAACCGTCTGATCGTCCCAGCTCGACTTCGCGTGGCGCAGGAGATAGAGCCGTTTCATTCCCACCTGAAGAATGCCGAGAGCAGGCAACCGAAGGCAAGGCGAAAGCGGAAACGGAAGGTGCGCTGCCGTAGCGCTCATCCTCGGCGGCGTCGACCTCGGCCGCCTCGGCGAGGACCTCCCTGGCGATCTGCTCGTAGGCGCGGATCGCGGAATCGGAGGCGGCGGCCGCGAACTTGGAGCCGTCGACTGCGAGCACCCCGACCTCGACCAGGCCGGCGTCGGCGCAGAGGCCGAGCACCTGGCCGAAGAGATCCGCCAGCGCCTCCTGGTGGCGGACACGGAAGCGGGCGATCGTGGCGTGGTCGGGGACCTGGTCGGCGGTGATCACCCGGAAGGCGACGTCCTCGCGGCAGCGGCGCTCGATCCCCGCGCTGAGCTTCGCTCGCCGACCGCGTAGGCGTAGGCGAGCACCGTCAACATCATCTTCGGCTCGTGCGCGGCGGCGCCGTGGCCGTCGGAGCGATAGGACGAGTAGAAGGGCTCAAGGTCGAGCTCCTCGATCGCCTCGATCACGAACCAGGCGAGGTGGTCCTCTGGAGCCAGTCGCGCAGGTCAGGCGGCAGCAGCAGCGGTTGGTCGCGTCGGAGCTGAGGAAGTTCTGGGCCATGGCCAGTTTCTTCCTGCAAACGGACGGATTCAGGCGGGTTTGTGCGACACCCTCACGCGAAAGGAGTGCTCGACAAGGCCGAGACCGGCGCCGGCGCGCCCGGGGAGCACCTACGTAAGGTGGTGCCGGATGGGCCACTACGAGAACTTCTTCTCGGCGAGCTCGGGTGCCTCCGCAGCGATCCTCGGCCTGCTCGTGGTCGCAGTGTCGATCGTCAACAGCGACGACAACGATGCTCAGACCCGAGAGCGCCGGACGGTCTTGGCCGGGAGTGCATTCCTCGCCTTGGTCGACATCTTCGTCGTCTCGATCGTCGCGCTCACCGGGGGCCCCGTCCTGCTGGCGTATCGAGCCTCGTCATGGCGGTCGTGGGGCTGCTGGCCGTGAGCCGCCTGATACCGAGGGCGAAGCGGGCCGGGAACTTCTCACGCGACTTCCCGACTCGCAAGCTGAACATAGCCTTTGCCGCAGTCTCGGCGGGCGGTTACACAGTCCAACTGGGTCTCGCGGTGGCACTCACTGGCCAGCACCGACAGTGCGCCATTGCAGCGAGCGCGGTCCTCGTGATCGTGGGGTTGTACGGGAGCGCCCTAGCCCGGGCACTGGGAGGTCACCGGGATCCGAGGGCGTCGCTGATCTGGCGGGCGACGATGCGCGGCGTCCTCGCCCATTCCCAGCAAGAGGGACGACTTGCGCTTGCGCAAGAAGTGGCACCCCAACGAAGTAGAGCCCTGGGGCCGCGACGCTGGCGCCTGTTCATGGATCGGGAAGCCGAGCTCGTCGAAGGCGCGGGGGCAACGCACCCAGGACTCGTAGTCGGGCCGGAAGCCGCTCGTGAACAGGACTGCACCGAATCCGCCGAGGTCCAGCTCTTCGAGGCGCATCGGCATCGAACGGCGACGGGTCGGGGATCTCAGGCTGCGGCAACGCGCGTTCGGCCACCAGCTTTCGGACCAGATCCATGAGCTGGCACCGTTCCGCCCATCTCCCCAGGCCACGCTCTCGCCGAGGTCCGGCGCGAATCGAGCGTGGTGATCATCGGCGCCGAGGAAGTGGCCAAGCAGGGTGACGTCCAAGTTTCTGGAGCGTCCTGAAGTGGAGGTCGTGGCCACCGCCGTGCCCCGTTCCCTGCAGGTTGGCCGCCAGTCGTGCGGCTGGACTTGGCAGCGACTGCAGTGGGCGCATCGAGGAACCCGGTCTCCTCAGTCCACCAGATGATGTCGTGATCGCCCAGCCGGCGAGGCCCCCACGGGGCCCGTCCGCAGGCCAGAAAGACCTGACGGCCGCCATGGAAAGTTCCTCAGCGATCTGGCAGCCCGACTGACCACTCCCGACCACCAAGACCGGTCCAGCAGGGAGGTCCGCGGGGTTGCGGTAGTCCTCGGCGTCGATCTGGAGTAGGGCCGTTGGCAGGCTGGCCGCCCCAGAGGGCCGGTGAGGCCGTTGGTAGGCGCCGGTGGTCAGTACGACAATCTCGGCATGGAGTTCCCCGGCGCCGGTCTTCAGCAGTAACCGCCGTCCCGGCCGGGTTCGAGTGACGTGACGTCGATGCCTTCCTGCACGGGCGCCTCGGCCCCGGCGGCGTAGCCCTCGAGGTACGCCACGACCTCATCTCGGAGCATGAAGCCGTCGGGGTCTCCGCCGTCGTACGGATGGCCGGGAAGCTGGACGCTCCAATTCGGTGTGATCAGGCAGAAGCTCTCCCACCGTCCCCGCCAGGTCTGGCCCACCTTGCCCTTCTCGAGCACCACGTGGGCGACGCCGGCCTCCCGGAGCTCCCGGCTCACCGCAAGGCCCGCTTGACCGGCACCAACGACGACGACGCTGGTTTCGCCCATGGGGCCAGATCCTAGATCGGGCTGACCTCAAGTTCTCTCAGCGTCTCTGACCTAAGACGACGATGGGCGCCCCCCTTGCGCGAGAAGCGGGCGTCAGGTCAAGACCGCTGCTTTCCATGGAGGGTGTCGCACAAACCTCCGTCCGGGCAGCCCCGGAGCATTCATGAATGAGCCAGAACTTCCTTCCTTGCGAGCGTGACCAGCAGCTGTTGATGCCCGCCGACCTGCGCGAGTGGTTGCCTGAGGACCACCTCGCCTGGTTCGTTCTCGACGCCGTCGAAGAGCTCGACTTGGAGCCCTTCTATGCGGCCTACCGCGGCGACGGCTGGGGCCGAGCCGCTCACGACCCGCAGATGATGGTGGCTTTGGTGCTCTACGCCTACGCGACCGGCGAGCGCTCGGCCAGGCGCATCGAGTGCCGCTGCGCCGAAGACATCGCCTACCGCGTGATCACCGCCAACGCCGTCCCCGACCACGCGACGATCGCCCGCTTCCGGGCCCGCCACGCCGAGCAGTTGGCCGAGCTCTTCACCCAGGTCCTCGGCCTCTGCGCCAAGGCCGGCCTGGTCTCGGTCGGCACGATCGCCCTCGACGGCACCCGAATCGTCGCCAACGCCGCCGACTCAGCCAACCGCACCTACGCTCAGCTCGCGACCGAGATCCTCGAGGAGGCGGCCCGGGTCGACGCAGCAGAAGACGAGGCCTTCGGCGAGGCCCGCGGCGATGAGCTGCCGCCCGAGCTGGCCGACCCCAACACCCGTCGCGCTCGCCTAAAGGAGGCCAAGCGCCGCCTCGATGAAGAGCACGAGACCAAGGTCGCCGAGATGGCCGCCTGGGAGCAGGCTGCGGCCGAACACACCGCCCGCACCGGGCTGAAGCGAAAGGGCCGACCCGAGCAAGCCCCGGCCGATCGCGCCGAAGGAGAGCTTGCGGATCAACACCACCGACCCCGACTCGCGCCCGGTGAAGACCGCCCGCGGCTTCATCCAGGGCTACACCGCCCAGGCGGTGGCGGCCGAGGGCCAGGTGATCCTCGCCGCCGAGGTGATCAGCGGCGCCAACGAGCGAGACCGCCTTCGCCCGATGGCCGAGGCTGCCGAGCGCGAGCTGGCCGCCGCCGGGATCAAGCAGCGCCCCGGGGTTGCACTCGCCGACGCCGGCTACTGGAACGGCGAGCAGATCGGCGCGCTGGAGGCAAAGGGAATGACGGTCCTGGTTCCCCCCGACGCCGACACCCGCCGAGCCCCGACCAAGATCAGAAGCGGACCCCAATACGAGTGGATGCGAGAGCGGCTGACCGAACCAGAGTCACGAGCTCGATACCGCAGACGCCAGCAGATGATCGAGCCCGTCTTCGCCCAGATCAAGAACAACCTGAGAGCGGGGCGCTTCTCGCGGCGCGGCTTAGCCAGCTGCAGGGCCGAATGGCGCCTCACCGCCGCCACACACAACCTGATGAAGCTCTACCGCAGTGGTTTGGCGGCGGCGGTGGCCTGAAAGGCCCCGCAACGTCATTGCGGTTCCGCGGAACCGCTTTCACCCCGGGGCGCCACGACTTTGCGCGACAGCCTCCATGCAAAGCAGGAGTGCTGCTTCTCGTCCAAAGCGGCGGTGCAGCGCGAGCCTAGCGGAGAGCCATCACTGTGCTGAGCAGCGCGCCTCGGGCGCCGAGGCCACCGATCAGGTACACCTGATTGTCGAAGACACCGGCGCCTCCGTCATAGACCGGCTGCGGGAGGTGACCAGCCGGTTGGGTGACGTTGACCCCCACTGTGTGGCGGGTGGTGTTGTGAAGCGGCACGAAGCGCAGGATCCGGTCGCTGGCCTGGCGCCCGATGCGTCCGCCCAACACGTACATCGCGCCCTCGAGGGTCACCGCTGCCGCTTGCGAGAGCGGCTGAGGGAGGTGCCCGGCGATGACCGCGTGTCCTTTCGCGATGTTGTACTCCTGAATCTGGTTGGTGTCTTGACCGTTGGCGAGTTGGCCCCCGAAGACGTAGATCTCGGAGCCGATCGCCGCGGTTGCCGCCGAGCGAACGGGGGTCGGGAGGCGAGCCACCCTGGTGAAGCTCTTGCCGTCCGTCGTCTGGTAGACGGCCGCAGTCGGCCTCTTGCCGTCATAGCCGCCGACGAGATAGATCGCCCCCTTGACCGTCACAGCTGAGAGGCCGGATAGCCCCGTCGGCAGCCGGCCCACCATGGTGGCCTTGGCCTTCGAGTTCACGACCTCAACCCCGGCGAGCGGGACCTTGCCCATTCCCCCGAAGACGAAGACTCGGCCGTTCAATGACGTCGCTGCCGCGCCCTGAAGCGGCTGGGCCAAGGATCCGAACGACCTCACCCGCAGGCTAAGCGGGTCGAAGCGCTCGACGAGATCTGTGGCGGCGCCGTTTGCGCCCAGTCCGCCGACCACCACCGGGCCATACCGGGTTGAGGCGACGGCGTTCGCGTGGACAACCGTTGGGAGTCTCGTGACAACCGAGGGATGCAGGCTCGTTGGCGCGTTCTTCGCCCCCTCGAGCGCGGTTGGACCGCCCCCTCCGGAGGAGCCCGCGAGCGAACTCACTCCCAGGATGACCAGGCCGAAGATCGAGCCGATCAGGATGGCGAGCCTGACGGACTCGCGATGGGGCTCGGGGCTCACCCCGAGCGGGGGTGATCGACGGGAAAGTCTGGTGCTCGGCGACACTGGTCGCGACGCTGACGACTCGAGGTGAAGTGCGTCTAAGCCGAGTCTCATGGCGGGCAAAGCCAGACCGTGGCTGCATTCCCGCTGGCGAGAGCTTCCAGCACCTTCTCGGTCCCAGGCTGACCGCTGCTTTCCATGCAAAGCGCCGCTCTCGCCCGATGCGGAAGCGTCGTGTAGCGCCTCGGTGCGTTCAGGCTGCTGTAGCGGCGAGACCCTGCACGATCAGGCTGATGCCGACCACGCCGACCAGCCAGCCCATGACCCGCAGACCGTTGGCGTTGAGCCAGGTCGCGAAGCTGGCGACTCGCTCAGCGGTCTCCTCGGGTCGCCAAGGATTAGGGACAGATGGAGGATCGGGGGAGTCGCGACGCCTTCCATGAACGGATGCTAGTCCCCGGTCCTTAAAGCGTTGCTCTCCTAGTCGCCGGGGCGACTACCGCCTCTTTCGCGCCCAAGATTCGGCTCAGTGCAAGGCGACCACGGAGTCGAGGGGATTCCCGGATCTCCCCAGGCCACCGACCAGGAAGGCGCGGCCGAGATAGCTAACGGCGGCGCCGTCGTAGATCGGCCAGGGCAGGTGGCCGGCGGGTAGCGTGACGTTATGTCCGGGGTCAAAACGGTAGATCCGCTCGCTTGCTGCCCCTCGAATACGGCCGCCGAGGAGGTAGATGACGCCATCGAGTGTCACCGCCGAAGCCTCGGAGAGGGGCTCCGGCAGGTACCCGGCGATCACCGACCGCTGGCTCGCCCTGTCGTACTCCTGGATCTTGTTGGTCGCACGGCCGTTGGCGAGTCTGCCCCCGAAGACGTAGATCTTGTCGGGGAGAGCCGCCACCGCGGCTTCCCGCACTGCCGTGGGGAGGTGGCCGACTCGAACAAAGGCACGCCCATCGGTCGTCTCGATGATGCCGGCACTCGTCGTCCGTCTGTTGACTCCGCCAACGAGGTAGACGGCTCCGCCGAGGTTGACTGCCGAGGGATCCGAAAGGGCCGAGGGCAGGTGCGCGACGGTCTGGGCGGCGGCTCCCGGGACCAAGGACTGCACGAGACCGAGCGTCGATGCGCCACGGCCACCGAGCACCAGCGTCTCGTCAAAGAGGTTGACGGCGGCGGTCTCCCGGAGAGGTTGAGCGAGGGTTCCGACTGGCGCAAGCCCGGAGCCGTCTGCCTGCAGCCGATCGACCTGGCCGGTTGGGGAGCCGGCCCGAGTCGCGCCGCCGATCACCAGCGGACCCTCGGGCGTCGTGGTGAGGGTCAGATCGTGGAGTGGGACCGGCAGCCGAGCTGCAGCGAGCACCGCCTTCAGCTTGTCTGGCGCGGGTCCGCTCACTCGCTTCCAGGCGGGTCCCGCCCCGGCTTCAGAATGGACCAGGCTCGATGCCAGGAGCAAGAGCCCAGCGAACGATCCCAGGAGGATCGCCAGCCGGACCGATGCCCGGCCCCGCTCGGGGCTATCGATGGACGGGCCTCGGCGGCGAGGCATTCGCGCTAGCCCCAGAAGCCGGCCGAGGGGCCCGGATCGCGCCGAGCCGAGGACTGCTCGACCGGGGCGATTGCAGAGCGCTTACTCGGTGGCACAGCGCGCGCAGCTCGCGGGCCTGGGCCGCCACCAGAGCGCCCAGCAGACCTCCAGCACAGCCTTGCGAATCGGCGCTGAGGTCGTTCAGGAGGCTGTCTGAGCTGCGCATTCGAGCGCGGGCATCGTCGAGCGCATTGCTTAAGCGTCGATAAGCCGGTGTGTCGCATTCCTGCCGGTGATGTGGCGATCTACGGTTGCGTTGCGTCCCGGGTCGGGGCTACGGTCGGCGAGGGATGGTGTGGGTCGCCGGAAAAGTCTTGATTAGCGGGGGTTTTCACGCTGGACATCACCGACCTATGCGCGCTGAAGTGGGCGGCCGGCACCGTTGAAGGAGCCTTTGAGCCAGTCGGCAAGTTCCACGTCCATTGCTACGAAACGATGCGAAACGAAGCGCCCGAGGACTGGCCCGAGCAGCTCCCCCTCAACGCTTAGAGGTGTGATCTCCAGACCGCCGCTTTTCGTCCAAAGCAGTAGTCCGGCTTACTCCGACAGCCCGGCGGCTTCGAGGGCCTCTTGCCAAGTGAGGAATCCCTCGGAACGGATCGCCTCGTCGTCGCGCAGCAGTATGTGCGCGGCGAACTCATGGTCGAGCTCGACATGGCTGGTCCTGCCTCTCGCGTGAACATGACCCAACCACACGAGGGAGCCCCCAAGGTCGCGAATCTCGCTCTCCTCCAAGCGAAACACCTCCCAGATCTCCCAGATCTCAGCGAACGCCTGGCGAACCTCTTTTTCCCCCCGGTAGACGTTGCGCTCGACGGCAGCGGGGCTGGCCGGACTCCACTCGATATCGGGAGCCGTGTCCTCGAGCCACCCGTCGACATCGCGCCGGTTCCAGGCCTCGAACCCCCGGCGGCATTTTTCGACGTTCTCCTCCGACATCGCCCACGCAGTATCCCCCGACCTAGGGGAGGGTGCCAGCCAAGAACTGCCCGCTCAGACAACCGCCGATTGCCTCGCCGCGAAAAAAACCGCGATCTACAAAACCGCGATTCACGGGGGACCCGTCTTGAAACAGCCTGACCCCGTGGGGCCGCTGAAGACGATCGTCAGCAAGGACAGGCGGATCATCGGCCAGCAGAACTCCGAAGGGCGGATCTGGCCCTTCAAGCCGTGCTGCCTCGAGCCGTCAGCCTGCGAGCGCCCCGAATGCTGGACCCATGTCGGCGGGGCTCGCCGCGCCTGGTGGGAGTGAGCGAGTAGTAGGCGCCGCGGCGTCGTGACTGAACCGCCGCTTCTCGTCCAAAGCAGTAGTCCGCGCAGCTACGCCGGCAGCCGGTTCGCGTCCTTCTTGCACCCCTTAAGCCGCTTGTGCGGCCAGTGGTGCTTGTGCGCCCGCCTCTTGCAAATGGCTAGGGCCGCGGCGCGCTGTCCGGTGTCCGCGGGAGTCGGCGCCACGTAGGTCATGAAGGTGAAGTCCAAAGTGGTGAGCGAGTTCCAGCTTCCAGACGGCGGGGAGTTGTTTGTGTAGAAGCCGTTGCCGCCCGCATAAGGGTTGGAGAAGTAGCTTGACCACGCGTAGTCGTTCGGGAAATCCGCCGAGCTATAGGCGACGATCGCGTACTGCGTCCCCGCTACCACGGCGGCGGGCGGGGTGAAGCTGATCGGCACGAAAGCTCCCGGGGAGGGAGAGACGGCGGAGGCGGGCACGCTGGCGCTGGCCAGAACGGTGCTACCCGGGGCTCCGCCGGAGGCGTTTCGAATTTCTACCGTGATTGGCAGCGACGGAGTTCCAGTCTTGAAGAGGTGGAGATCGGCTCGATCAAGCCCGCCACCGATACCGGCGGTGAAGGTCTGGGCAGGGCTTTGGACCGAGTTGGGGGCGTAAGCCGTCCCGCCGGTGTCGGGCTGCTGTTGATCGAGTGTCCCGGCTGAGGCAAGGCTTGGAGCCAGTGCACAGAACGCGCTGGCGAGGATTGCGGAAGCTGCGACTCGCACAGTCTTGGGCATCTGATTCAGGAGAACACCTTAAGCCCCCGCAAGGAGCGTGCATCCGCGCAGTTACTACTGGACCGTAAGCCGAGCCTCTCGATCCGAATTACACCGCTGCTTTCCATGGAGGGTGTCGCACAAAGGGCGCTGGCGAGAGGCACCCCTACGCGTGCTGAAGCGGCTTCAGCGGTCGACGAGACATCCACCAGGGCGCGAAGTTGGCACCCGGCAAGTGACTCGTCGTCCCGTTTCTAAAGAGGCCTTACACGAGCTCTCACGGCCTCACTTTGGGTTTGTGCGACAGGCTCCATGCAAAGCGGATAGCCGCTTTTCGTCCTAAGCGGCTATCTCACGGAAGGCTCAGACGGGTAGCAGGTTCGCCTTCTTGCGGCACTTCCTCCGGGCCCTCGCCGAGTGCTTCTTCTTGCATTTCTTGAAGGCTGCGGCGCGCTGGCCGGTGCTCGCCGCGGGTGGGGTGGGCACGACATAGGTCTTGAACGCCAAGTCGTTGGTGGGGTCCGAGGTCCAGGTCGAAGGCGGAGCGGGAGCGGTGACGTTGTGGAAGGCCAGGCCGCCCGAGTAGACGTCGCTGAGCTTGACGTACCAGATGTACCAATTGCCCGCCGGGTTCCCGCTATAGGCGACGATCGCGTACTGGGTGCCCGCGACAACGGGCGCCGGCGGATTGAACTGGACAGGGATGAACTGGGCCGTGGTGTTGGTGACGGCGCTGGGGGGAAGCGAGCGCGCGGCCAGGACCGCCTGTCCGGGGCCACCCCCAGAGACGTCACGGATCTCGACGGTGAAGTACGCCAGGGGCGTGCCCGCCCGCGCGAGGTCTAGGTCCACCTCGTCGAGCCCGCCTGTAATGGCCGCCGTAAAGGTCTGCGCGCTGCTCGCCTGCTGGCCGAGACCAAACGCCATGTTGTCGTTTGCGGTCTGCTGCTGATCCAGCGTCCCGGCCGAGGCCGAGGCCGCGGTTCCAAGGAGGAACGCGGCGGAGGCTGTCACTGCCAAGCCAACAAGAATTCTGCGCATCGCTCTTCCCTCCATGGAGTCCCGCCGCGAGGCTAGTGGGCAGTCGGGTGTCGGGTCAAGGGATCGAACCGGCGCTTTTCGTCCAAAGCGGCTGTTTCTGGAGTGCGCTGGCTCGCGTGCCCGAGCCGCTAACGGCTAAGAGGAGAACTCGGACCCTGCCCCTTCAGGGCGGCCTTACTGGGACTCTGGGTCGCGGTAGGCCTGCTCGATGAGCTCCTCCTCTTGCGCCTTCTTTGCCGCGGAGTCGGAGTTCGACTTTTCTTCGATGAGCTGTTTCCACTGAATCTTCACGCGAGTCGGATCGGCTCGGTCGACCTGGACGGGGATCGTGGAGCCGACCGTCGGCCAGAATGAGGTGACGGCATCTCCTAACGACAGGCCTCCGCGCCGCCAATAGCGATCCATGTGCTCAACCGTTGTCTTCGGTACTCCCTCAGCCGAGACGACGAGCTTCCCCCGGAACGGGATCGGGTTGGCGGTGGGCAACACGTCCTCGACGGCGACGACCAGAGCCGTCCCATCTACCGGGTCCTTCATCCGTCCGAACATCAAAGCCGCCCTTCCATGACTCGGTGTCGATGGATCTTGCGCGGCCACTCTACGCCGTGGGCAGTGCCTTAACCGAAAGCGCTGCTTTCCATGGAGGGTGTCGCACAAAGGGCGCTGGCGAGAGGTACCCCTACGCGTGCTGAGGTGGCTTCAGCGGTCGACGAGACGTCCACCAAGGGGCGAAGTTGGCACCCTGCAAGTGACTCGTCGTCCCGTTTCTAAAGAGGCCTCACACGAGCTCTCACGGCCTCACTTTGGGTTTGTGCGACAGCCTCCATGCAAAGCGACACTCTGGCGGCTTTGAGCCGCGCTGTCGCTATCGCGTGAAAGCACGGCGCATCGGGACCGATTCTCCACGAAGAGAGTCCGTCAAGGTCATCGTCGCCGTCGCCCGTTGGGCTTCCTCGACTTCGCCCACTGCTCCACATCGCCTCGCCTCCAAACCGGTGTCGCCCGAAGGCGGGCGATCGGCTCGGGGAAGCCAGGCTCACTCGTAAGCCGGATCGCGTGCCGACGGGTCACATGCAGCACTTCGGCGACCTCCGCGAGACCGGCCAGATTGAGCTGTCGTTTCGTCGCCATTGCGTCTAAGATGGTGTCACAAAGCAAATGGGGCGGCGTCGCGCGAACGACCCGCCCCGTGGCATCGGGGTCCTAAGACCCGACGCCCCGGGAGCGTATTTGTCTAGCCCGTCGCCTCTCAACCGAGGAGGAAACGGCATGAGCGCGATCGCAGAGCGAATCCGGTGGGCCTACAGCGAGCTGGCGCACCTTCAAGGCGAACAAGGAGAGACAGCATGAACGTAAGCGGCAGCATCCAACTCATCAAGCGCAAACGAGGCGTCAAGTGGTACGCCAAGTACCGACTCCCGAGCGGACGCCAGCGCATGAAGCTGTTAGGCCCGGCGTGGACGGAGAGGGATGGGCGACCCCCCGCCGGCCACTACACCCGCAAGACGGCCCAGGCTGCGCTGGACGCGATCCTGACTGATGCTCGTCGAGGGGAGATTCACGACCCTGGCGACAACTCCGGCAAGACGTTCGGGGATGCCGTAGCCGAGTGGGTGCGGTACGTAGAGGAGGAACGAGCCCGTTCAATCTCGACCCTGCGCGACTACCGGATCATTGCGAGCAACTCCTTGCTCCCTGAGTTCGGGGCAGAGACTCCGTTGGAGGAAGTCACCGAGGAGCGGATAGACGGCTATCGCCAGCGATTGCTTGTCGAGGGCAAACTTGCTCGACGTACCGTGCAAAAGAAAACTCGCTGCTCTGCATGGTGTCTTGAAGCGGGCGACTCAGCTCCGATGGGTTCGCCAGAACGCAGCCGAGAACGTCGAGCGGGTCCAGCTCAAGCGGTCGGGCGAATTCAACGTCCTGACCGTCGAGCAAGTAGAAGCGGTCGCGCGAGCGGCCCAGGGTGAGCAGTTCGCAGCGGCGATCATCGTTGCTGCCTATACGGGTCTACGGACCGGAGAACTGCGTGCCTTGCAATGGGGCGATATTGACTTTGCCTCGGCCACTGTTCATGTTCGCCGCAATCTGCCGGCGGGCGGCGAGGAACGGTTGCCCAAATCGGGCAAGGTGCGATCGGTCCCGCTGATGGACGATGCGGCCCGCGAACTGGATCGGCTCTCACGCCGAGAGCATTTCGTTGGTCCCGCTGATCGCGTGTTCTGCTCCGAGACTGGTGGCGTCCTTCCCGAGGACACCCTGCGGAAGGCTCTCTACGAGGCTCTGAGTGAAGCGGGTATCGACCGAAAGGCATTCCCTGCCGGGGGTGGCTTCCGCTTCCACGATCTACGGCATACGTACGGGACCCTGGCCATTCAGGTCTATCCGGTCGCTGACGTGAAGGCGTATATGGGCCACGCGCAGCTAGCGACAACGGAGCTGTACGCACATCACGTTCCGAAACACAATGCCGCAGGGGCGCTGACCGAGTTCGTCAACGCTCAGAAGCAAGCCAGCTCCCGCGATACGGTCGCGATACAGTCGCGTCCTGCTGAAATCAGAAAGCCCGCATTTGCGGGGAATTAGGATGCCGGAGGAGGGACTCGAACCCCCGACACGCGGATTATGATTCCGCTGCTCTAACCGACTGAGCTACTCCGGCGGGGGCGGCCAATCGTAGCGACGGGCATCTAGGGTGCTGGCGGTGAGCGACCTCGATCGAGCGGTGCGCGCGGTCATCCGGGACTGCCTCGCGGTGAAGGAGGGCGAGGAGACCCTGGTGGTCTGCAACCCGGCCACTCAGCACCTGGGAGAACGGCTTCGCGACGAGGCCGCCGCGGCCGGTTCGGACGCCGTCATGGCGCTGATGGGTGAGCGCGCGTCCCATGCGGCCGAGCCTCCGCGGACCGTGGCCGAGGCGATGCTCGGGGCCGACGTGATCCTCGCCCCGACTGTCCAGTCGCTGTCCCACACCGCGGCCCGCAAGCGCGCCAGCGAGAAGGGCGCGCGCTGCGCGACGCTGCCGGGTGTGACCGAGGACATGCTGGCGCGGGTGATGAGCGCCGACATGCAGGGCCTCCGCCGCAAGGGGCACGCGGTGGCCGATGCGCTCGACCGGGCCTCCGAGGCCCGCATCACCGACGCGAATGGGACCGACCTCACGCTCGATCTCTCGGGCAGGGAGGCCATCCCGGACGCCGGGGAGCTGACCGAGCCGGGGGCATTCGGGAACCTGCCCTGCGGCGAGGGATTCATCTCGCCTGCCGGCGGCAGCGGCACCCTGGTGATCGACGGCTCGATGGCCGGGATCGGGCTCGTCGAGGAGCCGGTGGAGCTGGTGGTTGAGGGCGGCCACCTGACCTCGGCTCGCGGCGGCCAGGGGATGGCGTTCATGGAGCTGCTCACCGAGCACGGGGAGGACGGCACCAACATCGCCGAGCTCGGTGTCGGCACGAACGAGAAGGCGAAGCTGACCGGAGAGATCCTCGAGGACGAGAAGATCCTCGGCACCGTCCACATCGCCTTCGGCGCGTCGGCCGGGATCGGCGGCGCCGTGCAGGTCCCGGTCCATCTGGACTGCGTGGTCATGAAGCCGACGATGGAGCTCGACGGCGAGGCGATCGTCCGCGACGGCGAGCTGCTGATCCCGTGAACGGCGGAGCGGGGCGGGGGATGCCGCTGGTCGCCGTCCCGAACTTCTCAGAGGGTCGGAACGACAGGGTGATCCGCGCGCTCGAGGCGACCCTGGGCACGCATGCCCGCGTCCTCAACCGCCACTACGACGCGCAGCACAACCGCTGCGTCTTCACCATCGCCGCCGAGCCGCCGCAGCTCGTCGAGGCGCTCGTGGCGGGGGCGGCCCACGCCGTGGACCTGATCGATCTGCGCAAGCATCAGGGCCTCCATCCGCACATCGGCGCCCTCGACGTCGCGCCCGCCGTCTGGCAGACCGAGGAGCGCCACGACGACGCGCTGGCGGCGGCAGGCGAGGCCGCGGAGGGGATCGCCGCTCTCGGGATCCCCGTCTTCTTCTACGGGGAGCTCGCGTCGAGCCCGGACCGGGTGGAGCGCGCCTACTTCCGGCGGGGCGGCCCGGCCGAGCTGGCACGCCGGATGGGATCCGGCGAGCTGGCGCCCGATCTCGGCCCTTCGGAGCCGCACCCGAGCGCGGGGGCGACCCTGGTCACGGCCAGGGAGCCGCTCGTCGCCTTCAACGTCGAGCTCGACACCTCGAACCTGGAGATCGCCAGGAAGATCGCGGCGGAGCTACGGGAGGCGGACGGCGGGCTGCCCGGGGTCCGCGCCCTCGGCCTGCCGCGCGAGGGCGGGCGCACCCAGGTGTCCATGAACATCCACGATCCGAGAGCCGTCCCGCTCGCCAGGGTGGTCGAGGAGATCTCGCGGCTGGCGGCGAGGCACGACGCCCGTGCGGTCGAGGCCGAGCTGATCGGCCTGGCCCCGGAGGTCGCCCTGGAGGGCTATCCGGACGAGCCCCCGATCCGCAACTTCGACCCGAGGCGTGACGTGATCGAGAACGTCCTCGGCTAGATTGAAGGGCGATGGCGCAGACGAAGAAGAAGCGCCGCCGCAAGCACCGCGGCACCCAGGGCGGCCGGATCGACACGCGGCCGTCTCGCGGTCGCCCGCGCAGCCGGGCCGAGGCCCAGGCTCGCGCCCGCAGCCGCAACAAGAAGAAGCAGAAGCCGGGGGACCGCACCCCGCAGCCCGCAAACTGGTCGAGCGCGTTCAAGAAGGGTGCGGTCGCCGCCGTCCTCTTCGTCGGGATCCTCGCCTTGATGGCCAAGAACCCGATCGCGGCGCTGCTCGGCGGCATCCTGATTCTTCCCGCCTACACCGCGATGGCCTACTTCATGGATCGTTGGTTCTATCGCCGGCACCTCCGCAAGGAGGCCCAGAAGCAGGCCGAGCGCGAGGCCCAGCGCGCCGGCGCCGGATCCGCGGGGGGCTGAGCCCGATGGAGGTCCGCATGTTCACGGTCGGCCAGATCGCCGAGAACTGCTTCCTGTTCCGTCAGGACGATTCCGATCGGGCCCTGATCGTCGATCCGGGCGACGAGGCGGAGCGAATCCTCGGAGCCGCCGCCGATCTCGGCGTGAACATCGAGGGAATCCTCCTCACCCACACGCACTTCGACCACATCGGGGCGGTCGCGCCCATCGCCAAGGCCACCGGCGCGCCGGTCTGGTGCCCGGAGATCGAGACCCCGGTCCTGGCGGACATCAACTCCTTCGTGCCCTGGCCGGGCTTCGGGCCGTTCGAGAGCTACGAGGCGGACCACACCGTGAGCGGCGGCGAGAAGCTCGAGCTGGCCGGGATGGAGATCGACGTCATCTTCACGCCGGGGCACAGCCCCGGCCACGTCACCTACTCCGTCCCCGAGGGCCAGGCCCTCTTCTCCGGGGATGTCCTCTTCCAGGGCTCGGTGGGCAGGACGGACCTGCCCGGCGGCGACTGGGGAACGCTCCTGGAGTCGATCCGGACGTTGGTCGACTCCCATCCGCCCGAGACGACGGTCTATCCGGGGCACATGGGAATCACGACGCTCGGCGCCGAGCGCGCCACGAATCCCTTCCTGGCCGAGCTCGCCAGATAACCGGGCGCCCGTTTAGGCTCGCGACATGGCTGAGAGGTTCAAGGCCCCGCGGGGCACCTTCGACGTGCTTCCCGACGCTCAGTCCGTCCGCCGGCGGATCCACGACGTCGCGCGGGAGAGGCTGGAGGACGCCGGGTACGGCCGGATCGACACCCCCATCTTCGAGGACACCGATCTGTTCGCCCGCGGGGTCGGAGAGTCCACCGACATCGTCCAGAAGCAGATGTTCACCTTCGAGGACCAGGGCGGCCGCTCGCTGACGCTCCGGCCGGAGGCGACGGCCTCGATCTGCCGGGCCTACCTCGACCACGGCATGCAGAAGCTCGGTCAGCCGGTGAAGCTCTGGGCGGAGGGACCCTTCTTCCGGCACGAGCGCCCGCAGGCCGGCCGCTACCGGCAGTTCACCCAGATCGACGCCGAGGCGATCGGCTCGGACTCGCCCCTGGTCGACGCCGAGATGATCCTGCTCGCGAGCGACATCCTCGGCGAGCTCGGCGTGGAGGGCGTCCGGCTGCGGTTGGGCAGCCTCGGCACGCCGGCCGCCCGGGCCGCCTACCTGGACGAGCTTCGCGACTACCTGCGCTCGCGCGAGGGCGAGCTCTCCGACGAGGTCCGCGGCCGGCTCGAAACCAACCCGCTGCGCGCTTTCGATGCCGATCACGAGGGAACCCGGAAGGTGATGGCCGACGCTCCAACCCTGCTCGACCGGCTCGATCCCGAGGACTCCGAG
The DNA here is from genome assembly GCA_963821705.1 of uncultured Solirubrobacterales bacterium. GTDB lineage: Bacteria > Actinomycetota > Thermoleophilia > Solirubrobacterales > 70-9 > DASUPK01. The sequence goes on along the minus strand of CAWGEV010000007.1, from coordinate 75,140 downwards.
CACTTCGCCCAGGTTCGCGAGCAGCTGGACCGAAACGGCATCGCCTACGAGCTCGACCCGACCCTGGTCCGGGGCCTCGACTACTACACGCGCACGGTCTTCGAGTTCGAGTGCGTGCGCCTCGGGGCGCAGTCGGGGATCGGCGGGGGCGGGCGCTACGACGGCCTGATCGAGCAGCTCGGCGGCCCGCCCACGCCCGGCTGTGGCTGGGCGTTCGGGGTCGACCGGATCGCGCTCGCCCTGGAGCCCGAGGGCGCCGAGGCCGGGACGGCTCCCGCCGGCCGCGACGGGGTCTTCGTGGTCGCCGATGACGACCGGGACCGTGCTCTGGCCCTGGTCACGGAGCTGCGGCGGGCCGGGATCCGCGCGGACCTCGACCTCGCGGGCCGCGCGATCAAGGGCCAGATGAAGCAGGCCGACCGTGTCGGCGCGCGGTACGCCCTGATCCTCGGTGAAGGCTCCAAGGCGACCCTCCGCGACATGGAGTCCGGCGAGGAGCGGGAGGTCGACCCCGCGACGCTGGTTGAGACACTCTTGGCGCCATGAGCGACGGATTCCCAGCGCTGCGCCCGAACTCCTACCGCGACGCCTGGTGCGGCCAGGTGCTTCCCGACCGCGTCGACTCCGAGGTGCGGGTCGCCGGCTGGGTCCACCGGCGCCGGGACCATGGCGGCCTCGTCTTCATCGACCTCCGCGACCGCACGGGACTCGTCCAGCTCGTCATCAACCCCGACGAGGCGGGCGACGCCTTCAAGCTCGGCCACGAGCTCCGCTCGGAGGACGTCCTCAGCGCGAAGGGCAAGGTGGTCAAGCGGTCACCGGAGACGGTGAACCCCGACCTGCCCACCGGCGAGGTCGAGATCCGGGTCGCCGACGCGCAGCTGCTCGCGGACGCGGACACCCCGCCGTTCGAGATCGAGTCCTTCTCGGGTGAGGTGAGCGAGGAGACCCGCCTCCGCTACCGCTACCTCGACCTGCGCCGCGACCGCATGAAGGAGGCGATCGAGCTGCGCCACCGGGTTGCGGCCGCGATGCGCGAGTTCCTCTCGGACGAGGGGTTCCTCGAGATCGAGACGCCGATCCTGACCCGCTCGACGCCGGAGGGCGCCCGCGACTTCCTCGTTCCCAGCCGGCTCCAGCGCGGCAGCTTCTACGCCATGCCCCAGTCACCGCAGCTCTTCAAGCAGCTGTTGATGATCGGCGGCTTCGAGCGGTATTTTCAGATCGCGCGCTGCTTCAGGGATGAGGATCTGCGCGCGGACAGGCAACCGGACTTCACGCAGCTGGACATCGAGATGTCCTTCGTCGACACCGACGACGTGATCGACCTGAACGAGCGCCTCCTCGCGCACGTTCTGGGCAGGTGCGGCGTGGAGGTCGAGCTGCCGATGAGGCGGCTGGCATACGACGAGGCGATCTCGCGCTACGGCTCCGACAAGCCGGACCTCCGCTTCGGCCTCGAGCTCGAGAACCTCACCGAGGTCTTTCGCGGCTCCGAGTTCAACGCCTTCAGGCAGGCGATCGAGGGCGGGGCGCTGGTCCGCGGGCTGAACGCCGGGAAGCACGAGATGTCCCGCGCCGACCTCGACGGCCTGGTCGCGGAGGCGACCGAGCTGGGCGCGAAGGGCCTGGTCTGGGCCGTCGTCGAGGCGGATGGCTGGCGCTCACCGGTCGCGAAATTCCTCTCGTCCGACGAGATCTCGGCCGCGACCGAGGCGCTCGGCGCCGGCGAGGGGGACGTTGTCCTGCTCGTCGCGGACGAGCCGCTGCTCTCGGCCGAGGTCCTGGGCGAGCTCCGCCGCCGCCTCGGCGAGCGCCTCGGGCTGATCGATCCGGGGGCGAACGAGCTGACCTGGGTCGTCGACTGGCCCCTGCTCGGCTGGGCGGCCGACGAGGAGCGCTGGGACCCGCACAACCACCCCTTCACGTCGCCTGACGGCGACTTCGATCCGGCCGATCCGGGCGCCGCGAGGGCCAAGGCCTACGACGTCGTCTGGAACGGATGGGAAATTGGTGGGGGCTCGATCCGCATCAGCGACCCAGAGGTGCAGCGAAAGGTGTTCAAGGCGATCGGAATCGACGAGACGCAGGCCGAGGAGCGGTTCGGGTTCCTGCTCGAGGCGCTCCGCTACGGCGCGCCGCCCCACGGGGGTATCGCCTACGGCCTCGACCGGATCACCGCGCTCCTCTACGGCACCGACTCGATCCGCGACGTGATCGCCTTTCCGAAGACCGCCTCCGGCAGCGATCCGCTGACCGGCGCGCCGGCGCCGGTGGACGAGCGTCAGCTGCGGGAGCTCGGCATCTCCATCAGAGGCGGGGGCGGAAAGGGCTGAGGCGGATGGAGGGGCGTCCACCACCCGGCGAAGACGAGGGATTCGAGTGGACTGACATGCCCGCGCGCCCACCGCGGGAGGACGGGACCGGCGAGAGCGACCGCGTCGGTACGGGCGAGCGCGACCGAGTCGGCACCGGCGAGCGCCAGGCCGTCCGGCGGGAGACGGGGTCGTTCCGCGCGATCCGCGAGGGCAGGGCGGAACGGCTCCGCGAGCGCGGCGATACGGGCGAGTTCGAGCGGAGCGGACGCCGTCCGCCACCCGGCCGGCGCACCCGCCGCCGAGACCTGCCCGCCAGCGTCCGCCGGCGCCAGGACCTCATGATCGGCGGCGTCGCGCTCGTCGTGCTGGTCGGCCTGATCATCCTCATCTCCAGCCTGGGCGGCGGCAGCCGCGAGAAGCCCGTGGCGCTCAAGCGCCTCGTCGGCCAGACGATCGTCGCGAAGCTGGCCGCGAAGGGACCGGACCAGACGCTGCTGAAGCGGGTGCGGAAGGGACAGGTCGGCGGGGTGATCGCATTCGAGAGCGATCCCACGAAGCTGAAGACCGACGTTCAGAAGCTCCAGTCCGCGGCCAGCGCGGGCAAGAATCCCCCGCTGCTTGTGATGGTCGACCAGGAGGGCGGCTCGGTGAAGCGGCTGAAGGGCGGTCCGCCCGACATCTCGCCGGCCGACCTCGGGAAGAGCGGGAGCGAGAGCCAGTCGAAGGACCAGGGCCAGAAGACCGGCACCTATCTGAGGGGGCTGGGGGTCAACGTCGATCTGGCGCCGGTGCTCGACGTGTCCAAGCCGTCCACTGCCTCGACCATCAAGAGCCGCACCTTCGGATCGGATCCCGCGACGGTCACGAAGGTGGGTGTGCCCTTCGCCGAGGGCCTTCAGGCCGGCGGGGTGGCCGCCACCGCCAAACACTACCCGGGTCTCGGGCGGGCCACGGTCAACACCGACAACGGTCCCACCGCGATCGCGGCGACCACAGCGGAGCTGCAGGCCGATCTCGAGCCGTTCAAGGCGGCGATCGCCGCCGGGGTGAAGATGGTGATGGTCTCGACCGCGAGCTATCCGACGCTGGGCGCCAAGAAGCCCGCGGCCTTCTCCCCGGCGATCGTCAAGAGCCTGCTGCGGGATCAGCTCGGCTTCGGCGGCGTGGTGATCACCGACGACCTGGAGGGCGATGCCGTCACCCAGACACTCCCTCCGATCGTGGCGGCGAGCGCCGCGCTCAAGGCCGGCAACGACCTGCTGCTCTACGCGAAGAACACCGCGGCGTCGGGGAACGCCTTCAACTCGCTGGTCAAGGAGGTGAAGGGCGGCCAGCTCGATCGCTCGATCGTCCAGGCCGCGTACGACAAGGTGACCTCGTTGAAGTCGAGCCCCACTGGGTAGGGTGCCGCGCGAGTCACCGTCCACCTTCAGGAGGCAAGGAGACGCATGAGCGAGCTGTTCGAATCAGACGACACACGCGATTCGCTGCGCAAGATCGGGGGACTGCTGCTGGGCCTGGGCGCCGCGATGATCTACGTCCGGAAGGGTCCCTTCATCGCCGTCAACCCGGACCAGTGGGCAGCCTTCCCGATGTTCCTGGTGCTCGCGATCCCGGCGGTCTACCTCTACGGGGGCGCGATCCTGTCCAGGCCGCAGACCGGGGAGCTGCGACCGTGGCAGGTGGTGCACAGCGTGTTCGGCCTGCTCTTCGTCCCGTTCGCGCTGCTCCAGTTCGTCGACATGGTCGGCGGCAACCCGAACGCCGCGCTCAACATCTTCTGGGCGTTCGGCGCGACGGCGGCCCTTGCCTTCTACGCCGGGATCGTCCTGGGCGTGCGGGTCCAGCTGCTGCTCGGGTCGATCTTCCTGATCGTCTCGTGGACGGCCCTCTGGGACAAGCTCCTCTCCAACGGGATCGGGGCGAACTGGGGCGTCTACCGTGGGCTGCTCGGCATCCTGGCGATCGGCCTGCTCGCAGCCGCGCTGTATGTGTGGCGGACGAAGCCCGGCGGCGACGAGGTCGCGTCGAGCGCGACCACTCCCTCCGGGGATCTCGGTCTCTGGAAGGCGTCCGAGCTCCTCACCGGGGCCGGGATCGCCGCCGTGATCGGGTGCTCGCTCGGCATCGCCTCGATCGGCAACCTGAACCCGCTCGGCACCGGCACCCCGCCCATCCAGACGACGAACCTGTGGGACATCCTGCTGCTGCTGGTCTCGCTCGGCCTCGTCGGAATCGGCTCCCAGATCGGGACCAGGGGGCCGGTCTACGTGGGAGGGATCGGCCTGGCGCTGTTCCTGCTCATCGCGGGCCTGGACCTCAACAACAACCCGCCGCATCCCTTCAAGATGGGCGTCTGGCCGTGGGTGCTCCTGGTGCTCGGGCTGATCGGCATCGGCCTCAGCTTCACCCGCTCGTCGAGCCTCGGTGACCGGCCGAAGCGGCTCGTCGAGAACCTGCGGGGCAGGTAGGTGCGAGGGTGATGCGAGGGTGGTTCGCGAAGAGCAACCCGCTGTGTGTCGGGAGCAACCCCTCCAGTTGAGTTCCGAGGACCTGGCCCGCCGCTTCCTGGCCGCCCTCAGCACGGGTGACCAGGCGGCGGTGGGCGAGCTCGTCCATCCGGAGGTCGAGATCCGGACCGAGCGGACCGTGCACCGCGGCCGGCTCGCCGCGATGGAGTGGTCGGCCAAGGTCTTCGACCACCTTGTCCGCCGCTATGTCCCGGTCGAGATGGAGGAGACGGACAGCGGCCTGCTGATCGACGCGGAGCTTCAGTACGTCTGGCGGGACAGCGGCGAGGTGGGGAACAGCTCGCGGGTGGCGATCGAGCTGGGAATCAGGGACGGGCTGGTCTCGTCCTGGTACGTCCTGGACGAGCCGGAGCCGCCTGAGTAGCCGGAAACCCGCATTCGATCGTCTAAGGTTGAACCCAGGCCCGAGCCTGTACGCGAACCGCTCCATACGTTGACCCAACACAACTGGCTTGGGGGTCGATTTCCGGCGATCCCTCGGGACCGTCGGTAGACCACCACCTGTGCGACACGGGTTACCAAGCCGGGGCGGAAAACGGCAGGCTGGAGCCTCCTTAACCTTCACCTGGTGAACAGGGACCTCTTCGAGCAGTATCTGGACGATGTCCGGCGCCGGGGACCGGCGCCGGAGGGATCGTTCAGCGGCTCCGCCGGCGGCGCTTCCTGTGGCGACCTCGTGCGAGTGTCCATATGCGTCGAGGCGGGACGCATCTCCGTTGTCACCCAGGACAGCGAGGGCTGCTCGGCGACGACGGCCGCCGCGGCCGTCGCGGCTGAGCTGGCCGAGGGGTCATCGGTCCTTGACACCGCCCTGGTCGGCCCCGGCGAGATCGAGGCCGAGCTCGGCGGACTCGCGCCCTCCCATCGCCATGCCGCGGTGCTGGCGGCGGACGCTCTCCACCGGGCGCTCTCCGCCCTTGCCTCCTCGGGCGAGCCGCTGGCGGACCCGCCGGCCGCCGGCGAGCGGGCTCTGGTCGCCCTCAGCGGTGGTGTCGACTCCGCGGTCGCGGCGCTGCGGGAGCGCGAGGCGGGCCGCGACGTCGTGGCGGTCACCCTGAAGCTCTGGGCCGACCGGCAGACGGACGGCGAGCGCAGCTGCTGCTCGCCCGAGGCGGTGCTGGGAGCCCGGCGGGTGGCCCACTCGCTTGGCATCCCGCACCTGACGCTCGATCTCGAGACCGAGTTCCGCGTCGGAGTGGTGGGGCCGTTCCTGCGCGGCTACGCGGAGGGCCGCACCCCGAATCCCTGCGTTCTCTGCAACGGCGAGCTGCGCATCGACGCGATGATCGCCTTCGCCGACCGGCTCGGCGCGGCGAAGCTGGTCACGGGCCACTACGCCCGGATCGCCGACGACGGCTCGGGGCCGCTGCTCGCCGGGGCGGCGGATGACGCGAAGGACCAGACCTACATGCTCTCGGCCCTCGCACCGGAGTCCCTCGCCCGGCTGCGCTTCCCCCTCGGCGAGCTGACCAAGCCCGACGTCCGGCGGCTGGCCGCCCGGGGCGGGCTCGAGGTGGCGGGGCGCGCCGAGAGCCAGGACCTCTGCTTCCTCGCCGGCCAGGGCAAGCGGGAGTTCCTCCGGCGCCACGCCGGCCTCGAGGATCGGGCGGGCGAGGTCGTCGATCGTGCCGGCCGGAGGCTGGGGGAGCACCGCGGACATCACCACTTCACGGTCGGCCAGCGGCGCGGCCTCGCCCTGGGAGGCGGGGAGCCGCTCTACGTCCTCGGCAAGGACGCCGCCGCCAATCGCGTGATCGCCGGCTCCCGCGACGAGCTATCGACACGCCGGGTTCGCATCCGTGGGGCGACTCTCCATCGCGGCGCCGAGCGGGTCAACGGCGTGCGGCTCCGCTACCACTCGCCGACCAGGGAGTGCCGGGTCGAGATCGACGGCGATCCCGGCGAGGCGGTCGTCGCGCTGGCCGAGCCGGTTGACGGCGCGGCCCCGGGGCAGCTCGCCTGCCTGATGGACGGCGACCTGGTTGTGGGACACGGGACGATCGTCTAGACCATTTGAATCGGGGTCCACGCAGGGCTAGGTTCCAGGATCCACTCAAGGGATCGAAAGGGGACCGAATGCATCTCGACTCACGGCTCAAGGCTTTGGTGGTTGTCGGGTCGCTGGTGGCGCTGCTCGCCGCGTTGACGGCGGGCGGGAGCGCGTCGGCAGCGCCCGTCGCGCACGCAGCCGCGTGCCAAAAGGCGACCAACATAGAGGCGATCATCGACGACTCCGGCTCCATGGACTTCACGGATCCGAGCAAGTTCCGGACCACGCTTCTGGACGCCTTCGCGGCGCTTCAGCAGAACCAGGGCAAGACCCTCGGGGGAGTCGAGTTCGGAGATACCTCCGACGTCCTGTTCCCGCCCGCAAGCATTCCCGGCGTGATCCCCGCGATGGACGCCTCGTTCGCCTTGGTGAACGCGGACAACGGATCCACCGACTACAACCTCGCCTTCGCAACGGCGAAGTCGGCGAACCCGAACGCCAACGGGCGGATCTTCCTCAGCGACGGGGAGCACAACGTGGGCACGTACAACAACGGTCACGTCGGCGTGAAGACGGACACCGTCGGCTTCGGCACGATCGATCCGACGCTGCTCAACCGGATCGCGGCGGACACCGGCGGCAAGGCGTTCGACCTGGGCGATTCGAGCCAGGTGCCGGCGATCGCAGCGGCGGTCACCGCCGACATGAACTGCAAGCGGCCCCCGGTGGTATTCACGGATACGTTCACCCACCAGGGGCAGTCGTTCACCCACTCGTTCAAGCCGAGTGGCGGCTCGGCGGACATCCTGGAGACCTGGACCGATCAGTCCGCCGTGCTGACCCTGACCGGGTTCACCACGGCAGGCGGTGGGAAGGCCTCGGCCAGCTCGGTCGCTCATGCGTCGGTCAAGGCGCGCAAGAAGAGCGGCAAGGGGTTCATCACCGTCCACCTCAAGGGCCTCAAGAAGGGCAAGCGCGTCAAGTTCAAGGTCAAGGCCACGCAGCTGGCGGGCTCGACGACCGCCACGGCCTCGGTCATCAGGTAGCGGAGACCAGGCCGCAGCACTTGGGAGCGGCGGCACTGCCGCCGCTCCTTCGTGCTGGGCGGCCGCTCGTCGCCGCGATCAGGTGGCGAAGCCGTCCCTAGACTCCGGGCGCATGAAGGTCGACGAGATCCGCAAGACCTACCTGTCCTTCTTCGAGGAGCGGGGGCACAGGATCGTGCCTTCCGCCTCGCTGGTGCCCGCCGTTCACGACCCGTCGGTGCTTCTGACGACGGCGGGGATGCAGCCGTTCAAGCGCGCCTTCCTCGGCCAGGAGGAGCCGCCGGCCAAGCGGGTCGCCGACGTGCAGCGCTGCTTCCGCACCACCGACATCGAGGAGGTCGGCAACACCGCACGCCACCTGACCTTCTTCGAGATGCTCGGCAACTGGAGCTTCGGCGACTACTTCAAGGAGCAGTCGATTCCGTGGGGCTGGAGCTCTCGATCGAGGGCTTCGGCTTCGATCCCGAGCAGGTCTGGGTGACGGTCTTCAAGGGCGACGAAGAGCTCGGACTGGGCCCTGACGAGGAGGCCATCGAGATCTGGCGCAGGGTCGGTGTGCCGGATGAGCGCATCGTCCAGCTGCCCCGCTCGGAGAACTTCTGGCAGGCCGGCCCGACCGGACCCTGCGGGCCGTGCTCGGAGATGTACATCGACCGCGGCGAGGAGTTCGGCAGGCCCGGCGAGCTGCCCGGTGACGACACCGACCGCTTCGTCGAGTACTGGAACCACGTCTTCATGACCTACGACCTGGCGGAGGACGGCACGCTCGCCGAGCTGCCGATGAAGAACATCGACACCGGCATGGGGGTCGAGCGGATGGCCGCGATCCTCCAGGACGTCGAGTCCGTCTTCGAGACCGACGGGCTGCGGCCGCTGGTCGACCTGGCCGAGGAGCTCTCGGGCCTCTCGTACTCGGACGGCGGCAAGACCACCCGCGCGATGCGGATCCTCGCCGATCACTCTCGCGGCACGGCGGCGCTGATCGCCGACGGCGTCGTCCCCTCGAACGAGGATCGGGGCTACGTCCTGCGGCGGGTCATGCGCCGCGCGATCCAGCAGGGCCGCTCGATCGGCCTCGAGTCCCCCTTCATGGAGCGCTTCGCGGACCGGGCGCTCGAGCTGCTCGCCCCCACGTACCCGGAGCTGGCAGCTCAAGCCGGTGACGTCCGGCGCTGGGTCAGCGACGAGGAGGAGAGCTTCGGAAGGACGCTGGAGCGGGGCCTCCAGATGCTCAAGGACCTGATCCGCCACGCCCACGAGGACCGCACCTCCTGGGTCGACGCCGAGGATGCGTTCCGGCTCCATGACACCTACGGCTTCCCGTACGACCTGACCAAGGAGCTGCTCGCCGAGGAGGGTCTCTCGGTCGACGACGACGGCTTCGAGGAGCTGATGGAGGAGCAGCGCACCCGCGCCCGCATGGGCACGGCGACGGCGCACGGCTCCGAGGATCACCACGGCGTCGTGCTCAGCTTCGCCTCCGCCGCGCCGCCGTCGCGATTCGTCGGCTACGAGAAGCTGCGTGCCGAGACCAGCCTGCTCGCGGTCCAGGGAGACGACGGACGCGCACTGGTGAAGCTGGAGGAGAGCCCGTTCTACGCGGAGGGCGGTGGCCAGGTGGCGGACTCCGGCGAGGTCCGCTGGGAGGGCGGCAGCGCCCGGGTCGCCGACGTGTACCGGATCGGCGACGACCAGGCGGTGGAGCTGGAGAGCGCGACGGACGGGTTGGAGCCAGGCGGGCGTGTGGAGGCGGAGGTCGACCACGTCAGCCGCTTCGCGACGATGCGAAACCACACCGCGACCCACCTGCTCCACGCGGCACTGCGGGAGCGTCTCGGTACCCACGTGCGCCAGGCGGGCTCCTCGGTCCGCCCGGACAAGCTCCGCTTCGACTTCACCCATTCGGCTCCGCTGACGGTCGAGGAGCTGCGGGACGTCGGCGATCGCGTCAACGACTGGATCAAGGAGAGCCACTCGGTGAGGGCGCTCGAGATGTCGCGGATGGACGCCGAGCGCCTGGGCGCGATGGCCCTCTTCGGCGAGAAATACGGCGACTGGGTCCGGGTGCTGGAGGTCGAGGACGTCTCCCGGGAGCTCTGCGGCGGCACGCACGTGCCCAACACCGCGGCGATCGGGATCTTCGCGATCGCATCCGAGGGCTCGAGCGCCGCCAACGTGCGCCGGATCGAGGCCCTGTCGGGGCCCGCCGCCATCGACTGGTTCCGGTCCCGCTCCAGGCATCTGAGCGAGGTCGGGCGGATCGCCGGCTCCGAGCAGGATCCGGTCGCCGGGGTGCGGCGCATGGCGGAGCGGCTCGCCGACCTCGAGGAGCAAGCGAAGCGGGCCGGTTCGGCCGACCTCTCCAAGAAGGCGGAGGAGATGTCGGCCTCCGGCCAGCGCATCGGCGGCGTCACGGTGTTCGTGGGGATGGGGGACGACGCCGACCAGCGCTCGCTGCTGGACCTGGCCGATCGGATCAAGCAGCGCGCCGGCGAGGCCGCCGTCGTCCTCGGCGGGGCGGGGGACGGCAAGGTGGCCCTGGTGGCGAGCTTCAGCGACGGCGTGGTCGAGCGCGGGCTGAACGCGTCCGAGGTGATCCGGGAGGCGGCGAATGTCGTCGGCGGCGGTGGGGGAGGGCGCGAGAACGTCGCCCAGGCGGGCGGCCGGGACCCCTCCAAGCTCGACGAAGCCCTCCAGGTGGCGCGCCACGCCATTGAGGACAAGCTGCGCTCCTGACGCGCACCGGACCGGGGAAGTGCCGGAAATAGCGCTTGAACTTCGTCCTTTTTGGGTATATGACTCCCGGCAGGGACAGGGAGATAAACGAACAGGAGGTACTCAGGGTGAGGAAGCTCGGAAGGTTGCTTCCACTGGCGTTGGTTGCTGCGCTGGCGGGCCTGGTGTTGGTGGCCTGCGGAAGCAGCAGTAGCAGCAGCGGCACCAACGGCGGGACGGCCACGGTCCTGATGGGCACCGCGCCTGACTACCTCGATCCGCAGGAGGAGTACACGACCCAGGGGGCCGAGCCCGACTGGCTCTCGTACACGCCGCTGGTCACCTACAAGCACGAGAACGCGCCGGCCGGCAACGACGTGATCCCCGGTCTCGCCACGGCGCTGCCCACGATCTCCTCCGACGGCAAGACCTACACCCTGACCCTGCGAAAGGGCCTGGTGTTCTCCAATGGCCAGCCTGTCAAGGCCAGCGACTTCGCGTGCACCGTAGAGCGCGTGATCAAGGTCAACTGGGGCGGCAAGAGCTTCATCACCGACAACGTCGCGGGAGCAACGGCCTTCGACAAGGGCCAGTCGAACAGCATCTCCGGAATCAGCACCGACGACGCCAGCGGCAAGATCACGATTCAGCTGGTCAAGCCGTACGGCGCCTTCACCAACGTGCTGGCGTTCCCCGAAATGGGTCTGGTCCCGTGCGGGACTCCGGATCACACGATTACCCAGGACCCGATGCCCCCGGGCGTCGGGGCCTACATGGTCACGAACATCGTCCCGAACAAGTCGTTCAGCCTCGTCAAGAACCCGAAGTTCGCGGCCCTGAACATTCCGGACATCCCGGTGGGTCACCTCGACCGGATCAACGTGACGATTCAGTCGAACACCCAGACGGCGGCCCAGCAGGTCCTGAACAACCAGGCGGACAACTTCGATGCCGGCGACACGCTGCCGCCGTCGATCGTGCCCCAGATCCAGTCACAGGCGAGCGATCGCTTCGAGCCGGTGACGATTCCGTCGACGTTCTATTTCTTCTTGAACACGCAGATCCCGCCGTTCAACAACGAGCTGGCGCGGCAGGCGGTCAACACGGCGATCGACCGTCCGGCGCTCCAGCGCCTGGCGAGCGGCTTCCTGCAGCCCGGCTGCTTCTTCATCCCCGAGGGCATCCCGGGGCATCCGGACAGCCAATGCCCGTACGGCGCGGCTGACGGCCACGGCGACATCGCCAAGGCCCAGCAGCTCGTGCAGCAGTCGGGCACGGCCGGTCAGAACGTCACGGTCTGGGGCGAGCAGCGCGCGCCGCGGACGCAGTACGTCGAGTACTACGCCGACCTGCTGAACAAGATCGGCTACCACGCGACGCCGAAGCTGATCTCGGACACGACGTACTTCCCGACGATTGGGAACGCGAAGACGAATCCGCAGACCGGTTTCGCCGACTGGATTCAGGATTTCCCGAACCCCGTCGACTTCTATCTGTTGCTGACCACGGATGCGATCCAGCCGGTCAACAATGAGAATTTCGGCAACGTGAGCGATCCGTTCATCGACCAGCAGGTGAAGAAGCTCGAGCCGACACCGACCCAGAATCTGGGCTCTGTGGCCAGCCAGTGGCAGTCGCTCGACGAGTACACCGCGAAGAAGGCGTACGTCGCGGTGTTCGGCTCGGAGCAGGTGCCGAAGTTCTTCAGCGACCGGATCGACTTCGGCTCTGCGGTCGTCCAGCCGACGTTCCTGAACGATTGGAGCACCTGGCAGCTGAAGTAGACAGAGAACGGATCAGAGGATGATTCGGGGCGTGCCAGGGCGCCCCGTCGAGACATGGCAGTAGACCCGACCGCTCCAAGCCCGGGGGTTCCTGCAGCGCTGGAGCCGGAGGTGCCCCTGGGCACGAGCGCCGTCCAGGGCGAGGGCGGCGTCGGCCCGTACAGGCTGGCGCTCCGCCGTCTGCGGCGCAACAAGACCGCGCTCGCCTTCGGCGGGATGTTCCTGCTCATCGTCGTGCTCTGCCTGTGTGCGCCGCTCTACGCGAAGTACATCGCGCACACGACCCCCTCGGCGAACCACATCACCGAGACGATCAACGTCCGCGGTCATGAGACCGACGTCGTCTCCCCGGGCGGCATCCCGACCGGCCCGACCTGGACGGGCAAGTTCCTTCTCGGCGCCGACGCGAACGGGCGGGACGTCGCCGTCCGGCTGCTCTACGGCGGCCGGAACTCGCTCGAGATCGGATTCATCGCGACCTTCATCAGCTGCCTGTTCGCGACGATCATCGCGCTCGTCGCCGGCTACTACCGCGGCTTCGTCGACGGTGTCCTCTCCCGGACGATGGACCTGATCTGGGCCTTCCCGGTGATCCTGCTCGGGATCGCGCTGGGCACGGCGCTCGCCGTGGGCGGCCTCGACTTCGGCCTGTTTACGATCAACGGCTCCTCACTCTGGATCCCGGCGATCATCATCGGGGTCGTCTACGTGCCCTACATGGCGAAGCCGTTGCGGGGCCAGGTGCTCAGCCTGCGCGAGAAGGAATTCGTCGAGGCGGCCCGATCCCAGGGTGCCGGGAACCTGCGGATCATGTTCCGGGAGATCCTCCCGAACATCGCCTCGAGCGTCATCGTCTTCATCCCGCTGATGATCGCCAACGCGATCCTGCTGGAGGCGGCTCTCTCCTTCCTCGGCGCCGGCGTGCAGCCGCCGAACCCGTCCTGGGGCACGATGATCGGCGAGGGCATTCGGCTGATCCCGAGCGCGATGCACCTCACCCTGATCCCGGGAGGCATGCTCGTCCTGGCGGTGCTCGGGATCAACGTCTTCGGTGACGGCGTCCGCGACGCACTCGATCCGCGCGCCGAGGTGCGCATCGAGCACTGATGGCCCGCTTCATCGTCCGCCGGCTGCTCGCGATGATCGGGGTGCTGTTCGCCATCTCCGTCCTCACCTTCCTGATCTTCCAGGCGATTCCGAACGGAGATCCCGCGGTGCGGCTCGGCGGCCGCACCTCGACGCCCGAGACCCGCCAGGCGATCCGCAAGGACTGGGGCTTCGACAAGCCGATCTGGCAGCAGTACTTCATCACCATGGGCAAGATCCTCGACGGGTCGAGTCGTCTCCTACCAGCAGCAGATCAACGTCGAGGACGAGATCAAGCGCGATCTGCCGGCCACGCTGTCGCTGGCGATCGGCGCGGGCATCATCTGGCTCGGCTTCGGGATCCTCTTCGGGGTGATCAGCGCGGTGAAGGCGGGCAAGTTCACCGACACGAGCCTGACGGTGCTCGCGCTGATCGGGGTGTCGACGCCGGTCTTCCTGCTCGGAGCGCTCGTCCTCTGGCTGCTCGCCTACAAGGTCGCGATCTTCCCGGCAGGAGGCTACGTGCCGTTAACCCAGGACCCCTGGGGATGGTTCACGCATCTGATCCTGCCCTGGTTCGTGCTGTCGGTGCTCTTCATCGGCTTCTATTCCAGGGTCTTGCGATCCAACATCCTGGACACGATCAACGAGGACTACGTTCGGACCGCCCGAGCCAAGGGCCTGAGCGAGCGGCGCATCCTGATCCACCACGTGCTGCGGAACTCGCTGATCCCGGTCGTCTCGCTCTTCGGCCTCGACTTCGCCGCGGTGATCGGCGGCGGGGCGATCCTCACCGAGACGGTCTTCAACCTCCAGGGCGTCGGCCAGTACGCGGCGACCGCGATCGAGCAGCTCGACGTGCCGCCCGTGCTCGTGATCACGATGTTCGGCGCGTTCTTCGTGGTGGTGTTGAGCGCGATCGTCGACATCATCTATGCCGTCCTCGACCCGAGAATCAGGTTGGAGGGCTAGGCGAGATGGCGGGACCACTGCTCGAGATCGAGGACCTGAAGGTCGACTTCGCGACCGACGAGGGGACCGTGCACGCCGTCGACGGGGTCTCGTTCTCGCTCGAGGCCGGGGAGGTCTTGAGCGTGGTCGGCGAGTCGGGGTGCGGAAAGTCCGTCACCGCGATGACGATCCTCGGCCTGACCCGCGGGACCAACTCGCGCATCACGGGGTCGGTGCGCTACCAGGGCAAGGAGCTCACCACCGCGAGCGCGGAGGAGCTGGAGGCGATCCGGGGGGATCGGATCGCGATGGTCTTCCAGGACCCGATGTCGTCCTTCAACCCGGTCCAGAAGATCGGCGACCAGATCATCGAGGCGATCCTCGCCCACCGCGACATGAACAAGGCGGCGGCGCGCCGCAAGGCCATCGAGGCCCTCGGGTCGGTGGGGATCCCGGATCCGGAGCGGCGGGCAGACCACTATCCCTTCGAGTACTCGGGGGGGATGCGCCAGCGAGCGATGATCGCGATGGCCCTGGCGCTGGAGCCGGCGGTCCTGATCGCCGACGAGCCGTCCACCGCGCTCGACGTGACGATCCAGGCGCAGATCATCGAGCTGCTCCGGGACCTGAACCAGGAGCACGGTCTCTCGGTGATCCTGATCACCCACGATCTCGGTGTGGTGGCGGAGATCGCGGACCGCGTCGCGGTGATGTACGCGGGCCAGATCGTGGAGCAGGGCTCGCTCGATGAGATCTTCTACGACCCCCAGCACCCGTACACGTGGGGACTGATGGGCTCCCTGACGCGACTCGACCAGGAGCGCCCGGAGCGCCTCCCGCAGATCGGCGGGCAGCCGCCGTCCCTGCTGGCGCCTCCGCCCGGCTGTCGTTTCCGGCCGCGCTGCCCGCACGCCTTCGAGAAGTGCGGAGACCTGCCCGCGCTCGAGCAGCGCGTCGCCAGGGCGAAGGGCCACGCCGACCGCTGCTGGCTCGATCCCAAGGACAAGAAGGAGCTCCGCGAGGTCGAGGGACGGATCGGGCTCGAGTCCCCTGAGGCGGTCGCCTGAGATGGCCAAGGGCGATCCGATCCTGGAGGTCAAGCACCTCGTCAAGCACTTCCCGATCAAGTCGGGCATCCTCTTCGACCGCGAGGTCGCCAGCGTGAAGGCCGTCGACGACGTCAGCTTCGCGCTGCGCGAGGGCGAGACGCTGGGCCTGGTCGGCGAGTCCGGCTGCGGCAAGTCGACCCTCTGCCGGACCGCAATCCAGCTCCTCGAGCCCACCGCCGGCTCGGTCAAGTACAAGGGCAAGGAGCTGGTCGGCCTCTCGCGCAAGCAGCTCCGGCCGCTCCGGCGCGAGATACAGATGATCTTCCAGGACCCGTACGCGTCGCTCAATCCACGGAAGAGAGTGGGCCAGATCATCGGCGACCCCCTGATGCTCCACAAGCTCGCCTCCGGCGATCAGCTGCGGCGGGAGGTCCAGCAGCTGATGGAGCGGGTCGGCCTCCAGCCCGAGCACTACAACCGCTACCCGCACGAGTTCTCGGGCGGCCAGCGCCAGCGCATCGGGATCGCGAGGGCGCTGGCGCTCCGGCCCAAGCTGATCATCGCCGACGAGCCCGTGTCCGCTCTCGACGTCTCGATCCAGGCCCAGATCATCAACCTGCTCGAGGACCTGCAGGACGAGTTCGGCCTCTCCTACATCTTCGTCGCGCACGACCTCGGCGTCGTTCGGCACGTCTCGGACCGGATCGTGGTCATGTACCTGGGGAAGATCGTCGAGCGCTCGCCGGCGCCCGTGCTCTACGAGCGGCCGATCCATCCCTACTCGGTCGCTCTGCTCTCGGCGGTCCCGATCCCCGACCCGAAGGCGAACGCCCAGCGCAAGCCGGTCGTCCTCGAGGGCGACGTGCCCAGCCCGGTCGACCCGCCCTCGGCGTGCCGTTTCCACACCCGCTGTCCGTGGGCCACTGAGATCTGCTCCCAGGACGAGCCTCCGCTGGCCGACTACGGCGAAGGCCAGGCGGCGGCCTGCCACCACCCGCGCAACGTGGACGACAAACAGATCGCCGGCACCGAGGTGGCGCCCGACAGTCCCGAATCCGCGAGCGAGCGACTCCCGGCTGCCGAGCAGGCGGCCGCCGCTAGTCGATAGTTTCTTGCGGGTGCTCGCTCTCGATTACGGCACCGCCCGCTGCGGCGCTGCGATCTCCGACCCGACCGGGACCCTCGCGCGGCCGCTGGCCGCGATCGAGCCGCCCGATCCTGCGGCGGTCGCTGAGCTGGTGGCCGAGGAGGGAGCCGAGCGCGTGATCGTCGGGTTGCCCACCACCCTGGGCGGGGAGGAGGGCGAGCAGGCCGCTGTCAGCCGGGCTTTCGCGGCGCAACTCACGGAGCTCCTGGACGTTCCTGTGGAGACCTATGACGAGCGGCTCACGACCAGAATGGCGGATCGAAGCGCCCGCGAGGGAGCTCAGGCCGACCGGGACTCGCTCGCGGCGGCGCACCTGCTGGAGTCCTACCTGATGCGAGGTGAGGGCTAGTGCAGGACGAGCGCGACGACTGGGTGGCCGACACCGAGGGCAACCTGACGGCGCCCGGGGACGGTGTGAAGCCGCCCACCGACGAGTTCGGCCGCGACGATCCGGCCTCGCTCGAGCGCGAGCGGCGGCGACGCGACCGTGAGCAGCGCCGGGGCAAGAGCCGCAAGCCTAAGAAGGCGCCCAAGGAACCCGCCGCCGAGCAGCCCGCCGCCGAGCAGCCACAGCCGGCGCCGCGGCGTCGCCGCCCGAAGAGGGCGGCTCAGGCGGCACCCGCCGCCCCTGCA
Source organism: uncultured Solirubrobacterales bacterium (assembly GCA_963821705.1). Classification (GTDB taxonomy): domain Bacteria; phylum Actinomycetota; class Thermoleophilia; order Solirubrobacterales; family 70-9; genus DASUPK01. The sequence continues at coordinate 57,890 of CAWGEV010000007.1, read as the reverse complement.
GCAGCGGCCCCGCCCACGCAGAAGGCTCCGCGCCCCTCGCTCCGCCAGCGGTTCGGCCGAGACGGTGGCGACCCAGGGCCTCCGCGACCGAAGGGCACCTATCGGCGCCGCCGCTTCCTGGCGCTGGGGCTGCTGCTGGTCGGTGCCCTGGTGGCGTGGTTCCTGATCGCCTTCTTCCAGCCGCCGCCCTTCGACCCCGGCAGCGGAACGGGAACGGTCGTCGTCACCGTCCCCGAGGGCGCAAGCGCGAGCGAGGTCTCCGACCTGCTGACGAAGAACGACGTGGTCTCGAACGGCACGCTCTTCGAGTGGCGTCTCAAGCTTGCCGGCAAGACCGGCCAGATCCTTCCGGGCCGCTACGTGCTCGCCCACAACATGAGCTACGGGACCGCCATCGACCGGCTGACCAGTTCGGGCGGCAAGGTGAACGTCACGATCCCCGAGGGAGAGGACCGCACCCAGATCGCCGCGACGATCAAGGACCTCGGCCTCCAGGGGGACTACCTGGCCGCCAGCAAGAGCTTCAAGGGCTTCGATCCCAACAAGTACGGAGCCCACAACCCGAAGTCCCTCGAGGGCTTCCTGTTCCCGGCCACCTACCAGCTCGACCCGGGGGCGAACGTGGACCAGCTCGTCTCCGAGCAGCTCCAGGCGTTCCAGCAGAACATCGCCGGGGTGAACATGTCGTACGCGAAGTCCAAGAACCTGACGATCTACGACGTGCTCACGATCGCCTCGATGATCAACAAGGAGGTGCAGATCCCGTCGGAGCAGCGTCTGGTCGCCGCCGTCATCTACAACCGCCTGCACCGGGGGATGCCGCTCGGGATCGACGCGACGACGCGGTTCGAGTTCCACAACTACACCGGCGCCATCACCGAGTCCCAGCTCAAGACGCCATCGCCCTACAACACGCGGATCAACGCCGGGCTCCCTCCGACGCCGATCGGCAACCCGGGCCTGGCGGCGATCCAGGCGGCCGCGCACCCGGCCAAGGTGCCCTACCTCTACTACGTGCTGAAGGCGAACGGCGGCGGCCACCACTGCTTCACGGCGAGCGGCTCGGAGTTCAACCAGCTGGTGGCCGCGTACAACGCCGGCCGGGCGCCCGCCCACTGCCAGAGCTGACGGGAGGTGAGCCGGAGGTGAAGCGGCTCGCTGTGCTCGGACATCCCGTGTCGCACTCGCGCTCGCCGGCGATGCAGACCGCCGCGCTCAAGGCCCTGGCGCTCGGCGTGGAGTGGAGCTACGAGGCGATCGACGTCGAGCCCGCCGGCTTCGACGAGCGGGTGCGGGCGCTGCCGGGGGAGGGGTTCGTCGGCGTCAATGTCACGATCCCGCACAAGGAGGCCGGGCTCGCGGTTGCCGACGAGGCCTCGGACGCGGCCCGGGAGATCGGGGCCGCGAACACGCTCAGCTTCCGGGGGCGGGGCATCCGCGCCGACAACACCGATGCGAGCGGCCTGCTTGCCACGTTGCCCGGGCCGGTCGGCGGAAAGACCGCGCTCGTGCTCGGCGCCGGCGGCTCGGCCCGGGCCGTCATCTGGGCGCTCGCCGGCCAGGGCGCTCTCGTGTCGGTCTGGAACCGCACCGCCGAGCGAGCCGCTGCTCTCGTCCGCGATCTGGCCCGGGTCGGGGGCGGGACCCCGGCCGAGGGAAAGCTGGCGCCGCTCAGCGCCGCTCAGGCCCGGGCCGGCTCGTTCGAGCTGATCGTCAACTGCACCGCCATCGGCATGCGGGACGAGGACCCCTTCGAGCAGCTGCCGCTCGACCCGGAGCGCTTCGGCCCGGAGGTCGTCCTCGTCGACCTGGTGTACGCCGGGGGTGACGGCAGGCTGGTCGCCGAGGCCCGGGCGCGCGGGGCGACCGCGGTCGGCGGCCTCGAGGTCCTGGTTCGCCAAGGTGCGGAATCGCTGAGGATCTGGACGGGCATGGATCCCCCGCTGGATGTGATGAGAGAGGCCGCCGCGAGAGGGGGCGGCCCCTGATGCTGAGCACCGCCTGTTGCTAATTTTTCGTTAGTGCCGAAGCTCAAGCTGATCTCCGGAGGGCTGAAGCTGATCTCCGACGGCGTCGCCAACGGCGTCCCGGCGAGGCCGGAGCCGAAGCTGCCCGATGCCGATGCGTTCGACGCGTACTCGCGCACCGTCGCGGGGGTCGCCGAGCGGCTGACGCCCTCGGTCGCCCATCTCGCCGTCTCACGCCGCACGCGGCGCGGCCGGGTCGCTGAGGGTGCCGGCAGCGGAGTCGCGATCTCCTCCGATGGCTACATGCTGACCTCGGCCCATGTGGTCGCGGGCGGCAGCGGCGTGAGCGCCTCCTTCTCCGACGGCCGCGAGCAGGCCGCGGAGGTCGTCGGGGCGGACGCGCTCTCCGACCTCGCCGTGGTGCGAGCGGACGCGCGCGACCTGACCCCGGCGCAGCTCGGGGACGCGGACGAGCTGCGCGTCGGCCAGCTCGTGGTCGCGATCGGCAGTCCGATGGGCCTGGCCGGAACCGTCACCGCGGGCGTTGTGTCGGCGCTCGGCCGCTCGCTGCCGACCCGTTCCGGCTCGGCAGGCAGGCTGGTCGAGAACGTGATCCAGACGGATGCAGCCCTCAACCCGGGCAACTCCGGCGGGGCGCTCGCGGACGGGCTGAGCCGGGTAGTCGGGGTCAACACCGCGGTGGCCGGCATCGGCCTCGGACTGGCCGTGCCGATCAACGAGGCGACGAGGAGGATCATCTCCGCCCTGATGAACGAGGGCCGGGTCCGCCGTGCCTACATCGGCATCGTCGGCGGCTCGCGCCCGCTGCCGCCCAGGATCGCGTCGCGGCTCGGGCGGGATGCAGGCATCGAGGTGGTCGAGGTCGTCTCGAGCAGCCCCGCCGATTGCGCCGGCCTCCGGGCCGAGGACCTGATCGTCGCTGTGGACGGGGAGCCGATGGCGGACGTCGGCGACCTTCAGCGCCTGATGGTCGCCGAGCGGATCGGTCAGGGGATCGAGGTGGACGTCGTCCGCAACGGCAGCCTGCTCAAGGTGGACCTCATCCCCCGCGAGCTCGAGGCTTAGAGCCGCCCTTCTGCTTCGCCTTCTCCCTCTTGCTCTTCTGAAGAGTCTTTGCCGCCGCCTTTCGCGACAGGACCTCGATCTTCGCGGCAGGCTGGCCGGTCGCGGTGTTGACGATGCCGACGGTGGTCGGCTCCGTGAACAGGACCTGGAAGAGCGCGGGAGCGTTGCGCGAGGCGACCCCCAACAGGCCGAAGGCCGGGATCGAGAGCTCGACCTGCTTCGGTGCGTAGACGTCGAGCTGCAGCTGATCCCCCACGTGGATGGGCTCCCCGCACTTCTTGTCGATACAGACCGGGCCGGCGACCACCGGTACCTGCTTGTCCCCGACCGTGATCTTCGCGCTCAGCATCCGCCCGGCGGGCGGGGCGGCGGTCGTCGTGCTCTGGGTCGGCTGAGTCGCGGTCTTCCCGGTGGTGTCGCGCCGGAGCGCATGCTGCGGAACCAGAGCCGCCGCCAGGGTGGAGAGCCCGAGCAGGACCAGCATCACGATCAACAGGCGGCGGGCCGCCATCAGGGGGAGAGCTCCGGGGTCAATGCGCTCTCAACGATATGGCCGCCGCCCTCCTCGACGCCTCGCTCGTCGTCGTTCTCGGCCTGGTCACGGTTACGGATCTGCGCTCCCGCCTGATTCCGGATGCGCCCCTCGTTGCGAGCCTGGCCCTGGCGCTGGCGGTCTTGCTGATCTCCGATCCCGCTGAGATTCCCGAGCGGGGGCTGGCGGCGGCGGGAGCCGGAGGGTTCCTGCTCGTCGCTGCGCTGGTTCACCCGAACGGGATGGGGCTGGGGGACGTGAAGCTCGCCGGGGTGCTCGGCTTCTACCTCGGTGGCGGGGTGGCCGAGGCGATGACGGTGGCACTCGCGGCCGGGTCGCTGGCCGGCCTGGCGCTGATCGCACGCCACGGCTGGTCGGCCCGCAGCCGCACCATTCCCTTCGCTCCCTTCCTCGCCCTCGGGGCTCTGGCGGCGATGGCTCCGCAACCCTGAGACCGAAACGGGAATGCGCCGCCATCTACGCTGCCCGCGTGACTTTCAGGTTCACGACAGCGGGTGAATCGCACGGCCCCGGGCTGGTTGCGATCGTCGAGGGCATTCCCGCCGGGCTTGAGCTCGATCGAGGCGCCCTCGACCGCGACATGGCGCGGCGGCAGCTCGGCCACGGCCGCGGCGGTCGCATGAAGATCGAGAGCGACACGGTCGAGATCCGCTCGGGGGTGCGGCACGGCCGCACGCTCGGCAGCCCGATCGCGGTGCTGGTCCCCAATCGCGACTACCCGAACTGGGACGAGCGCATGAACCCCTGGCCGGTGGACGCGGAGGTCGAGGAGTCGCACCTGCCGCGACCCGGCCATGCCGACCTGGCCGGGCTCCAGAAGTTCGGCTTCACCGATGTTCGGAACGTTCTGGAGCGCGCCAGCGCGCGCGAAACCGCGGCCCGGGTGGCGGCCGGCACGATCGCCAAGGGCTTCCTTGCCGCCGTCGGGGTCAGCGTCCACAGCCACGTCATCCAGATCGCATCGGTGAGCGCGCCGGAGCGGCATGACCTGACGCCCGAGGACTTCGCGGAGGTCGACGAGTCCCTGGTCCGCTGCCTCGATTCCGCGACCTCCGAGGCGATGGTCGCCGAGATCGACCGGCTGCGGAAGGAGAACGAGTCGCTGGGCGGCAAGTTCGAGGTGCGCGCATTCGGGCTCGTGCCCGGGATCGGCTCGCCCGTCTCCTGGAGCGAGAAGCTCGACGGGCGGCTGGCCCAGGCGGTCTGCTCGATCCAGTCGGTGAAGGGCGTCTCCCTGGGTGAGGCCTGGGAGGTGGCCGGCAAGCCGGGCTCCGAGGCGCACGACGAGATCTTCTTCACGGAGGAGCGCGGCTGGTACCGCGAGACCAACCGCGCGGGCGGCCTCGAGGGAGGGATGACCAACGGGGAGCCGCTGGTCGTCCAGGCTGCGATCAAGCCGATCTCCACGATGACCCAGCCGCTTCGCTCGGTCGACACCGAGACCAAGGAGCCCGCCCAGGCGATGCGCGAGCGGACCGACTCCACGGTGGTGCCCGCCGCCGGAGTGGTGGCCGAGGCGATGGTCGCGCTCGTCCTCGCCGGCGCCTACCGGGAGAAGTTCGGGGGCGATCACATCGACGACGTGCTGTCAGCCCTCGAGGCGTACAGGCAGCGCATCGGGTGGAAGAGGTGAGCGCGCACCACGGGATCGTTTTCATCGGCTTCATGGCGGCGGGCAAGACGCGGGCGGCGCAGGCCGTGGCCGAGCGGCTGGGACTTGGGGTGGTCGACACCGACGAGCTTCTGGAGAGCGAGTTGGGGGAGCCGATCTCCTCCTTCTTCGAGCGTGAGGGCGAGATCGAGTTCAGGCGCCGGGAGGAGCGGCTGGTCGTCTCGGTGTTGGACGCGCTCGCCGGCCAGGTCGGGGGCCCGTCCTCGGTGGTCGCACTCGGCGGCGGAGCGATCGAGAGCGAGGCGGTCCGCCGCGCGCTCTCCCAGCACATGCCGGTCTGGTGCGACGTCGACGAGGAGATCGCCTGGCAGCGCGCGTCGGGATCCGATCGCCCGCTGGCTGCCGACCGGACCGAGTTCTCTGAGCGCATCGCCCACCGCCGCCCGATCTACGAGTCGCTCGCCAGGGCGATCCTGCCCTCCGACGCCCGGGATGCGGCTGCGGCGGCGGCCCCATGGCTGGCCGCGATGCAGGGCACTCCCAGCGTCCGGATGGCCTGGGCGGAGTCCGAGAGCCGCTCCTACCCGGCGATCGTGGGGGAGGGGGCCGTCGGCCTGCTGGACGACGCCCGCGAGGCGCTCCCGGATGACCTCCCCGCGCGGACCTTCTGCGTAGCTGACGACGAGGCGCTCCGCCACCATCGCTCGCTGCTCCCCCGGACGCAGGCGGTCATCGGCGTCCAGGGGGCGGAGACCTCGAAGACGATCGCCGAGGCGGAGCGGATCCTCGGTGAGCTCTCGTCGGCGGGAGCCAACCGCGACGATTGCGTGCTCGCTTTCGGGGGTGGTGTGGTCGGCGATCTGGCCGGCTTCTGCGCCGCCACCTACCAGCGGGGCGTCCCCCTCGTGCAGGCGCCGACGACCCTCGTGGCCCAGGTCGACTCGGCCTACGGCGGCAAGACCGGTGTGGACCTGCCAGAGGCGAAGAACTACGTCGGCGCGTACCACATGCCGATCGCGGTGCTGGCCGATCCGGCGACGCTGAAGACGCTTCCGCCGCAGGAGCTGGCCGCCGGCTTCGTCGAAGTGGTCAAGACCGCGCTCATCGCCGGCGACCCGCTCTGGTCAGAGGTCAAGGAGATCGAGAGCCTGGACCCGGAGCGGATGACCGACGTCATCTTCCGGTGCGCGAGGACGAAGATCGACGTGGTGGCCTCGGACGAGCGTGACTCCGGGCGCCGCATGGTCCTGAACCTCGGCCACACGGTGGGTCATGCGATCGAGGCGGTCACCGGGTACAAGCGCTACCGGCACGGCGAGGCGGTCGGGCTGGGCCTGCTTGCCGTCCTGAGGCTCTCCAGGGCGGATCCGCTCCGCAACGAGGTCGAGGGGCTGCTCGCCTCGCACGGCCTGCCGGTCTCCCTCGATCCGTCCGTGGACGTCGACGCCGTGCTCGACGCGATGCAGCGCGACAAGAAGCGAACGCGCGAGGGACTTGGCTTCGTCCTGCTCGCCGAGCCCGGCGAGCCGCGCTGGGGCCAGGAGGTCGAGCCGGATAGGGTCCGAGCCGTAGTCGAGGAGCTGAAGTGAGCGCCGCCACCCGCAATCGAGTCGAGGTGATGCACGGGGTCAACCTCGACATGCTCGGCAGCCGCGCCAAGGACATCTACGGCGACTTCACGCTGCCGGAGCTCGAGGTGAGGATCAGCCGCTGGGCCCGCGAGCTGGGCCTGGAGGCGGCCTTCTTCGACTCGAACTCGGAGGGCGAGTTCGTCGAGCACCTGCACCGCCTGCCGGAGAGGGCCGACGCGGCGGTCATCAACGCGGGGGCCTGGACCCACTACTCGTGGGCGATCCGGGACGCCCTCGACCTGACCGACATCCCGACGGTGGAGGTCCATATCTCGGACATCTCCAAGCGCGAGGAATGGCGCCGCCACTCCGTCTTCGATGGCCTCGACCTGATCGTCGGGCAGATCTACGGCAAGGGCCCGGACGGCTACCGGGAGGCGCTCGAGCTGATCGCGAAGACGCTGGGCGTATGACGCGCGGGGAGCGGCTCGCGAGGGTCGTCGCCGAGAAGGAGCTCGACCAGCTCTTCGTCTCGGACCTCGTCAACGTCCGCTACCTGACCGGCTTCACCGGGACGAACGGCGCCTGCCTCGTGGGCGGAGACGAGCTCGTCTTCTTCACCGACTTCCGCTACACCGAGCGAGCCGAGCAGGAGGTCTCGCGGGAGTGGGAGCGGCCCGAGGCGGAGCGGGAGCTGATCCCGCAGATCGTGGGACGGATGCACGGCAGGGTGGGCTTCGAGGACGCGAAGCTGAGCGTCCGCCAGCTGGCCCGCCTCGAGGCCGCCGCCGGCGAAGACGTGGAGTTCGTCCCGGCCGGGGACCTGGTCGAGCAGCTGCGAGCCGTCAAGGAGTCGGAGGAGCTCGAGAGGATCGCGGCCGCCGCGGAGCTCACGGACGGGGTCTACGAATGGGCGCTCGAGCGCGGGCTGGCCGGTCGCACGGAGCGTGAGGTGGCGCGGGACTGCGAGGCGCGGCTCAGGGAGCTGGGGGCGGAGCCCTCGTTCCCGCCGATCGTGGCGACCGCGGCGAACGGCGCCCTTCCGCACGCGGAGCCCGGGGAGACCGAGATCGGGTCCGGCGAGCTGGTCGTGTTCGACATGGGCGCCCTGCTCGACGGCTACTGCTCGGATTGCACACGCACAGTCGCGACCGGTGAGCTGAACGAGGACGGGCACGAGGTGTACGACCTGGTCCGGGGCGCTCAGGCGGCCGCACTGGAGGCGGTGCGGCCCGGCGCCGCGGGCAAGGAGGTCGACGCCGTCGCGCGGGAGATGATCTCCGAGGCGGGCCACGGGGACCACTTCGGCCACGGACTCGGCCACGGAGTGGGCCTCGAGGTCCACGAGGCGCCCAGATTGTCGCCCACCTCCGAGGACGAGCTCGAGCCGGGCAACGTGGTCACCGTCGAGCCCGGCGTCTATCTGCCCGGCCGCCTAGGCGTTCGCATCGAGGACCTGGTCGTGGTGACCGACGAGGGCTACCGCAACCTGAGCGGCCTCTCGAAGGACCTGCGGATCGTCGACTAGGCCGTCGCCGGCGCCTCGATCGGGCCTGAGGCCGGCTCGCCGCCCCGCCTGATGCGCCCCGCGAGCAGCGGGAAGATCAGCGTCGAGATGATCGCCGCGCCGACCAGGCCGGCGGCGGTCGAGCTCGTCATGTGGCCGGCGGCGATCGCGAGGGTCGTGATCGCGACCACCAGCGGCAGCTCGGTCGCGCAGTAGACGGCCAGGGCGAAGCGGTCCCGCAGGTCGAGTTCCGTCCGGTACAGCAGGAGCGCCGGGATCCCACGGACGATCAGGAAGAGGCCGACGAACATCGGCACCTTCAGCATGGCGGTGGTGCTGGAGGTGAGCGCGTTGAGGTCGAAGCCCATGCCACTGGAGACGAAGAAGAAGGGAATCAGGAGCCCGTAGCCGACGGCCGTCAGCTTCGAGTCGAACACGCTCACCTCGCGTCCGCGCAGCGCGATGCGGGTGATCATCCCCGCCACAAACCCGCCGAGTAGCAGGTCGAGGCCCAGCTGGGCCGCGAGCGCGACGAGGCTGAAGACGAGCACGACCGCGAGCCGCACGGCGAGCTGGCTCGAGGTCTCGAAGGTTTTCTCGACCAGGGGCCACCCCCGCCACGCCGAGCGCACCGCCAGGATCCCGGTGAAGACGGCCAGCAGGATGAAGACGACCAGCACGACGGCCTCGTGCAGCGGATGCCCCGTGGAGAGGATCAACGTGACCAGCATGATCGGCCCGAACTCGCCGATTGCGCCTGCCCCGAGAAGGTAGGTGCCGAACTTCGTTCGTATCTCGCCGGCGTCGGTGAGGATCGGAATCAAGGTGCCGATCGCGGTCGTGGCCATCGCCGAACCGGTGTAGAGGAAGGAGAGGATGATCCCGGCGGCGGCGAGGAGGCCGCCTATGCCGTAGGCGAGCGCGAGGGAGATCGCCCAGCCGACGGCCGCCAGTTCGAGCGGGCGACCCTTGATCCGCTCGAAGTCGATCTCGTAGCCGGCGAAGAAGAAGAGCATGCCGAGGCCGAGGTCCCCGAGCAGCGTGGTCGTCGGATCGAGCCTCGCGAGGTCGAGGCCCTGAGGCCCGATCAGGATCCCCAGTAGAAGCTCGAGGACCACCACCGGAATCACCACTCGCGGAGAGAGCGCCAGGACGATGACGGCGGCCAGTGCCGCGGCGATCACCATGACGAGTGCCGAAGTCTCGTCCACGCCGGCGGCCACCGTCACGCCCACTGGGAGCTGAGGCATCCAGCAGACTCTAAGCGCGCCGGTCGCCGGAAAAGCTGGGCACCCCGGTCGGTTTCGTCAGCGAGCCGGCGGGAAGGTGTTGCCGTGCCGCACCCGGGCGCGACCCTCGCCGTAGCCGCGGGTCTCGACGACCACCACGACCCAGACCAGGACGGAGACGATCGCGAGGGTCGCGAGCGCCGGCATCTCCGTGGCGGCTGGAAGCAGGGCCACCAGGACCATCGCGAGCGCGAGCCGGCGCCAGTTGACCGTCCTCACGTGGCGCAGCCGGAAGGCGACCAGGCCGAGCAGGTACAGGGCGACGCCGGCGAGCAGGGCGAAAGCCGGCACGACATCGAGCGGATCGTCCACGTTCCCAAGCGTCTTCTTCAGCCCGAGCGCGGCCAGGATGATCCCGGCGACCATCGGGAAGTGGAGGTAGGAGTAGGAGTCGCGGGCGAGCTCGTTTCGCACCTTGCCCTCGGGAGCGTCGGCCAGCCGCCGGGCGGACACCAAGGCCACCACGTCGAAGTACATCCACCACATCGCTGCGAGGATCGCGATTCCCGCCACGGCGGCGCCCGCGATCCCCCATGTCATCTCCCCGCCGGCACCGACGCCGATCGCGACGATCGACTCGCCGAGGGCGATGATGATGATCAGGCCGTGGCGCTCGGCGAAGTGGCCCGGGACGAGATGCCAGCCCTGCGAGCCGAACAGGTACGGCTCGCCCATGTCGAGCACCAGCGCCAGGCCCCAGACGGCTGCGCGCGCGCCGGGATCCAGGAACGCGCCGATGACGAGGAGCGTCACGCCGATGGCCGTGCCGACGCCGAGGCCGAGGGTCGAGCGGCGGAACTCCGGGTCGTCGCGGCTGGCGATCAGGAAGAGGGCGATGTGCGCGAAGCGGACCGCGCCGTAGGCGACCGCGAACTCGAGCGCGAGGCCATCGAACGCCTCGGGCTCGCAGATCGCCGCGATCAGGAAGGCCGCCATCGCGGCGAAGAGCACGATCCGGACGCCGCCCTCCTCGGGATCGAAGACGCTGGTCAGCCAGGCATAGCCGACCCAGGACCACCAGAGCAGGGCCAGGATCAGCATCCCGTGGCCGATGCCGGTCCAGGTCGGGTCGTGCGACATCAGGGTCGTGCACTGGGTGATGGCGAGGACGAAGACAAGGTCGAAGAAGAGCTCGAGCGGCATCACCCGCTCCTCCTCGCGGAAGGCTGCCCCCAGCCGGGACGAAGGCGACCCGCTCACCGATGCCATGGGTCGGATCGTCCCACGCCGTTCCGCCACCTGGCAGGCGCTGTGCTGGTTAGTTCCGCTTCTCCTCCAAAGCGCTACGCCGACAGGCGGAACGGGCCTGAACTACTCCGCCTCGAAGCGCATGGAACGACCCCACGCGCTCCCAATCGATGATCGGTCGCCTCCGGAGGTTGCGCTCTCGCGGTTGATCCTGATCTCTCCGCCCTAGCGCGGACTACTCCATGATCCCCAGCTGGGTGAGAAGACCGACCTGGTCGTAATAGGTGTGGTAGCTGGCGATCTTGCCATTCTCGACTCGGGAGAAGTCTGCAAAACGCAAGTCAACGCTTGCGCCGGTCGGCTCAATGTCCCCATTGTCTCCAGCCAGCGGACCGGTGTGTGTTCCAACGAACCGGCCTTCGACGATGACGGTGTCGCCTGACTGATACTGGTGCTCGATGACCGCTCTGGCGTCAGGCATGGCCCGCTTGAACGCCTCCAGGTACTCCCGGAAGGGTTTGATCCCGCGCACCGTGCCCATCCCCGGGTCGATGGTCTCCAGATCCTCGGAGAACGCGGCCACTGCGGCGTCGATGTCATTGCTTTCGAAGTGCTCATAGAACCCCGCAACAAGCGGCTCTGCGTCACTTTCCATTTGCGCAGCTCCTTTGGGTCGAGGGCCTCAGGTATCGAAGAAGTTCGTTACTCGCAGGATTTGCCCATTGGGTGCGAACTCGATGAAGTCGGTGCCGGCGAAGGGCTCTTCGTCGTCAGCACTTGCACTCCACCGGTACCAGGCACGGTCGCCGAGGACACTCACCTCCGTTTGCGCCACGATGGTGAGGCCCGGGATCTCATCCTGCGACTCAGTGATGAACTCGGACAGCGCCTGACGACCCCGCAGTCCATCTGGGCGCTCTGGCTCCACATAGACGCCTTCGTCCGCCCAAATCTCGTCAAGAATCTCGAGCCGACGCCCGGGGTCGCCCTCTGCCCAGGCGTCTGTGTAGCGCGCCACCGTCGCGGCACGATCATCCACGGTCCGACGCCTTGGCCGTTGCGGCGGCGAGGCTGACATCAGCGAGCATCCCGCCACATCGTCGTCACCTGGTGTTGGCCGTCAGGCGTAGAGAAGGTATCGCGGCGCTCGAATCCCAGCCGCTCGTAGCGAGAGTTGTTGGCGGGGTTGCTCGACTCCAGATAGGCGGGCTTCCCCGCTGCGTCTATACGGGCGAGATTCTCGGAGAGCAGGCCCATGCCGATGCCCTGGCCACGGCTGTCCGGGCGGGTGCCGAGGAAGCTGAGGTAGTAGAAGGGTGGCCCGTCCGGGCAGACGGCCTCCAGGCGCTCGATCGTCTCAAGCACCTCGGGTGCGTGCGTGCCGAGCGCGTCCTCCAAGAAGGGCTCAACCTTGGCTTCGACCTCGTCGCTGAGCTCCTGTTCACCAGGCGGGGTCCAGACCGCCGCAGCTGAAGCCTCGTCGTTGGTCACCCAGACCCACCCGTTCGGAAGGGCGCTCTCCACGAAGAAGCCGAACCATGTCGCGTACTGCTCGGACCGTTTCTCCGCATCCGGGAACACCCAGCTCCAAAGCGGATCATCCTCGAAGGCGGCGGCCATCGTCGCAACCACCGCACCGAAGTCGGCTTGGGTCGCCACGCTGGCGGGCGGGTGTCGCCCAGCCTGATTGGGAGGGCCATCGTCGATCAGCCGATCATGCTGATGGGGGCGCTGGTGATCAATCGCCGGGATGGCAAAGAGTCGCGCCCAGGTGGCACCGAATCGGCACGAGCGCGGCGGTTGGCGCCTTATGCGCGGTATAGCGGGCAAAAAGCGCCAACCCCCCAGATCTCACCGCGCTTATAGGGTCTTGCGCATGGGACGCCTCGGCAAGGGGTGGTTCGTGGCGGCACTCGCTGCCGGCTGCCTGCTCTCTCCCAGCGGCGCCTCTGCCGCCCGCAGCGTCTCCGTCGCAGGCAACCAGCTGGTCGACGGCGGCAAGCCGATTCGCCTGATCGGGGTGAACCGGTCGGGCTCCGAGTACGCATGCGCGGGGCCGGTGGGCGGGGGCGGCTTCGGCTACGGCGTCTTCCAGGGGCCGGTCAGCAACCGCACCATCAAGGCGATGCTGGGGTGGCGCATCAACGCCGTCGCGCTTCCCCTCAACGAAGCGTGCTGGCTCGGCGGGTATGCGCCGATCAGTCCGCGCTTCAGCGGCGCCGCCTATCAGGCGGCGATCCTCGACTACGTGAGCCGCCTCAACGCGCGCGGGATCATCGTAGTCCTGCGCCTCTCGGGCGCCGCGCCGGGCACCGGCGCCTACGGCATGGATACGAGGGCCACCGACGAGATCCCGATGGCCGATGCCGATCACGCACTCGATTTCTGGCGCTCGGTCGCGACCACCTTCAAGGACAACCACCAGGTCATCTTCCACGCCTTCGACGAGCCGCACGCCATCGACTGGCCCTGCGCCCTGAACGGCTGCGCCGCCAATGACGCGCCGCAGGGCAAGCCCCGGTTCGGCGCCTACACGGCGGTGGGACATCAGGCGATCGTCGACGCGATCCGCTCGACCGGGGCGACCCAGCCCATCGATGTCTCCGGGATCGACTTCGCCGGCAAGCTCGACGAGTGGGAGCAGTTCATCCCGACGGATCCGCTCGGCCAGCTCGTGGTCGGGTTCAACAGCTTTGACTACAGCGGGAACTTCGCCTCCTCCAAGCCTGACCTGGCGCGGCTCGCGAGCGTCCACCCGGTGGTGATCGGCGGCTTCGGCGACACCAACTGCACCTCCCGCTTCAGCAACAAGGTGATGAAGTTCGCCGACGGGATCGGCATCTCGTATCTGGCGTGGACCTGGAACGCCGTCCAGGACTACGGCGGCTGCTCCAACGCACTGCTCGACTCCGGCCGTAAGGGCAAGGCGGGTCGCGCCTATCTCCGCGGACTGCCGAGCGGCTACGGCCGCGGTGTCCGCGCCCATTTCCGGAAGGTCAAGGCCAGCAAGCGCTTCTGAGGCGCTCGACTGGGGGCCGAAAGGTCGCTGGTTCAGATCCAGTCGCCCGGACTACGGAGGAGGAGCGCGGATCACGCAACACGGCGTGACTCCTCCCGGGTGAAAGCGGTCGCTAAGCAGCGGGCCGTCTAACGTTCCAGTTCGTGATCAACCGGGCCCGCAGCTCGACTTCGGCACGAGTCAGCGCGCCTTCGGCACGCCGGGCTCCGGCGGGTCGTTCGGCTTCGCCGATCCCGACGCCCGGCTCGGCTACGCCTACGTGATGAACAACCTGGACTTCTTCATGTTCGACGACCCGCGCGAGAAGGCTCCGCGGGATGCCCTGCACCGTGCCACCCGCCGGCACTCCGGCTGAACTGGGTTCCGCGGCCGCCGAGGGTGAGCGGCGTTTCGGCACGCTGCGCTCGCGGGCGACCTCGCTCGGGGTGTCCGAGCCGTATGTCGTCGTCGGGCTGATCCTCTTCGCGCTCACCCTGGGCGGGGTGATCCACATCTTCGAGCCGGGTGACACCGGGGATGTGGTCTGGGCCGGCGCGATCGTGATCACGCTCGTCCCTCTGACCTGGTCGGTACTGCGCAGCTTGCTGAGGGGGGACGTCGGCGTCGACGCGATTGCGCTGGTGGCGATGGTGGGCGCGCTCGCGCTCGGGGAGTATCTGGCGGGGGCGGTGATCGCCCTGATGCTGAGCGGGGGGAACGCGCTCGAGGCCGCGGCGGGGCGCCGCGCTCGGCGGGAGCTGACGGCGCTGCTCGAGCGCGCTCCGCGCATCGCGCACCGGCGCCGTGGCGACAAGCTGGAGGAGATCCCGGTGGAGAAGATCGCCGTCGGCGACCGGATCCTGGTCCGGGCGGGCGAGGTGGTCCCGGTCGACGGCGCCGTTCAGAGCGAGGCCGCCGTGCTGGATGAGTCGACCCTAACCGGAGAGCCCCTGCCCGTCTCGCACCCGCGTGGGGCGACAGTGTCGAGCGGTACGGCGAACGCGGGTGATGCCTTCGACATCCGCGCCAGACGGACCTCGGCTGAAAGCGCCTATGCCGGCATCGTGAAGCTCGTACGGGAGGCGCAGGACCAGCGCGCCCCCTTCGTCCGGATGGCCGACCGCTACGCGGCGATCCTCCTGCCCGTCACGCTGGTCGTTGCTGGCGCGGCCTGGGCGCTCAGCGGCGATCCCGTCAGGGCGCTTGCCGTGCTCGTCGTGGCGACTCCGTGCCCGCTGATCCTGGCCGCGCCGGTGGCGCTGATCTCCGGCGTTTCGCGCGCCGCCCGGCGCGGAGTGGTCGCGAAGGGCGGCGGGACGATCGAGAAGCTTGGACGCGCTCGCACCGTTCTGTTCGACAAGACCGGGACGCTGACGCACGGTCGTCCCGAGATCGAGCGGGTGAGCAGCGCCGATGGGCTGGCCTCCGAGGAGCTGCTGAAGCTGGCCGCCTCAGTCGATCAGCTCTCAGCTCACGTGCTGGGTGAGGCCCTGGTCCACGGTGCCGAGTCGCGCGGAATCGAACTCACCTTTCCCGAAGAGGTCGTCGAGGAGCCGGGACAGGGGATCGAAGGCCGGGTGGACGGACACCGCGTCGCGGTCGGCAGCAGCGGCTGGTTGCACCGGCGGGGCTATGCGGGAGTCGGCGCCGGAGCACGGCTCTTCGAAGAGTCCGACGAGCCGGGCTTGGCGAGGGTCCTGATCGGAGTCGACGGGGAGCTGGCGGGCGCCGTGCTGATGGCGGATCGGCTGCGAGAGGACGCCGGTGAGCTGGCCCCGGCGCTGCGCGCGGCCGGGGTCGAGCGCATCGCGCTCGTCACCGGCGATCAAGAGGCGGTCGGAGAGGCCGTGGGCCGGACGGTTGGGGTGGACCGGGTGTACGCAGAATGCTCTCCGGAGGAGAAGATCGACGTGGTGCGCCGGGCCCGCGAGCTGGCCGACGGCGGCGGGGTGGTGATGGTCGGTGACGGCGTCAACGACGCGCCCGCGCTGGCTATGGCAGATGTCGGCATCGCGATGGGCGGTGTCGGTGCGACCGTCTCCTCCGAGACCGCCGACGCGGTGATTGCGATCGACCGCGTCGACCGCGTCGTCGACGCTATCCGCATCGGCCGGCGCTCCCTGGCCATCGCTCGCCAGAGCGTCCTCGCCGGGCTCGGACTCAGCTTCGTCGCGATGGGCTTCGCGGCCTTCGGCTATATCCCGCCGGTCGCTGGGGCGCTGCTGCAGGAGGGGATCGACATCGCGGTGATCTTGAACGCGCTGCGTGCGCTGCGGGAGTGAGCCGCCGCAGCTCCTGAGGGTGCGCGGCGAGCGCGACGGCTAGCCTTCCGGGCCGTGATCAGCACCAACCAGTTCAGTAACGGATCAACTTGCACATCGCAGCTTCCGGCTCTCCACGACCGAGAGAGGCGTTAGCCGCAGCTTCTGCTTCTCGCGCGAAGGAGGCACGGTTCAGCGAAACAGCTCGGCTACCCGTTGTCGTCCAACGCGGTGGTGCTGAAAGCGCGGCGGTTGGCGATTTATGCACCGTATAGCGGGCAAAAAGCGCCAACTCCCAAGATCTCACCGCGCTGCAGGCACCAGTGCCTTCCATGAGGGAGGCGCCGGCGCCCCGCCCTCCGTCATGAGCCCCTTCGCGTGAAAGCGGTAGCTGAGCAGCGGGCCGTCTAGCCTTCAGTTCGTGATCGGTACGAACCAATTCAGTAGCCGTCGAACCGGCACATCGCGGCACTGAGAGTTACTGTGCGCCGCAGCAGCGCTTGTACTTTCTCCCGGAGCCGCACCAGCAGGGATCGTTTCGCCCCGGGGGCCAGGTGAGCGCTGCCCCGGTTCGACCGGCTTCCGCGGCGAAGCGGCTTCGTGCTACGGCATCGCCGGGGTCGAGTCCTTCGCGCTGCGCGAAGTCGAGTAGGCGATCTACCTCAATCGGCGCCACCAACGGAGCCCGTCCGGTGCCGTGCTGGATCTCGCGCAGCTTCTCCTCCATCGACTGGCAGTAGGCGTTCGGATCGCCAAGGTTCTCCCCGAGGTCGGGCCAGCGCTCGAGCGCGGCGTCGTGCTGAACCCGCGGGAACCAGGCCAGAATCCACTGCGTCTGCTCCGCCGTCTCCCGGGGCAAGCCGATGCCGAGCGCAGGGTTGGGAGCGCGCTTGTCGTCGCTGTCGGCCAGCAGTCCGAGCTCCCGCCGGCACTCGCGGCGCTCGGCGCGCACCCGGTCGAGCAGCTCACGGTCGTCACCATGGCGTGCCGCGACGAGCGCCTCATCGAACGCTTCCAGCGCTTTCTCGCCAACACCCGAGTCCAGCCGCGCGCTGCCGATGATGATCAGCAGCTCGATGTCATCCGCTCCGCGCTCCCCGCGGAGCTCGGCGAACAGCTCCTCCCCGGCATCTGCGTCGCCCGCTTTGAGCAGGTACCAGCCAAGCATCTCGCGAGCCTGCTTGGGGAAGTCGCAGCCAAGCTCGCAGGCTCTTCGCTGGGCGCGCACGGCTACTTCGAAGTCTGCTTCCTCGGCCGCGAGCATCGCCAGCTCGTCGTAGAGGTCTCCGAGACCCACGCCGTGAGGGACTCCCTGTTCGCTCAGGCCGTTCAGGGCCCGCTCCGCCTCCGCGCATGTCGATGCCTGCTCGTAGGCGCTGAGCAGCTCCAGCGTCTGGCTCACGTGACCCAAAGTATCGGTGTCGCCCGGCACTCTCGGGCGGTTGCAGAACGGAGATCGCGCGTTTAGCGGGTGAATCTTCACCGCCGAAACCACGGGTAGATTCGGAAGCACTGTGAGCGGCGAGGCGGAATCGATCAAGGACCCCGGGGGCGAGCGGTCCTTCTCGCTCCGGAGCGCTGGGCGCATATCGTCGAAGGCCATCCCGAGCTCCTGGACTATCGCGACGACCTCAATCGCGCCATAGAGCGCCCAGACGCCCTCGTCGCGGGCCGAACCGAGGGAGAGGAGTGGTGCTACGCCGAGGGCGCAGGCCCCAGCAGGTGGTTGAAGGTGGTCGTGGTGTTCGATGACCGTGACGCTGGACGTATCATCACTGCATTCCCTCGACGGAGAAAGCCATGACCGTCACGATCGATGGCATCGAGTTCGACCGAATCTCATATGACGCTGAGGCAGATGTGCTGTACCTGCACGTAGGGAACCCGGATACCGCCGTCGACTTTGACGAGACGCCGGAGGGTCACGCCGTTCGCCTGAGCTCCGATGGGCGGGTCGTGGGGCTGACGCTGGTGCGACCACGGCACCTGCTCGAGCGTGACGGGGAGCTGAGGGTGACGTTGCCGGTACCCAGCACGGTGCCTGCCGACGAGTTGCGGCCAGCGCTATCCCAGGGATAGCCGGTCTGGCTTGCACCTTGGTCGCTAGCCTCTCACGGCCCTTGATAAGTACGAATCAGTTCAAGAACGGGACCCACATCGAGGTGGACGGCACGATCTTCCGGATCGTCGAGTTCCAGCACGTCAAGCCCGGCAAGGGCGGCGCCTTCGTGCGCTCCAAGCTGAAGCGGATGGACGACGGAGCCGTGATCGACAAGACCTTCAAGGCCGGTGAGAAGTTCCGGCCCGTTCGCACGGAAACCCGGAAGATGCAGTTCCTCTACGACTCGGGCGACTCCGCGGTGTTCATGGACAACCAGAGCTACGACCAGGTCGAGATCCCGAAGTCGGTCGTCGGCGACGCCCTGAAGTGGGTTCCGCCCAACTCCGACGTCGACCTGCTCTTCGTCGACGAGCGTCCCGCCGGCGCCCAGGCGCCCAGCGCCGTGGACCTGGCGATCAGGCAGACCGACCCCGGGCTGAAGGGCGACACCGCCTCGGGTGGCGGCACCAAGCCCGCGACTCTCGAGACCGGCGTGACGGTCCAGGTGCCGCTCTTCATCGAGGAGGGCGAGCGCGTTCGCGTCGACACCCGGAGCGGCGAGTACGTCTCCCGGGCGTAGTCTCGGGTATATGAAGAGGTCGGATCAGCGACGCGACGCCGTCTTCGCGCTGTATCAGCACGATGTCACCGGACGGCCGCTCGAGGAGATGCTCGAGGGGGCCAGGCCATTCACCCGCGAGCTGGCCGAGGCGGTCGAGGCCAACATGGGCGAGCTCGACGAGCTGATCGCCAAGCACTCGAAGGGGTGGGCGCTGGAGCGCATCGCGCCGCTCGAGCGCAACATCATGCGCACGGCGCTCTACGAGGCGCAGAACGTGGACGACGTGCCGGTCGAGGTGGCGATCGACGAGGCGGTCGAACTCGCCAAGGAGTACTGCGGCACGGACGCGCCCGGCTTCGTCAACGGGATCCTCGGCGCGGCGCTGGCGGAGCGAGGTGCCGCCGGCTGATGGCCGGGCTCGAGGGAGTGGAGGGGCTCCTCCTCGACCTCAGCGGGGTCATCTACGTGCAGGACGAGGCCGTGCCGGGCGCGGGGGATGCGCTCGACCGTGTGCGCGCCGACGGGTTTCCGATCCGGCTCGTCACCAACACGACCATGCGGCCGAGACGCTCGATCCTGGAGCGCCTCGAGCGGCTCGGCATCGAGGTCGATCCCTCGGAGCTGCTGACGCCGGCGACGCTCGCCGTCGGTCGCTGTGCCGAGGCCGGATACGAGTCCGTCTCGCTCGTCGTGCTCGACGAGCTCCGCGAGGACCTGGAGGAGCTCGAGGAGCGAGGCGATTCGGTCGACGCCGTGATCGTCGGCGACCTGGGGGAGGGCTGGGACTACGATGTGCTCAACCGCGCCTTCCGGAAGCTGATGGACGGCGCCGCGCTGATCGCGCTGCAGAGGAACCGCTACTGGGAGACCGACGAGGGGCTCTCGCTCGACGCGGGCCCGTTCGTCGCTGCGCTCGAGTACGCGACGGGTCGCCAGGCGGAGGTGATGGGCAAGCCGTCCCCGGCGTTCTTCGAGCTCGCCGTCGCCGAGCTCGGCCTCGATCCGGGGCGCGCGGCGATGGTCGGCGACGACGTCGAGGCCGACGTCGGCGGTGCGATCGACGCGGGCCTGGCCGGCATCCTCGTCCGGACCGGCAAGTACCGGGAGAACCTGGTCTCCGAATCGGGCATCGAGCCGACCGCGACCGTCGACTCGATCGCCGACGTCCCCGGCCTCCTGGGCAGCTCCAGCATCACCGCCTGACTCCCTCCCGCGTGTGATCTCCGAACCGGCGGTTCTCGCCGGGAGAGGGGCAGCTAGCATCGCGCCGCAATGGAACTTGGAGCGGACTCGACCGGCGGCGGCGCGCAGGAGCTGGAGCGAATCACCGCCCGCCTCGAGCAGCTGGCGGTCGAGCTGGAGGGTGATGTCGACGACGAGCGGGCCGCGGCGCTGGTGCGCGAGGCATCGGAGCTCGCCTCTCAGGCGGGCCGCGCCGTCGAGGGGGCGCTGCGCGGCCCCTCAGGCTCCGGCGGAGACTGAGCCCAGCCGATGAGCGAGTACCCCGAGGACCTTCGGGAGCTTGTCGACACCCACCTGAGGCGCCTGAGCTTCTCCGAGACACCTGCCACGGCCGGGCTGGCGGAAGCCATGCGCTATTCGCTGCTCGCCGGGGGAAAGCGGATCAGGCCGGTCCTGGCGCTCGCGACCGCGCGGTCGATCGGCCTCGATCCCGAGAGCGTGCTGCCGGCCGCCGCCGCAATCGAGCTGATCCACACGTACTCGCTGATCCATGACGACCTTCCCGCTATGGACGACGACGAGCTCCGGCGCGGGATGCCGACCTCTCACGTCAAGTTCGGGGAGAACGTCGCGATCCTGGCGGGCGACGGGCTGTTCGCGGAGGCGATGCGGCTGTTCACCGACCGCCAGGAGGGGGATCCCCGCGCCGTCCTGGCGGCGCTCCGGGAGCTCGTTTCTGCGACTGGCGTCGCGGGGATGGTGGGCGGACAGTACGTCGACGTGACCGAGTTCGAGGAGGGCGGGCCCGGGGAGGGCGGCAAGGTGGACCCGGATCGCCTCCGGGAGATGCACCGCCTGAAGACGGGGCGACTGATCGCCTCGAGCATCGTGGTCGTACTGATTCTTGGTGAACTCCCCGAAAGTGAGACAATTCCGTACCGCCGTTTCGCCGATGAGCTCGGCGTCCTGTTCCAGATCGTCGACGACATACTTGACGTGACGGGGTCGGACGAGGAGCTGGGCAAGCCGAGCGGAAGCGACGAGAGGCACGGCAAGCTCACCTACGTGAGCGCGTACGGTCTCGACCGGGCCCGCGAGCTAGCCTCTCAGTCACACCGCAAGGCACGGGAAGCGCTCGCCGAGACGGACGCCGAGACGGACGATCTCGCCCGCATAACCGACTTCATCCACACCCGACACACCTGATGACCGACCAGAACCACCCCGAGAAGCAGTCGCTGCTCGAGTCGATCGATTCGCCGGACGACCTCAACGGGCTCTCCGACGAGCAGCTGCAGCAGGTCGCCCAGGAGGTCCGCGAGCTGATCATCGACACGATCGGCGAGATCGGCGGCCACTTCGGCGCCAACCTCGGGACCTGCGAGCTGGCCGTTGCGCTGCACAGCCTCCTCGACTCTCCGCGCGACAAGATCCTCTGGGACGTCGGCCATCAGGCCTACCCCCACAAGGTGCTCACCGGGCGGCGTGACCGGCTCGACACGATCAGGCAGTACGAGGGCCTCGCGCCCTTCTGCTCGGTCTTCGAGTCCGAGCACGACATCATGGGCGCGGGCCACGCCTCCACCTCGATCGGCTATGGCGTCGGGCTCAAGGAGGCGATGCGGAAGGGGATCGGCGAGGACGGGAAGGTCGTCGCCGTGATCGGCGACGGCGCCCTGACCGGCGGCGTCGCCTACGAGGCCCTCCATCACGCCGGTGGCCTGCAGACCCCGATGGTGATCGTGCTCAACGACAACGGGATGTCGATCTCGCCGAACGTGGGTGCGCTCTCGCGCTACTTCCAGAGGGTCCGCCTCAATCCCGGCCTCTACAAGGCCCGGTCCAGCACCGAGGAGCGCCTCACCCAGCTTCCGCTCGGCCTCGGCCGCCGCATCGAGCGCCTCGGCCCCGAGGTGAAGGCAGCGGTCAAGGCCTACTGGGCGCCCGGGCTGTTCTTCGAGGAGCTCGACCTGGCCTACATGGGCGTGATCGACGGACACGACGTGACCGCCCTGCGCAGCGCCCTGAGCAAGGCGCTCGAGGCCAACCGGCCGGTGGTCGTCCATATCCACACCGTCAAGGGCAAGGGCTTCGAGCCGGCCGAGGAGGGCGGCCTGGAGGGCATGGAGAAGTGGCACGCCGCCAAGCCGGGCTCGATCGTCGACCGCCAGCCCGTCACAAAGGCGGCCACAAGCACCACCGCCGCATCAAAGCCCGTTCCGGTCAGCGAGTCGGATTCGCCCGAGAAGATCGAGAAGCTCGAGAAGCCGCCGCCCAAGGCGCCGCCGCAGTACACGGCCGTCTTCGCCGATGCGCTCGTCGAGGAGGCCAGGCGCGACAAGCGGGTCATCGGAATCACCGCCGCCATGGCCGGCGGCACCGGTCTCAACAAGCTCTGCGACGAGCTCCCGGAGCAGTACTACGACGTCGGCATCGCCGAGCAGGACGCTGTCCTCTTCGCCTCCGGCCTCGCGCTCCAGGGAGCCAAGCCGGTCTGCGCGATCTACTCGACCTTCCTCCAGCGCGCCTTCGACCAGCTCGTCCACGACGTCTGCCTGCAGAAGCTGAACGTCGTCTTCGCCATGGACCGTGCCGGGCTGGTCGGTGACGACGGCCCGACCCACCACGGCGCCTTCGACGTCTCCTACTTCCGTGAGCTTCCCAACGTCGTCGTGATGGCCCCTCGCGACGAGGCGATGCTCGTCCACATGCTGCGAACCGCACTGGCCTACGACGACGGCCCGATCGCCTTCCGCTATCCGCGCGGCGCTGCCGAGGGCGCTCCGATGCCCGACGCTCCCAAGGAGATCGAGATCGGCAAGGGCGAGTTCCTGTTGCCCGGCGAGCGCGTCGCGCTGCTCGGCTACGGCTACGGGGTCCAGGTGGCGCTGCGCGCCGCGGAAATCCTGCGCAACAACGGCCTCGAGCCGACCGTGGCCGACGGGCGCTTCGCCAAGCCCCTCGACGGCGACCTGATCGAGAAGCTGGCGGGCGAGCACGACCTGCTCGTGACGATCGAGGAGAACGTTCTGCCAGGCGGTTTCGGCTCCGGCGTCCTGGAACTCGTCGAGGACGCCTTCGCCGACGGCTCCGAGCGTGCTCGCGTCCTGCGGGTCGGCCTGCCGGATCGCTACGTGACCCACGGCAAGCCCGCCCTGCTGCGCGAGGAGGTGGGCTTCACCGGCGAGGGGGTCGCCGAGCGGGTGCTGACGGCGCTCGGTACGCGCGAGACGATCTTCGGATAGCGGCCACCTGCTTGGAGTTGGCGATCGCCTTGGTCGCGGACTGGATCAGCTAGGGACGGCTTCGCCTTCAGATCGCGGGTGCAAGCGGCCGCCCCGCACAAGTCGCGACAGCTTCGCTGTCGCTCCCCAGCGCAGCGGCCTGGCGCCCGCTAGTGCGATCGCCGAAATGTCGAAGAGGACGTAGATGAAGGCGATCCCGCTCGGCGGGTTGCCGGCCTGCAGCGGTGTATCGGGGGTGGTGGCCGCCCAGTGCCAGGCGCCGATGGAGGTTCCGTAGATCTCCAGGAAGGCGACCATCAGGAAGACGCCGGCGTAGAGAGTCGCGGCGCGGCCGCGGACGAGCACGTAGATCAGGAGCGCCCCGGTCATGGCCCCGAGCGCGTCGGTGTGGCCGAGGAGGACCAGCCCGGCCAGGCCCCAGGCCGCGACGATCGCGATCACGCCGCGGACGAAAGCGCGGGTGTGCCGGCGGACCGGCGCGGACTGGCTGATCCGGAGGCCGGCCAGGTAGACGAGGCCGTGTCCCGGGGGCACGAAGGCCGGCAGGTTCTCGAGCCGGTAGGTGTAGGCGCCGATCACGATCGAGCCGAGGATCTCCGCGCAGGTCGCGACCGCGACGACGAGCAGGGCGCGGGCGCGGTCCTCCCGGCCGAGCGGGGCCATCGAGGCGATCAGGATCGCCCAGGTCGCGGCTCCGAGCAGGAGCTGCTCATCGGCCGTCGCGAAGTGGTCGAGGGCCAGAAAGCCCGCGATCACGCACACGACCATCCCCGCGAAGGGCAGCGGCGCGGTCAGCGGGTGCTTGGTGGCCTCGCTCGTCATCCGTGCTGGGCGGTGTCCCGTCGCTTCGAGGATCCTTCGCCTGGCCTGGCCGATTGGATCATTTCCACCGCGCCCTTGTCAGTGTAAGACTGCGGCCGTGATCGAGCGTCCGGTCTTCATCGTGTCGCCGCCTCGGTCGGGAGGGACAGCCCTGTTCCGCTCGCTTGCCCGGGCTCCCGGGATCTTCAGCGCAGTCGGCCCCGCGATCCTGGACGGGATCTTCGAGTTCGAGCCCGAGAACCGCGATTGGAACAGCAACCGCCTCACCGCGGCCGATATCCAGCCCAGGCCGGTCGAGGAGCTGCGCGGGCGGCTCAAGGGCGGCCTCACCGACAGCGCGGGGAACCACCCCGGAATCGACGCCGCCGGCCTGCGCTGGGTCGACGGCCAGCCCCGCAACGCGCTCCGGGTTCCGTTCCTGGCCGGGGTTGCCCCTGACGCCCAGTTCGTTTACATCCACCGCGATCCGTCGGAGAGCATCCCGGCGATGCTCCGGGTCTGGGAGTCGGGACGGCGGGTGAGCTATCCGCAGCTCCCGGGCTGGACCGGCCCTGCGTGGTCCCTGCCGCTCGTGCCGGGTTGGCGGGAGCTGGCGGGCAAGCCGCTCCCGGAGATCGTCACCGAGCAATGGATGGGGCTGACCGGCACCCTGCTCGACGACCTGGAGGCGCTGCCTCCCGAGCGCTGGTGCGTCACGGACTTCGGGACCCTGCTCAACGATCCGCAGCGCGAGCTCGAGCGGGTCTGCGAGTTCGTGGCCATCGAGGCGTCCGAGGACGTGACCAGGCCGCTTCGCTCGCTTCGCGACCAGCTCGCCGTGTCCGGCCAGGAGACCTCCGGTGAGGTCCCGGAGGAGCTGCGCGAGCTCCTGTCGGGGACCGAGCCGCTCGCGGAGCGCTCGCGCGAGCTGCTCGCACGCCCTACCAATCCGCCGAGAACCGCGAAGTGGTCCGCGCCGTCGGACTCGCCCCTCCGGAGCGTCTACACGCAGAGCTTCCCCGAGTTCCTCAATCAGCTCGGCAGCTCCCTGCTGGTTTCGACCTACCAGACCGGCAAGCTGATCTGCGCCCGCTACGACGGCGGCCGGCTCAACACCCACTTTCGCGACTTCCCCAGGCCGATGGGGCTGGCGGTCGCGCCGGGGCGAATCACGATCGGCACGCGCGCCGAGGTGCTCGACTACCGCGACTTCCCCGCCGTCGCCGAGAAGATCGAGCCGAGGGGCAAGCACGACGCCTGCTTCCTGCCGCGCAACAAGCACTACACCGGGGACATCCGGATCCACGAGATCGAGTTCGCGCAGGGAGAGCTCTGGATCGTCGCCACCAACTTCTCCTGCCTCGCGACCCTCGACGCCCAGCACAGCTTCGTGCCGCGCTGGAAGCCGCCCTTCATCTCCGCGCTGACGGCTGAGGACCGCTGTCACCTGAACGGCCTGTGCGTGATCGACGACGAGCCGCGCTACGTCACCGCCCTCGGCGAGAGCGACGTCGCGGGCGGCTGGCGAGAGAACAAGGCGAGCGGGGGAATCCTGATCGACGTCGAATCCGGAGAGACCGTGCTCAATGGCCTCTCGATGCCCCATTCGCCGCGCTGGTACGACGGCCGCATGTGGGTGCTCGAGTCGGGCAAGGGCACCATCTCAGTCGCAGATCTCGACACCGGCACCGTCGAGACGGTCGCCGAGCTACCCGGGTTCACCCGTGGCCTCCTCTTCGCGGGGGACCTCGCGTTCGTCGGCCTCTCTGAGGTGCGGGAGACGGCGACCTTCGGAGGGCTGCCGCTGATGGAGCGGCTGGACGAGCGGCTCTGCGGGGTCTGGGCCGTCAACCCGGTGAGCGGGCAGATCGTCGGCTTTCTCCGCTTCGAGGAGCTGGTCCAGGAGGTATTCGACGTCGAGCTCCTGACCGGCCTCCGCTTTCCCGAGATCGCCGAGGAGGGCTCGGACGCGGCGACCAACTCCTTCATGCTGCCCGAGGCGCAGCCGGCCGCCGGATGAAGCAGATCGACAGAGGGACCTGGCTGGCGCTGGGCGCGATGGGCATCGCGGTCTTCGTGATCGCCAACGACTTCTCGGCGATCAACGTCGCCATCCCCCAGATCGAGAAGGACTTCCACACGGACGTGACCACGGCGCAATGGGTCGTGAACGCCTACGCCCTGACCTTCGGCGTCCTGATCGTCACGGGCGGGCGGCTCGCGGACCTGTTCGGGCGTCGCCGCGCGTTCTTCGTCGGCTCGGCGATCTTCGCGGCGTTCTCCGCCCTGGGCGGCGCCGCCCAGTCCGAGGCGTGGCTGATCACCACCCGGGTCCTGATGGGGATCGGCGGCGCGCTGATGTGGCCTGCGATCCTCGGCATGACCTACGCGGCCCTTCCGGAGGAGCGCGCCGGGCTCGCCGGAGGATTCATCCTCGGGGCCGCGGGGATCGGCAATGCTGCCGGCCCATTGATCGGTGGCGCGCTGACGGACCTGCTCAGCTGGCGCTGGATCTTCTTCCTGAACGTGCCCGTCTCCGCCTTCGCGATCTTCGTCACCTGGCGCGAGATCCACCAGCCGCGGCCGGAGGTCGAAGACACCCGGATGGACTACCTGGGGATCGTCACGGTGTCCGTCGGCCTCGTCTCCCTGCTCCTCGCCTTCGACCAGGTCCTCGACTGGGGTTGGGGCGATCCGCGGATCATCGGGCTGCTCGCCCTGTTCGTGATCCTGATGGTCGGATTCGTGTTCGCGGAACGCCATGCGGGGCAGCATGCTCTGGTGCCGCCGGACATCATCCGGAACCGCGACTTCGCCTACACCTGCGGGGCCATCCTGATGATGTCCGCCGTCTTCTTCGCGGCGATGCTCTATCTGCCGCAGTTCATGATCAACGTGCTCGGCTACTCGGCGGTCGGCGCCGGCGCCGGCATGTTGCCGATGATGGCGACCTTCGCCGCCGTCTCCTTCGTGGCCGGGAACCTCTACAACCGCTTCGGCGCGAAGCCGCTCCTGATTCTCGGCTCCGCCTGCATCGCCGTGGGGCCCGCGCTGGTCGCGCTGCTCGTGGGCAACCAGACTTTCGGCGCGATCGTTCCAGGGATGGCGATCCTCGGGCTCGGGATCGGGCTGTTCTATCCGACCGCGACCACGGTCGGCGTGACCGCGGTGGACGAGGCGAGACGCAGCCTCGCGGGAGCGATTCTCTACATGTTCCAGATCGCGGGTGGCTCCGTCGGTCTCGGTCTGACGACCACCGTCTTCATCGGCGCCAGCGACCGCGCGACCAGCGGTGCCGGCTTCATCGACGGCATCCAGACGGCCTTCACGATGGACGCGGCCATTGCCGTCGGCGGCTTCCTGATCGCGGCGTTCCTGATCGGCGGGCGCGTGCATCTGCCGCACGTGAACCGCCCCGCCCTCGCGGGGCACTCACCCCGGGGCCACGGCCCCTAGCAGCCACCGGTCGCCGCACTATGAGCGAGGGCGGAGCCCCCGAGCGGTTATATGGCGAAGCCGTGCCCTCAGTCGGGGCCCGGGCCCCCGCCGCTGGTGCTGGTGTGGTCCTCGGAGCCGTCGTGGCGGCCGCCGCCACCGCCGTCGGTGGTGCCGGTCGGCGCGCTCGCGGGGCCGCTGACGCCCGAGGGCCCGCTCTTGTCGCTGGTGCCCGAGCCGCCGTGGCGGTTGTCTTCCCCTGAGCCCCCGTGGGAGGAGCCCGAGGACCCGCCGTCACCCGAGGAGCTCGGTCCCGAGCTGGAGCCGGACGCGTCCGAGCCCGTTGCGCTGTAGCTCTGACCGGACGCCTGGCGGTGGTTACCCCCACGGGTGTCGTTCGCCGCGGGGGCTGGCTTGGGCGCCTTCGTGTCCGCCGCGAGGGACACGGGCTGAGCCGAGAGGCCGATCGAGTCGCCGGAGATCGCGTTGGCCGCCAGGGCGATCGCCCCGGCGGCGACGATGCCGGTGATGCCGAGCAGGATGGTCAGCAGTCGCTCTCTGCTGGTCACGGAATCAGCGTAGGTCGGGTGGGTTAGGGGTTGGCAAAGTCCGCCGTGGGGAGGACGACCTCGGCGCGCACCTTCGAGTCGCCCACGCTCTCCAGGCGGGCGCGGCCGCCGCGCCGCCTGACCAGGGCCTGCACGATGGGCAGGCCGAGCCCCGTGCCTCGGCCGCTGCCCCCGCCGCGGTAGAAGCGCTCGAAGGCGTGCCTGGCGACCTCGTCATCGAGGGGCCCGGAATCGCTGACCACCCCGACGCTCGCGTTTCCGTTCTGCGCCTCGCATTCGATCGTGACGGGTGAGCCCTGCGGCGAGTACTTGATCGCGTTCTCGACCAGGTTGTCCAGGATCGCCGCCAGCTCGCGCGAACCGGCCCGCACGACGATCTCGCCGTTCGTGTCGAGCGCGATGTCATGCCGGCCCTCGCTGGCCGGCCCGCGCCAGCGTTCGGCAGCCGCCCGAACCGCCTGGGTGAGGTCGGTGCGCTCGTCCTCGGCGGGCTGCTCGCTCGAGGCGAGCTCCAGCAGGTCCTCGACCAGCTGCCCGAGACGCTGCGTCTCCGACTCGGCCGCGTCCAACTCCCGGCTGACCGCCGGATCGTCCGTCTTCACTCCGGCGGCCTCCAGGCGGAGGCGAAGGCCCGTCAGCGGAGTCCGCAGCTGATGGGACGCGTCCGCGACGAAGGCGCGCTGGGACTCGAGGACCGCCTCGAGCCTGTCCGCCATCTCGTTGAAATCGCGCGCCACCCGCACCTGGTCGCTCGAGCCCCGCTCCGGTGCCCGCGCCTCGCTGTCACCGCTCGCGCGCCGCCGCGCCGCCTCCCCCAGCGAGCGCAGGGGGCGGGCGATGGAGCCGGCGAGGATCCAGGCGACGCCGAGGCCCAGGACGAGCGCCAGGGCGCCGATCCCGATCAGCGCGAAGACGTCCTGGCGGACCTCGTCGTTCACGGAGCTGAGGCTCTGCTCGATCTCGAGCGCACCGACCGTCCGGCCGTTGCGGACGATCGGGACGGCGGTGGAAAGTATGTCGCGCCCCCCGTGGTGGCGGCCCTGCGCGACCTCGCCGCCGAGCGCCTTGAGGGCTACCGGGTCGGTGGTCGGCTGGGGCGGGTTCGCGAGGCCGCCCTGGGAGCTGGCGATCTGCCTCCCCTGACCGTCGATCACGAAGACGAGCCCGTTCAGGCTGGCGGCCGCCTGCTGGGTGAGCCGCTCGAGCCCCTTCCTGTCGCCCAGCTGGTCCACCGCCGACGCCGAAACGATCTGGGCCTGGGCAGCGGAGCTGGCTTCAACCTCGGAATTGACCCGCTTGCTCAGGTTGGAGCCGAGCGGAACCTCCAGCGCCACGATGACGACGAGCAGCGTGTAGGCGAAGGCCGCCAGCAGGCGGGCGCGCAGGCTCATCGCCTAGACCTCGTCGGCCCCCGAGAACCTGAAGCCGACGCCGCGGACGGTGTGGATGTAGCGGGGCGTCTTCGGATCGTCGCGCAGCTTTCGCCGCAGCCCGCTGATGTGGACGTCGAGGGTCTTCGTCGAGCCGAACCAGTTCATGTCCCAGACGTCCTCGATCAAGGCCTCGCGGGTGATCACCGATCCCGCGCCCTCCATGAGGACCCGCAGCAGCTCGAACTCCTTGCGCGAAAGCTCGAGGGAATCGCCGTCGAGCTTGACCTCGTGCCGCGCCGCGTCGAGGCTGAGGTCGCCGATCCGGATCTCCTCTCCGCCCCCAGTGGCCTGAGCCGGCGTCGTCCGGCGCAGGACGGCCCTCACCCGGGCCATCACCTCGCGGGCCGAGAACGGCTTGACGATGTAGTCGTCGGCGCCGAGCTCGAGCCCGGCGACCCGGTCGGCCTCCGCGCCGCGAGCGGTCAGCATGATGATCGGCACCTCCGTCACCCGCCGGAGCTCGCGGCAGACGTCGAGGCCGGAGCCGTCGGGTAGGCCGATGTCCAGGAGGACGAGATCCGGCGCCGGGCCACGGGCCTTCTCCATCGCCTCCGCGGCGGTGCCCGCCAGCGACGGCATGAAGCCCTCGCGCTCGAGGGCCTCGGCGAGGGGCTCCGTGATCGCCCGCTCGTCCTCGACGAGCAGGATCGTGGGGCGCTGGGGCGAGGCGTTCACATCGCTGATGCTACGGATGGCGGCCGGACAGCAGAACGCCCCTCCGAAGAGGGGCGTTCCCGAGCTACTGATGCTGTCGAACTGTCCGTGCTACTTCTTCTGCTTGCACTTCTGCGTCGAGTTGGCCGACAGCGTCTCGCCGCTGTAGAAGCTGGTGAACTCAGAGTTCACCCACTTCTTGCTCTTGCAGCGCGCCGAGACGAAATACGTAGCCACGCCCTTCTTCTTGCCCACCTTGCGCTTCTGGAAGGTGGTGTCGAAGTTGGTCAGGACGAGGCCCGGCGTGTTGGGGATGTTGCTGAACACCAGGTTCCTGCCCCCGAGCGCCCCGATGATGTCGAGGATGATCGAGCCGTTGTTGATGTCGGTGTGGACATACATCGTGTTGGGGCCGCCGCCGAAGATCGTCACGGTGCCCTTGAGCGCGCCGCCGTTGACCTGGACGCTCCCGCTCCCGACGATGCTCTGGGGGCAGGCGGCCTGGGCCTGGGAGGTCGGCTTGTTCTGGATCTGGCTCAGCTGGCAGGTGGGCACGTTCCCGTTCGTGAACTTGATGTTCGGGTCGACCGTGAACACCGTCTGCTTCGGCGACTGCGACCCCGTGAAGTTGGAGTACGTCGTCGCGATGATGTTGTGCAGGGACACGCCGCCGAACGTCTTCTTGCTCTGCTTCGCCGGCGAAAGCGTCGCCTGCAGTGTCTGCGATGTGGGCGAACCGGCCCAGGCGACGCTCGAGAGACTCAGCGTGCCGAGTACCGCAGCCACTGCACCGATGATAAGACTGCGCTTGCGCATTTCGAACCTTCCGTCTGTGTTTGTTCCCGCTCATCTAATGGAACACACGAAAGACGCCACAGGTGCGGCGCCCCGTGGGAACGTCCCGCGCGCAAATCTGGGGAGTCGGCGCTTTGTGCCCGCTATACGGTGCATAAAGCGCCAACCGCCGCGCTTTCAGCACCGTCAGTCGGCCGTGCGCGCTGCTTGCTTCTCAACGCCCTTTAGGGCCTGCCGGAGCACTTCCCCAACCCGCGGGGCGGAACTTGCGATCCAGGATCATTTCCACGGTGCTGCCGCATCGTTCGCGGCGTCACAACCATGTTCCTGTAACGCTCCGTGACGTCGGAAGACAAATCGGCCGAAGGAGCCGTGTGGCCGGTTCGGTTCGTCCCATCGCCGTCGACCTGGACACACGGCTCGTCGCCGGTGACCTCGGCGTCGTGACCCGGCGGTATGTCTTTAGATCCCCTCCCATGCAAGGCGGTGCCGGCGCGGATTCGCGGTACAAAGAAACGGCCCTCCGAAGAGGGCCGTTTCAGGGGTACTACAGGGAGGAGAGATATGTGTGTTGTCTGTGGGAGGTAGCCGGTATCAGGCCCCGAGTGGACGACTGAACCGCGTTGAAGCGGTCAGCGCCATGTGTGCGGAGCCGAACCCGACCAAAAAGACGGTTGCGACGTAGTCGCCCGCGATCCCCGCTACGACTCCGACCGCAATCATGAGGGCGGCCAGCGTGTAGTCGAATCCCGCGTGCGCGCTCAGCGGGAGATGGCCTCTGTCGCCCTCGCCGTAAACGGAGATGCCGAGGCCGATCAGGAGGATGCCGAGCGCGATGCTCAGGGCGCCCGCCACGTAGCCGAAGCCGAGGGCGAAGGGGGCCACGATCAGCAGAGGTGCAGCGGCCACCTCGAGGGCGGCGTGCACCTGGATTGGGATTGCCCTGAACAGAGTCATCGCGAAATCCAGGGTACGAACGTATGTGCGATTCATGTGTGAGCGCCGTCACGCATCGACCGTTTCTCTGCTTGTGGCGCGAGCAACGAACCGCCTCTGTCGAGCGTGGCACCGCCCTCTCACGGCTGGAAACCCCGCATATGTACGGTTGGCGCATTGATACGCCGCCGCGCCGACACCCTGCTCGCCGAGCGCGGGCTCGCGCCATCCCGCACCGCCGCCGCGGCGTCGGTGCGCGCGGGGCGCGTGCGGCTCGGGAAGGACGGCTCGACGGTCGAGAAGCCCAGCGAGCTGATCCCCGAGGACGCCGAGCTGCTGGTCGACCAGGGCCAGGAGTTCGTCTCGCGCGGCGGGATCAAGTTGGAGAATGCGCTGACCGAGCTCGAGGTCGCGGTCGACGGCCGCCTCTGCCTGGACGTGGGGGCCTCGACGGGCGGCTTCACGGATTGCCTGCTGCAGCGCGGGGCGAAGCTGGTGCTCGCCGTGGACGTCGGATACGGGCAGCTCGATTGGCGCTTGCGCCAGGACTCGCGGGTGCTGTTGATGGAGAGGCTGAACGCCCGCTACCTGGGGGACCTCTCGCTCCCCTTTCGGCCGGAGCTGATCACGGTGGACGTCTCCTTCATCTCCCTGGCCAAGCTGCTGCCGTCGATCGTCGCGACCGCGGCCGACGAGTTCGACCTCGTCGGGCTGGTGAAGCCGCAGTTCGAGCTCGGCAGGGAGAAGGTCGGAAAGGGGGGCGTCGTGCGTGACGCGGGCGACCGGCGGGACGCGATTCGCGCGGTGGCAGAGGCCGCGCAGGCCGAGGGGCTCGTGGTCCGCGGCCTGGCATCGTCCGGGCTGCCGGGCCCGAAGGGGAACCGGGAGACCTTCGTCTGGGCGGCGCGGAGCGGGGATCCGGTCGATCTCGACGCGGCCCTCGAGGAGGTCGAGGCGTGACTCGCGCGATGCTGATCACGCACACCCATCCGGAGACGACCTCCGAGGCCGTTCGCACCGCGGTGGAGGCGGCGAGGAAGGCGTCGGTCGACCTGGTGATGACCGCGGAGGAGCGCGACAAGCACGACGGCCCCGCAGCCGAGATCACGATCGTGGACGAGGGCGAGCGACCCGACGTCTGCATCGTCCTCGGCGGCGACGGGAGCATCCTCTACGCGTTGCGCCGCTTCGCCGACACGGGTGTCCCCGTGTTCGGAATCAACTTCGGAACGGTGGGCTTCCTGGCCGCGGTGGAGCGCTACGAGCTCGAGGACGGCCTGCGGCGTGCCTTCTCCGGCGACTTCAAGGCGATGGACCTGCCGGCGCTCCGGGTGAACCTGCCGGTCGAGCGACCGGTCGCCCTGAACGACGTCAGCTTCGTGCGCCGGCCGCACGGCCGGGTCGCCGAGCTCTCGTACGCGATCGGCGAGGAGGAGGTGGGCAGCGTCCGCTGCGACGGCCTGGTTGCCGCCACCCCGGCCGGGTCCACCGGCTACAACCTCGCGAACGCCGGGCCGATCCTGGCCTGGGGTGTGAAGGGGTATGTCGTCAGCTTCATCGCGCCGCACACGCTGGCGGCGCGAGCCCTGGTCGTCGCGCCCGATGACGCGCTTCAGGTCATGAACGCCGCGGGTCGCGAGCCGGTGGAGATCGCGCTCGACGGAGAGGCGGCCGGCGAGCTGGCGCCGGGGGACGAGCTGCGGATCCGCTTCGAGGAGGGGGTCAGCCGGCTGGCGCAGCTGCAGGGCGCGAACTTCTACCACCGGATCCGCGAGAAGTTCGGGAAGCTCGCGTAGCGGCCGGCCGTGGCCGCCGTTTGAGGGCTCGCGCGTTTGGCAGACTGACTCTGATGGAGCGGAAGTGGTGGACCCTGCTGGCGACGTGCGTGGCCACGTTCATGTTGCTGCTGGACATCACGATCGTGAACGTCGCGCTGCCGAAGATCCAGAGCAGCCTGCACGCCAGCTTCAGCGACCTCCAGTGGGTCGTCGACGCCTACTCGCTGACGCTCGCTGCCGTCCTGCTGACGGCCGGCTCGCTAGGCGACAGACTGGGGCGACGGCGCGTGTTCGTCGCCGGCTTCGCGATCTTCAGCGGGGCGTCGCTCCTCTGCGGGCTCTCCAGCAGCCCGACGCTCCTCAACCTCGCCCGCGGCCTCCAGGGCATCGGCGGCTCGGCGATGTTCGCCACGACCCTGGCGCTGATCGCGCAGGAGTTCCGCGGTCCGGAGCGCGCCACCGCCTTCGGCATCTGGGGGGCGACGATCGGCGGCGCGGTCGCGATCGGCCCGCTGGTCGGCGGCGCGATCACCGACGCCTTCGGCTGGGAATGGATCTTCTTCGTCAACGTTCCCATCGGGATCGCGGCGATCGTCCTGACCGAGACCAAGCTGGCCGAGTCGAAGAACCCCGATGCGGAGCCGGTCGACTGGCCCGGCGTCGCCACGTTCTCGGCTGCGCTGTTCCTGCTGGTCTACGGGCTCGTCCGCGGCAATCCGGACGGGTGGTCGAGCGGGACCATCGTCGGGGCGTTGACCGCCTCCGTAGTCCTGCTCGCCGCCTTCCTCGTGATCGAGTGGCGCTCCTCGCACCCGATGCTGGAGCTTGCGCTGTTCCGCAAGCCGGCCTTCATTGGCGTTTCGATCGTGGCGTTCACGCTCTCGGCCGGGATGTTCGCGATGTTCCTGTACCTGACCATCTACATCCAGGACGTGCTCGGCTTCACTCCGCTGCAGGCCGGCGTCCGCTTCCTGCCGATCACGGTCGCCGCCTTCATCGTCTCTCCCATCGCCGCCCAGGGGCTGAACCGCATTCCGGCCCGTTTCTTCTTCGGGATCGGGCTGCTGATGGTGGGCGTGGGCCTGTTGCTGATGCGGGGCCTCTCCCCAAGCTCGGAGTGGACCGCGCTGCTGGCGGGATTCATCGTCGCCGGCGCCGGGATCGGTGTCCTCAACCCGGCAATCGCGTCGGTCGCGGTCGGCGTGGTACCGGCGGTCAAGGCCGGCATGGGTTCCGGGATCAACAACACGTGCCGCCAGGTGGGGATCGCCACCGGCGTGGCCGGCCTGGGGGCGGTCTTCCAGAGCGAGATCCAGTCCAGGCTTCCCTCGGGCGCCCCGAGCGGCGCCTCGCAGGGCATCGCCTCCGCCGGGCCGCACGTCGCCGCGCCGGGAGGCCCGGCGGCGGTGCACGCCGCCACAAGCGCCTTCATCGGCTCCCTCAACGAGATCCTCCTGATCGCGGCGATACTCGCGCTCGCGGGGGCTGGGCTCGGCCTGCTGCTCACCCGCGCGAGCGACATGGTGCCGCAGTGGCAGCCCGGTGAGGGAGAGGCGGCGAAACAGGCAGAGGAGCCCGTGGCGGCATAGCCTCGGCCGCCGGGTTCCCGGCGCCTGTGCATCGGGGCGAATCCGTCGGCGCCTCTCGTTAGAACGGGGGCGATGCTTCTTGAGCTCCGGATCGAGAACCTGCTGCTGATTGAGCGCGCCGAGCTCCGGCTCGGCCCGAGACTGAACGCGATAACCGGCGAGACAGGGGCGGGCAAGACGATCCTGGCGCACTCGTTCGACCTGCTGATGGGCGGCAAGGCCCGGTCGGGAATCGTCCGTCCCGGGGCGAGCGAGGCCTACGTCGAGGGCGCCTTCGAGCTCCCGGATGGCCTGCTCGACGAGCCCGAGTTGGCGGAGATCGCGGAGCGTCTCCCGGAGGGAAGCTCGGAACTGGTCATCGGCCGGCGCGTCTCGGCGAACGGCAGGACCAGCGCCTTTCTCGGCGGGCGCTCGGCCTCCGCCCCGGATCTGCAGGCACTCGGTGCGCGCCTGCTCGCCTTCTACGGACAGCACGAGCACCGCAAGCTGACCCTGGCGAGAGCCCAGCTCGAGACCCTCGACGGCTTCGCGGGCGAGCGCCACCTCGACCGGCGCCGCGCCTACAGGGAAGCGCACCTGGAGGCGCTGCGCCTCGAGGATGAGCTCGAGCGGATCCACGAGCGGGAGGGGGCCCAGGCGCGCGACCTCGACCTGCTGCGCTTCGAGCTCGACGAGATCGAGGCGGCGAAGCCCGACGCCGAGGAGGAGTCCGAGCTGGCGGCTGACCGGGACCGGCTGCGCCACGCCGAGTCGCTGCGCGGGGCGGCCGTCGAGGCGCTCGCGGCGGTCACGGGCGATGGCGACGAAGGCGGGGCGGCCGAGACGATGGGATCGGCCGAGGCGGCCCTGGCCGCCCGGGAGGGCGTCGACCCTGTGCTCGACAAGCTCGCCGAGGCCGCCAGGGGGCTGCGAGTGGAGCTCCAGGAGCTGGCCGGCGAGCTGCGAGGGTACGCCGAGGGAATCGAGGCCGAGCCTGGTCGCCTCGAGCAGGTCGAGGAGCGCCTCGACGTCTTGGACCGGCTGAAGCGCAAGCACGGCGGCTCGATCGAGTCGGTCCTCGCCCACGCTGAGCACTGCCGGGTGGAGATCGAGACGATCGAGGGGGCGGGGGAGCGCAGCGATCGGCTCGAGGCCGAGCTCAACCGGGCGCAGCGGAGGAGGACCGATCTCGCCGCCCAGCTCAGCGAGAAGCGAGCCACCTCGGCACGGCGGCTCGAGAAGCGCGTCGCCGCGGAGCTCGACCAGCTGGCGATGAGCGGCGCCAGGCTCGAGGTGGCCCTGGAGCCCCACACGGAGGGCTTCGGCCCGCTCGGCCAGGAGCGCGTCACCTTCCGGGTCGCCACCAACCCCGGGATGCCCGTATCGCCGCTGCGCGACGCCGCCTCGGGCGGCGAGCTCTCGCGGGTGATGTTGGCCCTGGCCGGCCAGGGGGCGAGAGGGGGCGCCGCGACTTTCGTCTTCGACGAGATCGACGCGGGCATCGGGGGCAACACCGCCAACGCCGTCGGGGAGAGGCTGCGCGGCCTCGGCTCGGAGCGCCAGGTCATTTGCATCACACACCTCCCGCAGGTCGCCTCGCTGGCGCAATGCCACTTCCGGATCGACAAGGACGTCGACGGCGGCCAGGCGATCGCCACGGTCGAGCGGGTGGACGGGGACGACCTGGTCGCCGAGATCGTCCGCATGCTGGGCGGGGAGCGCGGCGATGCCGCCGCCAGCAGCCATGCCATGGAGCTGCTCGGTGTCGCCTAAGCTGTAACGGCTCGTCGGGGTCGGCCGAGCGGAGCGACCCGGCTAACCGAGCGCATAGAGTCTGGCGATGGCGATCGCCACCGCCACCGCCATCCGGGGGACGGCACGTCTCGGGCGGCGAACGAAGGAGCTGGTGAAGCGGCTCGGGCCCGGCGACGTCGCCGTGATCGACCATCGCAACCTCGACCGGATCGCCGCCGAGGAGCTTGCCGCCTGCGGAGTGCGCGCGACGCTCAACGCGGCCCCGTCCTCGGATGGCACCTATCCGAACACCGGTCCGCTCACCCTCGTCCGGGCGGGCGTGCGCCTGATCGACGCCGGCGAGGAGCTGTTCGAGCGGATCGCGGATGGGGACCCGCTCGAGGTCGACGGCGGGCGGATCCTCTCCGGCGACCGGCTGGTCGCCGAGGGCAGGGTGCGGCGGGCGGACGAGCTCT
Organism: uncultured Solirubrobacterales bacterium; assembly: GCA_963821705.1. Taxonomy (GTDB): domain Bacteria; phylum Actinomycetota; class Thermoleophilia; order Solirubrobacterales; family 70-9; genus DASUPK01. The sequence continues at coordinate 20,589 of CAWGEV010000007.1, read as the reverse complement.
CTCGGAGCCTCGACGACCAGCGCCGCCGGATCGACCGCGCGCTCCACGACTTCACCGAGAACACGATGGCTCACCTCCGCGAGGAGGGCGGCCTGCTGTTCGGCACCATCGACCTGCCGGAGACCCGGACGCGCTTTCGCGACCGGCACGTGCTGATCGTCGTGCGCGGAACCGACCACGTTCGGGACCTGCGTGCGCTGCGCTCGTACATCGAGGACGTCAACCCGGTTCTGGTCGGCGTCGACGGCGGCGCCGACGCGATCGTCGGCGAGGGGCTCGTGCCCGACGTGATCCTCGGCGACATGGACTCCGCCGGCGAGGCCGCGCTCAGGTTGGGGGCCGAGCTGATCGTCCACGCGTACCCGAACGGGGATGCGCCCGGCTCCGAGCGCCTTCGCCGGCTCGGTCTCGCGCACACAGTCGTTCCCTCCGCCGGGACGAGCCAGGACGTCGCCATGCTGCTCGCCTTCGAGAAGGGCGCGGAGCTGATCGTCAGCGTCGGGGCCCATTTCAACCTGGTGGAGTTCCTGGAGCGCCGCCGGGGAGGCATGTCCTCCACCTTCCTGACCCGCCTGCGGCTCGGCGAGACCCTGGTGGATGCGAAGGGCGTCAGCCACCTCTACCCGGCCCGCTAGCGGCTGGATGCCGGCACGGCTGAACTACAGGGGCAGGCGGGTGGCGTATCCGCTCGGCGCGCTCCTGCTGCCGGTGGCGCTGGTCCTCGATGGCGTGCTCGAGCCGGGGCTGGGGCGATGGCTCGTCTATCTGGGCGGGGTCTGGATGCTCGGCCTGGCGGACGATCTGCTCGCCGACGAGGGCTCGCCCCGCGGCCTCCGCGGGCACGGTGTCGCCGTGCTGGGCGGGCGGCCCTCGACGGGCGCGCTCAAGGCGGCCGGCACGATCACGCTCGCCCTCTACGCCACCTCGGGCCTGGCCCAGGGGCCGGAGCAGCTTGCCACGGTGGGCGTGCTCGTCCTCGCCACGCACCTCGGGAACATCCTGGACCTCCGGCCCGGCAGGGCGGAGAAGGCGCTCTGGCTCGTGCTCGCGGCGGTCTGCGCCGCGGGGACGACCCTGGCGCCGCTCGAGCTGCTGGCGCCGTTCGTCGTGGTCATCTCGGCGGGGGCGTGGCTCACCCTGCGCGAGCGGGCGATGCTCGGCGACAGCGGGGCGAGCCTGATCGGGGCGGTGATGGGCGTGGCACTGGTGACGACCCTGGAGCCGGTCGCGACCTACGCGACGTTCGCCGGCCTGATCGCGATCTCGCTCTATGGGGAATTTCGCTCGATCACCGTGGCGATGGGCCGAGTTCCGCTCCTGGAGCGACTAGACTCGATCGGCAGAGGCAATTGAGCCAACCGAAGCCAGGGGACACCCGATTTCTGTTCGTGACCGGCGGTGTCGTCTCGTCCCTCGGTAAGGGCATCGCCTCCGCCTCACTCGGCCGCCTTCTCGTCTCCCGCGGCTTCCGCGTCCAGCTTCAGAAGCTCGACCCCTACATCAACGTCGACCCTGGGACGATGAGCCCGTTCCAGCACGGCGAGGTCTTCGTCACCGAGGACGGCGCGGAGACCGACCTCGACCTCGGGCACTACGAGCGCTTCACCGACGAGAACACCTCGCGCGCCTCGAACTTCACGGCCGGCGGCGTCTACAACTCCGTGATCCGCCGGGAGCGCCGCGGCGACTATCTCGGGGCCACCGTCCAGGTGATCCCCCACATCACCGACGAGATCAAGAACCGGATCCTGATCGTCGCCGAGTCGCAGGCGGTCGACTTCGTGATCACGGAGATCGGCGGGACTGTCGGCGACATCGAGTCGCTGCCCTTCCTCGAGGCGATCCGCCAGCTCTACACCGACCTCGGCCCGAAGCGCTGCATGTTCGTCCACCTGACGCTCGTGCCCTACGTGGGGCACGCCGGTGAGATGAAGACCAAGCCGACCCAGCACTCGGTCAACGAGCTCCGCCGGATCGGGATCCAGCCCCACGCGCTGCTCTGCCGCTCCGAGCAGGGGCTCGACCGGGACATCCGCCGCAAGATCGCGCTCTTCGCGAGCCTCCCCGAGGACGCCGTCATCTCCGCCCGTGACGTCGACAACGTCTACAAGGTCCCGCTCGTGTTGCGGGCCGAGGGGATGGACGACCAGATCCTCGACCACTTCGGGATGGAGTCGGAGGCGCCGGACCTGAGCGAGTGGGAGGAGCTGATCAAGCGCGCCGACGGGTCGCGCGAGCGCAAGGTCAAGATCGCCCTGGTCGGCAAGTACGTCCAGCTCGAGGACGCCTACAAGTCGGTGATCGAGGCCCTCACCCACGGTGGCTGGCATCACGGCGTCCAGGTCGAGACGGAGCTGGTCTCCGCCGAGGAGATCGATGAGGCGGAGCTCGAGGGCGTCGACGGCATCCTGATCCCCGGCGGCTTCGGCGAGCGCGGGATCGAGGGCAAGGTCGAGGCCGCCAGGATCGCCCGCGAGAGGGGAATCCCGTACCTGGGGATCTGCCTCGGGATGCAGATCGCCGTGGTCGAGTTCGCCCGTCACGTCTGCGGGATGGACGGCGCCAACTCCGCCGAGTTCGATCCCGAGACGCCGTACCCGGTGGTCGACCTGCTCCCCGAGCAGAAGGAGGTCTCCGACCTCGGCGGCACGATGAGGCTGGGCGCCGATCCGGTGAAGCTCCACGAGGAGACGCAGGCCCGGGAGATCTTCGGCGAACCGGTCATCTACAAGCGCCACCGCCACCGCTATGAGGTCAACAACATGCTCCGCAAGCGGCTCGAGGAGGAGGGCCTGGTGGCGAGCGGCACCTCGCCGGACGACCGCCTGGTCGAGGTGATCGAGCTTCCGGGTCACCCGTTCTTCGTCGCCTCTCAGTTCCATCCCGAGTTCAACTCGCGCCCCACCCGCCCGGAGCCGCTCTTCCGAGAGTTCGTCGGCGCCGCCGCCAAGCGCGCCGCCGACCGCCCGGCGGCGGCCGAGCCGGCCGCGGAGGCCGAGGCCGCGGCGGAGGAGGCCGAGGACGTCAGCGTCCGCCGCACGGTCTAGACGGTCGCCAGCACCACCAGCGCCACCAGGAACACCCCGGTCGCGGTGAAGACCGCGCCGACCTTGATCCGCCATCGGTTGCTGATGCCCGCTACCCCGAAGAGGAAGAGAGAGGTGGCGAGGATCACCTCCGCCAGTGTGTAATTGGCCGCCTTCTCCTGGTGGCTCTCGGCCTCGTCGCTGAAGCGCTGGGCCGTGAGCTCATGAGCCCGCCCCGCCGGAGTGCGGAGCCCCACCGAGGCGCCGCGGACGAGCTCGTGCGTCGAATGATGGAACTCGAGCGTGGCCTCGTGGTCCTGGTGCTCGTTGAGGTAGACGGCCCCCGCGGTGAAGATCGCGGCCAGGCCGAGCGCAACGGCGATGATGATCTCGAGGCGCGCGTCCCAGGCGCTCGAAGGCGCATCCGAGTAGCGGGGGATGGGGGTCTCGGCTTGTGGGGGCCGGCGCGTCACCGGGCGTTTGTATCAACGCGGGTGGCGGAGCCGTGTCGTGCTGACTAGCCTGTCGCGCTGTGACTGCGGAGGACCAGCGGATGCTCGACCGATTCGCCCACCTCTGTGAGATCGCGAGCCCGACCGGCGAGGAGCGCGAGGTCGCCGACGCGGTCCTCGACGAGCTCCGCGGGCTGGGTGTCGACGTCGCGGAGGACGCTTCGGCGGCCCCGGCGCGGGCCGGCGCCGGCAACCTGATCGCCCGGGTGCCCGGCCGCGGCGATGGCTGGATCTCGTTCTTCGCCCACCTCGACACCGTGCCGCACGATGGGCCGATCGAGGTGTTGCGCGAGGACGGCACCTTCCGCAGCCGCGGCGACACGATCCTCGGCGCCGACAACAAGGCGGCGGTGACGGTGCTGATGGAGCTGGCCGCCCGGCACGTCTCGGAGCCCGGGCACGTGGGGCTGGAGCTGGTCTTCACCGTCGCGGAGGAGGACGGTTTGCGCGGCGCCAAGGAGCTCGACGTCTCCTCCCTGCGGGCCCCGTTCGGCTTCGTGCTTGACCACGCGACCCCGATCGGCGAGGTGATCGTCGCCGCCCCTACATACAAGAGGCTGATCGGCGAGTTCACGGGCCAGGAGGCGCACGCCGGGATCAACCCGGAGGACGGTCACAGCGCGATCGCTGCGGCGGCCGCGGCTGTGGCGGAGATGAAGCTGGGCCGGCTCGACGAGGAGACCACCGCCAACGTCGGGATCATCGAAGGCGGGACCGCCTCGAACGTGGTGGCGGGCCACTGCCGGATACTCGGAGAGGCCCGGAGCGTCGACGGAGAGCGGGCGGCGGCGACCATCGGGCAGATGGTCGATGCCTGCACCTGGGCCGCCGGAGAGCATGGGTGCGACGTCGACGCCCTGGTGATCGAGATGTTCCGCGGCTATCGCCTCGACCCGAAGTCCGAGGGGGTCGCGATCGCGTCCGAGGCGCTGAGGCGCAGCGGCCACGAGCCGAAGCTGGTCGCGACGGGCGGCGGCAGCGACGCCAGCGCCCTGGTCGCCTCCGGCTACGAGGCGGTGCTGCTGGCGAACGGGACCGAGGCGAACCACACCCCCGAGGAGCTGGTCACCGAAGCCGCGATCGTGGAGATGCTGTCCGTGTGCGAGGCGGCCATCGAGGAGGCCGCGAGGGTGGCGGCCCCGTCGGGCGGCGGGGGGTAGGCGTTGCTGAAGCTTCGGCGGGGGGTCGTCACGCAGGGAGATCCACTTAGGGTCCGGATCGGCGACGAGGAGCGGGCGGCATGGGCCGACGAGTCGCTGGTCGGCGCCGTCCTCGAGGGCGACGAGGTGATCGTCAACACCGAGGCCGCCGACCTGGGTCTGGGCTCGGGCGGCTTCGACGTCGTGCACGTCAACCTGACCCGGGGTTTGAACGCTCCCGGCGCCGGGAGCGCAACCGCGATGAAGCTGAACTACAGCTCGCTCCAGCATCCGGTCGACCCGGTCGAGTCCCGGGAGGAGGCGGAAGGCGCGCCCGGCGACGAGGCCGAGCCTCCCCGGCGCCGGATCCCCGTCCTGGTGCTCTCGCTCCACGGGCAGCTCGCGCCCGCGGTCTGGGCCGCGCGCCGCGCCGCGCCCGACCTGCGGGTGGGCTACATCCAGACGCCTGGCGGCGCGCTGCCCGGCGCGCTCTCGGAGGACGTCGGGGATCTGCGGAGGACGGACCTCCTCTGCGGCCACGTCACGGCGGGGCCCACGTACGGCGGAGACGCCGAGGCGCTCACTGTGATCGGGGCCCTGCGCGCCGCGGCCGGCTCGCTCGGCTGGCAGGCGGTGATCGCCGGACCCGGGCCGGGAATCGCCGGCTCGGCGTCCGAGCTGGGCCACGGTGGGATGGCCGCGCTCGACACCGCGCACGCCGCGCTGATTCTCGGGCTCGAGACGCTGATCGCCCCCCGGATGTCGAGCGGCGACCCGCGAGCCCGCCACCGGGGGCTGAGTCACCACACGGCGACCGTGCTGCGAATGCTGCTCGGGAACGTCCGCGTTCCTGCCCCGTTGGAGAACGGGTCGCCGTGGCCGCGGATCGGCCTGAATGGTGCGGCCGACGAGCTCCGGCACGCGTGCGGGGAGCGCCACGAGGTGTGGCCGCGCGATGCGCCCGTCGAGGAATACGCGCAGAGCGGGCTCTCCTCGGAGCACATGGGTCGCGGCCCGGCGGAGGACAGGTTGTTCTTCGCGGCGGCTCTCGCCGCCGGCGACGGGCTGGCGGCCTCTGCGCTGGCGGAGAGCGTCACGTGAGCGACGAGCGCCTGAAGAAGGTGGGGGGCAAGCTCGTACATCGCGGGCCGATCGCGTCGGTCCGCATGGAGACCTTCCAGTACGCGGACGGGAGCCGGGCGATCCGGCAGGTGGTGGTCCATCCGGGCGCGGTCTGCGTGATCCCGCACGACGGCCGGGTCCTGTACATGGTCGAGCAGCCGCGGGAGGCGGTCGAGGAACCGGCCCTGCTCGAGCTGCCCGCGGGCAAGCTCGACGTCGAGGGGGAGACGCCGCTCGAGTGCGCGCAGCGGGAGCTGGGCGAGGAGATCGGCAAGTCGGCCGGGGACTGGCGCGAGCTCAAGCGGTTCTACACGAGCCCCGGATTCTCCAATGAGCGCGTCTGGCTCTATCTCGCCACCGAGCTCTACGACGTGCCGAGCAAGCCCACGCCCGGGGAGCGGATCGAGGTGGTCGAGGTGCCGCTGGAAGAGCTCGACGGCGCGATCGCGCGCTGCGAGGACGCGAAGTCCGTGATCGGCCTGCTGATGCTGAAGGAGCTGGTCTAGGCAGGGAGACGCGGCTGCGCGGTGAAGTACTGCGTATGGCGACAGCTGTGCCCGTACGCCAGGGCGGCCCGGACCGGGCCGCTCGCGGCGGAGGGCCCTCCGAGCGCTACGAGGCGTTGGTCCTCGACTTCCTCGCGCATCTCGAATTCGAGCGCGGCCTCTCGCGGAACACGCTCGCGGCCTACCGCACGGATCTGCTCCAGTTCGGCCGCTTCCTGGCCGAGCGCGACCGGGATGCGACGGACGCGGAGCCGAGCGACCTATCGGACTTCCTCGCCGACCTGGCCCAGGGCGACGGCAGCGGCCGCGCCCCGTGCTCGACGGCCACCGTCAACCGCAAAGCGGCCTGCCTGCGCTCCTTCTATCGGCACCTGCGCCGCGAGGAGGCCGTCGATGACGATCCCGCGGCGCGACTGGAGACCCCGCGGCGCGGCAGGAAGCTTCCCGAGGTCTTGAGCTACTCCGAGGTCCAGCGTCTGCTGGCGCAGCCGCGCGGCGATGATCAGGTGACCCTCCGCGACCGGGCGCTCCTCGAGCTGATGTACGCGTCGGGACTGCGGGCCTCGGAGACGATCACGCTGGAGATCTCGGACGTCGACCTCGATCACGGGATCGTCCGGGCCCGCGGCAAGGGCTCGAAGGAGCGACTCGTGCCGGTGGGCGGCAAGGCGATCGCCGCCGTCCGGGTCTACCTGCGATCGGGGCGGCCGCAGCTGGTCCGCTCGCCCGACGAGCGCAAGCTCTTCCTGAACTTCCGCGGCGGGCCGCTGACCCGGCAGGGTCTCTACAAGATCGTCCTGCGCCATGCCGAGGCCGCCGGCCTGGGGAACCGGATGAGCCCACACACGCTGCGGCACTCGTTCGCCACGCACCTGCTCTCCGGCGGCTGCGACCTGCGCTCGGTCCAGGAGATGCTCGGTCACGCGGATCTCTCGACCACCCAGCTCTACACGCACCTCTCCGGCGAGGAGCTCAAGGAGGCGTACTTCAAGGCGCACCCGAGGGCCCATCTGCCTCACTAGCCTGCGTGTATGCCCGAGTTGCCCGAGGTGGAGACGGTCCGTCGCCAGCTCGAGCCGGAGCTGGTCGGAAAGCGGATCGTCTCGGCGGAGGTCCTCGACGGGCGGCTGACGCGCCCTGAGCCTCCCGAGTCGGTCGAGAGGGCGGTCGCGGGTCGCGTCGTCACCACGGTGGCGCGCCGGGGCAAATACCTGCTGATCGGACTGGATGGTGGCCGGACCCTCGCGATGCACCTCCGGATGACCGGGAACTTGCTGCTTCGCGACTCGGATCACGGGGAGACGGCCGATCTGATGAAGAACGACCGCCTGGGGGGCGCGCGGCTCTACGAGCCAGCTCCCGAGCCGAGCCACGTCAGGGCTCGGTTCGAGCTCGACGATGGGCGGGCGCTGGTGTTCACCGACGTGCGGCGCTTCGGGCAGGCGGTGGTTCTGGACGCCGGGGATCAGCTCGACGAGTTCTTCTCCTCGCGGCTCGGCGTGGAGCCGCTCTCCGGTGAGCTCACGCCCGAGCGGCTGCTCGAGCTGGCGAAGGACCGGAAGGCGCCGCTCAAGTCGTTCCTGCTCACGCAGTCCCGGGTGGCGGGGATCGGGAACATCTACGCGGACGAGGCGCTCTGGCGGGCGCGGCTCCACCCGCTCTCGCCGGCGGGGTCCATGAAGCTCGAGCACGCCGAGCGGCTGGTCGAGGGGATCGTCGGCGCGCTCGAGGCGGGGCTCGAGAACGGCGGCGCCAGCCTCGACGACTACCTCGACGCCCGCGGCGAGCGGGGTTCGATGCAGGATGAGTTCCTGGTGCACACCCGCGAGGGGGAGGGCTGCCTGCGGGACGACGGCGGCGTGATCCAGCGGATCGTGGTCACCGGCCGCTCCACGTACTTCTGCCCCAACTGCCAGGAGCGGCTGCGTCGCCGGCCGCGACGGCGGGCGAAGCGAGCGACGCGGAAGGCTGGGACGCGGTGAGCGAGCCGGTCGCGCTGCCGGAGGGGTTCTCGGTGGGGCACTGGTCGGATCCGGTCGGTTTGACCGGCTGCACGGTGGTGGTTCCACCGCCCGGGACCCGGGGTGGGGTCTGCATTCACGGCGGCGGCCCGGGCACGCGCGAGACCGACACTCTCAATCCGCTCTCCCGCTCGGAGGAGGCGAGCGCGATCCTGCTCACGGGGGGCAGCGCCTTCGGCCTGGCCGCGGCCGATGGCGTGGTCCGCTGGCTCGAGGAGCACGAGATGGGGTACTGGACCCCAGCGGGCCGGGTGCCGCTGGTCCCGACCGCGGTGATCTACGACCTGGCCAGCGGCGATCCGAAGGCGCGTCCGGGGCCGGATCAGGGATACGCGGCGTGCGAGGACGCGGCCGGCGGCGTGCCGGAGCGAGGTGCCGTCGGGGTTGGGTGCGGCGCGACGGTCGCCAAGGTGCTGGGGCGCGAGCGCGGATCGCCCGGCGGCGTGGGCTACGCGGCCGTGAGGACGGGTGCCGGGGAGACGGTGGCGGCTGTTGCTGCGGTCAACGCTGCCGGCGACGTTGTAGCGGAGGATGGCTCGGTGCTCGCCGGCCCGAGGGGTGACGACGGCGAGATGGTCCGTGGCGCCGACGCCCTGGTGGAGATGGAGCGAGCCCCGGACTTCAAGGCGCCCGAGGGGAACACGACGCTCGTCTGCATCTGCACGGATGCCTCTCTCTCGAAGCGCGACTGCGGGATGGTTGCGCGGGCGGCGACCGGCGGGATCGCGCGCGCCGTGGACCCGACCTTCACCCCGGTGGACGGGGACGTCGCCTTTGTCCTCGCGTTCGGAACGGGCGAGCTTCGCGAGTACGGCGGGATGCAGGTCGGTGTGGCGGCGGCGACGGTCACGGCCGCGGCGATCCGCGACGCGGTTCGCCAGGCCGCGCCCTGAAGCGAGGCGGGTCTGTCCGGGCCCTGCGGCAACGTCAGTGGGCCATGCCCGGAAGCTTCAAGACGGAGGCCGTCGTGCTGCGGAGCATCCGCTACGGCGAGGCCGACCGCGTCGTGCATCTGTACTCCGCCACGCGGGGGAGGATCGGGGCGATCGCCAAAGGATCGCGGCGGCCGAAGTCCCGGTTCGGCGGGCGGCTGGAGCCGTTCTTCAGGCTCGACCTCGTCCTATATGAGGGGCGGGGGGACCTGTTCACGGTGACCGGCGCGTCGACGGTCGATGGCCATGGGACGCTGCGCTCGAACGGGCCGGCGCTGGGGGCCGCCGGCCGCGCCTGCGACGCGGTCCTCCGGCTGCTCGACTCCGGCGAGCCGAACCAGGCGGCCTACAACCTGCTCTGCAACTACCTGGGGCTGCTCGATGCCGATCCGGTGACGGCGAGCGCGCCCGGATCCGCCCTCGCCTTCCGGCTCAAGCTGGCGCTGGCGGCCGGGTTCTCACCCGAGTTGGCGAGCTGCGCCAGCTGCGGCGAGGCCGATCACCTGGCGGCCTTCTCCGGCTCGGCCGGCGGCGTGGTCTGCGCGAGCTGCGAGGGGGGCGGCTTCCCGCTGAGCGAGGAGGCGCACCGGTTCATGGTCGACGCGCTGGCCCGCCCGCTCTCCGAGGCTCCGCCGGCGGAGCGGGGCGTCGCGGCGCAGGCGGACCGGGCGATCACCGAGACGCTCGAGCACCACGCGCACGTGCACCTGCGCGCAGCCGCCTAGCGGCCACTCCCTTCCTCGCGCGGAGGCGCTCTCGCCACTCGGTGGTCTTCCCCGATGCGGAATGGGTCGGCAACCCCGATCCGGATGGGGATTCGCCGGGTTAGCGTCATAGAGGCCTATGGAGCTTCTCGGCAAGAAGGGGTAGGACTCCCGGCGTGACCTTGATTCTGGAGACCAGCACAGCATGAAGGGTCTGATGCAGCCCGTCGATTTCACGCGCTTCTTCCGCGCTTTGCGCAGATTCGTGACCGGGCTTGCTCGACGTTTGGGAGGGCGCAGACCCAGCTAGCGGTGCTGCTTGGGCCGGTACATGCGCTCGGCGACGCGGACGCGGATCCCGCGCGGGGTGGTGCCGTTGACGCGCATGAAGTTGCGGAAGAAGCGGCCGGGGACGATCGCGCGGCTGCCGCGGTCGTAGGCCTGGAGAGCCTCGCGGACCACCTGCTCGGCCTCGATCGCGCCCGGCATCATCTCGCCGCCGGCCTCCTCGTACCCGGCGACCTGCTGCCACTCGGTGGGAACGGGGCCGGGGTTGACCGCCAGCGCCTTCACTCCGCTGCCTCTCAGCTCGGCGTGGAGGGCCTCCGTGAGATTGGTCGCGAACGCCTTCGTGGCGCCGTACGTCGCCTCGTAGGGGAGCGGCTGGGCGCCGGCGGTGGAGGCGACGGTGATCACTCCGCCGCGGCGGCGCTCGATCATGCCCGGGAGGAACGCGGCCGTGAGGACGACGACCGCCTCGCAGTTGACGCGGACCATCTCGGCCTGCCGCTCCGGAGAGAGCTCCGCGAAGCGACCGCGGAGGCCGAAGCCGGCGTTGTTGACGAGGAGGTCGACTTCGACGTCCAGCTTCGCCACCTTGTCCGGGAGCTTGGCCGCGTCGGAGCCGAGATCGAGATCGATCACGTGGGTCGTCCCGGGCAGCTGCCCGGCGAGCTGTTCGAGCCGGTCCTTGCGGCGCGCGACGAGGATCAGGTCGTAGCCGCGGGCCGCGAGCTGGCGGGCGAACTGCTCGCCGATGCCGGCGGAGGCGCCGGTGATCAGTGCCGTCTCTGCCACGAAGCGCAGCCTATTTCGAATCAGTTCGGACCGCGTCACCGCGATGGTGCCGCGCCGAATGCGAACATCGGAGCGTGACCACGAACACCGAGACCTTCGAGGCGCGGGTCCGCTCCTGGGAGGCCGAGTATCTCTGGGACCGGGCGACGCCGTCGTATCCGGCGCGCCGGCGCGAGCCGGAGGAGGACAGCCCGGTGCGGACGCCGTTCCAGCGCGACCGCGACCGGATCGTGCACTCGAAGGCGTTCCGGCGTCTCAAGCACAAGACGCAGGTGTTCGTGGCCCCGGAGGGCGATCACTACCGGACCCGGCTGACCCACACGCTGGAGGCGTGCTTCATCTCGCGGACCGTGGGCAGGGCGCTCGGACTGAACGAGGATCTGACCGAGGCGATCGGGCTGGGACACGACCTGGGGCATCCGCCGTTCGGGCACATCGGGGAGGAGGTCGCTCGACGAGGCGCTCCGGGAGCACGGGATGCGGTTCCGGCACAACGAGCACTCGCTGCGGGTGGTGGACACGCTGGCAGGGGACGGCCGCGGGCTCAACCTGACCGAGCCGGTCCGCGACGGGATCCTCAACCACACCGGCCCCGACAAGCCGGTCACGCTGGAGGGACGGGTGGTGCGGATCGTGGACCGGGTCGCGTACATCAATCACGACATCGACGATGCGCTGCGCGCGGGGATCATCTCGGAGGGCGACCTGCCCGCCGATCAGATCGAGCTGCTGGGGGAGACCGGGGCGCTGCGGATCGACCGGCTGGTGCAGGACATGGTCGAGCGGTCGCGGGCCGAGGGGGACATCGCGCAGAGCGAGGAGGTCGGAGGGGCGATGCTGCGGCTGCGGAAGTTCATGTTCGACCGCGTCTACCTGGGCCAGGAGGCGAGGGCCGAGCAGGATCAGGCCCGGGTCGCGCTGCGGACGCTGTTCGACCACTACCTGGCGCATCTGGACGAGGTGCCGGCCACCGATCCCGAGGCCGGGCCGGTGCAGAGGGTGACCGACTATCTCGCCGGAATGACCGACCGTTTCTGCCTCTCGACGTACGAGCGGCTGGCCGCGGCCAAATAGATTGGGTTGATGGCGAAGTTCACCGCCGAGAGCAAGGACCGCGTCAAGGAGGCCGCGGACATCGTCGAGATCGTCTCGGCGTACACCGACCTGCAGCAGCGGGGCCAGGACTTCTGGGGCAACTGCCCGTTCCACGAGGAGCGGACGCCGTCGTTCAAGGTCAACCCCAGGGACAAGCTGTATTACTGCTTCGGCTGCGAGGCGAGCGGGGACGTGTTCCGGTTCGTGGAGGAGAAGGAGGGGCTGACGTTCCCCGAGGCGGTCGAGTCGCTGGCGGAGCGGTACGGGGTGGAGGTGCAGAGGGAGAACGAGGATCCGCAGGCGGAGGAGCGGCGGCGGCGGAAGGCGCGGCTGTGGGAGCTGCTCGAGCGGACCGCGAAGTTCTACGAGCGGTATCTGTGGGAGGCGCCGAAGGCGGAGAGGGCGCGGAAGTATCTCGAGGGGCGGGGCCTGAGCGAGGACGTGCTGAGGCGGTTCGGCGTCGGGATGGCGCCGAGCGCGTGGGACCAGGTGCTGACCGGCAGCCAGCGGGCCGGCGTTCGGCTGGATGAGCTGCTGGCCGCGGGGCTGATCCAGAAGGGGCGGCAGGGCGGTCACTACGACCGGTTCCGGAACCGGGTCACGTTCCCGATCCGGGACCAGAGGGGCCGCGTGCTCGGCTTCGGGGCGCGGGCGCTGATGGCGGACTCGAAGCCGAAGTACCTGAACTCGCCCGAGGGCGAGCTCTATCGGAAGAGCCACACGCTCTACGGGATCGACCGGGCGCGGGGGCCGATCGCCAAGGCGCGGCGGGCGATCGTCGTGGAGGGCTATACCGACGTGCTGGCGCTGCACCAGGTGGGGGTCGAGGAGACGGTGGCGATCATGGGGACCGCGATCACGCCCGAGCAGGTGTCGATGCTGGCCGGATTGACCGACGCGGTGGTGCTGGCGCTGGATGCGGACCGGGCCGGGGCGGACGCGATGATCAGGGCGCAGAAGGTGGCCGGGGGGAAGAGCCTGGAGCTGCGGGTCGCCGCGATGCCGGAGGGGGAGGACCCGGCCGACATGCTGCAGGAGGGGTCGGCCGAGCGGTTCATGGAGCTGGTCGAGGCGGCGGTGGATCTGCCGAGCTTCAGGGTCGACATCGCGCTGGGGCGGGGGGAGCTGGGGTCGCTGGCGGGGCGGGAGAGGGTGCTGGGGGAAGTCGCGCCGGTGCTGAAGGTGATGGGGGAGACGGCGCTGGGGTTCGACGAGCTGGTGAGGAAGGTGGCCGACCGGCTCGATACCGATCCGAGCCTGGTGCTGGCGCGGGTTCGCTCGGCGCCGGAGCCCGGGTCGGAGCCTCAGAGCAGCGGCGAAACGAGGGCGCCGAAGCCGGTGGCGGTTTCGCTGACCCCGCGGGAGACGCGGGAGCGGGCGCTGCTGGCAATGTGCATCGCGGACCCGGGGGCGGGGCGGAGGTTCGTCGATCAGCTGACGGACGAGCATCTCTCGACGAGCGGGAAGCCGGCGCTCGCCTGGCTGCGGGGTCACCTGGAGGATCCGCTGGCGGGACTGCCGCGGGAGGACGCGCAGTTGACCTCGCTGGTCACGGAGCTGGTGATGAGGGCGGAGAGCGAGCCCGCGTCGGAGGGGGCGATGGAGCTCAACTTCGACCTGCTGGAGCTGCAGCGGCTGGAGGACGGGATCTCGGCCGCGCAGGGGGCGGGGGACTACGAGGTCAGCACCCGTCTCTCGCAGGAGCGCGCGGCCCTGACCGAACGGATCGCGCACGCGGGCGTGCTCAGCTAGCGCGAGCTTTCAACCTTCGGCACACTCAGGCGCGTGTCCCGCGCAAAAAGTCGTCGATTTACAGGGCTTTTCTGGCCGCTCCATCCGGCGCACGCTGGAAAATGCGTGCAAATGACCAAGGAGGAACTGGAGGGGTATCTGGCCGAGGGGCTGTCTCTGGAGCAGATCGGGAGGCGAGTCGGCCGCAACCCGTCGACAATCAGCTACCACCTGAAGAAGCATGGACTGAAGCCCGTCGGATTGAAATACATCAGCAAGGCCCCCATCGACCGGGGAATCCTGGAGCGCATGATCAAGGATCGGCTCTCGCTTCACGAAATGGCTCGCCAGCTTGATCGCAACAGGTCGAGCGTCCGGCACTGGTTGATCAAGAACGATCTCTGGCCGCTTCGATCTCTTGAACGCCGCGCTGAGGCGCGACGTGCTCGTGAGCTGGGACTCAAGCGAGTCGAACTCGAGTGTCGACATCACGGGCGGACTGAGTTCATCCTGGAGGGTCGCGGTGCCTACAGGTGTTGCCAATGCCGTCGCGAGGCTGTTATCCGTTGGCGCCGGAGGGCAAAGCTTCGGCTCGTGGCAGAGGCAGGTGGGCGCTGCCAGATGTGTGGATACGACGAGTTCGCCGGCGCGTTGCAGTTTCATCATCTGGATCCCAGCAAGAAGTCCTTTGGCCTGGCGATGCGAGGCCTGACCAGATCGATCGACAAGCTGCGGGAGGAGGCGGCGAAATGCGTCCTGCTCTGCGCGAACTGCCATGCGAAAGTTGAATGGGGCTCGGATCAGTACCGAGCAAAGCTCCTCGTGGACCTAGTTCCAATCTAGCTCCCCCGCCTGGATTCGAACCAGGACGACTTCCTTAACAGGGAAGGATGCTGCCGTTACATCACGGGGGACCAAAAGTGCGACCGTTCGAAAAGCCTGGCCGCCGCGTGGGGTCATTGTAGAAGGGGAGGTGCTAGTCGGGTGGGTCCGACCGCTGCAGCCTCGACCAGGCGCGCGGCGGCTATAGCGCCGTGGCGGTCATCAGACCACCCTGCAATCGCCCCGGCCTTGGCACGGAACGGTTCCTCGCCCAGCAGTCGCCGGGTTGCCAGCCTGACGGCCCGGCGCGACAGCAGCCGCCTCGGAACTGAGAGCCCGGTCCCGGACCACGCCACCCGAGCCGCGTTCTCGCCCATGTCGCCCACCGACGGACAAACCAGCAGCGGCTTCCCCGCCGCCAGCGCCCGCGCCACCGTCCCGTGCCCCCCGTGGCAGATCACCACGTCCGCGGCCGGCATCACCTGCGAGTAGAGCACCCAGTCGACCAGTGTCGCGTTGTCCGGCACCTCGATCGGCCGCTCCGGCCTGTGCCGGTTCGTCGTCGCCAGAACCCGCACCGGCTCATCGGCGAGCGCCTGCAGCGCGACCCGAACCAGCTCGCACTCCGGATCCTGCGCGGTGCTCGGCGCGATCAGCACCAGCGGCCCATCGCCCTCCGGAATCCCCACCTCCTCGCCCGGCAACTCGAAGAACAACGGACCCGTCACCCGCACGTTCCCCGGCCACTCCCTCGGATACTCCAGCTGCGGGAACGTCCCCACGATCGCCAGCAACTCGCTGATCCCACCGTGGAACCGGTCGAGCGGTGACAATCCCAGCCGCGCCCTGGTCTCGTTGAGCTCGTCCCGTCCCCGCCGCAGACCCATCCCCAGCAGCGGCCCCGTCGCCCGCCATCCGAGCCGCCCGACCGCGGTCCGCGGCGGCCGCAGCCCGAGCGAATAGAGCGGCATCCCCGGCTGCTGCACCGGATAGACGTGCGGAATCAAGGTCGCATGCGGCACCCCGGCCACCTCCGCGGCGAGCGTCGGCGCCAGGGTGAGGATGTCGCTCACCACCAGGTCGGGCTCGAACCCCTCCATCAACCGCGCCAGCGCCCGCGCGGCGGCCGCGGCCGTCTGCCCGTCCGGCGTGTCCGGGGCCGGCGGCGGATAGACCGTGTATTCCTGCGCGCCGGTGAACGCCAGCCCCTCGCCCTCGACCGCCTCCCGCCAGCGCTCCCAGGTCTCGATCAGCACATCGTGTCCCCGCCGTCCGAGCTCCCGCGCGAGCGCAATCGCCGGAAACGCATGACCCGGGTCCCCGAACGCGGCCACGAGCAGCCGCAGTCGTGCATCTGAACGGCCCATTGCGCGGACCCTACGGGGTACCCGGTATCCCTTCACGAATCGGGTTGCGCCTGCGGCGCACCCTCACACCATGGCCAAGCGACGGAACAACGCCCAACGTCTGCGCAACTCGGTCAACGCGATGCCCACCCGCACCAAGCAGGCGATGCTCCGCGGCATCCGCTCGAACCGGGTCATCGTCGGCGCCTACGTGGACAGGCGCGGCGGCGTCTGCCCGATGCTGGCGGCCCACCGCAACGGCGGCCGCACCAACTTCGGCACCTTCGCCCGCGCCTGGGACGCCTTCACCGGCGCCAACCAGCGCAAGCCCCGCCGCGCCTCCCGCCGCGAGGTCCGCACCCTCGAGAACTACCTCGAGATGGCCCTGATCCGCGACGGCGCCCCCGGCTCCGAGCCGCTCCCCGAGCGCCCCCTCGCCGAGGAGGTCCGCGACGTCCAGGCCACCCGCCGCCGCCTGGCCGCGGCCGAGGCCCGCCAGACCTCCGAGATCTCCGTCGAGGAGGTCCTCACCACGGCCTACGAGGAGCACGGCACCCCTGACTCCACCGAGGCCTGGTCCGCCGAGCTCGAGCGCGCCGAGGCCGAGCTCCAGCGCACCGACGCCTAGCGCCGCGCCCCTCCCCAGCGACACCCGGCCGCCGCGGCTAACTTCCGCACGTGCCGCCCTTCCACCTATCCGTATCCGTGATCGTCCCCGTCCGGAACGGGGAGTCGGCCATCGCCGGCTGCTTGGACGCGATCCTCGCCACGGACTACCCGCCGGATCGCCGCGAGATCCTGGTCGTGGACAACGGCTCCACGGACGAGACGGCAGCGCTGATCAAGCCGCGACCGGTCCGCTACCTCCACGAGCCGAAGCGCGGCGTCTCCAACGCCCGCAACCGCGGCATCGCCGACAGCACCGGCGAGATCCTCGCCTTCGTCGACGCGGACTGCCTGGTCGAGCCCCAATGGCTCACCGAGCTGGTCCGCCCCTTCGAGGACCCGGAGGTCGGGAGCGTGGGCGGCGACCTCCAGCACGTCCCGTCGACCACCCCGGCGGAGCGCCAGGCCGCCCGGCTCCTCGGCAACTGGCAGCGCTTCGCCTTCAACTCCAACCCGGCCTACCCGATCACCGCCAACGCTGCCTACCGCCGCGAGGTCATCGAGCGGATCGGCCCCTTCGACCCCCACATGACCCGCGCCCAGGACGTCGAACTCGGCCTCCGCTTCCAGGAGCGCAGCGGCCGCCGCCTCGCCTACGCGGAGAACGCCACCGCCCGCCACCGGAACCGCTCCACCCAGCTCGGCTTCTTCCGCCAGCAGCTCGGCTGGGCCTACGGCGCCGGCCTGGTCGCCCGCAAGTACGAGGCGCTCGGTGGCGAGCCCATCAAGCCGACGCACTTCCGCGAGATCACCCGCACCGGCCGCGGCCTGGCAATCGTGCTCCGGGAGCGGGCGCGCGG
Source organism: uncultured Solirubrobacterales bacterium (assembly GCA_963821705.1). GTDB lineage: Bacteria > Actinomycetota > Thermoleophilia > Solirubrobacterales > 70-9 > DASUPK01. The sequence goes on along the minus strand of CAWGEV010000007.1, from coordinate 3,090 downwards.
GCGCGGCGAGAACCGATGGCTCGAGGACGCCTGGTTCGACCTACTGCGCCAGATCGCCTGGTTCACCGGCTCCCGCGCGGGCCTGCGGAAGGGCGCCCGGATCTGGCGTCCACCGGCGTCGGTTCAACCGGAGTCGCCCTAGCTCAACCCAGCTCGGGCGTGTCCATCGTGTCCCCGGGGCGCAGGAAGACGATCTCGGGCACCAGGCAGTTCGGCGAGGTGCGCAGCAGGAACCGCACCGCCTCCGCGATGTCCTCGGGCCGGATCATCGCCTCGGCCGACACCTGCTGCTTGACGAACTCGGTCATCGGTGTGTCCACGAAAGCGGGCGCGAAGGCCGTGACCTGGACCCCGGAGCCCGCGATCTCCTTCTGCGTCGCCTGCGAGAAGCCGATCACCGCCGCTTTCGTCGCCGAATACACGCTCAGCCAGGGCTGCCCCGCCTTGCCCGAGATCGACGCGGTGTTGACCAGCAGCGCCTTGCCGTGCTCGGCGCCGGCGTCCTTGAGCAGCGGCAGGCACTCCCGGGTCATCAGGACCACCGCGCGCAGATTCACCCCCAGCTGCATGTCGACGTACTTCGTCGTCAGCGAGTCCATCGCCTCGCCGATCCCGACCCCGGCGTTGTTGATCAGCACGTCCAGCCGCCCGTACTTCTCCTTGTGCGCCGCGACCAGCGCCCTCAGGTTCTCCTCGTCGGCCATGTTCGCGGCCACGCTCTGCACCTCCAGGCCGCCGGAGCGCAGATCCTCCGCCGCCGCCTCCAGCTTGTCCGGCCGCCGCGCCGAGACCGTGATCCCGTAGCCGTCCTCCCCGAGCGCACGCGCGATCGCCAGCCCGATCCCGCTCGAGCCTCCAGTGATCAGGGCCGCCTTCTCCGCCAATTTCTCCTCCTCGGGTGAGTCGCGCCGGGCGCGCACTTAGGTGTCGCTAACCGGGGCCGCCACCCTATATGGGGTCCGACTACGATGCCGCCCCTGTCACGGAAGCCCCTCACAGTCGCCGCCGCGCTCCTCGCAGTCGCCCTCGTCGCCGGCTGCGGCAGCTCGGACAACGGCACCGGCAGCCGCAGCAAGCCGGCCCCCGCGGCCTCCGAGTTCCCCTCGGCCAACGGGAAGACCCTCCGCCAGATCGTTCAGTCCGCGAGCGGGGGGCAGGGCCCGGTCGTCGCACCCGCCGCTGCCTTCTTCCACCTCGGCACGAACCGCTTCCCCTTCGGCGTCTTCACTCCCGGCCGCGACCAGATCACCGACGCCACGGTCGCCCTCTACGCGGCCCCCGGCCGCGGCGTGGACGGCCAGGCGACCGGACCCTTCCCGGCGCGCATCGAGGACCTCACCACCAAGCCATCCTTCCAGGCCAAGACGACCTCCGAGGACCCGGCGGCGGCGCAGGTCGCCTACGTCTCCGACATCCCCTTCAACCAGCCCGGGCCGTGGGAGTTCGCCGCCCTGATCAAGAAAGGGGGCTCCTACCAGTACAGCCTCCTTCCCTCGCCGAGCCCGGTCGGCGACTACCCCATGCCGCAGGTGGGCCAGAGGCCGCCGGCCATCCACACGCTCACCGCGGGCGAGGTGTCCTCGATCTCCCAGATCGACACCCGCATCCCGCCCGACGACATGCACAACGACGACTTCGCGAACGTGCTCGGCAAGAAGCCCATCGTCCTCCTCTTCGCAACCCCTGCTCTCTGCCAGAGCCGCGTCTGCGGGCCGGTCACCGACATCACCGAGCAGGTGAAGTCGGAGTTCGGCGACAAGGTCGCATTCATCCACCAGGAGATCTACAACAACAACCGCATCCAGGACGGACCCCGGCCCCAGATGGTCGCCTTCCATCAGAACACCGAGCCGTGGGCCTACGTGATCGACCGCTCCGGCCACGTCAGCGCCGTCCTCCAGGGCCCCTTCAGCGTCCAGGAGCTCCAGGCCGCGGTCCAGAAGGTGGCCGGCTGACCCCTCAGGCTGCGCCGTCCGGCCCGAGCGGGTAGAACTAGCCGCGTGGGGGACCCCGAACTGCTCCGCATGCTGGCGACCGAGGCCGACCGCCGCACCCCGACGATCATCACCGGGCTGGAGGAGCTCGCCGCCTCCGGGGACAAGGACCCCGATCGCCTCGAGGAGCTCCGCGTCGAGGTCCACGGCCTGAGGGGCGCCGCACTCGTCGTCGGCCAGAACCGGCTCGCGGACCTCGCCCGCGAGATCGAGGTGTTCCTCGCCGGCTGCAAGGAGACCGGCGCCATCAAGCCCGGCGCCGCCGCCACCCTCGTGACCGCGGCCAGCGCCTTCAACGAAGGTGCGGAGGCCGCCGCCGAGGGCGTCGCCGAGCCGTCGTCAGTGGGCGAGTCGCTCGAAGCCCTCAAGGAGTGATCCGCGGGGGCGCCGACGCGCCCGTTGACGTCAGCCGGCGTGGTGGAGGGCGAAGGAGATCGCCCCGAGCACCATCGCGCCCATCACCAGCCAGGCCGGGATCAGCCACGCTGCGATCTCCGCGATCCGCAGAGCGGGCCGACGGTAGACGGGCGCGAGCAGCGCGACCATGCACGCCCCGAACACGACCACCCCGGCGATGATCACCGGCGCCGCGATCAGCGTCCTGGCCGGCGCCGCGACCTCGTTGTCGAGGGACCGGGCCCAGCGCGAGTTGAGGAACGCGACCAGCAGCACGACCACCAGCGAGCCGTAGAACATGCCGAGCAGCGGCATCGTGAAGGTCTGCTCGGGCTCGCCGTTCTCCCGCTCCACGCCTCGAATCTATCCCGAGCGCCCAGATCCGGCGACGGACCCCGCCCATACACTGGCCGCACCAGGGCCGGTAGCTCAGCTGGTCAGAGCAGCGGACTCATAATCCGTAGGTCGGTGGTTCGAGTCCTCCCCGGCCCACTAAGAAGCTCCTGCAAAGCGTCGAATTCCGCGGGGACCAATTTCGCCGGAGAGCGAAATTGGTCCCCAATTGGTCTCTAGTCGATTAGTCGGGATTAGCGATTTGGGCCGAAAAGCGCCGCTTTGCTGCAAAGCAGCGAGAGACTCACCGATCCGTGCGGGGCCTCCCAGATCAGGTCCAGAAGGAAGTCGTACCTGCGCTGGCGTT